>NZ_JAGMUL010000120.1:288257-295522 GCF_019049285.1 Streptomyces sp. AC550_RSS872
CGGTGCGGGGCAGCGTCTGGAGGATCGCCTGGTTCACGACGCCGGGGAACCGTGCCCGGGAGGTCCTGCGGGCCAGTTCCCTGACGCGGTCGAAGAGCACCACGGAGTCGTTGACCAAGTAGCCCGACCACCGTGAGCAGGGCTGCCAGGAACACTCCGTCGACGGGCTTGCCCAGCCAGGCGAAGACGCCGAGCAGGATCACCACGTCCTGGGCGAGGGCCACGACCGCGGCGGCGCCGAAGACCCAGCGGAACCGCACGGTGAGGTAGACGAGCTGCGCCCCGAGGGCCACGGCGAGCGCGATCAGCGCACCTTGGCGCAGCTCCTTTCACCGGAACCTCCCTGCGGCGCACCGCCGTCGCCGGGCACCGGCCCTGGCCCATGTGCCGCCGCTGCTGCGGCGTCGCGCTGGACATGGGCAGCGCCCGCACCCGCGCCTGGATCGCCGGCCAGGGCGTGGTCGTCGACGTGCCCACCGTCGCCTCCCCCGGGACCGGTGCGGTCCACCCCATCCAGCGCGGGACCATCGTCGACGCCCAGGCTGCGCTCGGATCACCACTCCCGTCCTGGACGGCGTCGCCCAGCGCGCCCATGCGCGTGCCGCCGTGGAGGTGCTGGAGCCGTGCGGTGTGCTGACCGTGCCGAGCGTCCGGAGTGTCGCCGTGTCCGCCGGCGCGGACCTGTCCCGTCCGCTGCCGGTGGTGGACATCGGCGCCCACCTCACCGAGGCGGTGCTCCTGAGCGACGCCGTGACGGACACCCACCACACGGCCGTCGGCACGAGCGACCTGGACGACACGACGTCGGCGGAGCAACTCGTCGAGGCGGTGGTCGTGATGCTGACCGAGATGCTCCCGCGAGGACCGCACCTCGCTCACCGTCGACGCCCTGCTCCACGGCATCCTCCTGGCCGGTGGCGGTGCGCTGGGTCCCGAGATCCCCTGTCACCTCACCGGCCGTTTGCACGCACCGCTGCGTGTGGTCCCGGCCCCGCACACCGCGGCCGTCCGTGGCGCCGCCCAGCTCCTCCAGTCCGCCCACGTCCACCCCTCGACCTGGGCACCCCTACCGCACGCTGCCCGTCCCGACCAAGGCCTGTCCGGCGGATCAGGCCGGCTGTAACGGTGCCCCGTCAGCGCAGAAGGGCGGGCGGGCCAGCGACGCCGGCACGATCACTCGGACGTCGCCCCTGGATCGCGCCCGGTCCCGCCCCGACCCGTCCCCATATCCGGTCGGCACCGCGCATCCGCTGCGTCCACCGCCGAAGGGAGGACCCATGCCTGGCCGTACACCCCCGTCGCCGCCTCCGCAGGAGCTGCCACGGGTCATGTTCTGGCGCCTGCGGCGCGACCCCCTGCGCCGCCGCAGCGACCTGGCCCAGGCGTGGATCGGCCTCGGTCTGGCACTGGCGGTGTCGGCGGGCACTCCTCTCGCGATGTTCCTGGTCGGCGACGCGGCCCACCGCCACTACGCCCGTAACGCACAGCACCAGGCCGCGACACGCCACCACACCACAGCCGTCCTCGTCGAGGACGCCCCGCGCCACCCCGAACCCGGCTCCGCCGAAGCGAGGAAGACCCGTTACCCACCGAGGTCCGCTTCACCGGCCTCGACGCAGGCACCCACACCGCCGAGGCCGATGTCCAGCCCGCCCTGCCCAAGGGCAGCACCATCCGCGTATGGGCCGACACCGACGGAAAGATCACCGACCCGCCCCTGACGCCCGGCCAGGTCCGCAACCACGCCATGGGCTCGGCCATCATCGCCGCCCTCGGCGTCCATGCCGCCGCGGCCGCCGCCTACGGCACCGCCGGCCGCGTCATCCAGCGCCACAACCTCGCCGCCTGGGACACCGCCTGGGCCGAAACAGCACCGCGCTGGACCACGTCTCCCTAGCCCACCGCGCCTGGCCTCGACGGCCTGTCAGCCTGTCAGCCTGTCAGCCTGTCAGCCGAGCTTTCCAGATTTCCTCGCTGGGCCATTGCTGAGCCCAGTCAGCGGAGATTTCTGCGTAGTCCCGGTCTGTGGGCCGGGGCGCCTGGACCTCAATCAGGTCTTCTACGACGAAGCCGGAGGACCGGAGCAGACGGAGCATCTCGCCGTGCGGCAGGATGAACTGCACGTGGTTCCCCCAGTCCAGCCGAGTCAGGCCGAACTGTGGGCGGGACAGAGTGGTGGATGCCGACCCTTCCGGCTGTACGCAGAGGGCGAACAGCGGTGAGTAGCGCATGAACACCAGCCGGCCTCCAGGAACGAGAAGCCGGGCCGCCTCCGGGATCCACTGATAGGGGTCGCACCACAACGAGGCGCCGTACTCGCTGATCGCCAAGTCGAAGGTGTTGTCGTCGTAGGGCACCGCCTCGGCCTTGCCCAGGACAAGAGGGAAGTCGATGCCGAACTCCGCCTGCATCGCGCGTGCGGTGGCGAGCTGCTTCTCCGAGAGGTCGATCCCGATCGGATGCGCCCCCGCTCTGGCCAGCCAAGCGGAAACATAGGCGGTACCGCAGCCCAGCTCGATGGTGCGCATCCCGCCTATGTCGTCGGGGAGTACGGAGACCTCCGACTCAGGGGTGGCCCACAAGCCCCAACTCGGTTCCGCCTGTAACCAGTGATCGCGGGCGAGCGGCTCATGCCACGCAGCCGCCTCGTCATCCCAATAGCGTCGGTTCTGCTCCACATGGTCCGCGTGACCGTCATGAGCAATCATGGCGCCATTCGACCGAAGATGCTGATGCTCCGGCAAACGGATTTACGGACCTCACCAGCCTCCGCGACAATGCGTTCTTGCTCAGCCCAGGAAGCTCAGTCGAACCTGACGGTTGACATTGTCTTTATCGGTGTCCGCCAACCTCCGTCAGGACAACTGCCACGATACCTGCCAGGCCCTACGAGTCCGCAGGGGGAAAGTCCTTGGAAAGTCCCCATGGAAGGGGTTCTTGACCTACGGGTTCGCGGCACGTGATCAATGGGCAGGCGTGAAAGCGATCACCGACTACCAGGCGCTCGCTCTCGACCTGCACCTCACGCTGGTCCTGTGGCAGCGAGTACGCGAGCTGCCGAACACCCTCTCCGTCTACAGCGTGAATTACTTGCCCTTCGTGACCCCAGCAGCACCAGCGCGCAGGGTTCCACACCCCATCAATCTACGGGTGGCGGGACGCGGGTGACTTCATCTACCGGCTGGCCGGAACCTCGGAGCTGGAACCCCTCGGGCCGCACGAAGTCCTCGGCGGCCTGACTGAACTCTGCTTCGATCGTCCTGACTGGAGGCAGTTCGATCCCGGCCGGCGGGTTGTCATCAGGGTGATGGAACAGCTCGATGACCTGTACGACGCCCAGCGGGGCAGCCACTCCCCTGGGCGAGTCCCTCGGGCTGGCCGCCAAGCACCTCCGCGGCGCCGCAGCGGCCCTGTAATCCACATGCTTCCTGGCTTACGGTCGTCGCCGTCACCCACCCGTGAGCGGGTTGGTCAGGCTGCGGGCGCGAGGGTACGTCTGCCCCAGCGGCGACGGGGAGACCCGTGCGTAGGGGGTTTACGCGGGGCCCGGGCCTTGGGAGGTGCGGCGTCAGCGGGAGTGGCCGAGTTGGGTGAGGGCCAGGTCGAGCATGTCGGCGAAGAAGTCGGCTGCGGTGGTGTCGATGCACAGCGGTGGCTTGATCTTGAGGATGTTGAGGTGGTCCCCGGTGGGCTGGACGATCACGCCGAGGTCGAGCATGCGGTCGCAGAGTTCGGCGGTCTCTTCTGTGGCGGGTTCCAGGTGGGCGCGGTCCCGGACGAGTTCGAGGCCGAGGTAGAGGCCCGAGCCGTGGACGGCGCCGATGATGCCGTAGCGGTCGGCCAGTGCCTGGAGCCGGCTTTTCAGATGGCCGCCGACGCGCACCGCGTTGCCTTGGAGGTCTTCGTCCCGCAGGGTGTCCAGAACGGTGAGGCCCACGATGCTGGAGACGGGGCTGCCGCCGGTGGAGGAGAAGAAGTAGCCCTGGTCGCGGTACCGGTCCGCGACCGCCTTTGACGTGATGACGGCGCCGAGGGGGTGCCCGTTGCCCATGGCCTTGGCGACACAGACGATGTCGGGGACGACCCGCTGCTGCTCGAAGCCCCAGAACCAGTGTCCCAGGCGGCCGTATCCGACCTGGACCTCGTCGGCGACGGCCAGGCCGCCGTGCCGCCGTACCGCCGCGTACAGCTGGGCGAGATAGCCGTCGGGAAGGGCGACTCCTCCGGCGTTGCCGTAGAAGGTCTCGCCGATGAACGCTCCCGCCGGGCGGCCGGCAGCGGCCAGTTCGTCGATCACCGCCACGGCCTCGGGTGCGTAGCGCACGGCATCCGGCCCGCGGTGGCGGCCGCGGTAGGAGTTGGGCGAGTCCACGGTGTGCACCCAACTCGGGCGGGTGGCCAGGGCGTTCGGGTTGTCCTGGAGCGAGGTGGAGACCGCGTCGGAGGCGTACGTCCAGCCGTGGTACGCCTCGCGCAGCGCGACGACGTCGGGTCGGCCGGAGGCCCCGATGGCCAGGCGAAGGCCCAGATCCACCGCTTCCGAACCGGAGTTGACGAGGAACACCGTGTCCAGAGGGTCGGGGAGGCGAGCGGCGAGGCGCTCGGTGAACTCCACCACGGAGGCGTAGTGGAAGCGCGAGTTGGTGTTGAGCCGCCGCAACTGCCGGGAGACCGCCTGTTCGACGCGGGGGTGGGCGTGGCCGAGTGGGGTGACGTTGTTGACGATGTCGAGGTACGACCGGCCGTCGGTGGACAGCAGATGGTGGCGCCAACCACGTTCGATACGCGGAGGGTTGGCGTAGTAGTGCTCCTGCACTGTGGCGAACGCGGCGTCACGCCGGTCGAGCAGGTCCCTCTCGCGCGTACGACCGGAGTCGGCCGCCAGGCCGAGGAGCGGGGCGGCGTCGGCGGTGAGCGCCAGCCAGCCGGCGGCGTACTCGGGACGGACCAGGCGCGGGGCGGCGGGGCCGTCGGCGTCGCGCAGCGCGACGTGGACCGAGGCACCGGAGCCGAGGTGGGTGATGTCCTCGCCCGCCCGCACCGTCGCACCGGTGGTGACCACGGGCCGGACCTCGCGGGGGAAGGACAGCGACAGCACCTGCGCGCCGTAGGTGAGTTCCACGTGGCCCGGCGCCGCGGCGAGGACCTTCCCCGCGGCGGGCGCCTGCACCACGGCGTCCCGGCCGAGCCAGAGGTCGATTCCGGTGGGCACCGTGGCGGTGGACACCGCCGACAGCGCCGGTGTCCGAGCGAGTCGCGCCTGGGCGTATCGGGTGGCGACGGCGGCCGCTCCGTCCGCGAGCGCGGAGGCGACCAGCCCGGCCTCGGTGCCGGCGTCCGTCCAGGCACCGTGGTCCATGGAATCGGCGTCGGTGGACAGGTCGAGGAGGGTGATGTCGTCGGCGACGAGGTCCCGCAGGAGAGGGCGCACCGGGGCATCGGCCTGCGCGGTCCGGGCAGGCACGTCGGCCATGCCGGTCGCGTCCCTGATGAGGCGGGTCATCACCGGCAGGGGCAGCCAGGTGGCCTGTTCGAATATGCGCCATTCGCGGTCGAGCGCGGCCTTGGCGTAGGCGTTGTCCTCGTCGACGTCGGCCTGATGCCGCCCGCTGGCCACCAGGACGGCGGCGCGCAGGACCACGAGCGGCCACACCGCATCGGCTTCCTCGGAGGAGAGCGGCCGAACGGCGTGGAAGGCGCGGACGGCCGGCAGCACGTGGTGAGGCTCGATGCCGTCGTGGTGGAGCATCGAGGACAGTGAAACGGCGAGTTCGCCGACCGCCCAGCTCGTGGTCACGTCACCGAAGTCGATGACCCCGTCCGGCATGGGCGGACGGCTGTCGGGACAGCGGATCAGATTGTCGTCGGTGAGGTCCAGGTGCACGGCCTGCGACGGCAGCGCGGCAGCGAGCCCCTGGACATGTGCCCAGGCCTCGTCGGTCGCCGTCCGGACGGCGGTGCGCCGGTCGGGTTCGTCGATGTGCCCGGCGAGCTTGGCGACGACGCGATCGGCGTGCTGCGGGTCCCACTGGAGCACGCGGTCGAGGCCCGGGTGCCGGAAGTCGCGCAGGGCGGTGCTGACCTTTCCGACGATCGTGCCCATGCCCGCCACGGTGCCGGGTGACAGGTGCCGTGGTCCCGAGAGCGTGCCGCCGGGCAGGTGGCGCAGCAGGCGCGCGGCGGCCGGACCGTTCTCGGTGTCCACGGTCGTGCGCCGCGGGGAGCCGTCAGGGCGGCGCAGGACCGTGGCGACGCGCAGTTCCGGGCAGGCTGAGGCGATCAGGTCGGCTGCCGCGTCCTGGGCTTCGATCTCCACCATGCCGAAGGCGGGGTTGGCGATCTTCAGAATCGCAGCGGGCGTCCCGTCGTCGGCGTGCAGCAGGAAGTTGGCATCCTGCTGGCTGCCCAGCGCCTGCGCACGGGCAGTGATGCCGAGGTGTTCGGCAGCGATGAGTTCGGCTTCGGCCGCTGTCGTGCGGGGTGCGGGAAGGGCGTCCTCGGTGAAGAAGTCGATCGTGCGGTACTCGTCGGGCAGCATGCAGGTTCCTCGGCTGGTGCGGGCGAACAAGGCTCGGACGCTCGGATGCCTCAGTCGACGTGCCACAAGAAGCGGTGCGTGTGAATCGCGAAGTAGGGGAAATTCGCCACGGATACGACACCCTCGACGGGCCGCACGACGTCGTTGATGAAGTCCAGAAGATCCCGAGGCTGAGGGCACACCACCTCCGCGAACAGGTCGAAGCCACCGGCCGTCAGGACGGTGTACACGACTTCGTCGTGCCGGGACAGTTCATCCGCGACCGCCCTGGAATCGCCGTCGATGCGCAGGCCCAGGAGTGCCATCGTCTGCTGGCCCATGGTCATCGGGTCGGTCACTCCCACGACCTGGACCGCCTTGGCGTCGATCAGCCGCTGCAGCCGGAGCCTCGCGGCCGAGGGTGACAACCCCACCTTCGGCCCCAGATCGGCGTAGGGGATCCGGCCGTCGACCTGCAACTCCCGCAGGATGGCCCGGTCGATGTCGTCCATGCAGCACCTCTCCCCTGCGCGAATGGCAGGCCTTGCGCTTGTTTTAAGCACAATGCCGGATCCGTATGCTCGATTCAAGCGTAGAGACGATGGAATCGAGCATCTGGAACCCGATTGGTGATGGAGGACCTCACGTCGTGGCGGGCTCGTCGTCGAGGCGGAACCTCGGGTCGCCCGGTACGGACGCGAGGAGTTGGGCGGTGTACGGGTGGTTCGGCTCGGCGAAGGTGGCTCCG
>NZ_JAGMUL010000121.1:0-87801 GCF_019049285.1 Streptomyces sp. AC550_RSS872
GGTTTTGCGCCGCGGTCCCACACGAGGCGGCGGTACTTGTCGTGATCGTAGCCACGGTCGCCGAGTACGACGTCGGGACGGCGCCGGGGCCGGCCGCGGTTGCCCCGCACGGGCGGCACGGCTTCGAGAAGCGGGATGAGCTGGGTGACGTCATTGCGGTTCGCGCCGGTCAGGGTGGCGGCGAGCGGGATGCCGGTGGCGTCGGTGATCAAGTGGTGTTTGCTGCCCGTCTTACCCCGGTCAACAGGGCTTCGTCCCGTCCTGGCTCCCCTTTTAACGCCCGGATGTGGGAGCCGTCGACCGCCGCACGGGAAAAGTCCAGAGCATTCGCGCTGCGGAGCTTGGCGAGGAGAACCTCATGTAGTCGGGGCCACACGCCGGCCCGGGTCCACTCGGCCAAGCGGCGCCAGCACGTCATCCCGGAGCCGAATCCGAGCTCCTGCGGCAGGTGTTCCCAGACGATCCCGGTATGCAGCACGAACAGGATGCCCCGGAACACCAGACGGTCCGGATGCCGCTTCCGCCCTGGATGCCGGGGCCGACGCGCGACCTGAGGCAACAGCGGCTCGATCACCGCCCACAGCTCGTCATCGACATGACCAGACTCGCCCCCTGGCTGCGCTGCGGCTCCTCGTGCCCGACCCGACGGTCCACGCCACCGCCCAGACGATGGTTGTCGCCACCGAAAACATGGTCGATGCCGCAACGAGCATCGAAGAGCTCACCGCAGCGCAGGACACCGCATGGGCCGCACACGACCGCTTCATCGATACGACGGTCAAGGCCATCTATGTCGGCCTCAGCCGGAAGCGGCGCAACACATAGGCGCACCCCCTGGCCCGGCTGTCACCACGCGGACCGGGGCGCGAACAGCGCGACCGGCATCGGTCGGGGGTATGCGGGGAGCGGGTTCGCGGGTGGTCAGAGGCGGCGGATCACCCGCAGCTTGTCCGTGTAGAGGTCGCTTGCCGTACCGTCGATGATCGACTTGCCGCCGAGGTCGGCCATGGTGGGGCCGTTGGGGGTCTTGCGGCTGGAGACGAAGCGGCGTTTGCCGTGCTGGTCCAGGCCCATGTAGATGCCGGTGTGGGAGACGGCACCGTCGTCGGGGTCGTTCCAGAACAGCACGTCACCGATCCGCAATGTGTCGAGGCTGGGCGGCGCGTCGGTGGCCTGGGCGACGACGATGCCAGGACTGGAAGCGGCCTGCCACTCCGATCTGCGCGGCAGGTACCTGCGCTCCACCGAGTCCTCCGCGAGGCTCATGGGGACGCCGAGGTGGTAGCCGTAGACCATGCGGACGAAGCCTGAGCAGTCGAGGTTCTTCAGCCACTTCGGATCCGGGGCCTGGGTGACGTTCTCGCCACTGTCGAATGCCCAGGTGAGTCCCATGTACTCGTGGAAGTCTGCGCCTACCTCGCGCAGTCCCGAAGGCAGCGGTTTGCTGTATCCGGATTCGCCGAGTACCTGTGCGTTCTGGTGGGCGGGGTAGGTGACGGCGGGTGCGTACGGCCGGTACATCGAGGAGTAGGTGAGGGCGTCGGGCGACGTGTCGCCCGCCCACGCGCGGATTCGCTGCTCCACAGCGGCTGTCCACGTGCCGTCGAAGGGCTCCGGCAGGACCCGTACCCATGTGTCATGGGTGACGACCGGCGGGTCGGTCCAGGTCGCCGCCTCAATGCTGAAGTCGTAGACCCTAGCCTGCGGGAGGACCGTGGCGCCGGTCGAGGCGAGGCCCCGGACCCCGGCCGTGCCCGAGCGGAAGACAGCGTCCGGGGCCTTCTCCGGGTCGCGCACACTGTGGTGCCACACAGTGGGCTCGTCGTCCGTGCCTGTCGTGAGATGTTTCCAGGCTCGGGCGCGCAGGATGTCTCCTGCCTTCTCGACCCGGACCCACCAGTGGTCGAACGCCTTGAAGCCGGCGCCGACCGTGACAGCCGCGCTCAAGGTGGTCGGCGCATCGTCGATTTCCTTCTCGAGGACGAGCTGGACGTCTCCCGCGGGGGTGACGACGAGCCGCGCCCGGTAGTGGTTGTTGACGTCCCTGGCGCCGAAGACGAGGCCGAGGGAGACGGGCGCGCCGACGGGCAGCTTGTCGAAGGAGAACCGGGCGGCGGCGTAGATGTCGCCGATGCCATGATCGGGAAGCAGGGAATAGCGGCTCTTGCCGGCGGAAAGCGTGATGGCGGCCCTGCCGCTCTCGACGAAGTAGTCCGCGTCGGCGCCATTGTGATGGGACCAGGTCCCGCCGCCGGGCGACATACCCCAGCCGCCGGTGGGCGGGGTCCGGACGAACGCGTCGTGGACCGCCTTCTTCTGTTCGGTGAACCAGCGCCGCGCTCCCCTCAGCGTCACCGTCCGCGCTCCTGTGGTCAGCGTCGCGATCACGCCAGTGCCGTCCGAGACCTCCAGGCCGCCGGTGATCGTACGGGTGGTCAGCGGGCCGGCCGGGTGCGGGGCGTAGTGCCAGGGGTCGGCCGGGTCGATCAGCACGGGGACCCGGAAACCCGGTGGCCGGGCGGCGGACTCTGCCGACGTCGACGACACCGTCGCGGCCGTTGCTGCCGGGAGTTCGGCCGGGACGGTGGCGCCCGCGGCCGGCGTCATGGCGGGCGGCAGGGCGCTGCCTGCCGCGGCGCCGGCGATAGCGGTGAGGGCCGCTCTGCGGCTCAGCGAGAATTTCGGTGCGGACATGCGACGGCCCCCCGTACGGAAAACGCATGATCGGATGATTGTGCGAGAAGCGACTTTACCCAGCTCCCCGGTTCGGCCCGTGCCCGCCGCCCGGCCGCTTCACCGCCTCGCGCACCGGGTTGTGCCGTGGCGTGCCCGCAGAAGGCTGCGGTGAGGAGGAGGGAAGGGCGGGCACCGGGCGATCGGCTCACCCGCTTCTACGGATCAGCGACAAGAAGCCGGTAACCGACATCGAGCACGTCGCGCTCAAGCAGGCCGGCGTGACGGTCATGCCACCGGCCGCAGGACAGGTCCTCCTCCAGCCTGGCCAGGCCAGGGCGGACGACGTCGTCGCCGATCTGGGCGAACAACGAGATAGCGGCCCGCACCTGCGGATCGAGGTACGCCTCGGGCCGGCGCCAGAACGCGGCCAGGAATCCGTCGGTGCAGTCGTGCGGGACAGGGACCGTCTCGACGCGGGCCCCTCCCAACAGGCCCACCAGCCGGTCCACCGCGACTGCTCGTGTGCCGTCGAACACGGCGGCCTGCGGAAGGTACTCCTCCAGCAGCCAGAACCGGTGATTGATGTCGGGGTCGAACGTGAAGATGACAACCCGCTGCCGGGCGAGGCGGCGTAACTCCCCGATGCCGGCCTCCAAGTCGCCCCAGTGGTGCACGGTCAGCAGGGCCATCACCGCATCGGCCGAGTCATCGGCCAGGGGAACCGACTCCGCCGACGCCTGAAGAACCCGCGCAGCCCCAGCCGGACGCTGAGCGATCATCACCGCACTGGGCTCCACAGCCCACACGGTCTCTGACGGCTCGTAAGAGCCGCTGCCGGCTCCCACATTGATCACGGTGGCGGCACCACCGAGGGCCCGACGGATCCTGGCAGCGATCCGGGGGTCCGGCCGCCGTGTGTCGGCGTAGGACGCACCAATGCGGTCATAAGTCGTCACACCTCGCAGTATGCGCGCTCCGGTGACTCCGGCGACAGGGAAGAAGCCGCTGTCGGTCGGCACCGACCTGAACGCCGTGCGGCTGCGTGCCCAAGGCCAGATCTTCGTGAGCGGGGCCAGAGTCCCTCGCCATCTCAACCCCGCCCACGCCCTGGTGCCCACCCCCGAGGGAGGGGCCCTGAGCGCGGACAACTGCACTGTTGGCGAGCTGTGACTGCATGAGACAGCCCCGCTCGAGGGCGCCGTGGATCTACGGCGCTCAGCTCGACTTCCTGCACGCCCGGCCCGACGTATGGCCCGCACACGTCAGGATCGACGGCCTCAGCCATGGCACGCTCGCCCCACGTCTCCCCGCCGAACAGAACCCTGCCACTGCTGGAGCGGGAGGCCGACGGCCATCTCCCGTTCGCCTACGAACAGCTGGCCGCCGCATACCGCGCCGTGGGCGACGGCCGCGCCGCGTGCACCGTCCAACTGGCCAGACTCCGCCGCCATCGCCGGGCGCTGCCCTGGTACGCCCGTTTCTGGGGCCACCTTCAGGACACGACTGTGGGCTACGGCTTCCGCCCCCTGCGGGCGCCGGCCGGCTTCTGCTCCTCCTGGTCTGCGACGCCATCGCTTACTCACTGCATCATCCACGCCCCGTGAAAGCCGACGAGGCACCCGACTTCATCCCCGTCGTCTGCACACAGGGCGGGTGCAGCCCTGGAGCCCTCTCATGCCGGCGCGACCCGAGATCACTCGCACTGGATACCCGACGACCGCCAGGGACTGCCCCGCAAAGATCAAGGCCGGATCGCAGACGGTGTGTACGGTGTCGGTGTGATCGGCAGTGACGGGGTTCGGCTGGGCACTGAAGCAGCGCATCGCCTCGCGCTGGCTGACTGCTGCGAGATAGCCCCAGGGTTGAGCGATGCCGAGTTCACGCGCATAGAGGCCGCGTTCGGCTTCGAGTTCTCCGCCGACCACCGAGCCTTCCTGGCTGCCGGCCTGCCTGTCGCTTCGCCGCCTGAAGAAGGCGCAACCTGGGACCAGCCGTGGCCAGACTGGCGTAACGGTGACCCCGAAGATCTTCGTCACCGCCTTGAGTGGCCCGTTCAGGGCGTGTTGAACGCGAAAGAAAATGGATGGTGGGAGCGGGCCTGGGGGCCGCGCCCGGGCGACGAGCCAACTGCCATGAAGGTGGCCGAGCAGAAACTTGCGGAGGTTCCGCAACTGGTTCCCGTGTACGCGCACCGGTTCGTTCCTGCCGGACGAGACACCTACGGACACCCGGTTCTCTCGGTGTGGGGCACCGACATCATCTGCTACGGCCACGACTTGGCCGACTACATCGATCACGAGTTCCGGGACGTCGATGAAGGCACTCCCTGGAACCCGCAGGCATCCGTCACCTTCTGGAAGAACTTCATCTGCTGAGGAGTCGTCCGTCACCCGGGTGTCTGTAAGCACTTGCTTCGGCTCCGGTGCACGGAGTTGTTTCGGCTCCACTGCCGGAGTGGGGGCGCGTGTATTGGTGTGATTCACGCCCCTGTAGCAAGGTGATTTGGCCCCACTTTGTTCGGGTGGTTCCGCTGGCCCGGGTAGGGGGTGTTGGCGGTAGTTTTGAAGCCTCGGTGGACCTCCGTCAGCGCATCCCCGACAGGTGCGTGGAGGGTTGCCGACCCGGTTCGACTCAAGCCGCGGACCTCCCGGTGGCCGCGGCGGTTGGACGAGAACGGGCGGTGCTGCGGCCGGCACTGGGACTTGACGGCCGGGGCCCGAAACGACTGCGGCCGGTCTCCCGCATGGGACGCCGGCCGCAGTTGTCGGTGCAGGTCAGCGACGGCGCTTCCGCTGGGTCTGCGCGAAACGGTAGGACTGGGTGCCGGTCTCGACGATGTGCGCGTTGAACGTGACCCGGTCCACGATCGCCGTGCAGAGACGGGGATCGGTGAAGGTCTGCTTCCACTCCGAGAACGGAGCGTTCGAGACGATCGCGATGGCCCGCCGTTCTTCCCGCTCGGTGAAGATCTGGAACAGCAGTACGGTGAAGATCTGGAACAGCAGTTTGGCGCCGGCCTTGTACAGGTCGAGACAGCCGAACTCGTCAAGACAGAGCAGGTCAACGCGGCCGTAGCGGGCGATGAGGCGGGTGAGCTTCTTTTCGTCGGCGCTTCCGCGAGTGCGTTGACAAGGTCGACCGTGGTTGTGTGGCGGACCTTGAGTCCGGCCTCATCCATGGCCGTGCCGATCCCGATCAGCAGGTGGGACTTCGCGGCGCGGCCGTCGCCCACGGCGAGGGGGAAGTTGGCGTCCCTGACCAGCCGCTGCTTGCGCCGTTCGTCGCGTTCGGCGCACTCGGTTTCCAGCAGGTCGGCGAGGAAGTCCTTGTAGCTGGACCGCTGGCGCATGGCGTCGGCGGCCGTCTCCTGGATCCGGCGGCGGATCGTCGGCAGGTGCAGGCCCGGCAGGCTTCGTCGATGGCCGTGTCCACGGCTTCCTCCGGTCCCATGTCCCGGCGGGGCGAAGGGACCTGGGCGGCCGTGGTATCGGTCGTGTTCATACGGTGCCTTGCGGTTGACGTGTCACGAGCTGGTCGTAGTGGGCAACAGTCGGCAGCGGCCGTTTGTCCTCGGGCAGCTGGGCCCGGCGGGCCGTCAGTGACACCACGCCGCTGGGTTCGGCCCAGGGCGGTTGCTCGCCCTCGTCGTCCTGGTCCTCAGGTGGTGGCGGGGCCGGCGCGGCGGCTCTGCGGGCCTCGACAGCCACCACGTCGGCGGTGGTGGCGCCCGCCCGGACCGCGGCGGCCATCCCCTGTTCGACAGCGGCCGCGGGTATCCGCCGGTGCACGCGGGCATCCGCCGGTGCAGTAGCAGGACCTCGACTCCGCCCGCGACAAACCCATCCCGGCCTCCGACACGACCGTGATCAAGCACCACGGTCTCCGACATGACCGTGATCGACGCACAAACCCTGCCGTCGCCGGGCGGACCTGTGCATTCACTCCAAAGAGGGCACGTCGCGGACCTGCCGACTGATCCACTGGCGAACGGCACCGCCTGCGGAGCAGCCGGCGCGCCTCAGTGCTGGATCAGGCCGCCGACCGGAACGGCAGCGACGTGGCCGGTCACCGGAAGCGTCTGAGCCAGGGCGAGGCCGACATCAACCAGCGATGACCGGCGCAGACGAACGACATCGGGAATCGGAGTCCAGACCGACTCGACGGTTTCGCCGTTCGGCTCCGGCCGGAGCCGGCCGCCAGTGATACGGACCTGGTAGAAGACACCGACATTCTGGTGCTCGATTCCCGCACGCGCGACGGCTGCGGGGATCACCCTGGAATCCACGCCCAGCAGGCGCTCGACCACCGCGGAGCAGCCGGTCTCCTCAGCAACCTCCCGGACCACCGTGTCAAACGGATCCTCCGCGTGCTCGACCCTGCCGCCCGGAAGAGTCCAGTTGTCCGACGCGTGATGGGCGAGCAGTACCCGCCCGCCCTCGATGCACACGGCGTACGCCGCCAACCGGAAACTCATTTCCCTCGCACCTCCCACCGGACCCTATCCCGCCGTCCAAGATCCATGCGGCGCCATGAGCGCAGAGTGGAGCCAGATCAACTTCTTACGCCTGGAGCCACTTCAGTTCCGGGTGGTGGAGCCCAAAGCAGTGCTTACCGACACCCGGGTACACCCACCGGGCCCGGCCGACGTCCTCGACGCCTCACCGTCGACCATGCACGAGCTCGTTACATGGCGAGAGATGGCGAGGCGATCACCGGTATCGCATGCGACGGCAATGGCTGCCGCGGGGCGGACGCGTCAACCTCGCACATGCGAGGTTCACGCAACATGGGACCGCTTGTGAGGATGCTGCACAGGCAACCGGGACGCGGGAGAGCGACACCTCGCCGCCGCGCACTCGTCCATCAAGGGGGAAACGATGCTCAAGAAGATCAAGCGGACCGCCGTGGCCCTGGCCCTGGCTACGGGCACTCTCGCCGCCACCGCCGCGACCGCACAGGCCGGTGAACTGGGGGTGCGGCAGGGGGACTACGCGGGCTGCAAGCTGGGCTATGTCTGCATGTACCAGAATGAGGCCGACTGGAAGGCCGGCCAGCCCAGCCACCGCTGGTACCAGTACGGCGCTCACAACCTGAACAACCAGTACGGCACGAAGTGGGTCTTCAACAACCAGCACTCCGGCGCGAAGGCCCGGCTGTGCTACGGGTACAACGGTGCCAACTGCACCGGCCTGATCATCAACAGCTACACCGTCGGCGTGGCCGACATCACGCCGATCAACAGCATCAAGCTCTACGCGTAGTCCGCTCCAGCGGTCCGCGGGCGCGCCAGTGACCCTACGGACACACCACGGGCCTCGGGGACAAGACGTCCCCGGGGCCTGGTGTATGAGGTCGTGCTGTTCAACGACGGCACATCGCCGGCGTCCCACTTCGGCCTGTGAAGGCTCCACCTGGCGCAGGCAGCACACGCACCTGGACTCGGAGTCGCCGCGGCCACGCACTGCCAGTAGCTCCCGCTGCCGCCCACTGGCTGGCCGTTCGCGCAGCCCGGGCAGGTCATCGCCGGCTGTCGGAAGCCCAAGCCGACCACCCACCCGTCGGGCGCGGCGTAGCCTCAGAAGCCGCCTCGGGGGCTTCCGCGGGTGTCTCCCTGCTCAGCCAGGAGCGGCATGACGCGGATCGCCTCCCAGTGGCTCCTCGCGCTACCGTCCACGCGGCGCTGCCAGAGTCGTGCTGTCTCTGCGTGGCCGGCCACACGCCGACGTCCAACCCGTGCACGGTGATGCCCGCCGCGACGACCGTGGGCTCACGCTCCTCCCACAGGGCTGTCGGTTTCAGCGGTCTGGGGCGCCGACGAAGACCCCCTGACTACAGCGCCCCATTTCTAGGACATCGGTGCCCGCCGCTTCGCCCGAGACCGTTTCCCGTGGTTGTGGCTTAAGAGAGCATCTGATCAGCGTTCACGCTGATGCGAGTGGGATGTCCGTTTCGATTCGCCAGGTTGGTACGGATTCCCCGGTCAACTCGCGGGACATTTTGTTAGCCATCGCCCAGTGGATCATCGTCCGGGATCTCTGCGGGAGGGCTTCGTAGTCCCGCGCCAGGCGGCGGTGCTGCATCAGCCAGCCGAAGGTCCGCTCGATCACCCACCGCTTTGGCAGCGGCTCGAACCCCTTCGTCCGCGGTCGCTGCACCACCTCGACGTCGATGCCCAATCGGGCGCCGTGGTTGAAGATGCTGTTCTGGTAACCGCCGTCGGCCCAGACCTTGGTGACGCTGGGATGTGCCGCGGCCAGGTCGTCGAGCAGGAGCTTGCCGCCGGTGGTGTCGTGGACGTTCGCAGCGGTGACGAGGACGGCCAGCACCAGACCCAGCGTGTCCGTGATCAAGTGCCGCTTACGTCCTTTGATCTTCTTGCCGGTGTCGATGCCCTGACTGCTCTCGGCGACGTTTGCCGAGGTCTTCACGCTCTGCGCGTCGACCACGGCCGCCGTGGGCTCTGCACGGCGGCCATGTAATCGGCGGGTCTTGTCGCGTAACAGGTCGTGGACCTGCTGGGTGGTGCCGTCGGCTTCCCACTTCGCGTAGTAGTCGTAGACGGTCTTGTGTGGAGGGAAGTCGTGCGGCAGGTACTCCCACGGGATGCCGGTGCGGTTGACATAGAAGATCGCGTTGACGATCTCTCGCAGGTCGTGCACCCGGGCCGCTGTGCCGGGGCCGGTCCGTCTCGCCCGCCAGGCGTTGAGGACCGGTTCGATCAAGGCCCAGCGGGCCTCGGACACGTCACTGCGGTACGGGCGACGAACACTCACGCCTGATCCAACGACCGCCAACGACGGCAGTCACAAAAACATCCCAGAACACCAACTACCTAGATCAGATGCTCTAGCCGTCAGACTCTGCGGACTGCGCCTCGGCCTCAGGTGCATCCGCCGGTTTTGAGGTGGGAGCGGTGTAGAAGACGGACCTTCCTTGCTTGGTGCGCTCCGCCTGGGCCTTGGCCACGAGCCCCTCAAGGGTGACCCGCACGACCTTGGTCGTGATCCGGCGCTCGGGGTGGGCCTGGCCGAGAGCTGCAGAAATCTCCGCGGCCGAACGTGGTTCCTTCAGTTCCAGGAGATGGCGGCGAATGAGCTCGACCAGCGTGGGCTGGGTTTCCTTTGCGGCATCCGCCGGCTTGACCGCGGGCTTCGTGGGTGCTGTCTTCTCCGGTGCGGTGGTGGACTTCTGGGCCCTCTTCCCGCCGCGCGCGGCGCCGGTCTTCCGCCGGGGGGAGGGTACTGCGGTGCTCTTGGCTTCTGCCATGGACTGGGCCGGTGCTGCGGTGACGCCGAGCGCCTGCTGCACGTTCAGCAGCACGGTGTGATCGTGCTGCACCGCGGCAAGCTGCTCTTGCAAGGACGCGATCTCTGCGCTGATGCGTTCCTGCTCTTTCACATTGCGTTCGAGGTCATTGGCCACCTGGGCGATGTACTGCGATGTCAGTTCAGTGGCGGGAGCTGTTGTCTCGGGCACGGGGGCTGTCCCTTCCTCGGGAATGAACGTCCTGCGGGGGTGTGCCACATGTACGTGACGTCCCTCCTGGGCGAGATATCAACGGCCTGGCAGAGGCGCCGCCAGTACCGCAAGTTACCTCGGCGTACAGATGGTACGGACAAACAGTACTGGTTGTTCCTGCCAGGTGAAGTTCTCTCACTCTTGAGACAGTCGCACTATTCTTATGCCCCGGGCCGCCAGGTACGACGGAAGGTGGCAGTGCCTGCGGCAGGGCAGTTGCCAGAACACCCCGCCGGTCTCCCGGTTTTGCCGCCATGACCCAGTGTGCATGTGCTCACCAGCCGGTCGAGCAGTTCTCCGGACTGCTGCGGGGGTATCGCTCCCCCTTCCGGAGCAGACGGGAGATGCGGGATTCGAAGGCGGGTATCTCTTCCGCGGGCAGGGCCGACAGATGGTCGACGACGGCGACGTCGAGCGGCTTGTCACTGCCCGTGGCGGCGGCGAGTGTGCGCCAGAACGCTTCGGTTTCCACGGCGGGCAGTCCACCAGGGCGCAACGACAGCCTCCTCCGCACGGGCGCGGAGCTTGAAGCTCAAACTGAGAGCCGAGAGCGCGTGCAAGTGAGTTTCGACGGCACTTCGTGATCGGCCGGCGGAGGAATGTCGGCCAGTCATGGGCAGTACCAAAGCTCCGCCCGGTCTGCTCGCCCGGCGCGTTGATCATCCTCGTTGCGGCCGTCAGCAGGCCTTCATGCCCTGGAACCTGGACGCCGAATGGGGGTCGATTGGAGGTCCACGACCGTCCGCCATGAAAGGGCAGGCACCAACTGTCCGGCGCGTTGCTCCAGGCGAACTTGCAACTTGCGGTAGATCTTGTCGTCGGAATCGCCGCAAAAGCCCTTCGCCCAGGCCTTGTCGCCACCTATACCGGCCCTGACATAGCAACTGTTGGCGGATGCCGGAGACGCGGTCGCCAAGCCCAGTCCGGCCGTTGACAGCAGGACGGCAGCAGACACCAGACAGCAGGCGGCGCGAGCCCTGGCCGACGAAGCGGGCACGCCCGGAGCAGATACCCGCGCTCTCCAGACGTTCGCCCGGCTACACCACTCGGCGGACGTCATCTCCGTGTCGTACCGCTCATCGCGGGCTCGGGTTTCGGCGAGGCGGAAGGAGTCGGTGCCGGTCTCGACGATGTTCCTGCCGTAACTCGGGTTGAACTCGCGGAGTCCGGCGGTCTGATCGCGTCATCACCCATGGTCATGAGTCGAAGCACGATAGATGTCGCACTGGCACGCTTGCACACTTATTGTCACCGGAAGCACGAGCTGTGTTCCGGAGCGCCCTCCGTCCGGCCTTCTGATTCAGCAAACCTCGCACCCCTAGGTCGTGTCCCTGACCTGTTTCCGGGTGGTTCCCGATGGTGTCAGGGTCGACCAATTGGTGAGCTGTTCCCATGAGTCATCAGAAGTCGTCTCAACGTCTGTCCGTCGCCGTCGTTGTCGCCGTTGGCCTGGGAACACTCGCCGCTGCCGCCGCACCGGCAGGCCCGCCCCACCGACCTGCGCCCCGATTACACCCGACGCACCAGGCCCCACACGCGCCGACTCAGGCCGTCCTGAACGAGATCGTCGCGCAGGGCACCCCCGGTGTCATCGTCCAGGTGCGAGACGCGTACGGGGTGTGGAACGGCCGGGCCGGTGCCGGGGACACGGCCTCCGGGCGGCCGCGGAGCGCTCATGAGAGGTTCCGTATCGCCAGCGTGACCAAGACCTTCACCGCCGTAGTGCTGCTCAAGCTGGAAGCCGAGGGGAAGCTGTCGTTGGACGACAGCGTGGCGCACTGGCTGCCCGGGGTGGTGCGCGGCAAGGGCTACAGGCCAGAGAACATCACCCTGCGGCATCTGCTCAATCACACGAGCGGCATCTTCGACTACAACATGGACCAGGGCTTCCGCGCCCGCTATGCGGGGGACGAGTTCGAGCGGAACCGCCACGTCAGGTGGTCCCCGCGAGAGCTGGTGGACATCGCGCTCGCCCACCCGCCCAAGTTCCAGCCCGAACAGGGCAGTAGGCCCGGCAAGCCCGGACGGTGGGACTATTCCGACACCAACTACATCCTCGCCGGCATGGTCATTGAACGGGCCACCGGCCGTACCTACGGGCAAGCCGTCGAGCGCCTCGTCATCAACCCGCTCGGCCTGCTTGGCACGAGCGTGCCTGGCCTCTCGCCCGAACTGCCCTCACCGCACGCAACGCACTACTCCACCCTGTTTGAGGACGGGCCACAGGCCCGGGTGCGCGACGTCACCGAGTTCAGCCCCACCGTGGCCTTCTCCGCCGGGCAGATGATCTCGACCACCGGAGACGTGAACACCTTCCTCTCCGAGCTGCTGGCCGGTGAGCTGCTGCAGCCCGTCCAGCAACGGCAGCTGCTGGACGCGGTCCCCGTCGACGGGGACAAGGGGCACGGCGGTCCGAGCGACGTCTACGGCCTCGGCATAAGGCGTTTTCAGCTCAAGGAGGGCTGCTGGGCGTGGGGCCACGGTGGCATGATCCCCGGGTCCGCGACCCGGACACTCGCCACAGCGGACGGCCGGCACATCATGACCATCAACCGCAACGGTGACTGGGGCGAGCAGCGACTGGAGGACGCAGCCGTCGAGGCTGAGTTCTGTGACGGTGACGCTCGCTGACACGCCTGCGCAGTCGGTGACAAGTAGCGTGCCGATTCGGTGACAGCTGCCGTGCCTTGTGGTTCCAGATCCGCACGTCGGCGGCTGTCGGTGGTGACATCTACTGCGCTTCGGCTCAGGTCAGACCGGTGGGCGGCAGACAGCCGTCGAGCAGGTGGGGTCGGGACTGGATCTTCTTCAGCTTCCACTTGATCACGCGGGTGAGGTGCGGGAGGTCGGCGGCGGCGAAGTCGGCCAGCTCCTTCACCGGATGCACGTTCAGGTTGTCCCGCCAGGAGAACGCCTTCGGCTCGCCCCGGAGCCCGTGCCGGATGTGCAGCTTGAAGAAGAACCGGGAGCGGCGGTCCGGCGCGGTAGCAGCCACGCCGGCGATGTTGACCCGTCCCCGGTTGCGGCCGCGTACCCGCACCACCGGCCGGGCTCCGCGCGGTGTTCAGGTGTGTCCCTTCGGCGGCCTCAACCCCTGGCCTGCCTCGTCCTCGAAGCAGATGTGGGCGCCCAGATCCGCCGCAGTCCTTCTACCTGCGACCACACTTCGGCCTTCCACATCTCGATCGCCTCGTCGTCGCGCTCGATCGCCCGCCGCAGGTGACGCTCCGCGACCGCTTCCCAAGATCTGTGCCAGAGCCCACTTCTCATCGACATCACTCATGCAGGCAGTCGACAGGTGATCCCCCGAAGCCGCATCGAAACGACGTCCCGGAGAGTGACACGGCCAACGGCCTCCGGGGCGGCGGCACGGCGGATTCGGTTCGCGAAAGGTCTGGGTACGGGGCGCTCGTCTGCCCGCGGGGCGCGGGCAGGGGAGGAGGTCAGTATCGGGGCTGTGAGCTTGGTGGGCTTCTCGAAACCCGAGTGTGGGTTACGAGAAGCCCTCTCAGCCCTGGGCGGTGGTGTCAGCCGAGGCGCCACTGCTGGTTGCTGCCGCCGTTGCAGTCCCACAGTGCGACCGCTGCGCCGTTGGCGGTGGAGGCACCGGTCACATCCAGGCACAGGCCTGACTGGACGCTGGTGATGCTGCCGTTGGAGTTGACGTTCCATTGCTGGTTGGTGCCGCCGTTGCAGTCCCACAGCACGACCTTGGCGCCGGCCGCGGTGCCGGCTGCGTCGAGGCACTTCGCACCGCCGTAGACGGTGAGCTGCTTGGTCGACGTGCTGGTCCAGGTCTGGTTCGTCTGGCCGTTGCAGTCCCAGATCTGCGTCTGGGTGCCATTGGTCTGCGAAAAGCCGGGCACGTCCAGGCACTTGCCCGAACCGCTGGCGCGGATCGGACCTGTGGTGGTCCCGCCGGAGCCGTCGAGTCCGAAGAAGGCGATGGCCCGGGCCGCCATACCGCTGGCGGGCAGGCTGTGCCCGACACCCTGGAAGCTGTTCGCCTCGACCGGTGCCTGCGCGCCGGTGGAGCCGTAGCGGGTGCGGGTCCAGTTGGACTGCGGGGAGTCGGTGAAGACCGGGGTCTGGCTCACCCCGAGCACATTGGTCCACTGCTTGATCTCTTCACCGAAGTTCACGTAGTCCAGCGCTTCGTCCTCGGTGCCGTGCCACAGCTGCATGCGCGGCCGGGGGCCGGTGTACCCCGGGTAGGCGCCCCGGACGAGGTCGCCCCACTCCTGCGGGGTCTTGGTGATCTGGCCGGTGGAGCAGGCGCTGTTCCAGCCGGAGCCGTCGGTGGTGGCGAAGCAGCCGAACGGCACGCCCATGAACGCCGCACCGGCCTTGAACAGGTCGGGGTATGCGCCGAGCATGACATTGGTCGTCATCGCGCCGGACGAGGCGCCGGTGACGTAGACCCGGTCGGCGTCGGCGTTCAGGTTCTGCACGGTGTATCGGACCATCGAGGCGATGCTCGTGGGGTCACTGCCCCCGTCGTGCTTGAGCGCCTGGGGCGAAGAGACGTCGAAGCACTGCCCGCTGACGTTCGCGTCCGGGTAGACGACGATGAACCCGTGCTGGTCGGCCAGGCGGGCGAACTCCGTGTTGGAGTAGAAGGTGGGCCCCGTGCCGGTGCAGTAGTGCAATGCCACCACCACCGCCGGGCGTGCCGGAGCGTTGTCGGGCTTGTAGACGTACATCCGCAGGTTTCCGGGATTGCTGCCGAAGTTGGTCACTTCGGTCAGTGACGCGGCTTTCGCGGTGGTGGCCGAGGCGCCGGTCAGCACGAGCGCCGCGATCAGCGGCGCGATCCCCGCCAGCAGGGCTACCAGTACATCTCTGACGCTTCTCTTCTTGGACTTCCGGGACACGACGCTGTCCTTTCTGGAATCCGGCGCGGCTGGGGCGATGCTCCCGGTCGGCCCGCCGAACCGGAGTGGCAGGCACGGTGGTTGCTGTGGTCAAGGTCGTACGACGTCTTCGCAGAATGTTTCGGGACCGCTTGCACCCCGGGAAGCACACCTCAAGAGGAGGGAGTGACACCGGTTGGTGAAGCGCTTCGACGCTCCCATCGCCCCGGATGTGGTGTCAATGCCTGGAGAGAAGCAGGCTGCGCTGCCGTCATTCCTCTTGTTTCGCCAGGGAATTCTCATTAACTTGAATCATCATGTGAAGCGCTTCGACACGCCAGCTAGGGGCTACCGCCATGTGATGACGTACGACACCGCGCAATCGCCCGCCAGGGGTCCGGCGGGCGGGACCCATACCTCTCCTCGAGGACCTCGCATGACCCTGGAGAAGAACGACCTCTTAGGTGACTGCCCCGAGAGGCACCTCCGGGACCGGTGGTCCTCACGCACGACGCCCGGCCGGGTCTTCAACACGTCTGCTGGACGTATGGACTTCGACAGGCGTAGGGCGATGGCGGCAGGACTCGGGGCAGCGGGGGCGTCCGTGGTGGGGGCGGGCCGGGTGGCCGGGGGAGTGGGAAGCGGTGCGGCACCGGTGGTCATCACCGTGCAGGGCGAGTCCCCGATGCGTACGAACATCCCGATGGCCCGTGACCGACGTGCCTCGCGGGGTCGGTACCTGGCGCTGCTGACGGCAAAGGAGGCGCCGGGCGGGAGCGGCTGGTTCGCCGCGTACCGCGTTCGTGCGCCCGAGGGCGGGGTGTACGCGCTGACCGCCGTCGCCACGGCTCCCGTCGAGACGCCGCACACGGAGGCGGTCGGCTCGTACCTGCAACTGCGCGTGAATGACGGGCCGTTCACCGAGGTCGCGCGGTCGCAGCCGTACTGGTACGAGTCGCAGCCCGCCTGGGGGGACCTGTCCGTGCTGGAGCTCGGTGAGGTCGAGTTGCGACGCGGCGAGAACACCGTCACCTTTCGCGTCACCGAGCCGGCCGTGCTCGACGACACCACGGCGTACGTGCTCTCCCTCGACCGTTTCACGCTCACCCTGCGGCGACGCCCGGCCGGGCAGCCCGTCCCGCGTGAGGTGTCGGTGCCCGTCCACCGCCACGGCGACCCCGCCCCGACGCTGAGCGTGCGGTTGGCCGGACGCGCCATCCGCTCGCGCCACGTGCGCTACACGGTCACCGACCACCACGGGCAGCGTGTCGCCGCCGGGCGGGCAACCGTGCGCGCGGGGGAGACGACGGCGTCCGTCCGGCTTCCCCGGCTGCCGCCCGGGCACTACCGGGTCGAGGCCGAGGGGGTCGGTGGGCGGTTCGCGTGCCTTCCGCAGCGCCCTCCCGTCATCGGCGCCGCGAGCCGGTTCGGGATCAATCTCTGGGTGTCCTCCCTGGTGCCGCCGTCCCGGATCGACGGATTCGCCCGCGCGCTACGGCAGATGGGCGCGGGCTGGGTGCGCGACGGCCAGTCCTGGCCCGCCGCCGAGCCGAAGCCCGGCGTGTACGACACCGGGCGCCACGACCGCGTGACCCGCGCCCTGCGCGCGCACGGACTGGCGGTCCTCGACGTGGTCTCGCCCGCACCGGAGTGGGCGATGACCGAGGCGTCGCTGCCGCTCCCGGCGGACCTGCGGCGCGCCTACCACTACGCCCGCCGCCTGGCGCAAGCCGCCCCGGACGCACTCCAGCTGTCCAACGAACCCGACGTCGACACCACGCGCAGCACCGGCGACGCCCACGCCGCGTTCGTCAAGGCCGCCGCGCTCGGCATCAGGGACGCGGCCGAGGACATGGCCGAGGACATGGCCGAGGACACCGCAGGGCAGCCGACGCTCGTCGTACTGCCCGGCATCGCGCAGAGCGGCACCTTCCAGGACCTGATGCTCGACAACGACGTCGTACGGTACGCCGACGCCTGGGCCTTCCACGGCTACCCGAACCCCGCCGAGCAGGACGACCCGCAGTTCCCGGGCGCGGCGGCCGAACAGCACGAACTGGCCCGCCGGTACGGGGCGTCCGGCACGCCGCTGTGGATGACCGAGTGCGGTGCCTTCCTAGACGCCCGCCCGCGTCTCGACCTGACGCCCGCCCAGGAAGTCGTGCAGGCGCGGTACGTCGTCCGTTCCATGGTGGAGGGGCTGGCCGCCGGAAACGCGCGGCAGTTCTGGTTCGCAGGGCCTCCGCTCCACGACGACGGCGTGTACTTCGGCCTGTTCGACCGGGAGTTCCAGCCCCTGCCCGCGTACGCCGCCTTCGCGGCCCTCGCCTCGCTGCTCGGCGAGGCCCACTTCGTCGGCACCGCGCCCCGACTGCCCACCGACGTCTCCGGGTTCGTCTTCGACAGCGGGCGCGGCGAGCGGGTCACCGTCCTGTGGGCGCCGAGGCCGGTGCGGTTCGACCTGCCGGGGACCGCGTACGACATCATGGGCCGCCGGATCGTCACGCGCACCGCCTCACCCGACCCGGTGTACGTCGTCGCGCCGGCCCCTGCGTCACCGGCACCCGCCGTCCACAGGACCCCGCGCCGCCTGCTTTCCCCCGCCGAGCACATCGTCCTCAGCCAGCGCTATTCGGCGCGCGACGCCGCCCCCGGCAAGGACAACGGCGATGCCCCGCCCCCGCTGGGCTACCGTCTCAGCCGGCGTACGCGTATGACGGTCGACATCTACAACTTCACCGGCTCGGCGCGGCACGTGACGCTCACTCCCCGCCCGGCGCCCGGCTGGTCGGTCTGGCCGCGGGGGGCGGCCCGTACCCGTGTGCCGGCCCAGGGACGTACTGGCGTCGGCTTCACGGTTACCGCCGACCGTTCCGTGCCCCGCCGGACCGACCACCGGCTGGCGTTCACCGCAGCCCTCGACGACGGCAGCGAGGTGCCCGCATCCGTGGCGCTGGTTCACGTGAAGTAACCCCGCCGCCGGTGACGTTGTCTGCCATGGCGACTTCGGTGCATGGAACGTCTGCATGAAGTGGCCTACGCACGGCAGTACGTCGTGCCGTTCCGGGACGATGCCGAGTGCATGCGCTGGCTGCACTTCCCGCAGCCACCCGACCGTCGTCACCGCCTGGAACGGTTCTGCTCCGCCTCCGGCCTGTCCTCCACCGAGGGCATCGTGGATACCGTCATCGACGGACAGCAGGAAAACATCGATCAAGTCAGCTGACTGGCTGACGCCGGCTGGCTACGTCGCGGGTGCGCGTGGCTCTGTTCGGTGGCGTACACGGTCTCACGGTCCCCGCCTCGCCTACCGGTAGCCCTCGTTGCGGGCTACTCCTGCCAGTGGGCTGTCGCAGTAGCGCGCTCGACTGGGAAAGAGGCAGTGTTCCAAGCATGCAGTATTCGAGGTGAAGCAACGCATGGGCGCCCGGGGCAAGTAGCTAGCGGCAAGACCCATCGAGGTACGGAGCTGCTAGGGCCAAGACGGGCCTTGTTCGTGGTTCAGATCCGGGCCGACATCATTGGCGTCGCCACCCGCATGTCGGGCCAGGGTCGCGGTGGCTACCAGGCGGTCTTGGCGGTGCTGTAGGAGGTGCGGCAGGCGGCGTCGGAGGCCGTAGCGGAAAGCTCGGTCATGGCCTCGGTCCACACCTTCTTGACCACCTTTTCCAGGCCCCGGGCCGCCGCCGGGGCGTTCGGAGAGAACTTCCTGACCGTTCCCACAGTGGCGACGGTGAACTTGTTGCACACCGGCAGGGCGGCGTTGAGGTAGCGGTTGTCGAGTTCGCCCGTCACGGCAGAGCTGTTGGCGGTGGCCCAGTTGTTCCACGCCGCACAGGCAGGCCGGGTGAGTTCGGCCCGCTCGGTTTCGGTCAGATTGCCCAGAGCGGCGACAGTGGCGTTCCGGAATTCGTCCGGGATGGCGTAGCGGGTGGTGGCGAACTGATCCCCGGCCTTGAAGATCGCTTCCTGGCAGGCGAACGGCAGCGAAGCCGCTTGCGTAAGGGCGGCGGCCAGGAGCGGAGAGGACTTCACACTCCGGGCGGCCGGAGTCTCCTCCTGAGGGATGACAGTCACCGCCACCGCCAGGATGCCGGCGGCCCCGGCCACGGCCAGAGCGGAGCGCTTGAGGATGCGGGAGGTGTTCATGAGTGCGGACCTCCTGTACTTGAAGGGCTGAGCAGCCAGCCCGGTGCAGACCAGGGTCGGGGACTGGAAACGGAGCAGCGGCCACCGCGCCAGTCCCCGGCCCTGCTCAGTGCTGACGGTCGGCTGCTGATGTGGCCAGTTCGGCGAGCCGCGTGGAGTCCGGCAGGCCAGTGAGTGCGGCGCGTGCTTGTTCGGCGCAGGAGGATGCCATCTGGGCCGCCTTGGTGAGAGCTCCGGTGCGTGTCAGCACGGCGAGGATGTCCCGGTGTGCGGTGACGGGGTCGGTGTCGCTACGGAATGCAGTGGTCAGGCGGTCGCGGTCGGCTGTGTCGGCCACTTCGTAGGCGAGCAGGACAGGCAGGGTGGGCTGCAGGTTGGCGACGTCGCTGATGGCGCTCTTGCCGGTGATCTGGTCCTCGGCGGTGTAGGGGAGCAGGTCGTCCCGGATCTGGAAGGCCATGCCGAGCTGTTCTCCGTACTGGTGCAAAGCCTGGGTCTGCCCGGGGGTTGCTCCGGCCAGGATGGCGCCAGCCTGGCAGGCGGCGCCGGTCAGCGCGGCGGTCTTGTCGTGGATGACGTTCAGGACGGTCGGTACTGCACAGGTCAGGTCGCCGCGGATTTCGGTTTCGCGCATGATGCCCTGGCACATGTGACGCAGGGCCTCGACCGTGACCCGTGCTGCGTGCAGTACGCGCTCGGCAGGACCGCCGCTGAGCATGGCCGCAATTCCGGCCATCGACAGACCGTCGCCTGCTACCAGGGCCTCGGCGAGACCGTACTGCTCGGCGGTGGAGGCCCGCCCGCGGCGTACCGGGTCCTGATCGACGATGTCGTCGTGGATGAGGCTCGCGACGTGCAGGCATTCGATGCCGGCCGCGAACGCCAGCACCTGCTCAGCAGTGCCGCCGACGGCTTTCGCCGACTCCATGCACAGGATGGGGCGCAGGAGCTTGCCCGGGGGGAACAGGGCGTCCAGGCAGGCCACCTCCAGCAGGCTGTCGCCGCTGCCCACCCAGCGCAGCAGCTCAGCCTCCAGGAGCGGAATGTGTGTGCCCCCGACTGGGGTCACGGCGATGGACATGACACGTCCTTTCGATGGTCAGCAGGGGATGACGGCGCGCATGTGGGGGCGCCACGTGTTGAGGAAGGCGCCCATGGGTGGCTGCACCGGCTGGTGGAGCACGTCCTGACCTGCGGCCAGCACGCCAGCCAGGAGCAGCCTGTGATGCTCGCTAAATGCGTGGATGACGGGGCCGACCGGGGTGTGTTCCAGTTCCGCGGCCAGGGCGGGCAACCGGTCCGTGGCGCGCGCGGCCTCGAACGCGATGACGTCGGCCATGGCCGGTGTCCACCGTTTGGCCTTGACGTCCTCGGGGTGGACCCCGAACTGGTGGAGGTCTTCGAGAGGGAGGTAGAGGCGGCCTTCGTCGAGGTCCTCCGACAGGTCACACAGCACGTCGGTCAACTGGCCAAGTTCGGCGAACTCACGCACCAGCGGCTGCGCTTCCGTGAGTTCGGTGCCGGCCACGGCCCACATGAACCCGTAGAGCGGGTAGCCGGCGACCTGCGTGGCCCACTGGCACAGTTCCGCGTAGGTGGCGAAGTCGCGGAAGTCGACGTCGCGCTGCACCCCGGTGAACATGTTCTCGATCAGTGACAGCGGCATGCCGAAGGTTCGGTAGGTGTGCACCGTGGCATGCAGGACGGCGTCGTGGGAGCCGCCGGCGGCGAATGCCGCCCAGGTGGCCTCCGCGAATTCGGCGAGCCGACGCTGCCGGCTCTCTACCGGCCCGCTGTCCGCACAGGCATCGGCACGGCACCCGTGTGCCACCAGCGCCGCCGTGTGAGGCCGTGCCGCTGCGGGCGCGATGCGCAGTGCCCCCCAGCGGCCGCGCCCTCCCTCGACGAGACCGGATACCTCGCGCGCGCACACCGTGTAGCAGTGCCGAAGCACGGGATCGGTGATACCCGCCGCGTCCAGCCATCGCCTTACCAGCATCTGTGAACCCTTCCTGCTCAACCGGCTCCCTTCCGGGGCCAGGACGTCGCTCTGCGATGAGGGCGCGCCACGTCCCTCGTAGGGGCCTTGTGGGCCGTCGCACGGGGTGCCGTTCAGCGGGGCGTCGACGTGGCCCGGGCCGGGTGCGCAGGTTGTCGGCGCGCGGGCAGCCACGGCAGACGGAAGGACGGCTTTGCGGTCAGGGCGTCTTTGGTGCGGCGGTGGAAGGCGAGCAGGCCCAGGAACGCGGCGCCGGCGAACCACAAGAACTGAACGGCCAGATCACCGGGCAGCCACTCGCGGGTGAAACCCGCGGCCGAGGCAGCCTGCATGGTGCCGTAGGTAGGCAGGAACCGCACGACCTGGCTTCCGGTGCCGCCGCCGGCTAGCGGATTTTGCAAGCCGACATCCACGAGGCTGGTCATGACCAGGGCGAACATGCCCTCCACCTCCCGGCGCAGCAGCGAGCCGAACACGACGCCGAGCACCCCGTAGGTCATCGCTCCGCAGAACAAGGCAGCGGCGAGCAGCAGGGGCTGGCGCGGGCTCCAGGCCAGGCAGAGCACCGCGGTGGCATAGGCGGCGATGGCGCCGGAGGCCAGGGTCAGCGAGGTGGTCTTGGCCAGGACGAGATGGATGCGGGGGTAGCCGGCCAAGGCCAGGCGGCGGTCGAAGCGCCCGCCGTTGAACGTGACGGCGAACATCATGAACCCGGTGATCAGGGTGACGGCGTTGATGGCGCCGGTGATCTGCGTGATCTGGTTTCCGGCCGGTGCCAGGAGCTGGCCGGTCGCCCGCAGGCGGAAGGTCAGGTGCCTGCTGGGGATGACGGCGTACGCCAGGCTGATCCAGCAGGGGATGAACACGGCGACCAGGACCATGGCGAGCCTGTTCCGGGCGTGTTCGACCAGGTCGAAGCGGACTGCTGTGACGAACAGGTTCAGGTGCCGCCTCACACAGTCACCCCCTCAGCGGGGCGCAGCACGCCACCCTGAAGGCGCCACAACTCGTCCAGGCGCTCAGCGTCATAGGCCAGGTGCGATACGACAAGCACCGAGCGGCCCGCATCGCGTAATCGGGCTGCCAAGTCCCAGAAACGCTGGTAGGTCTCCCAGTCGAAACCCTGGTAAGGCTCGTCCAGCAGCACCACCTGCGGGTCATGCATCAGCGCCAGGGTCAGGTTCAGCTTCTGACGGGTTCCGCCGCTGAGCAGTCCGGCACGTTCATCGACGTACTCCGACAACCGCAACGCGTCCATCACCTGCCCGGCGTGCCGCAGATCCGACAGCCCGCGCGCAACGCGGAAGAACTCCAGATGCTGGCGCACGGTCAGAGCATCGTTGACCACCACGTCCTGCGGGCAGTACCCGAAACGGCCCTCATGACGGACCGTGCCACCCAGCGGGCGCAGCTCACCGGACAAGATCTTCAACAGCGTCGACTTGCCCGCACCGTTCTCCCCGACAATCCCGGCCAGCACTCCAGGCCGTAGATCAAGGTCGAGGCCCCGCAAGACCTCACGGCGACCGTATGCGTGACGCACATCCCGAACTTCCACTACACCCCCGCGCCCGAAGACGGTGGCACGCTCCTGCTGCTGACCACTCGCCGGCACAACAAGGCTAGGCACCACGTACGGCCAAAACCGGCGCAAGATCGTTTATTAGCCCGCACGAGTGAAGACCGCGATGTAATCGGCGCTCGGTTCCGGGGCATCGCCTGCGTTGCCGAACCGGCATGCGAGGCGATCGCACGGCGACGCGCGACCGTGACGCTTCAGTCCCCTTCAAGCTCCCTCCGGCGGACCCGCTTCGTCGTTCGTGCAGGCAGCGAGGTAGTCCGTCCAGCTGTCCTGGGCGAACCGAGCCCACCTGTGGGCGCTGCTTGCGCTGACGCCGAAGAGGTCACTGATCACGATGGGAGGAAGGTCGGCAACGGCTTCGAGCATGGCGGTGTTGCGGGCGCTGATGACTTCCAAGCCGTGACTTCGCAGCTTGTTCACGATCCTCTGCGCCGTGATCGGACGGTGGGCGGGCACTCCCGGAAGCAAGTAGGTAGGGCGACCGTCTTGCGGTGGCCGGAGCATGGAGCGGACCGTCGGTCGTGCGATCTGTTCCTCGATGAGCAGTGCCAGCTTGGGCGGCAGGAGGACTGGGTTGCGTTCGATGGTGAGGTAGGCGTCGTCCCCAGTGCGTTCGAACCGGTCAGTGGTCAGTTCGACCAGGCGGACGACGGGCAGGCCGTAGAGCCTGATCAGTCCGCCCGCGATGCGGACGTCGAGGGGGAGTTGGTCGTCGTTCAGGCAGCGTTTCAGTTGCTCGTTCAGCGCAGTTTCGGTGATGAACTGGGTTGGGAGACCGGTTCGCTCTGCCGTGAGGGCCATCGTGCTGTTAAGTCGTCGGGCGCCGGCCCATCGGATGAAGGCTCCGATCGACCTTCGGCGTGTGGGGTGAGTGGTGAGCCAGAGGTCCAGGTCCTCTTGACCGGCTGCTGCCAGGTCGAGCTGGTTCTCATCGAGCCAGTCCAGGAAGTCGATCGCGGCGCGGATGTCCCTGCGATCGCTGGTAGCGGCGTTGGTGGTGTACCGGCCGCGGGATGACCGGCGTCGTGCGTCGCGGATGATGTGCCACTCGGCGAAGGGACCGATGACCTTCATCTGATGCTGCGGAAGTCGTGCCAGGACATCGGCAGACCACAGTTCCAGACGGGCGAGGTTCTCGTTTCGCTCCGGCAGGACGCCGGTCGCCACCAAGAGCTTCCGGAAGTGATGGGTCGTGTTGTAGCCCTGGGACAAGGCGTCCAGAGACGCGTGAGTGATCTCCGTGTCCTGGGACACGAGCTCGGCGAGGATCTTCGGGCCGGAGCTGGTCCGAAGCCAGGTCAGCACAGACCGTGGGTGATCGGCCGAGGCAAGCGCGTCCGCCAGCGGACGGAGTGCCGGCGGGACGGGGCCGTCTCCTTGCGTGAGGAGTTGGCGCACACGGCCACCGACCGCGCAGCGGGTGCACAGTCCGGCGTCGTAGATGTCGCCGGGAAAGCCGCAGCGGCTGCAGCTGTAGGTGATGTCCGTGCCGCAGCAGGGCCCGCAGAGATCACCTCCGTCGTCAGCGCGGCCGATCAGAACCTGGGTGGTCTGGCATCGCGAGCAAGGCGCGGGGTTCCGCCGGCGCCGATTGAAGCAGGTATCGCAGACCGGGCCGATGGGCCAGTTGGCCCGCACCTCACGCTCGCGGCCGCAGTCGGCGCACTGCGCAAGTGTCCGTGGCCGGCAGCGGTCACAGTGGAGGGCGCCTCCTCGCTCCCTCACGCGGTAGACACGCGCCTGCCGGTCGCAGACGCTGCACACCCCAAGCGGCCCCGTGTTGCAGTTCTGGCAGAGCTCGGGCTGTCCGTCGGCGGCACGGACTCTGATCCGCCGGAGGTTGCCGCAGCCTCCGCAGCGTCGGGGCGGGGGCGCATAGCAGCTGTTGCAGACCGGTCCGTCCTCGGTGTTGGCGTGGGCCGGCCGAAGTTTTCCGCATCGGATGCACTTCCGCTCCGGCCTCGGAGCGCAGGACTGGCACAGTGCTTTGCCGTCCTCGCGCCGGCTCTTTGGCAACTTGCGCTGCCCGCAGCCAGCACACTCCTCCCAGGACAGGGAGGAGTCCCTGGTGTAGCAGAGTCTGCAGATCGGCCCCTCCTCGAGTCGGCGGGCGATGAGGCCGTCTTGTCCGCAGCGGGCGCACTTCCGCAGCTCGGTTCGGTACACACACCACATGCAGCAGCGGCCCTGGGGAGTCGGGCGGGGGAGCTCCCGGTCGCTGCGGCCGCAGATGGCGCAGGACAACTGGGTGACCGCCTTACCGAACCCGTCGGCCTTCAGCTGACGCAGGAGTCTGATCAGTGCCGCCGGGCAGTGGGGCGACGGGGCGGCCAGCGCGTCACCGTGTTCGGCGAAGTGCCGGGCCAGTTCGCGTGCGGGTATCGGACCCCATGCCCTTGCTCGTTCCACGACGGCCTGGGCCGCCTGCTCGGTCAGCTCTGGAATCCGTTGCCGGACGTGACCGACGATGCTGGCCCTGGCCTCCGCGAGGTCCCTCCGATTTCTCTGCTTCTGGTTCACGGCTTCCCGGGACGGCGAACAACGGCTCGCCGCGGCGTGATCGGAGTCGGGGCCGGGTCGGCGTCGCCGACGGCCTTGCGGAGCTGCGTGTTGACGACCTCCGGCTTGATCAGGTCGTTCGGGGTGCACTGCAGGATGTCGCAGAGCGCAACGAGGGTGTCCATGCTCATCCGCTGGGGCGGCTGAGTTACCAACCGGTAGACCTGTTCGCGCGAGAGAGTGACGCCTCGCTCGGCCAGCAGCGGCACCAAGTCCGAGGTCTGGAACATCTCCTTCTCAGCCATCAACTGCCGCAGCCGCCACTGGTAGCCCATCTTCTTGATCATGTCGTCACGTCCCAGTCGTCGCCCAGCCGGTTCTTGAGAGAAGCCTCCAACAGCTTGTTGCGGTACTCGTTCGAGACCCCCATATAGATCGCCGTGGTGGATGCGTGCGAGTGTCCGACTTGTTCCTGGACGAACCGGGCCGGATAGCCGAACTCGGTCAGGTGCGTGATGTAGCTGTGCCGCAGGCAGTGCAGGTCGAGGTCCTCGTCGAGGCCAGCGGCCTTGCGGGCGGCGACGAACGCCTCGTTGATCGACCGGGGCGACAGACGCCCGCACCGCTCCGTCACCCAGAGCGCAGGGTGACGCCCGGGCGAGAACTGCGGGCGTATCTCGGTCACCCACTGGTCCAGCACGTCGACGCACCAGTCCATCTCCGGAACGGTCAGCACGGTCCGCCGCTTGGGCGGCGAGCCCTTCTGGGACTTGCCGAAGCGCACCATCGCGCTGCCGTAACCGCGGAACTGCGGGGCCTTCCGGTTGCGCCGCAGGTCGACCAGGTCGAGCCGGGAGGACTCGGTGCGGCGCGTCCCGTAGGCGTAGATCGCCTTGAGCACGACGGCGTCGCGCAGAGCACACAGGGCTCCCTTGCGTCCCTGGCCACGTATCTTGCCGGGCCGGGCATCGGCGGCGTCGAAGAGGGCTTGGATCTCGTCGTAGTCCAGCGGTCGGCGGCGCGGGTCGCCTTCGTACTCCACGGTGTGCAGGACCGAGTTGCCCTCGTGGCAGACCTGCTGCGGAACCTCGCCGAACCGCTCCAAGCAGGCATGTACCCAGCCGTACCGGGTGTCGAGGAGGTACTCCAGGAACAGGCCGATCGTCACCTCGTAGGTGCGAGCCGTCGACATCTGGATCGGCTTGCTGCCGCTTCTCAGGTGGGCGATGAACGCCTCGCCGTCCGCCGGCGTCCACTGCCAGGGGTACTGACCAGTGAACTCTTCCAACCGCTCGATCAGACGCACCCGTGGGTCGATCGTCGAGGACCTCAGGAATCGGGCCGACTGCTGCCTCGCCCAGCCCTCCTTCATCGCGTCAAACACCGCTGGCGCCGGGTCGAGATGGATGACGTTGCGGGCCAGGACAAGGTGCGCTGAACCGGGTGCTTGCGTACTCACCCACCTGTTGTATCAAACGCAACATTGATGAATCCATATGCTAGCGTGCAGCTCAGGGCTTGGTCAGCGAGACAGCCTCCTTCGGATCCCGCCTCGCTGAGCAGTCAAAACGCCGCTTTGGGCACCGTGCGGAGTGTTGCATCAAATACAATTCATCCCGTTTCTGCCACTGCCTCACACCCAGGCCGTTCGGTTCCCACCGGTCGCAGAACTGCCGCAGTGCCTCGCAACGGGTCAGCATGGCGGCCCTGCGGACCGGCCAGGGCGGCACCTCCCCGCCGTAGGCCCGGAAGAAATCACCGAGTGCCGGGCGGTGCTCGGGGTGGTGCGTCCGTACGACCCACTCGCACCAGGCCAGATCCTCGACCGGATCCCCGATATGGGCGAACTCCCAGTCGACCACAGCGGTGACCTCGAAGGTGTCGGGATCGAGCAGCACGTTGTTGGGGCCGAAGTCACCGTGCACGAGCACCTTGCCCGCCTCCTGCGCACCCGTCGTCAACGGCGTGGTCGCGTGGATACGGCGCAGCAGTTCCCCGCAGCTCGCCAGGACCGTCCCGGGCCGGCCGGCGTCCAGGAGTTCCTGACCGGGTACACCAGCCACGAAGCCGAGCGTGAGGGTGGCCAATGTCGCCGCACGTACCGGCGGCACGGGCAACCGGTTCTGGAGCTGGAGGAGCAGTGTGTGTTCGCGATGGAGCCTGAGTTCGGCATCGGGACCCTCATAGGTTTTCTCGACCACGGCACCGTCGCTCAGTGTCCGGTTGGTGTAGCCGTACTTCAGCGGACGCATCGACTGATCATCCGGCAGAGGCGGCACGCCGGCTACCCCCTTCGTGCCCAGCCCGTCGGCACCGGTCGCTGCTCGCGGCTCCTGCGCAGAGCGTCTCCCTGGATACGCCGGGCTGCCCATCCCTGGGCAACGTCCCCGTCAGTGCTTCTACCTTTGATCTTGGCCAGTGCTCCCCCGTTTACGGGGGAGGTGAAGGCCATCTCAAGCCTGCTCTGACCCGCACGTGAGCACTGGTCCGCAGTGTTCAGCTCAGGCCACGGGGCGCTTCTGGTTCTCGATGTACTGCTTGACCACGGTCAAGGGCGCCCCGCCGCAGCTTCCGGCGAAGTACGAGCCGGACCAGAAGTGCCCGCCCCACAGGTGCCGGCGTACGTGGGCGTCGTACTCCTTGCGCAGGAGCCGGGCGGAGACGCCCTTGAGGGAGTTGACCAGCTTGGAAAGCTGGACCTTGGGCGGGTAGTGCACGAGCAGGTGGACGTGATCCTCCTCGCCGTTGAACTGCTTCAGCTCGGACTCGAAGTCCTCGCAGACCTCCCGCATGATCTGTTCGCAGCGCGTCAGCATGGCGTCGGTCATGGCTTTGCGCCGGTACTTGGTGACAAACACCAAGTGGACGTGAAGGTTGTAGACGACATGACGGCCGGTGCGTACGTCGGGATTTGGATTCCAGCGCGGTGACATAAGCCAAATGGCATCGTGATCGTGTGACAACGGAACGTGCGCGGGAGAAGCGGCAGTTCGGGCATCGTGCCCGACTGGCACTCACCCCTGCGCAGGTTCGGCTCATGGACGACCAGGCGCACGCTGCCCGCACCATGTGGAACTGCCTGCACGCCTGGTGGACATGGCTGGCGAAGGACAAGCGGTCGCTGGCCGCCGCCGACGCGGCGATACGGCAGGCCCGCAAGGACATCGACTTCCTCGCCGTCCTCCCGGCCCAGGCCGCACAGGCCGTGCTGAAGACGTACTTCCAGGCGTGGAAGAACTGCTGGGACGGCCGAGCAGACGAGCCGAACTTCAAGGCCCGGTTCCGGTCCGTCATGTCCGTGGACATTCCCCAGGGCCGTGACCTCCAGATCAAGCGGGTACACCGCCGCTGGGGCATGGTCAACATTCCCAAGGTCGGACGCGTCCGGTTCCGCTGGACCAAAGACCTGCCGGGCGGGAAGAAGGCGAACAGCGACAACCGGATCACCGGAGCCCGCCTCATCAAAGACGGCCTTGGCTGGCACATCGCCTTCCGCGTCCAGACCCTTGAATCAAAGCCCGAGCTCCACCAGGGGCCGGAGGTCGGTATCGACGCCGGGGTCAGCCTTCCCCTCGCCCTCTCTGACGGCAACCACCAGGACCACGGCAGGCCGCCGCGCCTCCCGGACGGCAGCGCTGACCGGGACAAGTGGCTGACCGCCGACGAGAAGGCCAAGCTGCTTGGCCTGGAGCGGCAGGCCGCACACCGCAAGAGCTTCCGCAAGCCCAAGGAACGCACCTCGAACCGACTGCGCGCCACCTACACCCAGATCCGACAGCTCCGCGCCAAAGCCACGCGCCGCGCCGTCGACTGGCAGCACAAGACCACCACCACCATCGCCAAGCAGTACGGCACCGTCGTGGTCGAACAGCTCAACATCACGAACATGGTCAAGTCCGCCAAGGGAACTGTCGAGGAACCAGGCAAGAACGTCAAAGCCAAGTCCGGCCTGAACCGCTCCATCAGCCAAGAAGCATGGGGACGGACCGTGACGATGCTGACGTACAAAACCGCCCGCCAGGGTGGCACCCTGCACAAGGTTCCCGCCTCGAACACCTCCCTGCGCTGCTCCGCGTGCGGCTTCATCACACCAGGCAGCCGGGAGGACCAGGCCACGTTCGTATGCAAGAACCCGGACTGCGGATGGTCGGGCAATGCCGACCACAACGCCGCCCGGAACATCTTGCACCTGTACCGGATGGGCCACGCGCTCATCCCGGCTGCCGGAAGGGCAGTCGTCAGGCGCCCACGAGGTGTCAAGCCCGTCACCGCAAGGTAGACGGGAATCTCCTTCCTGAGCTCGCGAAGGGAGGAGAGCACTTCAAGGAGTCAGGAATCGTTCAACCTTCTGCTGCAAGTCAGGGGGCAGGTCGGTCAACTCCGCGACGATCAGGCGAAGCTCTCGGCCGAGTCCGGAAGACTCGGTCCAGACCGCTGAGTTCCTGGTGAGGACCGCGGACAACAGATCACCTTCGTACATGTCCCCCTCTGCCATCGGGTTGTCCCGCAGCACCTCCAGTGCCAGCGGCAGGAGATAGGGCAGTGCTATGTCCTGCCCTATCAGCAGACGCAGGTCCTCGACTGTCAGCTCGCCGATCGGCCGGCGACGCAAGAAGTGTGCAGTAGCGAGAAGCCGGGTGGCGTCGGCCGACGGAGCCGGCCAGCGGTCGCGTTCAAGCTCTTCAAGGGAGCAGTCACGGTGAAGGGGGCGTGTCACTGCCCGATTGTCTTACGACCCAGGTGATCAGGGACTCGCTTTGTCTGAACCAAGCGGGAGGCCCTGGGTGCCTGTCGCGGCGGGCCTCCGAGGGATGAGCCATGGTGCGGCGATGAGTGTGCAGCGTTCGCGAGACGTTGGCCAAGGACACGTTGTGGCCTGCTGTGTCTCTCATGGGCGGCGATGCCTGAAGATTCGATCAGCTGGTGCGTGGCCCGTGCGTGGCCTGTTCCCAGAGGTCCAGTCCCGCGCGGAGGAGTTCGCGTACGGCTGTGGCCTCCTGGTCCGTCCAGGCTTCCTCGCCGGCGGCCGGTTCCCGAGTGTCACCGCCGAAGATCTTTTCGTAGGCGCTGTCGTGGATCGGTCCTTGTGAGGGAATGGGCGGGTCGGTCTTCAGGCTGTGGGAGAGGTCTTCGAAGAAGTTCCACGCATCGAGCAGTAGTCCTGCCGGGACGGTGTCGAGGCCAGGGTGCTCGACCCACTGACGTATGAGGTCCAGGTCAAGTGTGGCGCCGCCGTCCCGGATGAGCTCCCAGCCGTTGCGATCGCAGTATTCTTGCAGCGTCTTGAAGTCGTGGAAGGCGAGGAGTCTTCCGAGGTCGTCAACGGCCAGCTCATCGGGGGCGTTGTCCTCTCCGGGCCGCCAGATCAGCGTCAGGCTCCCTCTCCGGGTCGCGATTTGATACGGGTAGTGGTCGGTCATGCGGGTTCTCCCTGGTGCTGTGGCGGCACTCGCCGCAGGGTCATCCTGCCTGCACTGATCGTTGTGTGGTGACTTGGGATCAGGTGGGGCTGCGGGGTCCGGAGCTGCGGGTCGCCGGGTGTTTCGGGCGGGCGGAGCCGCTGGCGACGGCGGCCGCCTGTGTGAGGGGGCTGCCGGCTGATGTGTCGGGCAAGGAGGGGTGGCAGCTGGCTGAGCAGGGCGGTGCCGCGGTGCGTGGTCGACGCAGCGGCTGCTGGGGGCCGCCCGCTTGGGGTGCGGGCGGGGTCCGCGGTGTGGTGCTGTCCCAGGTGGTCGAGCGTCTGGGGCCCGACGCGGTGCGGCTGCGGTGCGACTCCTGGATGAGAGGGGGTTTTGGACAGGGGCAGCCGGTCGGCGGGTGTTCAGCGGCAGTGCACGGGCGCGGCGGGGGAGATGAGAACTGCCAGGTGGGAGTGTTCTTGGGCTGCGTGTCCTTGCGCCGGACACGTGCTGATTGACCGGGACCGGTGTGCCGGACGGGTCGTGGGTGCGTGCCGCGTTGTCGGTGGCGGATGCGGTCCTGGACGGCATGAAGGGCGAGCGTCCGCTCCTGGTTGCCGTCCGGGCCACTGGAGGCGGCCTTCATGCCACGGCGTAGTGCCCGAGGGCCGGTTCGAGGAGGCCGAAGGCGTCGGCGGCCTCGTCCGCGACGATTGTGGCGATCTCGTCGTTCGTGCGGCCGGCGAGGGTCAGCTCCTGGATGCGGTGGAACAGGACGCGGTGCACCGCTGCCAAGAGGGCCGCGGCGGTGCACGCGGTGATGTCGTCAGGGGAGGAACCGGTGGCTTCGACGAGGGCGGCGGCGAGTGCTTCCTGGCGCCGGTCGTGCAGCGTGCGCAGGCAGGCCGAGAGGGTCGGACTCTCGTGGATCATCCGGGAGAACTCCGGGCCGGCGAAGCCGATCACCGGGTCCTGGGCGGCGACGCCTGCCTCGAAGGTACGGCGCAGCGCCCCGAGGGCGGACTCCCCGGCGGGGCGGGCGGCCACGGCCTCGGCCAGGCCCGCGACGAACGCGTCCTGGTGGTCGAGGGCCATGTCCTCCTTGCGGGGGAAGTAGTTGGTCACGGTCTTCTTGGCGACGCGGGCGGCGGTGGCGATCTCCGCGATGGTCGTCGACTCGAAGCCCTGCGCCATGAAGAGGCGGGTGGCGTGGTCGGAGATCAGCTGCCGGGTCTCGCGCTTCTTGGACTCGCGTAGCCCTGTGGTCTCGATACTCATGGTGCAATCTTACCCTGGTGGCAAAGTTTGATTGACATCAATGATTCTCCTGTTCTAAATTTACGTCCGATGTAAGGTTTCGCTCGCTCGGCCTGCTGCCTGACACCCGAACCGAAGGAACCCGCGTGCAGATCACCGCTTCCACCGTCGCCCTCACCGTCGACGACGTGGCCGCCTCCCGCTCCTTCTTCACCACCCACCTCGGCTACGAGGAGCGCATGGCCGCCGACGGCTTCTCCTCGCTGAGCCGTCCCGATGCCGCGGCCGACATAGTCCTGTTGCGCCGCGGCATGGAGATCCTGCCGGACGACCAGCGCGATCAGCGCGCCCGCGGGCTCATCCTCGCGTTCACCCTCGACAGCGGCATCGCCGACGAAGAGGACAGGCTGCGGGCTGCGGGCGTCGAAATCACCATGCCGCTGCGTGAAGAGCCGTGGGGTGAACGCCTCTTCCAGATCACCGACCCCAACGGTGTGGTCGTCCAGTTCGTGGAGTGGGCCTCCTCCGCGGCGTGACCTCCGGCATCGCCGACAAGACGACCACTCCACGTAGGGCCCTCATACGCAAGCTCGTGTACTACATCGCCTCCACTGCCGACGGCTTTATCGCCGGGCCGGACGGCACGGACCCCACCGGCCCCGACGGCTTCTGGCCGATCGCTCCGGACTACGTCCAGCACCTGGCCGCCACATACCCCGAGACCCTGCTCGCCGCGGCCCGTGAGGCGCTGGGCGTCACAGCCGAGGGCACCCATTTCGACACCGTCCTCGAGGGCCGCAAGAGCTACGAGATCGGCCTGTCGGCCGGTGTCCCGGGCGCCTAGCCGCATCTGCGTCACCTCGTCTTCTCGCGGAGTCTCACCGAACTGCCTGCCCCCGCCGTGGAACTCGTCGCCGACGACCCCGCGGCGAAGGTCCGTGAGCTCAAGCGGGAAGAAGGCAAGGACATCTGGCTGCTCGGCGGAGCGGAACTGGTGGGCGCTCTCTATCCGGAGATCGACCGGCTGATCGTCAAGCTCAGTCCCCTCACCATCGGCGACGGCATCCCCCTGTTTTCCCGCAAAACTGCCTTCGCCCCGCGTCTCTGGCAACTCACCGACCACACCACGCTGGAGAGCGGCGCCTTCTTCCTCACCTACGACCGTGCGCCCGACTCCGAGGCACGGGTCTAACGACCTTGGGAGCGATTGAGCGGGGGTGCTCATGGCCAGCTGGGGCTTGCGTGAAGTCAGTCGTCCATGAGCACACAGCGCACCGCCTGAGGGATTGCCCGTCCATCGAGTCTTGACCGGGCCGGACGATGCCGCGGTCTGCCACCATGTGAGCGAGCTGATGGGCCTTGGCTTCGAGCTGCACGAACGCCCCGCCGTCAAACTCGCCACCGCCCTGACCCAGGGCAACCGCACCATCATCGTCATCGCCCACCGGCCCGCGACCATCCGCCGCGCCGACCACATCGCCGTCCTCGAACCCGGCCGCATCGCGGAGCAGGGCACCTGGGACGACCTCACAGCTCGCCCCGACGGCCCGCTCAACCGCGTACTGGCCGTCACGCCGTCCTGAACCCGATGAGTCATCTCCCAGGAGGCACTGAGATCCGGGCCGTCGTGGGTCACGAACGTCACGCAGCCAGCCCGAAGTTGTCCAGGCACGGTGGCGTCCCGCCAAGTCGCACGAGGCCCTGACGCCCGAGTAGTACTCCTGGGCCTGGCACGACCTGATCGAATCCGCCCTTCAGGGAACGCGTGCCGACGGGTTGATGAGCTTCTGTACGCGCAGACGAAGGCCAATCGGGCCCACTGGGACGCCGCTCCCTGGTCCGGCCCAGAATCTGACAGAGACGAGCCGTCAGTGCGGGGCGCCCTCGGCCGGGCGGGGGGAGACGGTGCGGGCCTGCGGTGGACAGGTCTGCGCGACGCTGGTCAGCAGCACGCGCTGGTCTGCGAGGTGAGCGTCTCGTGGATGATGTCTCGGTGGCCAACCGCGTCAGCACCCTGATCTCGGCCCTTGGGCTCCTCATTAGTACGGGTCTTTGTGCCCTTGCCATTCATGAGCATCGGGCCGGAGCATCGGTTCTCTGGATCGTGGCGGGAGTTCTGATTCTCCTGGGCGCTGTCTACACCCTTGTGCAGGACATTCGGCACATTCGGCGATCTCGCGCGGGGAAGTCGGCCTGAAGCGGCGGCAGCCCGCTTCGCGTGCCTGCGGGCAGCGGGATTGTGCACGTGCTGCGTCGAGGCGCTGAGGATGCGGCCCGGGCACGATGTCGACTTGGCTCGCGTGGGCGTGAGTGGTCGTGATCGGGTCGGCTTTGAAGCCGGTTGCTCGGTGCGCCGCTCCTCACGGTGGCCCGGGTGAGAGAAGTCACAGTGAGTATGGGCGGTTCACCTACTTTTGGCCAACAGGGCGTGATCCGGCCATGGATGGCATTCGTGCAGGTCACCTCTATGATCACTCGGCTGGCCATCTTCACGGATGGCACACAGTCATAACAGGAAATGCATGATCGGGGGGTTTGTGAACAGACGGTTCACAACAGTGGCCACATCACTGGCCCTGTGTCTCACATTCGCCGCCAACGCGGCAGGCGCGACCTACACGGTCGGCGCCCCCGCGGCGGCGGGCCAGGACACGGCAGAAGAGGCCATTGCGTCCAAGCGCGTCACCGAGGCCCCGGACGTCGAGTCCGCCCGGCTCGCCGCAGTCCTGGGGGCAAGCGCGTGGAGGCCGTGTCGGAGCGCACGGCCGAGTCCACAACCTGGGCGAACCCGGACGGCAGCCTGACCACTGAGACCGCGTCCGGTGCGATACGGGTACGCGAGGACGGGCAGTGGAAGCGCATCGACACCACACTCGTCGACACCGGCAGCCGGCTGGAGCCGAAGACCGCTGTCGCTGACGTGGCGCTGTCCGACGGCGGTTCCGAGGACTTCGCTTCGGTCGGCCGGGGCGCGCTCACCTTCGGGCTGGACTGGGCAACAGCCCTTCCGGCGCCTCAGGTGGACGGCGACACCGCCGTCTAATCCATCGGTCGTCCCCAACGGTGACCTGCATGTCACCGCGCTGCCGCACGGGTTCACCGAGTCGCTGATCCTCAAGAAGCGTCCCACCGAGCCGGTCGAACTCCGGCTGCCCGTCACGCTGGACGGGATGGACCTGGAGAAGACGAAGGAGCGTCACCTCCGCCTGGAGAACGACAGCGGCGACCTCGTGGCCAGTGCCCCGGCGCCCCGGATGTGGGGCAGCGGCACGGACCCCAAGTCCGGGGAGCCGACCCGGTCGGCCGAGATCACCACGACGGTGGAGAGGACCCCACAGGGCACCGTCCTGGTCCTCCGCCCGAGCCAGGAGTTCCTCAGCGACCCGAGCGTCACGTACCCGGTCACCATCGACCCGACCACCACGCTCGCCGCTTCGACCGACACCTGGGTCGCCACGAACTACCCGGACTCCCAGCGCGGTTCGACCGAGCTGAAGGCAGGCACGTACGACGCCGGCACCACGAGGGCGCGCTCGTACGTCAAGTTCGACGTGTCCAAGTACACCGGCAAGCACATCCTCGGCGCCGAGCTACGGCTTCACTCGTACTGGTCCTCCAGCTGCTCCACCACAGGCGCGGGCGTGGAGGCGCGGCGGATCACCGGAAGCTGGGACCCGAGCGCCGTGACCTGGGGCGCGCAGCCGGCCACGACCGCCACCGGTGCCGCCGTGTCGAAGGCGTCCTACGGCTACAGCTCGGCCTGCCCTGCCAACTTCATGCGCTGGAACGTTTCTTCGATCGCCCAGGCCTGGGCCGACGGACAGCCCAACCACGGTCTACAGATCAAGGGCGTGGACGAGACCGACTCCACGACCTGGCGCCGCTTCCGGTCCGCCAACTACGTGGACGGTTCGCAGGGCCCGACCGAGCCGGCGCTGTCGGTGACGTACAACACCAAGCCCGGTGTGGCCTCCCCGGTGAGCCCCGCCGACGGCACCGTCACCGCCGACACCACCCCGACGCTGTCGGCCAAGGCCACCGACGCGGACGGCAACACAGTCCGCTTCACCATCGAGGTCTGGAACACCGCCGGCACCACCAAGATCGCCTCGGGCCAGACCTCGTACACCGCCTCGGGAGCCACCGGATCCTGGGCCGCCCCGGCCCTCGCCCCCGGCTCCTGCAAGTGGCGCGCCGCCAGTTACGACGGCACCGACTGGAACGACACGTGGTCGGTCTGGCGCAACCTGACCCTCGACACCACGGTGCCCGCCGCCCCCGCGCTGTCCTCCACCGCATACCCCGCCGACGGTCTGTGGCACGGCGACGCGGGTCAGGCCGGCACATTCAAGGTCACCGACCCCGCGGGCAAGGCGGTCTCCGCCGAGTACGCCCTCGACGAGGGTGCGACCACCGCCATCACGCTCACCGGCGGCACGGCTTCCTTCTCCTTGGCCCCCACGACCCGCGGCACCCACACCCTGACTGCTCGCGTGAAGAACCCCAACGGCGTCTGGTCCGACTGGGCCACCCACACCTTCCGCGTGGGCGTCATCGCGGGGAGCCTCTCCACCTCGTTCATCAACGACATCGCCGAGGCGCACTTCTCGCAGACGCTGCACCCGCCGGTCGACGACGTCCCCATCGAGGAACTCCCAGCGGACGAGGTCTACCCGGAGGTCGACGACACACCTGCCGACTTCGTCGAGCAGGTCGACCCCGAGGTCGTGGAGACCGAGGACTCCGCCACGGCCGTCCCGGCCGCCCAGCTGCCCGAGCGTGCAGACCAGGACATTGTGGGCACCAGCTCCGACGGGTCCGCCCAGGCGGTCGTCAACCTGCCCACCGGCACCGCCTCACCCGCGGAGCTGAGCAGCACTGGCCTGGTCGTCTACCCCAACACACAGACGGACGCCGACACCATCGCTGTCCGTAAGGGCCCCAACGCGGTGGAGCTCTTCCACCTGCTGCGCAGCGGCAACGCCCCGAGCTCCTTCACCTACCGACCCACGCTGCGTCCCGGCGAGGTCATCACAGTGGGTGAGGACAACACCATGATGATCTCGGGTTCGGACGGCGGCCTGACGACGTTCGTCACCGCCCCGCTGGCTCTGGACGCCAAGGGGAACACGGTTCCCGTCTCGATGAAGCTGTCCGGCAACGACATCGTCGTCTCGCTCGCCCCGACGGAAGGCCAGTCCATCGCCTACCCGGTCCTGCTGGACCCGGGCTACGGCTACGGAAACCTCACCGACGCGGAGTGGGACTACTGCTTCTGGAATCCGTACGACTGCTCGCTCGCTTGGGACAGGGCGGACACGGCGTTCAAGAAGGCGCAGGAGCTCTACCCGGACAGCACCCTGTTCCAGGGCACCGGTGACTCCTTCCGGCACTGCTACTGGAACGCGCTGATGGAAATCCGCCTCTCCACAAAGGACGCGTCACGAGTCCGTCTCCAGGGGCAACGACAAGGAGATGGACCTGCGCAACAACTCCATCGGCCGGGGTATCGGACGCTCGAACACGGGCAAGACGAACGCCGGCATCCGCAGCAGGGACGCATGCCGCAACGCCCAGAAGAATGGCAGCCTGTGGATCATGAAGAGCGGCAGCCTCGTCAGGAGCAACCGATGACCGACATGCTCAGCCGGCGCGTGCACCGGTCCTTCTCCTCCTCCAGGTGGCCTACGTGGCCCTGCTGACGGTGGCCTTCACGGTCCTGCCGCCGGACACGGCGGAACTCGACCATCCGGACGCCTCGGCGCTCGAAAGGGCAGTCGTTCCCGTCGCCACCCTCGGCATCATCGTGGCTCTGGCGGGCGCAGCCGCGCTGCTGGGGCTGGAGAAGGCACGCACGCGCAGCCCCCGCGTCGTGCGCGCGGTGTGGCTCGCCCTCGTCGCCATGGGCCAGCTCGCCATCGCGGTCAAGGCGCTGCTCAACGTCCTCAGCCAGACACCCGGTCCGGACACCGTGATCGGGGCGGGCATGATCGTCGTCGCTCTGTGCGTCGCCGTCGCGTGTGCGGTCGAGGTACGCGGCCCGTCGTCCGCATCGCCGTCGAGTGCGCGGGTCGTCTGACCCGACGCGACAGCCAGTGCACAGCTGAGCGCAGCCAACACGGAATAGCGGTCTGTGGCGCCCCACGGTTTCGGCCGGGGGCGCCACTCGGCTTTCCGGCATCGGGCCCCAGTGCTCTGTTGGATCTGGTGGCGCATGCCGGCGTACGCCCGGATCGGCTACATGATCGTCAGCGCGGGGCGCGCACTGGAGGACTCGCATGGTCCGGCCCCTGCCGAATAACGGCCCTGTCGGCTACCGCCGTGATGGGCGGCCGATCTCCCCGATCCTCGGAGCCTTCGTCGGAGGACGAGACGAACGACCACCTGGACGGCACCGGTGACGGTGGCGGCCAGGGGCAGTGGGCGGTGCACGCAGGACTCCAGCTGGGCGCGAGGGGCAAAGTGACCGGCGAGCTATGGCTCGACTAACTCCACGGAGAAGCCTGCCGCTGGGACACACATCAAGGACACGCCGGATCCGCCGGTCGGTCGATGATCGAAGAAGCCGGGAGCCGCGCCTGGTCGGCTACCAGGGTCAACACGGCAGACGAGCGGGGCGGACGGCCGCGTGAAGTCCCTCAGGGGGTTTCCCGAGGAACGTGGAACTCCCGCTGGCCAGCGAGGTCTGCTGCGCTGGGCTGGCCTATTGCGTGGCTTTGGCCAGTTTCGGAACGGCGTGCGACGCTGATCTACTCGCTGCCTACCTTGAGCGCTACCTCCGTCGCCCTGACCTCGGATACGACCAAACCTTCGTCATGGGTGCTCTCCAGTTCATCGACCTGAACCCTGGAGCTGGTCAAGCCGACCGCTTCCGGCAACCGGGGGGTCTGTGGCAGCAGGTCGCGTTGCGCACGGACCAGTCGGGCGACTTCGGGCGGCAGCGGAAGATGATGGCCTGCGAGGTTGAGCGCCACCATCGCGTTGTCGTCCATGGCGTCGCGCACGGTGAGTTCGAGCAGTTTGGTGTGCTGCGGCCCGAAGAGGAGCGTCAGGGAACCAGCCGTACGAACATCGAGAGGCAGAGAATCGTTGCCGAGACACCGGTGCAGCTGCTGGGCCTGCTCCTCGTCCGTCATGAAGACGCTGGGAGCGGCGATGCGTGCCCGCGGAACTACGAGTTCGCCGACAAGACCCCGAACTCGCGCCCAGGTGAACGAAGGCACGCACCTCACGACGTTCTACAGCCCCTTCCTCCAGCCACATCTCGAGTTCTGGCTGCGTGAGTTCCCCGAGAGCGGTGCCATGTTCGTCGAGCCAGTCGAGCAGTTCCAGGGCCCGGCGCAGTCGCCAGCGCATCTGGTGCTGTGTGCTGTGTGCTGTGTGCTGGCGCGTAGCGGGCGGTGCCGGTGGACCCGGCGGATGCGTTGGAGCGGATACCAATGAGTGAAGGGGGGACGAGCTGCCGCTGGGGGAGTGGCGCCTGGGCCAAGAGGGCGTCCGCCCAGCGGGGCAGGGCCTCCAATCGTTCGTCCCGCGGCGGCAGCACCGCCGCGACGACGAGGAGGTCGCGGAGGTAGCGAGTGGTCGGCGTGTTGGGGAGGTCGTCGAGCTGTTGGGGGGTGATCTCCTCATCGGAAATGGCTAGTGCCGCATCAGGCAAGGTTCGCTTCGCCCTGTCGGCATCCCCATCCGGACCAGGGTGAAGTCCTTCGTGATACGTTTCCTGCCGCCGTGCGCTGCTGCGAACCAAGGAGGTGAGACCCATCAACGCTTTGACAGGTCGGGCCTCCCTCCCCTGCATGGCCTAGGGAGTGCCCGCAGAGGCATCCCGAAAGGCTTGAAACGCTATGCGCTTCATCTCTGAGACGTCGTCCGACGGCGTCCGCGAACAGCTCTTTACTATCGGTGAGATTCCCGGCGTGCTGTGGACGCCGGAAGGTGCCGTCGACGCTCGTCCACTCGTCCTGATGGGACACGGCGGCGGTCAGCACAAGAAGGCCCCCGACATCCTGTCGCGTGCACGCCGCTTCGTGACAGAGCTCGGTTTCGCGGTCGTGGCGGTCGACGTGCCCGCCCACGGCGACCGGCCGAAGGTCGAGGAGTACGACCGGATCGCGACCGAGAACCAGGCTCGTTGGGAAGCCGGTGAAGAGCTGGCTCCGCTGATCGCCGGTTTCCAGGCGCTCGTGGCCCGCCAGACCGTGCCGGAATGGCGAGCAGTCCTGGACGCGGTTCAGCAACTCAAACACGTCGGTGCCGGTCCGGTGGGATACTGGGGGGTCTGCTTGGGGTGCGGACTCGGCGTTCCGTTCGTCGCTGCGGAACCCCGAATCCGCGCGGCGGTACTGGGGTTGGGCGGGGCACTGGCCTCGGCCGAGGACGCCGCGGCGATCACCGTCCCGGTGGAGTTCTTGGTTCAGTGGGACGACGAGCGGGTGCCGCGAGTCCAGAGCTTGGCGCTGTTCGACGCCTTGGCCTCGGCCGAGAAGACGCTGCATGCCAACCCCGGCAAGCACGGGGAGATCCCGGCATTCGAGCTGGACAGCACCCTGAGGTTCTTCTCCCGGCACCTCGGTTAATACCCGCCGCCCGTGGTGCATGGCGCGCCGATCAAGTTCCGTTTCCGATCGGCGCGTTCACGGAAACTGGTCGGCGTGGCCGACACTCGCCCGCACTGGCCACATGAGGTGGCAACGTGCTTGCCATACCAGGTGCCGCAGAGCGGGCCGTTCAGGCCGCTGCCGTTGAGCCTTATCTGGCGGCCGCAGCCTGAGCAGGTCTTCGGAGACCGCACCCGGTAGGCGCAGCTCGAACAGCAGTGTTCGGTCGGGAGGCGATGCGTGAGCTCGCGCGAGATCCTTCCGCAGCCGGCGCCGTCGGCAGGGTGACCGGGCCGTGCCCGGCAACCGCCAGGGCATGGGCGAGCCTCACCAGATTCTGTGCAGGCGTCGGGCCCGGATTCGGCAGGGCATCTTGATGCTGCTGGAAGTGGTGGGCAAGGCCTACGCAGTTACGTGCTGTGATCTTCCCGCGTTCCAGTGCCTCCGCAGCCTGCTCGCCGGCCACCCCTTGAGGTGGGAGGTGAGGTATGCGACGACCTGTCGATGTGCCTCGTCGAGGCGGAGGGGAGCGGTCATTCCGGTCGTGGGCCGGGCCCTCATCGCCAACCCCGACCTGGTCGAGCGCTGACAGGGTGGCCACCCGGAGAACGAGCTGCGGCCGGAACTTTCTACGGGCCGGGCGCCGAGGGCTACACCGACTACCCCTTCCCCGAAGCGGCTTGAGGCCTGGCCCCCGACCGGCGACACTGTGCCCGCCCCTTTGAGCCCGCGGTCACACCGGCGGTCACCGGCTCGAGGAGCGTCGGGTCCGTCAGGGCGTTGACGGTCCGCAGGTTCCTGGTCGGCAGCCTGGGTTCGGTGACCCACCGTCTACCAGGTCCGCCTTCCGTAGGGGAGGAGTTCGCCGATAGCCGTCCCCGCTGTACACCGGCGCCCGTACCGTCCAGCCCGAACGCCGGGAACGGGGGTGAGTGCCTGTTCTCGATCCCGTAGATCGCCGCGACTGCACCTGACAAGATCAACCCGTGGATCAACATTCGGTGACCTTGACGAGAATTGAGCTCGCAGACTGGCGAGCCGTCCACTCCTGGGCTTCCCTCGCCCAGGTCTGCCGTTTCCAGACCTGGGGGCCGAACACCGAAGAGGAAACACACGCGTTCGTGGTGGCTGCGGTCGAAGCCTGGTCACACTCACCTCAGCAGCGGTTCGCTTATGTAGCGCGTGTCGAGGGCGACGTAGTCGGCATGGGTGAGCTCCACCTTCGGAGCCGAGGACAACGTCAAGGTGAGATCACCTATGCCGTGGATCCTCGGGTTTGGGGTCAGGGCGTCGGAACGGCAATCGGGAAGGAACTACTGGAGCGAGGGTTCGAGGACCTCGGGCTCCACCGCGTCTATGCCACCTGTGACCCGCGGAACCTCGGGTCAGCCCGGATACTCAGCAAGCTCGGCATGACGTGGGAAGGGCGCCATCGTCATACCGCGTTGATTCGGGACGGTTGGCGAGACTCCGAAGTGTTCAGCATCCTGGAAGACGAGTGGCGCGCGCTCACGCCACCTCCGCTCCCACCGCACGGATGAATTGGTTTCGCGAGTCCTTGCCGACGGTTTCTGCAGCCTTGACGGACTGGGAGTCGATGACGGCGGCGACCGCGCCGGGGGCCGGCCCATCGCGCGGCGGATGCGCTTGCGGAGCTGGTCACGGATCTGGCCGATGACGGTCTGATGTCGCGGTCGCCCACCGTCCGCAACGGATCTCAGCGAACCCGGCGGTGCCGGCGGTGCCGACGGTACGGCCGAAAGATCTGAGCCTATAGCGGGAATCAGGCCGCGATGAGCTCGTGCTCGCGGTCCGGCGTCTTGACCTTGGGCTTCTTGTTCGGCAGCGAGAGCCGGAAGACCTTGCGCCACGCGGAGAACACCTGCTTGGGCAGCGGTCCGGTGACGTACTCCAGCTCGTACTTCTCGAACAGCGCGCGCACCTTCACCGCGACCTCGGCGTACCGGTTGCTCGGCAGGTCCGGGAACAGGTGGTGCTCGATCTGGTGCGACAGGTTGCCGGTCATGAAGTGCATGGCCCTGCTGCCGCTGATGTTCGCCGAGCCCATCATCTGGCGCAGGTACCACTGGCCGCGCGTCTCACCCTTGATCGACCGGCGCTCGAAGACCTGTACGCCCTCGGGGAAGTGCCCGCACATGATCACCGAGTGGGACCAGATGTTGCGGACCAGGTTCGCGGTGAACGTGGCGGCGAGCGTCGTGAGGAACGAGGGGCCCGACAGCAGCGGGTGGATCACGTAGTCCTTGAGCACCTGCTTGCGGATCTTGCGGCCCACGGCCTTGGCCCGCGCGCGGAACTCCGGGTCCTTGCGGTGGCGCTTGTGCAGGTTCTTGCCGAGCTCCAGGTCGTACGCCGCGATGCCGTACTCGAAGAAGCAGGCGTTGATGAAGTTCCACAGCGGCTGGCCGAGGTGGAACGGGTGCCACTTCTGGTCCTCGTCGACGCGCATGATGCCGTAGCCGAGGTCGTTGTCCTTGCCGATCACGTTGGTGTACGTGTGGTGCAGCTCGTTGTGCGAGTGCTTCCACTGGTCGGCCGGCGAGACGTGATCCCATTCCCAGGTGGTGGAGTGGATCTTCGGGTCCCGCATCCAGTCCCACTGGCCGTGCAGGATGTTGTGGCCGATCTCCATGTTGTCCATGATCTTCGCCACGGACAGACCGGCGGTGCCGATCAGCCACGCGGGCGGGAAGATCGAGAACAGCAGCACGCCCCTGCTGACCAGCTCGAGCTTGCGCTGCGCCGAGATGACCTTACGGATGTAGGCGGCGTCCTTCTCGCCGCGGCCGGCGATCACCTCGTCGCGAATCGCGTCCAGCTCGCGGCCGAGCTCCTCGATCTGCTCCGCGGTCAGGTGGGCGGTGGGGTCGATGGCGGTCAAGGTGCTCCTACCGTTCGATGTCGCAGGGGCCCGCCGCGGCGGACACGCAGGTCTGGATGAGGACGCCCGGCTCGGCCTCGGTGATCTCGCCGGTGCGCAGGTCGCGGACGGCGCCCGCCTTGAGCGGCGTGACGCAGCCGAAGCAGATGCCCATGCGGCACCCGGAGGGCATGAGCACGCCGGCTTCCTCGCCGATGTCCAGCAACGGCGTGGCGCCGTCCGCGTCGACCCTCTTGCCGGTGGCGCTGAACGTGACCTCGCCGCCGTCGCCGGCGGCGAGGATGCCGGGGCGGAAGCGTTCGGTGTGCAGGCGCTCTTGGACGCCGTGTTCGCTCCAGTGCTCTTCGGCGGCGTCGAGCAGGCCCGCGGGCCCGCAGGCCCAGGTCTCGCGCTCGGCCCAGTCGGGTACCAGTTCGTCGAGACGGGCTATGTCGAGCATGCCGTCTGTGGCGGTGTGCACCTCGGTGAGCCGCAGCTTCTTGTCCGCGACCAGGTCGTGCAGTTCGTTGCGGAAGATCACGTCCTGCGGCTGTGGCGCGCAGTGGACCATGACGACGTCGTCGAACTCGGTGTCGCGCAGCATGCCCATGACGGGCGTGATGCCGCTGCCGGCCGTGAGGTAGAGCACCTTGGCGGGCTTGGCCTGCGGCAGCACGAAGTCACCGGTCGCCTGGTCGAGCTGGATCAGCGTGCCCGGTTTCGCCCTGCGGACCAGGTGGTTGCTGACCTTGCCGTCCGGGATCGCCTTCACGGTGATCGTGACGCGGCCGTCCTGGCGGTTTGTCGGTGAGGTGATGGAGTAGGCACGCCACAGGCGCACCCCGTCGACGTCGACTCCGATCCGCACGTACTGACCGGCTGTGTGGCCGCGCCAGCCCCGTCCCGGCCTGATCACGATGGTCGCGGCGTCACCCGTCTCGGGGTGCACGGCCTCGATGCGCCCACGCAGGTCAGCGCCCGCACGCAGCGGGCTGACCAGGTCGAGGTAGTCCGACGGCAGCAACGGCGTCGTGACCATCTCCAGCAGTTTCCACGCCCTGCTGCGGAGGGCTGCACTCGTCATGACTCCAGCTTGCTGCGCCTCAAGGCGTAAAGTCCTGACCGCAGGACGTAAATCTGGTCGGCAGAATTGTTCGCAGGGAACAAAACGTGAGCCATGCAATCCGGAGGGCCAGCGAACTGGCCCTGGATGAGACGACGGTCACCGCACTTCGGGCCGCGCTGAAGACCACCGCCGACGAGGTCGTCCAGGCGATCATCGACGAGGTCCCTCCCTACGCGGGCGCCCTTTCGGGCCGCATGGGCGGCACCATCCGCAGAGCCGTCCGCACCGCGCTGGGGCACTACCTGGACCTCGCGAGCGGGAACGCCACAGGCGGCGACGCCGGTGACGCAGCCTACGAGCTGGGCCGCGGCGAGGTGCGCGACGGCCGTTCGATGGACGCCCTGCTCAGCGCCTACCGCGTCGGCGCCCGCGTGGCCTGGCGATGCCTGGCAGCGGGTGCCGTACCCGCAGGTCTGCCCGCCGCCGAGGTCGCCAAGTTCGCCGAGCTGACCTTCGCCTACATCGACGAGCTCTCCGCCGCGAGCGCCGCGGGCCACGCCGACGAACTGGCCGCCCAGGGCAGGGCCCACGAGCGCCACCTGGAACACCTGGCCCGCGACCTCCTCGCCGGCGCGAGCCCGGACGTGCTGCGGGCCTCTGTTCAACGGGCCGGGTGGCAGCCTCCGGTTTCGCTGACCGCGGTCCTGCTGCCCGCCGCCCAGGCCCGGCCTGCCTACCGCGCGCTCGACCCGAGCACCCTCGTCCTCGACGATCTGCCGGACGCCACCGGTGTGCTCCTCGTCCCCGATGCCGACCGATCACATCTCTTGCGGCAGCTGACCGACCGCACCGCCGTGGTCGGCCCGGCCCGGCCATGGACTCGTGCGTCCGCCTCGTACGCACGAGCGGTACGCGCGCGCTCCCTCTCCGCTGATATTCGCGACACCGAGGACCACCTGCCCGAGCTGGTGCTGAGCGCCGACGCGGACGCGTTCGCAGACCTGCGTGCCCGAGCCCTCGCACCGCTGCGGAGCTTGCCTGTCGCGACCGCACGGCGGTTGGAGGAGACGTTGCGGGCATGGCTGCTGCACCAGGGCAGGCGGGAGGAGGTGGCGGCGGCGTTGTTCGTCCATCCCCAGACAGTCCGGTACCGGATGTCACAGCTGCGGGAGCTGTTTCCGGATCTCGCATCGCCACACCGGGTCCTTGAACTGACGCTGGCGGTCGGTCTTCGGGGCAGCTGACGCGTACTTCGACCGTCCACGACCGTGTCCGCGAGCGGTCCAGGGGTCGTGCCTCGTTCTTGGTGCCATCAGCCGGCTCATGCGGCCCGAGGAAGACGGCCCGAGGAAGAGCGGTGTCAGCCGGCTGAGACCGGGGGCTGATGTGAAGACCAGACAAGGCCTCGGGAAGCTTGCCGGGGGCGCTGTCTCTGAGAAGCACGGTGGTGGATACGGCTCGACTGGATCCGGTGGACGATGCGCTCCGGCCCGCTCGTCGAGGCGCTCATCGGGCATCTGGTCGGTGATCCGGGCCGCTAGGCCCTGGTCGCGCTTGTAGAGATCGGCAGCGCGCGTGACGCCAGCGGAGATCGATTTCGAGGAGCTGTTCGACGCCGCGCCGAACCCGTATCTGGTGCTGGACGCGTCGCCTACGAACGCACTATTCGGTTGGCCGCCCGTGATCATTCTGAACGGCCAACCGAATACCACAGCAGCTTTCAAAGCACGCCTTAGAAGGCGCTGTTGTTGCAGCCCATGGTCGAGCCCAGGTGGGACTTCTGCGCACCCGCGTCGCCCTCGCCGTTGAGCGCGCTGCCCAGCAGGCCGTTGAGGATGCCGACCTGGCCGAGGATGTCGAGGTTCAGGTCATGTGACTTGCAGTTCGAGCTCTGCAGGACGCTGTAGTGACCTCCGCCATTGCCGCCGTGACCGTCGTCGCCGTGGGCGGTGGCGGTGCCGGTGCTCAGGAGTCCGGCACTTCCGAGCATGACAACCAGGGCGGCAGTCTTGCGAAGCTTGTGCATGTTCATCTCCGGTGGAGTGAAGGGGGATGCGATCTGTGAGAGATCGACTACGTATGGTGATCGGAGATTAATACCAAAACCTCCAATACTTTCCAGCGGCACGCCGGGATTGGTGATCGAGCTGGCCGCCGCCGGAACCGGCTACCCGCTCCGGGTCGGCAGCCAGGTGTCGATGACCTCGGCGACAAGGGCGGCGCCGCGGCTGTTCTGATGGATGTGGTCGGTCGTGAGCACGAGACCCCGGCGCTGCGAGATCGTGTCGAGGCTGCGGCGCAGCAAGGCGCGCCGGACGAGGACGCTGACGCTCGCCGCGGGCGGCGGGTCCCGGTAGGGGATCGGCGGCGGGTCCGCCTGGCGTAGTTCCTCGGTCTGGCGTTCGTGGAGCGGGAGGTAGGTCGCCTTGTTGGTGGTGGCGACCTCGGCGATCATGCGGCTGTACGCCTGTGATGCCCGCGCCGCGGCTCCGTCGAGTTGTTGGCCGAGGACCGGGAGGGACAGCAGAGCGATCGTCGCGTCGGTCTGCGTTCGCAGCCGTTCGACGACGGCTCCCAGGCACTGCTGGAACCAGCCGGCCGACGGGCGGTGGGGGAGTTGTTTGCGCTTCATGGCCCGCTCGACGGGGTAGCCGGCGAGGCTCGCTCGGGCGTCGTTGGTCCCGATCAGCACGGTGATCACGTCGGGTGGGTCCGCGACGACGGCATCGAGGCGCCGTGAGAGGTTGTGGGCGAAGTCGCCGTTGACGCCGAAGCGGGCGAGCCGTACGTCGCCGGGAGGGCGGCGTCGTTCGAGAAGGTCCAGGTAGTCGACGCTCAGTTGCGCGCGGGTGAGGCTGTCCCCGAGGCACGCGACACGGGTCGTCACGGTGTTCGCGGGCCGGACGTGCCGGCGTGCTCGGTCGGGCGGGCTTCGGTCCGGGGACGGTGGTCGGTGCCGAGGCCAGCGGTGATGGTCAGGATGGACGCCGGTCCTGCCATGTCGACCGCGTGCCATGTCCCGGCCGGGTTGACGGTGGCCTCGCCCGGCCCGAGCACAACCCGGTCGGGCACTCCGTCCACATCGCGGGTGACCGTCACCGACCCGCTGAGGCAGACGACCAGTTCGTCGCCGGCGGGGTGGCGCTCCCAATGGTCGCCGAGGCCGTCGCCGTCGAAGATCGTCACCATCCGGCCCTCGGCGCCGTCCGCCGCGACCGCGGCGCTGTAGGCATGGAGCACCTCCGGGTCCCAGGCGAAGCCCTCGACGGGTTTCGCTCTCGACCCCAGCCCGAGGTGCACGGGGGTGGTCCGTAGGTCGATGGCGTTGGGTTCGTGATTGACGAGTCTCATGCAGACGATCGTCACAGGACAGCAATAGGGTGGTCTTGAAGGAAAGGGAACGGAAGCCGACGCGATGGGCGGCCGGTCGGCGGCTACCCGGTCCCGAGCAGGACTTCGCCGCGACGCCATGCTGTCGGCGATCGGCCCGTGAACTCGCTCCAGTCCCGGACGAGATGGGCCTGGTCGGCGTAACCGGAGACGGTCGCCACATCGGCCCACGGAAGCGGGTCGTGCCTGGTGGCCAGTTCGTGCGCGTGCTCGAAGCGCAAAACCCGGGCGAAGGTCTTCGGCGACAGGCCCACCTCACCGCGAAACCGGTCGGTGAGGTACCGACGGCTCCAGCCCAGCTCTGCGGCGACCCTCCCAACCTGGACGCGGCCCCGCGCGGCCAAGAGGCGGCGCCAGGCCTCGGCCACCTCGGGGCGCACCCGGGACACGGGGTCGCCGCCGGCGCTGCGGCCGACGGCTCGCAGGAGCAACTCGTCCAGCGCGGCGAACCGCGCGGTCCAGGTCGTCGCCGCGCGGAGCCGGTCGACCAGCTCGACGCCGAGCGCTCCGAGAAGCTCGTCGAGTGGGACCAGCCGGTGGGCGAGATCAGCGGCGGGCATGTCGTAGACGGCCCGGGCCCCGAGCGGTGTCAGCGATACCTTCACGCCTTCCTGGCATCCGTCGTGGTGGATCGCGACGGACCGGCGCATCAGACCGCCGGCCACGCTGCTGAATCGGGTGACCGGTGACCCGTCGTCGACGCCTGCCGCCACATCCAAAGGGCCGGACAGACTGATCACCGCAGTGAGCACGCGGCCCGGCGGACCGCAGTGCACCCCCGCCGGGAACCCACGAAGATCGAAACCGACATACGAGCCGACGTACCGCCGTAAGGCGGGCGCCGGACGTGCATAGATCCTGGTGGCCGTATGGTCTTCCACCCTCGCAGTGTACGAACCGGCGGTCTACCGGTGTGACCGACTATTCAACTGTGGCCGGTCCCCGAGGAAGCCAGTCTGTTGGTGACCTTGTGTGATCGCCTGGGGCGTATCGGCTCCATGTCCCGCCGGTCTCTCTGATGAGGCGGCTGGTGGTCTTGTCGTGGTAGCCGAGGGCGTCCGCTACGACGGGGCCGGGCAGTTCGAGGAGTTGCTGTCGGATGGCAGCACCGCAGGCAGCGGCGGCTGGGACCCCGAAACCTCGTTCAAGAGCGCAGACAGGTGGTCGGGGCGAAACGGCTGGCCCGCCCGGCGCCCGGGGAAGAGCCAGCAGGATGCAGGGTTGGTAGAGAGGGTGCGTCGACAACGGCGGCTCTGCATTGCCCAGCTGAGGAAGGCTCGCAGGCAGGTGCGGCTGTGCTCGGTGTTCCGGCCCACCAGGCGTCGATGTCGTTCTGCCCGCAGGACGCGGGGGTGCTGTTGCGCTTGCCGAGCCATTGCAGGAATGCGGTCGCGTACTTGATCTGCTCGGCGGCGAACCGTCGGACGCTGGGTGTGATGTGGCTTCGCTCGGCGCGGGCCCGCAGCCGAGGAAGGACACGCCAGGTCGCGAAGAGCTTGATCGTCTTGTCGTGCCCGGGGTCGGCAATGCGGGCCAGATGCCCGGGAAGCCAGCGTTGGAAGGAACACAGGTACTTGTCGACCGCGGGCAGGACTCCGCAGGTCATGCGGAGTTCTTCCAGGTGAGCGGCGGCCCCGCCAGGGCTGAAGCTCCTGGAAGGCGTCGTGCGTCAGCGGGATCTCGCCGAGGCCGAGCCGGCGCAGCAACTGCGAGGCGTTTCCCGGCTGGCCGCGGCGTATCTCCAGCCGGGCCAGCCCGCTCCTGGGCTGGTCCATCGCCACCAGCAGGTCGAACGGCGGAACCAGCGCAGGGTGGATGTGTCCGGTGCCGCCGTCCAAGAGCGCCGTGAGGCCGTCGGAGCGAGTGCAGCGTTCACACAGTCGCCCGCCCAGAAGCTTGCCCTCAAAGCCGCAGCGTGAGCAGTCGAAGGTCTTGACGTTCATGGCGGGGTCGTCGGTGGGCATGCCGAGGAGTTCGTGCAGTTCGCGGACCCGGAACGCCTGGTCGGGGTGCTGGTTGAAGGGACCGGACCGGGATCGAATATTCGGTGTTCTGCCCGCCCCATGAGGACGCAACATGGTGCGCATGACTTTGACCACCCCCATACTGCACACCGCTCGCCTGCGACTGCGACCCTTCACCGACACCGACGTGGATCCCCTCTTTGCACTGCACAGCAGCGCCTACGTGCTGCGCTACTGGGACTCCCCGCCGTGGAACGAACGGGCTCGAGCCGACCGCTTCATCGCGACGTGCCGGAAGATGGCGGAGGAAGGCACCGGGGCGCGGGTGGCCATCGACCGTGCTTCTGACGGGGCCTTCGTCGGCTGGTGCGGTCTGACAGGATGGAACCCGGACTACCGCAGCGCGTCGTTGGGCTACGTCCTCGGCGATGCGATGTGGGGCCACGGCTACGCGACGGAGGCTGCGCACGCCTTGCTGCAGTGGGCATTCGACACACTGGACCTGAATCGAGTTCAGGCCGAGACCGATACGCGCAACGTGGCGTCTGCCCGGGTCCTGGAGAAGATCGGATTCGTGCGCGAAGGGACGTTGCGGGAGGACTGCGTCGTGAACGGCGAGGTGTCCGACTCGTGGGTGTTCGGGTTGATCAGGCGAGAGTGGCGGCCCTCGGCCGTGCCGATTCCGGTCCGCTAATGGGTCGTTATGCCTCTTCTCTCTCGGTTGATGATCGCTCGTTCGTAGTACTGATCGCCGGGTGGGCTCGCCGATAGGCATGGACATGCTGGGATGCGGGGCATGGGGCGAGCGCGTATCCGAGCGACTTGTCGGACCAGCAGTGGGCGTTGATCGAGCCGGTGATCACGGCCTGGAAGCAAGAGCGGGTGAAGCGGTCGGCGACCGGCAGCACCAGGTCCTGTGATCTGCGGGAGGTCGTGAACGCGATCTTCTACCAGAACCGGATGGGCTGTCAGTGGCGCTACCTGCCTAACGATCTGCCGGCCTGGTCGGCGGTGTTCTACTACTTCACGCTGTGGCGTGAGGACAGACTCCACCAGCACATTCAGGAACTGCTGCGCTGTCAGGTGCGGGAGAGTGCCCGCCGATTAGAGGACCCGTCCCTGGTGGTGATCGACACCCAGTCCGTGCGCGCGGCCGCCGCGGCACCGAAGACCACGACGGGACCGGTCGCGAACAAGAAGACGCTGGGCCGTAAGCGAGGGCTGGCCGTCGACGTCCTGGGATTGATCACCGGCGTGGTCGTGCTGGCCGCCTCGGCTCACGACAACGCCGCCGGCACCGCGCTGCTCGACCAGGCGGCGACGCGGTGCGGCAACCGCCTGGAAAAGGCCCTGGTGGACCAGGAGTTCAAGGACGAGGTTGTCATCCACGGTGCGCTGCAGGACATCACCGTCGAGATTGTCCGCCGCAACCGCGAGGATCGCGGCAAGGGCTTCGTCCCGCAACCGAAGAGGTGGATCGCGACCAGTCGGCAACCCGGGCCTGCGAGCTACGCGATCAGATCGAACACCTCACCGCTGCCCTCGCCGAGACCGAGGCTCGCGTTGCGGACCTGACCACCACGCTCAAGGTCATCGCCGAACGCCTACCGGCCGAGGCGGGACCCGTACGGGAGATGTCCACCGCCTACCAGCAGATCGTGCACGCCTTCAACCAGCACCCCGACCAGGCGTTCCGGGTCCGCGAACTGCACGAACTCCTCGGCATGCCCACCGACGCCCCCGCCATGAACGTCACCCGCAGCCGCCTCCGACGCCTCACCCGCCAAGGCTTCCTCGCTCAACCCGGCGAGATCGCTACCAGAAACGGACTTAACGACCTCTAAGGCTGCAAAAAGCGCGAACTGGCGCGAAACCTAATCCCGGACCAAACACGAAACCCAGGACCAAACGCTCAGTCAACACGTCTGCCGGTAGGGCAGATCTGGAAGATACGTCGTCCAGTCCTCCCTTGAGAGGCCTGAGCCCGCACGGGCGCACAGGCGGCGGGCAAGCTGCGCGGGCGCGAGGTCATAGCGTTGGAGCGTGACGTGTGGTCCGCTGGCATACAGCGTGGTTCCATCGGGGCCGAAGGCGAGGGCGTGGACCGCGTCGCCCGGCGTGAGGAGGGCGGTGCCGAGGCGTTGGGCGGAGGGCACGTCCCAGAGCTGGATGGTGCCGGTGTTGTCACCGACCGCGAGGATGCGGCTGTCTGAGGAGAAAGCGAGCGTGGTCAGGTCACCGACGGAGTTGGCGCTGGGCCCTGGGAGAACGCGGATGCGTTTGTGCAGGTTGCCGTCCCACAGGGTGACCTGGCCTCCGAGGTCGCCGACCGCGAGATAGGTCCCGTCGGGGCTGAAGGCCCACGTGGTGGCGTCGTCGTTGCTGAGCACCCGGTTCCGCACCGGCCCCGACGGCAGGTCGGCAACGTGCTCCCCGGACACCAGCTTGCGGCTGTCATGGCGGAGGGCTCCGACGGTCCCGGACGTGCCCGGCAGCGTTCCGATCTTCTTCTGCCGGTCAACGTCCCACAGTTCAGTCCTTGTCCACTGTGCCGGGGACCGGGTGATCAGCAAGGTGCGGCCGTCTGAGGTGAGGGTGAGGCCGCTGATGTCGTCGGCGTCGGCCTCGGCTCGTGGGACGGTGAAGGCTGCGTGCTTGCGGTGAGCGGCCGCGTCCCACACCGTGATCCGCTGCGGGCGGGGAGAGCCCTGCTCGGCGTCGCCCCATGCCTCGACGTAGGCGAAGTACCGGCCGTCGGCGCTAAGCGCCATCGGGGCCTCGCAGTTTCCCGCGCCGGCGGCGCATGGTGTGCCTGGCGGAGTGGATATGACTCGGCCGGTGAAAGTGTCCAGCAGACGGAACTGCGGGGTGGTGTTGCTGTTCAGGACAGCGAGTGTCCGCCCGTCGGCGGCGAACAGTGCTTGTTCGTTGGGGCGTTGGCTCCACGGCGAAGTGGCCGCTCGGCCAAGGCTCAGGGTGTGAACGGCCGTTTCGCTGTTGTTGAGGTAGCGCAGGGCGTTCCCGGCGAGATCAAGAACGTACTCTCGGGGTGACTCGTTGGTCAGCTCATGACGGAACACGGGGGCGTCCGGGGCCGAGAGCCGCCAGAGCCGGAACTCGTCCTCGGTGCTGGTCGTGACGGCGAATCTGCCGTCGGTACTGAGCGTGAAGGTGTACGAGGACTGTGTGTCCAGCTCCAGTTGGGGAAGTTCCTGGCCCGAGCGGAGATCCCATCTGCGGATTCCGGAGGCTGTGGCAAGCGCAAGCTGCCGACCATCAGGGGAGAACCAGCTCTGACTGCAGGACACATTCCCGATCCGGTCCGCCCAGGGAATGACCGAAGGTTGTCGTGAGACGAGGTCCCGGACCTTCAGCGGACGCTTGTCCACACATGTCACCAGCCACCGGTCGTCCGGGCTGACAGTCTCGGATCGAAACAACTCGTCCGACCGCAGGTTCATCCTGACGAGTTGTCGACGGCTGCGCAGATCCCAGACCTGTATGACGGGCATGTCCTCGCTCTCGTCCGTCACCACAAGGGTGTGTCCGCTCAGGCTGAACGCCGCGGCCAGTGGCGTACTCGCAATCCGTGCGATAACGCGCCTGGCGGGTATGTCCCATACCTGGACGTCGTTCTCCTTGAGCACAGCGAGCCGTTGTCCGTCCGGGCTGATGACGACGGCGTCATCCCCCAGCAGCGCGCCTGGGCCTGGGTACGTGTGCGTCACCCGACGTGTCCGCATATCCCACATCCGGATCTTGTCGGCAGTGACAGATACCAACGTCCTCCCATCCGCGCTGAGTTGGCGCTCAGCGGCCTCGGAGTCGGTGTCGGGGACGGTGAAGACGCTCTGTTCCTTCTGGACCGTGCCTGCGAGCAGTGCGGACCGTGTTTCGGTGGTGTCCGCGAGGCGCCACGCCGCCACGCTCAGCCGCATCGCCTCAACAGGGTCGGAAAAACGCATGCTGTTAGCGACGTTGGCGATACGGCGGGCCTCGGCCTCCACGCGCCGCCGGTCGCTGGTGCGGTTCTGCTGCCCGGCGATGACGCCCGCCAGGAGAGCGAGCACCACCACAGCGGACAGTGAGCCGACAAGCATGCGCAGCCGGCGTGCGGCCCGGGTCGCCGCCTGCCGCTCCTGATCGCGTGCCGCGGCACTGGCGGTGAGGAAGTCCGCCTCCAGCACGGTGAGGGCAGCGCTGCGTCCGGGCGAGGCGAACGCCTCCTCGGCGGCGGCCAGACGGGTGCCGCGGTACAGTGCGCCGGGGTCGCGTCCGAGGTCGCCCCAGGCGTGGGCCGCCTCGGTGAGCCGGCGGTGAGCGCGCAGGCGTTCGCGGTCCTCCTCGATCCAGCCGCGCAGCCGGGGCCAGGCGGAGATCAGGGCCTCGTGGGCGAGATCGACGGTGTCCTCGTCGAGGGTGAGCAGCCGGGCACCGGCCAGCCGGTCCAGGACGAAGGCGATGTCGTCCTGGGAGGCGGTGCCGAGGTCGAGTTCGCTCCGGTCGACTGGGCGTCGGGTGTCCTGGGAGCCCTCGCCGGGGGCGATCAGCCGCAGCAAGATCAGCCGCGCCAGGTCCGCGTGGTCGGGGGAGAGCCGGGTGTAGATCTCCTCGGCGGTCTGTGCGATCGCGCCGTGTACGCCGCCCGCCGCCTCGTATGCCTCCATGGTGAGCACCCGGCCGCGGCGCCGTCGCCAGGTCTCCCGCAGTGCGTGGGAGAGCAGCGGCAGGCCGCCCGGCTCGCCGCCGATCTCCGTCACGAGGTGGGCGGTCAGCTCGCGTTCGACGATCAGTCCGGCCGACTGCGCGGGCCTGACGACGGCCTGGCGAAGCTCGGCCGGGCTCATGGGCCCGACCATCAGGTTGGCTTCCCGCAGGGCGTCGGCGAGCTCGCGGTGCTCGGCGCAGCGTCCGTAGAAGTCGGCGCGTACGCCGAGGACGACGCGTAGTCGGCTTGCGGGCTCGGCGGCGGTGAGCAGGCGGGCAAGGAAGTCGGCCCGCTCGCCGGTGTCGCGGCAGAGGGTGAAGATCTCCTCGAACTGGTCCACGATCAGCCAGGTGTCCTGCTCGCCCGGGGCTGGTGCGCACACGGTGTCGTGGGTGCGCAGCGGGTGCTCGCCCGGGGTGAGGATCCGCACCGCCGCCGGCCGGTGCGGTCCGTCGAGGCTGCGCAGGCGGGGAATCAGCCCCGCCCGCAGCAGGGATGACTTGCCGCTGCCGGATGGCCCGAAGACCGCAAACACGCGATGCCGTGTCACCGCGCGGACCAGCGCGTCGGTCACCTCGTCCCGGCCGAAGAAGAGCTCCGCATCGCCCACGTCGAACCGGGCCAGGCCACGGTAGGGAGCAGGGGCGGTCTCGGCCGCCACCAGGTCAGCCGCCCGTGCCTGCTCCGTGACCGCCTCACGCCAGCGTCGCTCCCACGCCTGCTCCTCGCCGCCGCACGCCCGCACATATGCCAAGGCAACCGGCAGGGAGGGCAGTTGCTCTCCTGCGGCCGCTCTCGACAGGGTGGTGACCGAGACCTCCACCTGCCGGGCCATCTGCCGATAGGTAATCCCGCCCGCTTCCTGACGCAGCTTGCGCAACTCGAACGCAAACCGCTGGACCGGCCCCAGCCCCGGATCGAGGTCCGCCTCCGGACGCCCCATACCGCTTCCTCCCCGTGCCGCCCCGTGACCAGCAGCGGCGTCTCATCCCAACACGCGCCCCACCACCGCGAAAGACACCATCTCGCCAACCCAAGTCTGTGACCTGCTTTGTTTCACGCCCGGGACACGGCTGTGCAACAAACCAAAACCCAGTGAACTCGATCCAGGACGCCCCCAGTGGCCGTCCTGACGGAGAAACAGGTGATTGAACCGCCACGGTTCAAATAGCCCGTGGACACACGGCCCCAATCGCAAAACGCCGCAACAATCAGAGGGGAACATCAATTATGCCTTTCCTGCGTACCCGCACCCGCACGCGCTCTGCGGCACTTGGCGTTGCCATTGCCGCGACGACAACACTGTTCGTCGGCGGCACGGTTCAGGCCGCCCCTGCACAGACCAGCCAGTCGGACATATCCGTTCAGGGATACATTCCTGGCAAGGATGTAGTGGTCGGGCAGTGCAAAGGGTGGCTGAACAAGAGGACGTCCGACGGATACGTCCAGGCCCTCGGACAGTCGTGGAACAACCATGAGTGCCTCTTTGTGTTGCAGCGCAAGCGGGTGGGATCCGGCGGTTACGACTGGAAGGCCGTCTCAAACGCGTACTGGATCCTGAACGCCAAGAAGGCGACCGGATACCACTGGAACGGAACAAACGCAGGCTCTCGCGTCTGCCTGTGGAATTACACGACCGGTGGTTCGGCCTGTGGTGACGCCGCCTGGTAGAAGCCGGCAGACGTACGACAGCCCGTCCTGTGACCGTACCTCGAGTCCTCTAGCGATCGAACGGCTTCTGGAACGCGCCATCAACCACCTGCCCGTCCTGATCACGGACACCATCGCTGAGGTGAGCGCCTGACCGCAGGGCCAGTACAGCAGCACGAAGCCCCGGGTACTGAACCCGGGGCTTCTCTGCTGGGGTTCACCGGTAGCGGCGGTCGCTGCCCCCAGGCATCCAGTTCGTCGTCCCACACCGCGCCCAGGAGGCGCGGGGAGGTCTTGAACGGCTCGCAGATCACCAGGCTTTCGGGCTGGCCGACCAGTGCGTACCGGCCGTGTGAGGCGGGCACGCTGCCCGGCCCGTATGCGCGCAGCGTCTTCTTCAGTCGCTCGCGGTGCCGGTCGGCGAACGCCTCCAGGCGCCGCGCGTAGTCGGCCCGCTCTGCCCTCGCGGGACTCTCCGTACCGCCGCAAATAGGGAAGGGGTCTGCGCTGTCAGGGCAGGGGTCTGCACCGTCCGATGGTCGGATGACGATCTTCCCGCCGCCGGACCCCGACCCGACGGCACTCTGGCAGGCCCTCGCCCGGCACCGTGCCGAGCGAGGCTGGAGCTACGACGAGCTCGCCGCCCGCAGCGGTCTCTCGCGCCGCCCCCTCATCGAGGTCGAGCAGGGGCGCACCATCGGATCACTGGGCACCTGGCACGCCCTCGCCTACGCCTTCGGCATTCCGCTGGGTGAGCTCCTGGATCCCCTTGGCACGGGTCATGAGCGTCCCGGATCCGAGCGCTGACCTGAGGGCGCCAAGGCCCGCCCGAAGGGGGCGCGGCGTTCGGGCACCTGCGCCAGATTCGAGTGTCTGATCCTTTCCTGTCGCTGCCCACAGGCGAGGAAAAGTCGCAGGCCGGGGCGGACGGCGGGTCGTTCTCCCGAATCTGCCAGGTGCAGACATGTTCTGTGTCCGCCCGCGTGGCTTGGGCGGTTCCACGCCCGACCGTCGCGCACGTCGGCGCTGCGGCCGGGTACGCGCGAGAGGTCATTACCAGGGGGCGTTGCGGAGCACGGGCGCCTCGCCTTTCGCGGGCGTGCGGGGTTGGAGCTGGCCGAACCAGATGCGGTAGGTGAAGGGGAGGCACGTGATTCCCGGGACGCAGAATGCGAGCCACACCAGCCACGTGGGAGGGAAGTAGCTGGGTAGGGGCCAGGCGTCGTGGAACAGGGCGCCCATGCACACGTCCATGAGTACGACGAGTGGCGGGCCGATCCGGGTCGCCCCGGCTGTCCAGTCCAGTCGGCCGCCGCCCCAGTACGCGGCAAAGATCATGCTGAAGCCGACGTGCGCGGGGATGTAGAGCCAGCCGGCCCACCCTTCGCCCAGTCCGTTGGAGTAGGCGACGCCGACCGTGGAGGCGGTGATGGCCAGCAGGTAGAGAATGCTGACTGTGGTGAGCAGCCGCCGGACCTGCCACTTCACGACTGGTTTGACCAGGATGTAGTCCCGGCGGTCCGGTGACCTGCCGCCGTCCGACGGCTCGGCGTCCCCCGTGCCGGTGTTGGTGTTGCCGAGGAGTGTGGTGGGGTTGGTCCCGGCGGCCACGCAGTCCTGGGCGCGCTGCACGAGGTCGGCCGCCCGCTCATAGACGGCGGTGTCCGCTCCGGGCTGGGCTGCGCGGACGCTGACCGCGTGCCGGGTTCCGTCCAGCCAGTGGGCGGCATCATCGGTGTCCAGTTCGGGGGCGGCCCGGACGGCAAGGGGCAGCAGCTCGTCGGGTGCGGCGGCCACGGCACGGTGGGCGCCCTCGGCTAGCGCGGGATCCTCGGTGCTGACACGGGCGACGACGTGGAGGGTCTGGGTGCGCTGCGCGGGCTTGAGGGTTTCGTGCTGCAGGAACTGCTCGACGAATTCGTGCCCGCTGTCGGTCTCGACCTCGGTGAGCAGGGCTGCCGCCAGCGGCTCGCCGACCGAGCCTCAGTGGGCGCCGTCGGTGCTGGGGTAGGCGGCGGTCAGGATGTCATCCAGCGCGGCGAGGACTCGCTGGTCGGGCGGAGCCGAGGGGCCGTAGCCGCTGTGATGGGCGTCGTACCCGGCGCGGATGACGGCCTGCCCGTCGCGGGCGGTGGCCGCCCCTGCGAGGAACTGGGCGGTGATCAGGCTCCGGATCAGCTTGGTGTTCACCGCACCCTGCGGAAGACGGGCCTCGGCGATCTTGCGTTCGCCGCCGCGGGCGCGTCCTTCCTGTAGCCCGGATATCCGCGGGCACCCTGGCTGCCACGCCCGAGCTGCCCGACCCTGACAACCCGGCCTGGCGCGCGGCTCTGCCCCGGCTGCCCAGCGAGGCCATGCGGCACGACATGGCCGAACGGCTCGGCTCCGACGCGGTCCGCGCCGTCGGCCTGCTGAGACCGCTCGCCTTCGCGGAGGGCCAGGGCCTGCCCTGGGAGGACCTGTGGGCGCCACTTGCGAGCGCGTTGTCGGGGCGGACGTACACCGACGACGACATCATGTGGCTGCGGCACGCGGCAGGCGCGTACGTGGTCGAGGCCACGGAATCCGGTCACTCCGCCTACCGCCTCTACCACGAGGCCCTGGCCGAACACCTCAGGGCGGACGTGGACGCCACCGAGGCGCACGCCCGCATCACCCGCGCCCTCGTCGCGCGCGTCCCCCGCGCCCTCGACGGCGGACGTGACTGGAGCCGCGCCCACCCCTACACCCGGCGGTATCTGGCTGCCCACGCAGTACGGGGCGAGGTGCTCGACGTGGTCGTGACGGAGGCCGAGTTCCTCGTGCACGCCGACCCCGACGAGCTGATGTCCCACCTGCGCGAGGTGCGGTCCGGGCCCGCCTATCGGGCGGGGGAGATCTACCGCGCGTCCTTCGGCGCGCACCGCCGCGAGGACCCGAACGAGCGCCGCCGCATCCTCGCCCTGGGATGGCCCCGGAACTGCCGGTCACCCTCGACATGCCCGGCAAGGTCGCCGACTTCCTTCCCACGACCGAGCCCGCCAACGAGCCGCGAGCCCCGCCGGGCACGGAACAGGCCAACAGGATCGGTGGCACGGCTTCTTACCGGTCCGGCCCGAACACCGACGGCAACTGCCGCCAGGTACAGCCCCAGGTAGCCACGAAGATGATCGCAGCGAGCGTTTCGCGGTCACCCGAGTGAGACGCGCCACCGACGCCTCGAACGGGAGCGTCTTTGTCCAGAGGGAGCCCGCGCGCAGGTGTCGCAGGTCGCCACGGCTCCGGTTGCGCCCGATCGGGTAGGCGGGGCCGGCCGGCCCGGTGTGCCTGCGGATGCCCATCCAGCTTCCGGTTACGTTCGCGGGGCCAGAGGTCAGAGGAGGCTGCGATGACTGATCACCCGAACATTGCCGTGTTTCAGCGGGCCATGGCCGCCTTCGCGGCAGGCGACATGGAAGCGTTGGCGGAGGTGTTCCACCCTGATGTGGTGTGGCACAACCCCGGCCGGAGCTCGTTGGCCGGCGAGTACCACGGTCGTGAGGCCGTCTTCGCTGCGTTCCAGAAGGAGTTCCAGCTCTCCGGGGGTACGTATCGGCCACAACTCCATGATGTGCTCGCCAACGACCAGCACACGGTCGCCCTGCTCCACGTCACGGCCTCGCGTGAGGGCAAGGAGCTCGACATGGACTACGTGATCGTCTTCCACATCCGAGACGGAAGGATCACCGAGGGTTGGGCCCTGTGGTCCGATCAGAAGGCGTACGACGAGTTCTGGTCGTAGCGACACAAGACCCGCTGCGGTTGGGAGTATCGGAGTGCTCTGGTCGCGGATTTGTTGGACGATCTCGCCGACACTGGCCCCAACAGTGAACCTTACGAGCAGCTGGCCATCGCATACCGTGACCTGCGCGAAGCCGCACGCCTGCTCACCACGCACTGCCGCGCTTGGAGCGGAGCCGGAAAGCTGGCTCTGCGGCAACCCGCGTGGCGAACGCAGGCCGTGTGCGATGACGGCGTCGGCTTGGGCGTGGTGGTCATCTGACGATGCGTCGTCGCGGGCCCTGGCGGTGCTCCACAAACATCAGGGGTGTGCTGGGCGCAGGTCAGAGCTCCGTGCCGTTCGGTCAGCTGAGCAGCCTGCTCAGTAGGCCTTCGCCTGCGTCTTGGTCAGAACTCTGTGCGGCCGGAGTCTCGGGTCGGTCGGGAATGCCTCCGATTCGGTTCACGCCGTGCCTGGGTGACGAGCTCGGCATTTCATGTCCGACCTGGTCTGGCTGGTCGTTCCCGGAAGCGGATTGAACGATGATGCCGCTGTTCTCTTCGTCCTCGGCGGTGGCTGGGCCAAGGGCGCCGAGGACTGCTGCGGCAGCCATGGCGGTTACGGTCAGGAGGTTGCGGATGCGCATGTGGGGCGTTCTCCGTTCGAGTGCGGAACATTTGGACAGGGCCGTTATCATCATCAACAAATTTGGGCTTTTTCGGCCCAATGAGCCCATCTGTGGGCGAGGCGTCCCATAAAGCGAGTGGACTGTGGCGGGGGAGTGCCGGCCGCTGTGCTCGTGCGTTGATGCGCCACCCGGCGGACGCAGCCTCCGTCTGTGCGCGCAGCTCGTCCTCGCTGCGCCCGGTGCGGTTCCGCCTCGTTGGCCACGGTCGGCAGGGGCAGGCCCTCTGCCGCGGAGGCGGGAGGGTTCGCCGCGAACGGTGCGCGGCCGGCCTGATGCGTGGGTGCCATGCCGCCCGTGATGCCGTTCGCGCGGGCCTGACGTCAGCCGGCGACACCGTAGCAGCAGGTGCCCGCAACATCACGGCCGTGTTCTCGCAGATCTAACCACCTCGGTGACGATCGCTTGCACTAGCACGTCGTTGACCTGCCGGGCAGTCACGAGGCCGCGATAGACAAGCACCGTCATTGGCCGCACACAAGAGCCGCCATAGCCCGACCAGGGTGGCTGTCACGCAACTTGGGACGATGGCCGCGACTCCTGCATTCACCTTGAGATCGGCTTCGGCGGCGGTCAGTAGGTCATAGTCCCCGTAAGTGGCTGTTGTTGTTCCGAACTTGAGGAGTGCTGGTCGAACGGGAGTCACCTGAACTCCCGACCCGACCGGTCCTCCTCCGCCGTCGTGACCTCCGGTACATCACATCGAGCGGCAGTACGACCGCGCGCACCGGGTGGACGTCACGTCGCCGAGGTGCCCGGCCGCGCGGCGAGGCCAGGGCACCCACAGGCACGACGCCTGGCGTACCGCCACCACCAGCGTCCTCGCAGCAGTGCGCAGCTTGTCACCCGAGCGGTGGGAGGCGAGGACGTCCGCAGTAGCCAACCGGCGGCGACTGTGAAATCGCTGTCCGATCACCGGAGCACGGTGATAGACATCCGGCGTGGAAAAGAATCTTGAGTTCCCTGGCCTGCTGCGACTGATCGACGAACGGTCGACCGCATTCCGCGCCGCGGTCGCCGCCGCGCCCAGTCTTGACGCACAGGTGCCCACGTGCCCCGGGTGGACGCTGTTCGATCTGGTGAAGCACCTGGGTGGGGGAGACCGTTTCTGGGCCGCCATCGTCGGTGCGGGGCCTGCCGACGCTCCCCCGGCCGAGGCCGCCGCTGCGCGTGCCGCTCTGGTAGCGCCGCGGGAGCGTGAGGCCCTGCTGGCCTGGCTGGCCGCGTCGACGCAGCTTCTGCTGAGCGCCCTGCGCGAGGCCGGACCGGAGAGCGGTTGCTGGACGTGGTGGCCTGCGTCGCAGTCACCGCCAACCTCCGGCGGTGTCGCCCGGCACCGGGTCCAGGAGACCGCGGTGCACACGTACGACGCCCAGCTCGCCTGGGGCGCCCCGCAGCCGCTGCCGGTCGAGGTGGTACTCGACGGTGTGGAGGAGTTCCTGTTCACCGTCTGCGGAACGCCGAGTGCTTGGCCGCACAAGCCCACGGCCTTCGACTTCCACGCCGCCGAGGGCCGCTCCTGGCGCCTCACGGTCGACGGCGACGGCGCACGCTCCACCCGCATCCCCGCGCCCACTGCCGCGACCGGCGAGGACTCGGACGCAGCCGGCGCCTCCATCCATGGCACGGCCAGTGAGTTGGTCCTCTACTTGTACGACCGGATCCAGGCCGATTCCTTGCACGTTGACGGAGATGCAGGGCTGCTCGACCTGCTCCGCGCCTGGGAGCCGGAGGAGAAGTAGGACGTAGCGGGGGCGGTTGGCCGGGCCTCGAGCCGGTAGGACACGATTCTTCGCCGGGTTCGTCAGTCGCGGCACCGGGCTCGAACCCGCGAGGCGGCCTCGGGGCGTCACCAAGCCGACCGTCTACCTGGGGGGCAGTGCGAGTTTGTCCGTCCCAGCGATCATGAGAAGCGACGCGACTGCCGTCGTCCCGATCTCGTCGAGAAGTCAGTCGATCGGGTGACTGCGGCGGCTGCCGTGCATGAGAGCAGGGCCTCTTGGTAGCTCGAAGGGTGTCGAATCCAACGTGCGGTCCAGGAGGCCCTGTTGTCGCATTTCTACGGCAACGCGGGAGTTGGGGTCCACTTCGGCCACTCTCGCGTGTGACTGTCTGGCTCACAGGTTCGGGAACGCCAGAGACCACGGGGTGCGCGAGCGTCGGTATCCCACCGACATGTCGGACGCCGAGTGGGCGGTGGTCCGGCCGCTGCTGCCGGTGCCGGGCTCGCTGCGGGGCCGGGGCGGGCAACCGGAGGCTTATTGCCACCGCGCGATGCTGGACGCGATCCGCTACCTGGTCGACAACGGCACGAAGTGGCGGGCCATGCCTGCCGACTTCCCACCGTGGGACCGGGTCTACGCGTTCTTCCGGCGCTGGCGCAACCACGATCTGGTCCGCGAGTTCCACGACCGGCTCCGCCGCCTGGTCCGCGAGCGGGCCGGGCGGGACTCGGAGCCGGGCGCGGGCGTGATCGACTCGCAGTCGGTCAAAGCGGACGCGGTCGTCGGCTCTGACAGCCGCGGCTTGGACGGCGGCAAGCTGATCAACGGGCGCAAGCGGCACGTCGTGGCCGACACCCTTGGCCTGCTGCTCTCGGTGATGGTCACCGCAGCGGATGTGGGCGACCGCGCCGCGGCCCAGGTCCTGCTCACCCAGGTCACTGCCGCGCACCACCTGCTGGCCCTGGTCTGGGCCGACGGCAGATACACCGGCAGCCTCGTCGAGTACTGCCTCGCGGCCCTCGCCCTGGTCCTCTCCATCGTCAAACGCAGCGACGATATGCGCGGCTTCCTCGTGCTGCCCAAGCGGTGGATCGTCGAGCGGTTCTTCGCCCACTTGATGCGAAGTCGCCGTCTCGTGCGCGACTTCGAGCGTTCCATCGCCAGCGCGGAGGCGATGGTCTACTGGTCGATGACGATGCTCATGACCCGCCGCGTTGCCCGGCCACGTCCTTCGGGAGCGTGAATCGGCCAGGTGCCGGCTCGATCAGCCAGCCGCGCGCCGTCAGCCGCTTGGCCTTCGATCGCAGTGCCTCCACCTTTCCCGGTAGGGGGTCCAGGCCGAAGCAGACGGCCATCTCCTGGCACGTCAACGCTCCTTGACCGAGTCGGTTACGGTCGCTGAGGGCCTGCAGGATGCGCCGGGAGCTGTATCTGCCCAAGTCCTGGACCTCGGATCCGGACCGCTGCGCAGGGGCGAAGATTCCCGACGAGCGTGCGTTCGCCAAGGGCGATCTTGCGAAGGCCGTCATCATGCGGGCCCTGGCCTCGCCGCTGCCGATCGCCTGGGTGACCGCCGACTCGGCCTACGGCCAGGAGTGGCGGCTGCGCCGCATGCTGGAGGAAACCGGCGTCAGTTATGTCCTGGCCGTGCCGAAGTCCCAGCACGTGCACGCCGTCGGCCGCATCGACTTCGCCATCGCTCAGGCCCCCGAGGACGCCTGGGAACGCCACTCCTGCGGGGCCGGCGCGAAGGGGCCGCGCGTCTACGACTGGGCGGCAGCGAGGCTACCCGCGATCGACGACTTCGACGGCGATGCGCCCACCCACGACCGGTGGGTGCCGGCCCGCCGCAGCCTGGCCCGCCCGGACGAGATCGCCTACTACCTTGCCTATGCGCAGGTCGGTACCCCCGTCGCCGAACTGGTACGGATCGCCGGGACGCGCTGGGCGATCGAGGAGGCTTTCCAGGCCGCGAAGAACGAGTGCGGCCTGGATCAGTACGAGGTCCGCCGGTATCCGGGCTGGTACCGGCACATCACCCTGGCCATGCTCGCCCACGCCTTCCTCGCCGCCATGGCCGCCGGGGCGGAAAGGGGGGCCGCAGAATCGGTTCCGGCGATCTCGCCCCGCTCACCGTGGCGGAAATCCGGCGACTCCTGGCAACTGGCCGCAACGCACGCCGCTGTCACTACCGCCGCAGCACCCGAAGTCACGAACTCCCGCCACCTGACGGCACATCAGTCAAGTACACTCTCGAACACGCCCCTGACCAGCAGGAATAGCGAACTGCAACTCGAGTACTAGATGCTTCCGGGCCTGGAGAAAACGGTGCCATCACCGCCCTGTTGGAGTGCCTGATCGCCGAAGCTGCCCGCCCGGGCAAGACAGACCTATTACTGGTCAGCGTGGACTTCACGATCGCCCGTGCTCACCATGACGCAGCCGGTCGCATGGACCGACGCCTACGAACGAGTCGCCAACTCCCGGGCACGCCGTGAGGCGAAGCACCCACATTGAACTGCAGGAACCCCCTTTCAGCGAGTAGCCAGCACGGCGGAGGTGAGGCGATCGACGGCCGCGCATGCGCGCTCTGTTCCGCTCCCGTCGACGTGGTGATGGTCTCCAGCGTGAGCCAAGGGGCTTCGGAGCTGGTGTCAGGGTTGGCATGGTGCCGTCCGGGCATGGTCAGCGGTAGGCAGCGACGGCGGCGAAGTAGATGCCGAGGCCGGTGGCCGCGGCGAACGCGCCGGTGAGGATTGCGTCGGGGATGCCGGCGCCGGATCGGTGGGCGAGCAGTCCCGCGCTGATCGCGACGTTGAGGGCCACGGACAAGGCGAGCAGCAGGGACAGGATCTGGAGCAGACTCATTGCGTGCACTCCCCTGGATGAGGCCGGCGCCCCGGGTGAATGGGTGCGGACTGGATGAAGTCCGACGCTGGCCGTCCAGGTGGGCTGTCCAGCAGGGGTCTGGCGCGGATTGGACACGTCCTGGGTGAACCGGCCGCTGGCCGCCGGGGGTGCAGGACAGGGCGGAGCGAAAGCAAGGCGCGTGTTCAAGGATTCGATCCAGACCCCCAGCGCTGTGCACAGAGACGGAGGGAAGCGGGGATGACGGAGCACGGGACCGGGGCACGGGAACCCGCCTTCGCCGACCTGATGTCCGAACTGGCCTCATTCCGCAACGGCCAGCTACTGCGTCGGCCCTCGGACCGGATCCTGGCCAGGGCTGCCGGAGTCAGCCCAACCACGATCGGGGACTGGCTGCGCGCGGACCGCTTTCCGCAACAAGTCGGTCCGCTGCTCGCCGTTCTACGGGCGCTGCGGGGCCAAGCCAACCTCGCCGGACTGGCCGATGACCAGGCGGCGGCTGCGCTGCTGGACCCTAAACGCTGGCGGCGTGCTTACCAAGCCGAGGCTGATCGGCGTGCGTCGGCCACGCGCGTCGCGGTGCAGGCCCAGCAGGGACAGACCGTCCTGGAGCGGATGCGGCCGGGCTGGCCGCTGAGCGAGGTGACCGACCCGCTGCAATTCGAGGTGCACCGCGCGATCGACTCCCCGATCGCCGGCCTGCCCGTGCTGCCGCCGTATGTGCGGCGCGCGCATGACCGGGAGCTGGGCGAAGTCGTGGCGCGGGCGGCCGCCGGTACCAGCCAGATCGCGGTGCTAGTGGGCGGGTCGTCGACCGGCAAGACCCGCGCCTGCTGGGAGGCCCTCAACCTGCTGCGCGAGCGGGACGACCCGTGGCGGCTGTGGCATCCCATCGACCCCACCCGGCCCGAGGCCGCCCTCGCCGAACTGAAGGACATCGCACCGTACACGGTGGTGTGGCTGAACGAGGCTCAGTTCTACCTGGCGGACGGCACGGTGGGTGAGCGGGTCGCCGCGGGGCTGCGCAGCTTGCTGCGTGAGCCGGGACGAGGACCGGTGTTGGTGCTGGGTACCGTCTGGCCCGGTCATTGGTCCACCATGACCACCCCGCCCGCCGACGCGGCGGTTGACCCGCATGCCCAGGCCCGTGCGCTGCTCACCGGACACGACGTGCCTGTCCCCGAGACGTTCACGGACACCGAACGACAACTCCTGGCCCGTGCATCCAAGGACGATCCGCGTCTGCAGCAGGCCGCCGCGCGGGCTGAGCAGGGTCAGATCACCCAGTATCTGGCCGGCGCTCCCGCACTGCTGGACCGCTACCGCAGCGCCCCCGCTCCCGCCCGGGCTCTGATCACCGCTGCCATGGACGCCCGGCGCCTGGGCCACGGTCCGGCCCTGCCCCGCGCGGTGCTGGAAGCAGCCGCCGAGGGATACCTTACCGACGCCCAGTACGACCTTCTCGAGGACGACTGGCTCGACCGGGCCCTTGCCTACACCGCCACGCCCGTGCACGGCACCCGCGGACCACTGTCCCGCATCCGTCCCCGCCCCGGCCATCCCCATCCTGCCCAGCCCTCATATCGCCTCGCCGACTACCTCGAACAGCACGCTCACACCACGCGCCATGCCACTCCCGCACCGGCCGCCCTGTGGCACGCCTTGATCGACCACGCCCCTCCCACCGACCGCATCACCCTCCAGCGCGCAGCCGTCGAACGCGGACTGCTGCGTACCGCCGCCGGCTTCGACGCCGTTACTGTCTCCGCGCCCGACATCCAGAGCGCGCAGCTGACAGGCGAAGAACTCGTCTGGATCGAGCAGGACGCCACACGCATCCCCACCCCGGCGCAACTCATGGACGACCTCCTCCCGGCGTTGAAGAAGCTCGGTCGGATGGAGCAGGCGATCAGGAAGTACCAGGCCCTCACCGATACCGACGACAACTTCGATTGGCCGTGGATGGCAGCTCGGCTGCTGGAGGAGGTGGGGCGGGTGGAGGAGGCCATGAGCTGGTACTTCCGCGCCGCCGAGGCCGGTTCCCCGCGCGCTCTGTCGGCGGCGGTCTGGATGCTGCGAAAGGCAGGGCGGCCGCAGGAGGGGGTCCGCTTGTATCGGTTCGGATGGCAACCAGATGGTTCGATCGCCGTTCCGTGGAGTGCTCTGCCGAAGCGGTAGAACACCCGACCGCCGCAGTCGGACTATGGACCGGTGCCCGCAGATTCGCGGCCGTGCGCAGAGCTTGCTTGGCGGGACGTGTCCGGCAAGACCCGGGAGGACCTGAATCGGTCACCACGGGACTGCGGGAGCCCCGTCGGCCCTCAGACCGTTCGCCAGTATGGCCTGCCACTGCCGATCGGGATCGTCGTCCCTGCGCCCTGCGGCCAGTTCCTCCAACGCCTGCCGGTCTCCCGCGTCGGCGGCGAGCCGTGCGAAGCGTTCGGCCTGCGCGAACTCGCCCGCCGCCTCCAGGTGCTCGGCGAGCAGACGCGGCGCCCACCCCAGGACCTCGTCGTAGGCCCGCCGCAGCAACGGCATGACCTGCTCGGTGCTGCGCCGTTGCGCCAGGCGGCGCAGCAGCCAGGAGCGCTGCCCAACCGGTGCCCGCCAGGCCAGCAGTTCGGCGTCCTCCAGCCGGCCAGCCTGCTCTCGGCCGTGGGCCAGGTCCCACAAGGGCGTGGTGTAGCCGCGGGCTGCGGCATGCAGCGCCCACTGGTCGGCCTCGCCGGTCACACCGGCCTGCTCGGCCCGGTTCATCAGCGCCCTCACGGCCTGGCCCACACGGGCGGCCGCGGCGCGCTCCAGCAGACGGTGGCAGACCTCGTCCGGAGCCCGCTCATCGTGCACCGCGCGGTAGGCCTGTACCCACAATGCCCACGGATTGTCCCGGGACGCCTCGCTCTCCAGCAGTGCCTCGGCATCCTGGACCTGCCCGCGCTCACGCAGACGGCGCAGCAACCGCTCCAGCGCCCACGGGTTCCCGGCCTCCCCGAGTTCCCTGAGTGCATCGTCGCCTGCGGCTGGGCCCTGCGTGTCGTCCAACAGGGCAATCAGCTGGCGCGCCGCCCATGTCTCTCCGGGTGGCATGAGCAGCCCGGGGGAGATGAACGCCCTCAAAGGCCGCGCGCTCGTCTCGAAGTCGATGAGGTCCACGCCTGCTGCCCGCAGCCGACGCCGACGCTCGAATACGGCGATCGCATCCCGGTACAGACGGGCAGCGTCCGCACTACGCCCATCGGCCGCAGCCTGCTCGGCGAGCTCTTTGAGCGGGGTGGCCGCGCCCACGGCGAAGGCCTCCCGGGCGGCCTGTTCCGCTTCGGCTGCCGACCCGGACGCGGCCACCACAGCGGCCAGCTCACCCAGCGCGTGGTGATTGCCGGCGGCCCGCAGCGCTGCCCGTGCGCCGCCCATGTCGCCCTGCTCACGCAGGTCGTCCGCGTAGCCGCGCAGGATGTCCGGATCACCGCACCGGGCGACCTCTCCATACCAGCGGGCCGCCTCCTCGGTTTCTCCCTCCAGCATCAAAGCGCGGGCCAGGTGGAGTTGAGCCGTGCGGTTGCCGTGGTCGGCGGCCTTGCGCAGCAGCTGCTCGGCCTGCTGTTCGTGCTCCTGCTCCAGGAGCTCCTCCAGCAGTTCCTCCAGGACCTCGCCATCCCCGGCGAGCGCGGCCTGCTCCTGCACCCGACGGACCTCCTCGGCCCGCTGACGCTCCTGCCACAGCCAGGTCAGATACTGGCCCGCGCGCAGGTCACCCAGGTCCAGTGCGCGCTGATACAGGCCCGCAGCCTCCGCGTCACGCCAGCGTGCCTCCGCAGCCTGTCCCAGAGCCCGCACAAGATGCGGCTCCGAAAGATGCTCCCGCGCCGCGTGCCAGAACGACGCCGGGGGAGCGGCGAACCGGCGCTCGGTGCGGCCGACGTGGTCCATGTAGTCGGCCAGCCGCCACCCGCCCGGCCTCCCCACCGCAGGGCGGGCCTGAACCCGGCTGAGCAGCCCCCGCACACCCTTGCTCGGCTGCTGCGTGTAGGCGAGAGCGTCCTCAAGCCAGTCCTCGCCCAGCGCGTCGTAGGCGTCATCGCTGAGATAGCCCTCGGCAGCAGCCTGAAGAAACTCCCGCGCCACCAGCCTCACCCCGCCCAGCCGGCTCGCGTCCATGGCCGCACTGATCACCGCAAGGGCCGCCGGCGAGGCAGCCCGGTAGCGCTCCAGGAGGGCCGGAGCTCCGGCCATGTACTGAGTGATCCGACCGTCCGCCGTATGAGCCAGAGCGTCCGCCAACCGGGGATCGTGGCCGCTAACCACCCGCGCGTCCTCCAGCTCCCGCCCCGCGAATCCGGCCGGCACATGCACGGCCTTGCCCTCAAGCAGGGCCCGCGCCTGAGCATGCGGATCAGCTCTGCCCGGCAGACGGGCAGCGGTCAGGGCGCTCCAGTGGTCCGGCCAAAGGGTCCCCAGGACAAGCACCGGACCGCCGGTGCCGCTGTGCAACAGTTCCCGCAGCCCGGCGGCCACTTGCTCGGCACACCCCCCGGCTTGCTCGCCGAGATACTGCTGCAACTCGTTGAGCCAGATCGCGGTGCACGGCGCGAAACCTTCCTGCAAGGCGTTCGCCAGCGCCTGGGCCGGCGACGGTTCCAGCGGGTGCCACAGCCGCCACCCGGCAGGCAGCTCGGCCACCGCCTCCCAGCACGCCCTCGTCTTACCCGCAGACGACTCACCGACCAGCACCACCATCCGGCTTGCGCCACCAGCGGCCTGCTCCACAGCCGAACGCAAACTCTCATCGTGGGCGCGCCGCACATACAGCGGCAGAACCCCCGAGACCGGCCCCGCAACGTCGACGGGCCGGTGCACCTCCCACTCGCCGAACGCCTCCTCATCACGCAGCTCAGCCACGAACCGGCCACGGACAGGAACCTGTACCTCAGGTACGACACCCGAGGCAGACCGGGAGGGACGCCCGCCACGCCGCAGCCGCCGCTCCTGGACAGCCCCCTCCCACAACTTCGCCCACCCCGCGGGCGCACCCGCACGGCCCGCCAGACGAGCCTGCTCGGCGAGGTACCCGACCAAGGCCCGCACCGCCCGCTCCCGCGACGGCACAGACTGGCCCGCCAACCAGTCACTCAACGACGACTTCGTCAGCGAGACGGGCGGCCGCTGCCGCCGCCCCTCACGCTCCAACGCTGCCAAGGTGGGCGAACCCGCCCGCTCGTACAGGCTCTTCAGCATGGCCGCGAAGGCTTGCAGCGCCGTGCCCTGTTCCACTGCACCCCTGCCCTCAGCTGTCCGCCCACCTCTGCGCCGGAAAACCCATTCAACCGGCTATGACCAGCGTAGACGCCTCCCCGCTGCCATCCGGGACATCGCCGGAAACCCACCGGACGGGCGCCAATGGCCACCGCAGGCCGCCACACCGGCGGACCCCGCAACCAAGGAGGCCACGCTCATGTCCCACCACCTGCCCGAGATACTCAACAGCCCCTTCATCACCGCCCTGTTGACCACCCACTCCCTGACCGTCGCAGGGCTCGCGCTGACTGCCGTATGCGCCCCGACGGCCCGCCGCAGGCAAGCGGCTCTCAAGGCACTGGCCGTGCTGCTCGGCCGTCCGCCCCGGCCGCCGCGTCCCCGGGGCTGAGTAAGCCCTCGGGCAGTCGGCCCAGGGGCCGGCTGCCCGGACGAGGGGCGTCGCTCACCGGGAGCCAGTCGTCAGGTGGCGTTGCAGGTCGATGTGCCGGAACTGGTACACCGCTCCGACCTGTCGCAGGACTCCGCGGTGCTCGTGCGCATCGGCAAGGAACGCCATCAGGTCTGGCGGCACTTCTCGACGCGCCACCAGATAGATGCTGGTCACTGCGAAGTGGCTCCATGCTGTCTTAAGCCCGGCCACAATGCCGCCAGCCAGCCCGATGACGGGCCCCACCACAAGTCCGACGGCCAGGGCCCAGCCAAAGCCGGCCACGAGTCCCGTTGCCAGCGTGGCCAACATGCCGAAGCCCAGTCCGAAAGGCGAGCCCGCCCGCGAGCGAGGACACCCGGAACGTGTGTCGGTCCGATCTCAGCAACGATGCAGGGCCGGTGGCGGTGGCCAGGTCAGGCTCTTCCGTCACGAGCCCACCCACGAGACCCAGAGCCAGGCCGACCATGAGCCCGATGAGCAGGCCAGTGGGCAGAGCACCCACGTAGTGGATGATGGCGCTCTTTGAATCCCCCACGCGGTGCTCAGGGTGGCCTCGGAGTTGCTCGACTTGATTCCCCAGGCGGATCCACGCTCACGCACTCGACCTGATCAAGCCTCGCCGTTGAGAGGGCCCGCACACTTCAAAGGTGTTCGCGAGGGTGTGCTGCCGACTCGGCGTGACCCGCTCGCGCGGCGCGGTCGGTACCAGCTGGACAACGCCGCCGCGGAGAGCTTCAACGCGACCTTGAGAAGAGAGACTCTGCAAGGAAAGAAACGCTGGCCGCTGCCGCATAGCAGACGGTGTCCACGCTTCGGGGGAAGCCCCCGGCAGCGGCCTTGCCGCTGCTCAACGCTGTCGCAGGGTGCTGGGGTGTGTGGCTGACGCCTGTCGGCAAGACCGTTCATCCGGTGCGAACTGGACCGCCACCCTGGAACTCTTCAGGTTGCCCCGGAGGCCCGACCCGCCGAGCCTGTCCCCAACACCACCATACGTTCTCGGGGTAGCCGCGTGAAATTCCGTATGACTCGCACCGGCTTTCCACGGTCGGCCAGGTTTCCTTCACCCAGCCGGCCACCGCCTGCTCGTTGCGTTCTACCGCGCGGCGTGCCGGTATCGGGTGGTTCCAGCCGTGCCGCCGCGGCATCTGGCGATACTGGACAGGGCGATGCTTTGGTGGAACCGACACCGATGAGCGTCTTGATCCGCTTCAGGTCACGTTCCGGTCCGGTCCGCCGTGTGGGACAGGTCCCATGGCTAACTTCTGCTCCAGCACCGCGAACAGGACCTCGCTCAGCTTCGGTCGGCTCGCAGCCCCGTTCCACCGCACGGCTCGCCGTTCGCCGTTCGCCGCTCTGCCGCGATCGCCGCCACCGCCGCACCGACCCGCAGTCGATGTGTTTCCACTACTCATGGTCAAATCCCTCCCATATGATACGAGGAGCCGGATAGTTGTCCGCTGTACACTCTTCTCCCCTTGCTGAATGTAGTGACAATTCCCTCCAGAGTGCGCTGCCCACCCGGAAACGAAGGCTTGAGTTAGGGCTCCTGGGACCACTCGAAGTCAGGTTTAACGGCCACGCCGTACCTGTCGGCGGCCCTCGCCAGCGCGCCGTGCTGGCCACCCTCATGTTGGCCCCGGAGCGAGTCGTTTCCGTCGACTACCTCATAGAGGAGGTCTGGAACGGCGATCCCCCCAGCACCGGACGGGCGCAGATCGCGATCTGCGTGGCAGCGCTTCGCAAAGTCTTCCGTACCGTTGGCGTTCACCAGCAGGTCATCGTGACAGCTGCGCCCGGATACAAGCTGGTCACGGGTGAACACATCATGGACACAGTTGAGTTCACGCGCCGGGTGGAGTCCGCACAGCGGGCCACGGAGCAGGGCGGACGGGAGCAGGCCATCGCCCTGCTACGGGATGCACTGCGCCTGTGGCGAGGCCCGGCGCTGGATGGCGTCTCCTCGCGGGCTGCCGAGACGGAGGCGATGCGCTTGGAAGAGCAGCGCCTGCTCGCCATCGAGCAGTACATGGCGCTGCGCCTGAAAGCTGGCGAGCACCAGACGTTGCTGAGTGAACTCAGCACTCTGGTACGGGAGAACCCCCTCAGGGAGCGCCTCCTGGCACAGCTGATGCTGGCCCAGTACCGCTCGGGGCAGCGCGTCGAAGCACTTCGTACGTTCCGCGAGGGGCGCCGCGAGTTCGTGGCGGAGCTCGGCCTGGAACCGGGCACGGAGTTGCAGGAACTGCATCACGCCGTCCTGCGCGACGACTCCGCCGCGCTGGGCCCGGCAGCCGGACCGGCGAGCGCCGCGCCCACCTCGGCCGAGCCGTCCGGAAACTGGCCCAGCCCGGCCCAACTTCCGTCGAACATCGGGGCGTTCGCCGGCCGCGAGGACGAACTGATCGAACTGGACGACCTGCTCGCGGAACGCTCCGACGACGACCCCGTGGGGATCGGCTTCGTCACCGGGGCCCCGGGGGTCGGCAAGACGGCCCTGGCGATCCACTGGGCGCACCGGGCAGCCGCACACTTCCCCGACGGCACGCTCTACGCCGACCTACAGGAGGCCGGTCAACCTCTGTCCCCCCAGGCGGTGCTGCAGCGCTTCCTGCGCGGTCTGGGCGTGGAGCCCGAGCGCATACCGGGCGGCCTTGAGGAGTGCGCCGCCCTCTATCGCACCGTGCTGCGGGGCAGGCGGACCCTGGTGATCCTCAACGACGTGCACTCCTTCCCCCAACTGCGCCCCCTGCTTCCGGGCAACGGGAGGTCCTGCGCCCTGGTCACCGGCCGTACCGAACTCCAGGGGCTCATCCACAGCGGCAGCCCACTGCGGCTGTGCCTTGGCCAGTTGCGGCAGACGGACTCGGTCAGACTCCTGAGCGGCGTTGTGCGGGGGCGCCGGATCGACCGCGACCCGGCGACCGCGAGGCTCGCCGAACTGTGCGACCACCACCCGCTCGCCCTCCGCGCGGCCGGCGCCCGTCTGGCGAACAAGCCGCACTGGACGGTCGCCGACCTCGTGGCCCGACTGGAGAACCCACGCAGGCGGCTGGCCGAACTCAGCCACGGCGAGTACTCCGTCCGCGCCCGGCTGGAGTGCGGCTACGGCAGCCTGGACGCCGCGGCGGCGCGCGCCTACCGGGTGCTCGGCGCCGGGCAGAGCGTGGACTTCGACGTACGGGAAGCCGCCAACGTGCTGGAGCTGCCGCTCGCCGAGGCGGAGGACACCATCGAACGGCTCTTGGACACCCACCTGCTGGAGGTCGCCGCGGACCGCGGCGGTGTCTTTGGCCGCCGTTACCGACTCCAGGAACTGCTGCGCCTGCACGCACGAGAGACCGCGGCCTCAACGCTCCTTGTGCCCTCGGGATGCTGAACCGATATCGCCCCGATAGCCGTGCCGCCTAGCGTCCGTGACGCACACCCAGGTCTGAGCGACGGAGGAACACCAAGGTGACAGTGTCGATGTCCGCTCGGTCCGAAGGCCGCCGGCCCGTATCGACCCCGCCGCCAGGAGCGGATCCGGGCGACGGTGGCGGGACCGGTGGTCCACCGGCCAAGGAGCCGGCCCCGGTCGGGCTGCGGTCGCTCGGGCCCTACCTGCGGGCCTACTGGGGCACCCTGGTGGTCGTGGCGATGCTCTCGCTCCTGGAGACGCTGGGCACACTCGCACAGCCGCTGCTCACCCGGGAGCTGCTGGCGAGGATGGACCATGGCGACAGCATCAACCGCCTCATCATCGGTCTGCTGGTCATCCTGCTGGGTGTGGCCGTCGTCGGCGGATTCCGGGACTACCTTTTGCAGCGTACGGCGGAGGGCATGGTGCTCACCGCCCGGCGCAGGCTCGTCGGGCGGCTGCTGCGGCTGCCCATCGCCGAGTTCGACCAGCGCCGCACCGGTGATCTGCTCTCCCGGGTGGGCGCGGACACCACGCTGCTCCGTGCCGTCGTCACCTCCGGCATCTTCGAGGCCGCGACCAGCGTGGTCCTGGTGATCGGCTCCGCCGTGGCCATGCTGCTGCTGGATCCGGTGCTGTTCGGCGCCACCGCCCTGGGCATCGCCGCCGGCGTCGCTGCGGTAGTGGGGCTGGCCCGGCGGGTCCGTGGCGCCTCCGCCGTGGTGCAGATCCGGGTGGGGGAAATGACCTCCGCCGTGGAACGCTCCGTGTCGGCGGTGCGTACGATCCGCGCCAGCCGGGCCGAGGAGCGCGAGGCCCAGGCGATCGGCGGCACCGCCAAGTCCGCCTACGCGGCGGGCCTGCGCATCGCCAGACTCCAGGCGATGATCAGCCCGCTCACGTCCACCACGATCCAGGCCGCCTTCCTGGTCGTACTCGGCCTGGGCGGCGCACGGGTCGCGAGCGGTGCGATGACCGTCGGCGACCTGGTCGCCTTCATCCTGTTCCTGTTCACCCTCTGGTTTCCGCTCGGCCGGGCGCTGGGCGCCTACACCCGGCTGCAGAGCGGCCTGGCCGCTCTGCACCGGATCGAGGAGGTCCTGGTCCTGCCGCAGGAGAGCGGCACGGACCGGACGGACCCGGTCGCCACGCTCACCGTGCGCGAACGCGCCGAACCGGCCGCGGCCGGGGCCGAGGAGGAACCACCGGCCATCGAGTTCTCCGGGGTCAGCTTCGGCTACCCGGGCGGCGAACCGGTACTCAGGGAGGTCAGCTTCACTGTCCCCCGCGGCACCAGAAGCGCGCTCGTAGGGCCCTCCGGCGCGGGCAAGACGACCGTGCTGTCCCTCGTGGAGCGCTTCTACGACATCACCGGCGGAAGCCTGCGGGTGTACGGCGACGACGTGCGCGACATTCCCCGCTCCGAACTGCGCCGCAGGCTCGGCTACGTGGAGCAGGAAGCCCCCGTGCTCGCCGGCACTCTGCGCGACAACCTCGCGCTGGCGGCGCCGCACGCCACAGAGGAGGACATGCTCAAGGTCCTCGCGGGCGTCAACCTCACCGACGTCGTCGAGCGCGGCTCGCTCGGCCTGGACGCCACCGTCGGTGAGGCGGGAGTGCTGCTGTCCGGTGGTGAGCGCCAACGCCTGGCCCTGGCCCGTACGTTCCTGTCCGCCCCGTCGATCCTGCTGCTCGACGAGGCCACCAGCAACCTCGACGCCCGCAACGAGGCGGCGATGCGCTCGGCCATCGACACCGTCTCCAGCGACCGGACCCTGCTGGTGGTGGCACACCGGCTGGCCACCGTCGTGGACAGTGACCAGATCATCGTTCTGGAAGGCGGCCGGGTCGTCGCGGCCGGCAGCCACGAGGAACTGACCGAGACCAGCCCGCTCTACCACCAGCTCGCCACCCACCAGCTGCTGGTGAAGTAACGGCACCGCGGCGCGTGCCCGTGGAGCCGGGCGGGAAGGTGGGGCGCCCCCCAGGGGGTGCCCCACCTTCGCGTATCTCCCCGCCGGTCAGCCCATCTCGGGAAAGCTCAGGGTGCGGTAGACCGTGACGCTGCCGGTCAGCTCCTCGCAGGCCTGGGCGGTGGCCGCCAGCCGGTGCGGGTAGGCAGGGTCGGCCGGATCCAGCAGAATCCCCAGGGTTGTCCCGCTGTGGCTGGTGACGATGCCCAGACCGCCCACGTCACGGCAGACGCCGAGCAGCGGCGCCAGCGCCCACTTGTGCCGGAGCATCTGGTTGAGCTGTGCGCTGCGGGTGGCGACCGCCCCCACCGCGGCCAGGTCATGGCGTGCGACCGCGTCGCTCAGCCGCTCCAGCAGGTCGGCGTACTCGCGCTTGTGGGCCGCGGTGAAGGGTTTGGGAATCCGGTTGAAGTCCACCGTGTCCACCGCCCCGCCCTCGTCGACGCCCACCACCGCCATCGGCGGCAACGAACCCAGACGTGCGAGCAGCCGCACACTGCGGTGGTGAAAGGCCACGATCCCCGGGTACAGCACGCCGTCAGTCGGCTCGATACGCGACAGATAGACCTCGATCCGGCGCGGCGGCATCGCCACCCCCAGCGCGTTGCCCACGGCCCGCGCGGTGGCCACCAGATCGGCCGAGGAACTCGCGAGCCCCTTGCCCTCCGGCAGCGTGCTGTCAATAGTCAGGCGGCCGCCGACCGGCGAGGGCAGGTCGGCCAGGATCATCGACACCAGCCGCAGCGCCTTCTTCTTGTGCCGCGGCACGACCTCCAGGGTCGCCGGGTCGTCGCTGGTGCGGAAGGTGGCCGTGGCCCAGCGGGCGATCGGCAGGGTCACCAGGAAGTCGCCTTCCGCATGGTCGGGACGGTCGGGCAGCGCTCCCTGAAGCAGCTCACCGAACGTGCCGTAGGTACTGCTCACGCCCACGGCTCCCGTCTGCGGTCTCCGCGGCGCGCACAGGACGTCCCGCTCGGCTCCGGTCGTCATACCTGGCCCTCCCCGGCCTTCAGCGGAACTCTGCATCCGGCCCGTACCAGCGCGGCACAGGGCTCGGGCCGGGTGCCGACGAAGTAGTGCCCGCCGTCGGGCAGCTGACGGCACCGTACGCGCTCGGCGAGCTGGAACCAGTCGCGCCAGCGCTGCCCGGGGCCGGCCGTGGTGGGATCGTCCGCGGCGACCACCACGTCGAGCGGGGTCCTGATGCGCTGCCCGGACCTGCTCTGGCGCATCGCGGCCAGATGACGGTCGGAGGTCAGCACATCGTGCCGGTAGGCGGCCGCGACCGCCTCGGCCCGTTCCCGCTGGTAGCCGTCCAGCTCGATGTAGGCGCTCTCGGCGCGCAGCTGGGCCAGTACGCTCTCGTCGTCCGCAGCCCGGGCGGCCACCGTGTCGCGGCCAAGACCCGTGCCGTGCAACAGCAGCCCGCCGACGAAGATCTGCTCCGCGGCCTGCCCGGCGGCCTCCAGTAGCCGGGTGGTCTCCAGTGCGTGGGCCGCGCCCGAACCGTGCCCCCACAGCAGTACGGGGGTGTCGATCCGGTCGAGGATCTCCGCGCAGACCCGCTCGGCGACCGCGGGCACCCCGGCCAGCGGCTCGCCGTCCGGCACCAGGTCGTGGCCGGGCAGCTCAACGCCGTGGACCGCGATGCCGTCTGCCTCCAGTGTTCTGGCCAGGGTCCGGAAGTTGACCGCGTTGCCGCCCGCGTAGGGGAAGCACACCAGGCTGTGGTGGGCGCCGGGCACCGTGGACAGCGGCTGCATCAGAGTGGAGGTCCTCGATCGCCGGCCCTCGCCCCCGTTCTCCAGGGCCGCCGCCATGGTGCGCAGGACCGGGTAGCGCAGGAGCCGGCTCATCGACAGCGCGCGGTTCAGCCGGATCTGTAGCCGTACCGCCGCCAGCGACGTGCCGCCGAGCGCGAAGAAGTTGTCCTCCCGGCCGATCCGCTCCAGCGGTACGTGCAGTACCTCCGCCCACAGCGTGGCCAGGCGCTGCTCGGCCGTTGTGGCGGGGGCAGAGACGGCCAGCCCGCCCTGGCCCAGGGTGCCGGCCAGGCGGGTCAGCAGCCGTTTGTCGACCTTGCCGTTGCCGGTGAGCGGCAGCCGCTCCAGCCGGTGGAAGAAGGCCGGAACCATGTAGGCGGGCACCTCGGCCGACAGCTCCGCGCGCAGCTCCTCGTTCTCCGGGACGGTGGCATGCGACCCGCCGGTGTGGAACGCGACCAGTCTGGGATGTTCGCCGGCCACCCGGTCGATGACCACCGCGGCATCGCGTACGCCAGGGACGGCCCGCAACCGGGTCTCGATCTCCCCGAGCTCGACACGGTAACCACGCAGTTTGACCTGCTCGTCGCGGCGGCCGAGGAACTCAAGCCGCCCGTCCGGCAGCCACCGCCCGAAGTCACCGGTGCGGTACATCCGGGCGCCCGGGCGGAACGGATCGGGCACGAACGCCTGCCGGGTGCGTTCCTCGTCGTTGACATAGCCCCGGCCGACACAGACGCCGGAGAAGATGATCTCACCGGGCGAGCCCAGCGGCACAAGCGCCAGATGCTCGTCCAGCACGTAGACGTGGACGTTGGGCAGCGGGCGGCCCACCGGCACGAAGCCGGTCTCCGGGGTCCGCGTCAGCGTCTCGTGCATCGTGTCGTCGGACACCTCGGTGGCACCGTAGGCGTTGATCAGCGTGATGTCCGGGTACAGCGCGAACCAGCGCCGCACCAGCTCCCTGCGCAGCGGCTCCCCGGTCACCGACAGCGCCCGCAGCGCGCCCAGCGCCCGGGGCTCCTGTTCAAGACGGGCCAGCAGCACCTCCAGATAGGAGGGCACGACCTGCGCGGCGGTGACCCGGCCCGCCACGATCTCGGCCACGAAGGCATCCACGTCCTGGAGCACCTCGGTGTCCACGATCCGGGTGCTGCCGCCGACCAGCAGCGGCGCCGCCAACTGCCACAGGGAGATGTCGAACCCCAGGGAGGCGGACTGTGCGACCACCGCCCCTGGGCCCTCCTCGGCCAGGCCCATGTCCTCGATCTTGGCGTACAGGTGGTTGAGCAGCCCGGCGTGCTCACACACGGCGCCCTTGGGCTCCCCGGTCGACCCGGAGGTGAAGTAGACATACGCGGCCTGCCCCGGCCGCACCGGCACCAGCGGATTGGTGGCCGGGCCGACCGGGGTGCCGTCCCCGATGGGCAGCACCGTCCGGTCGGCCGCGATCCGGCGCGCCCACGTCTCGCTCTGCTCGTCGGCGAGTACGAACCGGCACCCGCCGGCCTCCAGGCAGGCCGTGATCCGGCCGTCGGGCAGGTTGGTGCCGACCGGGAGGTAGACGCCCCCGGCCTTGAGGACGCCCAACACGGCCGCGGCCCAGCCGAAGCCCCGCTGTGCGGCGACGGCCACGGTGGCCTCGGGGCCGAGGCCCGCGTCGATCAGTGCGTGGGCGAGGTCGTTGGCACGGCTGTTCAGTTCGCCGTAGGTCCACAGACGGTCACGGTGGCGTACGGCGACCACGTCCGGGTTCTGCCCGGCGATGCGCTCGAAGACCTCGGTGACCGTGGCGTCCGGCCGTTCGGCCCGGCGGCCGGACAGCCCGTACAGCTGCGCCGCCACCTCCTGCCGGGACAGCAGGCTCACCCGGTGGTGCGGGCCGTCGGGGTCCGTCGCCAGGGCGCGCAGCGCCGCACGGTGGTATCCGGCCAGCCGCTCGGCGAACTCCCCGTCCAGGGTGCCCCGGTCGTACCCGATGCGCAGGAACGGCCCCGACTCGTCCTCCCCGGTGCCCAGCCGCAGTACGGTACCGGCCGGGAGCGGCTCAGCGCCCTCGCCCGCCGTACCCGGGGCGTTGAGCACGATCTCGCCGAGGGTGCGCGTTTCCGTGGCGGCCTCCCGTGCCGCCGCCACCCGGGAGGCCAACTCCCGCCAGGAGGAGTTCTCCACGTTCACCCGCAGGGCCCGCGCCGCGGCCCCTGCCCCGCCCGGTGCGTATCCCAGCAGCAGCTCGCGCTCCGCCGTGACCGTGGCCAGCACCCGTATCTGAAGAGTCAGCCACGCGTCCGCCACGGTCACGCCGCACCCGTCGGCCACCTCGCGCACCGGCCCGGCGGGCAGCCGGGCCACCCACTCGCCGGCGCCCGACCGCTGCCTGCCCGGCGCGCCCCACCGGGGGGCCTGGGTGAACGCTTCGGAACTCACCCGCGCTCACCGTCCACCGCCGCGTCGCCGTCCGTGGCCGCATCGCTTTCCGTGGTCGCCGACAACTCGATCCTTATCAGCCTGGCGGCCGCCTCGGCACGCTCGCTCGCCTCGTCCGCCCCCGAACCGGTGGCCACCACACAGCCCAGCCGGTCCCGGAAGCTGTGCGTGATCTCCACCCGCTGGCCGGGCACAGCCGTGCAGTGGGTGTACACCACCCCCGGGCTACGTTCCGCCTCGGCCAGCCCGTGTACAGCCGTGATCTCGCCCGCACACCGCACCGTCACGAAGCGCACCGCCGCGTGCCCGGGCCCGCCGGCCGCCGCCTGGGCCTGCTGGCCGCTGGCCCGCGCGATCACCCGGTCGATCAGGTCGACGCCGCGGGCCGCCCGCACCGCAGCCGGGATCATCCCCCCGGCCAGCCGCGGGTTGACCTCGATGACCACCGGCCCGGCCGGGCCAAGCCGCAGTTCCACATGGGCCGCACCCCAGCCGAGCCCCAGCGCGTCCAGCGCCCGCTGGGCGGTACGGCCCAGCTCCGCCTGAACCCCGCAGGCGACCGGAGCCGGCACGTCATGACCGGTCTCGACGAAGAACGGCTCGGCACCGAGCCGCTTGCCGACGACGACCAGCACCTCACGGTCGAACGTCTCCACCGAGAACTCGGGGCCGCTCACCGCACACTCGACCAGAATCTCCCGCGGCACCGGCGCCCCGCGCTCGTCCACGGTGCGGGACAGCAGGGACCGTGCCCACCGGGCCACCTCGGCACGGTCCGCACAGAGCCGCACCCCCACCGACCCCGAGCCGGTGACCGGCTTGAGCACCACCGGGTACCCGAGCTGCTCCGCCGCCCGTACCGCCTCAGCGGTCTCCGTCACGGCCCGGAACCCGGGCACCGGCACACCGGCGGCGGCCAGCAGTTCGCGCTGCCGGTCCTTGCGGCGGCACCCGGCGACGGCGTCGCCGTCCGGCGCCGGCAGCCCCAGCTTCCCGGCCACCGCCGCGGCCGACGCTATGAAGTACTCGGAACTGCTGGTGACCCCCGCCAGCCCGGCACCCGGCGCCGCCAGCTCCGTACAGGCCCGCAGCACCGCGTCCAGATCGCCGGTGTCCATCCGGACGGTGTCCACCGCGTCCGCCGCCGCGTACGGATACCGATCCGGAGACCTGGCCAGCAGGACCGGGCGCAGCCCGCGTGCCCGCGCGGCGGCGCAGAACTCCCGCCCGCTCCCGGTGGTGTTGCTCTCCAGCAGCACCAGCACCGGCCCGGACTCGCCCGCCCGGCCCGCCGTCCCCGCCGCGCTCGCTGTACCCGCGCTCATGGTCTCTCGCTTCCTTTCGGCCCGGCCAGCAACTCCACCACGGCCTCGTCCAGCTTCCGTCGTGCCACAGCCCAGGACTCCCGCCGCCCGCGCATCCATTCCGCGTGGTCCACGAGCGTGCGGCGCTCCGCGTCGAAGGAGGCGTCGAAGACACCTGGGCCGCCTCCGTAGCGGTGCTCGGCCGTCACCTCATCCAGCGACGGGACGCCACCGGCCGACAGGTCCGCATCCGAAAGACGGGTGGAGCCGGACTCGACAGCCCGGCGCACCGCGGTGCCCACCAGGTGGTGCGCGGTACGGAACGGCATGCCCTGCCGCACCAGGCGGTTCGCCACCACGGTGGCTGTCACGAAGCCCTCCTCGGCACGGGCGGCCATCCGCTCGGGCACCGGGCGCCCGCCGCTCACCAGGACCTGGGTGAGCAGCACCGACTCGACGGTCCCGGACAGCGCGTCCCACACGTCGCTGACCGCCTCCGTGCCCACCTCGATCGAGTTGGTGAACGGCGTGGACTTCATCGAGGCGGCCGCGCCCGCCCAGGCGCCGATGGCCGCGCCGGCCCGGCCCTTGACGTGCTCCAGCAGGAACGCGTTCCGCTTCTGCGGCATCGCCGAACTCCCGCCGACCAGCCGCTCGGGGAACTCGACGAAGCCGAACTCCTGCGTGCTCCACAACTGCAGGTCCGTGGCCAGCCGACTCAGTGTCAGCCCCACGCCCGCCGCACCCGCGACCGCCCGCAGCGCCGTGTCACGACTCGCCACCGCGTCCATGGCGTGCGCCGCCGGGACGGCGAAACCCAGCAACTCCGCCGTACGAGCCGGGTCGATGGGCAGATCCGTACCGGAGACCGCTCCGGCCCCCAGCGGGCAGCGGTCCAGCTCCGCGAGCGTGTGCCGCAGCGCGCCGATGTCCCGCCCCAGCGCCGTGGCGACCCCCACCAGGTAGTAGCCGTAGGTGACCGGCATGGCGGGCTGGAAGTGCGTGTAGACGGGCATCACCACATCGCGGTACGCCCTCGCCCGGCACAGCAGCACGGCATGGAGCCGCAGTGTCTGGCCGAGCAGCTCCGCCAGCTCCTCCCGCAGCCGTATCGCGGCCGTGGTGGCCTTGATGTCGTTGCGCGACCGGCCGGTGTGCAGTCTGCCCCCGGCCTCCGGGCCCAGCACGGACACCAGGTGGTTCTCGTACATCATGTACAGGCCGCGCGGCATGGGACGGTGGTGCAGCTCCTTGAAGCCGTTCTCCCGCAGCCGGGTGACGTGCCGCAGCAATTCGGCCGCATCCCGCACCGGCAGCAGCTCCCGCTCGGCCAGCATGACGACATGGGCCAGATCGATGGTGGTCAGCAGCTCCAGCTCGCCGTCGATCGCCGCCGGCTCGGCGGTGCCGAACACCATGCTCCTGGTGCGCGCACCCAGCGTGGCGGTGAGCCGCCCGGTGTCCGCCTGGTCTCCCGCTGCCGCCCCGGGGCCCGTCATGACACCGCCTCGGCCACCGGAAGCCGGTCACCGGGGGCAGAGCCTGTGACCTCCAGATAGCTTCGCCGCCGCCACGCCATACGGGTCCACCGGTCACCGGCGGACCCGGGCCGTGCGACCTCCAGCGGCTCGGAGGGCAGCGCGGACAGCACGAAGCCGTTGTCGGCCAGCCACCGGTCGTCGTAGACGGTGGTCTGATAGCGGTAGCCCTCGTCGGGCAGCATCACCACGCACAGCTCGTCGGGGTGGGACTCGGCCCACCACCGGGCGGCCAGATAGGCCGCACCGCTCGTCGGCCCCTGGAACAGCGCGTGCTGCGCGTGCAGCTGACGCGTCGCCAGGAACGCCTCGGCCGCTGTGCACCAGTGCACCTCGTCGAACGCCGTGTGGTCCAGGTTCCGCGGCCACAGGCTGTTGCCAAGACCGCGCAGCGGCCGTGGGCCGTCGGACTGGCCGAACAGCACACTGTTGTGGGTATCCACCCCGATCGCCCGGGTGTGCGGTGTGGACTCCCGCAGTGTCCCGACCGTTCCGCACATGGAGCCGCCCGAACCGACGGGACCCACGACCGCGTCCACCTGTCCCAGCGCCTTGCCGAGCAGCTCGGCCACGACGGCATACGACCGCGGGTTGTCGGGATTGCTGTACTGCTCCGGGCAGAAGGTGTCAGGGTGCTCCGCGCGAATCTCCGCGAGTCTGCGCAGCCGTGCTTCCTGGAAGCCGCCCACCGGAGCCGGGCTGGTGCAGACCTCGACCCGCGCGCCCAGATCGCTCAGCCGCCGGTGCAGATGGACGTCGATCGCCGGATCGCTGACCAGGACGAGATCACGTTTGAGCAGCGCGGCCTGCATGGCCAGCCCGAGACCGAACGTTCCCGATGTCGTCTCCACCACCACGGTGTCGGGCCCCAATTCACCGCGCTGCAGCGCATTGCGCAGAATCGTACGGGCAGGCAGCAGCTTCATCAGAGTGAAGACCGCACCGTACAGATTCCTGCCGAGCCGCACGACCCGCGGCATCATCTGCGCCTCGGTTATTTCCTGGAACACTGGCATGGATACCGCCATTGTCTGGTCCATTGTGAGTAGGGACTACTGGCCGATGGGTAGCGAAAAGAACTCGATCACGCACTTGTTCACCGCGGAGGGATCCTCCAGATAGCCGTAGTGCCCACAGTCGGCGACCACTTCAAACGTCGCTCCGGGTATGGCATCGGCGACTTCGCGGCCCAGATGCGCAGGGGTGATCAGGTCATCGGAGAAGGCGACGACATGGCAGGGCACCGCGATATCCGCATACGCCCGCAGCCGGTTCTCCATTTTGCTGAGTTCGAGCTGCGCACGGTTGCCGGGACCACCGGGCGCCGTGAACTCGAACACGTCCAGCCAGTCCAGCATCGCCTGGTCGTCTTCCAGCGTCCGCGGCGAGAGATTACGCAGCGCACGCACCACGGCCCGGTACCGGGGTGGCAGGACCACCCCGGCGTCGTGCAGCTCGATCTCTGCGAGGGTCAGCGCGGCGCGTGCCCTGTCCACCCGGCCCCGGGTGGCCATCAACACCACCTGCCGCAGCAGGTCCGGCCTGGAAAGCGCCAGCTCCTGAGCTACATGAGCGCCGAGCGACGTGCCCACCACCCGGCAGGGCGCCAGGTCGAGCCGTTCGATCAGCCCGGCCACGTCGCCGACCATGTCCGCGACGCTGAACCCCTCGGGGCACTCCGAACTGGGCGGTATACCCCTGTTGTCGAACGTGATCACCCGGTAGCCCGCGGCGGTCAGTGCGGGTACCTGATGGAGGTGCCACACGCTGTGGCTACCGCCCGTGCCCTGGATCATCACCACCGGCTCACCCGAACCAGTGTCCTTGTAGTGGAGCCGAATCCCGTTCACCGATAGGACGGGCAACCTTTCCTCCCTCGTGAGCCGTTCGGTCGTCCGGTCAGTTCGCCGGTGTATCCGAACCCTCGCCTTCCATCGCCGCGACCAGACTCTTCGGGCGCATGTCCGTCCAGTTGTCCTCCACGAACTTCAGCGCCGCCTCATGGCTGGACTCCTCAAGCGCGACCTGCCACCCGGCCGGAACCTCGACGAACGTCGGCCACAGCGAATACTGTCCTTCGTCATTGACCAGAACCAGGTAGGTGCCCTCGGGGTCCTCGAAAGGATTGGTGCTCATGAACTGATGCCTCCTTGACAGGCGTCCGACGACGGAGAATGAGCGTAAGCAGAGTTTCAGGACGTCATATCGGATCGATATCCGACCCGACGACGGCCTTGGGGACGGCCCGGGGACGCTCTAGGAGAGCTCGCGCCAGTCACTCTCCAACTGCTCGATCTCGCTCTGGTCGAGCAGCGACAGCGAGACGTCGGACGGTGTCATCCCACCCGCGTCGGGCTGCCGCGCATGCTCCGTCAGGCCCTCCAGAGCATCGAACCAGAGCCGGGCCAGCTGCTGGACATCCGCCTCGTCGAGCAGCTCCCGAGGCCAGCTCCAGGACGCGGTCAACCGCGGTCCGCGGGGCCCGTCCTGGGTACGGGCGACCAGGTCCAGCTTGTACGCCATCGGCATCCGTGGGTCGGAAGCACCGAACCCACCGGCCGAGTTCAGCTCCGTCCAGTCAGGAGCCCGGAAGGTCCCGGCATCCTCGACGTCAGCTGTGGTGAACCTGCCCAGATAGTTGAAGCTGACCTCAGGCACCGGCAGCCCGGCGAACTCGGCGGCGGCCTCCGGGTTCATGTAGCGGACCAGTCCGTAGCCCATCCCCTTGTCCGGCACCTCCCGCAGCCGCTCCTTGACGTGCTTGAGCAAGGACCCAGCCGCCGGACCACCGGCCAGGGCCTCCGCGATCTCCCGCTCGTCACCCAGACCGGTGTCGAGCCGCAACGGATGATGGCTGGTGAACCAGCCCACCGTGCGGGACAGATCGGCACCGGGCGAGACCGACTCCTCCCGGCCGTGCCCCTCCAGATCCAGCAGCACACTCTCCCCGCTACCGCTACGACGCCACCGCGCCCACGCCAGCGCGAACGCCGCCAGGAGCACATCGTTGACCTCGGAGTGGAACACCTGCGGCACCCGAGTCAGCACCGCCTCGGTGACAGCGACCGGCAGCCGCAGACTCAGGTGCCCCGCGTTGTCACGAACGTCCCGCTCAGCGTCCAGCCGTCGGCCGCCGAGCGGCGCGGCCGGGCCACCCAGCATGTCCCGCCAGAAGACGGTCTGCCCAGCCCACTTCGGCTGACCGGCCGCCTCCGCGAGCCCGAGAGCCCAGCCCCGCATGGACGTACCGACCGGCGGCAGCTCCGGCACCCGGCCCGACTGAGCCTCCCGGTACGACTCGGCGAGATCCGGCACCAGGATGCGCCACGACACCCCGTCAACGGCCAGATGGTGGATCAGCACCAGCAGCAGCCCGGGCGCGGACGCCCCCTGGTCGAACCACACGAACTGCGTCAGCTCGCCGCGCGTCGCATCCAGCCGCTGCCGGGCGGCACGCGTCTCGTCCGCAAGCAGCGCGCGGCGAGCCGCGTCATCCAACTGCGCCGCGTCAACCCGCGATACGCACGCGTCCGCGGACACGGCACCACGAGGAGCGATGTCCAGGAACTGCTCCTGACCATTCCAGGACAGCCGTGCCCGCAGCGCGTCGTGCCTGTCAAGGACCGTCTGCACGGCGGAAATGAGCGCCTGACCGTCGAGCCCGGCGGGCACCTGCACCAGCCGCGACTGGTTGTACTGGTCGACGGGCCCACCCCGCTCCAGGAACTGGCGCATGATCGGAGTCAGCGGCATCGGCCCGACCCCGGTCCCGGCCGCCTCCACCGGGGTCTCGGCCGCCTCGGTGACCACCGTCGCGAGTGCCGCGACCGTCTTGTGCTGGAACACATCACGCACGGACAGCTCCAGACCCGCGCGCCGTGCCCTGGCGACCAGCTGGATGGACATGATGCTGTCGCCACCCAACTGGAAGAAGTTGTCGTCGATGGTGACCTGGGGAAGGTGGAGGATGTCGGCGTAGAGACCGCAGAGGATTTCCTCGCGCGGAGTGCGCGGAGACCGGCCGGTCGTACGGTCGCCGTAGTCGGGTGCGGGTAGAGCCCTGCGGTCCAGCTTTCCGTTGAGGGTCAGCGGGAGAGTGTCCAAGGCGACGAAGGCCGCGGGGACCATGTAGTCGGGAAGCTGCGGTGCCACGTGGGCGCGGAGTGCCTCCTGGCTGACTGGTTCCTCGGTCACGGTGTAGGCGACGAGTCGTTTGTCGCCGGGCTGGTCTTCGCGGAGGATGACGGCGGCCTGGGTGATGGCGGGGTGCGCGGCCAATACGGCTTCGATCTCTGCGGGCTCGACGCGGAAGCCGCGCAGCTTGATCTGGTCATCGACGCGGCCGAGGAATTCCAGCTGGCCGTCTCGGCCCCAGCGGGTGAGGTCGCCGGTGCGGTACATGCGGGTGCCAGGTGTGCCGTGCGGGTCGGCGATGAAGCGGTGTGCGGTGAGTTCGGGGCGGTTGAGGTAGCCGCGGGCGAGGCCGGAGCCGGCGATGTAGAGCTCGCC
>NZ_JAGMUL010000121.1:87934-90325 GCF_019049285.1 Streptomyces sp. AC550_RSS872
CAGCGCGGTCACACCCTGCTCGGAGATGGTGTCGGCGAAGTCGGTGGGGGCGAGGTGGCCCGGTGGGGCGACCACGACGCGGCCGCCGGTGAGGAGAGGGGTCCAGATTTCGAAGGTGGAGGCGTCGAAGGCGTAGGGGGAGTGCATCAGGACGCGGTCGTGGTTGCCGGTCTGCCAGTAGTGGTCGGCGGCGAGGTGGACGACGTTGTGGTGGGTGTTGGCGACGCCCTTGGGTGTGCCGGTCGACCCGGAGGTGTACATGACGTAGACCAGCTGCTCGGAGTCAGTCCGTACCGCCGGATTGGTCTCGGGCTGGTTTTCCCACGGCGACTGGGCGTTGTGGCTCACTTGCAGGACGGGGATGTCGACGGAGAAGCCGAAGTGTTTCTCCGGTCGGTCGGTGAGCAGGGCCTGGGCGGCGGTATCTTGCAGGATCCATGTGGAGCGGGCGGCGGGCTGGTTGGGGTCCAGTGGTACGTAGGCGCCGCCTGCCTTGAGGATGGCCAGGCTTGAGACGACCAGGTCGATCGAGCGGTTCTGGAGGACTGCGATCTTGCCCTCGGGTGGCAGGCCGAGTTGGAGCAGCTGGTGGGCGAGGCGGTTCGCCTGGGCGTTGAGCTGCCGGTAGGTCAGCTCCTTGTCTCCGGCGACGATCGCGATGGCCTCAGGGGTCCGGGCTGCCTGTTCCTCGAACAGGGCGTGCACGCTCGACTCGGACGGATAGTCAACGGCCGTGTCGTTGCGCAAGTTTACGAGCTCGTTCCGTTCGGCCGGGTCGAGTATCTCGGCCCGGTCCACCGGCCGGTCAGGATCGGCGATCACGGCGTCCAGCAGCCGCACCAGACGGTCCGCGATGGCCTGGGCGCTCGTGGGCTCGAAGATGTCGGCGGCGAATTCCAGGGAACCGTGGATCCCGTCGGGCGTGCCCTGCGGGTCACGGGACTCGCGGAACGAGAAGGACAAGTCGAACTTGGCCATGCGAGCACTGACCGGCTCGCCCTCGATGCCGAGCCCAGGCAGCTTGGTTACGGAGCCCAGTGCGTCGTGTCCGATGTTGTTGAGGGTGAGCATGACCTGGAAGAGGGGGTGGTGGGCGAGGGTGCGGGTGGGGTTGAGGTGTTCGACGAGGCGTTCGAAGGGGAGGTCCTGGTGGGCGTAGGCGTCGAGGTTGGTTTCGCGGACGCGGTCGAGGAGTTCGCGGAAGGTGGGCTGTCCGCTGGTGTCGGTGCGCAGGACGAGGGTGTTGATGAAGAAGCCGACGAGGTCGTCGGTGGCGTCGTCGGTGCGACCGGCGATATCCGTGCCGATGGGGATGTCCGTGCCCGCGCCGAGGCGGGTGAGGAGGGCGGCCAGGGCGGCCTGGAGCACCATGAAGACGCTGGTGTGCGTGTTCTGGGCGACGTCGGCCACGCGACCGTGCAGCGTGGCCGGGATGGTGACAGGGACGCGGCCACCGGTGTAGGAGGCGGTGGCGGGGTGGGGTCGGTCGGTGGGGAGTTCGAGCTTCTCCGGTAGTCCGGCGAGCGCTTCGGTCCAGTAGGTGAGCTGCTGTGCCGCGGGGGAGTGGGGGTCGGTTTCCTCGCCGAGCAGTTCGTGTTGCCAGAGGGTGTAGTCGGCGTACTGGATTGGTAGCGGTTGCCAGGTTGGGGCTTGGCCTTGGACGCGTGCGGTGTAGGCGGTGGTGAGGTCGTGGGCGAGGGGGCCCATGGACCAGCCGTCGCATGCGATGTGGTGCAGGAGGAGCAGGAGTACGTGCTCGTCCTCGGCGAGGCGGAACAGCCATGTGCGGACCGGGAGTTCGGTGGTCAGGTCGAAGCTGTAGCGAGCCGCCTTCGTGAGTTCTGTCTGCAGGTCGTCCTGAGGGTGGTCAAGGTCGATGATGGTGCATTCGGGTTGTGCCTGGTCGGCTGGGAGTACGTGCTGGTGTGCGTCGTGTCCGTCTTCTTGTCGGTAGAGGGTGCGGAGGGTTTCGTGGCGGGTGGTGAGGTCGTGGAGTGCGTGGGTGAGGGCGTGGTGGTTGAGGGTGCCGGTGAGGCGGAGTGCGGTGGGGATGTTGTAGGTGGGGGTGGGTCCTTCGAGTTGGTGGAGGAACCACAGGCGTTGTTGGGCGTAGGAGAGGGGGATGTGTTCGGGCCGCTTACGGGGGGTTAGGGGGGTGCGGGCGTCGTGTGCCCCGTCCAGGGCGGTGGTGAGGGCGGCGATGGTGGGGGTCTGGAAGAGCTGTCGGATGGGGAGTTCGGTGTTGAGTGTGGTGCGGATGCGGCTGACGAGGCGGGTGGCGAGGAGGGAGTGGCCGCCGAGGCGGAAGAAGTCGTCGTCGATGGTCACCTGCGGGACATCGAGCACGTCGGCGTAGAGGTTGCAGAGGATTTCCTCGCGCGGGGTGCGCGG
>NZ_JAGMUL010000121.1:90335-92024 GCF_019049285.1 Streptomyces sp. AC550_RSS872
GAGCGCCTCCCCGCCCAGGATCAGCGTGCTGGTGGGCGACACGCTCTCCGGCAGCGCTGTCAGCATCGGCAGGTGGGAGGGGGTGGCTTTGAGGAAGGCGGGCTGGGGTGCGTGTTCGGTGAGGTCGGTGAGGTGGATGGTGCCGCCGGTGGTCAGGGGGGTCCACAGGGCGGTGCCGGTCAGGTCGAAGGCGAGCGGCGAGTGCAACAACGTCGACTCCGCCGCTGCCGGGTATGCGCTGCGGGTGTGGGCCAGGTAGCAGGCCAGGGCTCGGTGCTCGATGACGGCGCCCTTCGGGCGACCAGTCGACCCAGAGGTGTAGAGCATGTACGCCGCATTGTCGGCGCGGACCGCCCGGGGCGGATCGGTGTCCTCGCAACCGTCCAGGCTGAGGCCGTCCAGACCGGTCAGGTGCAGCGCCGGAGCAGCATCGGCCAGGATGTGGGCGGTGCGCTCGGCCGGATACTCCGGGTCCAGCGGAACGTAGGCCGCACCGCTCTTCAGCGTCCCCAGCAGAGCCGTGACCGCGTCCAGACCGCGGGGCATGTCCACCGCGACGAACACCTCCGGGCCCACCCCGCGCTCGGCCAGCCACCGGGCCAGCCGGTTCGCCCGCGCGTTCAACCCCGCATACGTCAGGCTCTCGCCCTCGCAGGTCAGCGCCACCGCATCCGGTGTGGCCGCCGCCTGCCGCTCGAACAGCGCCACCACATCCACCGGCGGCATGCTGTCGCCCGGCTGACCGTTCCACTCCTCCAGGACTTGGCGTTCTTCTGCGTGAGTGAGGACGTCGATGTCGGTGATGGGCAGGTCGGGATGTGCGGTGACGGCAGTTAGGAGTCGGATCAGGCGGTCAACGATGGTCTGAGCGGTCTCGTGATGGAAAAGGTCCGAACTGAAGTCCAGAACACCACTGACACCACCAGCTTCCTCGCGAGTCTCGGAGAAGCTGAAGGAGAGGTCGAACTTCGGATTCGACCAGTTGTGTGCCACCGAATCAACCGCCAGGTCCGGTAGCTGAGCGACAGCATTCAGCGTGGCCGTCTGGTCGTTGTTGTTGAGCGTGAGCATGACCTGGAAGAGGGGGTGGTGGGCCAGGCTGCGGGTGGGGTTGAGGTGCTCGACGAGGCGTTCGAACGGAACGTCCTGATGGCTGTAGGCATCCAGGTCAGTTGTACGTACGCGATGGAGCAGTTCTCGGAAGCTTGGGCGACCGCTGGTATCGGTGCGCAGGACGAGGGTGTTGACGAAGAAGCCGACAAGTCCCTCTAGCGCGTCGTCGGTACGTCCGGCGATGGGCGAACCGATGGGGATGTCGTTGCCCGCTCCCAAACGTGTCAACAACGTTGCCAGAGCAGCCTGGAGCGCCATGAACAGACTCGCGTGCCCTTCACGCGCCACTGCGGCCAGCTGCCTATGGGTCACTGCCGGGATGGTGAACGTGATGCTGCTTGCGTGCCGGGAGCCAGTGGCTGGACGTGGCCGATCAGTTGGGAGCTGGATCTGTTCGGGCAGGTTGGCGAGTGCCGTGGTCCAGTAACCAAGCTGATGCGAGATCGCACTCTCTGGGTCCTGCTCCTGGCCCATGCCCTCGTGTTGCCAGAGGGTGTAGTCGGCGTACTGGATTGGTAGGGGTTGCCAGGTTGGGGCTTGGCCTTGGACGCGTGCGGTGTAGGCGGTGGTGAGGTC
>NZ_JAGMUL010000121.1:92034-102516 GCF_019049285.1 Streptomyces sp. AC550_RSS872
GGGGCGGCCGGTGGAGCCGGAGGTGTACAGCAGGTAGGCGGGCTGTCGGGCATCGAGTGGCCCACCCCGCTCGCCGTCGGTGAGGTTGTCCTCGCGGTAGTCGTCAAGTCCCAGCCCTTCCAGGCCGGTCAGATGCACGGCGGGAGAGGCATCGCTGAGGATGTGGGCGGTGCGTTCGGCCGGGTGGTCCGGGTCCAGCGGGACGTAGGCGGCACCGCTCTTGAGGGTGGCCAGCAGCGCGGTGACCGCATCCACCCCCCGGGGCATGTCCACCGCGACGAACGCCTCCGGACCCGCACCGCGCTCGCGCAGCCAGCGCGCCAGCCGGTTCGCCCGCGCGTTCAACTCCGCATACGAAACCTCCTCGCCCTCGCAGGTCAGCGCCACCGCATCCGGCGTGGCCGCCGCCTGCTCCTCGAACAACGCCACCACACCCACCGGCGACGCCCCGCCACCGGTCGGCTGACCGTTCCACTCCTCCAGGACCCGGTGCCGCTCGGCCGGGTCCAGCAGCTCAAGCTGACCCACCAAGCGACCCGGATCCTTGGCGATGGCATCCAGGATGCGTAGGAAGCGCGCCTTGACCTCCTCGGCGAATTCGGAGTTCAGCAGGTCGGGACGGTGGTCAATGCGGAAGCCGAGTTCGGAACCGCGCATGAAGGCGCCGAGGGCAAGGGGAAAATGGTTGCCGGCGTTGACTGACGAGCTGGTGACGCGGAGGTTTACGCCGTCCAGGGACATGGTGGGATCGGACGGGTCAACCGGGAAGTTCTCGAAGGTCATCGAGGTGTCGAAAAGCTGCTTGTGTCCGGTCCACCGCTGGATGTCGGCCAGCCCGGTCCACTGGTGATCAAGGAGCTTTGTCTGCTGCGTCTGAATGTCTCGCAGGTACTGAGTGATGGGCTGGTCGAGCGGTATCCGGGTGTGCAGCGGCAGGGTGTTGACGAACAGCCCGAGCATGGTTTCGACGCCGGGTACTTCCGCGGGCCGTCCGGAGACCGGGGTGCCGAAGGTGATGTCGGTCCGGTTCAGCGCCTGGGAGAGGGTGAGCGCCCAGGCGCCCTGCACCATCGTGTTGACGGTGAGATCGGTCGATTTGGCCCGGCGGGTGAGCTGGTCAGTGGTGGCCTGATCGAGCGAGAAGGAGAGCCGCTCGGGCAGGCTGGTGACAGGGCCCGGGTCCGGTGCGAGCAGGGTGGGGGTGTCGAGCGTGGCCAGCGCCGCGGTCCAGGCTTCGCGTGCGGCGCCGCGATCGCGCTGTTCGAGCCAGGTCAGGTAGCCGCGGTACGGGCGTGGGCGCGGCAGCCCGGCGTCGCCTCCGGCAACGTAGAGCGACAGCAGCTCTCGGACCAGAATGGGCATCGACCATCCGTCGAGCAGCAGATGGTGGTGGGTCATCAGGAACCGGTGCCGGTTGTCGCCCAGGTGAAGCAGTGTGAACCGCAGGAGAGGCGGTCGTGACGGGTCGAACGGAGCCCAGCGGGTTTCCTCCGCGATGCGCAGAGCCTCGGCTTCCCGCGCGTCCACCGGCAGATCGGAGAGGTCGAACTCCGCCCAGGGAGCTTTCACATCGCGGAGAATGAGCTGGGCCCATTCCCCCGACTTGCGCTGCCGGAACGCGGCTCGAAGGTTGGTGTGCCGGTGGAGCAGCGTCTGAGCCGCCGCGCGCAAGGCCGCAGTGTCGACATCGCCCTCCAGGTCAAAGGCCGACTGACCCGTGTAGATGTCCAGCCCGTCCCTGCCGGCCAGCTGGTGGAAGAGGAGGCCCTCCTGGAGAGGCGACAGCGGAAGAATGTCCTCGATCTTTCCGCGGGACTGCGTACTCATCAGAAGTCCTCCTCAAGTTCGAACTCAGCCTCGAATTCATCGATTTCTGCCTGTCCGAGTCCGCTGTATGTGATGTCCGACGGGGTGAGGCCGCCTGCGTCCTCGCGCTGGGTGTGTGCCGCCAACGCTTCGAGGGCGCGAGTCCAGTTCGCTGCCAGCTGCTCGATCTCCTCATCGCGGATCAGCTCACTGGCGTAGCTCCAGGTGGTGTGCAGCTCGGGGCCGTTGTCCGTATCGAGGGTCACGGCGCTGAGCGAGACGGGATGGCTGAGCGGGGTGTCGGGATGGGTGCCCGCTACGCCGCTCGCGGTGATGCTCCAGGGGGCGTCGTCGGCGCCGCTGGTCACCCGGCCGAGGTAGTTGAACGCGTACGGCGGAGCGGGCTGCTGCCCGAGCCGTGGTGCCGTCCGTGGGCTGAGGTAGCGCAGGAGCCCGTAGCCGATGCCCTGTTCCGGGACGGCGCCGCGCTGCTCCTTGACCTCCTTCACGACCCTGCCCAGGGCGGGCCCTCCGTGCCACACATCGGCCCAGTCGGTGATGCGTGGGTGGAACCACAGGGGGTGAACGTTGGTGAACCACCCCGTGGTGCGGGTGAGATCGGCGCCGGGCAGCAGCTCCTCATGTCGGCCGTGTGTCTCGAGGTCCAGCACGACCGGCTGGTCCGGTCGACCGATGTGGGGGTGCGAGCGACGCCAGTCCATGATGGCGACCGTGAACGCGCTGAGCAGCACATCGGTGATCGTCGTGTTGTAGAGGCCAGGGGCCTGGGTCAGCAGGGCGTCGGTCACAGCCGTACCGAGGTGGACACTGTGCCGGTGGACTGTCGCGTACGTGTCCCGGCCCGGGGTGAGCGACAGCGAGGACGTGTCGGTCGGCAGCTGCGACCAGAACTCGGCCTCGTTCTCATGGGCGGTCTCGGCGTGACGTCCAAGAGCTGTGGCCCACTGCCGCCAGTGCGTGTGGACGGCGGGAAGTTCCGGTTGGTCCGCCGCGTCCACGTCCGCGTCTGACACGGCGGCATCGGCGGCGTCGGCCTCGGGGGCTTTGGTGGCGGCATCGGCGCCATGGAGTGTGGCGAGGTCGTTGAGGAGGATACGCCAGGAGACGCCGTCGATGACGAGGTGGTGGGCGATGAGGACCAGGTGGGCCGGCTGGTCGCGGCCGTGGTCGAGGTAGAGGGCGTGGAGGTTGTGGGCGCGGTGGGGGTTGAGATGGGTGCGGGCTTGGGTGGCGTGGTGAGTGATGAGGCCCTGGAGTGCTTCGGGGGTGGTGTGGTGGGTCGCGTCGATGTGGGTGAGGTGGTCGGCGGCCCGCACCGCACCGGCCGGCAGGACGTCCGTCGCCCAGCCGTCGGGGGACTCCGCCAGCCGCAGCCGCAGGCTGTCGTGCCAATCCAGCAACGCCTGCAAGGCGCAGGTGAGGGTTTCCACGGTGGCGCTGGGCGGCGTGGCGACCACGATGGACTGGTTGTACTCCGCGATGGGACCGCCACGTTCCAGGAACTCGTACATCACCGGGGTCAGCGGTACCGGGCCCGCCGGACCGATATCCGGAAGCACCGGGGCCGTCCTGTCGGTGTCCGCGGTGACCTGCGCCAGGGCGGCGACGGTCTGGTGCTCGAACACGTCGCGGACCGTGATGGTGAGCCCCTTGGCGCGCGCCCGTGAGACAAGCTGGATGGACATGATGCTGTCGCCGCCGAGGTCGAAGAACCGGTCCTCGACGCCCACCGTGTCCAGCCGCAGGGTTTCCGCGAACAGCTGCGCGAGCAGCTTCTCCCGCTCGCTCCGAGGCTTACCGCCCGTTGCGGAGGAGCCGTAGTCAGGGGCGGGAAGGGCCTTGCGGTCGAGCTTCCCGTTGGCCGTCAGCGGCAGCGACTCCAGCACGACGAAGCCCGCAGGAACCATGTAGTCAGGCAGCGCCGTGACCAGATGGGCACGGAGTCCGGCGGCGCTGACCCGATCGTGCCGGGTGACCGTGTAGGCGACCAGCCGCCGGTCGCCCGGGCTGTCCTCACGGAGCAGTACGGCCGCCTGCGCGACCTCCGGGTGGGTGGCGAGCGCGGCTTCGATCTCGCCGGGCTCGATGCGGTGCCCGCGTACCTTGATCTGGTCGTCCGCCCGGCCCAGGAACTCAAGGCGGCCGTCACCGCGCCAGCGCGCGAGGTCGCCGGTGCGGTACATGCGGGTGCCCGGCTCGCCGTACGGGTTGGCGGGGAAACGGTCCGCGGTCAGGCCGGGGCGCTGGTGATACCCACGGGCGAGCTGCCGTCCCGCGATGTAGAGCTCGCCGACGACGCCTGCGGGAACGGGCCGCAGGCCGGCGTCCAGGACGTAGGTCTGGGTGTTGTCCAGGGGACGGCCGATCGGGAGGCTGGGCTCGGGGGTGTAGGGAGCGCGCAGCTCGTGCTGGGTGGCGCAGAGCGTGGTCTCGGTCGGGCCGTACAGGTGACGCAGCGTTACGTGCGGTGCATGCCGTAGCACGGTGGCAGTGGCCGCCGGAGAGACGACGTCGCCACCGGTGAGCACTTCCCTGAGCGTGGAGAAGCAGTGCGGAGCCTCGTCCGCGATCACTCGGAAGAGACCGGCGGTCAGATGCAGGGCGGTGATGTCGTGCTTCGTCACCAGCGCGGTGAGACCCGCCACGTCCAACGGGCCGGGCGGTGCGATGACGACGGTGCCGCCGGTGACCAGCGGTAGCCAGATCTCGTATGTGGAGGCGTCAAAGGTGTGCGGCGCGTGGAAGAGGACACGCTGTGACGCCTCGCTGTTCCAGCAGCGGTCCCGCACCAGGGCGACGACACCGTGCTGTGTGGTGGCCACGCCCTTGGGGTGGCCGGTGGAACCGGAGGTGTACATGGCGTACGCGAGTTGCTTGCCGGAGCGTTCGACCGTGAGGTTGCCGCCCTCCATGCGGTCCGTCCGCTCCCGCACCGTCGGCTCGTCGACTGCCAGCAGCGCCGTGTCCGCGGGCATGTCCGGCAGACCGGCCGCCTGCTCCGAGGTGGTGAGCAGGAGGACGGGGCCCGCGTCGCGCAGCATGTAACTGATGCGCTCGTGTGGGTAGTCCGGGTCGATGGGGAGATAGGCGGCGCCGGTCTTGGCGATGGCCAGCAGAACGGTGACGAGGAGGGGCGAGCGCGGTAGGGCGAGCGCGACGAAGCGCTCGGGGCGTGCGCCGTACTCGCGCAGAAGGCGGGCGAGCCGGTTGGCACGCGCGTTCAGCTCTGCGTACGTCAGTCCCTTGCCCTCGCCCTCGTACGCCAGCGCTTCCGCACCTGGCGTACGGGCAGCCTGGTCCTCGAACAGCTCCGGCAGAGTGGCGTCGGGCAGCGGCTGAGCCGTGTCGTTCCACGTCGTCAGGACGGTGCGGCGCTCCTCGGCGCTGAGCACGCCGAACTCAAAGACCGGACGGTCACAGTCCTCAGCGATGCCCTCAAGCAACCGCAGGAACCGGCCCGTCAGCTCACGCACGGATGCGGCGTCGAAGAGGTCCGTACGGTACCGGATGCTACCGCTCAGCCCGGCCGGTCCGCCGTCCGACGTCTGCCGCTCGGCCAGCTCGAAAGCGAGATCGGTTCGCGCCACCGCGGTCGTCGTACCCTCGGCAGCGACCTCCAGACCGTCCAGCAGGCCGCCCAGCGACTCCAGGGACTCACGCTCGGTGTTGTTGAGGATGAGCATGACCTGGAAGAGGGGGTGGTGGGCGAGGGTGCGGGTGGGGTTGAGGTGCTCGACGAGGCGTTCGAAGGGGAGGTCTTGGTGGGCGTAGGCGTCGAGGTCGGTTTCGCGGACGCGGTTCAGCAGCTCGCGGAAGGTGGGCTGGCCGCTGGTGTCGGTGCGCAGGACGAGGGTGTTGATGAAGAAGCCGACGAGGTTGTCGGTGGCGTCGTCGGTGCGTCCTGCGATGGGTGCGCCGATGGGGATGTCGGTTCCCGCGCCGAGCCGGGTGAGGAGGGTGGCTATGGCGGCTTGGAGCACCATGAACAGGCTGGCGCCGTTCTGCTGCGCCAGCGCGGCCAGTTGCTGGTGCAGCTCGGCCGACACCGTGAACTCCGCATGAGCGCCCGCCTGGGAGGCGACGGCGGGCCGCGTCCGAGCCATGGGCAGCGGCACCTCGTCCGGTAGGTCGGCGAGTTGCTGGGCCCAGTAGGCGAGTTGCCGCGCGGCCAGGCTGTCCGGATCGGCCTCCTCGCCGAGCAGCTCGTGTTGCCAGAGGGTGTAGTCGGCGTACTGGATTGGTAGGGGCTGCCAGGCAGGGGTCGTGTCGTTGAGGCGTGCGTTGTAGGCGGCGGTCAGATCGCGGGTGAGAGGTGCGTGAGACCAGGCGTCTCCGGCGATGTGGTGCAGGAGGAGGAGCAGTACGTGCTCGTCCTCCGCGAGGCGGAAGAGTGTGGCGCGGATGGGGAGCTCGGTGCTCAGGTCGAAGCAGTAGTGCGCAGCCTGGGCCAGAGCCTCAGCCAGCTCCTCCTGACGCACGCTGGCCACCGTCAGCTCGGGTACGGCCTGGTCGGCGGGGAGGATGGTCTGGTGCGGGCCGTGGTCGTTGGTGGTGATGGTGGTGCGGAGGGTTTCGTGGCGGGTGGTGAGGTCGTGGAGTGCGTGGGTGAGGGCGTGGTGGTTGAGGGTGCCGGTGAGGCGGAGTGCGGTGGGGATGTTGTAGGTGGGGGTGGGTCCTTCGAGTTGGTGGAGGAACCACAGGCGTTGTTGGGCGTGGGACAGCGGGATGCGCTCGGGCCGCTCACGGGCGGTGAGGGGCGCACGAGCGCCCTGGGCGCTGTCCAGGGCGGTGGTGAGGGCGGCGATGGTGGGGGTCTGGAAGAGCTGTCGGATGGGGAGTTCTGTGTTGAGTGTGGTGCGGATGCGGCTGACGAGGCGGGTTGCCAGGAGGGAGTGTCCGCCGAGGCGGAAGAAGTCGTCGTCGATGGTCACCTGCGGGACATCGAGCACGTCGGCGTAGAGGTTGCAGAGGATTTCCTCGCGCGGGGTGCGCGGGGCCCGGCCGCCGGCGGTGGTGTAGTCGGGTGCGGGCAGGGCCTTGCGGTCCAGCTTCCCGTTGGGGGTCAGGGGAAGGGCGTCGAGGGTGACGAAGGCCGCCGGGACCATGTAGTCGGGCAGGTCCGCCGCTAGGTGGGTGCGCAGGTCGTCGTCGCTGACGGCTTCGGACGCCACAGTGTAGGCGGTGAGGCGCTGGTCGCCGGGGGTGTCCTCGCGGAGGATGACGGCGGCTTGGGTGACGGCGGGGTGTGCCGTCAGGACGGCTTGGATTTCGCCGGGTTCGATGCGGTGGCCGCGGAGTTTGACCTGGTGGTCGGTGCGTCCGGCGTATTCGAGGTGGCCGTCGGCGCGCCAGCGGGCGAGGTCGCCGGTGCGGTACATGCGGGTGCCGGGTGCGCCGTGCGGGTCGGCGATGAAGCGTTCGGCGGTCAGGCCGGGGCGCTGGTGGTAGCCGCGGGCCAGCTGCGGCCCGGCGATGTAGAGCTCGCCGGTGACTCCGGGCGCCACTGGATTCAGTGCGTGGTCAAGGACGTATGCAGCGGTGTTGGCCACCGGCTGTCCGATGGGCGGGTCTGCCAAGTTGGTGCTGTCGAGTTCGGCAGCGGTTGCCCAGATGGTCGCCTCGGTCGGGCCGTAGAGGTTGGTGACGGACAAGCCGGCGTCATGCAGGTCGGTCGCCAGCGTGCCCGGCAGAGCCTCTCCGCCCACCAGGACATGCAGCTGCCCCGGATCGAGGGCACCCGCTGCGGCGAGCTCGCGCCAGAGGCTGGGGGTGGCCTGCAAGTGGGTGGCCCGGGTGCCGGCGATGAGGCGACGGAGGGCCTCAGGCTCCTGCGCGGTGCGCTTGTGGACGAGCGTGACGTGCGCACCCGTCAGCAGTGGCAGGAAGATCTCCAGTCCGGCGATGTCAAAGCTGACGGTGGTCACCGAGAGCAGATGGTCGTCGGTGGTCAGCGTGAAGCGGTCCTGCATGGCCATGAGGAAGTTGCCCAGGCCGCGCAGTGGTACGACAACGCCCTTGGCTCGTCCGGTTGAGCCGGAGGTGTAGATGATGTATGCCGGGCTGTCGGGCGTCGGCTCCGGGCCGTGCAGGTCGGTCGTGGTCAGGGGGGCGGCTGATGCGGACTGCAATGCGTGGGCCGTATGAGCGTCGTCCAGGAGCATCGTGCGGACATACTGCTGCCCCTCGGCGTCCCGCAGCCGGGGCGCGGTCTCCTCGGTCGCCAGCGCGAGGACGGTGTCTGCGTCGCCCAGCATGTACGTGATGCGGTCCGCGGGGTAGTCGGGGTCAATGGGTAGGTAGGCCGCCCCCGTCTTCAGTACGGCGAGCAGACTGACAACCAGGTCGAGTGAGCGCGGCAGGGCGACCGCGACGAAGCGTTCAGCGCATGCGCCACGCTCGGCCAGCAGCCGGGCCAGCCGGTTGGCGCGGGCGTCGAGCTCGGCGTACGTCAGGCTCTGGCCGTCGCAGGACAGCGCGGTGGCGTCCGGGGTCCGGGCCGCCTGTTCCTCGAACTGCGTGATAACGGACTTGGCCGGAATCTCCCGAGTGATGCCGTTCCAGTCCACGAGGAGCTGCTGGCGTTGTTCGGCGCCCAGGATGTCGAGCTGGTTGAGTGGCGTGTCCGGATACGCCGTGACCGTGTCGAGGATGCGCAGAAGGCGGTCGGTGAGCGCCCGTACGGTGTCGGCATCGAAGAGGTCGGTGCTGAACGTCACACCTCCGGGCATACCGCCGGTCATCTCGCCTGCGGGCTCGTCGAAGAAGAACGACAGATCGAAACGGGCCGCGGGCGACTCGTTGGGTTCCAGCTGGACGGACAGGCCGGGCAGCTGGATCAGCGGCTGGTCCTCCCCGCGGATGTGCGCGTTGCGCACGGTCAGCATGACCTGGAAGAGGGGGTGGTGGGCCAGGCTGCGTGCGGGGTTGAGGTGCTCGACGAGGCGTTCGAAGGGGAGGTCCTGGTGGGTGTACGCGTCGAGGTCGGTCTCCCGCACCCGGCGCAGAAGCTCCTGGAACGACGGGTTGGCGCTCGTGTCGGTACGCAACACGAGCGTGTTGAGGAAGAAACCGGCCAGCTCCTCGACGGCGTTGTCGGTGCGTCCGGAGATGGGAGTGCCGATGGGTATGTCGTGACCGGCGCCGTGCCGGGTGAGCAGCGCGGCGACGGCGGCCTGAATCACCATGAACACGCTGCTGTGGTTGTCCCGGGCGAGCCCCTTCAGCCGCTCGTGGATGTGGGGCGGAATGGTGAAGCTGACGACGTCGCCCTGATAGGAGGCTACGGCGGGCCGCGGGCGATCAGTGGGAAGGTCGAGCTGACCCGGAATGCCGTCCAACTGCTGTCGCCAGTAGTCGAGCTGCCGCGAGATTGCGCTGTCGCTGTCCTCTTCCGAACCGAGAACATCGTGCTGCCACAGTGCATAGTCGGCGTACTGCACAGGGAGCTGGTCCCAGTGCGGCGGCTGATTCCGGCAGCGAGCGGTATAGGCCGTGGTGAGATCCCGAGCCAGCGGGGTTATGGACCATGCGTCGCTGGCGATGTGGTGGAGGAGTAGGAGGAGTACGTGCTCGTTGTCATTGAGGCGGAACAGCGCGGCGCGGATGGGGATTTCGCTGGTCAGGTCAAAGGTGTGTGCGGTGGCTTTGGCGAGTTCCTGGCTGAGTGCCTTTTCGTCGGTGTCAGTTATGGGGAGCGCGACTTCGGCGCGGTTGGCGGGGAGGATGCTCTGGTGGGGTCCGTTTTCGTCCTCGGTGTAGAGGGTGCGGAGGGTTTCGTGGCGGGTGGTGAGGTCGTGGAGTGCGTGGGTGAGTGCGTGGCGGTCGAGTTTTCCGGTGAGGCGGAGTGCGATGGGGATGTTGTAGGTGGGGGTGAGTCCTTCGAGTTGGTGGAGGAACCACAGGCGCTGCTGGGCATAGGAGAGAGGGATGCGCGTGGGCCGCTCACGGGAGGTGAGGGGGGTGCGGGCGTCGTGTGCCCCGTCCAGGGCGGTGGTCAGTCCGGCGATGGTGGGGGTCTCGAAGAGCTGCCGGATGGGGAGTTCAGTCTTCAGGCTGGTGCGGATGCGGCTGAGTAGCCGGATGGCCAGGAGGGAGTGGCCGCCGAGGCGGAAGAAGTCGTCGTCGATGGTGACGTGGGGGATGCCGAGGATGTCGGCGTAGAGGCCGCAGAGGATCTCCTCCCGCGGGGAGCGCGGAGCTCGCCCGGTGGGTTTTGTGGCCTGTGTTTCCTCTGGCGTGGGGAGGGCCTTGCGGTCCAGCTTCCCGTTGGGGGTCAGGGGGAGGGCGTCGAGGGTGACGAAGGCTGCGGGGATCATGTAGCCGGGCAGGTGGGCGGCGGCATGGGCGTGCAGTGTCTCGTCGCTGACTTGCCCGGTGGTGACGGTGTAGGCGGTGAGGCGCTGGTCGCCGGGGGTGTCCTCGCGCAGGATCACGGCGGTCTGGGTCACTGATGGGTGTGCGGCCAGGACGGCTTGGATTTCGCCGGGTTCGATGCGGTGGCCGCGGAGTTTGACCTGGTGGTCGGTGCGTCCGGCGTATTCGAGCCGGCCGTCTCGGCGCCAGCGGGCGAGGTCGCCGGTGCGGTACATACGGGTGCCCGGGGCGCCGTGCGGGTCGGCGATGAAGCGTTCGGCGGTCAGGCCGGGGCGCTGGTGG
>NZ_JAGMUL010000121.1:102526-108101 GCF_019049285.1 Streptomyces sp. AC550_RSS872
CGGCGTCATGGGAAGGGCGTCGAGGGTGACGAAGGCTGCGGGGATCATGTAGTCGGGCAGCTGGTCCGCTACGTAGGTGTGCAGTTCCCGCTCCGTGACCGGTGTGCTGGTGACGGTGTAGGCGGTGAGGCGCTGGTCGCCGGGGGTGTCCTCGCGGAGGATCACGGCGGTCTGGGTCACTGATGGGTGTGCGGCCAGGACGGTTTCGATTTCGCCGGGTTCGATGCGGTGGCCGCGGAGTTTGACCTGGTGGTCGGTGCGTCCGGCGTATTCGAGGTGGCCGTCGGTGTGCCAGCGGGCGAGGTCGCCGGTGCGGTACATACGGGTGCCCGGGGCGCCGTGCGGGTCGGCGATGAAGCGTTCGGCGGTCAGGCCGGGGCGCTGGTGGTAGCCGCGGGCCAGCTGCTCACCGGCGATGTAGAGCTCGCCCAACACACCTGCCGGGACGGGGCGCAGGGCGGTGTCGAGGATGTAGCAGCGGGTGTGGGGGAAGGGGCGTCCGATGGGGATGGGGCCGGTGGGGGTGGGCTGGTCGGGGGTGAGGCGGTGTTCGGTGGCGGTGATGGTGGTTTCGGTGGGTCCGTAGGCGTTGATGACCGTGACATCGGGGTGCTTCTGCCGCCACTGCTCCAGGTCATGGCCGTGGAGGGCTTCGCCGCCCAGGATCAGGGTGTGGGTCGGGGACACGGAGTCGGGCAGGCTGTTGAGCAGGGGCAGGTGGGCGGGTGTGGCTTTCAGCAGGGCCGGCCGCGGGGCGTGTGCGGTGTGTTCGGTGAGGTCGGTGATGTGGAGGGTGCCGCCGGTGGTCAGGGGGGTCCACAGGGCGGTGCCGGTGTGGTCGAAGGCCAGCGGGGAGTGCAGCAGGGTGGACTGTGCGGCGGCGGTGTAGGTGGCCCGGGCGTGGGCCAGATAGACGGCCAGGGCCCGGTGGTCGATGACGGCGCCCTTGGGGCGGCCGGTGGAGCCGGAGGTGTACAGCAGGTAGGCCGCGTTACGCCCGCAGGCCGCCCGCGGTGGGTTGTCGTCGCTGTAGCCGTCCAGATCGAGCCCGTCCAGAGCGGTCAGGTGCACGGCCGGGGCCGCGTCGGCCAGGACGTGGGCGGTGCGCTCGGCCGGATAGTCCGGGTCCAGCGGCACGTAGGCCGCACCGCTCTTGAGGGTGGCCAGCAGCGCGGTGACCGCATCGATCCCGCGGGGCATATCCACCGCGACGAACCCCTCCGGACCCGCACCCCGCTCGGCCAGCCACCACGCCAGCCGGTTCGCCCGCGCGTTCAACCCCGCATACGACACCACCTCGCCCGCACACGTGACCGCCACCGCATCCGGCGTGGCCGCCGCCTGCTCCTCGAAGAGCGTCACGACATCCACCGCCGCCGCACCATCCCCGCCACCGGATGGCTGACCGTTCCACTCCTCCAGCACCCGGTGCCGCTCGGCCGGGTCCAGCAACTCCAGCCGGCCCACCAACCCACCCGGATCAGCGGCAATCGTCCGAAGCGTGCTGACGAGCCGCGTTGCGATCTTCCTGACGAACTCCTCGTCACACAGCTCGGTCCGGTTGCCGATGCGCATGTGCAGTGCGTTGCCCTGCATGTGTGCGACGAGGCACAGCGCGAAGTCCGTGTTACCGACTGAGCTGAGTGACGTCAGACGGAGAAGTGCGGAGTCCAGATGGCTGTCGATCTCGGATGTGTCGAGGGGGTAGTTCTCGAAGACCAGCGCCGTGTCGAAGAGTTTGCCGGTTCCCGCCCAGCGCTGGATCTCGGCGAGGTTGACCCACTGGTGGTTCAGGAGGCGAGCCTGCTCGGACTGCAGCCGTCGCAGGAGGTCCGTCACGGACTCGGCGGGATCCAGCCGGGCGCGTAGCGGCAGAGTGTTGATGAAGAGCCCCACCATCGACTCGACACCGTCCAGCTCTGCGGGCCGCCCTGAGACAGTGGTGCCGAAGACGACATCGTCGCGCCCGACGGCTTGGGAGAGCGTCAGCGCCCAGGCACCCTGCAGGATCGTGTTGACGGTCAGCCCATGGGCACGGGCGTATCGGATCAGTGCTTCGCCGGTCTGTTCGTCGAGTTCGATGTCGGTGCTCTCGGGGAGAGCAACGACGGGCGCGGGTTCGGGTGAGATGAGGGTGGCGTCGTCGAGGTCGGCCAGGGCGGCGGCCCAGGCTTCCTGGGCAGCGTTCTTGTCCTGGTCGTTGAGCCAGGAGAGGTAGTCGCGGTAGGGGCGGGTGCGTGGCAGCGCGCTGGCGTCTCCGCCCGATATGTAGAGCGACATGAGGTCGCTCAGGAGCAGCGGCGTCGACCAGCCGTCCAGGAGAACATGATGGTTGGTCAGGATGAAGCGGAACCTGTTGCCACCGAGGCGGATCAGCGTGAAGCGGATGAGGGGTGGCCGGGAGAGGTCGAACCGATTCCAGCAGTCTTCTGCGGCGGTGCGCTCAAGCTCGGCCTCCTGTTCAGCAGCCGGGAGCGTGGTGAGGTCCACTTCCCGCCACACCGGCTCCACATCCCGGTGGATCACCTGCACCCACTGGCCGGAGCCGCGCTGCCGGAAGCTCGCACGCAGGTTGGCGTGCCGCTTCAGCAGCGCCGTCGCGGCGCCGCGCATGGCGGTGGCGTCCAGTTCGCCCTCAAGGTCGAATGAGTGTTGGGAGACGTAGACGTCCAGCTCTTCCTCATCCAGGAGGTGCAGGAAGAGAAAGCCCTCCTGGAGTGGCGACAGGCTGAGAACGTCCTCGATCTTCCCGCGCGACTGCTGGCCCATTTCTATATCCCCCACTCGAAGTCGAGTTCTGCCTCGAGCTGGTCGAGTTCAGCCTGCGTAATAGAGGTGTGTGAGACGTCGGACGGAGCGAGCCCCCCGGCGTCCGCGCTGTTCGCGTGTTCGACGAGCGCCCGGAGTGCCTTGAACCAGCCCTCTGCCAGCTGCTGTGCGTCGTCCTGCGTCAGCAGCCTCGACGCGTAGGTCCACCGCGCCTGGAGCTGAGGACCTGCCGGTGTGTCCGTGGTGACGGAGTTGAGGTCGATCGCGTGGCTCGTCGGCATGGCCGGGCTGATGCCAGTGATGCCGCTGGAGACTGGCTGCCAGTGCCCGGACTCCTGGGTGCCGACCAGCCTGCCGTGGTAGTTGAAGCGGAACTCGGCGGCGGGGAGCTCGGCCAGCTGCGATCGGGTCTGGTCGTTGAGGTAGCGCAGCAGACCGTAGCCGAGGCCGTCGCCTGGCGTTCGGCGGAGCTGTTCCTTGATGTCCTTCAGCGCTTGGCCGAGGGCGGTACCGCTGTTCCAGATCCCGGCCCAGCCGGCGACGTGGTGCTGGAGGCGCAGCGGGTAGATAGCGGTGAACCAGCCCGTCGTACGGGTGAGGTCAGCACCCGGGACCGCGTGCTCATGCCGTCCGTGGCTCTCCAGGTCGACGACGACGGGGGTGTCGGGTCCGTCCGGGTGCGGGCGGCTGCGGCGCCAGTTGCCGACGGCCAGGGTGAAGGCGGTGAGCAGCAGCTCGTTGAGGGTGGCGTTGTAGCAGCCGGGGACCCAGGTGAGAAGCGCCTGGGTAGTGGCCGTGTCGAGCTCTGACACGTGGTCCGCTTCGGTGGCGTGGGTGTCACGTGCGGGATCGAGACACAGGTGCGCGGAGACATCGGCGAGGGTCGTATGCCAGTGTTCGAGCTCCGCCACACGGGCCGGGTCGGCTGCCGCCTTGTGAAGGGCAGCGGCCCACTGACGCCATGATGTGCCGGTCGGTTGCAGTGTCACAGGGGCGGTTGGCCTGGCGGCGGCGGACTCGCAGGCGGCTACGAGGTCACCCAGCAGGATGTGCCAGGACACTGTGTCGACGGCCAAGTGGTGTGCCAGCAGGATGAGCCTGCCCTCCTGGGCACTGCGGTCGAGCCAGACGGCCTGCAGCATGACGCCGTGCGTGGGCGAGAGCCTCGTACGGGCTGCGGTGCCCTCTTCAGTGACGAGCCGCTGGAGGGCGCCGTCGTCCAGGCCGACCGCGTCGACGGTGACGAGGCAGTCCGTAGCGGTTACCACGCCGGGCGGTTGAACCTCCATCTCACCGTCGGGTCCGGTGCGCAGACGGAGGCTGTCGTGGTGGTCCAGCAGGGCTTGGAGTGCTTCGGTGAGTGTCCCTGAGGCGAGATCCGCGGGTGTGCGCACGGTGATGGACTGGCTGAACTCGCTGGTCGGTCCGCCGACGTCGGCCAGCCACGCCGACATGGGCGTGGGCGGTACCGGGCCCAGCGGCGTCACCGCCTGCGTCTCCTCGTCCGCATTGTCGCCGGTCGAAGCGGCAGCTGCGGCCTCGGCGAGGGCGGCGACGGTCTGGTGCTCGAAGACATCCCGGACGGTGAGGTCGTACCCGAGCGCGCGTGCTTGGGCGATCAGCCGGATGGACAAGATGCTGTCGCCGCCGATGTCGAAGAACCGGTCGTCGGCATCGACGGCGTCGACTTGCAGGGTCCGGGCAAAGAGTTGCGCCAACTGGATTTCTCGACGGCCCTGCGGGGCTCGGCTCGCGACAGTCTTGCTGTGGTCCGGTGCTGGGAGGGCTTTGCGGTCGAGCTTGCCGTTCGGGGTCAGAGGGAGGCTGTCGAGGGAGACGAAGGCTGACGGGATCATGTAGTCGGGCAGGGTCACCGCCAGGTGAGTGCGCAGTTCCCTGGTGCTGATGGCCTGCTCAGCGACGATGTAGGCAGTCAGGCGGGGATTGCCGAGGACATCCTCACGGATGATGACGGCAGCGTGGACGATCCCGTCATGGGCGGTGAGTGCGTTCTCGACCTCGCCGGGTTCGATGCGGTGGCCGCGGAGTTTGATCTGGTGGTCGGTGCGTCCGGCGTATTCGAGCTCGCCGTCACTGCGCCAGCGCGCCAGGTCGCCGGTGCGGTACATGCGGGTGCCCGGGGCGCCGTGCGGGTCGGCGGTGAAGCGTGAAGCGGTGAGGGTGGGGCGCTGGTGGTAGCCGCGGGCCAGCTGCGGTCCGGCGATGTAGAGCTCGCCGAGCACCCCCACTGGTACTGGGCGGAGGGCGGCGTCGAGGACATAGAGGCGGGTGTTCCACACCGGACGGCCAATGGGCACGGGTCCGGTGTCGTAAGTGGCGGCGTGGTGGTAAGTGACGTCGACTGTGGCTTCTGTCGGCCCGTACAGGTTGTGCAGCTCGACTTCGGGCAGGGTTGCGTTGAAGGTGTTGGCCGTGTCGCGGGGCAGGGCTTCGCCGCTGCTGAACACCCGGCGCAGTGTTTCCGTGCATCCGGCGGCTTCCGGCTCTGCCAGGAAGGCCTGGAGCATTGACGGTACGAAGTGGCAGGTGGTCACGGCCTGTTCGCGGATGAGCCGGGACAGGTAGCGCGGGTCCTTGTGTCCTGCGGGCTCGGCGATGACGAGGGAAGCACCCTCCTGCAATGGCCAGAAGAACTCCCACACGGACACGTCGAAGGATGATGGTGTCTTTTGCAGTACCCGGTCGGTCGGCCCGAGCTGGTAGGTGTCCTGCATCCAGCGCAGCCGGTTGTCGATCGCGGAGTGCGGTACGACGACGCCTTTGGGGCGGCCGGTGGAGCCGGAGG
>NZ_JAGMUL010000121.1:108111-116892 GCF_019049285.1 Streptomyces sp. AC550_RSS872
CCGCCCCAACTACCCGGAGAAGCTGCTCCATAACGGTGTGGGCCTGCTTCTCGGATATGAGGTCGGGCTGGTAGTCGAGCCGGAAGGAGAGTCCGGAGCGGGCTGACGCGACCAGGGCCAACGGGTAGTGGCTGCTGCTTCGGCCGCGTACTCCGATCACGCGCAGACCGCTCGGCTGTTGTCCTCCGCCGCCCGGTTCGATGTCCACGGGGAAGTTCTCGAAGATGACGGCGGTGTCGAAAAGCTCCTGCGAACCGGCCAGCCGTTGGATCTCGGCCAGTCCCAGGTGCAGGTGTGAACGTAGTGCTACCTGCTGCCCCTGGAGCCGGGCGAGTACGTCGACCAGCGGTTCGGCGGGGTGCAGCCGTACCCGCACCGGAAGGGTGTTGATGAACAGCCCCACCATCGTCTCGATGCCGGCGACCTCGGGCGGCCGGCCGGAGACCGTGGCGCCGAACACCACGTCGTCCTGGCCGGTGAGCGCACTGACGACCAGTGCCCAGGCGCCCTGCACGATTGTGTTGAGGGTGAGGTCATGCTCGCGGGCGACGGTGTTCAGGGCCTGGTGGGTGTCGGCGTCGAGGCCGCGCAGTACGGGCTGGGGTATGACCGCCGGGCGAGCGCCCGCGTCCGGTGCGACCAGGGTGGGGCAGTCCAGGTCGGCCAGGGCCTCCCGCCAATCTTCGACCGCCTGCTGCCGGTCCTGGTCGGCCAGCCACTGTAGGTAGGCGCGGTACGGCTTGACCGGCGGCAGGTCCCTGTCGTCACCGCGTGACTGGTAGAGGGCGATCAGCTCACGGATCAGCAGCGGGCGCGACCAGCCGTCCAGGAGGATGTGATGGTTGGTCATCACCAGGCGGTGTGTCCGCTCGCCGATACGGATCAGGGTGAACCGCATGAGTGGCGGCCTGGCCAGGTCGAAACGGCGGCGCCGGTCGGTCCACAGCAGCTCGTCGGCTGCGGTCCACCGCTCTGCTTCCGGCAGGTGGGACAGGTCCACGTCCTCCCAGGGCACTGTGACCCGGTACGGGATGAGCTGGACGGGCCGGCGCAGTCCCTCGTAGCGGAAGGCGGCGCGCAGGTTGGAGTGCCGGGCGAAGAGGGTTTCCGTGGCGGCGCGCAGCGCGGCGACGTCCAGTTCGCCCTCCAGGTCGAGGGCGGTCTGTACCGCGTAGACGTTCTCGACCGCTTCGTCGTACACACTGTGGAAGAGCAGTCCCTCCTGGAGAGGGGCCAGCGGCAGGATCTCCTGCAGACCAGACTTTGTCATACCGACTCCTTGATGAAGCGGGCGAGGCGGGTCGCGCCGGTCTCTGCCTCGGCTGTCGTCACATAGCTGCACGACAGGCGCATCTGCCGGTCACCGCTGCCGTCGAGGTGGAAGAAGCGCATGGGAGTCCACATCACGCCGTACTCCTGGGCCGAGGTGCGCAGGGCGCTCTCATCCGCGGGGAAGGGCACGTCGACGGTGAGGAAGAAGCCCCCGTCGGGGTCGTTCCAGTGCACGCCGAGTGCAGAGCGCTGTGCGGGCGGGAACTCGTGGGCGAGGGTGTTCCGTACGCGGCGCATCGTGTCCTGGTAGTGCCGCGCGGCGGTCTCGTTCCTGCGGCGCAGGCTGCCGCCCTCGGTGACCAGGAGTCCGGCGACCGCTGCCTGGCTGACGCTGGGGGTGTTGACCGTGACCATGCTCTTGACCTTGGCGATCTCGTCGGCGAGCAGCCCGGTTCCGTCGGTCTTGCGGACCCGCTGGTCGGCCACGACATAGCCGATCCGGGCGCCGGGGAACGCGGTTTTGGCGAACGAGCCGAGGTAGATGACCTGTTGCCGCCGGTCCAGGGCTTTGAGGGTGGGTCGGCGCCGACTGCTGAACAACCCGTACGGGTTGTCCTCGAGCAGGAGCAGCCCCAGGCTCCGGGCGGTTTCGAGCAGGTCGACACGGTCCTGGGTGGGCATGCTGGCGCCGGTGGGGTTGGAGCAGTCCGGCACGATGTAGAGCGCTCGCGGGCGGCGGCCCTGCGCTGTCAGCCGTTCGACGGTGTCCCGCAGCGCTGTCCGGCTGACGCCGTACGGGGTGCTCGCCACCGGGGCGACGGGGATGTCCAGCAGGCTCGCGGCGCCGGTGACGCCCACGTAGCACGGGCTGTCCACGAGCAGTACGTCGTCGGGACCGGAGCAGAGGGTGCGCAGCACCAACAGCAATGCCTCCTGGCAGCCGACCGTGACCACCAGGGATTCCGTGGGGACGTCGATCTCCTCGTCCTTGCGGAGCATGTCGGCGACCAGTTCGCGGATCTGCCCCGCGGTCTCGCCGTACTGGAACAGCGCGGTGCGGATCTGTTCCTCGCTGCGGCCGGACTGCCGCAGATACCCGACGTAGGCGTCGATCAGGTGTGCGATGTCGGCGACGTCGAAGTCGCCTTCGTACGGCCGTCCGGGGGCGAAGGAGATCGCGTCCGGGTAGCGGAGGGTGATCTCGTTGAGGAACGTCATAGTGTCCATGAGCGGTTGGGACACGCTGGGGTGCAGGTCCGCTTCGCTCAGCAGCACCTGCTCGGGGTCCTGGGGGGTCGGCTCCGGTGTCGTCACCGTGGCATCTCCACTGCGGTCGCATCGATCGATGGGACTGTCCGGTGCCCGGTGAAGACCATGGTGTCGGCGAGTTCGCCGGACATGATGGACAGCAGTTGGCGTACGCCTGAGGCGCCGTCAGCGGCCAGCGCGTACAGCGCGGGGCGGCCGACGAAGGCCGCGTTCGCCCCGAGCGCCAGTGCGGTGAACGCGTCCGCGCCGCTACGGACACCGCCGTCGAGGAACACCGGGACGCTGCCGCCGACCGCCGTCACCACCTCGGGCAGTGCGTCGAGTGCGGCCGGTGCCCCGTCCAGCTGGCGGCCGCCGTGGTTGGAGACGATGACGCCCTCGGCACCCGCACTGATCGCGGCGTGCGTGTCCTGCCCTGTCATCACTCCCTTGACCACTACGGGCAGTCCGCTGATCCGCCGCAGCCGGTCCACGATCGTCCAGTCCTGGTCCGCGCGGAACGCCGAGCGGCTGTGTGCGGCTGGCGAGTCCGGGCCCGTGGCCGCGCTGCCGGAGGGTGCCTGGTGGGCGGCGGCAGGCGGGAGGTTGACGGGCCGGATGTGCGGCGGGATACGGAAGTCGTTGCGCAGGTCGCGCAGCCGTCGCCCCATGTACGGGGTGTCCGCGGTGACGACCAGGGCTTGGTATCCCGCGGCGGCGGCACGACGGGCCAGGCCCTCGGTGACCTCCTGGTCTCGGAAGCAGTAGAGCTGCAGCCACAGCGGAGCGGCCTCCCCTGCCGCCGCCCGGATGCGCTCCAGCGGCTGGCCGGCGAACGTGCTGACGATGAGCGGCAGTCCGAGTTCGGCTGCGGCCTTGGCGGTGCCCGCCTCGCCGTCGCTGTGCGCCAGCCCGTGGTACGCCAGCGGGGCCACGCCCAGGGGCGCACCCCACCGGGTGCCGAATACCCGGACGGTGGTGTCCGGCTCGCCGACGGCTGCGAGTCCGCGCGGGCGCAGCCGTACGGAGGCGAATGCCGCCTCGTTGGCGGCCAGCGTCCGTTCCCGGCCGGCGCCGCCGGCGATGAAGTCCCACACGTCGCCGGGCAGCACCCGGTGTGCCGCGTCGGTGAAGTCGGCACAGTCCAGGAGCTGTGCGCGAGGCGAGGAGGCTGCGGCCGCTGCGGTCATCGGGAGGCTGCCTCCCGGGCCCGCTCCACGGCCTCGTACAGGGCCTTGATGTTCGAACTGCCGAACCCGCGGGCGCCGTTGCGCTGGATGTACTCGTAGAAGAGCGTGCCGCGCGGGTAGGGGGACCGGGCGAAGATCTGCAGCAGGTAGCCCCACTCGTCGCGGTCGACCAGGACGCTGGTCTCGCGCAGGTCGGCTATCCGGTCGCCCATACCGGCGACGCGCCCCTCCAGCATGTCGTAGTAGGTGGCCGGGGTGTGCAGGAAGTCGACGTCCCGCTCGGACAGCTTCCGTACGGTGCCGATGATGTCGTCCACGTGGAACGCCAGGTGCTGGACTCCCGCACCGGCGTGGGCGGTGAGGAACCGGTCGATCTGCCCGGGGGCGCGGTCAGGGTCGGGCTCGATGAAGGTGAAGGTGATGCCGCCAGTGGCGTTGCGAACCACGATCGAGTCCATCGCCTGGCCGCCGACCTCGATGTACTCCGAGGAATAGTACGGGAAGTCGAAGGCGCGCTCGTAGAAGGCGACCGTGTCCCGCAGCGTACCGGCCTCCAGACACACCGCGATGTGGTCCAGTGCGGACACGTCACCGGAGCGCGCGAGGTCTGTCGCCTGACTCTCGTCGACCGCGCGCAGCAAGGTCCACTCGCGGTCCGGAGGAAGGTGACCGGCTGTCAGCCCGGTCTCGCTGACCAGCGTGTGGCGCAGGTCCCCGAAGCCCGATACGGCTCCGTACGGCGCCCCTGCCTGCCCGGGTGCGCGGGACGGTGCCGGGGCTGCCAGGGAGGTGGCGCCCCCGGCCACGGCACGGGCCTGATCCTGTTCGACGTCCGTGCTGAGGAACGCGATGTCCCCGATGGAGTCCCCGTGCCGGTCCACATAGCGGGCGCCCTCGCCGCTGTCACTGAAGGGCTGCGTGACCACGAGCGTTACGCCATCCCTGCGCAGCGCCGTGGACATCCCGTCCGGTGCGCCGGTCTGCGGACCGGCCAGGGCGACCTCGCCGAACCCGTGGCCGTCGACCAGGTGCGCCACGGCCTCCCTCCGGTCCGCGACATACAGCTCAGAATAAGCGACAGCGGTTAGCGACATAAACTGCTCCAATGAAAGGTTTCCGGTGCGAGCAACGCCTTCGAGAAGGCTTACAGAAAGACATGAAGCAATACGCCGAGCACAACACACACCGAATTTTGCAGGAGATTCTACAAACAGTGTCTATAGCTCGGATATCGAAGCTCTATCGCCGCTTTGACCTGCAAGAACAGCATCAGAAATATCCATGTTGACCTACCAGGAAACGCGCTGCTACCTTCACAGTAAACGTGTTCCATAATCTCAACACACACATTCAGGCGGACTGTTCTGCGACCGCCGTAACTCAAGTTACTGAGGGAGCCATGCCCAGCCTTAGGGACACCTCGGACCTGATATCGGCCGTGCGCGCGAACGCAGCCGAAATGCCGGAAGAAGAGGCGGTGATCCATGTCCACGACCCGGAGCAGGAGGACGGACACACCTCCCTCACCTACGCCGAACTCGACCACCGGGCACGCCGTCTGGCCGTGTACCTGCGCCAGCACCTCGCGGCCGGCGAGCGTGCGCTGCTGCAGTACAGCTCCGGCACGGACTTCCCCGTAGCCTTCTTCGGCTGTCTGTACGCGAGCATCATCGCCGTGCCGGCGCCGCTGCCGGAGAGCAACCAGCGCGAGCAGCTGCGAGTGAAGGGCATCGTCCGTGACGCCGACGTGCGGGCCGTACTCACCAGCACCGCGCAGCTCGACCAGGTGACGGCGTGGGCGGAGGCCGAAGGGCTCACCGGTCTCCCGATGCTGGCGACCGACGGCGACGACGTCGGCGCCACCGGCACCGAAGCCTGGGAGCACCCGGCGGTGGACCGGGCCACTCCTGCCATGCTCCAGTACACCTCCGGCTCCACCTCCGAGCCAAAGGGCGCCGTCATCACCCACGGCAACCTGCTGCACAACATCCAGGCCATGGAGGACGCCCTGCCGCTGCCGGACGGCGGCCGCCACGGCGGCTGGATACCGATGCACCACGACATGGGCCTCATCGGCCATCTGCTGGGCGGCGTGCTCACGGGGCGCTCGGCGGTGCTGATGCCTCCCATGACGTTCGTACGCCGGCCCCATCTGTGGCTGCGGGCCATCGAGCGCTACGACGTCAAGTTCAGCTCCGCGCCCAACTTCGCCTACGCCCTGCTCAACGACCGGGTGACCGACCAGCAGCTGGCGGCACTCGACCTCTCCGGCTGGCGGTACGCGGGCAACGGCTCCGAGCCGATCCAGGCCCGCACCCTGCGCGCGTTCAGCGAGCGCTTCCGGTCCGCCGGGCTGCGCACGGAGTCGGTCATGGCGGGCTACGGCATGGCGGAAGCCACCTTGCTGGTGGCCACAGCGCCCAACCGCCCGCCGCTGACCCTACGGGTCGACGCGGATGCGCTGGAGCAGCACCGGATCGTGCGCGCCGAGCCGACCGAGGACCGGTACCGCGAACTGGTGGGATGCGGCCCGCTGTTCGGCATCAACGCCATCATCGTCGCCCCAGACAGCGGAGAGCGGCTGCCCGACGGCCGGATCGGCGAGATCTGGCTGCGGGGCGAGAGCGTCGCCCACGGCTACTGGAACAACGAGACGGCCACCCAGCAGACGTTCGGGGCCACCACACAGGACGGCGACACCGGCTATCTCCGCACCGGCGACCTGGGCGCCTTCGTGGACGGCGACCTGTTCATCACCGGGCGGATCAAGGAAACACTCTTCCTGCACGGCCGCAACCTGTACCCGCAGGACATCGAGCACGAGGTGCAGCGCCGGCACACCGAGCTGCGCTCGCTGCCCGGCGCGGCCTTCACCGTCCCGGCCGGAACCGGCGCCAGGAATGCCGAGGACCTCGTCATCACTCAGGAGATCCGCGGCCGGTTCAGCGACACCGAACTCGCCCGGATCAGCGCGGGGATCAAGCAGACCGTCAGCCGCGAGTTCGGACTGCCCGTCGCCTCAGTGGCGCTGCTCCGCCCAGGGGCCGTACACCGCACCACCAGCGGGAAGATCCAGCGCATCGCGATGCGTCAGCTCTTCCTCGGCAACGAGCTGCGGCCGCTCCATCTGGATGGCCCGCCGTCATCCGCACAGCCAGCCTGACCAGCCAGCGCTCCGGCACCGCCCGCGAGCAACTCCGCACCGCCCGGCCGAAGTTCTGCGAGGAAAGATGACCGAGGTTGAGTCCGCAATGATCCGACACGCTCTCACCGCCGCGCAGTCCGAGGTGTGGCTCGCGCAGCAGCTGGACCCGAACAGCGCGCACTACAACATCGGTATCCGGCTGGACTTCTCCGGCCCCGTCGACCCGGAGCTGATGGCCGCGGCCATCAGCCGGGCCACCGCGGACACCGAGGCGCTGCGCTGCCGGATCGGCCTCAGCGGCAGCGACCCGCACCAGGTGGTAGCCGCAGCGGACGCGGCCTCGCCGCTGCACCAGGTACGGCTGGCCGGGCACCCGGCGGAGTCCGACGACTGGATCCGGCGGGACCTGGCCGCCCCGGTCGACCTGCTGGCCGACCCTCTCCAGCAGCACACCCTGCTCACCCTCGCCGACGGCCGCCACACCCTGTACCTGCGCTACCACCACATCCTGCTCGACGGCTTCAGCCTGATGCTCTATCTGCGCCGCCTCTCCGAGGTCTACTCTGCCCTCGCCGCCGGACAAGAGTGCCCGCCGTGCGCGTTCGGCACCCTGGACGGGCTGGTACGCGGCGAGGACGCCTACCGGGCATCCGAGCAGCACCGGACGGACCGCGCGTACTGGCTCGGTACGCTGGCCGACTATCCCGATCCCGTCTCGCTGACCGGACGCTTCGCCCCGCCCGCACCGTCCGTACTGCGCCGCACCGCCGAGCTCACCCGCCGCCAGACCACGGCACTCCAGGGCGCCGGTCAGCGGGCGAATGCACCCTGGTCATTCGTGGTCATCGCCGCCACGGCGGAGTTCATGCACAGCATGACGTCACAGGACGACATCCTCCTCACCCTTCCGGTCACCGCACGCACCGGCCGGGCTGCCCTGACCACTCCGGGCATGCTGGCCAACGAACTGCCGCTGCGGCTGCGCATACGGCCCTCCATGAGCTTCGCCCAGCTGGTGCAGGCCACGGCGGAGCAGGTCGGCCAAGCTGTACGGCACCACCGGTTCCGTGGCGAGGAGCTGCGGCGCGAGCTCGGCGCGAGCACGCCGGAAGCGCTGCGCGGGCCAATGGTGAACATCCTCGGCCACCGGGCTGAACTGCCCTTCGGGAGCGTGACGGCGAAGATCGAGCGGCCCTCGGGGAACCGCGTACGGGACCTCGACCTCGTCTTCAGCGGCACCCCGCACAGCGGCGTCCGCATGGACTTCGACGCCAACCCCGGCCTGTACGACGAGGACCAACTGGACGCCATCCAGCGCAGGTTCATGCAGCTCGTGGACGCGGTGACGGCCGACCCGGACCGCCCGCTCGGCCGGTTCGACTTGCTGACGCCGGAGGAACGGCACCAACTCCCCACGCTCTGGACGGGGCGTGAGACGGAGGACGTGCCGGTGGATGTGGGGACGCGGTTCGAGGAGCAGGCCGCCGCGACACCGGATGCGGTCGCACTGATCTACGCGGGCGAGGACCTGACCTACACGGACCTCAACGCACGGGCCAACCAGTTGGGCCGTTACCTGGCGGCCCGCGGGGTGGGACCTGAGCAGTTCGTCGCGGTCGACATACCCCGTTCCCTGGACCTGATAGTCAGCCTCCTCGCCGTGCTGAAGACGGGCGCCGCCTACGTCCCCATCGACCCGGACTACCCGGCGGACCGCATCGCCCACATCCTCAACGACGCCGCCCCCGCCCTCCACCTCACCACCCTGGACGACCTGGAGCTGGACGGATACCCGGACGGCAACCTCACCGACGCCGACCGCACCACACCCCTCACGCCCCACCACCCGGCATACATGATCTACACCTCCGGCTCCACCGGCCGCCCCAAAGGCGTCGTCGTACCGCACTCCGCGATCGACAACCG
>NZ_JAGMUL010000121.1:116902-119824 GCF_019049285.1 Streptomyces sp. AC550_RSS872
GCCGACCGGGTACTGCAAAAGACACCATCATCCTTCGACGTGTCTGTGTGGGAGTTCTTCTGGCCACTGCAAGAGGGCGCTTGCCTCGTCATCGCCGAGCCCGCAGGACACAAGGACCCGCGCTACCTGTCCCGGCTCATCCGCGAACAGGCCGTGACCACCTGCCACTTCGTACCATCAATGCTTCAGGCCTTCCTGGCCGAGCCGGAATCCACCACATGCGCACAGACACTGCACCGGGTGTTCAGCAGCGGCGAAGCACTGCCCCGCGACACCGCCAACGCCTTCAGCCGCACCCTGCCCGGAGTCGACCTGCACAACCTCTACGGGCCGACAGAAGCCGCAGTCGACGTCGCCTACCACCACACCGTCCCACACGGCACCGGCCCCGTGCCCATCGGCCGCCCGGTACGCAACACCCGCCTGTACGTCCTCGATGCCGCCCTGCGCCCGGTACCGGCAGGGACCCTCGGTGAGCTCTACATCGCCGGACCACAACTGGCCCGCGGCTACCACCAGCGTCCGGGCCTGACCGCCGAACGCTTCACCGCCGACCCCCACGGCACACCCGGCACCCGCATGTACCGCACCGGCGACCTCGCCCGATGGCGCCACGACGGCCAACTCGAATACGCCGGACGCACCGACCACCAGATCAAACTCCGCGGCCACCGCATCGAACCCGGCGAAATCGAAGCCACACTCACCACCCACCCCGCCATCACCCAAGCCGCCGTCATCCTCCGCGAGGACCGACCGGGCGACAAACACCTGGTCGCGTACACCGTGGCAGAGGAGCCGGTCAGCACGGAGGCGCTGCGCGCACATGTGGCGGCCGAGTTGCCGGAGTACATGGTGCCTTCGGCCTTCGTCACCCTGGACACCCTCCCGCTCACCCCCAACGGCAAACTCGACCGCAAAGCCCTGCCCACACCCCACTACACCACCAACACCGCCGGCCGCGCCCCACGCACCCCGCGTGAGGAAATCCTCTGCAACCTCTACGCCGACATCCTGGGCATCCCCCACGTCACCATCGACGACGACTTCTTCCACCTCGGCGGACACTCCCTCCTCGCCACCCGCCTCGTCAGCCGCATCCGCACCACACTCAACACCGAACTCCCCATCCGACAGCTCTTCCAGACCCCCACCATCGCCGCCCTCACCACCGCCCTGGACGGGGCACACGAGGCCCGCACCCCCCTCACCCCCCGCCAACGCCCCGAACACATCCCACTGTCCTACGCCCAACAACGCCTGTGGTTCCTCCACCAACTCGAAGGACCCACCCCCACCTACAACATGCCCGGCAGCCTGCGACTGACCGGCACCCTCAACCACCACGCCCTGACCACAGCGCTCAATGACGTCATCGCACGCCACGAAACCCTGCGCACCCTCATCGCCGACGAGGGCCACGGCGCGCACCAGGTCATCCTCCCGACCACCGACGCGGCACTCGACATACCAGTGATCGAGGCCAAAGAAACCAACCTCGAACCACACCTGCGCCAGCACGCACGCCACGCCTTCGACCTGACAGCTGAACTCCCCCTCCGCGCCACACTCTTCCGGCTCAACGACAACGAGCACGTACTGCTCCTGCTGCTGCACCACATCGCAGGAGACGGCTGGTCCATGGGCCCACTCGCCCACGACCTCACCACCGCCTACACCGCACGCTGCAACAACGAAGCCCCAACCTGGCAGCCACTGCCCGTCCAATACGCCGACTACACCCTCTGGCAACACGAGCTGCTCGGTGAGGAAGCCGACCCCGGCTCCCCCGCAGCACAGCAACTCGCCTACTGGACCGACACGCTCACCGGACTGCCGGAGAAGCTCGAACTACCCACGGATCACCCACGGCCCGCCACCGCCAGCTACACCGGCGATAAGCTGACCCTCGACCTGCCCGCTGCACTCCACCGGGATCTCAGCGCGCTGGCGCAGCAGAACGGCGCCAGCCTGTTCATGGTCCTCCATGCCGCCCTGGCCACCCTCCTCACCCGCCTCGGCGCAGGAACCGACATCCCGATCGGCACCACCATCGCCGGGCGTACCGACGAGGCAACCGATGATCTGGTCGGCTTCTTCGTCAACACCCTCGTCCTGCGCACCGACACCAGTGGCCAACCCACCTTCCGCGAACTGCTGGACCGGGTCCGCGAAACCGACCTGGACGCCTACGCCCACCAAGACCTCCCCTTCGAACGCCTCGTTGAACACCTCAACCCCACCCGCACCCTCGCCCACCACCCCCTCTTCCAAGTCATGCTCACCCTCAACAACACCGAGCACGACGCCACGGGGGCATTGGCCACCATTCCCGGGCTCAGCTCGACGCTCGAGCACACCGGTATCGGCATCACCAAGTTCGACCTGACCTTCGCCGTCAACGAAGCCACCACCGACGACGGCAAGCCGGACGGTCTCTCCCTCACCATGGAGTTCAGCACCGATCTGTTCGACAGGGGTACCGCAGCGACTCTCCTCCAACGCCTCACGCACCTCCTCACCGCCTTCACCGCTGATCCTGAGCAGTCCCTTGCAGGGCCCGAGCTGCTGGACCCGGCGGAGCGGCATCAGCTCCTGGAGGAGTGGAACGGGCAGCAGGTCGAGACCGCGCCCGTGGATGTGGTGGCACTGTTCGAGGAGCAGGCCGCCGCGACGCCGAATGCGGTGGCACTGACCTGCGCGGGCCAGGACGTGACGTACGCGGAACTCAACGCACGGGCGAACCAGTTGGGCCGTCACCTGGCGGCCGGCGGGGTGGGCCCGGAGCAGTTCGTCACGGTCGACATACCCCGCGGCCCCGACCTGATCACCGCTCTTGTCGCCATCGTCAAGTCCGGCGCCGCCTACGTCCCCATCGACCCGGACTACCCGGCGGAGCGCATCGCCCACATCCTCAACGAC
>NZ_JAGMUL010000121.1:119894-120621 GCF_019049285.1 Streptomyces sp. AC550_RSS872
GTACCTATCTCACGCGGGCTCGCACTACCTACCCCGCCACCGGCTCCACCCTGCTGCACTCCCCCCTCGCCTTCGACCTGACCGTAACCGCTCTGTGGACCCCCCTCATCAGCGGCGGCACCATCCACCTCACCGGCCTGACCGAGGACGCCCCGCAACCGACCTTCCTCAAAATCACACCGTCCCACCTGCCGCTGCTCGACGCCCTGCCCGAGACCGTCTCCCCCACCCAAACGCTGATCATCGGCGGCGAACAGCTCCTCCCTCACGCCCTGGCGGAGTGGCGCGCACGTCACCCGCAGGTCACGGTCATCAACGACTACGGGCCCACCGAGGCCACCGTCAGCACCAGCGACTACCACCTCCTCCCCGGCCAGGAACTCTCCGAAGGACCCATCCCCATCGGACGGCCCTTCCCAGGCGCCCGCCTCTACGTCCTCGATGCCGCCCTGCGCCCGGTACCGGCAGGGACACTCGGTGAGCTCTACATCGCCGGACCACAACTGGCCCGCGGCTACCACCAACGCCCCGGCCTGACCGCCGAACGCTTCACCGCCGACCCCCACGGCACACCCGGCACCCGCATGTACCGCACCGGCGACCTCGCCCGCTGGCGCGCCGACGGCCACCTCGAATACGCCGGACGCACCGACCACCAGATCAAACTCCGCGGCCACCGCATCGAACCCGGCGAAATCGAAGCCACACTCACCACCCACCCCGCCAT
>NZ_JAGMUL010000121.1:120631-124223 GCF_019049285.1 Streptomyces sp. AC550_RSS872
AGACACCCCAGGCGTCCCCCGCCTGACCGCCTACAGCGTGGCCACGGACCCCGTCGGCGCAGACGAACTGCGCAGTCACCTCGCGGCGAGCCTGCCGGGCTACATGGTCCCCGGAGCGTTCGTCGCCCTGGAGGCACTCCCCCTGACCCCCAACGGGAAGCTCGACCGCAAGGCCCTCCCCGAGCCCGACCAGCACGCGCAGGAGTCCGGCCGGCCGCCGCGCACGCCCACCGAGGAGACGCTCGCCCGGCTCTTCGCCCAGACCCTCGGCGTCCGGTCGGTCAGCATCGATGACGGGTTCTTCGACCTCGGTGGCGACAGCATCATGTCCATCCAGCTCGTCTCGCGTGCGCAGTCCAGCGGCATCGGCTTCAGCGTCCGCGATGTCTTCGAGCAGCAGACCGTCGCCGCACTCGCCGCCATCTGCGACAGCTCCCCCACGCAGGCCCAGAAGCCGAACCTGGAGCCCATCGGTTCGGCACCACTGACCGCGATCATGCGGGAGTTCCTGGAACGCGGCGGCCCCGTCAACGAGTACAACCAGTCGATCCTGCTCACCGCCCCGGCCGACGCCACAGCCGAGACGATCACCGCCGCCCTCCAGGCCGTGCTGGACCATCACGACAGCCTTCGACTCAGGCTGCACGCGGACGGGAGGTCAGGATTCACCACCGAGATCCTGCCGGTGGGTGCGGTGCGTGCCGCCGACCACCTCACCCACATCGACGCCACCCACCACACCACCCCCGAAACACTCCACGACCTCACCACCCACCACGCCGCCCAAGCCCGCACCCACCTCAACCCCCACCACGCCCACAACCTCCACGCCCTCTACCTCGACCACGGCCCCCACCAACCGGCCCACCTCGCCCTCATCGCCCACCACCTCGTCATCGACGGCGTCTCCTGGCGCATCCTCCTCGACGACCTCGCCACAGCTCACCGCCAGGTCATCGCTCACGAGGCCCCGGGTACGCTGCCCGCCACCGGAACCCCGTGGCGGCACTGGGCGACCACCATCAACGACCGTGCCGGCGACCCACATCTCCAGGACCAGCTCTCCCACTGGACGGAAACACTCAGCCACCCGCCCCTGCTGGTCCTCGACCCCGCACAGGACACACACGGCACCGCCGGGCACCACACGGCCGTACTCGACGCCGAGACCACGCGGGCCCTTCTCACCTGGGTCCCCGGCCTCTACAACGCCACCGTCAACGACCTGCTGCTCACCGCGTTCAGCCTGGCCACAGCGCGCTGGCACCGCGACCATCCACACCTGGGCCATGCCGACCGGCCCGTCACCCTCACGCTGGAGAGCCACGGGCGCCACGAACATCTCGCCCCCGGAGCCGACCTGGCCCGCACCACGGGCTGGTTCACCACAGCCCACCCAGTGCGGCTGCATCCCCGCACCACGGACTGGACGGATGCCTGGAACGGCGGCCCCTCGCTCGGACACGCCCTGAAGCTCGTCAAGGAGCAGATCCGCACCACCCCGCAGCAGGGCGCGGGCTACGGGCTGCTGCGCTACCTCAACAACGCGACGAAGGCACAGCTCGCCGGACTGCCCACCCCCCAGTACGCCTTCAACTACCTCGGGCGCATCGCCACCAGCGCCAACGCCGACGCCGCCTGGTCCATGGTCGCCGCCGACATCGCGGGCACGCACGCGGACACCCCGCTCGCTCACCCCGTAACGCTCAACGCCATCACGCATGACGCCGACGACGGCCCCCAGCTCCAGGCCGCCTGGACCTACGCGGGCAGGCTCGTCACCGAGGACGAGATGCGGGCGCTGGCCGACTACTGGCTGCACATGCTCAAGTCCCTGGTCACCCATGGCCGACGTGCCGATGCCGGCGGCCTCACCCCTTCCGACGTCGCCCACCCCGCGCTCACCCAGGGACACATCGACGAGTTGGAGGCATCCGGTCCCCCGCTTGAGGACGTACTGCCGCTGTCGCCCCTTCAGGAAGGCTTCGCTTTCCACCATGTGATGGAAGAACACGGCCTGGACGTCTACACCGCCCAGCTCTCCCTCGACCTGGAAGGGGCGGTCGACTCCGGCGCACTGCGTGCAGCCGCGCACACGCTACTGCAGCGGCACGCCAACCTCCGGGCGGCGTTCGTGCAGCAGAGCTCGGGCGAGTGGCTGCAGACCGTCAGGCGTGAGGTGCCGGTGCCCTGGCGCGAGGCCGATCTCTCCGCCCTCTCCACGGACGAGCAGGACACCCGGGCCCGGCGCATCGCGGAGGAGGACCGCTGGACCCGCTTCGACCTCGCCCGGCCCCCGCTGCTGCGCCTCACCCTGCTGCGGCTCGGCGAGTACCGCTACCGGTTCCTGCTGACCAACCATCACATCCTCCTGGACGGCTGGTCACTGCCGATCGTGGTCCGCGAACTGCTGTCGCTGTACATGTCCGGCTCCGACACCGGCCTCCCCCGGGTGATGCCGTACCGCAACTACCTGGCCTGGCTCGCCGAGCGCGACCACGAGGCCGCGCGCGATGCCTGGTCGGCCGCGCTCGGCACCCTGGACGGGCCCACCCTCATCGCCCCCGAGGCGGGCCCCGTCACGACTGCGCCGGAACGTCTCTCCTTCTACCTGGACCAGGAGACAACCGACCAACTCGCCCGCTGGGCCAGCAGCCACGACCTCACCCTGAACACCGTCCTTCAGGGTGCCTGGGCCCTCGCCCTCGCCCACACGCTCAACCGCACCGACATCACCTTCGGCACGACCGTCTCCGGCCGCCCGGCCGAACTGCCGGGCGTGGAGAGCATGGTGGGCCTGTTCATCAACACGGTGCCCGTCCACACCCGGCCCACCGCCGACCAGGACATTGTCGGCTACCTCACCGGACTCCAGCGGCAACAGAACCAGCTCCTCGACCACCAGTGGGTCAGCCTGGCCGAGATTCAGCGCTGGACGGGGCACAAGAAGCTCTTCGACACGGCAATGGTCTTCGAGAACTACCCGGTCGACGTCGCCGGGACCACCGCGCGGCTGGAGGCCGAAGGCCTCCGCCTCACCAGGGCCGAAGGCGCGGATGCCACCGACTCGGTGCTGCATCTCGTCGTCTTCCAGCGGGAGTCGGGCATCGAGCTGCGCCTTGACTACCGTACGGACGCGTGCGAGAAGGATCTCGCCGAATCGGTCGGCACCAGTGCCGTACGAGCGCTCCGCGCCATCGCGGCTGATCCTGAGCAGTCCCTTGCCCGCCTTGAGCTGATCGACCCGGCGGAGCGGCATCAGCTCCTGGAGGAGTGGAACGGGCAGCAGGTCGAGACCGCGCCCGTGGATGTGGTGGCACTGTTCGAGGAGCAGGCCGCCGCGACGCCGAATGCGGTGGCACTGACCTGCGCGGGCCAGGACGTGACGTACGCGGAACTCAACGCACGGGCGAACCAGTTGGGGCGCCATCTGGCGGCCGGCGGGGTGGGCCCGGAGCAGTTCGTCACGGTCGGCATACCCCGCGGCCCCGACTTGATCACCGCTCTTGTCGCCATCGTCAAGTCCGGCGCCGCCTACGTCCCCATCGACCCGGACTACCCGGCGGAGCGCATCGCCCACATCCTCAACGAC
>NZ_JAGMUL010000121.1:124478-128237 GCF_019049285.1 Streptomyces sp. AC550_RSS872
CCACCTATCTCACGCGTGCCCGCAACACCTACCCCGCCACCGGCTCCACCCTGCTGCACTCCCCCCTCGCCTTCGACCTGACCGTAACCGCTCTGTGGACCCCCCTCATTAGCGGCGGCACCATCCACCTCACGGACCTGACCGAGGACGCCCCGCAACCGACCTTCCTCAAAATCACACCGTCCCACCTGCCGCTGCTCGACGCCCTGCCCGAGACCGTCTCCCCCACCCAAACGCTGATCATCGGCGGCGAACAGCTCCTCCCCCACGCCCTGACCGAATGGCGCACACGCCACCCGCAGGTCACGGTCATCAACGACTACGGGCCCACCGAGGCCACCGTCAGCACCAGCGACTACCACCTCCTCCCCGGCCAGGAACCCTCCGAAGGACCCATCCCCATCGGACGGCCCTTCCCAGGCGCCCGCCTCTACGTCCTCGATGCCGCCCTGCGCCCGGTACCGGCAGGGACACTCGGTGAGCTCTACATCGCCGGACCACAACTGGCCCGCGGCTACCACCAGCGTCCGGGCCTGACCGCCGAACGCTTCACCGCCGACCCCCACGGCACACCCGGCACCCGCATGTACCGCACCGGCGACCTGGCGCGCTGGCGCAGTGACGGCGAACTCGAATACGCCGGCCGCACCGACGAGCAGGTCAAGCTCCGCGGCCACCGCATTGAGCTCGGAGAGATCGAAGCCACCCTGGCCGCACACCCGTCAGTGGCCCAGGCCGCCGTGATCCTGCGCGAGGACACCCCCGGCGACCAGCGCCTCGTCGCCTACACCGTCACCAGCGCCCCGCTCACGGAGCGGGAACTGCACACCTACGCCGCTGGAGAGCTGCCCGGGTACATGGTTCCGGCGGCGTTCCTCACCCTGGAGTCCCTGCCCCTGACCCCCAACGGGAAATTGGACCGCAAGGCCCTGCCCGCACCTGACTACACCATCCACACCAGCGGCGGCCGCGCCCCGCGCACCCCGCGTGAGGAAATCCTCTGCGGCCTCTACGCCGACATCCTTGGCATCCCCCACGTCACCATCGACGACGACTTCTTCCACCTCGGCGGACACTCCCTCCTCGCCACCCGGCTCGTCAGCCGCATCCGCACCAGCCTGAAGACCGAACTCCCCATCCGACAGCTCTTCGAGACCCCGACCGTTGCCGGACTCGGCGCGGCCCTGGACACCGCCCACGGCGCCCGCACCCCTCTCACGGCGCGCGAGCGGCCCGAGCGCATTCCGCTGTCGTACGCCCAGCAACGCCTGTGGTTCCTCCACCAACTCGAAGGACCCACTCCCACCTACAACATCACCGCCGCACTCCGCCTCACCGGCACTCTCGACCACCACGCCCTCACCCAAGCCCTCCACGACCTCACCACTCGCCACGAAACCCTCCGCACCCTCTACACCGAGGACCACCGCGGCGCCCACCAGACCATCCTCCCCGCCGGCCAGGTCGAAGTCCCGCTCGCCGTAACGGACACCGACGAGACAGTGCTCAGCCAGGTAATCGCCAAAGCCGCCGCACACAGCTTCGACGTGACCACCGAAATCCCCATCCGCGCCTCGCTGTTCCGCCTCAACGACAACGAGCACGTACTTCTCCTGCTCCTGCACCACATCGCATGCGACGGCTGGTCCATGGGCCCCCTCGCCCACGACCTCACCACCGCCTACACCGCACGCGTCCAAGGCCAGGCCCCAGCCTGGCAACCCCTACCAATCCAGTACGCCGACTACACCCTCTGGCAACACGAGCTGCTCGGCACCACCAACAACCCCGACAGCGCAGCAAGCCGGCAACTCTCCTACTGGACCGACGCGCTCGCCGGACTACCGGAGAAGCTCGAGCTCCCCACCGACCGGCCCCACCCCGCCACCGCTTCCTACAGCGGCGGCCGCGTTCCCGTCACCATCCCCGCGACGCTGCACGGTCGCATGGCCGACGTCGCCCAGAACACACACACCAGCGTCTTCATGGTCCTGCAGGCCGCCCTGGCCACCCTGCTGACCCGCCTGGGCGCCGGGACCGACGTCCCCATCGGTACCGACATCGCCGGGCGTACCGACGAGGCGACCGATGATCTGGTCGGCTTCTTCGTCAACGCTCTCGTGCTCCGCACCGACACCAGCGGCCGCCCAACGTTCCGCGAACTGCTGGACCGCGTGCGCGAAACCGACCTGGACGCCTATGCCCACCAGGACCTCCCCTTCGAGCGACTGGTCGAGCACCTCAACCCCACCCGCAGCCTGGCCCACCACCCCCTGTTCCAGGTCATGCTCACCCTCAACAACGCCGAGCACGACGCGCTGGGCACCGTGGCCGAGATGCCGGGACTCGATATCGAGCTCGAACCGACCGGGACAGGCATGGCCAAGTTCGACCTGGCCTTCTCCTTCGACGAGTCCCGTGACCCGCAGGGCCTACCCGACGGGCTGAACGGTTCGCTGGAGTTCAGTACGGACATCTTCGATTCGGCTACCGCGCAGTCCATTGCCGCCCGTATGGTGCGCCTTCTGGATGCGCTCACCGCCGACTTGGACCGGCCGGTGGATGCGGTCGACGTTCTCGAGGAGTCCGAGCGGCATGAGCTTCTGACTCTGTGGAACAACACCGCGGTTGACTATCCGTCCGGGTCGAGCGTGCACGCCCTGTTCGAGGAACAGGCAGCCCGGACCCCTGACGCCGTCGCGATCGTCGCCGGAGACGAGGAGCTGACCTACCGGCAGCTCAACGCCCGGGCGAACCGCCTCGCCCACCGGCTGCTGCGACTCGGGCTGCCGCCCGAGGGCAGGATCGCGGTCCTTCAGGAGCGTTCGAGCGACCTGGTCGTATCGAGCCTGGCCGTCCTCAAGGCGGGCGGCGCGTATGTGCCGCTGGACCCCAACCAGCCCGCCGCGCGCTCCACATGGATCCTGCGGGACACCGCGGCTACGGCCCTGCTCACCGACAGGCCGGAGGAGAAGTTCGGCTTCTCCATCGACATCCCCGTCCTGCGGGTCGACCAGGACACGCCGTCGTCGGGTGACGAGCCCGAGACCAATCCGGCGGTACGGACCGACGCCGAGCAGGTCGTGTACGTCATGTACACCTCCGGGTCGACCGGCACCCCCAAGGGCGTCGCCAACACCCACCACAACGTCGTCCACCTCGCCGCCGACCACTACTGGCAGACCGGCAACCACGACCGCGTCCTGATGCACTCCCCCTACGCCTTCGACGCCTCCACCTTCGAAATCTGGACCCCTCTCCTCACCGGCGGCCGCGTCGTGGTCGCCCCACCGGGCCACCTCGCCCCCACCGACTTCGCCGACGTCATCTCCGAGCAGGGTGTGACCGCGCTCTTCGTCAGCGCGGGCTTCTTCCGGGTGTTGGCGGAGGAGCGTCCTGAGTGCTTCCACGGCGTACGCGAGATCTGGGCCGGCGGCGACGTCGTCTCCCCCACCGCCGTACACCGCGTACGCCAAGCGTGCCCGGGAATCACCGTCGCCAACGAATACGGGCCCACCGAAACCACCGTCTTCTCCAGCGTCAACCCCATCACCCCCAACGACCCACAACCACACGGCATCGTCCCCATCGGCCGCCCCCTGTGGAACACCCGCCTCTACGTACTGGACAGCAGGCTTCGACCCGTGCCCCCCGGCACACCCGGCGAGCTCTACATCGCCGGCTCCGGCCTCGCCCGCGGCTACCTCAACCGCCCCGAACTCACCGCACACCGCTTCATCGCCGACCCGCACGGCACAC
>NZ_JAGMUL010000121.1:128247-129157 GCF_019049285.1 Streptomyces sp. AC550_RSS872
CGACAGCAACCTCCAGCCGGTGCCGCCCGGTACCGGCGGCGAGCTCTACATCGCCGGCTCCGGCCTCGCCCGCGGCTACCTCAACCGCCCCGAACTCACCGCACACCGCTTCATCGCCGACCCGCACGGCACACCCGGCACCCGCATGTACCGCACCGGCGACCTCACCCGCTGGGGCCGAGACGGCCAGCTGGAATTCCTCGGCCGGGTCGACGACCAGATCAAGCTGCGCGGCTTCCGCGTCGAGCCCGGGGAGATCGAGGCCGTGCTGGCGGCATGCTCCGGCATCGCGCAGGCGGCTGTCATCCTCCGCGAGGATCGGCCGGGCGACAAGCGTCTAGTGGCGTACACCGTGGCAGAGGAGCCGGTCAGTGAGGAGGTGCTGCGTAGGCATGTGGCGGCGGAGCTTCCGGAGTACATGGTGCCGTCAGCCTTTGTCACCTTGGAAACGCTCCCTCTGACACTCAACGGAAAGCTGGACCGCAGGGCTCTACCCGCACCCGACTACGGCGACCGTACGACCGGCCGCTCTCCGCGCACCCCACGCGAGGAGATCCTCTGCGGTCTGTACGCGGATGTGCTCGATGTCGCCCGGGTGACCATCGACGACGACTTCTTCCGCCTCGGCGGCCACTCCCTCCTCGCCACCCGCCTCGTCAGCCGCATCCGCACCACGCTCAACACCGAACTCCCCATCCGACAGCTCTTCCAGACCCCCACCATCGCCGCCCTCACCGCCGCACTCGACACCACCCAAGGCGCCCGCACCCCCCTCACCCCCCGTAAGCGGCCCGAACACATCCCCCTGTCCCACGCCCAACAACGCCTGTGGTTCCTCCACCAACTCGAAGGACCCACCCCCACCTACAACATCCCCACCGCACTCCGCCTCACCGGCACCCTCAACCAC
>NZ_JAGMUL010000122.1:0-41107 GCF_019049285.1 Streptomyces sp. AC550_RSS872
CGGGTGGGTGTGGCGGGCGGTTCGGACATGGCCGGGTCGGGTGGGTGTGGCGGGCGGTTCGGACGTGGGCCGGTCGGCGGGGTTTGGCGAAGAGAATCGGTAGTGGTGCGGGCCTGGCAGGTACGGATTCGGAGGGCCCAGCCCTGCATGCGCCACACGCCTCGGCTGCCTCGGCAGTCGACCGCCGACCCTGAGCGTGTGAGAGATCGACTCTGCCTGAAACCGGTTCGTCGGGAGTGGGAACCGGATCGCCGCGAGCGGTGTACCAAAAGTGATGATGCCGCGACGTGGCGTCACAGCAGATGGCGCAGACTTCGATCTCTGACCATGAGGGCAGCCCGCTTGGCGGGCAGGTCGACCTCGGCTGAGAACCGGAAGCCGGCGCTCAGGAAAGCGGCGACGGAAGGGGTGTTGCGAATGTCGGGTTCGGCGACGATGCGAGCGCAGGCGGGGCGCCTGTCGAGTGCGAGGTCGGCGACTGCTCGGAGGAGGATCCCGCCAAGTCCTCGCCCACGGTCGCCGACGGCTCCGATGAGGAGATGGACGCCGGTGTCATGAGGCCGGGCCGGATAATGCCGGGCCAGCGGGTCGAGGTCGGCCCGGTAGATTTCCCAATAACTCATCGGCGTGCCTTCCAACAATCCCAGGCACGGGACGCTGCGTCCGTCACCGGAGAGATGGAGCCGCAGGTGTTCCTCGGTCGCGTTCGGGGGTCCGGCAAGTTCCCAGAACGCCGCGACGGCGGGATCGTTCATCCAGTGGCCGATGATCGGAAGGTCTCGGTCGACCCGCACGGGGACCAGGTGAAGCACTCCTGCGGGTGTGCTGATCGGCCCCCAGTCGGCAATGTGGTCGAGCAGATCTTCGGCGTGGGACAGGTCGGAGGCGGGTACTGCTGCGGGATCGAGTACGGGTGCGTCTGTCGGATCGGGCACGGGCTTGGCAACGGGATCAGGTGTCGGCGGGGCCGCCGCCCCGGCTGCTGAGCCTGCGCCCAGGTTCCCTGCCCCGACTCCACCGGCGTCCTCCTCGAAGAGCGCGATGATCTCGTCGGGCAGGGGCACGTCCAGCGTGTCCTCACTGTCCGCGCTCGCGCCGGCAGCCGGGGCGCCACAGCTCTCACGAGCCCCCGGGCTCGTGGCGGTACCGATGTCGGTGACGGGGGCGGCATCGGCGTTGGCACTTGCGTCGGTGGGAGGCACGGCGACGCTCCTCTCAGGAGACGGGGTGGGTCATGTTCCTCAGGGATGAAGGAGATTGGCGAAGGCCGGAGACGGTGTCGGGAGCACAGGAGTCGAGCGACGGGGAGCGACGGAGGTGAGGGATAGCGGCGGACAAGACGCAAGTACGGGATGGCATGGGCGACACAGACGGTCAGATGTGCAGGGGGTTGGCGATGGTGACGTAGACGGACTGGGTGTCGACCGGGCCGACGAGTTCGTCGAGGCCGTGCACTCGGGTCAGCAGATTCGCCTTGCATCGCAGGACCGGTGAGTCGAGCAGGTGTGCCGGCAGTGATGTGCTCAACCGGGCGGGACCGGCGGCGACGTTGTTGAGGAAACGGCGGAACGCTGCGAGCAGCAATTGCTCGTCGGCAAGATGCTGGGAACCGAACGCGCCGATGAGACCGAACACGTTGTTGATCGCGAGGTAGTACGCGAAGCGCTCGTCGGTGACCTCGTCCGAGACGAAGGTGTCGCTGCACTCGCCGATGCCGGGAAGCCGGGCCTCCAGTTCCGTGCGCCGGGACTCACGGAAGTAGTAGCCCTGGTTGTCGCGGTACCGGCCGCCTGATGGCCAGCCGTCACCATCCAGCAGAAGCAGGGTGTTCTGCTGGTGCGCCTCCAGGGCGATTCCGGCCTCGGCGTCCAGCCACAGAACTGGACGGACGATCTGTTCGAGGTAGCGCAGGAACCACTCGGCGGCAACGGCCCCGCGAGGGCGCCCCGTCCGGACGGCGAGATGCGTGACCACGTCGGCCAGACGGGACCTGAGAACTTCCTTGCCCGACCGCGGCCGCCCGAGGGTGGTGCCGGGTTGTGCGGAGGGACGGGGTGAGACGAGTCCTGCTACGCAGGACACGTTGTCGGAAGGCGTGAACGGGTTGTGCCGGATCACCACGTCGAAGCCGGGCACAGGAGCGCCGTCCGGCCCGTCGACCGCGAGCCATGCCGGGTCGCGGACGATGTCGAAACCGGGGTGCGCAGCCTGCCACTGGGTGGAGAGACCGCTGCGCAGGAGGCGGTGTACCTCGACACCGCGGTGCAGCTCCTTGCGGAGGTTCTCACGGCGCGAGTTGGTGATCCGCAGGCCCAGCGACAGCTTGAGCATGGCGGGGGCACCGGACCTGTGGACGGTTCGGACGGAGGAGGTGGGGTGCCACAGAGCCCCGTGGGCGCCGAGGTCCCGGAGCAGACCGGCCTCGACCATGGCCGCGGTGTCGGGGCGATGCAGGACCTCGCGGTGCTGCCAAGGGTGCAGGGGGAGGGCCGCGTACCCGTCGGGCACCGGCAGCTCATGACCGGCGAGGCGGGCGGTGAGGTGCGCGGCCGGGACAGCCCTGCCACGTTCGGTCCAAGCAGAGTCAGTGGCGAGCAGGAAGGGAGCGACAGCCAGCCAGTGCAAGGGGAAGGAACCACGCAACTCGGGTGAGTACCGCCGAGCTTCGGTATCGGAGAGACCCTCGCGGCTCTTCGGCGTCGGGTGGAGCGGATGTCCGAGGAGGAGAGCCTGCTCGGACGCGAGGAAGTGGTCGGGGCAGTCGGCAGGGTGCTCACGGCGCTCGCTGATGAACGTGACAGTTCGCCGGACGGAGTCGGCGACACGGGCAACGAGGTCGGTGGCGTCGGAGGAAAACGCAGGGAGGGAGGGGTTCGTGGGCGCAGGAAAGGCGGAGGACTCGGAGGCCGGAGGCACGGCAGCGAGCGGGGATACGGCAAGGGTCGGAGACGCGGCGGACTTCACGGATGCAGCGGTGGGAGACGGTACGGGCGAGGAAGCGAGGGAGGCCCGAGCACACGGTGTGGGGGCGGTCGGGGGTGTCGCAGTATCGGAGTTCGGCAGAGGAGCACCGTCGGCAGCAGGGCTGCCGCCGCCGAGCGTCTCCCTGATGAGTAGGGCGGCGAGGGTGACCGCGTCGGTCGGCGGGGACTGGGGCGGGGCGTCGGCCAGGTGCGGAAGACCGAAGCGGTGCCACCCCGTCGGGGACCAGTAGTGGACCGGGACCAGCAGGGCGGTGCCGGTGGCCGGCAAGGGGATTCGGAGGACCCCGTTGTCGGGTGCCGGGACGTTCGTCTCGCGTACCCAGCAGCGGAGCAGGTTCTCCACCGCGGCGGCCTGGCCTGCCATGTGCGGGTCGGGATGCTCCAGGAAGTCGGCGGTGCCCTTGTGCAGCCACTCCCCGTCCGGGGCGCCTCCCTGCATCGGCCCGAGTACCGGCGTCTGGGAGGCGGCGAGGCCCTGTGTCGGCACGGGCGGCTCCGGCTCCGGCTGGGAGAGCCATCGAGCGGAGGAAACCTGCGCGCGGGTGTCGGTACGGCCGTCGGTCGCGGGGGTGGTGGTCAAGGCTGGTCCTCTTGAGGTGGTTCCGGCTGTGCGGCGACGGCCGCCGTGCTGATGGTGAGGGTGGGCGTGGCCTGGAGGGGCCCGCGTTCCAGAGGTGGGCTCGGAGGGGGGTTCCGTTGGTGGTGAGGTTTCGGTGGGAAGCGAGGGGGCGCTCGGGCGTGGGTCGGTCGGCTGACGCCGACGCGGCGGCACAGCTCGAGGTGGGAAGTGGCGCGCCCTCATCGGCTGCCGGACTACACGGCCCGGTCGGCCCAGTCGGCCCGGCCTGGCTGATCTGTCCGATCGGTTCGGCCGCCGCGCCGTCGCTGGACCGGGTGCGGCTGGTAGGTCCCGTCGTGGTCGGCGTGGTTGCGCGACACAGCGTCCACCGCGTCGGCCAGCCGGTCCAGCACCGCGTGGGCCTGCTCGTCGCTGATGGTCAGGGGTGGAAGCAGCCGTACGACGCTGGAGTGGCGGCCGCCGAGTTCGACGATCAGGCCGCGTCGAAGGCACTCCCGCTGGATCGCGGCTGCGAGTCCGGGGGCAGCTGGACGTGGGCGGCGATCCTGGTCCTGCGCTGTCGCCGCCGCCCGCTCTCCTCCACCGACAGGTGGCAGGCCCGCCGAGGGGCCGCCCGTAATTCGGGCAGGGTCGGCGCCCACGAGACCGCTCGCCACTCCCTCGCCAGGCCAACCCAGATCACCGGAACCACCAGGCTCGGCCTGGCCGGGAGCACGCCCGCACCCTCCCGGAGGAGCCAAGAGACCCGGCTCGTCGCCCGCCGCTTCCAGCGCCGCCATGTTCGCCGTCCGCGGCCCCTCGCCCTGCGTGGATTCAGCCTCTGGCTCCACCACTTCGACCCCGATCATCAGCCCTCTCCCCCGCACATCGCCGATACAGGTGAACTCGCCTGCCATTGCTTGGAGTTGACGCAGCATCTGCGAGCCCAGTTCGGCCGCCCGTTCCGCGAGCCGGTTCTCGCGGACGTAGGCGAGGGTCGCTGTGCCGGCGGCCATGGCGAGCTGGTTTCCGCGGAAGGTTCCGGCATGTGCGCCGGGTTGCCAGGCGTCGAGTTCGTCTCGGTAGACGATGACCGCCAGGGGCAGACTGCCACCGATGGCCTTGGAGAGGACCATGACGTCGGGGGTGACGCCGCTGTGCTCCATGGCCCAGAAGGCACCGGTTCGCCCGACCCCCGTCTGGACCTCGTCGGCGATCAGTGGGATGGAGCGGTCGGCGGTGATCTGCCGCATGCGCCGCAGCCAGCCGTCCGGCGCGGGGATCACGCCGCCCTCGCCTTGGACGGGTTCGAGGATCATCCCGGCGGGATGGGGCACTCCCGACTTGGGATCTTCGAGGACGGACTCGGTCCAGCGGGCGGCGAGTTCGGCACCGCGTTCGCCGCCGACGCCGAAGGGACAGCGGTAGTCCTGCGGGTAGGGCAGGCGTGCGACCCGTACGTCGAAGGCGCCCCCGGACGCTTCAAGGGCTCCGGCGGTCATCCCGTGGTAGGCGCCGCTGAAGGCGAGGATTCCGTTGCGCCCGGTGGCGGCCCGGACCAGCTTGAAAGCGGCCTCCACCGCGTCCGTGCCGGCCGGGCCGCAGAACTGCACGCGCGCGTGGTCGGCGAGGCCGGGCGGCAGGGTGTGGAACAGCTCGGTGATGAAGGCGTCCTTGACCGGGGTCGCCAGGTCCAGGACGTGCAGCGGCGCGCCCGAGTCCAGGACTTTGCGGATGGCCTCAAGGACCACGGGGTGGTTGTGGCCGAGCGCCAGCGTCCCGGCACCGGACAGACAGTCCAGGTAGCGGCGGCCGTCGGCCCCTTCGATGGTCAGCCCGCGCGCCCGCACTGGCACGATGGGCAGGGAACGGGCGTAGGTGCGTGCCGCCGACTCGCGCGCCGACTGCCGCCGCAGGATCCCCTCGTGCACGGCGCGCGCCCCCGCCGACTCGGACGTTTCCCCGCGCACAGATTCGGTCACTGCCATGGCTCCCTGTCCTCCCGCTGTCCAGGGGCGAGCAGGTCTCTCGCATCCTCGCCCGACCCGACATACGAAGCCCCGCGAGCGTCCACTCGAAACTCCGGGGAACTGGGCACAGGGGACCGCACACGGACAGCAGGCCCCCACCGCTACCAACCCCGGACTGTTCACCGGGTTACGGGTTGCTTCAAGATCCTTGCCGTGACGGATCGTCGCCGACCCACCCCGCATCGACATCGGCGAGCGGCCGTCGCCGACCGGCTTGGTCACCCCCGGGCCGACGCCGGCCCGCCCGCTCCGTGCGAACCGTCGGCCGTGCTGCCCAGGACGCCACCGACAAGGGATCTCGGGAGATCATCAACGAGCGGCCGCTGCTCGAAGCAGCCAGCGTCGGGCCCGGGCCTGGGTCCGGTGGCCCCATCTGGAAGGACTCCGTGGTCGAGCGCACCGCCGCCTCCAAGGTCACCGGGCTTGAGCGCATGCCCGGACGACTGGGCGGCGATCCGGATCCAGCCGTCTCGCTGCAACGTCCACAGGGGCGCTGAGGCCGGCCACCAGCCGTGGCTTCTCCTCGGGGTCGACCGTGATGCCCAGGCAGCCGCGCAGGCAGGCGACTCCGGTGCCGGCGGTGGTGTGGATGTGCATGATGCAGTCCGCGTCGGGCAGGTTGGCGTGGATCCCCGAGTGGATCAGCAGACAGCCTCGTTGATGGGCCGGTCCGAGTCGGACAGGTTGTTCCGTCGAGGTCGATCTTCACCGGGTTGATCAGGAGGTGCTCCTTCGCCGTCCATCACGCCCTGGTGAGCGAGGACTCCGGCGGACCGGTCGAGGTATGCGCCCCGACCGACAGGGTTGTCGCACCAATGGGGTCGATCAGCGTGCGTATCGAGCCCGGGCGCCGCGGGGCGTACACCGTTCGTCCGCTTATTTAGGCGGGGAGGAATACGCCGCCGGGCAAGAGGCGTGCAGGCCACGCAGGACTGGGCCAGGGCGTGGAAGTCCGCGCGAGGCGCTCCGCCAGCATGGCCGCGCGTCCATCCGCTCGGGCCAGTGTTGGGTGCGCAGGTTCTCGACTCGCTGCCGGGCCGCCTGCTCGAAACCGCGGATTCGCTCAAGCAGCGCCTCGCGTTCTTCGGGCGGCAGATCCTCGCTCGAGTCGAGGCGGTCGGTGTACTCCAGCAGGGCACGCATCTCGTCGAGGGTGAGCCGAGAGCGGCTTCATACGGCGGATGACCATCAGGCGGGCGACGTCGGCCTCGGCGTAGAGGCGGAAGCCACCCCGGGAGCGGGCGGAGGGGATGAGGCTCCTGCCGCACTGTGACTCATGCCACATGCAGTTCCTGTCAGCAATCGGGGCGCTGTCCCGCTCAATTCACCGAGCAAGTCACCGAGAGCAAGCCAACCGACAGGAGCAGCAGATGAAGCACCGCATCGTCGTCCTCGGCGCCGGCTACGCCGGGACCTACGTGGCCGGGACCCTGGCCCGACGGCTGTCCCCGGCGGACGCCGAGATCACCGTGGTCAACGCGGAGCCGGACTTCGTCCAGCGGCTGCGGCTGCATCAGCTCGCGGCCGGCCAGGAGATCGAAGCTCCACAGCTCGCCGACGTCTTCGCGGGCACGGGGATACGGCTGCGCGTGGCCCGTGTCACCGCCGTCGACCCCGAGCGCCAGGTCGTCGCCATGGCCGATGCCGACGGCGGCGGCGAACTCGGCTACGAAACCCTGCTCTACGCGCTCGGCAGCCACGTCGCCGACCACGGCGTGGCCGGCGTGGCCGAGCACGCCTTCGACGTTTCCGGCCGGCCCTCGGCGCTGCGCCTGCGCGAACGCCTGGACAGTCTGGGCAAGCGGGACGAAGGCGGGAGTGTGCTGGTCGTCGGCGACGGATTGACCGGTATCGAGACCGCCACCGAGATCGCCGAAGCCCGGCCCGGCCTGTCGGTGACGCTGGTCGCCCGCGGCGAGCTGGGCGCCCGGCTCTCCGCCGGAGCCCGCAGCCACCTGCGGCACGTCTGTGACCGGTTGGGCGTCACCGTCCTGGAGTACGCCAGTGTCGAAGCCGTCGAAGCGACGCGGGTGCTGTGCGCCGACGGCACCGCCCTGGCGTCCGACGCGACCGTGTGGACGGCCGGGTTCGCGGTCGGCCCCATCGCCGCCGTCGGCGGGCTGGAGGTCACCGAGAACGGCCGGATCGTCGTCGATCGCACCATGCGGTCGGTCTCGCACCCGAACGTCTACGCCTGCGGCGACAGCGCCTACGCCATCGGCGACAACGGCCGGCCGCTGCCGATGTCCTGCGCTTCGGCCGGCTACACCGGCCGACAGGCGGCGGACGCGATCGTGGGACGCCTGACCGGCGGCGAGATCGCGAACACCAAGCTGGTCTACCCGGGCAACCACATCAGCCTCGGGCGGCGGGACGGGATCCTGCAAATGGTCGACGACGAAGCGCAGGCACAGCCGAAGTACGTGGGCGGCCGGACGGCCGCGCGGATCAAGGCGGGCATCCTCAGGATCTCGCTGTGGGCCGTCTCGCACCCGACCTTCGGCCTGCCCAGGCGCACGCGCCACCTCGCGCCTGATGCACCCGCCGAAAGGGCGGTCGGCGTGCGCGTAGCCGCCTAGGGTGGCCCGCGTGGACAGCACCGCCACTGATCGCTTGGACATCAGCCGGTTCGAGGCCTGCCGGAACCGGCTGGCCTCGCTGGCGTACCGGCTGCTGGGCTCCGCCACCGACGCCGAGGACGCCGTGCAGGATGCGTTCTTGCAGTGGCAGGCCGCCGACCGGCAGCGGATCAAGGTGCCGGAAGCATGGCTGACCAAGGTCGTCACCAACCTGTGCCTCGACCGGCTCCGTTCGGCACAGGTCCGCCGCGAACGCACCACCGGCGCCTGGCTGCCCGAACCGCTCCTCGACGGCGACCCGATGCTCGGCCCGGCCGACACTTTCGAGCAGCGCGAATCGGTCTCCCTGGCCGTGCTGACTCTCATGGAGCGCCTGTCACCCCTCGAGCGGGCCGTCTACGTCCTGCGCGAAGCGTTCTCCTACAGCCACGCCGAGATCGCCGAGATCCTCGACATCACCGAGTCCGCAAGCCAGCAGCACCTCCACCGGGCCCGGCGCCGCATCACCGCCGCGCGCCGTCGCGGCAGCGGCGAAGTGGACCCGGCGACCTCCCGCAGGATCGTCGAGGAATTCCTCGCCGCTGCCTCCTCGGGCCGCACCGAACGGCTGGTGGCGCTGCTCACCGACGACGCGACCGCGATCTCCGACGGCGCCGGCCTGACCGAGAAGCTGCTGCGGTACGACACGCCCCAGCGCGTCGCCGCCGTCGCACGGGCCGGCTTCAAACCCACCCCCGCGAAACGGCGACTTGTCGGCGGCACGCCCGCAATCCACTACGCGCTCGTCAACGGCACCCCCGCCATCCTCACCGTGCTCGGCGACCAGGTCGTCGGCTCAGTGACGTTCGACATCACAGGCAGCAGGATCTCGTCCGTGCGCGGTATCGCCGCCCCTACCCGCCTCGCCCGGCTCACCGAAGCCTGGCGGCGGCACGAACCGGACACACCGCTCATCGCCCAGTGGTGACCCGACGCCGACCACCGAAAAGTGAGCTGGCTCACACGCTGTCACAGCTGCCGATCACGCGGTGTCTTGAGGCCGACCCTGGAAACGGAGGAGCCCCCCATGGCCGAGAGCACTGATGCCGTGGGGCGCCTGCTCACGGAGAGACGCCGACCAGCGTGGACGACGAGCGCATCGTTGCCGCCGGGGACTCGGCGGCAACGTCGGACCTGCCGTTCCGGATGAGCGCCTTTGTCGCGGGCTGCCTGGGTGCGCACGCCGCCGACTCGGTGCTCGGCCGCGTCGCCGGTGAGCGGCCCACGTCCATCAGCCTGTCGTTCCCCGCCATGTGCCTGCGAGATTGCTCGGTTCGGCGGCCGACGCCGAAGACGTCCTCCAGGAGACCTGACTGCGCTGGGTCAAGATCGACCTTGGGCAGGTGAGCGACCGGCGGACCTGCCTGGTGCGGATCACGACCCGGCAGGCGCTCAACCGGCTGCGCACCATGAAACGCCGTCGGCAGGCGTACGTCGGCCAGTGGCCGCCCGCACCGCTGCTCACCACGCCGGACGTAGCGGACCCCTCCGTCCAGCCGGTCGCCGCGAGCGTCTATGCCGTGAGCGTCGGCCCGGTCGGGGCTTCCCTGTCGGTGCTGGTCGACCTCCTCGGCGCGGTGGGCGGCAGCCCGGCCCTGGCCCGCCCCACCCCAGGGACGGGCTGGGCTGCGCCTACTTCGCCATGCTCCTGGGCCTGATCGCCGTCACCCTCGCCCGGCTGGCCCGCTCCCGTTCCCGCCGAACCCGCGCACGGTTGGTGTCAACGCATGAGGCTGACATCCACCGTTGACATCAACGGGTCCCGCCCCCCGACTGGACGGGCACAACAGACGTCACATCAGCGGCACTCGGGGTGAATTGCCAGCTCAGACAGCCCGTAGCGAAACCGTTGCCGTTCCGCCGGAACTCCCCCACAGCGAGCGCATAGTGTGTGGTGCCGTCCCAACGCGCCGTGACACGGGCCGGACCAGCGATGGATCGCCGAAGTTCACGGCCACGGCGCCAAGTACCGTCATCCCAGGGGGAGTCAGATCATGCGTTCGATACGGCCGTCGTTCACCGCTCGTCGGGGGAGGAACACGCGCCGCACCACCTCCCCGCTCCCCGTGGTCGCGATGGCCGCGGCGCTCGCCTTCACCGTCACGGCCTGCGAGTCGGGCGACGCCGAGGCGGGCGGTGAGGCCACCGCGTCCGCGGCGGCCGGGGGCGAGGGCAAGATCACGATCCCGGACGACATCAAGGACAAGCTCAAAGAGCACGGGATCGACATCGACAAGTGGAAGGGCGGCGCCTGGAAGCAGTGGGAGAAGGACGACTGGCTCCGCGAGGCCCAGGACTACATCAACCCGATCATCGAGGGCCTGTGGGACCCGGACCGCATGAGGGACGCCGAGGATCCGGACCGGGGCGTCGACGACAGCGACCTCTCCGGTGACCAGGGGGTGACCGACCCGACGCCGGAGCCCGTGGCCGCCCAGGGCGTGCCGGCCTCGTACCACGCGAACGCGCCCGAGGCAGGCAAGGTCTTCTTCGACTCCCCCGAGGGCACGATGGTCTGCTCGGCGACGGTCGTTCAGGACCCGGCCAACCCAGGCAAGTCCAACATGGTCTGGACGGCCGGTCACTGCGTGCACGCCGGCAAGAGCGGCGGCTGGTACCGCAACATCGCGTTCGTGCCGTCCTACAACGACGCGGGGATGTCGGCCGCGGAGATCAAGAACGCCACGCGGGAACAGGTCGCTCCGTACGGCGTCTGGTGGGCCGACTGGGCGCAGACCTCGGACCAGTGGATCGCGCAGGGCGGTGCGACAGGCGGGGACGGCGCCTCGTACGACTTCGCCGTGCTGCATGTGAAGCCGGAGGAGGGCAGCAACGGCAAGTCCCTGGAGGAGACGGTCGGTTCGGCCCTCCCGGTGGACTTCAACGCGCCCGCCGTCCCCGAGGTGGACAGCATCAAGGCGATCGGCTACCCGGCGGCGGCACCGTTCGACGGCCAGAAGCTGTACCAGTGCCAGGACAAGCCGGGTCGGCTGTCGCTCAAGGCGTCGGACCCGACGATGTACCGCATCGGCTGCACCATGACCGGCGGTTCGTCCGGTGGTGGCTGGGTCGCGACCGGCTCGGACGGCAAGCCGGCGCTCGTCTCCAACACCTCCATCGGCCCGGTGGACTCGGGCTGGCTGGCGGGCCCGCGGCTGGGCAAGGAGGCCAACGGCATCTTCGAGAAGGTGAGCGACAAGTTCGCCGGCCAGTGACGTCGGCCGGAAGCCGGAGGCCCGAGGCCGGTGACTGAAAGCTGACGGCAGCGTCGTAGGGACCGGCGGCGGTGGGTCGAGGGAGAAACCTTCACCGCCTCACCGCCGTTCGCCCCCAACTCCACGGGCATAGTGGGGTGTCGCGTCCGAGGGGTCGACACGAGAGCATGCACGACCCCTCCATGACCAGCACCTGGCGTTTCGCGACCAGTACCGACGTTTCGTGACCGGCGCCTGACTTCAGGCAAGACGGCTCAGCACGCTCCAACGGGGGTTACCGCACCATGCGTTCCGCACATATGCCCACAGCTCCACGCCGCAGGCGGCGCTCCGCCCTCGCCGCCACCGGCCTCGTCGCCGCCCTCGCGCTCACCGCGACCGCCTGTGGCGGCTCGGTGGAGGACGCGGCGAACGACCAGGCCGATGCCGCCGCGTCCCAGGCCGCCGACGAGATCGGCGGCGGCAAGATCCAGATTCCGACCGACATCGAGGACAAGCTCAAGGAGCACGGCATCGATGTCGACAAGTGGACCAGCGGCGGCTGGCAGGACTGGGACAAGGACAAGTGGCTGAGTGAGGCCAAGGACTTCGTCAATCCGGTGATCGAGGGCCTGTGGAAGCCCGACCGGATGCAGTCCGCCAAGGAGGCCAACAAGACGATCACCACGCAGGACGCCTCCGCCGACCAGGGCGTGAGCGACCCGGAGCCCGCCCCCGTGCAGGCCACGGCCGAGAAGACGCCGTACCACGACAACGCGGCCCCGGTCGGCAAGGTCTTCTTCGACTCCCCCGACGGCCCGGCCGTCTGCTCCGGCACGGTGATCAAGGACGTCAACCATCCCGGCAAGTCCAACCTGGTCTGGACGGCCGGCCACTGTGTGCACGCCGGTGGCGACGGCGGCTGGTACCGCAACATCGTCTTCGTCCCGGCCTACAACGACCTCGGCAAGTCCGCGGCACAGCTGAGCAACGCCAACGCCACCGAGATCGCCCCGTACGGCAACTGGTGGGCGGACTGGGTCTCGACCTCCAACGAGTGGATCAAGGGCGGTTCGCAGACCGGCGGTGCGGGTGCCGCGTACGACTACTCCGTACTGCATGTGAAGCCGGAGCAGGGTTCCAAGTCGCTCGAGGAGACGGTCGGCGCCGCCCTCGACGTGGACTTCTCGGCGCCGTCGGCGACCGAGGCCGGCACGATGGGCGCCTGGGGCTACCCGGCGGCGCCGCCGTACAACGGCCTGCGGATGTTCAAGTGCCTCGACCAGCCGGGCCGGTTCTCGCTCAGCACCACCCTGCCGACCATGTACCGCATCGGCTGCACCATGACCGGCGGTTCGTCGGGCGGCGGCTGGTTCCGGGTGGTGGACGGCGAGACCAAGCTGGTGTCGAACACGTCGATCGGCCCTGAGGACAACACCTGGCTCGCGGGCCCGCAGCTGGGAGCGGGCGCCGAGTCGGTGTACCAGTACATGAGCAAGACATACGGCGGTCGCTGACACAGGCACATACGAAAGGCCCGCCCCCTGCGACTTCCGTTCCAGCGGGGGCGGGCCTTCGGCGTATCTACGGCATGGCTCAGGCGGTCGCCGTCGGAACGTACGGCGTGAGATCCGCCGCCAGTTCCTCGTGCACCCGCACCTTGAGCAGCGTGCCCTCCGGGGTGTGCTCCTCGGAGATCACCTCGCCCTCGGTGTGGGCGCGGGCCACCAGCTTGCCGTGGGTGTACGGCACGAGCGCCTCGATCTCGACGGACGGGCGGGGCAGCTCGTTGTCGATCAGCGCGAGCAGCTCTTCGATGCCCTGGCCGGTGCGTGCCGAGACCGCGATGGAGCGCTTCTCGATCCGCATCAGCCGCTGGAGGGTCAGCGGGTCGGCCGCGTCCGCCTTGTTGATCACGACGATTTCCGGTACGTCGGTCGCCCCGACGTCCCTGACCACCTCGCGTACGGCGGCCAGCTGCTCCTCCGGGTTCGGATGCGAGCCGTCCACCACGTGCAGGATCAGGTCGGACTCCCCGACCTCCTCCATGGTGGAGCGAAACGCCTCGACCAGGTGGTGCGGCAGGTGCCGTACGAAACCGACCGTGTCGGCCAGCGTGTACAGCCGTCCGCCCGGGGTCTCGGCCCGGCGCACTGTCGGGTCGAGGGTCGCGAACAGGGCGTTCTCGACCAGGACGCCCGCGCCCGTGAGGCGGTTGAGCAGGGAGGACTTGCCGGCGTTGGTGTAGCCGGCGATGGCGACCGAGGGCACCTTGTGGCGCTTGCGCTCCTGGCGCTTGATCTCGCGGCCGGTCTTCATCTCCGCGATCTCCCGGCGCATCTTCGCCATCTTCTCGCGGATCCGACGCCGGTCCGTCTCGATCTTGGTCTCACCGGGACCACGGGTGGCGAGGCCGCCGCCCTTGCCGCCGCCCATCTGCCGGGACAGCGACTGACCCCAGCCGCGCAGCCTCGGCAGCATGTACTGCATCTGCGCGAGCGCGACCTGCGCCTTGCCCTCTCGGGACTTGGCGTGTTGGGCGAAGATGTCGAGGATCAGGGCCGTACGGTCGATGACCTTGACCTTGACGACGTCTTCGAGGTGGATGAGCTGGCCCGGGCTGAGCTCACCGTCGCAGATGACGGTGTCGGCGCCGGTCTCCAGCACGATGTCCCGCAGCTCGTCCGCCTTGCCGGAGCCGATGTAGGTGGCCGCGTCGGGCTTGTCACGGCGCTGGATCACGCCGTCGAGCACGATCGCGCCCGCGGTCTCCGCGAGGGCGGCGAGCTCCGCGAGGGAGTTGTCCGCGTCCTGCACGGTTCCCGAGGTCCAGACGCCGACGAGCACGACCCGCTCCAGACGGAGCTGGCGGTACTCGACCTCGGTGACGTCCTCGAGCTCGGTGGAGAGGCCCGCCACGCGGCGCAGAGCCGCACGCTCGGAGCGGTCGAACTGGTCGCCGTCCCGCTCTCCGTCGATCTCGTGGCTCCAGGCGACGTCCTCTTCCATCAGGGCATCGGCCCGAAGACCTTCGGGATAGGTGTGCGCGAAGCGCTGCGTGTCCTGGGAAGGGGAAGAAGAGGAGGTCATTGGGTCCTTACGTCGATGGGGAATCCGTTTGCGGCGACGGTGGCAGTGGCTCTGGCGCTTCGGAGCTGGTCCGTAGCGCCCGGAAACTGTCCGTCACTAGCCACAACGCACGAGTACCCCGGGAGATTCCCGCGCACCGTGCCGTGCCGACCTGAAGATGTTCGCACGGCACGGCCCGTCTCGTCACCGCCTTATTCGCCGGTCGCCTTCTTCCCGGCGGCCGTCTTGGCGGCGGCCTTCTTCTCAGGCGCCTTCCCGGTCGCCTTCTTCCCGGCCGGCTTCGTCGGGTCCGCCGACTTCCACTCCGGCTGACCGGGCATCGGCGGGGTCTTCTCGCCGTACAGCCAGGCGTGCATGAACCCGTCGAGGTGGCGGCCGGAGATGTCCTCCGCGAGCGCGACGAAGTCCGCGGTCGTGGCGGAACGGTCCTTGTAGCGCTTCACCCACGCGCGTTCCAGGCGCTCGAACGCCGGGGCGCCGATCTCCTGGCGGAGGGCGTACAGGACCAGGGACGCGCCGTCGTAGACGTTCGGCCGGAAGATCCCGTTCTTCTTGCCGGCGGCGGCCGCCTTGGGCGCCGCGGGAGGTCCGCCGGCCGCACGCCAGCGGTCGGAGGCGGCGTACGCGGCCTTCATCCGGGCCTCCATGGGCCTGCCCGCCTTCTCCGCGGCGTACAGGGTCTCGTACCAGGTGGCGTGTCCCTCGCTGAGCCACAGGTCGGACCACGCGCGCGGGCTGACGCTGTCGCCGAACCACTGGTGCGCCAGCTCATGCACCATGATCGACTCGATGTACCACTTCGGGAAGGCGGACTCGGTGAAGAGGTCTCGCTCGAAGAGCGAGAGCGTCTGCGTCTCGAGTTCGAACCCGGTGGCGGCATCGGCCATGAGCAGGCCGTACGTCTCGAAGGGGTACCGTCCGACCTTGCTCTCCATCCAGGAGATCTGGGCCGGGGTCTTCTTCAGCCACGGCTCGAGCTGCTTGCGGTCCTTGGCGGGCACGACGTCCCGGAGGGGCAGCCCGTGCGGCCCGGTGCGGTGCACGACCTCGGAGCGGCCGATGGACACCTGGGCGAGCTCGGTGGCCATGGGGTGCCGAGTGCGGTACGTCCAGGTCGTCGAGCCGCCCGCGCGGTCCACGTCGGTCGGCAGGCCGTTGGCGACGGCGGTGTAGCCGTTGGGCGCGGTGACCCGGATGGTGAACATCGCCTTGTCGGAGGGGTGGTCGTTGCAGGGGAACACGACATGGGCGGCGTCGGCCTGGTTGGCCATGGCGAGGCCGTCCGTGGTCCGCACCCAGCCGCCCTCCCGGGTCTTGCCGTACACGGGATCGCTGGTGTGCCGCACGGTGATCCGCGTCCAGCTGCCGTCGGCCAACGGCTCCTCGGGCGTGACGACCAGGTCCTCACCGGCGCTGCGGAAGGTCGCGGGCGTCCCGTCGACCTCGACGGACTCGACCTTGCCGTGGGCGAAGTCCAGGTTGACGCGGTCCAGGTCCTTCGTCGTCCAGGCGTCGATCGTGGTGACGGCCTGGAGGGGTTTGCTGTTCGTGCCGGGGTAGGTGAAGGAGAGGTCGTACGAGGCCACGTCGTAGCCGGGGTTGCCCAGGTGCGGGAAGAGGCGGTCGCCGACGCCCAGAGGTTCGGCCGGAGCGCTCGCGGCGAGGAGGCCGAGGGAGGCGGTGAGGGCGACCAGGGCGGACGCCTGGGCCCGTCGACGGGTTCCAGGACGGGTACGAGGAGCGCCAGGGACTGGTCGCCGAGCCTCGGTGCGGGGGGTGAGCAGCATGTACCACGGCTATCAGCGCGCGCGTGCGGGGCGTCGACGACGCGCGACCGCCCCACTCGAACGGGTATGTCAGGTGGGTGCAGCCGCTGGGGAACCCCGCGCCCTCACGCCCCCTGGGTCTGCGCCTGCGGCTGCGGCCTGCTCACGTCGTACACGCCTCCCACGTTCCGCATCGCCCGCATGAGCCCCGGCAGCAGCGCCGCGTCCGGCAACTGGACCGTGTAGGTGTGACGTACGCGCTGCTGGGTCGGGGGTTCGACCGTCGCCGAGACGATCTCGGCGCCCTCCAGGGCCATCGCCTCCGTGAGGTCAGCCAGAAGGTGCGGGCGGACGAACGATTCGGCGACCAGGGTCACCCGGCACTCGGTGATCTCCCCCCAGCGCACGCCGACCTCCGCGCGCCCGGCGCCTTTCATCCGAGCCACCGCGGAGCACTCGACGCGATGAACCGTCACCACGCCCCCGCGCACGGCGAATCCGGTGACCTCGTCGGGCGGTACGGGGGTGCAGCAGCCGGCGAGGCGTACGGCCGCGCCGGGACGGTCGACGAGTACGTCGCCATCCTCGGACCGGCCGACCGGGCCCTCCGCGCCCAGCCGCACGGCCGCGCCCTCCGGGGCAGCCGTCTGGTTCTTGGCCCCGTCCGCAGCCCCTCGGAAGGCCACCCCGGCGTCCTTGGCCTCCGCGGCTCCCTGCACGGGATGCGCGGCCAGCCACCGCTGGATGGCGATCCGTGCGGCAGGCGTGTGAGCGTGCTCCAGCCACTCCCTGGAAGGCTCCGAAGCCGGGTCCTGGCCCATGAGGAGCTGAACGGTGTCGCCGTCCCGCAGAACGGTGCTGAGGGTGGCCAGGCGGCCGTTGACGCGTGCGCCGATGCACGCGTGCGCGTCCTCGCCGTACTGCGCGTAGGCGGCGTCCACACAGGTCGCGCCCTCGGGCAGCCCCAGGGTGCCGCCGTCGGGCCGGAAGACGGTGATCTCTCGGTCCTGGGCGAGGTCCTCGCGCAGCGTGGACCAGAAGGTGTCCGGGTCGGGGGCCGCCTCCTGCCAGTCGAGGAGGCGGGAGAGCCAGCCGGGACGCGTGGGGTCGGCACGTTCGCCGTCGCTGGCGGCGACCTGCTCCTCCGAAGGAGGAGCATAGGGATTGCCGAGCGCGACGACACCGGCCTCGGCGACCTTGTGCATCTGGTGGGTACGGATGAGGACTTCGGTTACCTGGCCGTCCGCGCGGGCGACGGCCGTGTGCAGCGACTGATACAGGTTGAACTTGGGAACCGCGATGAAGTCCTTGAACTCCGAGACGACCGGCGTCATACAGGTGTGCAGTTCACCCAGCACGCCGTAACAGTCCGCGTCCTCGTTCACCAGGACCAGCAGCCGCCCGAAGTCGGCGCCGCGCAGTCGGCCGCGCTTGCGGGACACGCGGTGCACGGAGACGAAGTGCCGTGGCCGGATGAGGACTTCGGCCTGGATGTCGGCCTCGCGCAGGACGGTGCGCATCTCGTCTGCCATCTCCGCGAGCGGATCGTCGTCACGCGAGGCGTTGCCGACGATCAGCTCCCGTGTGTGCTCGTACTCCTCGGGGTGCAGGATCGCGAAGACCAGGTCTTCCAGTTCCGTCTTGAGCGCCTGGACACCGAGTCGCTCGGCGAGCGGGATGAGCACGTCACGGGTCACCTTGGCGATACGGGCCTGTTTCTCGGGCCGCATCACGCCGAGGGTGCGCATGTTGTGCAGCCGGTCGGCGAGTTTGATCGACATCACGCGGACGTCGTTGCCGGTGGCGACGAGCATCTTGCGGAACGTCTCGGGCTCGGCGGCGGCGCCGTAGTCGACCTTCTCCAGCTTCGTGACGCCGTCGACGAGGAAGCGGACCTCCGCGCCGAACTGCTCGCCGACCTGATCGAGCGTCACGTCGGTGTCCTCGACGGTGTCGTGCAGCAGAGAGGCAGTCAAGGTCGTGGTTTCGGCGCCGAGTTCGGCGAGGATCAGGGTCACCGCGAGCGGGTGTGTGATGTACGGCTCGCCGCTCTTGCGCATCTGGCCGCGGTGCGAGGACTCGGCCAGCACATAGGCGCGGCGCAGCGGTTCGAGGTCCGCGTCGGGATGGTGGGCCCGGTGGGCGTCGACGACATGGCTGATCGCGTCGGGCAGCCGGCCGCGCGAGGCGGGGCCGAGCAACGCCGCCCGGCCGAGGCGGCGCAGGTCGATGCGGGCACGGGCTTTCCTGCGAGGCACCGCAGGCGTCACAGGGCCTGCTACCGGGCCTGGCGTCGCGGAATTCGTGGCCTCCGCACTCATGGGCACCTCCGGCTGCGTGGACCGGCGGACGGGGTGCCCCATGGCGGACACGGCTCAGGGGATGGCGACATCTCCCCCGTCCGGGCCGGTGCTTGATGCTACCGAGCCCATCACGTGCGACTGACCGCCTCTCGCCGAGCGTGAAACGGATCACCCATTCGAGCGAGAGTGTGCGGGTATACGTTTTTGCGCCAGACAGCCAGCTGTCGTTCGCGATCTCGAACACGCCGAGGGTCCCGACGGCATCACTCTCAGGCCGCGTCCGGCCCAAGGCTCTGATGACGCACCACGCGACCGCTCAGCGAACGAACGTTTCCAGCCACTCGACGTCGATCTCCCCCTCGGCCACGATCACCGCGGGGCCGGTCATCTCGATCTCGCCATCGGGCCGCTCGGTGATCACGAGGCTGCCGCCCGGCACATCGACGGTGTACGTCACGGGGGCGCCGGTGACCGCCGGGTCCGCCCCGTCCCGCCGCGCGGTGGCCACGGCGACGGCACACGCGCCCGTGCCGCACGACCGGGTCTCGCCCGCCCCGCGCTCGTGCACGCGCAGCGCGACGTGCCGGGGCCCCCGGTCGACCACGAACTCGACATTGACCCCGTCCGGATAGGCCGAGGCCGGGCTGAACGGCGGCGCCGAGTACAGGTCGCCGGCGTGCGCGAGGTCGTCCACGAAGGCGACCGCGTGCGGGTTGCCCATGTTCACGTTCCGCGCGGGCCAGCTGCGCTCACCGACGCTGACCGTGACGTCCCCTTCGGGGAACAGCGCCTTGCCCATGCCGACGGTGACATCACCCGCGGCGGAGCCGCCACCGGACGCGGTCTTGGCGATGTGCACGGTCTTCACGCCCCCGCGCGTGGCGACCGCGAGATCGCCTTCGACGGCGTACCCGGCGCGCTGGAGGTAGCGCGCGAACACGCGCACGCCGTTGCCGCACATCTCCGCGATCGAGCCGTCGCCGTTGCGGTAGTCCATGAACCACTCGGCCTCGGCCGCCATGCCCTTGGCCTCGGGGTGCGCCGCGGACCGCACGACGTGCAGCAGCCCGTCACCGCCGATGCCCGCGCGGCGGTCGCACAGGGCTGCGACGGCGGCCGGGGGAAGGTCGATGACGTTCTCGGGATCCGGGACGATCACGAAGTCGTTCTCGGTGCCGTGACCCTTGAGGAAGGCGATCCGCGTGCTCATTCCTCGATCGTACGGTGCCGCTACGACAGACCCGTAAGGACAGTCCTCAGCGCAGGCGAGCCACTCGCCACACGGCCAGCACGACGATCGCGGCGACGAGCAGGACGTACGCCAGCACGACCCGCCAGTCCGGTCTGCGACCGGAGCCCCGCTGCGGCAGCCCGGGCCAGGTGTAGCCGACCCGGCGAGCGGCCATCATGCCCCAGCCGGCCGCACAGGAGCAGATCAGCAGCCCCAGCATGGCGATCACGGCCCCGCTGTCGCCGAAGTCGAAGGCCAGCGGGAACGCGAACATCAGGGAGCCGACCGCGGCCAGGGAGACGATGGGCGCGAGCTGCCAGATGCGCAGCCGGCGCTGCGGGCGCAGCTCGACCTCGACCTCCGGGCCGCTCGCGTACATCTCCTCGGGCTCGGGGCCGTCATCGGTGACGCCACCCTCGGTCTCGTCGATGCCGTCCGGCCCGTCGGGGCTCCGACGGTCGCCGTCCCGCTCCGGTTCGCCCCGGTCAGCGGTGACGTTCTCGGTGCCTTCTGCGGTGTCGCGAGGGCCGGCCTCCATCGCCACGCGCCCTCCCAACTCGGACTCCACTTGGTCGATCGAAGCTCGATGATGGCATGGCACCGGAGGCCGGGATGACGGCCGGAGCGTCCCGATGCCATCACGTGATCAGGCTGTAACCGGTCGTTCGACCAACGCCAGTGCGAGATGCGGAAGTTCTGTGAGGTCCGCCGCAGCCCCACTCAGCCAGTGCACCCGCGGGTCGCGCCTGAACCATGAATCCTGGCGGCGCGCGAAGCGCTTGGTGGCACGTACGGTCTCGGACCGCGCCTCTTCCAGAGTGCACTCCCCGGCGAGCGCCGCGAGCACCTGCTGGTAGCCGAGCGCGCGCGAGGCCGTACGCCCCTCACGCAACCCCTGCGCCTCCAGCGCGCGGACCTCGTCCACCAGCCCGGCGTCCCACATCCGGTCGACCCGGCCCGAGATGCGCTCGTCCAGCTCCGGACGGGCCACGCCGACGCCGATCTGGACCGTGTCGTAGACCGAGTCATGACCGGGGAGGTTGGCTGTGAAGGGCTGGCCGGTGATCTCGATCACTTCGAGGGCGCGTACGATACGGCGGCCGTTGCTGGGGAGGATGGCCTGGGCGGCCTCGGGGTCGGCGGCGGCCAGGCGGGCGTGCAGCGCCCCGGAACCGCGCAGTGCGAGCTCCTCCTCCAGCCGGGCCCTGACCTCGGGGTCGGTGCCGGGGAACTCCAGGTTGTCGACGGCCCCACGGACGTAGAGTCCCGAGCCGCCGACCAGGATCGGCCAGCGCCCCTCGGCGAGCAGCGCGTCGATCCGCTCACGCGCGAGCCTCTGGTACTCGGCGACGGACGCCGTGACCGTCACGTCCCAGATGTCCAGGAGATGGTGCGGAACGCCGTCCCGCTCGTCGGGCGTCAGCTTGGCGGTGCCGATGTCCATCCCTCGGTAGAGCTGCATGGAGTCGGCGTTGACGACCTCACCCCCGAGTTGCCGGGCCAGGAAGACGCCCAGATCGGACTTTCCGGCCGCGGTGGGTCCGACTACGGCAATGACGCGGGGGGCGGGGGGTGCGCTGCTCACCGCCCCAGTCTCGCAAACCTCACGGGGTGGCCTCGAACGAGTTACGTGACGGCACACGCGCGGGGTCGTTGCCTGTTGCGAGGTTTTCGCCGCCGGTTTCGCGGAGGCGGCGACCCGGGGGCGCAAACGGACGCACCGGACGACGCGGGATTTCGCCCGCACGAGTAACGTATGGAGTGGATATGGGCGTTTTCACACGACTTTTCCGGCGGTCGAAGGCCACGGAGGAGGCGTCAACCGTCGAGGCTCAGGCCGACACACCAACGGCCGAGCCCGCGGCGGAGGAGGCGGCGGAGGCGCAGGGGTCGGCCGGGACCAAGGCCGAGGACGCGGCCGAACCGACGGCGGCGGAGTCCGTCGAGACCGACGCCGACGACGGCGTCGAGATCCCCAAGCAGCAGTCCGCCGACGAGGCGGCCGACAGCGAGGCCGGTGAGGGCGCCCGCACGTAACTGCCCCGCGCGGGAAGGTGAACGATGGGTCTGAAGGATAATTTGAAAGCCAAACTCGCCCCGGCGAAGGACAAGGTCTCCGGCCTCGCGCAGCGGCACGAGGGCAAGATCCAGCACGGTCTCGACAAGGCCGCGAAGGTCGTCGACGAGAAGACCAAGGGCAAGTACAGCGACAGGATCCACACGGGCACGGGCAAGGCCAAGGGCGCCATGGACCGACTCGCGCACAAGGGCGACGACACGGCGACCGGCAGCAGCACACCGCCGCCGGACGCACCCCCGCCGACCACCTGAACGGCACATCGACGGACGGCCGCGGAGCTTGACGGCTCCCGGCCGTCCGCCGTTTTCGGAAGCGGCGTGCGCTACGACCAGGTCGCGACCAGGTAGCCCACCCCGTACGGCGCGTCCTCGTACAGCAAGGCGCCCGAGAGACCCGCCTCCTCCGCGGCGCCCGCGAGGACCTGCCAGGGGGCCCGGCCCGACGCCTTCAGCTCGTGCGCGAGTTCGGTGTCCAGTGCCCTCAGGGCGGCCACGTCCGCGTCACCCAGCGCACGCGCGACGGACGCGTCGAACGGGGCCGCTCGCTCGTCGAGGTATCCGGGCGCCTTGAGCGTGCGACAGGCGCTGGCGTCGCCCATCGCCAGCACTGCCACCCGCTCGGCCCGGGCGGCGATGTCCCTTCCGATTTCAATACACCGCTCGGCCTGAAGAGGTTCCCCCACACCGAGTCCCTCGATCGGGGCGTCCGACCATCCGGTCCGCTCCAGCAGCCATGCGGCGACGGCGAGCGAGGACGGAAGCCGCGGGTCCGAAAGCGCCGAATCGGGCGCGTCGCCGTCACCCTGACCTGCGCCCCGGCCCAGCCGTACGTCGATGTCCACACCGAAGCCCCGGAACGTACCCCACGTCCCTTGCGGATACGTCCGCCGCCCGCTCTCCTCGGCGGGCCCCACGACCACGAGCCGGTCCGGCCGGGCAGCGGCGAGCAGGCCCAGCGCATCCGTACAGGCAGCCCGCGCGGCGTCCAGCTCGCCCGCGGCGCCCGCGGCGACCAGGGGCACGAGGAGGGGCGGGCAGGGGCAGACGGCGGCAGCGACAAGCATGATCGGCAGCCTACTGCGAGGCCCCGGAGGCGACCCGGGACGACATCCGCGAGGCTGCCCGAGACGACGTCCCCGGTACAGCAGGCGGCAGGCGCCCAGACCGCCCCCTGAGCCATGTGCACGCCCTCGCGGTCCGGTCTCCCGGTCCCGTCAGTCGATGGCACAGCCCCCGGTGACGGCCGGCAGCGGCTCGGGCACGCCCACCTTGGGCAGACCCAGCATGACACCCGCGGCCTTGGTGGCCTCGGCGGCGTTGCGCTTCTCCCAGGCGTCGCCCGCGCGCGTGCGGCGCACGTTCAGGACGGCTCCCTCGGCGAGGAGGTGGTGGGGTGCGGCATACGTGATCTCGACGGTCACGACGTCACCGGGGCGGACCTCCTGCTCCGGCTTGGTGAAGTGGACCAGTCGGTTGTCGGGGGCGCGGCCGGACAGGCGGTGCGTGGCGCCGTCCTTGCGGCCCTCTCCCTCGGCGACCATCAGGTCGAAGGTACGGCCGACCTGCTTCTTGTTCTCCTCCCAGGAGATCTCCTCCTGGAGGGCGACGAGACGCTCGTAGCGCGCCTGGACGACCGCCTTGGGGATCTGGTTCTCCATGGTGGCCGCGGGGGTGCCGGGGCGCTTGGAGTACTGGAAGGTGAAGGCCTGGGCGAAACGCGCCTCGCGGACGACGTGCAGCGTCTGCTCGAAGTCCTCCTCGGTCTCGCCCGGAAAGCCCACGATGATGTCGGTGGTGATCGCGGCGTGCGGGATGGCGGCGCGGACCTTCTCGATGATCCCCAGGTAGCGCTCCTGGCGGTAGGAGCGGCGCATCGCCTTGAGGACCGTGTCCGAACCGGACTGGAGCGGCATGTGCAGCTGCGGCATCACGTTCGGGGTCTGCGCCATCGCCGCGATCACGTCGTCCGTGAAGTCGCGCGGGTGCGGGGACGTGAAGCGGACGCGCTCCAGACCCTCGATGGTCCCGCAGGCCCGGAGCAGCTTGCTGAACGCCTCGCGGTCTCCGATGTCGGAGCCGTACGCGTTGACGTTCTGGCCGAGCAGCGTGATCTCGCTGACTCCCTCGGCGACCAGGGCCTCGACCTCGGCGAGGATGTCGCCGGGGCGGCGGTCCTTCTCCTTGCCGCGCAGAGCGGGGACGATACAGAAGGTGCAGGTGTTGTTGCAGCCGACGGAGATCGACACCCAGGCCGCGTAGGCGCTCTCTCGCCGGGTCGGCAGCGTCGACGGGAACGCCTCGAGCGACTCGGCGATCTCGACCTGCGCCTCCTCCTGCACGCGCGCGCGTTCCAGCAGGACGGGGAGCTTGCCGATGTTGTGCGTGCCGAAGACGACGTCCACCCAGGGCGCCCGCTTCACGATGGTGTCGCGGTCCTTCTGCGCGAGGCAGCCGCCGACCGCGATCTGCATCCCGGGCCGTTTGGTCTTCATCGGCGCGAGGCGGCCGAGGTTGCCGTACAGCTTGTTGTCGGCGTTCTCGCGCACCGCGCAGGTGTTGAAGACGACGACGTCCGCGTCACCGTCGGAGCCCTCGGGCGCGCGCACGTAACCGGCGTCTTCGAGCAGCCCGGACAATCGCTCGGAATCGTGGACGTTCATCTGGCACCCGTAGGTGCGCACCTCGTATGTCTTCACGTCCACTGCCTGGCTCCGGTCGCTGCTGCTCATGGGACAAGGGTATGCGGTCACGAGAACCCGTCGCCCCGGCCCAAGAGGGCTGAAGCGGCGGAATAGAGCTACCGCGCGGGAGCCGCCCACCCCTGCCGGCGCAGCACGCCCGACACGTCCGGGGCCTCGTAGTGCTCGCCCTTGAGGACCTTGCCGTCGGCTCTGCGGGAGATCCGGCCGTCCGGGCCCAGCTTGGTCATGTTGGAGCGGTGGATCTCGGACAGTACGGCGTCGAGGTCGATGCCGTGGACCAGGGCCGTGCCGTACGCGACGTAGACGACGTCCGCCAGCTCGTGCGCGAGTTTGTCGAGCGGGCCGGTCACGGAGACCTCGGCGACCTCCGCGGCCTCCTCGGCGAGCAGCTCTCCACGGTGGGCGGCGAGTTCCGGGGAGACCTCGGTCGGCGTTCTGCGGGCGTCGAGGCCGAAGGCGAGGTGGAATTCACGGACCAGGTCGGCGGGAGAGGAACTCATGCGGCGACTGTATCGGCCGGGTCTGACACCCCTCGCCTCCCCTGTGACCCCTGCCCTGGTCAGCACCGCGTACCGGCTGGCAGGATCGCGGCCATGTTCAAGGCATTCACCCGCATCAGCAGGCGCCGGACCGTCGAGGGCGCGGCCGCCGGGCTCGTGACCCTCGGGTTGCTGCTGTGGTGGCTGCTGCCGCTCGGTGAGGACCCGCCGAGCGGGACGATCACGTTCAGTACGGGCACGCGCGCGGGGGTCTACCAGGAGTACGGCGAGCTCCTGCGCGAGGAGCTCGCCAAGGACATGCCGCAGCTGAAGGTGCGGCTGACGACGAGCGCCGGGTCGCAGGAGAACGTCGAACGCGTGGCGAGCGGTGAAGCCGACTTCACGATCGCCGCTGCCGACGCCGTGGACACGTTCAGGATGGGCGGCAAGCCCGTCACGGACCGGCTGCGCGGCGTCGCCCGCCTGTACGACGACTATGTGCAGCTCGTCGTCCCACCCGACTCCGACATCCGCTCCGTCGCGGACCTGAAGGGCAAGCGGGTGGCCATAGGGCTGCCCAACTCCGGCGTGCGCCTGATCGCCACCCGCGTGTTGGAGGCCGCCGGCATCGATCCGGAGAAGGACATCACGCCCAGGGCGGACGGCATCGACACCGGGCCCAAGCGGCTGGGACGCGAGCTGGACGCGTTCTTCTGGTCGGGCGGACTGCCGACGGGCGGCCTGGAGGAGCTCGCCAAGACCTCCGCGTTCCGGTTCGTGCCGATCGACGCGGACCTCGTCGCCAAGGTGCACGCCCAGGGGGACGCGGCCCACTTCTACCGAGCGACCAACATGCCGGAATCGGCCTACCCCCGCATCCAGGACGGCGCCACGGTGCCGACGATCGCCGTGTCCAACCTGCTGATCACCCGCAAGAACATGGACCCCCGGCTCACCGAATGGCTGACCCGGACGGTGATCAAGAGTCGCGACGGCATCGGCGCCCACGTCCACTCCGCGCAACTCGTCGACCTGCGTACGGCGATCTACACCGACCCGCTGACGCTGCACGAGGGCGCCAAGCGTTACTACCGCTCGGTGAAGCCGTAGCGCAGGCCGCGTCGGACCAGCCGTAGCCCTGCCCGCCTCGGACCAGCCGTAGCGCAGTCCGTTGGACCAGCCGTAGGCGACAGCAGGAACCCGCCGACCCGCAAACGCGCCCGCACCCGCACCCGCACCCGCTACGGCCTCGGGCCCGACCTCGGCACCGTCACCGTCACCCGTAGCCCGTGCGGCTCATGGCGGCCGTACGCGATCGAGCCGCCGCCCGGTGCGAGCAGTGCCCGGGAGATCGACAGGCCAAGACCCGAGCCCTTGATGTTCTGGTGGCGGCCGCTGCGCCAGAAGCGGTCGCCGATGCGGGCGAGTTCCTCGTCGGTGAGGCCGGGGCCGTTGTCGGCCACCTCGATCGTCGACGTCCTGCCGTTGGAGGTGACGGTCACCTCGACGCGCTCGTCTCCCGGCGTGAACTTGACCGCGTTGTCGATCACCGCGTCCAGCGCGCTGGACAGGGCCACAGGGTCGACCCAGGCGGTGGTGGGCGGACAGGTGCCCACCAGTCGTACGCCCTTGGCCTCGGCGGTCGGGGCCCAGGCCGCGACGCGCTCGGCGGTCAGCGCGCCGACGTCGGTCAGCCGGAGGTCGGCCTCGGTGTGCTCGGCCAGGGCGAGGTCGAGCAGATCGTCGAGGACCTGCGCCAGGCGCTTGCCCTCGGCCTGCACCGAGGCGATCTCCGCATTGCCCTCGGGGAGTTCGAAGGCGAGCAGTTCGATGCGCAGCAACAGCGCCGCGAGGGGGTTGCGCAGCTGGTGCGAGGCGTCGGCGACGAAGGCACGCTGCTGCTCCAGCACGTCCTCGACGTTGTCCGCCATCTCGTTGAACGACCGGGCCAGCCGTCTGAGTTCCGGCGGGCCGCTGGCCACCGCGACGCGTGACTTAATGCGGCCGCTCGCGATCTCGTGCGTGGTGACGTCCAGTACCCGCACCGGCCTGAGTACCCAGCCGGTCAGCCTGAGGGCGGCCCCGACGGCCACCAGCATCGCGGCCGTCAGCCCCGCGCCGATGATCAGCCAGCCGTGCAGGATCCGCGAACGCATCTGCCCGGTGGGCGAGTCGGTGACCACGACCGCGACGACGTCACCGTCCCGGATGACCGGCGAGGCGATGACGAGGCGGTTGCGCTGCCAGGGCCACACCTGCTGGGGATCGTGGCTGCGTCGGCTCAGCAGCGACTCCTTGAAGGCGTCGCGCTCTTCGCCGGTATCGGGCAGGAGCCAGGTCGTCGGGCCGCTGGCCAGGGGCGTGTCGGTGGGCAGGAAGACACCCGCCCGGATGCCGTAGACCTCGTAGTAGCTCTCAAGCTCCCGGCTCAGGATGCGCAGGTCGTCGCGGGAGCCGGTCGTGGTGTCGGCGGCGGGCCGCGCGATCGCCGCGAAGTACGCGGTGTCGTCGATCCGGTCGACGACCACCTTCTGCTGCTGGGCCGACGCCAGACTGACGGCGAGCGGTACGCCGAGGGCGAGCAGCACCGCCGCCATCAGGACGATCAGCAGCGGGAGGAGACGAGTGCGCACTCTTGCCCGCTACGACGCCGGGGCGACGAGTCGGTAGCCGACGCCGCGTACGGTCTCGATCAGCGCCGGCATGCGCAGCTTGGCGCGCAGGGACGCCACATGCACCTCAAGGGTGCGCCCGGTCCCCTCCCAGCTCGTGCGCCACACCTCGCTGATGATCTGTTCCCTGCGGAAGACCACCCCGGGGCGCTGGGCGAGCAGCGCGAGGAGGTCGAACTCCTTGCGGGTCAGTTGGACAACCGAACCGTCTACGCTGACCTGGCGGGTCGGCAGTTCGATGTGTACGGCGCCCAGGCGCAGCACACCGTCGCCGCCCGCCCCGGTGTCCTCCTGGACGTTGCGCCGGCTGACGGCGTGAATGCGGGCGAGCAGTTCTCCGGTGTCGTACGGCTTCACCACATAGTCGTCGGCCCCGAGGTTGAGGCCGTGGATGCGGGAGCGGACGTCGGAGCGCGCGGTGACCATGATCACGGGGGTGCTGGTCCGCTTGCGGATCTTGCCGCAGACCTCGTAACCGTCCTGGTCGGGCAGGCCGAGATCGAGGAGGACGACACCGAAGCCGTTGCCCTCGGGGACGAGCGCCTGGAGGGCCTCCTCGCCGCTACGCGCGTGCGTGACGTCGAAACCGTGCCGTGCCAGAACCGCGGACAGCGCGGCGGCGACGTGGTTGTCGTCCTCGACGAGGAGCAGTCTCACCCCGGCCTCCTTGGGTTCATCGGCCGTACGATTCAGGTAGGTACACAGTGCGTGCACCCGCGCGCGTGCACCATGGAAGTCACGCTGATGGACGAGGACGCCGTCAAGTGGGTTCCGGTTGCTCACGGCTTCCGTTATGCAGCCGGTACGCGCCCGGTCTCAAGTGCTACGACACGTGTCCGATTGCTATCGGATCGTGATGCTCAGATTCCCCTCAGAACTAATGACGCAGGTCGGATACGGTTACTACTGTCCTCCCACAACCGAGGAGGACGGAGCCTGAGAGCGATGACCGAAGTATCGGTGGCCAAGGAAGATGTGGCCGCGACCGGCGAGCTGGTCGTCCTGAAGAACGTGAACAAGCACTTCGGCGCGTTGCACGTGCTCCAGGACATCGATCTGACGATCGCCCGCGGCGAGGTCGTCGTGGTCATCGGACCCTCCGGGTCCGGGAAGTCCACCCTGTGCCGCACCATCAACCGCCTGGAGACGATCGACTCCGGCACGATCGCGATCGACGGCAAGCCCCTGCCCGCCGAGGGCAAGGCGCTGGCCAAGCTGCGTGCCGACGTCGGAATGGTCTTCCAGTCCTTCAACCTTTTCGCGCACAAGACCGTGCTCGAGAACGTGATGCTGGGCCAGATCAAGGTCCGCAAGACCGACAAGAAGAAGGCCGAGGAGAAGGCCCGCTCCCTGCTCGACCGAGTGGGCGTGGGCAGCCAGGCGGACAAGTACCCCGCCCAGCTCTCCGGCGGCCAGCAGCAGCGTGTGGCCATCGCCCGTGCGCTGGCCATGGACCCCAAGGTCATGCTCTTCGACGAGCCCACGTCGGCGCTCGACCCGGAGATGATCAACGAGGTCCTGGAGGTCATGCAGCAGCTCGCCCGCGACGGCATGACCATGATCGTCGTCACCCACGAAATGGGCTTCGCCCGTTCGGCCGCCAACCGGGTGGTGTTCATGGCGGACGGCAAGATCGTCGAAGAAGCTGTGCCGGACCAGTTCTTCAGCAACCCGCGCAGCGACCGCGCAAAGGACTTCCTGTCCAAGATCCTGCATCACTGACGGGGTGCGTTTCCGCACCACCGGCAGATGCTGCGATCCCGCACCACTGACGGACTGCTTCACGCACCCGACGACCTGCGTGACCCGCCGTTCCTGACGGCACGCATCTCTTCTTCACACAAAGGATGTTCACCATGAAGCTCCGCAAGGCCTCCGCCGCGGCCGCCGCTGCAATCGTCCTCTCCATCACCGCCACCGCTTGTGGTGGTGACGGCGGCGGCGACAGCAACTCGGGCTCCGGTGGCGGCGACAAGATCAAGATCGGCATTAAGTACGACCAGCCGGGTCTGGGCCTGAAGGAGCCCGACGGCACCTTCTCCGGCTTCGACGTCGATGTCGCCACGTACGTGGCGAAGGAGCTCGGCTACGAGCCGGACCAGATCGAGTTCGTCGAGACGAAGAGCGCCGACCGCGAGAACGCGCTCGCCCGTGGCGACGTGAAGCTCATCGCCGCGACGTACTCGATCACCGACGAGCGCAAGCAGAAGGTCGACTTCGCCGGCCCGTACCTGCTCGCCCACCAGGACCTGCTGGTCAAGACGGACTCGGACATCACCGAGGCCACCGACCTCAACGGCAAGAACCTGTGTTCGGTGGTCGGCTCCACCTCGGCGCAGAACGTCAGGAAGGACTTCGCCCCGAAGGCCAACCTGAAGGAGAACCCCACCTACTCGGAGTGCATCTCCTCGCTGCAGAGCGGCACTGTGGACGCCCTGACCACGGACGACTCGATCCTCGCCGGTTACGCTGCGCAGGAGCAGTACAAGGGCAAGTTCAAGCTCGCCGGCCTCAAGCTGAGCAACGAGAACTACGGCATCGGTGTGAAGAAGGGTGACACCGAGACCGTGAACAAGGTCAACGCCGCCCTCGAGAAGATGGTCAGCTCGAAGGCCTGGGACAAGGCGGTCGCCGACAACTTCGGTCCGGCCAACTACAAGAACGAGCCCGCGCCGAAGATCGGCGTCATCGTCAAGTAGCGCAGTGCCTGACCGGCGCGCCGCCGTCCACCGCGATCAGGGCGGCGGCGCGTCGCGCTATCCACAAACGCCACCCACCCGGAAGCGCGGGAGATCGTGTTCGACTTTCTTTCTGACTATGACGACCCAAACCTGTTGGGTGCCTTCTGGATGACGGTGAAACTCACCGCCATCTCCGGCCTCGGTTCCCTGATCTGGGGCACTCTGCTGGCCGCAATGCGGGTCAGCCCGGTCCCGCTCATGCGTGGGTTCGGCACGGCCTATGTGAACATCGTCCGGAACATCCCGCTGACGGTCATCATCATCTTCACCTCGCTCGGCCTCGCCGATGTCTTCGGCGTGACGATGGGCGCCTCCGACTTCAAGGTCCAGGGCTTCCGCCTGGCGATCCTCGGTCTCGTCGCCTACACCGCGGCCTTCGTCTGCGAGGCGATCCGTTCCGGCATCAACACCGTGCCGCTCGGCCAAGCCGAGGCGGCCCGTGCCATCGGACTGACCTTCAGCCAGACCCTCCGGCTGATCATCCTGCCGCAGGCTTTCCGCTCGGTCATCGGCCCGCTGGCCAACGTGTTGATCGCCCTGACGAAGAACACCACCGTGGCGGCCGCGATCGGCGTGGCCGAGGCCGCCTACCTGATGAAGGAAATGATCGAGAACGAGGCTCAGACGGTGCTCATCGGCGCGGTCTTCGCCTTCGGTTTCGTGGTACTGACCCTGCCCACCGGCCTCTTCCTCGGTTGGCTGAGCAAGCGACTGGCGGTGAAGCGATGACGTCCGTTCTCTACGACGCTCCGGGCCCCCGCGCCAAGCGGCGCAATGTGCTCATCTCGGTGGTCTTCTTCGCCCTGCTCGCCCTGCTCGTGTGGTTCGTCTGGGACGCCATGGACGGAAAGGGCCAGCTGGAGTGGGCCCTGTGGAAGCCGTTCACGGAGTCCAACGCCTGGACGACGTATCTGCTGCCGGGACTCGCCAACACGCTCAAGGCCGCGGCCCTGGCCATGGTGATCGCCCTTCCGCTGGGCGCGGTCTTCGGTATCGCACGTCTTTCCGACCACCTGGCGGTGCGGATGCCGGCCGCCTGGGTGGTGGAGTTCTTCCGGGCGATCCCGGTCCTGCTGCTGATGCTGTTCGCCAACGAGTTCTACGACCGCTGGACGAACGTCACGACTGACCAGCGGCCGATCTACGCGGTCGTCACCGGCCTGGTGCTCTACAACGCGTCCGTCCTCGCCGAGATCGTGCGGGCCGGCATCCTCGCCCTTCCCAAGGGGCAGTCCGAGGCCGCGATGGCGATCGGCCTGCGCAAGAACCAGACGATGCGGACCATCCTGCTGCCGCAGGCGGTCACCGCCATGCTGCCGGCCATCGTCAGCCAGCTCGTGGTCATCGTGAAGGACACCGCGCTGGGCGGCGTGATGATCGGCTTCACCGAGTTGCTCAACGCACGCGGCACCCTGGCGGCCAACTACGGCAACAACGTCCCCAGCTTCGTCGTGGTGGCGATCATCTACATCATCCTCAACTTCATCCTCACCAGCTTCGCGAGTTGGCTGGAGAAGAGGCTGCGGCGCAGCAAGAAGAGCACGGGTGCGGTCCTGAGCGCCGAGGACATGGAGGAGCTCAACCCGGCGGCGGTCGGAGGCTCCTTCGGGACCGGCGGCGAAGGCGGCGGCCTCCCGGGCTCCAGGACCTATACCTGACGAACAGTCAAATAGCATGAACGACCCGAAGGGCAGTGGCATGATCGCCACTGCCCTTCGTCACTTGACGCAAGCACCGGCAATGGGTTGCATACGTTCTGTGATCGTGCACCCTGCTCCAACTTTCTGTTCACTTGCGTCCCTCGGGACACCGCTGCGGGCAGGGGGCGCCGCGCCGTGGACCCGGTGATCATCGTCGGAGCGGGGCCCGTCGGGCTCACGCTCGCCCTGGCGCTGGCCCGTCAGGAGGTGCCGTCCGTCGTTCTCGACGAGGGGCCCGGCAAGGACGAACCCCGTCTCGCGCGCACGGTCGTCCTGCGCGAGGACACCACCGCCCTCGTGGAACGCCTGACGGGCACGCCGCTCTCCGAGGCCGGCGCCCACTGGGCCGGATGGCGGGCGATGCGGCGCAAGCAGGTGATGCGCGAGGTCACGTTCTACGACGCCGCGGAGGAAGCGGAGGGGCGCGAGGGCGTCAGCGTCACGAACCCCGCCCCCCTGCACATCGCCCAGCACGTGCTGACCGGTGCCCTGCGCGCGGCCCTCGCCGACGAACGGCTCGTCAAGGTCGCCGTGGACAGTCGCCTGGACGCCATCGAGCAGGAGGCCTCGGGCGTCACCGTCCACACCCGTGGCCCCAAGGGCACCTGGTGGCGTGGCAGTTACGTGGTCGGCTGCGACGGCCCCCGTTCGACGGTGCGCAAACTCCAGGACATCCGCTTTCCCGGACGTACGGCGGTGGAGCGACACGCCGTGGCCGCGCTGCATGTGGAACTTCCGTGGGAGGGCCAGGCGTTGCTCCATCGGATGCCGCCGTGGCGGACGTCCGGACCCTCGGGCGGGGAGGTGACCGGACGGCCGCTCCCGGACGGGGTCTGGCGCCTTGACTGGTTGCTCCCACCAGGCATGGACCTGGTCACACCCGAGCTGCTGGTGACGCACGTCCGCGAGACGCTCGCCGGCTGGTCCGACGGGCCGACACCGCCGTACGAACTCCTCGACACCGGAGTGCACACGGTCCACCACCGCCTGGCTCGCCGCTGGCGCGTGGGCCGCGTCTTTCTCGCCGGAGACGCGGCCCACTGCCTCGGCACGCTCGGCACGCATGGGCTGGAAGAGGGGCTGAGGGACGCCGACAACCTCGCCTGGAAGCTGGCATCGGCCTGGCACCACGGGCCGTACGAAGCGCTGCTCGACAGCTACCAGACGGAGCGGCGCGCGGCCGTCGCCGCCCGGCTGCGCGCCGCCGACCAGGCACTGCCGCTGCTGCGCGGCGGCGGAGGGCTGCGCGCATACGTCCCCGGCTCCACCCGGGGCCATGACGCGCTGCTGATCGACGGCCACCTCGGACAGGGGGCGATCGGTGCGCCGGGGACGTACGCCGACTCACCGCTCGCGCCCCCGCAGCTGGAGGGCGAGGTACCGGTGGACACGCCGCGCGGTGCACCGGTCATGGACGTACGCGTCACGGCCGAGGACGGCTCCTTCGTACGACTGCGGGACCGGCTCGGACGCGGCGCGCTGCTGGTCCTGCTGATCGCTCCGGGCACGGGCGTGTGGGACCGCAAGCACTGGGCGACCGCCGGGATCATGCCACGGCTGGCGGCCGCGGTGACGGCGCTGCCGTATCCCGCCGAACTTCTGGTCGCGGAGAGCTATCCGGGGGCGGCCGCGCACAGCGTGCTGCTCGTCCGACCCGACGGCCACCTGGTGACCGCCCTGAGCGGCGTGCGGCCGGCCGATCTGTACATGGCGGCCGAGGCGGCGCTGGGCGGATCGGTCAAGACGACCAAGACGACCAAGACGACCCAGTCCGCCGAGGCCGCCGAGGAGGCGGAGGCTGCGGCCGGCTCGCGCTGATGCCGTCGTCGGTGATGAGAACGAACAAGCAAGCTCCTCATCGAAAGCGAACAGAACAGACCCTGCCCCGGAAGCGCCACTCACCGTCACTGTGTGGTCCGCATAGTGACAGTAAGTTGACCGGTCCGCACCGGCATGGTGTACTCCGGATCGTGACCGACACCTGTGTGCGCCTGTGGCGGAGGGTCCATATGGACCTCGTCCGCTATGCGGGCTGCGTGTGTCGCCCGTCCTGCTGAACTCGCCTCTCTGTCTTCTCGCGCGCGCTGCTCCTGGCCTCCTGATTCTGTCGCCGGTGCCGTCGCGCGCACTTCGCGAACTCTCTTCAGGACGGTGCCCGTGTCTGTCTCTCCTGCCGCCGTTGCCGCTTCCGACCCGGCTGTCACGCCTCCCGCGTCGAATTCCACGGCAACCTCCACGCCGACGCAGGCGGACCTTCTCGACTTCGTACGGCGTACGGCCGCCGACGCCGACTTGATCGCCTCGCTCCCCCTCGACCCCGAAGGGCGCACCTGGGTACGGCTCGAAGGCCCCGGTGGCAGCGAGGCCTGGCTGATCGGCTGGCCGCCCGGGACGGGCACCGGCTGGCACGACCACGCCGACTCGGTCGGCGCCTTCGTCACAGCGGCTGGTGAGCTCAAGGAGAACGCACTCGCGGTCCGGCTGCCCGCCGACGGCTGGAAGACGCTGGAACTGACGGAGGACGTGGACCGGGAACGGCGGTTGCCGGCCGGAAAGGGCCGCTCCTTCGGCCATCACCATGTGCACGAGGTCCTCAACGAGTCCTTCGACCAGCATGCGATCTCCGTGCACGCCTACTACCCACCGCTGCCGCGCATCCGCCGCTTCAGCCGCAGCGGGCCGATCCTGCGCCTGGAGCAGGTGGAGCGCCCGGAGGACTGGCAGTGAGCGGCGTGAGTGAGCAGCCGGTCGGCATCGACGAGTTGCTGGAGCGGGTACGCGCGGGCTACACGCGGATCGAGCCGCAGGAGGCGTACGAGGCCGCCCGGTCCGGCGAGGCCCTGCTGGTCGATGTCCGGTACGCGGCCCTGCGTGAGCGGGACGGTCTGATCCCGGGGGCCCTCGTGGTCGAGCGCAACGAACTCGAGTGGCGACTCGATCCACGGGGCAGCCATCGCGCCCCCGAGGCAACGAGTCACGACCTTCTGGTCGTGGTGATCTGCAACGAGGGGTACGCGTCGAGTCTGGCAGCCGAATCGCTACGGCGACTGGGACTGCACCGGGCCACCGACCTGGTCGGAGGTTTCCAGGCGTGGCGGGCGGAGGGGCTTCCGGTGACGTAGGAGCTGGAGGCTAAGGCGAGAGTGACCGAGGGCAGCGGAGCGGGACCGTGCCCTACAGACCCACCTGATCACGACACAGACCCACCTGATTACTGACCGGCCCCGAACGCGATGGGCGCCCCCGCGCGTCCACCGTGTTCGGGGCCGGAAACCTCCGCGATCGTCGTCGGCCTTCGCTCAGGTCCAGGCCCATGTGCAGGCCCTCCACGGTGCCGCGGCCGTCGGGATCAGTACCCCTCGTCCCCGAGGAACTCCGTGTCCTCGCCCTCTTCCTCCAAGGCCTGTCGGACCACCCGTAGAGCCATGCCTTCGGGGTAGCCCTTGCGGGCGAGCATGCCCGCGAGGCGGCGCAGGCGTTTGTCGCGGTCGAGGCCACGCGTGGAACGCAGCTTGCGGGCGACGAGTTCGCGTGCGGTCGTCTCTTCCTGTTCGGAGTCGAGCTGGGAGACAGCCTCGTCGATCAGTGTGGAGTCGACGCCCTTGGTACGCAGTTCCCGGGCGAGCGCGCGTCGGGCGAGCCCCCGGCCATGGTGCCTGGACTCCACCCAGGCCTCCGCGAACGCACTGTCGTTGATCAGGCCGACCTCCTCGAACCTCGACAGCACCTCCTCGGCGGCATCGTCCGGGATCTCGCGCTTGCGCAGGGCGTCCGCGAGTTGCTTCCGCGTGCGCGGGGTCCCGGTGAGCAGGCGCAGGCAGATCGCCCGCGCCTGCTCCACCGGGTCCGCCAGGGGCGTCCTCTCCTCGGCCCTCGACGAGGAAGAGGCGCCTCCGTCCTCACCCGGCGGCCCTGTACGACCGCGCCGACGATGCCCGCGTGAGCCGTCCGAGCCCCGGGCCCCACCCCGGCTACGACGCGAGCCCCCACCGGGCGCACCGGAGCCATGTACCGAACCGCCCTCCGCCCACGCCTCGCCGTCCACCGCGCCTTGGCCCGGCTCATCGCCGTACGCCAGCCCCGACCCGTCGCCGTACCCGCCGAAGGACCTGCGTCTGCCGTACGGCGCCGTGTCGTCGTTCTCCCGGTCCGCGTCATGGGCCGCGTCTCCTGCATGGGCGTGGCCGCCCATCCCGGAGGAGCCCTCGTCGCCGCCTCGTCTCCGCTCGCGCGGAGCGTCCGGGTAGGCGGCGTACTCGGCCCAGTCCGTTCGCCGTGTCACGGGTCAGCTCTTGGCGGTCGCAGCCTTGGTCTTGGCTGCCTTGGCCGCCGGAGCGGGCACTGTCTTCGCGGCGTCGTCCGGAGTGGCGGAGACCGCGGCGTCCGCGCCCGGCTCGACAGCAGGCTTCTCCGGCCGCACGCCGACGCCCAGCTTCTCCTTGATCTTCTTCTCGATCTCGTTGGCCAGGTCGGGGTTGTCCTTCAGGAAGTTGCGCGCGTTCTCCTTGCCCTGGCCGAGCTGGTCGCCCTCGTACGTGTACCAGGCGCCGGCCTTGCGGACGAAGCCGTGCTCCACGCCCATGTCGATCAGGCCGCCCTCACGGCTGATGCCCTGGCCGTAGAGGATGTCGAACTCGGCCTGCTTGAAGGGCGGCGCGACCTTGTTCTTGACGACCTTGCAGCGGGTGCGGTTGCCGACCGCGTCGGTGCCGTCCTTCAGGGTCTCGATGCGACGGATGTCGATGCGCACCGAAGCGTAGAACTTCAGCGCCCGGCCACCGGTCGTGGTCTCCGGGGAGCCGAACATCACGCCGATCTTCTCGCGGAGCTGGTTGATGAAGATCGCGGTGGTCTTGGACTGGTTGAGCGCGCTGGTGATCTTCCGCAGGGCCTGGCTCATCAGACGGGCCTGAAGACCGACGTGGCTGTCGCCCATCTCGCCCTCGATCTCCGCGCGCGGGACGAGCGCGGCGACGGAGTCGATGACGATGAGGTCGAGGGCACCGGAGCGGACCAGCATGTCCACGATCTCCAGGGCCTGCTCGCCATTGTCGGGCTGGGAGAGGATCAGGTTGTCGATGTCGACGCCGAGCTTCTTGGCGTACTCGGGGTCGAGGGCGTGCTCCGCGTCCACGAAGGCGACCTGTCCGCCGGCCTTCTGGGCGTTGGCCACCGCGTGCAGGGTCAGCGTGGTCTTACCGGAGGATTCCGGTCCGTAGATCTCGACGACACGGCCGCGGGGCAGACCACCCACGCCGAGGGCCACGTCGAGCGCGGTCGACCCGGTCGGGATGACCTCGATGGGCTCCATCGACCGCTCGCCCATGCGCATGACCGCGCCCTTGCCGAATTGCCGTTCAATCTGTGCGAGCGCGGCATCCAGGGCCTTCTCGCGGTCGGTTCCTGCCATGGGTTCCACCCGATTTGCTTGAGTCGATCGCTTCACGTCAAAGACGCTAACGCCTGCCACTGACAATGCGCCCCGACGCCCGTCCGGCCTGTGGATAACTCGGGAACTTCTCCATCGAAAGCGGGGCGAAATGCCCGCCGAGCGCCTCGCCGGAGCCTTCATGAGAATGGATGTTCGATTTTTGTGTCAAGCGCATCACACGTCACCTACGAGACTACGTTCGCGGCCCGGGACGCCCCGGATCCTCGGCCCGGCGGGCCCTCACTCCCCGCACGCGGGCCATGAGCAGACTCCCAGGCAGAGCATGCGTCCCCAGGAAGCCACACGCTGCCTGGACAGCCCCGCACGCTCTCCTCAGCCGGAATTCTCCGTGGAGCTCTCCCCGGAATCCCCCGCGCCCACCCCCGGCTTCGCCGATCCCGGCCGCCGGGCCCACAGCGCACGAGCGCGCTTGACCAGACCCCGCCCCGCTCCCCGGCCCCGGTGCCCATGGACCCGGGGATCGTCCGTGACGTCGTAACGCTTCACGTACGCCCCCAGGAACGCTTGCAGTGTGGCGATGGCCGGGATGGCGATCAGCGCACCCACCGCGCCCAGGAGGGCGGTGCCCGCGACGACGGAACCGAAGGCGACCGCGGGATGGATGTCGACGGTCTTCGAGGTCAGCTTGGGCTGTAGGACATAGTTCTCGAACTGCTGGTAGACCACGACGAAGACCAGCACCCACAGCGCGTACCAGGGATCGACCGTGAAGGCGATCAGCATGGGCAGGGCGCCCGCGAGATACGTGCCGATGGTGGGGATGAACTGCGAGACCAGGCCCACCCAGACGGCGAGCGCGGGCGCGTACGGCACGTCCAGGCTCGCCAGCAGGATGTAGTGGGCTATGCCGGAGATGAGCGCCATCAGGCCGCGCGAGTAGATGTAGCCGCCGGTCTTGTTGACGGCGATCTCCCACGCGCGCAGCACCTCCGCCTGCTTGGCGGGCGGCAGTACGGAGCACAGCGCGCGGCGCAGTCGCGGGCCGTCCGCGGCGAAGTAGAACGAGAACAGGGTGATCGTCAGCAGTTGGAAGAGACCGCCGAGGACCTGGGCGGACACGTCCAGGACTCCGGTGGCGCTGTTCTGCACGTAGTTGCGCAGCCAGTCGGAACGGAGCAGGCCCTCCTGGACGTCGACACGGCGCAGCTCGGTGTTGAAGTGCGCGTTGATCCAGTTGATGACCGAGTCGAGGTAGTCCGGGAAGTCCTCGACGATCTTGATGATCTGGCCCGCGAGCATGGACCCCAGCAGCGTCACGAATCCGGCGGACACGACGATCACGGCGAGGAAGACGATGCCGGTGGCCAGCCCCCGGCGCATGCCACGCGAGGCCATCCAGCTCACGGCCGGCTCGATGGCCAGGGCCAGGAAGAAGGCGATGAGGATGTTGACCAGTAGCCCGGTGAGCTGGTGAAAGGCCCAGCTGCCCAGCTGGAACGCGCCGACGAGGGCCAGCGCGAGCACCAGGGCGCGCGGAAGCCAACGAGGCATGCGGGCGTCCGGCCCGGCGGCGCCCTCGCCGGGCGGCGGGGTGGGCGGCGTCGTGCCGAACGGCGATGCGTGCCGGGCGGGCTGCCCGGTCTCGTCAGTGCGTGCCACGGAGCAAGTGTCGCCCACGCCACCGACAACCGGCTGCCGTCCTGCGATCTTCGTGACCTGTCAGCGCCTCTCCCCCGGAACGTTCATGACGGCGCAGACCACACGCCACACGTCCTTGGCCTCCCAGCCGCTGTTCAGCGCCTCGTGCACCGTGCGCCCGCCGAGCTCCGCCATCACATGGTCGCGCGCGAAGGTGTCGGCGTATCCCGGACCGAAGTGGTCCGCCATCCGCTCCCAGAAGACCGTCAACCGCATGAATTCCGCTCCACACCCGCCATGACCTGCATGTTTCCAGCCTCTCACGCCCCTGCATGACCGTCAGGGGGTTTCCAGGGAGTTCGTCTCCCCTCTCAACCAAGCATCCATGGCGGCGCGACCTCGCGTGCCGGCGTCGTGCATGAAGTGCGCGTATGTACGCAGAGTAAAGCCAGGGCCAGCGTGCCCAAGCCGGCGGGCGGGGGAGACGATCAGCTCGCGGGCCTTGGTTGAGCAGGACTTGGCCGGCGCCTTCATGGTGTCCAGCCCCGCTGTGCGGCGCCTTCTCGGCGTTCTCCTGGGTTCCATGGCGACCGTGCCGAACAGACCCTGCCCGCTTGGGAGTCTTCGGCGTCAGGACGCAGCCGCGCCCTCGGCCTGCCCGACCGGGTCCACCCAGGAGGGGTCGATACGGCCCTTCACGCCCTGTGGACGGGCGCGAAGTATGAAGCTGACATACGCGAGCTGAACGAAGGATGACCACTCGATGCGGCTCCAGTGATGGTGAGTGACTGAGCGGACCGGAATTGATTAGTCCCCTGGATCCGACTCCCTGATCAACCCACGCCCCCGGAAAGTCATGTCTGCCCGAACCGACAGGACAGAAGGGAGCGGGGCCTTGTCCCGTTCACTCCGCAAGAAGTTCGGCGGCGCCCTGGCCGTCGCCGCCATGGTAGGTGGGTCGCTGACCCTGGCCGCCGGTGAGGCCGGTGCCGCTACCATTCCCCCGCCCCGCCCCATCCCACACCCCGCCTGCAACTCCCCCGTCTTCACCGCCTGCGTCGCGATCTCCAACCACAGCGTGGACGCGTACAGCTGGCGCATCAGTGTCACCCAGCCCAACGGCCACCGGTGGGACCGGTGCCTCCAGGGCGGTCGGCCCCACAGCACGAGCCACTGGAAGAGCGTGTGGTTCTCCAACAGCGACAAGGTCTCGCTGACGGCCTACCGCGGCCAGAACTGCGAGGGCTGGAGCAAGAACGACGACTGGTGGGGCGACTGGAGCACGACCCAGGACCAGTACCACCTGATCGTCGTCAACAGGCACTGACCTTCGTGCACCGCTCGCAGCACCGGAGCCTCTCTCTCCGCTGACCCACCCCCCACAAGGAGCCACCCAAGTGCGTCCCCACATCACGGCACCCCCCGAGGCGGAGCCCGCCGTGAACAAGAAGAAGAGCCGCCGCCGCTGGCTGGCGCCGGCGCTGGCCATGGGTCTCGCCCCGCTCGTCCTGCTGGCCTCGCCCGGTTCCGCCTCGGCGGACACCTGGTGCTGGAAGCCGGACGGCTACGACATCCGCAAGGGCGACACCACCTGGGCCAAGGCACAGACCCAGGCCCGGAACACCTACCAGGACTGGGTGTGGCGCGGACCGACGTTCCGCTGCCCCACGAACGTCCCCGGCTGCTCCTACGCCTGGGGCGAGCAGAAGACGACGGGCTGGAAGTGGTCGGTCGGGCTCAGCGTCAGCAACCCTGTTCCTTACCTCAACCAGGTGCTCGGCAGCATCACCCCCTCCTACGAGCGCAACGGGTCCACGTCCACCACGTTCACCTTCACCACGAACCTGAGCCCGGGGCAGTACGCACAGCCGATCCAGGTGGTGGAGCGCCGCTGGACGCAGGGCACCTTCGTCGGCGCCTTCCGCACCG
>NZ_JAGMUL010000122.1:41246-52433 GCF_019049285.1 Streptomyces sp. AC550_RSS872
ACCGGGGCCGGGCCCCACCTCCTGCCTGCCGGCCTCCTGCTCCGGAGGCAGCGCATCCCCGACCAACGCCGGCGCTTCCCACCGAGGCAAAGGTCACGAAAGCCGTTGATTGAGCCGCTCGGAATTGATTAGCCCCCTCGATCCGACTCGATCACCAACCTTCCGCCCCCGCAGAGTCGGTGTGCCTGAACCCAACGACAGAAGGGAGCGGGAGACGTGTCCCGTTCACTCCGTAAGCGACTCGCCGGCGCCCTGGCCGTGGCCGCCCTCGCGGGAGGGTCGCTGACCCTGTCCGCCGGCCAGGCCAGCGCGGCCCCGGAATGCCATTCCCCGGTGTTCACCGGGTGCGTGCGGATCAACAACGGCACCTGGAAGGTCCACAGCTTCCGCCTCACCGTGGTCCAGCCCAACGGCCGCTCATGGAACCGGTGCCTGACCGGAACCAGGCCCAACGGCACCCAGACCAACTACCCCGATGTGTGGTTCTCCCAGCGTGACGCGGTCTTCACCACGGCATACACCGGCAACAACTGCGAGGGCTGGTCGAAGACCGACGACCCGCACATGCGATGGACCGGCCCCGATCAGGGCCAGTGGTGGTCCCTCAACGCCTCCTAGGGCCGAACAGGCGCAGCACGACCTACCGACGCTTTCCGATCAAGGAGTCATGAAGGTGTTTTCCAAGGACACGACCGTCCGCGAGCGCAAGGCCCGCCGATGGCTGGCGCCGGCGCTGAGCCTGGGTCTCGCCCCGCTCGTCCTGCTGGCCTCACCGGGCTCCGCCTCGGCGGACACCTGGTGCTGGAAGCCGGACGGCTACGACATCCGCAAGGGCGACACCACCTGGGCCAAGGCACAGACCCAGGCCCGGAACACCTACCAGGACTGGGTGTGGCGCGGACCGACGTTCCGCTGCCCCACGAACGTCCCCAGTTGCTCCTACAAGTGGGACCAGCAGAAGACGACGGGCTGGAGCTGGTCGGTCGGTGTCAAGGTCACCAATCCGGTCCCCTACCTCAACCAGGTGCTCGGCAGCATCACCCCCGAGTACGGTCGCAGCGGGTCCACGTCCACCACATTCAGCTTCACCACGAACCTGAGCCCGGGGCAGTACGCACAGCCGATCCAGGTGGTGGAGCGCCGCTGGACGCAGGGCACCTTCGTCGGCGCCTTCCGCACCGACCACTCCTCCTGCGGCAGGGGCGAGGAGCGGTACTGGTGGGACGGCAACTACCAGTTCGGCAGGTGGCAGTCCAACCTCAGGGTCAACGACTACGGCACGTACAACGTCTACCGCTGATCGCCCTCCAGACCGGCCCGGCCCCGGTGTCCCTGCACCTGCCCCTGGGCCGGGCCCCTTCCCGTTCGACCTCCGAACCCGTGAGGAACCCCAGCCATGCACCCGCGCCGCCTTTGCCGTCTGCCCCGCCCCGCCCTGCCCGTGGCTGCCGCTCTCCTGTGCGCTCTGCTGGCCTCCTGCTCCTCAGGCAGCGCATCGTCGGACGCCGCTGCGTCCGCGAGTGGGGCCGGTCAGGTGACGACCGTCTCGCCCGAGCCCACCGCCACCCCCGCCGTCACTTCCTCGCCCAAGACCCTGCCGCCTTCCCACCTGTGCACGGTCCTCGACCGGTCCGCCGCCCGGCAGGTGCTGACCGACCCGAAGCAGGCTCCCCGCGTCGCGCCCCAAAAGGGCACGGCCCTGGACTCGTGCAGCTACACCTCCGGTGACGGGACGGCCATGCTGACCCTCAACCCCTCCGCCCGCTCCTACTCCGCCGAGCTCTCCGCCGCGCACCGCCTGGTCCGCGACCCGGCGTCGGCGGGCATGCGCAACGTGAAGGTCACCGAGGTCACCGGGCTGGGACAGGGCGCGTTCAGCGAGACCGTCCAGGTGCTGCACCCGCCGCAGGACGTCGCCTACGTGGTGTGGCACGCGGGCTCCAAGGTCTGGGTGCTCACCCTCGCCGAGACAGCCGGGGCGAAGGGCGCCGACCGCCTGGTATCGCTGGCCCGGCAGATCACTCCCCGGCTCCCGCGCTGACCCCGCAGGCCCGCCGATAGGGCGCGTCCGGCACGTACGTCCGCCACTGTTCCCGTGTCAGGTCGGTGCCGGCGCGGGCGCAGACCCGCGCGATCACCCGTCCGGGATCGATGCCGTACCGCTGGAGCGGGACGTGCACACTGCCCGCGTACAGGGTCGTGCCGTCGGGTGAGAAGGCCAGGGACTCGATGCCGTCGCCGGGCGTGGTCAGCGGGGTGCCGAGGGGCTGGCGGGTCGCCACGTCCCCCAGCTGCACACTGCCGGCGTCGCCGCCCACCGCCAGCGTCCGGCCGTCGGGGCTGAAGGCCAGCGCGTTCACCGCCTCCGGGCGGTCACCGAGCGGTGCCGGGAAGACGTCGCGCAGCACACCGGCGCGCCGGCTCGCTGTCCCGTCCCACAGGGCGACCCGCCCCAGGTCGTCGCCGACCGCGAGCAACGAGCCGTCGGCCGAGAACCCCGCCGCGCCCACATGCGCACCCTGCACGAGGTCGCGGCTCGCGACCTCGCCCGACGGCAGCCTGGCGAGCCGTCCGTCACCGACCAGCAGCCCGCCGTCGGGGCGGACGGCCAGGTGAACGCTGGCCAGATCCGGCAGCACCGCCGTCCTGCGGCGAGCCGCGGTGTCCCACGCCTCGCCGTACAGGTCGCCGCCAGGCTGAAGGGAGGCGCGGGCGGCGTACAGGGTGCGTCCACCGGGTCCGAGTCCGGCCTTCACCACCGAGTCTCCGGGCAGGACCACGGTGGAGCGGGCACGGTGACGGGCGACGTCCCACACCGTGAACGACTGCGCGACGACCTCCCGGCCGGGCTCCGAGACGCCGTACGCGAGCGCCGTGCCGTCCGGGCTGAACGCCAGCAGAGCGAGCGGGTCGTCAGGGATCATCGGGTCGGGATCGCGGGGGACGGGCACCTTCACCGGGGGCAGGGTGCTCAGCAGCCGGTCGTCGGCGGTGGCGCGGAGCCGGAAGAGGTAACGGCCGCCGGAACGCTGGGCCGTGGCGTACGTACGGCCGTCGGGGCTGAAGCACACCCCGTCCAACGGGGTGCCGCGCCAGGCCCGGGTGACCGCCGGGCCGAGGTCGAGGGTGTGGACGGTGTTGCCCTCGAGGTAGCGCAGGGTGCGGCCGCCTGCATCCCAGGCCAGGCCGCTGTAGGGGCGCTGGTTGTGCAGGGAGTGCCGGAAGACGGGCACTTCGGGGGCCGCCAGCCGCCGCACCTGGATCTCCTCGCGGTCGGCCGTCGCCAGGAAGGCGCCGTCCGGGCTGACGGAGACCTCGTGCACCTCGGTGTCGTCGAGATCGGCGATCCGCTTGCCGGTCCCGGTGTCCCAGACCCGGAGTCCGGTGCCGGAGGCGGCGGCCAGCCGGTCTCCGTCGAGCGCGAGGACGGTCGTGTTCGCGTCCTCGTCGCACATGCGGTCCTTCTGCCAGTCGCCGGGCAGGGCACGGCGGCCGGGGATGTCCCACAGCTGCGGGGCCTGCCCGCCGGAGCAGACGGCCGCGCGCCGTCCGTCCGCGCTGAGCGCCGTGACCGTCATACCCGGTGCCGGGGCCTCGAACAGCACGCGGCCGTCCACGAGCGAGCGCAGCCGCACCCGGCCGCCTTCGGTGGCCAGGAAGGTGCGGTCGTCGCCGCCGAAACGGACGTCGGTGTCCTGCGGCAACGGGTCAAGGCCGCCGGTCCAGTGCCCGGTGGCGGTGTCCCACAGCCGTATGCCGTCGGGGCGGCTGATCACGAGCACCCGCACATCCGGGCTCGCCCCGAGCACCAGGCCGTCCGGCAGCCGGCCCGAGCCGGTGCGCCGGCGCGTTCTCACGTCCCAGGTGCGCCAGGTGCGGTCGGCGGGGCTCATCAAGGTGCGGCCGGAGGCGGAGAGGGAACGCCAGGCGGAATCGCCGGGGACGGGGTCGGTGAAGGTGTCCGTCTCCTGCTGGGCGAGGGAACCGAGCAGGGCGCGGCGGGTCTCGGGCAGCTCGGCGACACGCCAGGCAGCCGCGCCCAGCAGCAGCGCCGCGCGGGGGTCGGTGGTGCGCAGGGCGTCTGCCACGTCGGCGACCCGGCGGGCCGCTTCCTGGGTCCGCCGGCGCTCGTTGTCGTGGTAGGCGTCCCAGACGGCGACAGCCGTCAGCAGCGCCACCGCCAGGACCGCGGACAGCGAGACGGTCAGGATCCGGTGTCTGCGGCTGCTCCGGGCCGCGGTCCTGCGCTCCGCCTCCCGGGCGTCGAGCGCGGTGGTGAGGAAGTCCCGCTCGGGCGCCGTCAGCGCGAGGTCGGCCGCAGGGTCCGGGAACAGTTCCTCGGCCCGGGTCAGCCGGGTGCCCCGGTACAGCGCGCCGGGGTCGCGGTCGTGCTCCAGCCAGGTGCGGGCCGCGTCGGCGAGCATCCGGTGATGGCGCAGCCGTATCCGGTCCTCCTCGATCCAGCCGTGCAGCCTGGGCCAGCAGGTGATCAGCGCCTCGTGGGCGAGCTGCACCCCGTCCTCATCGGCGGTCAGCAGCCGGGACCGGGTCAGCCGCTCCACCACCACCGGCACGTCCGCATCCGCCCACTCCTCCAGCTCGGCCCGGGAGAGCGGGCGCCGGGTGTCGGGGGTTCCCTGGCCCGGCTCGACCATCCGCAGCAGCAGATGCCGCGCGGCACGGGCCTGGGCCGGTGTCAGGCCGTCGTACACATCCTCGGCGCTGCCCGCGATCGCACCGCGCACCCCGCCGGCCTCCTCGTACCCGGCGACGGTGAGCATCCGTCCCCTGCGCCGCCTCCAGGTCTCCAGCAGGGCGTGGGAAAGCATCGGCAGCCCGCCCGGTTCGTCGAGGACCTCCTCCACCAGGCGGGCGGTCAGCGCCCTCTCGACGCGGCACCCGGCCTCCCGGGCCGGTCCGGTCACCGCCTCCCGCAGCTCCTCCGCCGTCATCGGCCCGAGCAGCAGCCCGGCGCCGCGCAGCGCGTCCGCGAGGCCGCGGTGCTCGGCGCAGCGGGCGTAGAAATCGGCGCGTACGGCGACCAGCACACGCAGTCTGCTGTCCGGGGTGCGGGCGGCGAGCAGCAGGTCGATGAAGCGGGAACGTTCCTGCGGGTCGCGGCAGAGGGTGAAGACCTCCTCGAACTGGTCCACCACCACCCAGCTCTCCGGCTCGTCCTCGGCGGGGCTCAGCAGATGCCCGAACGTCGTGGCCGGCATGGCCCCGGGGGTGAGGATCCGCAGCACCGCAGAGCACCCGCGCGCCGCGATCTCCCCCCGCAGCCGCGGGATCAGCCCGGCCCGCAGCAGGGACGACTTTCCGCTCCCCGACGGGCCGAACAGCACCGCGAACCGGTGCTCGCACACCAGCTCCCCGACCTCGTCGACCATCCGGTCCCGGCCGAAGAACAGATGCCGGTCGTCCGGCTCGAACCGGGCGAGCCCGCGGTACGGCGCCGACGCGTCCTCGGCGATCTCCACGGGGGCCCGGCTCACCTCCGCCTCCGCCTCCGCCTCCTTCCAGCGCGGCTCCCACTCGGCCAGGTCACCCCCGCAGGCACGCACATAGCCCTGCAACACGGCGAGGGAGGGGAGCCGTTCACCGGCGGCGGCCAGTGACAGCGCGGTCGCCGAGAAGCCCGCCGCCTTGGCCATCGTCCGGTACGAGGGGCTGCCCGCGGCCCGACGCAGCTCCCGCAACTCGTGCGCGAGCCGCTGGACGGGACCGGCCGTCGGGTCCACCGGTCTCTCGGGACGCCCCATGACATGCACCTCCGTACACCTGACACATATGTCATCGTTGACATTCGGGGTGATGAAAATGAAAACACACGGGTGGCTCGGTAACGTCCAGGCTGCCTAGGGTTGTTGTTTGGGGGTGTGGCCCGGCCGGACAGAGAACGGACTGGCCCCGAGCAAACGCGCACCGGAAGGCGAGGCACGGGTTGCCCGGACCCGCGGAACCCGTGCCGCACCCAACGCCGCCCGCACACCGGTCAGGTTCGCCTTCAGGCACCGACTGCTGATTGCCTCCGGGGGCCACGGTGCGGGCGTGACCGGTCAGGGGGGGTTGCGGCGGTCACTGCTCGGTCTCCTCCGCTCACCGCCACCCGCACGTGGGCGCTCGCCCTCGCGGAGACCGGCGAAGCGAAGGACATCGACCCGCTCGTATCGCTGGCCCGGCGGATCATGCCTCGTCTGCCTCGATAGGTGGGCTCACAGACTCCAGGCCCCGTCGTCGCCAGGCAGCGGAGGATGTACGCGTCAGTAAGGTGGCGGTTTCGCGTGTCCTGAACGACAGCCTGGGCCGGCTCTGCGGCGCTGGTCGGCGACAAGGTGTACTCCTTCTGCACCGCCTCCGGGCACGACAACGGCGGGGTCGACCCCAACAACCCCCTCCAGCGTCTGGCGCAGGCGACCGGCAAGATCCACGCGGACCGTAACCGCGTGTGGTTCACCGGCTTCCAGGACCACCGCATCATCGCCGATGCCGACGGCAAGCTGTACCAGACCCTGGAACAGTCGCAGCAGGGCCCGATCATCTACGCCTTCCGCGACCCGTTCGCCTTCCGCGACCCGTTCGCCTTCCGCGACCCGTTCGCCTTCCGCCCCCCGGGACTGCAAGATCCACCTCCTCTTCGAGGGCAACAGCCGACCACCAGGTGCCGGAGAACACGAAGTACTACACGGGCAACATCGGGCTGGCCACCACCGACGGCGTCAGCATGGAGAACTGGAAACTCCAGCCCCGCTGCTCTCGGCCAACTGCGTCAACCAGCAGACCGAACGGCCGCACCTGGTCATCCGCGACGGCAAGTACTACTTGTTCACGATCAGCCACAAGTTCACCTTCGCGCCGGGACTGAGCGGCTGGGACGGCGTCTACGGGTTCATCGGCTCGGCGCTGCGCAGCGACTACCGGCCGTCTCAACGGCAGCGCACTGGCCTGGGCAACCTCGAAGACGCCCCGACACAGCAGTACTCGCACTACGTCATGCCCACCGGACTGGTGGAGAGCTTCATCGACACCGTCCCGACCGCCGACGGCGGAACCCGCTTCGGCGGCACCCTCGCACGCACACTCGTGCTGTCCATGAAGGGCAACCAGACGAGGCCCACCAAGCAGTTGGACTACGGCTTCATCCCGTAACCAAACCTCAGTCGAGCAGCCCGCCGTGGCCGGCCACACCAACCATGGTCGGCCACGGCCGCTCGGACGACTCCGGCCGGAGCACAGCGAGCCAGTGCGGGCGCCCCGGCAAGAGGGCGTTCGAACAGGCGTTACAGACTGGGTTCATCGCTGGCCTCTGTCCGCGGTAACGCCGCAGCCATCGCCCCCCAGACCGCCGCAAGATCACACCAACTGAAATGACCGTCCCCCGCATGACTTCCGCTCCGTACACACCTTGACCGTGCCCCACCTGTCACACCGTCAGTTCCGTCCGCCCAGGCGATGGAGACCGTTTCCTGACGCTGTAGTACTCGGTGGCCAGGATCTGCTCCCAGGCCGCCCAGCCGCCCGGCACCAAGCGGCGGTGACCCGGATGCCTGGGTGACGCAGCAGGCTGGAGCACCTGCGGGCGTGCACGAGGAGGACGTATGGACTGGCTGGTCACGCTGACCGGTGTCGCCATGGTGTTGATCGTCTTGCGGGACCTGTTCCACACGCTGTGGCATCCGACTCGACACGGGGGGGCTCAGCCGGATTGTGATGAGGGGGCTGTGGCGGCTCCTCTCCCCCAGCCGTACCGTGCGCGGGGCGGCGGGGCTGGTCGGACCGCTCGGCATGGTCGGCGTGGTCGTGATGTGGGCGAGCGGGGTGTCCGTGGGCTGGGCCCTGGTGTACTGGCCGCACATGCCGGAGGCGTTCGCTTTCTCCACGGCGCTCGATCCTGCTGAGCACTCGGGTCCGGTTGACGCCCTCTACATCTCCATGGTGATCGTCGCCACACTCGGCCTCTGAGACATCGCACCCACGGAGGACTGGCTACGCGTCGTCGCGCCTCTCGAGGCCCTGGTGGGCTTCGCGCTGCTGACCGCAACCGTCTCCTGGGTCCTCGGCGTCTACCCCGCACTGGCCCGGCGCAGGGCACTGGCGCTGCGTATCTGCCATCTGCCCGCGTCGGCCTCACACCGCAGCAGCTGGACTCCGACACCGGGGCAGCGGTGTGGACGACCTCGCCCGCGAATACCCGGTTCTGACCCGCGACCGTCAGGCCATGGCCGACCTCGTCCGCAGCGCCCTCGGCCCGCTCACCACGGCCCGCGGCGGCGCCCAGCCCCTCTTGGACACCCTCACCGCCTACTTCGACTCCGGCTGCGTAGCCGCCGAGGCCGCCCGCCGCCTCACCCTCAGCGTGCGCGCCCTCACCTACCGCCTGGAGCGCATCCACAAGCTCACCGGCGCCAACCCCGCAGACCCGGCCCACCGCTACACGCTCCAGACCGCCGTCATCGGCGCCCGGCTGCTGGACTGGCCCGCCAAGGAAATCTGACACCCGAGCCGTTCAGCGGCAACACGCGGCGCACCGAGAACCCGCTCGTACTGCCTCCAGGGGCCTCCGCACATCGTTCAGTTGGCCGTCAACCGCATGCGTCAAGTATCCCTCCCCTGAGAGTGGGCCTGCGCCGGGACCACTTGTCGAGACCGCTTTCCGCCCTACGGTCTGTCGCATGCCCGAAACCGGAGCTTCCCCACTCCCCCCGACGCCCCCGGCGCGCTCCCCGCTCTTCCGCGCCGAGCAGTTCGTCTGGCTCACCGCGCGCGTGCTCGAGCAGCGCCTCTTCGCGTACCACTTCCTGAACGGCGCCGCCGACCCGGTGGAGACCGCGCTGGACGCGTACCGCAACGAGGACGGCGGGTACGGCCACGCCCTGGAGCCGGATCTGCGCGGCCCGGTCAGCCAGCCGCTGCACACCGGTCGCGCACTGCACGTCCTGGACGCCGTCGAGCGCTGCGGCGGACAGCGCGTGGACCGCGTGTGCCGCTACCTCACCTCGGTCTCCACCCCGGACGGTGCCCTCCCGGCGATCCATCCCAGCCAGCGCGGCTACCCGGCGGCCCCCTTCATCCCGATCGTGGAGGACGCTCCCAGCTCGCTCCTGGCCACCGGGCCGGTGGTCGGTCTGCTCCACCGCAACGAGGTCTGGCACGCATGGTTGTTCCGGGCCACGGAGTTCTGCTGGCAGGCGGTCGAGTCCCTGGAGAAGTCCCATCCGTACGAGATCGAGGCGGCGGTGGCCTTCCTGGACTCCGCTCCCGACCGCCCGCGCGCGGAGGCGGCCGCCGACCGCCTGGGCCGCCTGGTGCGCGAACAGCGCCTCGCGGCCCTGGACCCGGACGACCTCGACGCGTACCCGGTCTCCCCCGGCTACGCCCCCGACGAGCACCACTTCCCACACGACTACGCGAGGACACCGCGCTCCTTCGCGCGCGCGTGGTTCACGGACGACGAGATGACCCGTTCCCTCGACCACCTGGCCGGGGAGCAGCAGGAGGACGGCGGCTGGCCGATCCGATGGCGCCAGTGGGCGCCGGGCACCGCTCTGGAGGCGCGCCCGACGGTGACGATCGAGGCGCTGCGCACACTCCGCGCGTACGGCCGTTCCATCGGCTGACAAGCCTCACCCTCCCAGGGCCCGCGCTCCTGCCGTCACCACCACGGCCGCCGCGACGACCAGCAGGAACGGTGCCCGTAGGACGAGCGCCGCAGCGGCCGCGGCGACGCCTGCCATCCTCGCGCCCAGCGCCAGCTCATGCCCGTTGCCGAACGTCTGCTGAGCCGTGAGGGCAGCGAGGAGGGCGAGGGGCAACAGGGCGGCCAGACGTCGTACGACGCCGATCGCAATCCAGGTACTCACCGCTCCCCCTCCGTACGTCTCCCTCACGACGTCCCTGCGCCCACAGCACGACCGGCGCCGCGAGGGCGGCCACCAGAACGGGCGGCACACCAGCAGGCGGCACAGGCAACAACCCGAGCCCCAGCACCACGGCGAGACCGGCGAGACCGGCGAGACCGGCGAGACCGGCGACAACACGCTCGGTCGCGGACTTCAGCATCGTTGCGAGCAGCGCCAGGAAGACAGCGGGCCCGGCTGCGTCCAGCCCCCGGGCATCGGTGTCCCCCGTGGCCTCCGCGCCGAGCCCACCGAGCAACGTGGTGAGGTTCCACAGCACGTACAGACCGAGCCCGGTCACCACGAACCCGATCCGCGCACTGCGTCGCGTCGGCTGCGCCAGCGCGACAGCAGCCGTCTCATCGATCACCCACTGCGCGGCGAACGGCCGCACCACGCGCGTGAGGCTCAGCAACTGCGACAGCCGACAGCCCGTAGAAGGCGTTGCGCACCCCCAGGAAGAAGGCGCCGGCGGCCGCCGGTCGACGGACCACCACCAGCCGCAAAGGCCCCGACAAGCGCGAACTGCGACGCTCCCGTGAAGACCAACAGACTGAGTGCGCAGGTCTGTACGAGCGTGAGCCCGCTGCCCGGCCGATGTCGCCCCGAACGCGAACCCGGACAGCCCGACAGCGACGCCGACGCCGAGCGCGTCCCGTACGACGGCACCATCCGGTTTGTCTCCTTCGACACGTAGATCTTCGAGAGCTTCCTGTTCTGCCACGCCTGCGACGCTGAGCCGGCCACTGCCGCGCGTCTTGTACGTTCTTGCGCTCCCGCTGACACGCCCCAGGAGGAACGCCGACGGTCCGGGTGAAGTGCCGGTTCAGATGCGGCTGATCAGTGAACCCGACCGCAACGGCCGCCTCCGCCGGAGAGACACCCCGTCCCACAGCCGCCGAGCCTCCCGCACCCGCGCATCGGTCGGTCAGGCATGCGGCGGCATCCCATAAAGCTCCCGAAACGCCTGCAACAGGGCAAACGGACCGCTGCCAAGATCAAGAGCCGGCGTCTCCGGACTCGGCGGCTCGGCCATCCGCCCTTCCAACACCTCACGCGCGCGTACGGCGGCCCGAGCCCCCACAGCCGTATCCGGACTGACCAACGAATGTCTTCCGCACGTACCGCGCACGCAGCGGATCGCCCCCGGGCAACTCGGCGTACTGCCAATGCCGCGCCCGCCCGCCCGCCCGCCCGCTCGCCCGCTCGCTGGAACCTGCCGTACATCCGTTCTGGGCGAAGACGGCGGCTGCTGATCAGCGTGCGCGATGCCGCAGCCGCATACGACGGC
>NZ_JAGMUL010000123.1 GCF_019049285.1 Streptomyces sp. AC550_RSS872
TGGACTTCGCCGAGTTCCGGCGGATCGCCGACGAGGTCGAGGCGTACCTGTGGGTCGACATGGCCCACTTCGCCGGTCTGGTCGCGGCGGGCCTGCACCCGAACCCGGTCGAGTACGCCGATGTCGTCACCTCCACCACCCACAAGACGCTGGGCGGCCCGCGCGGCGGCATCATCCTCGCGAAGAAGGACTTCGCGAAGAAGCTGAACTCGTCGGTCTTCCCGGGCTTCCAGGGCGGCCCCCTGGAGCATGTGATCGCGGCCAAGGCGGTCTCCTTCAAGGTCGCCGCGAGCGAGGAGTTCAAGGAGCGCCAGCGCCGTACGGTCGAGGGCGCGAGGATCCTCGCGGAGCGGCTGACGGCCGCCGACGCCCGCGAGGCCGGCGTCAATGTCCTGTCCGGTGGCACGGACGTGCACCTGATCCTGGTCGACCTGCGCGAGTCCGAGCTGGACGGCCAGCAGGCCGAGGACCGGCTCCACGAGGTCGGCATCACGGTCAACCGCAACGCCGTCCCCAACGACCCGCGCCCGCCGATGGTGACCTCGGGCCTGCGCATCGGCACGCCCGCCCTGGCCACCCGCGGCTTCACCGCCGAGGACTTCGCCGAGGTCGCGGACGTCATCGCCGAGACGCTCAAGGCGCCCTCTCCCTTCGGAGCGGCCGACGCGGACGCGCTCAAGACCCGGGTCAAGGCCCTG
>NZ_JAGMUL010000124.1 GCF_019049285.1 Streptomyces sp. AC550_RSS872
GCAAGGCCCCTATCGGGACACGCCCGCTGGTCCGGCGCAGCAAGCACCGCCCGGGACCCAAGCCGACAGATCCTCAACAAGGCAGCCAGGCCAGTTGTCCCACGGGTCAGACCCCGGTCCCGGACGGCGCCCCATGAGTCTCACAGTTGTCACAGACCAGCACGATCGGGCCGCCGAGCTGCTGGTACGCGGTCTGGATCAGGTCGCGGTAGTCCTTCCAGGAGAAGCTCTTGCGCCCGTCGGGCCGGGCGTCCGGGCAGGGGCGGTAGATCAGCCGCGAGCGTGCGCCGGGCTTGTAGCAGGCCAGGGCGGCCACCGATAAGCGGCGGCGGGAGCGGCCCCGGACGCGGACCACAGGGGTGCGGCCGCGGCGGGACCAGGTGCGGGTGGGCGGCGGCGTCATCGAGAAGCCGGCCTCGTCCTCGAAGACGAGCCAGGCGTCGAGCGCCGCCACGGTCCTTCCACCTGGGGCCAGGTCTCCTTCACCCAGCCGGCCACCGCGTTCTCATCCCGCTCGACCGCCCGCCGGGCGGGGACCTGGCAGCTCCAGCCGTGCCGCTTGAGCAGCGCGGCGACGCCCTGGACGGTGTAGCTCTTGTGGAAGCGGCGCCCGATCAGGGTCTTGATCCGCGACAGCGTCCAGGTCTGGTCCGGCCAGCCATGTGCCACCGGCCCCATGAGCAGCTCCCGCTCGAGTACGGCAAACAGTTCGTCACTGAGCAGCGGCAGCGATGCCGGGCCCTTC
>NZ_JAGMUL010000014.1:0-54288 GCF_019049285.1 Streptomyces sp. AC550_RSS872
CACGAGCAGCTGCCCGTCCGCGCCCAGGCTCGCCAGTACGGCGCCGGCGCCCATCTCGCGCAGTTCCTCGGCGGCCTTCAGTGCGTCGCCTACGGTGGTCAGGGGGCGCCCGACCGCCTCCGCGAGCTCCTCGGCGTTCGGCTTCACCACATCGGGACGGGCGCGCAGGGCTTCGAGGAGGGCGGGCCCGGAGGTGTCCAGGGCGATACGCGCACCCCCTGCGTGCGCCCGGGTGACCACATCGGCGTACCAGGACGGGGCGAGCCCACGCGGCAGGCTGCCGCAGCAGGCGATCCAGGCGGCGTCGCGCGACTGCTCACGCACCGTCTCCAGGAGCAGCTCCTGCTCGGCCGCCGACAGCTCGGGGCCGGGCGCGTTGATCTTCGTGAGCACGCCGTCCGACTCCGCGAGCGCGATGTTCGAGCGGGTGGCTCCGGCGACCGGGACGGGTGCGACCTCGATGCCCTGGGCGTCGAGCAGGTCGGCGACGAGCGCGCCGGGCGCGCCGCCCAGGGGCAGCACCGCGACCGTGCGCTGCCCGGCGGCCGCGACGGCCCGCGAGACGTTCACGCCCTTGCCGCCCGGGTCCATGCGCTCGCCGGTGGCGCGGATGACCTCGCCGCGGTCGAGGGAGGGCACCTCGTAGGTGCGGTCCAGGGACGGGTTCGGGGTGACGGTGAGGATCATGCGCACTCGTTTCTAAACACACAGCACTTCCGTGCCGCCGCGCTCGATCGCGGTGGCGTCTTCGGGGCTCAGCCCGCTGTCGGTGATCAGCAGGTCCACGTCGCTCAGGTCACCGAAGCGGGCGAAGTGCTCCTGGCCGTGCTTGGAGGAGTCGGCGAGCAGCACCACACGGCGGGCGGCGGCGACGGCCGCGCGCTTCACCGCGGCCTCGGCGAGGTCGGGGGTGGTCAGACCGTGCTCGGCGGAGAAGCCGTTGGCCGCGACGAACAGGACGTCGGCGCGGATCTCGCCGTACGCCCGCAGCGCCCAGGCGTCCACGGCGGCGCGCGTACGGTGCCGTACCCGCCCTCCGACCAGGTGGAGCTGGACGCTGGGGTGGTCCGCGAGGCGGGCCGCGATGGGCAGGCTGTGGGTGACGACGGTGAGCGACGCCTCCAGCGGCAGCGCGGCGGCCATGCGGGCCACCGTCGTACCGGCGTCGAGGATCATCGTGCCCTCGGTGGGCAGCTCGGCGAGGGCCGCCTTCGCGATGCGGTCCTTCTCGTCGGCCGCCGTCGACTCCCGTTCGGCGAGGTCCGGCTCGAAGTCCAGGCGCCCGGCCGGGATCGCGCCACCGTGCACACGGCGTACGAGTCCGGCCCGGTCCAGGGCCTTCAGGTCCCGGCGGATCGTCTCCGCCGTCACCTGGAACTCCTCGGCCAGCGACAGGACGTCCACTCGGCCGCCGTCACGAGCCAGCCGGAGGATCTCCTGCTGCCGCTCCGGTGCGTACATGTCCGTTCGCCTCCGAACTGTGCCCGAACTTGTGGTTTCGCTGGGAGGCTACGCCCGGATTTCCGGAAAGTAAACAGGTTCGGGCTCAATCGGGCATGAACGGGCTCGCCGACGGGCTCTGAGGTGAGGAGACATGACGAGGGGCCCGGCACCGAAGTGCCGGGCCCCTCACCCCTGCCCCGTTGTCATGACACCAGCGCCGGTTCCTTCTCCGGGGTCGGCGCCGGCCCCTCTGCCGCTCCCTCGACGTGCTGCGCCGGGCGGCCCGGCAGCGCGAACATCAGCAGGAAGATCACGCCCATCACCGCGGCCACCCAGCCCAGCGCGTGCTGGAAGCCGTCCGTGAAGGCCGCCGCAGTCGCCTGCGGAGTCTGCGCGGCCTGGGGCAGCCGGTCGTCGACGACTCCGAAGAACACCACCGAGACCAGGCCGAGGCCCAGCGCGTTGCCCATCTGCTGCACCGTGTTGATGAGGCCCGACGCCGAACCGGCGTGCTCGCGCGGCACCTCGGAGAGGATCGCGTCCGTCAGCGGCGCCACGATCAGGCCCATGCCGACGCCCATCACGACCAGGGGCAGCGCCATCTGCCAGGGGGCGATGGACAGGCCGTAACGGTTCGCCTCCCAGATGTAGACCAGGACGCCGAGCGCCATCACCAGCGCGCCCGCCTGGAGCACCTTGCGGCCGAAGCGCGGGACCAGCTTCTGGACCGACATGCCGGCCGCCGTCGACACGGCGATCGAGAACGGGATGCCGGTCAGGCCGGCCTTCAGCGGCCTCCAGCCCAGGCCGAACTGCATGTACAGCGTCCAGACCAGGAAGAAGATGCCGAGCGCCACGCCGAAGACGGTCTGGACGGCGATGCCGGCCGCGAAGCTCTTCACCTTGAACAGGGAGAGCTCGATCAGCGGGGAGCCGTCGCGGGTGGCCTTCCTCTTCTCGTACGCCACCAGCGCCCCGAGGACGACGAGCGCCCCCGCCATCATCACGTACCCCCACGTCGGCCAGCCCAGCTCACGGCCGCGGATCAGCGGGTAGAGCAGCATCAGCAGGCCGAGCGTGACGAGGGCGACGCCGACGAGGTCCAGCTTCAGGGCCCTGGGTGCCTTGGACTCGGTGATGAAACGGCTGCCGAGGATCAGGCCCGCGATGCCGACCGGGAGGTTGATCAGGAAGATCGGGCGCCATTCGAGGCCGAAGAGGTTCCACTCCGTCAGCAGGGCGCCGAGCAGGGGGCCGGTGACCGCGCCGAGGCCGACGACCGCACCGAACAGGCCGAAGACCTTGCCGCGTTCGTGTGCCGGGAAGGTGGCGTGCACGATCGACAGGACCTGCGGGACCATCAGGGCGGCCATCGCGCCCTGGAGGATGCGGGAGGCGACCAGCATCTCCGGGTTCACGGCGAAGCCGCACAGGGCCGAGGCGAGGGTGAAGCCGCCGATGCCGATCAGGAACAGTCGCTTGCGGCCATGTATGTCGCCGAGACGGCCACCCGTGATCAGGCCCGCGGCGAACGCCAGGGCGTAGCCGGCGGTGATCCACTGGATCTGGCCGAACGTCGCGCCGGCCTCGCGCCGGATCGACGGGATGGCGATGTTGACGATCGTGACGTCGACCAGGTCCATGAACGCCGCGGTCATCACGATGGCCAGGGCGAACCAGCGGCGGCGGTCGCCTGCGGCGGGCTGCGCGGTGGGCTGTGCCGCGGGGTGGGGCTTGGGGTGGGGCTTGGGTGTTTGTTCTGTCTCGGCTGAGGTCATGGCTTGAAGGTAGTCCGGCAATAGGTCAGATGGTGTCCTAGTGGTGCGGCATGCTCGGAATCATGACGACGGATACTCCGGCACGGCTGCTGACGCTCCTCTCGCTTCTTCAGACGCCCCGCGAATGGCCCGGCGGCGAGCTCGCCGATCGGCTCGGGGTGTCCCGGCGTACGGTCCGGCGGGACATCGACCGATTGCGGGAGCTGGGGTATCCCGTGCAGGCGACCAAGGGCGCCGACGGGGGGTATCGGCTGGTCGCGGGCAAGGCGATGCCGCCGCTCGTGCTGGATGACGAGGAGGCCGTGGCCATCGCGGTCGGGCTGCGGGCGGGCGCGGGGCACGCGGTCGAGGGCGTCGACGAGGCGTCGGTTCGGGCGCTGGCCAAACTGGAGCAGGTGCTGCCGTCGCGGCTGCGGCACCGGGTGAGCACGCTTCAGGCCGCGACCACGCCGTTGACCAGTGGGGACGGGGCGAGCATCGCGCCCGAGACGCTGACCGTGATGGCGTCGTGCGTGGCGGGGCGCGAACGGTTGCGGTTCGCGTACCGGGCGAAGGACGGGGCCGGGTCGCGGCGGGTGACCGAGCCGCACCGGCTGGTGTCGACGGGGCGGCGGTGGTACCTCGTGGCGTACGACCTCGATCGGGGCGACTGGCGTACGTTCCGGGTCGACCGGGTGAGTGAGCCGTTTGCCACCGGGGTGCGGTTCGCCGAGCGGGAGTTGCCGACGGGGAGCGCGGCGGAGTATTTGCGGCAGTCGATTCGGCCTCGGCAGGAGACGTACGAGGTGATGGTCACGTTCGCTGCGGGGGTGGAGGTTGTCGGGGCTCGGTTGCCTCCGTGGTTGGGGGTGCCGGAGGCGGTGGGCGGGGGTGGGTGCCGGGTGCGGGCGGCTGTGAGTGAGCCTGTGGAGTGGCTGGCTGTGCGGTTGGCGATGGTGGGGTGCGAGTTCTCGGTGGAGGGGCCGGGGGAACTGGTGCGGTGCGTTCGGGAGTTGGGTGGGCGGTTGACGCGGGCCGGGGCTTGATGCCTGCGGCGGCCCGTGGCTCTTCGGTGGGGGTTCGCGTAGCGCCTTGCGGTGCGTTGGGGGGCGGGGCCGCGCCGGGGGGTGTCCGTCCTCGGTCGGGCGGCTCGGTGAGTTCAAGATGTGCTCTGCGTTGACGCCCGCCGCTGCGGGCGGACACCCCCCGACACGGCCCCTTCACACCGCGGGCGGCTGCGAGCGCGTCTCGGTGCGGCCCAACCCCTAGGGGCGCGGGGAACTGCGCGGCCGGCCCCCACTAGCCCGCAGCCGACGTCTTACTGGTGCCCGCCCATGCCCGTCCAAGGGAAGTTCCTCAACGCCGCCAGGTTGGCCTGGGCCAGGGCTGCCGGGCCCTCGGGGCCGTCGGCGGGGGCGTTGCCGGAGGCCCAGGTTTCTACCGCTACCCGGACGGCGGCGGCCGCTACGGCTGCTGCGAAGTTCAGGGCGGCAACGTTGTCTTGGCCGGTTCTTGTTGACAGGGCCTCGGCCAGGGTTCGCTCGGAGTCATGGCAGGCCTCGGCCCAGACCTTGCGTAGGGCCGGGCTGGAGATGGCCAGGCGGACCAGGGTGCGGACCCATTGCCAGGAGGACTCCGAGATGCCTGCGCCCGGGGTGAGGGTGTGGTGGAGGGCGTGTTCCAGGGCCTGGGGGACGGAGAGGTCGGTGGGGGCGTCGCGGACTGCCTCTGTCCAGCGGGTGGCGCCGGCCGTGTAGAGGGGGGCCACCGCCTCCTCCTTGGTGGCGAAGTAGCGGTAGAAGGTGCGCGGGGCGATGCCGGCGGCCTGGGCGATGTCCTCGGCTCGGGTGGCCCGCAGGCCCTGCTTCACGAAGAGGGCGGCCGCGGCTCGGGCGATCTCCATGCGGGTCGCCGCCTTGCGTCGCTCTGTGAGGGAGGGGGAGGTGCTCACGTTCGGCAGGCTATGCCCATGTGACACAATCTGCCATTCGGGTGGGCCACCCCGTGGTTCAGGTACGGGGTGGCCCGCCCTTCCAACGGTTGCGAAGGGGTTCCAGCCGAAGAGGAGCCGGGCCCGGCACCCAGGGGGGATGGGCGCCGAAGCCCGGCTCGGGGAAAGTCCCGGCGCCGGGGGGAGTGCGTCGGGACTTGGTCTGTGGGGGCGGTGCGGGATGGGGCCCCGGGTGGGTCCAGAGCCCGAACTCCCTTGCCCTAAGGGCTTGTTCCCGGGGGCCTGTCGGTTGAAGCGGCGTTACATCGCCATGTTTGCGCGGTCTTTCGCCACCCGGCGTACGCGACCGCCGGTGGTCGCACGCCCCCGGGTCGACTACGCCGCCGCGTCGAAGCCGGTGCTGCGGGCTAGCTTCTTCAGCTCCAGCAGGGCGTGCTTCTCGATCTGGCGGATGCGCTCGCGGGTGAGGCCGTGCTCCTTGCCGACCTCGGTCAGCGTGCGCTCGCGGCCGTCGTCGATGCCGTAGCGCATCTTGATGATGGAGGCCGTGCGCTGGTCCAGGCGGCCGATCAGGTCGTCCAGTTCCTCGCTGCGCAGGAGGGTGAGGACCGACTGCTCCGGGGAGACCGCGGAGGTGTCTTCCAGGAGGTCGCCGAACTGGGTCTCGCCCTCGTCGTCCACCGACATGTTCAGGGAGACCGGGTCGCGGGCCCAGTCCAGGACGTCGATCACCCGGTCCGCGTTGGAGCCGAGCTCGGCGGCGATCTCGGCGGGCTCCGGGTCTCGGCCGTGCTCGCGGTTGAACTCGCGCTGGACTCGGCGGATGCGGCCGAGCTCCTCCACCAGGTGGACGGGGAGGCGGATCGTGCGGGACTGGTCGGCTATCGAGCGGGTGATGGCCTGGCGGATCCACCAGGTCGCGTACGTCGAGAACTTGAAGCCCTTGCGGTAGTCGAACTTCTCCACCGCGCGCACCAGACCGGCGTTGCCCTCCTGGATCAGGTCGAGGAGGGGCAGGCCGCTGCGCGGGTAGCGGCGGGCCACCGCGACGACCAGACGGAGGTTGGAGCGGATGAAGATGTCCTTGGCCCGCTCGCCCTCGGCGACCAGGGCTTCCAGCTCTTCGCGGGTGGCGTCCGCCTTGGCCTCCTCGCATCCGTCGAGGACCTGCCTTGCGAACACACCCGCCTCGATGATCTGCGACAGCTCGACCTCTTTGGCTGCGTCGAGAAGCGGCGTGCGCGCGATCTCGTCGAGGTACATGCCGACCAGGTCGCGGTCCGCGATCTCGCCGCCATGGGCGCGAACACTGCTTGCCGCGTCGACGGCCTCGCCGGTGGCGGACTGACGACGGGCGACGGCACGGGTTGCCATGCGTGCTCCCTTGCGATGTGGGGCGGGCGGGTGGTCCTTGAACGCTTGGGACTCTCCTCGAGTGCCCTGCATCCGATGGAAACAACGACTGGAATCAGGACAGAATTCCCAACCCGCACCCCTATTTTTCTGATCTTGCAGTACCCTGTCCGGCCACATGAGGAGGAACGATGCCGTCGGGACGTACAGAGGTGCAGGTCAGACCGGGAGTCGAGGGTGACCTCGAAGCCCTCACCGACCTCTACAACCACTATGTACGTGAGACGCCCATCACGTTCGATACTGCTGTCTTCACGCCGGAAGAACGCCGCCCTTGGCTGCTCTCCCACCCTGAAGACGGCCCGCACCGGTTGATGGTTGCCGTGGAGGGCGGGTCCGGAGGGAAGTCACAGCGGATTCTGGGCTACGCCACGTCCAGCGCCTTCCGGCCGAAGCCCGCGTACGGCACCTCGGTGGAGGTCACCGTCTACCTCGCGCCGGACGCCGGGCGGCGGGGCGTCGGCACCCTTCTCTACAAGGCCCTGTTCGAGGCCCTGGCGGAGGAGGACGTGCATCGCGCCTACGCCGGGATCGTCACGCCGAACGAGGCGTCCGCCCGGCTGCACGAGCGGTTCGGCTTCCGGCACGTCGGCACGTACCGGGAGGTGGGGCGCAAGTTCGGCCGGTACTGGGACGTCGCCTGGTACGAGAAGGAGCTCTGAGGCGGCGCGGCTCAGCCGAACTGCACCGAGCGCTTCGCCAGGCCCATCCAGAAGCCGTCGATCACCGACCTCTGCGTGGCCTCCAGTTCGCCCGCCGCGTCCGCCGCGCCCATCGTCACGAACAGCGGGGCGAAGTGCTCGGTGCGCGGGTGGGCGTAGCGGCCGGCCGGGGCCTTGTGGAGGAAGTCCAGGAGTGAGTCCCAGTCGCGGGTCTCCAGGGCCCGGCGGCCCCAGTCGTCGAACTCCACGGACCAGGCGGGGATGCCGCCCTGGCGGAGGGCGGCCAGGTTGTGGGTGAAGAAGCCGGAGCCGACGATCAGCACGCCCTCGTCACGCAGCGGCGCCAGCTTGCGGCCGATCTCCATGAGTTTCACCGGGTCGAGGGTCGGCATGGAGATCTGTAGGACAGGGATGTCGGCGGCGGGGTACATCTCGACGAGCGGAACGTAGGCGCCGTGGTCGAGGCCGCGGTCCGGGATGTCCTGGACGGGCGTGCCGGGGGCGCGCAGCAGCTTCCGTACGGACTCGGCGAGTTCGGGAGCGCCGGGGGCCGTATAGGTCACCTGGTAGTAGTGCTCGGGAAATCCCCAGAAGTCGTAGACGAGAGGAACGGTCTCGGTGGCACCGATGGCGAGCGGAGCCTCCTCCCAGTGGGCGGAGACCATGAGGATCGCCTTCGGGCGTGGCAGGTCGGCGGACCATGCGGCGAGCTCGGCGGGCCAGATCCGGTCGTCCGCGAGCGGCGGTGCGCCGTGGCTGAGATAGAGGGCAGGCATGCGCTCCTGCGTGGCGGCGGACATGACGGCGACTCCCTCCTGGGGCCCGAAGCCCAAATGCTTCAAATCTAAAGCTTCCCTGTTGAAGACCGTACGCCCAGGTAATTAAAATTTCAAGGAGAGCTCTCGTACAGTGGAGTACATGAATACGGCATCGACCTCGGAACCGCGCTGGCTCACCGACGAGCAGCAGCGCGTATGGCGTTCCTACATCGACGCGACCACGCTCCTCGAGGACCACCTGGACCGCCAGCTCCAGCGGGACGCCGGCATGCCGCACGTCTACTACGGCCTTCTGGTCAAGCTCGCCGAGTCACCGCGCCGCCGGCTGCGGATGACCGAGCTGGCGATGTACGCCAAGATCACCCGCTCCCGTCTCTCGCACGCCGTCGCCCGGCTGGAGAAGAACGGCTGGGTGCGGCGCGAGGACTGCCCCGACGACAAGCGGGGCCAGTTCGCGGTGCTGACGGACGCGGGCCAGGACGTGCTGCGGCAGACGGCGCCGGGCCATGTGGAGGCCGTACAGCAGGCGATGTTCGACCGGCTCACCACCGAACAGCAGAAAGCCCTCGGCGAGATCATGCGGATCGTCGCCGAGGGCCTACAGCCGAGCGAAGCAGGTGCGGACCTGCCCTGGCTCCGCTGAACCGCTCATTCAGGGAGCCGGGGCAGGTCCTGGCGGCCGTACGTACGGAGCGTCCCCATCCCCGTACGTAGGCCGAGTCCCGAGGGGTACGGCCGGGACGGTCGTCGTCGGGCTCAGTGCGCGACGACCGGAACCGGCACCTCCTCCGCCGCGCCCTCCTCGGAGGACCCCACCGTCGTACCGCCCGGCCGGCCGGCGTTGATGAAGGTCAGGGCGATGGCCGCGGCCACGACCAGGATGCCGACGGCGAACCAGATGGCGCTGGTGTAGCCCTGCACCATGCCCTCCAGCTGGACCAGCTGCTGCTGGGACCGGCTGGACGCGCCGGCGATGTGGTCGGCGATGTAGGACGTGGTGGCCGAGGCGGCGATCGTGTTCAGCAGGGCCGTACCGATCGCGCCGCCCACCTGCTGCGAGGTGTTGACCATGGCGGAGGCGACACCGGAGTCCTGCGGCTTGACGCCCAGCGTGGCCAGGGACATGGCCGGCATGAACGCCGTACCCATGCCGAGGCCGAGCAGGACCATCGCCGGCAGCAGGAGCGTGGTGTACGAAGAGCCGATCTCCAGCTGGGTCAGCAGCAGCATGCCGAGCGCGGCGACCAGGAAGCCGGGACCCATCAGCAGTCGCGGCGCCACCCGGGTCATCAGCCGGGTGCCGATCTGGGTGGACCCGACGATCATGCCCGCGATCATCGGCAGGAAGGCGAAGCCGGTCTTCACCGGCGAGTAGCCCTTGACGATCTGAAGGTAGTAGGTGAGGAAGAGGAACAGGCCGAACATCGCGATGATCGCGAGGCCGAGCGAGAGGTAGACACCGCCGCGGTTGCGCTCGGTGATCACGCGCAGCGGCAGCAGCGGGGCCTTGACCCTGGCCTCGACGAGGACGAAGGCCAGCAGCAGCACGCCGGAGGCGACGAACATGCCGACCGTCATCGAGTCGCCCCAGCCCTCGGACTCGGCGCGGGTGAAGCCGTAGACCAGCGAGACCAGACCGAGGGTGGACAGGATCACGCCGGGGATGTCGAGCGAGGAGCGGTTGCGGCCGCCCTCCGGCTCACGGATGACGAACCAGGCACCGGCCGCGGCGATGACGGCGAACGGGATGTTCACGAAGAACGTCCAGCGCCAGTCCAGGTACTCGGTGAGGAAACCGCCGAGGATCAGACCGACGGCACCGCCACCACCGGCGATGGCGCCGTAGATGCCGAACGCCTTCGCGCGCTCCTTGGCGTCGGTGAACATCACGGCGAGCAGCGAGAGCGCGGCCGGGGCGAGCAGCGCGCCGAAGGCACCCTGGAGGGCGCGGGCGCCGAACATCATGGCCTCGTTGGTGGCCGCGCCACCCAGCGCGGAGGCCGCGGCGAAGCCGCCGAGACCGATGACGAAGGCCCGCTTGCGGCCCCAGAGGTCGGCGATACGGCCGCCGAACAGCAGCAGACCGCCGAAGGCGAGGGCGTAGGCCGTGACGACCCACTGCTTGTTGCCCTCCGATATGCCCAGGTCCTGCTGGGCGGAGGGCAGGGCGATGTTCACGATGGTCGCGTCGAGGACGACCATGAGCTGGGCCAGCGCGATGAAGACGAGCGCTTTCCAGCGGTTGGAATCGGCGGCACCGAGGGTGCTGCCTGGAGCCTTTGCGGCCGTTTCGGACATGGGGGTACCCACTTCGGGACTTCGTGACGGAAAAAGGGCGTCTGGCGGAACGAAAAAGGTGACTCAAGGGGACGGCTCGTCGGCTGTGACGGCCGGTGAGAATCGGTGCGGCGACGAGCGCCGGTGTGATGACTGCTGTGGCGCTCTGAACTGATCGGTCAGGCCTGGCGCAGGTCCTCCATGGTCAGCGCCGTACCCGGCAGGACCGAGCGGGCCGGGGCCCGCAGTCCGTCCAGGAACAGCTGCAGATGGCGGTGGACGTAGCGGTCGGCGTTGGCGCACCCGGTGCCTGCCGGAGGCCGGCTGAGCTGGGCCACGGCGATCATGACGTCGCCGACGTCCACGTCGGAGCGGAGCTGGCCGGCCGCCTTGGCGCGGTCCATGATCGCCCCGATCAGCTGCTCGGACCGCACCCGCGAGACCTCCAGGTCCGGGTGGTTCGCGTCGAAGGTGCTCTGGATCATCGGGCACAGCGCGCTGATCCGCTCGTCGGCCGCGGTGTGCACGAAGCGCTCCAGGGCCTCGAAGGCATCCCCGGTCTGCGCGAGCGCGAGTTCGGCCGCCGCCACCGTACGGTCCATGACGGAGCAGACGACCTCGCGGACCAGCGCGTCGCGGTCGGGGAAGTTGCGGTACACCGTGGCGTTGCCGACACCGGCCCGGCGGGCGATCTCGTCGAGCGGCACGTCCGGGCCGAACTCGACGAACATCTCCCGGGCGGCGGTGACGATCCGCTCCCGGTTGCGCAGGGCGTCGGCGCGCGGCCGGGGCGCCTTGCGCGCTACGGGGGTCACGGTCTGCACGGCGTACTCCTGATGCTGCTGAAGTGATGCTGCTGAAGTGATGCTGCTGAAGTGATGCTGCTCAAGTGATGCTGCTGAGGTGATGCTGATGTGGCGGCGATCCGGGGAAGGTCTCCCCGTTTCGCTCGGACACATGGCTAAACGGGGAGAGGGTCCCCGGTTATTTCCCGTCCCGCATCAGATTTTATGTGACCTGAGTCACAAGCAGTTGGCGGAAGAACCCACGTTCGGTCTCCTCCAGCGCGCGCCCGCGCAGCCCTCCCCACAGGGTGATCGAGAGGGTGCAGCACGCAGTCCGGCGGCTGCCATGGACTGAAGGGCCCATGCATGCAGCCGAAGCGTCGGATACGCCCCCGCCGTGTGGCCGCCCTCGCCTCCGTGACCGTCCTGACCGTGGCGGTCAGCACCTCGGCAGGCACCGGACACCTCACGGCGGGTACCTCGACGGCGGCCGGAGCCAGCCCGATGCCTCCGGTCCACTCCTCCGCACTCGGCCCCTGTCTGATCAGCGGCCGGCCCACCGTCCAGATGTCGGAAGGCATGCCGACCACCCGTGGCTACGCCCGCTCCACCGGCACCGTCCGCGCCCTCACCTTGATGGTCGACTTCTCCGACGCACCCGGCCCGGGCAAGGCCTTCGACCGTTTCGCGGAGTTCTTCCCGCAGACCCAGAACTGGTTCCGCACCAGCTCCTACGGCCGCCTCGACTACCGCCCCGAGACCCCGGTCCCCCGCTGGCTGAGGATGCCCAAGTCGTTCCGGGCGTACGGCATAGAGCGCGGCGCGCCTTTCGATCCCGGGTACCGGAAGCTGGTCCAGGACATCGTGGTCGCGGCCGATCCCAAGGTGGACTTCCGGTCGTACGACTTCCTGAACGTACTGGTGACCCCGAACGCCGGCCCCTCGGCCCTGGACACGGTCCTGTCCGTGACCTTCGCGGGCAACGCGGAGGCGCCGGTGGCCGACGGCGTCTCGGTGACCAACGCGTCCTTCGTCTACTCCCGCCAGGACGACGGCTCCGGCACCTACCACCGCACCGGCTACCGCGTCCTCCCCCACGAGAACGGCCATGTCTTCGGTCTGCCCGACCTCTACACCGCCGAGGGCGGGGGCACGGTCGGCCACTGGGACATCATGAGCGAGGACTGGGGGGCCAACAACGACCTGCTCGGCTGGCACAAGTGGAAGCTGGGCTGGCTGGACGCGGCCCAGGTCCGCTGCGTGGCCACGCCCGGCACGGCCGAGTACCCCCTGACGCCGCTCGCCCGCGAGGGCGGCCCGAAGCTGGTGTTCGTACCACTGGACCGCCGCACCGGCTACGCCGTCGAACTGCGCACCCGCGAGGGCAACGACGAGGCCGTGTGCCGCCCCGGCGTCCTGATCTACAAGGTCGACGCCGACGTCGACACCGGGATGGGCCCGGTGAAGGTCCTCGACTCCCACGAGGACAGCGGCGGCTGCACACGCAGCCCGAACGTCCACGCCGAGCTCTCGGACGCGACGTTCGTGCCGGGGGAGGAATTCCGGGACGAGAAGCGGGGGGTGCGGGTGGAGGTGGTGGGGGCGGATGTGGACGGGGGGTATCGGGTGCGGGTGACACGGGAGTAGGGGCATTTCCAGCCCCTCCGGCGCCTGGCTCTTTCAGCCCTTCCGGCGCCTGGCTTCTCAGTCCTTCCGGCGCCTGGCTTCTCAGTCCTTCCGGCGCCTGGCTTCTCAGTCCTTCCGGCGTCTGGCTTTTTCAGCCCCTGCGCCGTCTGGCTTCTCAGCCCCTGCGCCGTCTGGCCTTTTCCCCCGGCGTCTGGCTTTCAGCCCTCGACGTCTGGCTTCTGAGCCCCTCCGGCGTCTGGCTTTCAGCCCTCGACGTCTGGCTTCTCAGCCCCTCCGGCGTCTGGCTTCTTCAGCCCCTCCGGCGTTTGAGGAGCGGGGGTCCAGGGGGCGGAGCCCCCTGGCGGGGTCGAAGGGGCGGAGCCCCTGGGGATGGGACGGGTAGGGGCGGCGGGGGCGAGAACCACTTACGGTTGGCCCTGCCACGAACGCCGACCGGAGAACCGATGCCCGCGAAGACGCCCATGGACGACCGCACCGTACCCCCCGAGGCGGTCACACCGCTGATCCGTGGCGTCGCGGTACTGCGGCAGCTGACAGAGGCCGACGGCACACTCAGCGCGAGCGGACTGGAGCGGGCCACCGGACTCGCGCGCTCCACGGTGGACCGGATCGCCGCCACGCTCGCCCGCATGGGGTACGTCCGTCTCGACGGACGCGACGTGCTGCTGGCACCCCCCGTCATGGAACTGGGCAACGCCTACCTGGCCGCCCTCGGCCTGCCCGCCCTCCTCTCCGCCCACGCGGACGCACTCGCCGACGACCTGGACGAGTCGGTGTCGCTGGCGGTCGGCGACCGCGACGGCATCCGCTTCATCCACCAGGCCACCCGCCGCCGCGCGATGTCCCTCAGCTTCCGCATCGGCGACCTGCTCCCGGCCGAACGCACCGCGCCGGGCCCGCTGTTCGCCACGGAGTGGACGGACGCACGGTGGCACGCCTGGCGCGAACGCCGGGCGGCGGACCCGGAGGACCGGGGCTTTTCGGCCGTACCGCCCCGGGAACACCTGTCCTCCGACGAGGACTTCGCCCGCCGGACGCAGCGGGCGCGGGAGGACGGCTGGGCGCTGGACGACCAGTTGATCGAGCCGGGGTTGGTGGCGGTGTCCGTGCCGGTACGTAATCCGCGTGATCAACGTGATCAACGTGATCCGCGTGATCCGCGTGATCCGCGTGCGGGTGGCGGTCGGATCGCGTGTGTGGCGAGCGTGGTGAGCCACACGAGCCGGCACACCGCCACTGACCTGCGCGACACGCTCCTCCCCCGGCTGCGGGCCGCGGTCGCGGAGATGGAACGCGAGCTGCGTGAGGCGCCGGAGCCGCGCCCCGGCACGGCTCCGGCGGGCCTCGCCGTCTGGACGGGGGCTTCCAAGCAGGAACTCGGCAGGGAGTTCGTCGAGTCACTGGCGCGCGGGCTGACCGTGCTGACCGCCTTCGGCGAGGGCCGGGCCGAGCTGACCCTCACGGACGTGGCCCGTGCCACCGGGCTGGCCCGGGCCACGGCACGCCGCGCGCTCATCACCTACGAACATCTCGGCCTGGTACGCCAGTCGGGGAACCGGGGTTTCGCGCTGACCCCTCGCGTCCTGTCCCTCGGCTACCCGCCCCTGTCCCGCGTCTCGCTGGCACAGATCGCGACCCCGCATCTGGCCGAACTGGCCGACCGCGTCCACGAGTCGGCGTCCCTTGCGGTGCTGACGCCGTCGGGCGAGGAGGTCCAGTACACCGCCCGGGCCGCCACCAGCCGCGTGATGAGCGTCAACGTCACGGTCGGCACCCGACTGCCGGCCTACGCCACGTCCCTGGGCCGGGTGCTGCTGGCCGATCTCCCGCCCGAGGAGCGGAAGTTGGGCGACCTGTCTCCCCTGACCCCGCGTACGACCACGGACCCCGCGACGCTGCGGGCCACCCTGGAGGACGTCCGGAAGCGGGGATACGCCCTGGTCGACGAGGAGTTGGAGGCGGGGCTGCGGTCGGTGGCGGTACCGGTGCGCGACCGTACGGGGCGGGTCGTCGCGGCGGTGAACGTGGCGATGCACGCTGCTCGGCGCTCGGTGGAGGAGTGCGTGCGGGACGTGCTGCCGGTGTTGATGGAGACGGCGGGTCGGGTGGAGGGGGATCTGCGGGTGGCGGGCCGGTTCGCCCGGGTGGCGATGGCTTGAGGCCCGCGGGGCTCGCTGGTATTCGGGACCGCTTCGGTTTCAGCCGTCGTAGGGCCTGGCGGCGCGGCCCTCGCGCAGGGTGAGCCCCCACCAGGCGAGCTGATCCAGCAGCACGGCGGCGGCCTTGCCGGTCCCGTCCTGATCGTGCGGCCGCCCGGCCTCGTCGAACTGCTCCCAGGCCATGTGAAAGCTGACGGTGTCGCGCAGGGTGACGGCGTGCAGTTCGGCGAATACCTGCCGCAGCTGCTCCACGGCCCGCTGTCCGCCGGCCATGCCTCCGTACGACACGAACCCGACCGGCTTGGCCCGCCACTCCCGGTAGACGTAGTCGATGGCCAGCTTCAGGGCGGCCGGGTAGCCGTGGTTGTACTCGGGCGTGACGACGACGAACCCGTCGAGGCCTTCGATGCGTTGGGCGAGGGTCGGCGCGTCGCCCGGGGCGTCGGAGCGCTCCAGGGTGAGCTTGAGTTCGTCGGCGAGGGCGGGTTCGGAGAGATCGATGACATGGGTCTCCATGTCGTCCCGCCGCCCGATCTCCGACACGAACCACCGGGCCACCTTGTCGGCGAAGCGGCCGGGGCGGACGCTGCCGATGAGGACGCCGATCTTGAGTGGGGGCTGGGAGGGCTGGGAGGGCTGGGAGGAGTGGGAGGAGTGGCGGGCCGGGGAGGTCCGGGACGTGAGGGTGGAGGTGGGGTTGGACATGGAGTTGGACATGGGCGTGTGCCTCGATTCCGTGAGGGGAGGTCGGTAGAGGCAACGTAAAATCTCAAGTTCACTTGAGGTCAATGCGGAACCTGGCCCGGTACTCGCTCGGCGTAGTGGCAAGGCGGCGGCGGAACGCCCGGATGAGGGTGTCGACGGTGCCGAACCCGCAACGGGAGGCGACGCGTTCCAGCGTGTCGTCGGTGGTCTCCAGCAGGTTGGCGGCTCGCTCCACCCGGGCCGACTCGACGTAGGCGTGCGGCGTCGTACCGAGTTCGGTCTTGAAGATCCGGGTGAGCTGACGGTCACCGACGTGCATGTACGCGGCCAGGTCCGGGACGGTGAGGCGTCGGTCGAGGTTGTTCAGGATGTGATGCCGCAGATCCTCGACGCGCCGGGTCGTGGACACCTGCTCCAACGGCACGCTGAACTGCGACTGCCCGCTGGGCCGCTTCAGATACATCACGAGCCGCCGGGCCACGCGCAACGCGACGCTCTCCCCGAAGTCCTCCGCGACGAGCGCGAGGGACAGGTCGAGGCAGGCGCTGATACCCGCACCGGTCCAGACCTCACCGTGCTCCCCCTGCTGACGGATGAAGATCGGATCCGGGTCGACCAGCACCGCGGGATGGTCGGCGGCGAGCCGTTGCGCGGTCGACCAGTGCGTCGTGGCGCGCTTGCCGTCGAGGAGCCCCGCGGCGGCGAGGATGTGCGCACCGACGCACACCGAGGCCACGCGCCGGGTGCGTCCGGCCAGCGCCTTCACCCGGGCCACCGTGCCGGGCTCGGCAACGGGGTGGATGCGCTGCTCGCTGTCGACCTCGACCGAGCCGGGCACGAGCAGGGTGTCGATCGCCCGCGCGCCGACCTCGTCGAACGTGGCGTCGGGCAGGATCCGCACCCCGGCCGCCGTGGTCACCGGCTCCAGCGTCTCGGCGGCCAGTACGACCTCGTAGCCGCCCTGTTCGGTGGCTTCCCTGGGGACGAGAGAGAAGACCTCCGGCGGGCCGGTGACGTCGAGGAGATCGACGCCTTCGAACAGCACGATCACGATCAACCGGTTCACGTTCCCCACCCCACCCTGTGCCGCGCTGACGTGCTGCCCCGCCGGCGTCGGTTTCTGCAAGTAGTGCGTCATTGCGGGTGCTTCGGTCCGGGCCGTAGCGTCGCATACGGGTTCAACGGACTGTTGACCACGCTGTTGAACGGTCCGATGAACGGACCGTTGAACGGAGGGTTGTACGGACCGTTGAACGGACGGTTGTACGGACAGCTCAACGGACTGTTGAACCCCACTCACCACACCCCCACCCACCCACTCCCCCGCCCCTTGGAGACGACTGTGCCGAGCAAGACGTTGCGCGAACTCGCCGGTGCCGACAACAGCACGCCGGCCGCCCTCGCGTCCTCGACCCTCATCCTCGTCGACTACCAGAACACCTACACCCGCGGCGCGATGGAACTCGACGGCTGGCAGCCGGCCCTGGACGCCGCGTCGGACCTGCTGTCCCGGGCCCGCGCGGCCGGCGCCGCGATCATCCACGTCCAGCACGATGACGGAGAGGGTTCGCTCTACGACATCCGCCAGGACATCGGCCGGATCCACCCCAGCGTGGCGCCGATCGAGGGCGAGCCCGTGGTCGTCAAGCAGGCCCCGGACTCCTTCCACGGAACCGACCTCGGCAAGCTCGTGGACGAAGCCGGGAACGAGACCGTGATCATCGCCGGGTTCATGACCCACATGTGCGTCGCGTACACGTCCGCGTCGGCCGCCCTGCGCGGCAACGAGCCCACGGTCCCGGCGGACACGTGCGCCACCAGGTCGATCGTCGACGTCACCGCCGACGAACTGCACCGCAGTGCGCTTGCGGCCATCGCGGATGCGTACGGGGTCGTGGTCGCGTCGGGGAGCGAGCTGGTCTAACGCGTCGGACGGCGGCGCGACGGGAGAGGCGCCCTTGACCTCGAGCAAGCTTGAGGAAGGAGTCTTCCCGCATGAACACCAACGGGATAGACCGACAGCGCCAGCGCCAGCACCAGCACCTGACCGACCGCGCCGAGATCACCGACCTGCTGGACCGCTACCTGCGCTCCCTGGACGACGGCGTCTTCGACCAGGAGTGGGCCGACGCCTTCCACACCGAGCACGTGACCGCGGAGATGCCCATCGGCACCGTCCACGGCCGCGCTGCCCTGCCGGCCCATGTCCGCCAGGGAATGACCCTGTTCGACCGCACCGTGCATCTCGGCACCAACACCGTCATCGAGATCGACGGCCCCCGAGTCACGGCCCGCGGCGCGCAGTCTCAGCACCCACGTCCCGCACGTCCTGGCGGACGGCTCGGCCGACGTCTTCCTCTCCGCCGGCCACTCCGACACAGAAGTCGTCAAAACGCCCGACGGCTGGCGCATCTCCGCCACATCCCTCCGCGAGGCCTGGCCCCAGGGCACCCCTCCCACCTCCCGGCCGGCCTGGTCCCGGCCCGCACGGCCAAGATCCGAAGGACCAGAGCAGCCCCCGCGGGCCGCTAATACACCGGCGCACAGCCACGCCTGACCTGCGCAAACGAGAACCTGCCCACGACCGATCCCGCATCCGCTAGGCTAGGCGCCGGATCTCCGCGAGATCCGGATGTTCCTTGCCTTCGTAGCTCAGGGGATAGAGCACCGCTCTCCTAAAGCGGGTGTCGCAGGTTCGAATCCTGCCGGGGGCACAGGTGCCTGACCAGGCACGGGGCTTCGAACAGCCCCTCGGAGTGATCTCCGAGGGGCTGTTTTCGTGTATGCGGGGAGGTAACGCTAGGCGACGTCTTAGTTACGGGTTTTCTACCGACCCCACGGGGTCGTCGGCGGCCTCCTGCTCGAACTGGGGCATCAGCAAGGTGTAGGTGTCCGTGTGGCTCGCGATCACCCCAACCGGAGATGTGACCGCTCACCTGGCGGCAGGAAGTACCTCCAACGTCACCTGGATCAGTCTGGATGGCGCCGCCTGCCGCCTGGACGCACCCGACGAGGTCGACTGAGTCGAGCCCGTCACCGCCCGGCAGCGGTCTGGCTGGCCCTCCATTCAGGAGCCTCGGGCGTGTCCTGGAACTCCAGGAGGTGCTGTCCGGCGAGCCGCTGCAGGGCGGCGCGTACGTCTGCCGGTGTGACGTAGAAGAACTCCCGGCGGAGGTTGACCCGGTTGACGCGGCGGGACTCGAACTCCTGGTGCAGGCGGCGTTCCAGGCCGACGGCGTCCTCACTGAAGATCAGGGCGTGTACGTCGAAGCGGAAGGGGACGGACGCGTCCCCGAGTTCGATGACGCGGTCCATGGGATCGAGGCGCCGGGTCATACCGATCTTGACCATGCGTTCGCCGAACGCTCCGACGTTGGAGATGACGTAGACATATCCGGCCCGGATGTTGGCCTCGCGGGCCTCGACCGCCTCCAGTTCGGCGCCCAACTCGGCGAGTTTTCCTTCGAGTTCGGCGATGGCGGCCGCATCGCCGGTGCCGGAGCGCAGGCGGCGCAGGGCGCTCTCGTAGTGGCTGCGTTCCTTCTCCAGCCGCTGACGCTCGCGCTCGATCTCGCGCTGCAGGCGCTCCTCCTCGCGCTGCTGGGCCCGTAGCTCCCGCTGCTCCTCCCGCTCGGCCTCCTTCCTCACCAGGTAGTCGGCCGTCAGCTCCAACTCCTGCACCCGCAGCCGGTGGTAGTCATCGCCGATGCTGATCTGCATGGTGGCGCCGAGCCGGGCGATCGACTCCCGCGTCTTGCCGAGCCGGTCGATCAGCGAGTCGAGCCGGTGCGGCTTCATGCCGCGCACTGCGTTGTCCGCCTCGGCGTTGTACGCGCGCAGCATCAGCTTGGAGAAGTCACGGACCATCTTGCGGCCCTTGGCAGCTGAGCCGTCCACCATCCAGTACTGGTTCCCGAGCACGGCCCGATCGTCCCTCGCCAACTGCTTGTAGCGGGCCTTGAGACTGTCGAGCCGGTCCTTGTAGGCGAGCGCGTCGGCGAGCGGATGGCGGTACTCGTAAATGCCGGCCTCTTGCAGCATCCGCGTCTCATCGGTGAGCACCAGATCCCGGCGCGCGGCCGTGAGGCGCTGTTCGGCCTCCGCCGTCTGGCGAGCCATGTCGTCGGCTTGGCGGCGCACGTCAACCAGGGACTGCGCGGCGCTCTCGGCGGCGTGCTCTATCTTCTCGTCGAGGAGAGCGTCGATCCGTCCGATCTCTTGGAGCTTCTCCTCATGCGCGCGGCGCAGTCGCTGCTGCTCGGCGGCTATCTGAGCGCTGTCGGCTCCGATGAGACGACTCAATTGCTCCGTCAGCTGACGGTTGTCTTCCTGTAGTCCGCGTACCTGTGTTTCCATCAGCGCCAGCTCGCCCGCCAGACGCGCCGCCTCGGACTCCGCTTGCTTACGGCGCCGGCCGAACAGGCCACCGCCTGTGGCCGGGACCGTCGCCTGGGGACCGTAGGGGGACTGCCGAGGAACGGGTGCGCTCGGCTGCGGCACGGCCCCTTCCGGGATCCAGATCTGCCAGCCTGGGGGTGTGGGCCATGCGGGATCCGGTTCCCAGCCCGGTGGCGGGCTCCACCCCTCCGGCGGGGCGGGCCAGGTGGGCGGCGGGTTGAACCGGTAGGTCATGGGGCAACGACTCCTGTCGCGAGGGCGAGAGACGGCCGACGTAACCCCGATGCCGTCCGGCAGCCAGCGGGCCGAGTCGAACGTACTCGGCCTTGTGGACCTTCGTCCTGCCATCTCCTGTTTTTGGCCCTCCTGGCAGCAGATCCGACGAGGTGGGTGAGCCGCAGGGAGCCGTTAGACGCTGTTGTCGTTCCGATCTTGAGGGGTGTGTGTCGAACAGGAGTCTCGATCGGGTGATCGGCGTCGGCTGTGGGCATGAGAACAGGGCCTCTTGGTAGCTCGGGGTTGCGAAGCCGACCGAGACCCAGGAGACCCGACGAGTCCTACCGCCTACCACCGCAGACCGCGGAGCTTCTGGCCTACCTCGAACTGCGCGAAGGGCGAACCGCTCACCGCTCCGCGATCATCAGATCCCTGTGGCCTGACAAGGCGGAGCGCCTCGGGCGGCGCAGGCCGAGCCGACTGCTGTGGCGGGTGAACCAGGCCGCACCCCGGGAGCTGGTGATCACGGAGGGCGAGACCGTACGCATCTCGGAAGTGCTCACGAGCGACTGGCAGCAGGCACACGATGCTCTCGCCCACCCGGACTGGCCGCACACGCCATCCCTCACCAACGATCTCGAACTGCTGCTGCTCCCTCTGTTGGTCGACGTGCATTCGCCATGGATTGAGGAACATCAAAGGACGTGGGATCAGCGCAGGTTCTATGCCCTGCGTGAAGCGGGCGAGATCCTGCTGTCCGGCGAGCGACTGCGGGAAGCCGTCGAGATCGCGGAGCTCCTGGTCACGTGGGAACCGCTTGACGAGCCCAGCCATCTTCTTCTGATACGTGCCCACCTGAAGCTGGGCGCCCCGGGAAGATCCACGGAGTTGTACCAAGAATTCCGGCGCCGCCTGCGGAAGGAGCTCGGAGTCGAGCCCGCGTTCGAGCTCGCGCATGTGACATCTCTGGCCGAATGATCATGGCTTGGCCGGCATGGGCCTGGACGCCTACGTAATAGGCGGACCAGCTGTCATGGATCCGGTCAAGGTCAACTCTGCGCCACGCACATTCTTCTATCGGCCCGCGGCGCCAGCGCTACCCGGCTGACGAAGTGGCCGGCCAACCGAAAGGTCCGCAATCTCGCTGCTCAGGCGCTGAACCCCTGGGGCGCGAGCAAGCCGAACGCGCTGTTCTTCGAGCGCGTCGCCGAGGTCACTCCGTTCTGCAATGACGAGATCCTCTACGTTGGCGACCGCGTCGACAACGACCTTTGCCCGGCCGTCGCCCCGGGCATGCACGCCGCGCTGGTCCACCGTGGCCCTTGGGCGACGATCCGGTGGCGAAGCGAGGAAGCCGAGAAGCTCCCCACCTTCCGAGTGGAGAGCCTTGTGTGTACCGGGTTTTGCGCTGAAAGCCTCAGGTTTCACTCAACTGCGCTTACGTCGAACAGAGTTGCCACATAGGGTCGGTGATCGGCGGCCTGTTCGGTCGTTTTCACCGAGGAAATCAGGGGGAATCACGTGCGCCTCGCGCCCAGGATCATCACAGCCGGCTGCGCCACCGTCGTACTCGCCGGCATAGGCATCGCACCCGCGTCGGCGGACACACGCGCGGGGGTCGGTCCCCTGGTGTGTCCGCCGGACCGGGGATACGACTTCTCCGGCAGCCGCAACTACTACAGGGATATGGAACCCCGATCCGGAGGTGATAGCGGTACGACAATCAGCATCACCTTCCACAAGGGAAAGACGACGACGTCCACCGTGGGCGGATCAATCTCGGGCGAAGCGAAGGTGGTCTTCGCCAAGGCGGAGGCGCAGTTCGACTACCATTTCGCGTGGCAGTGGACGAACAGCTCGACCTACACGTGGTCGTGGAAGGTGCCGGACACGATGAGGCATGGTTACCTGCACGCGGGTGTGAAGGTCAAGTACACGAAGTGGAACTACAACGAGACGCGGCCCGACTGCACCACCAGGGTGATACGCAGCGGAGAAGCGCGGCTGGTCTACGAGGGTCGCGAAACCTGGCACGGAACGAACTGATGCGCAGAACACGTCTGGCCGTACTGCCGGTCATCGTCGTCCTGGCCGCCGGATGCAGCGAGAACGCCGCACCCCGCCCGGCCCCCACCTCCACCGAGTCGGCCGTCCCACGGGTGTCCGATCCGGACCACCCCGACGGCGGTGAAAAGAAACCTGGCCGCCTCGGACCCGGTACGGTCAAACTGCCTGTATCTGCCGACCGGATCGCCGAACTCGGCGTGCGCTATACCTGCCTCGGACCCGCAGGGGGTCTCGTGGTCCGTAACGGGACGGCGCTGAATGCCGACGTCGGCGACTGCCACGACGACGCCACGTACGGTGCCAGCATCAAGGCGAAGGATCTGAACGGCCGAAAGTTCGGCAGTGAGATCACCGTCACGGTCGACAAGCGGACGAGGTGGCGTATGTCCGTGGACATCACCGACAAGGACGGTGTGAGGCAGACCGTCCACAGCTGACGCCTTGGCGAAGCCCCCGTGAGCATCCGCCCAACGCGGGGCAGGCCGGAGCCTCCATCAAACCCGGGGTGGCTCTGTATCTGTCAACCGGCTTGATACAGCCTGCGGTTGCGCTGTTCATCGGTGAGCATGACCCGCCAGACGTAGTCGGCCAGGCGACGCTTGAGACAACGCTTGGCTTCCTTAAGACTCCGGCCGCTGTCAGGACGGCTCTCCGCCGGCAGCGAAGTGCCCTTCGTCCTCGAGGGACCGGTCCGGCGGCCCCGGGCACGGCCGACCGCCCCTGACGCATCGGGTGAAGGTGAAGCGAAGGTGGCCACCCCTCTGTCCGCGGACAAGTTCCTGTCCGTTCTCAAGAACGCACGACTTGGCGTTGTCGAACACGGATCCTGGCGCACCCACAACCGCGACCAGCACGGCAACTGGGGCCCCGTGAACGGGGTGATGATCCACCACACGGGCGCGTACTCCTCCGCGTCTTGTGCCTCCCCCTGGCCACGCCGCGCGCACCCGCGACCTGTGGCACGAGGTCGCCCAGTCGGCCCGGAACGGATTCAGCACACATGAGCCGGGAAACCCTGGGAACCTGCAAAAACCACCGAGACATGTTTTTCAGGTCAAACGCGGTCATGGCGGAGTTTCCCCAGGTCACGACCTTGATCAGAGAAAACTCCTAAAGCGGGTGTCGCAGGTTCGAATCCTGCCGGGGGCACAGAACAAAGGGCCAGCTCAGGAGGGGTTTCCTCCCAGGCTGGCCCTTCGTCGTTACAGATGCCGTGCCACACGCGCAGCTCAGCGCACGGTGCCTGCGGTGCGCTCCCGGTGTCCCTCATGGTCGGGGGAGCCGCAGTGGCCCGGCTCGCGTTGCGCCTCGCCGAGCCACAGGTGCGGGACGTACTTCCGGATCGCCTCCACCAGGGGCTCCCGGTACCTGGCGTACTCGCCTGTGGTCGCGAAGCGATAGCGCAGGCGCGGGAGGCCGGGGTGAATGGGTTCCTCGTCGCGGACCAGGCCCCACAGGACCGGATCGTCCCGGTCGATCGGGCCGCCGGGGCACAGCTCGATCGAGTACTGCCTGACACCCCGGTCGGTCTCGCTCCAGTGGACGGCAACGCCGACGAGGATGTCCCAGCGGATGACGTTTTGCCCCGCGCTGTTGCGCAGCCACAGCCCTGTGTCGTCGATGCTTACGGCCTGCGGGCGGAGCGCAAGGGCCGAGCGGATGAGCTTGAACCCCGAGTAGCCGATGGTCGCGAAGAGCAGTGCTACGAGTCCCACCGGCTGGGGGTCGTTGCCGTTGAGCCCGGCAGTGATGATCACCGCCAGGACCACGAAGCAGACTCCGATCACCATGAAGATCCCACCGAGCACAAATCCCTGTCGGGCGACGCGCTGGGCGTAGTGAATGACTGTAGCGGTGGGGGCGGGACCAGATGTGGGGGAGATCGACATGATCCGAGAGTCTAGGCAGGTTCCGGCAACCACAGGCCGACCAACCATCTCCTTCACCCGCCTTCACCGAAGCGTTTGCCAGAAGGTCAGCACGCACCACGACGCCTTGCGGTCCGCGCCACAGCCGTGCGGCGCCGAGCCGGGCTTCGTGGCCGTCGTCGCGTACGCGGACGCACATCCGGTCGGCTACGCCTACCGCCATCGAGCGCGGTGACCGCCACTGGCCTCGCACCAGCCCGGCGCCGACCGACATGGACACCAAGCATCCGCCGCGGCTCCGCAGGAGGTCGGCATCGGGCCGGCCTGGCGGAAGACCGGCGCTGCCCGTCGTGTCCATGACGGCTCCTCGTCACTCGCGACGAGCCGTTCGTGACGCTCATGGTCAACCCTGCCGCCGGCGCGGGAACGTCCACGCGCTCTACAAGTCGTGGGGATACGAGGACATCGGCCAGAGCCAGCCATCACCGGCCTCGCCCGTGCTCACCATGATGATTCGCGCCGGCCGCTGACCGGCCCCACCGACAAGCTGATGCACGCTCAGCAGTGGCTCCCGGACAGACTCCGCGCGCTTGGGTCGACCGGTGACCAAGAACGAGCGGCACAGCAGGCCCAGTTGGACGAAACCGACGGTGAATCCGGGGTGGTGCCAGGCGCTCATCCCTGATCGTCTCGCCGGCCTCGATGCCTCGGTCATGCGCTGGCAGAAGGACGTGTGTCGTGCCTGTCGGCGGCCTTGCCCTCAGTGGCAGCTCCAGCACGTCGCTTCCTCCATGCCCGAACGGCAGCGGCTGTGGCTGCTGCCACCGCCGCTGTGACGAGTTGGGCGGGAAGCTCCGTGAGCAGCCCGTGGACAGCGAGATCGAAGGCGTGCCGGAGGGCGTTCATCGTTCGGACTCCCGAATGGCTGAGGCTGAGTGGCCAGTTGCGGCTTGATGACGACTTCAATCTCCTGGGGTGAACCGGGCCTGGTCTACTTGTTCGGTCCTTGGTCTGGATAAGCCCGGACAAGAGTGGGGTTGTTCGCCGAGCAGGAGGATTGCGTGACCGGTGAGGGCCGACGGACCCGTCCATGGGGGCCGCTAAAAGGGCCGTCCAATGAAGCGAACGCTGTGGCTCAGGTACTGAGGCAGTGGCTGGATGGGGCGGGCATGCGGGTGGACGACGTTCTGCGGAAGCTGACGTCAGAGCACTTCACCGACGGACGAATCCCCAGCCGATCGACAGTGAGCGAGCGTCTGGCGGGTGTCGGGTTGCGGCATGACTTTGTCGAGGCCCTGGCAGACATCTGCTCGAAGAACGCTGCGGGCAGGGATCGGCTTCTTGCCGAGGCAGAGGCTGCCCGGCAGCACGCGGGCAGGGCTTCCAGTAGTACAGGAACTGGCAACTCCGCGGTTGAAGCAGAGCTGGTGATCGTGCAGCAGAGATCGCTTGCGGTCTCCGACAAGCTGGTACGGGCGATGGAACGTGCGTCCCAGTTGGAGCGCGAGCGCAATGACGCCAACCAGATGGTGCTCGTGCTGCTGGCCATGGTGGACAAGCTGCACCGCGACGTGGCCACTCTGGCCCGGGAACGCGACCGTCTGCGCTCCTCCCGGTCCGTACACACTGAGCTGGAACAGGCGCATGAGCGCCTGTCGCGGAGTGAGCAGCAGCGGGTCACGGCGGAGGCCGAACTGGAGCGTGCTCGCGCCGAGCGTCAGAAGGCTGATCAACTCGCCGAAGAGGCAGGCGAACAAGTACGTCTCCTGAGGGAGGAACTCGAACGTCTCCGCGATGAGGGTTGTTCCGAACCGGACATGGATGACTCCGCACCCTTGCCGACCACGGCGCCCGATGTGCAGGACTCGTGGAACGGCACAGCCGACGACATCGATGTGGCGCTCATCAAGGCCGCGCGTCACCTGGATGACCGTGCCGACCGTCTCGATCAGCTCGCCGACGAGCTCCACTTGGACAACCCGCCGGACAACTCCTCCACCTCGGACGTCACGGCGGACAACTCCTCGGACGATGCCCAGGACTCCGAACGCGAGAACCCCGTGCTCCCCGCGGTGGAGCGAGGTCGCGTCTCATTCGAGGCATTCCGCCAAGTGCACTCGCCGGCATATCTGGACTGGGCGCACACGTACCTGGGCGACGCAGCCGATGCCGAGAACGCCGTCAACGCGGCGTTCGAGGAGCTGCTCAGACACTGGCCGGAGGTGCTGAAGACAGAAAGCGCGGCGGCATCTTCCTGGCAGGTGATGAAGCACCACACCCTCGGCCTTGCCCAGTCGCTCGGCCGACGCCACAGCCTCGTCGACTCGGCGGCCTTCCAGACCATCGCGCTGCGTGAGTCAGCGGATCCAGTCGGACAACTGGAAGAGACGCTCAGCCTCTTCCAGGCCATCGATGCCCTTCCCGAACGGCAGCGGGACCTTACCGTGCTGACCCGCCTCCACGGACGCTCGATCACCGAAGCTGCCCACCACCTCGGCGTCGGTCCGGCGACAGCACGACAGATCGACCGCCAGGCCCAGCGCGGCATACAGCGCTACCTGGGACTTACCGGGAAATAGCGGCGCGAGCGCCTATGCGATCAGCGACGGCGCCGGGAGCGAAACGATGAACCTGCCGTCCCGGCGAAGGGAATCGCGACCAGGTACTGACTGCCAAGTCGAACGGCAAGGGCAAGGGCAGCGACAACTGGACCGGGCCAACCGTCTCCTGGCAGCACGAGCGGACCCCCGAGCCCCCGAGCCCCCGAAAGCCCGCAACTCCGCATCAGACGGCGTCGCGACCACGTTCGCCGTGCGGTCGGTGGACAGGCGCCCCAGCAGAACGGATTCAGCACACATGAGGCCGGGAAACTCCGCGAACACGTGAGAACTATGGAGGGGTATTTTCCGGACGAGGCGCCATGCAACCGATGCTTCCGCAGGTCACACCCCACCCAAGGAAAACTCCTAAAGCGGGTGTCGCAGGTTCGAATCCTGCCGGGGGCACCGAGAAGCAGCAGGTCAGAGGCCCTGCCGTCCGATTGGGCGGCAGGGCCTCTTGATCTCGCAGCACACATGAGGCGTGCGCCTCGGGACTCTGATGCGAGCCATCGGTCCTGTGAACATCACCCTCCACATCGGCGGCCGCCCACGAGCCCGGTCTCGTAGGCGACGATCACGAGTTGGGCTCGGTCGCGCGCACGCAGCTTGGCGAGTAGCCGCCCGATGTGGGTTTTGACCGTGGCCAAGCTCAGGTGGAGGTGCTGTGCGATCTCCGTGTTGGACAGACCTCGCGCGATCAGGCCAAGGACCTCCAGCTCCCGGTCGGTGACCCCGTCCAGCGAGCGGCTGGGCGGGCGGGCAGGTTCTGGGCGGCGGGCGAACTCCGCGATCAGGCGGCGGGTCACCGAGGGGGCGAGCAGCGCCTCCCCTGAGGCGACGACACCGATGGCGGTGAGGACCTCGGCCGGCGGGGTGTCCTTGAGGAGGAAGCCCGCGGCGCCGGCGCGCAGGGCGGCGTAGACGTACTCGTCCAGGTCGAAGGTGGTGAGGATGAGGACGCGGACGCCGGACAGGGCCGGATCCGAGCAGATCTGCCGGGTCGCCTCGATGCCGTCGCAGTCCGGCATGCGTACGTCCATCAGCACGACGTCCGGCCGTCCGCTGCGGGCGAGTTCGACGGCCTGCGCTCCGTTCGCAGCCTCGCCCACGGCCGTCATGCCGGGCGTGTGGTCGACGAGGACCCGGAAGCTGCCGCGCACCATCGCCTGGTCGTCCACGATCAGTACCCGGACCGGAGTCACGTCGGTCATGTTGTTTGGTTCCCTTCGACGGGCAGGCGGACGGATACCGCGAAGCCGCCCTCGGGCCGTGGCCCCGCCTCGAAGCTGCCGCCGTACATCATCGCCCGCTCCCTCATCCCCAAGAGGCCATGACCGCCCGGTAGTTCGCGGACGGTCCTGCCGGGTACGGACGGTGGTCCCTCGTCCGCGACATCTATGCGGACCTCTCGCGCATTCGCCTCTACGATGACCTGGCAGCGGGTCGGGGCAGCGTGCCGGACCACGTTGGTGAGGGACTCCTGGACGATCCGGTAGATGGTCAGCTGTGTCCCCTCGGCCAGACCCTCCGTGGCGTGCACCGACAAGTCGACGTCCACGCCCGCCCTGTGTGCCTCGGCGGCGAGCGAGCCGATCCGGTCGAGATCCGGTACGGGTCCCAAGGGCGCGCCCTCGGTACGCAGCACGCCGAGCGTACGGCGCATCTCGGCCAGCGCAGAACGGCTCGTCTCCTCGATGACCTTGAGGGCGGCCCGCGCCTCCCCCGGGTCGGCCTCCGCCACATGCCCGGCAACGCCTGCCTTGACGGCGATCAGGCTGAGGTTGTGCGAGACGATGTCGTGCAGCTCGCGGGCGATCCGCAGACGCTCCTCGTCCAGTGCGCGTTCCGCCCGGCGCCGCTGTTCCCGGGCGCCCTCGGCCCGGCGGCCGCGCACGGTGAACCCCGCGCCCCAGGACCCGCCGATCACCAGGAGCACGAGCCCGGCCACCCCGACGGCGCCCTGCCAGTCTTCGGCGGGAGTGACCACCGCCTCGCCGAGGTAGACAGCACCGCACGCCACCGGCAGCGACACCGCGAGGGCGGGCACGGACCGGCGGGCAGGCTCGGCCAGTCCGACGAGGTAGGCCGCAAGCCCCGCGGCGGCGTATGGCTCACGGGGGATGTCGAGGAGCGATGCCGTAGCCAGGGCGGTCAGTACGGCCACGAGGACCGGGAGCGGCCAACGGCGGCGTACGGCGATCGGCAGGCCGACCGTGGCGGCGATCAGACAGCCGAGCCAAGGAGGCCCTGTGTAGGCGGGCTGGCCGTCGTCGGAAGTCATCCTGGCGAAGCCGACGTACACGGCGGTCAGGGCCAGGGCCGCAATGAGATCGAGGGCGTAGAGATGGCGCTGCCCCTTGGGCTTCATGGCCCGACCGTACCTGTACGCGTGCACTCAACCGGCCTGTCCCAGCAGCACCATCAGCCCGAGCGTCAGCAGGATCAGCGGCACCCAGCGCAGCACCGCCGACCGGCTGGGGCGGGGCGCTTCGCGCAGCAGCCCCAGGCCCAGCGGCACGAGTGCGGCGCACAGTCCGGCCAGGGCCACCAGCGACAGGGGGGTGGTCCCCTTGAGTACTCCGAGGGGCAGTGCCGCGGCGAGGCCGAGTGCGGCAGCGCGGACCGGGCCGAGCACCCGGGTGCGCCAGGCACCGAGGGCAAGGACCACCCACCCGGCGAGAATGGCGAAATTCAGCGTGGCGAAGACATGGAAGGCGCCGTAGCCGGCGGAGACCGCTTCGGTCGCGGCCCCGACTCCCTGGGAACGCACCAGCTGAAAGGCCAGATGGTCCACCCCCGCGTGGAAGGCGCGGGCGAACAGCCCGAACATCGCGAGGGCCCCGCCCCACAGACCCCAGCCGGCACTTCGCACCCCGATCCGTGCGGCCACCAACGCCACAGCGGGCCAGAGCAGCAGGCTGCCTGCGGCAAAGAGGCCATATGCGGTGGCCATCAGGGTGGGGTGCCGGTCGTACGCGGCGAGTTGGTCGGGGAAGAAGAAGTGGAAGCGGGCTCGCAGCAGCGCGCCGGTCAGCATCAGGAGTGGGCCGAGCACCATGGCGGCGCCGCCCACCCAACGTCCGGGGAAGCCGGTGGCCTCCCACCGCTCCACAGGCAGCGCGCCACGCAGTCGGACACCGATCGTTGTGACCGGGGTGGTCATGGATGTCGTCGGGTTCGTCATGCGGACGACGATGCCCTCGCCGTCCCTGCGGGGCGTCGAACCAGGAGCTGAACTGCGGGATCAGACCTGGGTATGACCCGTCGGGCCACCTGTACAGGCAGCGACTTTCGCTCGATGCATGAGCAATTGACGCCTTGCCAGGAAGGCATCCCTACGAAACGCGCTCAGCACACATAAGGCCGGGACAGCCCGCGAACACTTGAGAACTACCGAGGGGTGTTTCCCAAGGCCAGACACCCCAAAGCCGACGTTTTCGCAGGTCACAGCCCTACGCAAGGAAAACTCCTAGAGGGCGTCTGAAAAGCCCGTCAGCGGGCTGATCTTGCGATGCGCCGCACGAGGAGCATGACCATGACGAGGTAGATGGCATTCTCCGAGCAGACGCGAAGGTACTCGTAGTCCTTCGACAGGCGGCGGCACCGTCCCAGCCAGGCGAACGTCCGCTCTACCACCCAGCGCCGCGGGACCACCGCGAAGAGGGGCACTGCTGGAGGCGGTTCCCCCACCCGAGCCCAGGTCGAGCGGAATCCACCGTCGCGGCGCTGCACGACCTCCACGGTGAGGCCGGTGGCTTCCCGGGCCCAGGTGTGGAAGTCGGCGCCCCGGTAGCCCTGGTCCGCCCACACGTGCCGAAGGCGCGGGAAGGCATCGGCAGCCCGGGAGAACAGCACCACGGCGCCGTCGCGATCGCCGACGCTCGCCGGGCTCACGCAGGCCAGCAGGACGGTGCCGCGGGTGTCGACGAGCAGGTGGCGCTTGATGCCGCTGACCTTCTTGCCGCCGTCGTACCCGTGCAGGCCGCCACGCTCACTGGCCCGAACGCTCTGGCTGTCCACGATGGCCGCACTGGGCGTGGGATCACGGCCGAGCTGCACCCGCTCGCGTTCGCGCAGCGCCGTCAGCATCCGTTCCCACACGCCTTCTTGTTGCCATCGCCGCCAGTAGTAGTAGACCGTCTGCCACGGCGGCAGGTCATGCGGCAGCAGTCTCCAGGCACAGCCGGCCCGCAGCCAGTACGCCAACGCGTCGAGGATCTCCCGCCGCGTGTGTTTCGCCGGTCGCCCACCGGACTTGACCGCCGGAACCAACGGACGGAGGATCTCCCACTCCGGATCGGACAGATCCGTCGAGTAACGGGTACGCAGCCCGCACACCCCAGCCCCCGGAATTGCGCCACCGCCCCGCTACCAGGCAACTTGCCCGCTGACGGGCTTTTCAGACGCCCTCTAACTGGGGTTTCTCACCCAGGGAGGTTCTTACTCGGCCTCGGACTCCTCGTCCGGGGCCGTTTGCGTGAGCGGACGGGGAGTTGATCTCCGAAACTCCTCCCCGCGGTCTCGGTGTCGGGGTGCGTGATGGCGTTGGCCGCTCTCAGGACCACGCCGACGAACCCGTCCCCCAGCTGCAGGACGACGGCCCGCAGGAACCGCTCGTGGCGAAAGAACACGCCGACCGTTTCGACCACTGCCGCGCGGACGAGTTCGGTCGCGGGCAGGTCTGCCCATCGGCTGGTGTCGGCGAATACCCGCTCTCCGCGCGCAGGCTCTGGTGACGTCGCAGGACAGCAGCGCCGAATGTGCAGGGCACCCGTCACCAGGACGTCGAGGAGCCGCACCCGTCGGCTGCGGTGGGGCGCGGCTCCTCGACGTGAAACGTTGCCGCCGCATGTGCGGCAACTGGTCTCAGTGTTCAGGCGGTGAAGGAGGTCTCGGCGGGGACCTGGGCCGCCGTTTCCGCGGAGGCTCCGCGCGGGGGCAGGCCGTGGCGCTTGCGGAAGTACGTGGAGAAGTCCTCGTCGAGACGGCGGATACCGTCGGACCGGTCGCGGCGTTCCTGCCGTGTCTGTGCCTCCATCGCTTCCTGGTAGTTGGTCGTGGGATCCGGCAGTAGGGTCTGCTGGATGCGCAGGCCCAGTCCCGTGGTCTTCAGGAGCAGGGCCCGGACAGGTGCGGGGGGCGGGGTCAAGCCGTGGACCCGCCAGGTGGTCGGGTGCATCGTCGACGTGGCCAGAGCGCGGGCCAGGCCGTGCAGTGGCCTGGGGAAGTTCCGGTAGGCGAACTGGTCCAGGATGGCCAGCGTGACCCAGCGGCCCTCCTCGTTCTCAGGCCAGGGCCGGTTCTCGAACTCGTCCACGAAGGCCATCAGGGAGTCCCAGTCCGCAGGCATGTCCATGATCGTGTTGCCGTGCTCGTCGGTGAAGAGCTTGGACATCTCGAGCCAGAAACGGTGCGCGGCGATCTTCTGCTTCTCGGTGTACCCGGGCAGCCCCAGTTTGAGGTTGAAGCGATGCAGGGCTGCGGCGCTGAAGCAGAGGGTGTAGACGTAGTCGTCCATGTGGGCGAAGTTGCCCGGATAACGCTTGGCGTGGAAGGCGTGCAGCTTGTTGATGCCCTCCACCGACTTCTGTGTTTTGGGGTGGTGCGGGCCGTAGTGCCACCAGAGGAGATTGTTGCGGACAGTGTCCTCCACGCGCTGCGTGGCCCGCTCGACCACCTTGCCGTCCCCCTTGTTCCACAGCGGCTGAGCCCCGTGCCGGGGGACGTAGAAGTGCGGGAACAGGTGGGTGTAGACCAGGTTCAGTGCGAAGTCCGTCAGGCCGTAGGTGCTCGTCAGGCGCCAGATCTCCACGTAGTCGGTCTCCGGATCCAGCTGTTCGACCCGCTGGGCGATCCACCTGCGCGGCTGCTTCATGATCGTGTCCTTTCCGGGTCTTTCATCCCGTGCACGCCACCCTTCCGGCAGCCAGTGCCGCAGGCATCGGTTGCCGGGGCCAAGGTCTGGACGGGCCCCTGTACGCGGCGTACAGGAGCGCGCGGAGGGGCTGCGTGCGAGGCGCCCGCTGAACCTCGCAGGGCCTCGCACGGCGTTCGCCCGGGTCGGTCAGAGGTAGACGGTCTGGAGTTGCAGGTATCCGGCAAGCCCCTCGGGGCCGAACTCGCGGCCCATGCCGCTGGCCTTGATGCCGCCGAACGGTGCGGCGGGGTCGGGGAGGTAGTGGTTGACGCCGATGGTGCCGGTGTGGACGCGGCGGGCGACAGCCGCGCCACGCTCGGGGTCGGAGGTCCAGACGGTGCCACCGAGGCCGTAGTCGGAGTCGTTGGCGATGCTGACGGCGTGATCGACGTCGTCGTAGGCGATGACGGAGAGGACCGGGCCGAAGATCTCCTCGCGGGCGATGGTGGCGTTGTTGTCGACGTCGGCGAAGACGGTCGGCTGGACGAACCAGCCCTTGTCCCGGTCCGCGGGACGTCCGCCGCCGGTCGTGACGCGGCCGCCCTCGGCCTGGCCCTTGGCGATGCAGGACTCCACGCGGTCGCGGTGAAGCGCCGTGGCCATCGGGCCGATCCGGGTGGCCTCCGAGAGCGCGTCGCCGATCGTGAGGGACTCGACGAGCGCGGTGAAGGTGTCCACGACCTCGCTGTAACGACTGCGCGGGGCGAGGACGCGGGTGCCGAGGAAGCAGGTCTGGCCGTTGTTGAGGAGGGTGGCGGAGAACAGGTCCTGGCCGATCTTCGCCAGGTCCAGGTCCGCGTCGTCCAGGACGATCGCCGCGGACTTGCCGCCGAGCTCCAGGCTGACCGGCCGCAGCAGACGTCCGCAGGTCTCGGCGATGGCGCGGCCGGCGGCAGTGGAGCCGGTGAAGGCCACCTTGTCCACACCGGGGTGGGCGACCAAGTAGGCGCCGACCTCCCGGCCCGCGGGGACGATGTTGAGGACGCCGGCCGGCACCCCGGCGTCCTCCGCGGCCTCGGCCAGCAGGAAGGCGTCGAGCACGGTCTCCGGGGACGGTTTGAGGACGAGTGTGCAACCTGCCGCCATCGCTGGCGCGATCTTGAGCATGGACAGTGTCTGCGGGAAGTTCCACGGAGCGATGGCCGCCACCACCCCGATCGGGTTCTTGCGGACTTCCACGGATCCGCCGAGCAGCGCCGTGCGCGTCTCGCTCGTCTCCAGGCCGCGCGCCAGCTGTGCGTAGTAGCGCAGGATCGCGACCGGGAAGTCGGCCTCCAACTGCCGTGAGACCACGACCGGCATGCCGTTCTGGCTGCTGACGCGCTCCGCGAAGCCGTCTGCGCGCTGCTCCATCGCATGGGCCAGCCGCTCCATGGCCTCGGCACGCCGGGCCGGCTCCCAACTGGCCCAGCCGCCGGGCTCGTCGAACGCGTGGCGGGCGGCGGCCACGGCCGCGTCGATGTCCGTCTCAGCGCCCTCGGGCACGTGGCCCAGCGGTTCCTCGGTGCTGGCGTTGACCGGCACGATCGTGCGGTCCGTGCTGGGCGCGGCCCACGTCCCGCCGATGTAGAGAGTGTCGTAACGCAGGTCCATGATCTGTCTCTTCCGGTGTGAAGGGGTCCGCCCGTGCGGCCACAGTGCGGTGCGCAAAGACGCGCAGCCGTGGGCGGATCGGGGAGGAGAAGCGCCAGGTGTACGGGGGCGTGAAAGCGATGTTTCCGGCGCGCACCTGGAGAACCTCACGATGAGGCGGGGCGACAGCGAGGGGATTGGGCCCGCCATCCAAAGATGGGACGACTCGTTGTACGCCCGGTACAGAATTCCGCCGATCCTTACCCCGCTTTGTTTCCAGGGGTTGACGCGCCTGTCGCATCGACGACCAATAGCCGTAACGGCACGAACTTTCGTGTCACGGACCCTCAGGCGAAGGCGGGCGGCGAGCGGATGTGCGTATGCGTGTCGCGGGTCATGGGCGGCAGCGTCACCATCGACACCGGTATGCGGCCCGACCCTGAACGCCGTACGGAACGGGTGACGGCACTGTGACGCGGCAAGGCCCCCGGCTTCCCCCGCAGCCGGCCCGCTACTCTGCCGCGGACCGGGGCGTCGCGGGCGGCGAACACCGAAGGGAGCGGTGCGAGGTGGTGCAGGGGTCGGCAGGCGCGCTCCCGGACGAGGCGGTCTTCGCCGCGGGCAGCCTGTTGCGCACAGCCCAGCAGGTCCACGACAGGCTCTGGCAGGAGTTGGTGCCCGACGGGTTCACCTCGCCGCAGTTCGCCGTACTGCACCGGCTGCGGATGCGTCCGGGCGTCGACCAGCGCACCCTGGGCGAGGCGCTGAGCCTGGACAAGGCCACCGTCGCGGAGCTGGTGGCCCGGATGGAACAGGCGGGCCTGGTCGCCCGCGAGCGCACTGTCGCCGATGCCCGCCGCAATGCCGTGCGGCTCACCGGCGAAGGACAAACCGCGTTCACGTATCTGGCACCCTGGGTCGCCCAGGTACAGCTGCGGTTGACCACGGACCTGAGGCCCGAGGAGACCGACCGGCTGCTGCATCTGCTGCGAACGGTCGCCGGTGTCGCTCCCGCCGCCTGGACCTCCACGGCGTCCGGCGCGGTGCTGGTCGGTCTGCCCGCCGACCCCGCGCACATCCCCGGCCACCTGATCCGGGCCGCTCAGCAGCGGCACACCCGCTACTGGGCAGATGCCGTGGGACTTCGGCTGACCTCGCCTCAGTACGGCGTGCTCTACCGGCTCGCCCGCGAACCGGGCATCGACCAGACGACCCTCGCCGAACGGGTGGCCCTGGCCAAAGCGCCGGCGGGCGAGATCGTCAAGCGTCTGATCGCCCGCGGTGAGGTACGGCGCGAGCCGGACCCGCAGGACGGCCGTCGCAAGCTGCTCACCCTGACGGACGAAGGACTGCGAGTGCTGTACGAAGTGATGCCCGCTGTCCTGGACGTCCAGCGCAGGCTGACACAGGACCTCACAGACGACGAGCGGGCCGAACTGCTCGCACTGCTCCACCGGATGGGCGCAGCGTAGAGCGCTCCGTGCGAGGAGCATGCGGCCACTCCAAGAATTTAGTAACTGCACGAACTAGCAGGAACTAAGAATCGCCAAGAAAGGGAGATGCAGACATGGCAACATGTCGGTTCGAAGCGCCCGATGACGCTGCTCTGGATGCCCTGTACGAAGACATCGCCCACACGGATCTCCAGCCCTTGTGGGAATTGAGCGGGCTGCTCACCCCGACCCCGAAGGTGAAGGCCGTGCCCCACCGCTGGCGCGGCAAGGAACTGCGTGAGCTCGGCGAGCGGGCCGGAGAGCTGGTGCCGGTCGACCGGGGTGGCGACCGCCGGGTGCTGTCGCTGAGCAACCCGGGCCTGGGAGGTGCCCCCTACGCCACCTCCACGCTGTGGGGCGCCGTGCAGTACCTCGGCCCCGGCGAGACCGCTCCCGCACACCGCCACACACCGGCCGCGCTGCGATTCGTACTGGAGGGCGAGGGCGTGTGGACCCTCGTGGACGGCGACCCACTGCACATGTCCGCAGGGGACCTGGTCCTCACGCCGAGCTGGACCTGGCACGAGCACCACAACCCCGGTGACACGTCGATGACGTGGTTCGACGCGCTGGACCTGCCGCTCGTCGAGGCGCTGGACGCGGTGTTCTTCGAGCCGGGCTTCGAACCGGGCGAGGGGCGTACGGTCCCGTCCGCGACCGCCGGGCGCTCCGCCTCCGAGCGCCGGTTCGGCGGCGGTCCAGGCCTGCTTCCCGGCGGTTCCACCGCGCCGGCCCCGGCACACTCCCCGCTGTTGCGCTACCAGTGGGCGGACACCGACCGTGCCCTCACCGACCAGCTGGCCGAAGCGGGTTCGAAGGCCGAGCGGACAGGTCACGCTCACGTCCGCTTCGCCGACCCCACCAACGGGCGGGACGTGATGCCCACCATGCGCTGCGAGATGCACCGCTACCTGCCCGGGCACGCCGCGTCGGCCGAGCGGCGCACCGGCTCGGCGCTGGTCGCGGTCTTCCGCGGCGCGGGCGCCGTCGAGCTGGACGGCGTCCCGCACGCCCTCGCCCCGGGCGACCTCATCGCCATCCCGTCCTGGACCTCCGTACGCGTCCTCGCCGACGAGTCCATGGACCTGTTCTCGGTCAGCGACGCCCCCGTTCTGGAGGCCCTGTCCCTGTTTCGGGCCGAGACCGACGCCGGTTGAGCCCGCTGCCCGCCCCTGTCCCGACTTGTCACCGACGTCTCGCCAACCCAGCCAGGAGATTCTCATGCGCATCGCCCGCTTCGACGACGACCGTATCGGCATCGTCGTCCACGACCGCGTCCTCGACGTCACCGACCAGATCACCGCTCAGCTCGACGCGTCCCCGTACCGGGCCCCCTTCAGCCTCACCCGCCGGCTGATCACCCACTTCACCACCGTACGGCCGCTTTTGGAGCAGCTGGTGGCCGAGCTCGGCCCGGACGCGGGCCACCCGTTGGAGGACGTGCGGCTGCTGGCCCCGGTGGCCGACCCGACGAAGATCGTCGCGGCGCCGGTCAACTACCGCGACCACCAGTCCGAGATGAACGAGGCCTTCCACATCAGTTCCCTCGGCTTCTTCCTCAAGTCGCCGTCCTCGATCCTCGACCCCGGCGGCACGGTCCGCCTGCCCTACACCGACCGGCGTTTCGACCACGAGGCCGAGTTCGCGCTCATTGTCGGCCGCCGCGCCGGCCACATCACCCCGGAGCAGGCTCTGGACCATGTCTTCGGCTACACCGGCCTGATGGACATCACTATGCGCGGCGGCGAGGACCGCTCCACCCGTAAGTCCTTCGACACCTTCACCCCCATGGGGCCCTGGATCGTCACCCCGGACGAGCTCAGCTCGCCCGAGAACGTGGACCTGGAGCTGACCGTCAACGGCGAGCTCCGGCAGAAGGCCAACACCCAGGACCTGATCTGGTCCGCGGCGCGCTTCCTCGCCTACGCCTCCACCGTCACCGTGCTGGAACCCGGTGACGTGGTCACGACGGGCACCCCCGCCGGCGTCGCCCCGATCGAGGACGGCGACAGCGTCGAGCTGACCGTGGACCGCATCGGGCGCCTGTCCGTGGAGGTGTCCGCCGAGGGTGCGGTGCCCTGCCCGACCGGAGGAGCCGGTCGTGGTCCTGTGCCGCCGCCCGCCCCCGAGCGCAGCAAGTGACCTGCGCCTTCTGAGACGTAGGGCCTGTGCCGTCACAGACGTACGGCCTATGCCGTCCAAGACCTACGGAGACACCATGACGACCCACCACATCGAGCGCACCGGGCTGCTCGTCATCGGCGGCGGCATCGGCGGAATGGGCACCGCGCTCGCCGCCGCCCGCGCCGGGCGGCCGGTCCGGCTGCTGGAACGCGCACCTGCCTTCACCGAGATCGGCGCCGGCCTCCAGGTCGGCCCCAACGCCATCCGGGTCCTGATGAACCTGGGCCTGTACGAGCGCATCGAGGAGGTCGCGGTCTTCCCCAGGCGCGGCGTCTTCATGGACGCCCTCACCGGGAAGTACCTGACCTCGCTCGATTTCGGTCCCGCCTTCCGGGAGCGCTACCAGGCGCCGTATGCGGTGATGCACCGCAGCGACCTGCTCGACATCCTGCTCGACGCCTGTCGGGCCGACGACCGAATCGTCCTGGAGAACGGCAAGGAGGTCGTAGCCGTTCGGGAACTCGACGGCGACATCGTGCGGGTCGAGTGCGCCGACAAAAGCGCCTACGAAGCGGATGCGGTGATCGGCGCCGATGGCCTCAACTCCCGTGTGCGGGGGCTGATCGCCGACGACGAGCCTGTGTGTTCCGGGTACGCCGCCTACCGCGGCACCATGCCCGTGGGTGACCTCGGCTCGGGGATCGACGGTGACAGCGTGGTGTTGTGGATCGGGCCCGGCATGCACATGATCCAGTATCCGATCCGGCGCGGCGAGCTGTACAACACAGTCGCCGTCTTCCACAGCGACTCCTTCCAGCAGGGCAAGGACGACTGGGGCGGCCCCGAGGAACTGGACGCCCGCTTCGCCACCGCGTGCGACGAAGTGCGCCGCGGCGTGGCGCTCGTCGACCGGAGCCGGCACTGGAAGACCTACGACCGGGAACCCCTCGACCGCTGGACCACCGGCCGGGTGGCCCTCCTCGGCGACGCGGCCCACCCCATGCTCCAGTACCTCGGGCAGGGCGCCTGCCAGGCCCTGGAGGACGCCGAAGCCCTCGGCCGCGGGCTCGCCGAGCATGGTGACGACTTCACCAAGGTCTTCGCCGCGTACGAGCAGGGGCGGATACCTCGGGCCACCCGCTGCCAGACCACGGCCCGCACCTGGGGCGAGATCTGGCACACCGACGGCGTCGGCAGGACGTTGCGCAACCACATCCTCACCAGCCGCGCCGCCGACGACTACACCCACACGGACTGGCTGTACCTCCCGGCCTCCGAATGATCCCCATACGATGACCACCCCAGATCCGCAGCACATTTGACCTGGGAAGAAGCGAGGGAATGCCGTGCGGAAGCCAGCTGCCGGTGACATCGCCGCCGCGATCGCGGCACTCAGTCCCGGGCCGCGTCCCAGGGCCGCATCGGCTCGTGCCGCCCTGGGCACGGACGCCCTGGAGGAGGCCACTCGTGTCCTGGGCCCGGGGCCCGTGGCCTGGGCCGTCGAATGGGGCGCCCGCGCTCTGGGGACGGTCGTCCTGAAGGAGTCGGAGCGTACCGACCTGCCGGTCCAGGCGATCCACCGCTCCTGCGAGGCCCTGCTGCTGGAGATCCTGGCCAGACTCGCCGGCCACGACTTCCAGCCCGATGTCACCGACACCTACCGGCAGATCGCGGCCTCCGCCGCCGAGCAGGCGGTTCCTTTCGACACGGTCGTCCGCAGCATGCGCGCATGCCAGCGGCTCTGGCTGGAGCAGTTGCTGGCCCGCATGGGGCCCACCCTGCCCGCCGAGGCTCTGGCCGCCGTACCGCTGACGGTCGCCGAGGTCATGGACAGCACCATCACCTTGGTGGTCGGGGACTACCTGGCCGAACGCGAGCGCCTCGCCGAGGGCAGGGCGGCCTGGCAGCGGGCCACCGTCCAGGCCATCCTCGACCGTCGCCCTCTCGACATCGACCGCGCCGAGCGGGACCTCGGCCTCACCCTCGGCCACCACCACACGGGCATCGTGCTGTGGCGGCCCGGTGGAGCCACCGGCCCACGGCTGAACCGCGTGGCCGCCCAGTTCGCCGACCGGCTGCCCGGCGCCACCCTGCTCACGGTCACCGCTGAGGGAGACCGGCTCTGGGCCTGGCTGAGTCGCGCCCTGCGCCCGGGAGACCGGGAGCGGGAGGCTCTGGCCTCCGTACGGCCCGCGCTCGCCGGCACCCGCGCGGTCATCGGGCCGTCAGCACCCGGTACCGACGGATTTCGGCGCACCCACCTGCAGGCACTCGACACCGCACGCGTCGTCGAAGCCACGCCCACACCCGACGACGTCACCGACTGGCACACCGTCAGCCTGCCGGCCACGGTCTCCGCAGATCTGGAACGCGTGCGGTGGTACGTCCAGGAGACGCTCGGCCCTCTCGCCAAGGACGACCCGACCGCCGCCGAGCACCGGGCCACCCTCCTCAGCTATCTGGAAACCGGCCAGAGCCTGATCCGCACCGCCGAGGAGCAGCACGTGCACCGCAACACGATCGTCTACCGGATGCACCGCATCGAGGAGCTGCTGCCCGCTCCCCTCAGCGAACAGCGCCTGAAGATCCACCTCGCACTCCGCCTCGCCGTCCAGTACGGCGCCGGGACGTGGCACAGCCCCCAGGCCGACTGACATCGAACAGCCCCTGGCCGCCGTTCAATTCGAACGGGGGCCGCTTCCATGATCGACTGCCACATCCCCACCTGCCCCGGGGACGCGCCTCTCCCAGACCTGCATATTTCCGTCGGGAGGACGGCCCGAGCAGGGCGAGGCCTCGAGGAGGCGGCCAGGCCAAGCCTGACAGGGCCTGGCATACTCAAAGTATGGCAACGCGGAAGATCACCATCACTGTGCCAGAAGAGCTTGTGGAATCGATCAAGGAGCGCGTCGACGCGCGCGGGGTGTCCGGTTACATCGCGGCCGCCGCCGCTCATCAGGACGCCATGGACCGACTTCGCGAGTTGGCCGAACGCCTCGAGGAAGAGCACGGCACCGTGACAGACGACGAGCAGCAAGCAGCACTCGACCGCATCGCCGCCATCGACGGCTGGCACGACGAGCAGCGATCACACTCGGACGAGGCCGCGTGAGCCGCACCTCGCGAGCGAAGCTGCACCGGCCGCGACAGCGCGTCTTCGTGTTCGACTCCGAGGCTCTGTCCAAGGCGGTTCAGGGCGACCGGGAGATGGCTGCGCTGATCAAGACGGCTCCGCGGCTCGACATCCCGATCGTCACCTCGGCGCTCACGACCTTGGAGGCATGGGATCCACGCGAAACGTCGAGGCAGGCACTGTGGAACTGGACGCTGTCCCGGATCCGCATCGTGCACACGGACGATCAGGTGATCGCCATGGCGCGCGACATGCGGAAGACAGCTGGCCTACACGGGCACAAGTACGCCATCGACGCCATTCTGGCGGCTGTGGCCGGGCGGGAGGCCGTGCAGGGAGCTCAGGCAACAGTCTTCACCTCCGACACCGACGACATGAATCAACTCCTCGCGGGGCACCCCGTGCGAGTCGAGAAGGTCTGACGAAACGCCGCCCGCGCTGCACTCCGACCACTCGCCGGCTCCTCCGAGCAAACCATGCCCATGCCGGACAGCACCACCGGCACGTATCCAGCACATATGGGAGCGGGAAGCACTGTGAACACATGAGAACTGCGGGGAGTGTTTCCCCAGTCAGACGCCCTGCGGCCCACATCTCCGCAGGTCAGCGCCTCGTCCCGGGAAAAGTCCTAAAGCGGGTGTCGCAGGTTCGAATCCTGCCGCGACACAGCAAAATGCCTGGTCAGATGCCCTTCCGTCCATCGGACGGGAGGGCCTTCGTGCTCGCGGCACATATATGGCACACATACGGCTGTGGGCGGAGGTGGGGAGCTGTGCGAGATTCCTGCGAAAGACGAACTGGCCCGGCGCCGGTACGAGAGGCTGGTCGCCCGGCTTGAGTCGCTGATGCTGGCCGCGCTGAGGCCGGAGTACGAGGGGTACTACGGGCAGCTGATCCTTGGCGCTGACGGTCTTGCGGAGATGGGCGAGCTCAAGGACGTCCGGCGTGCCGCCAGGGGGGCGGGACGGCGTCTGCTGGAAGACGACCACCCGCCTCGGCGGGAGGCTCTTCGTCCTCGACGAGCGCGAGGTGCCCGAGAGGATCGAGCGGTTGGCCGGGGATGCGGCCGCTGCTGCGATGGACCGGTTCCGGTACGAAAGCCGTGGGCTGCGTCTGACCTGATCCGAGGAAGACGCAAGGGGGCACCCCACCGCATCAGCGCGGTGGGGTGCTCCCTGCGGTAGGCCGGTGGTATGCGGTACGCGCAGGTTGGCGGGCTGACCGCCGAGAGGCGACGGCTTCGTGAGCGGATCGGGTACGTACGAGGCAGGTGAGCGGTTCGGCCGTGATGAGAGGACTGCGGTGATCGCTCTCGGGCCGGTGCCGGTGGCCGAGGACTGCCGTACTGTCGGAACCGCCGCCGGCCACCCCCGCGACCGCCTCCGGCTCGCCGCAACGGTCACTTCCACAGGGTCACAAGCAGCCGGTAGGGGGTGAGGCTGAGGGCTGCTACTTGGTACCGACCGTGCGCAGTGTGGCGAGCACCAGTGCCCGGGTGACGGTGACGATGTCGCTCACGCGGACCTGTTCCTGTGGACCGTGTGCGAGGCGTACGTCGCCGGGGCCGTACTGGAGCGTGGGGATGCCCGCCCCGGAGTACAGTCGCAGGTCGCTGCCGTAGGGGGCGCCTCGTTCGGAAGGTCGCGGGCCGCCGGTGACGTCGGCGTGCGCGTCGGCGACCTGGGCCGTAAGCGGATGCCCGGCCGGCAGCCGTCCGCTGGCGAACTGTCCGCCGGGCCACGTCACCGTGGCGGGGTGGGAGCGCAGCCAGGGGTCGGCCGCGCAGGCTTCGGCCACGCACGCCTCCAGTTCGGCGCGTGCCTGGGCCGGATCCTCGCCCAGCCGGACGCCCAGTCTTCCCTCGGCCACCAGCAGGTCGGGCACGCTGCTGGCCCAGTCGCCGGATTGGACGGTACCGACGGACAGCGGGTAGGGGATGGGGTATTCGGACATGAGCGGGTCGGCGCCGACGTTGCGGCGGGCTTCCAGGTGGGCGAGCGCGCGGTGGATGGGCAGGTAGGCGTCGATGGCGCTCACTCCCACGTATCTGGTGCTGCCGTGGGTGGCCCGGCCGGGTACTTGGATGCGAAAGGTCAGGGCGCCGGCGTTCGCGGTCATGACCGCGCCGCTGGTCGGTTCGGTGATGATGCAGGCGTCGCCGGTGTGGCCGCGTTGGAGGGTGCCGAACGCCCCGAGTCCGCCGTCCTCTTCGCTGACTACGAAATGCGCGGACACCTGGCCGCGCAGCCTTGCGCCCGCCTCCCGTATCGCGGCCAGGGCGGCGAGTATCGCCACCACCCCCGCCTTCATGTCGCACGCTCCACGTGCGTGCACCACGTCCCCGGTAACCCGAGGGCGGAAGGGGTCACCCTCCCAACGCGCCAGGTCTCCGGAAGGGACGACGTCGACGTGCCCCTGGAGGATCAGGGTCGGCCCGTCGCCCTGGGGCGCCGTGCCGCCCACCAGGCCCCACGCCTCGGTGCGCGGGGCCTCGCTGCCGGGAAAACGGGGATGGTCACGTAGCTCGGGCAGGTTCATGGACCACAGGTCGACATCGAGGTCCATCCGCTGAAGATGCCGGGCAAGGACGTGCTGAACCTCGGACTCCGCGGCGCTCCCCGTCACGCTCGGAACAGCGAGAAGTTCCAGCAGCAGCCGGGCGATGGCCGCCTCGTCCACCGCGGCCAGTGCCGAGGCTTCCACATCGCTCAGGCTTGCTGTCATCTCAACACTGCTCCCAGCACGTGACATCAGGACAAGCCGGAGACTATGTTCGGCGGATAACGCAAGCAATCGCCATTTGCTGCTGCCTGCTGTCGTTTTCTTGCAAAGTCAGGGGGCTGGTGGCCATTTCTTGCGCTGGGCCGCAGGTTCTGACGTCTGGAGTGAGGTCATGGACGCCATCGATCAAGCGATCATCCGGTACGTGCTGCACGACGGACGGGCTACGTACGCCCAGATCGGCAAGGCGGCCGGGCTCTCCGCGCCCGCCGCCAAGCGGCGTCTCGACCGCCTCGTGGCTACCGGAGCGATCCGCGGTTTCACCGCTCTCGTCGATCCTCAGGCGTTGGCCTGGCATACCGAGGCTTTCGTCGAGGTCTACTGCGCCGGCAATCCCACCCCCGCCGAACTGCGCCAAGCCCTGGAGGCCATCCCCGAGGTCGTCGAAGCCTGTACCGTCTCCGGCGCCGCCGACGCAGTCGTCCACATCCTCGCCGGCGACATCCCCCACCTGGAACAGGCCATCCAACGCGTGCGCGCCACCGCTCCTGTGGAACGGACCGAGAGCGCCATCGTGCTCTCCCGGCTGTTGAACCGGCCTCGTGTGTGATCGACACCGTGGGACCACCGCGAGTGCCGAGGCCGGCGTCCGCCGGCCTCGGGCCGACGCAGCGGACCGGTGGTCGCCTCGGTGGCTACCGCAGGCACACATCACGCGGCGTCTTCCTCCAGGGCGGCCACGGTCTCGGCGGCCTCACGGGCCCTCCGCTCAAGGCCGGGTTGGAGATCGGCTCGTGTAGCCTCCGGCGCATGTCTTCCGCGCTGGACCACGCGATAATCGACAGGATTGCGGCCGAGATCGACGATGAGCTGATCGGGATGCGCCGCGACATCCACCGGCATCCCGATCTTGCCGGTGCGGAGCGGCGCACATCAGCACTGGTCGCCGAGCGGCTTCGCGCCGCGGGTCTGGCCGTCGTAACCGGCGTGGGCGGCCATGGTGTGGTGGCGGTGCTCGACGGTGCGGGTGAGGGCCCGACCGTCGCCTACCGGGCCGACATGGACGCGGTCGACGACGACGAACTGTTCGACTGTGCCTTCGCCTCGCAGGTCCCCGGGGCGGCCCACCTGTGCGGCCACGACCTGCACACGGCGATCGGGGTGGGTATCGCCTTGGTCCTCGCACGGCTGCGGAAGCAGCTGAACGGCCGGGTCGCCTTCTTCTTCCAGCCGGCCGAGGAGACGTGCGAGGGCGCCCGGGCGATGATCGAGGACGGGGTCCTGGAGCGGACCGCGCCGCGGGAGATCTACGCGCTGCACTGCGGCCCCACTCCAGTCGGCACGTTCGCGGTCGGGCCGGGTCAGCCGGGGCAAGACCGCTTCCGGATCGAGCTGGCGGGGCCGGGCGCCGCCGACGACGCCAAGCGGCTCGTCGCCATGATCGACGGATTGTCGACTGTCGGGCGCCCGCAGACGCCCGGACAGCTCCAGCAGCTCATGGACGACATGCAGACCCCGGACGGCCCGCTGGCACGCTTTGTCTACGCCCTGTCCCATTCGAGCTCGGGCGATGATGGCGCGCGAGTGCACGCCTATCTGCGGGCCTGGCCGGAGAGCCGGTACGCCGAGATCCGTGAGGAGGTGCGGCGCTGGGTGGATGGGCTGCCCCGTGGGCGGGTGGAGTTCACCGAGCCTCCGTTGCCCGCCATGGTGTGCTCGCCGGAGCTCAACGCGGCGGCAGCCTCGTACCTGCGAGGCGCCCTCGGTGCGGACGCGGTCATGGAGTTGCACGCGGCGTATCCGTTCAACGGCGAGGACTTCGCGTACTTCCTGCACCAGGTGTCCGGAGCGATGTTCTACCTCGGCGTCGCCAACCCGGAAGCGGGCATCAACGGGGTCCCCCACTCCCCGGACTTCGCTGCCGACGAGCACGCGATCGGGATCGGGGTCCGCGCGATGGCGGGGTTCCTGTCACACCGTCTCGACGCCCTCGCCTGAGCTGCACCCGGTCGGCCGGGCAGCGCACCTCGCCAACGTGAGATGCAAAAATGCTCGCTGCCCGCGCAATGTCCTCGCGTGTGCCCATCGCATTCCCCTCCCTGGCCTGCACGTATGACAGGACTCACCCCCGTCCGGCGGATGGGCCCTGACGCGTCACACGCCCGGCTCGGCCCCGTCGGACACCGATGCCACCGGCAGCAGGTCACGAGTCCGAATGGACAGTACGGGCGGCCGGCGGCCGCCGTGAGTCGTGAGTCGTGAGTCGTGAGTCGTGAGTCGTCCTGGCATGGTCGATGCATGGGACGCACGCGAACGAGGGTGAGGACAGCCTGGACGAGGTTCGTGATTCGGGTTGTCGAGCAGCGGAGCTTGCGCAGGAGACGCCAGGACACGCCAGGGCTTGGGGGCGGCGATGGCCTGTTCGACCAGTGCCCGCACCTTCGCATGGGACCGATTGACAGCCTGCCGGCCGGTGGAAAGACGGTCCCACCGGCCGCGGTACGGGCGGCGGACCGTGCCACCCGCGCCCTGTTAGCCCTTGTCTGCCCAGCAGGTGATGCCGGCCTGGGCGAGGGCGTCGATGATGCCGTGCTCGCGTGCAGCCCGAATGTCATGGACGGCGCCGGCCAATCTCCCCGGCGTCTTCGTCCAGCGGATCGTGGAGCTCACCCCCGCTCAGGCCGCTGACAAACAGATCGAGAAGAGGACAGTACGAGCATGAGCACGACGATGGACACGCCCCGCGGCTGGACCCGCGACCAGATGGCCGCCCGCGCCGCCGCCGAACTCACCGACGGCTCCTACGTCAACCTCGGCAAGGCCTGCCCACACTCGTCCCCGGCCACCTCCCGCCCGGCGTGCAGGTGGTGCTGCACTCCGAGAACGGCTCCTCGGCACCGGCCGTTATCCGACCGCCGACGAGGTCGACCCGGATCTCATCAACGCGGGCAAGGAGACCGTCACCGTCCTGCCGGGAGCCTCGTTCTTCGACTCGACCCTGTCCTTCGGCATGATCCGCGGCGGTCACATAGACACCGCGGTGCTGGGCGCCATGCAGGTGCCGGAACGCGGTGACCTGGCCAACTGGATGATCCCCGGAAAGATGGTCAAGGGCATGGGCGGGGCGATGGACCTGGTCCACGGCGCCCGCCGGGTCATCGTCCTGATGGAGCACACCGCCAAGGACGGCAGCCCGAAGATCCTGACCGAGTGCACCCTGCCGCTCACCGGCGCACGGTGCGTCCACCGCGTCATCACCGACCTCGGCGTCCTCGACATCACGCCCGACGGCCTCGCCGTCGTCGAGACCGCACCCGGCATCCCCCTCGACGAGATCACCGCGAAGACGGCCGCGCGCCTGCGGACCGACGCCGTCATCGCCGCCTGCTGAACGCGGTCGTCCACGACCCCGCTCGCAGGTTCGGGCAGCGGCCCGTCACCACTGCCTCCATCACTGGCCAAAGGGGGCGCGCAAGGCGTCTTGAGCGCCCCCTGTTCCAGGTCCTTCTGGCTCCGCTTCGGTCGCCGGGCCGTACGGACGGCCTCGGTTCCTTTCGCCAAGCACTGCGCCGATCAGGCAACGGCTGATCGAACCTGAAATCGCGTCAGCTCCTCATGGACGGAGCAGGGAACTTTGGCGGGTTCGCCTCACGGGTGGTACGGCGTGTGGGTGATGGAGGAGATCCTGAGATAGCGGGCGCCGTCAGCGGTGGCCCAGGTGGAGGAGTCCGGGTTGCCGGGCCAGTCACCGCCGACCGCTATGTTGGCGATGAAGCGCAGGCCCGTTCCGGACGGGGCCCTGTACCAGGTGGTGCCCGTGATGACGCCGTCCACGGCGAAATCGATGTGGTCCGGGAACCAGCTGAACGAGTACGTGTGGTACGAGTTTGTCCAGCCGGAGGAGTTCGTCTTCGAGAACTGCTCCTGGACGTTATTGACGTCGTGGGACGTTTGGTAGACGACACCCGGGTTCTGTCCCACGATCTCAGCGGCGTCGAATTCGGGCAGCCACGGATTCAGGTACGCCGCCCATACCGCCGGCAACAGTCCCCGTCCGTTGGGCATGTTCGCGGTGAAGCTGTATGTGCCGTACCCGTACAGCGCCGTCGACTCCACACGGCCTGAGTGGTAGACCCCGCCCCCGGCGTTGTACGCCTTGATCACCAGAGTGTTGCCCTCGTACCAGACGCAGTCCGGCCGGTACGTCTGCAACTCGTTGTTGGCGGTCCACCTTGCGTTGATCTTGTTCCAGGAGTTCACGGTCACTGGGGTGCCCCAGGAAGCGGCCCGTGCGGTCTGCGCACCCAGCATCAGCGCGGGGGGCACGGCCAGTGCGGCACCGAGTATGCGTCTGCGGCTCGGCCTGGCGAGGTGGGGGGACATCGCGGCTCCATTGCTTGGATGAACGAAGGGGCGTGGGAGCGATCCCGCGCCCCACGTATCGCTGGACTGTAGGAGTCCGTTTGATCGTTGACAAGATGTGCCGCGTGGGCCGATGCATGCCTTTGGAAGTTGAACGAGCCCGGTGGGCAACCGGCCCTCCGACGATCGCGAGCCACCCGGTGATTCCAGTGGAGCCAAATGATCTTCCACGAGAGGGCGCGCCCCAGGGCGTGCCGGCCATGTCCGAGCACCCGGCCCGCGTGGGAGATCAGTCGGGTATCGGCCGCGGTGAGGACGGCGGAGCGACCATGCAGGCGTAGGCAGTGGGACCGCCACAGTGATCAGCCCGGCGCCAGACCGCCGAGTGCGGGGTCACCTCCGCGGCGGTCCGCACGATCGATCGATGTGATCACCCGATCGTGAGTTCTCCGGACTCCCGCCCGATGTGACGCGATGCTCAACGGGACGGCGCGTGACCGGCGCCGCCCGGATGGGGGTGGGGAAGAGCATGACGCGAGAAACGGGACGGCGCGGAGGCCTGGACGAGCAGGCGGTGCTGCTGGCGGCCGGGCTGGCCGATCTGGCCGTGAGCACGCTGGGGTCGGCTGTCGGCGCGGTGCGGGGACTGTTGCGCCGTTCGGACGCCGCGGAGCTCGCCGCGCAGGCCGAGCACGACCTCGCGGCGCGTGGGCGCCTGGTGCTGGACCGGTACGCCGCCGTGCCCCCGGCCCACCTGGAGATCCTCGCCCGGCACGTGTCGGCCCGGAAGAACGCCGATGATGACTGACCGCTGGGAGCCGGTCGCGTTCAAGGTCCGCATCGACGAGGTGCTGCGCCGGTTCGTCGCCCAGGAAGCCGATCAGTTCGCCGCGGTCGATCCGCTCCTGGGCCCGGTGGCCGAGCAGTTGGAGGCTGCGGTCGCGGAGGGCAAACGGCTGCGCGCGGCGTTCTGCTACTGGGGCTGGCGCGCGGTGGGCCAGCCGGACAGCGACGCGCTGGTGCGGGCGGCGGCGTCCATGGAGCTGGTGCACGCCGCTGCGGTCGTTCACGACGACCTCATCGACGACAGTCCGCTGCGGCACGGGCGCCCCACGGCCCATGTCGCCCTGCGCGATGCCGTACGGCGTCGTCCGCGTGGCGCGGCGGCGGCGAGGTCGCTGGCGATGCTGATGGGAGACCTGCTGATGGCGCTGGCCGGGCAGTTGTTCGCCACCAGCGGCCTGCCCGCCGCGTACCTCGCCCGTGCCCGCCCCCTGTGGTCGGTGATGGCTCGGGAACTGATCGCGGGCGAGTGCCTGGAGATCCTGCGTACCGGAGCCGGACCGGACACCGAGGCGTCACTGAAGGTGATCCGCTACAAGACCGCCAAGTACACCGTCGAGCAGCCTCTGCTGATCGGCGGCGCCCTCGCGGGGGCCGGCACACGACTGCGCGAGGGCTACTCCGCGTACGGGCTGCCGCTGGGCGAGGCGTTCCAACTGCGGGACGACCTGCTCGGTCTGTTCGGAGACCCGGAGCGCACCGGCAAGGCCAACGCCGACGACGTGGAAGGCCACCGGCCTACGGCCCTGCTGGCGGAGACCTGGCGCCTGGCCGGGGAGGACGACCGCGCGCGGCTGCGCGCCCTGCTGGGCCGACGGCGCCTGGACGCGGACGCCCTGGACACGGTCCGCGAGGTGATGCGCGTGCTGAGGGCACCCGACCGCATCGAGGACATGATCGGCGTACGGGTCGAGGAGGCGCTCGGTGCTCTCGACGAGCTGGACGTACCGGCCCCTGCCCGCACCGCCCTGACCGCACTGGCCCGCTCCGCGGCGGACCGCCAGTTCTGAGAACCCATCCACAACGGAGCCCTGCCATGACGATGACGTACACCGACGCGTCGATGGACGCCCTGCGGCAGGCCGGTGACGAACTCGCCGACGCCACCGTCGCCACGCTCTTCGAACGCGGCCAGGTGGGCACGTTCAACAGCCTGATGCGCTACGTCTCCACCGCCGGCGCTCCCCTGCCGGACGGTCTGCCCGACGTCGCGCGGGAGTACCTCGAGGCCACCCGTGTCCCGCCGGCCTGGGTGGACTGGTCGGAGATGGAGAAGGCCCGGCTGTTCTTCATCGACAACAACGTGCACATCTCCACCGCGCTGTCCTTCGCCTCCATGCCCGCCTGCTACGTCGTACCGCACGTGGCGAAGCTGCTGTCGGCCACCCACGGACTGAAGTACCCCTCCAAACGGATGGCGGAGACAGGTCAGTTCACCGTCTACCTGATGCAGCCCGACGCCTTCGAAGCCGGCGGCCGCTTCGTCCCCGCCGCCCAGAAGGTCCGCCTCCTGCACGCCTCCATCCGCCACCACCTGGGGCGCGAGAACCGATGGGACGCCGACGCGCTGGGAGTGCCGATCTGCCAGGAGGACATGATCGGCGGCCAGATGTTCTTCTCCCTGCTCGTGCTCGACAGCCTGCACCGCCTCGGCATCCACATGTCGCAGGAAGGCGCGGAGGCCTACTACTACGCGTGGCGGGTGGTCGGAGCCATGCTCGGCGTCGACCAGGACGCGGTCCCCAAGACCCTCGACGAGGCCCGCCAGTTCCTCGACCTGTACATGATCCGGCACATGGGGCCTTCCGAAGAGGGCGCGCAGCTGACCCGGCAGCTCATCGACCTGTACGAGGAGGTCGTGCCCGGCACCTTCTTCGACCCGATCGTCTCCGCTCTGATCCGCCACCTCATCGGCGACACCTGCGCGGGCTGGCTCGACGTACCGCACACGCCGTGGGACACCGTCGTCAAAGCCGTGCCCCACCTCCTCGGCGTCCTGGAGACCATCGAGGACCGCTCCCCCCTCGGCGCCTGGGCCCTGGACCGCCTCGGCCACCTCACCACCGTCTTCGAACTGTCCTCCCTCACCCGCGGGCGCGTCATGCACTACGCCATCCCCGAACAGCTCAAGAAGGACTACGGCATCTCCCCTGCGGTGCCCCGCACCCGCCGATGGGATCCACCCGCGGCCACCGTCTGTTGATCACGCAGATGCCCAAGCTCCGGTATTGCACGCTCCGGGGTTCAGTGCGCACTGAAATCGTCAGCTGGTTGCCAGGACTGATCCCAGCGCAAGAGACGAAGCGCACGGGTGCAGCACGCATGGGGACGGGAAACCCCGCGAGCAGGCGAGAACTACAGAGTGGTCAAGGCCTGTGGATGGCAGCCGCACCGACCCAGCGGTGGTAGGCGTCCACATCGACGTTGCTGCCACACACGATGGTGACGACGTGTCGGCCGGCGAAGCGGTCACGGTCTTCGAGGATCGCCGCGATACCGAGCGCGGCCGAAGGTTCGACGACCAGGCCGGCGTGGTCAAGGAGCATCCGCATACCGGCGATGATCGACGCCTCCCGGACCAGGACGGCGTCGTCAGCGACCAGGAGGAGGTCGTCCAGGACGGCCGGGATGGGACGCCGGCCGGCGACGCCGTCAGCGATGGTGTTGGTCGAGTCGGTGGTGACGACACGCCGTTGGCGCCACGAGTGTGTCAGCGCCGGCGCGCCCAGCGGCTGGACGCAGATCACCTCGACTTCGGGCGCCAAGGCCTTCACCACATGACCCACGCCGGTGGCCAGCGCCCCGCCGCCGAGAGCAATCAGGACGGTGTCGAACGACGGCGCAGCCTCCACCAGTTCCAGGCCGATCGTCGCCGCACCCTCGCAGGTCTCGATGTCCAGGCTGTCTTCGACCAGCCGGACCCCTTCGTACCGCGCGACGGCCGCCGCCCGCTCGCGAGCCATCTCGTGGTCGCCGTCCACCAGCTCCAACCCGGCGCCCAGCGCGCGGATGCGATCGAGCTTGGCCCGAGTCGCAAAGCGGGATGCCACGACGGTCACGTCGAGCCCCCGGCCACGACCGGACCAAGCGAGGGCTTGACCAAGGTTGCCCGCGCTGGCGCACACCACGGCTGCCGAGCCGTTGCCGGCGAGCAGGCTCGCGACCACCTCGGTGCCGCGGGCCTTGAAGCTGCGGACCGGGTTCGCCGTTTCGAGCTTGATGCTCACCGTGCACCCCAGGTCGGGCTCCAGCGCCTCGCAGCAGTACAGCGGAGTGTCGAGAAAAATCGGGTCGATTACCCGGCGGGCCGCCCGGACCCGAGCAGTGTCGAGGCGTGTCTCCTGCACGACACAGCAGCGTAGTGCCGCCGACGCTGTGCATCGAGTCCACCGCGACCAGCGCAAACTCCAGAGGCTGTGGCCGGCCGACGACGACTCCGATGCCGTACGGCTGCTGGAGCACCAGGGCCCCGGCGCCCTGACGGTGGACCGCGCGCAGTTCGAGGCGGCGCTCTCCGCTCGCCGGGGCAGTCTCAAGAGCACCGAGACCGATCGCCGCCGCCTCTCTACCCACATGCGCCGCACCCTGCGCTCCCCGATCCCCGCCGGGTGCGTCCCGTCCCCCGACTCCTGGCTGACCGGCCACCGCGACACGCCGTCCCCCTGACCGAACAGCGCAGGTACGTACTCCAGCGTGAACACGCAGCGCGGCGTCTCCGCTTGATCGTGACGCCGCGTCCGCTGCGGGAGGCCGGACGGCCTTCTTCACGTCCATCTCGACGCAGACCCGGTCCGCGCAACGCGGGCGGTCGATCCCACGTCTGGCAGGGAGGACATCCAAGAACCACCCCCTGAAACGGAGTGCTCGGTGCTCATAGGACTCCTGACCGCCATCGCGGCCTCGATTTGTTACGGCACGGGCTCCGTCCTCCAGGCCGTCGGCTCCCGCAAGTCGGCCCGCCGCGAGGCGGCCGCCGCCGGACAGGTCACCACGCATGGCGGCCCCAGCCTCTCCTCCACCGCCAAGGCCGCGATGACCTGGGAGTTCATCGTCGGCACGATCCTGGACTTCGTCGGCTTCGGGCTCGGCGCGCTCGCCGCCCGGCTGCTGCCGCTGTTCCTCTCCCAGACGGTCATCAGCGCCAACCTCGTCATCACGGCCGTCCTGAGCGTCAAGCTGCTCGGCATCCGGCTGACCCGGGCGGAGTGGACCTCGATCGCAGTCGTCTGCTCGGCGCTGGTGCTGCTCGCCAGCGCGGCGGGCCCTGAAGGCAGCGGGCACACGCCGATCACCACCCACTGGTGGCTCCTCGCGATCTCATTGCTGCTGATGGCGGGCGGCACGGTCCTGGTCCGGCTGCTCGGCGCCCGGGCCGCGATCCTGGCCGGTCTGCTCTCCGGTCTCGGCTTCGGCGCGCTCGGCGTGGGCGTGCGGGTGCTGAACGGGATCGATCCGTTCGACCTGGGCACGCTGCTCGCCGACCCGGCCCTGTACGCCATTCTGGTCGCCGGAATCGGCGGCATGTACCTGCACACCGTCGCGCTGCAAATCGGCTCGGTGAACGGGGCGACGGCGGCGCTGGTGGTCGGCGAGACCGTGCTGCCCGGCATGATCGGCGTCTGGTGGCTGGGGGACGCCTCACGCCCCGGCTTCGCCTGGCTGGCGGTGACGGGCTTCGTCCTGGCGGTCTCGGGCGCGGTCGCGGTGGCCTGGTTCGGCGCTCCGGAGAACGCCGGGAAGGAGGTCCCGGCCCCGACCGACACCCCAACCCAGAACCCGGCGCTTGCCGAAAACCGAGCCTAGGAGCGTCGGGGGCCGGCGCGGTGGCCGCCGCTCCGTGTCCAGTCCCGGCCGCTGCAAACCGTGCGTGCGGTTCTCCCGCATACGGCTTCCGGCATCGGACGAGGATTCCACGGCCCGCAGGCCCAGGTATGACAGCGTCGTCACCGCTCCATGCGCGTCACTGCGGCGGATTGCCGTGCTTGCGAAGTGGCAGGTCGGCGTGCTTGGTCTGGAGCATCGCCAAGGACCTGGCGAGCACCTCGCGGGTCTCGGCGGGGTCGATCACGTCGTCCACCAGGCCGCGCTCGGCCGCGTAGTAGGGGTGCATGAGCTCGGACTTGTACTCCTTGACCATGCGGGCCCGCATGGCCTCGGGGTCCTCGGCCTCGGCGATCTGCCTGCGGAAGATGACGTTGGCCGCACCCTCCGCTCCCATCACGGCGATCTCGTTCGTCGGCCAGGCGAAGGTGAGGTCGGCACCGATGGACTGGCTGTCCATGACGATGTACGCACCTCCGGCACGGTCGCGTTGCAGTAGGCGTAAAGGAGCTTCGCGCCGTGCCGGATGATTCCGCCGTGCTCCTGGTCGACGCCCGGGAGGAACCCGGGGACGT
>NZ_JAGMUL010000014.1:54298-309206 GCF_019049285.1 Streptomyces sp. AC550_RSS872
ACTGAAGGCGTCACACATCTGAACGAAGCGCGCAGCTTCTTCCGACGCCTCGATGTCCAGGACGCCGGCGAGGACCTGCGGCTGGTTGGCGATGATGCCGACGACCCGGCCGTCGAGGCGGGCCAGCGCGCAGATGATGTTGCGCGCCCAGCGCTCGTGGACCTCCAGGTAGTCGCCGTTCCGGGCGCTGCCGGCCGAGCAGCTGCACCTGCTGCCGCTGTGCCCGCCGAACCGGTACCACGCGCTGCTGTGCGCGTCGGACGCCGTGCTGTCGCTGACCACCAACGCGGTGACGGTGATCAGGGCGATCCTCATGGACATCCCGGCCATGCTGCTCACCAACCGCTTCCATGTGCCGGACGCGGCGGCGATCGAGGCCGTGGACGGCGAGCTGGGCGGGCTCGGCCCCGCGGCCCGGACCTGGCTCGGGGACACGGTGCCGATCGAGCCCTTCCGGCTGTGGCCCAAGGGCCTGCACGCGTTCATGGAGCCGCTGCTCAAGGGCAACGGCTATCTGGACGCCATCGCGCGCCGTGAACTCCTCGACGAGGAGGGTGTGGTGAGCGGCCTGGAAGCGCTGCTGCACGACCCGGCCGCCCGGGACCGGCTCGCGCAGGACCGGGCCCGCTACGTGGCGGCGACCGGGCCCGCTACGTGGCGGCGGTCGAGGCGCTGCCGCCGACGTACGAGGTGTTCGCCGCCGCCCGGCGGGCGGGCCTGCCGTCGAGGGCCCTGTGAGGGGATGCCGGTCATGAAGACGCCTGTGCGTATCGGGCTGCACGGTCATGGCTGGTGGGCCCAGCGGTTTCTGTTGCCGCCGCTGCTGGCATCGGACGAGGTCGAGGTGCGGGCGGTGTGCGGTCGCGACGCCGGTCGCGCGGCCGCCGCGGCCCGCGAGAACGGCATCCCGGAGTCCTTCGACGACCTCGACACCATGCTGGAGAAGACCGAGCTGGACGCCCTGCTGATCGGCTCGTCCCCCGCGGCGCACCCGGCGGCCGTCGCGGCCGCGGCCCGCCGCGGGCTGCATGTCTTCTGCGAGAAGCCGCTGGCCGGGAACGCCGAGGACACCGCACGCATGGTGCGCGAGTGCGCCGGCGTACGGACGATGGTCGGTTTCGCCCAGCGCTGGCATCCCGGGATCGGCACGCTGCGGCGGCTGGTCGTCGAGGGTGACATCGGGGAGGTCCGCCATCTGCGCTACGTCGCCTTTCTCGCCCGCAGGATCGACGGCGTCCTGCACGTACTGCTGCGCACGACCGTGGAGCCGGGCTGCCGTGACACGGCGGAGCTGGGCCCCACGGTGCGGGCGAACCCGCACGACCACCTCGCCTCGGACCGACCGGACGAAGTCCCGCCGTATCTGCGGTACGTGCTCGACGCGCCGCGGGAGCGGATCCGCTACGACGTTGTCCAGTCCGAGGAGGGCGGCCGCTTCCACCACGCCCGCAACCGCTATGTCGTCGTAGAGGTGGACGACGCCTTCCCGGCCGAGGTGCCCCCCGACTTCCGGTGGGCACCCCTCGGCTAGCTCATGGAGCTCCACCAGCACAACGGCTACGTCAACATGCAGGCCCGCAGCCTCGTCGCCTGTATGCACTCCCTCTGGTGACCCGGCGGGGACCACGCGCCCGCCGGCCCGTCCGCGGACCTTGAGGCGCCCGCGAGCCGACTTCGATCGCCCAGCCCCATCGTGAGGCTGGGAACCGTCACAAGAGAGGCAGGGTTTCATGTCCGAACAGCAGCCGATCGCCGGCGAGCTGGAGACCGCCAAGCGGGGCGACGGGCCGAGGCGTTGAAGGCCTACCAGAACCTGCGGCGCATCCTGGACGACGAACTGGGCCTCGAACCGTCGGCCGAACTCCAGCGACTTCAGTACGAGGTGCTCAACTCCTCCGGCCCCGAGCCCATGCGTCTGCTGAGGCCGGCACCCATGCGCTGGAAGGCTGCTGAAAAATCTGGTCGAAGGGCTGTGCGGCCGTGGGCCGGGCGCCCCCTCTGCCTCCATCTGGTGCTGTTCACGGCGCACTTGGTGCCGGCGGTCACCCCCTGGCGGCACCGGCTCCCGCCCCGGGGGGCCTGCCGCCCAGCCCCGGGATCAGCACGGCCGCCACCGCCAGGTGCATCAGAGCGAGGGAGACCCGGGTGTCGCCGTCCATGCCGTCGCCGATGAACGGCAGGAAGGACACGGCCAGTACGGCACTGGCGACCCCGGTCCAGATGGCGCGGGCACGCCGTACCCCGAACCGCTCCAGGGCGGCCAGCAGTCCCCAGCCGGAGAGCGACGCGAGCAGTGCGACGACCGCCACCGGCACGGCGCCGATGTCGAGCGTCTGCTCGCCGTCGGCGATCCGCAGCCGATGCCCCAGCAGTGGGTCCGCGACCAGCCACACCAGGACGGGGGCCAGGACGGCCAGGGCCGTAACCTTCAGGCGCCTTCTCCGCGCGCTCACTCGGTGCCCCCCGAGAGCGCCCCGTGCAGGAAGAGCTCCGCCAGTTCCTGCGAGGTCAGGTCGGGCTCGTCCTCCGTACGCGGCTGGGTGAAGAGCAGCCCGATGAAGAGGGCCGCGATCTGCTCCGGCGGCCGGCGCAGGGCGGCTTTGTCGGGCTCCAGCAGCTCCGCGAGGGCCGCGCGGATAAGGGTCGTCGACTCGTCGCGGCCCGCGCCGCGCACCGTGCCGGGGTGCTTGCCGCCGCCGTGCCCCAGCGAGCCGATGATCGCGCCAAGCCGGTCCATGTGCGCCTGAAGCGCCTCGGCCGCCTCCGCGAGCCGGTCGGGCAGCGGCTGGGACACGTCGATCGCGCCAAGTTCGCGGATCGCGTGCTCGGGGGAGAGCGCCTCCGCGATGCAGGCTTGCAACAGCTCGTCCTTGTCGGCGAAGACGCGGAAGATCGTGCCCTCGCCGATGCCCGCGGCGCGGGCGATCTTCGCGGTCGTCACGGCGGAGCCGTACTCGGTGATCAGCGGGATCGCGGTCTGGATGATCATTTCGCGACGCTGCTGCGGCGACATGCCGGGGGCGCGGCGGCGAGTGGTCTGGCTCTCCTTAGGTGCTGTCATGACCGCAAGAGTACGGAGTGAGGACTCACTCCGTCAATGAGTGAGTCCTCACTCCGCACACTTTCCCGCACTCGGCGGCTTGTCGATGACAGCCCACCGAGATCCACAACTACGCCAGTCGCCTCAGCCACAGCGGGGTTGTCGGCAACGCGTAGGAGGCGGGACCGGTCCCGAAGGGGTTCTGGTCAAGTGGCGGCTGTGACGGCCAATCGCGAGCAAGAGCCCGGCGAATCGTGCGGGATCTGTCTACAGCCAGTACCACCTGTTCAGATGGAGCCGAAGCACGAGATCTTGAACGAGCAGTGGAAGGATTCGTCGCCTCCCGGCAACCCGCTCGAAGACCACGCCCGCAATGTGTTGAGCGCGATGGAGGCATGGCGGTGCGACCGCTGCCGACGCTGGATCTGCAACGATTGCGTCCTGCCCCATGTGATCAGGTCCCGTGCCCGCCGAATGCGCCATCGAGGCTGCGGGGGTGTGTTCAAAGCGCCGGACGCGCCCTCTTGGATCGGCGTCATCGGCCAGCGGCCCGTACCCTCTGGATCGTGGAGAGCAAGGTTCGGCATCCGAACGGACTTGAACCCGGGTGTATTGGGCCGCTCAGGCTATGAACCGTTCCTGGGCGGAGAGCTACTCCCGGCCGGAGAGCTGCGTTTCAGGGAAATCGCGCTGATAGCCGAGGGGATCCGTCAGTCTGCCGGGGTGACGTTGAGTGACGACCAGATGGCCCTGGGGATGGCCATGTGCGACCAACTGGAGGGCCGGCGCCTACGCAAGGCCCAGCGCACCATCGAGACCCTCAGCGTCCGTTGCACGGATCGGGACCGCTCTCTCGCCGCCGCACTGCCGGCTTTCCTCTACGCCCGTGGCTTGTACGCCCGCGATATCAGTGTCCATGTCATGGCCCCCACCGAGTCTCGCGCTCGGGAGGATGCTCGGCTCTATCGCAAGATCGACGGCGAACTCGGCATGCAGGGAGTGGGGTTGATCCATGCCGGCCAGCCACGGGCCAAGCGGGAGGCCGCCTATGCGCGCGGCATCACGGTCGGGGAACACCGGGAATTCGAGCGGGATGTGGTCAGACGGGGCGTGGCCGTTGTCCGTGTTGCCCAGTACGGAACCTACATCGACCGCCGCTATCCCCGAGTGGCACACCTACCCGACGCCGGCGACGGACTTGCATAGAAGATGCGCCATGCTGAAGTCACTGGTCAGGGCGCTCTGGCATCCCGACAGGTGAGGGGCCGCTCCCGAAACCGACTACGCCACTTGCTTCTTCTCCGCGTAGTAGGCGTAGGCGAAGCCACCGTTGTGCGAGCCGGTCGCCTCGGCCTCGAAGCTGATGGGGCCAGGTTCGGAGACTTCAATGCTCTGCTGGAAGATCGACCCATCACATGTACTGGTGCGTGCTGCCGACGAAACATTCCTGCCGTTGGCGGTGAAATCGAAGGCAACCTTGCCTTTACCTGTACAAGTGAAGGCGAATGTCACACTCAGTACATTTTCGGGTGTCGCTGCAACGGTGTTCCCGAGCTGCGACTGAAGAGGGCCTGATCCGCTCCCGAGCTCCTCTCGCCCGACGAATGCCTGATCGAGAATCGCCTTTGCTTCCTTGCCGTCCGGAACTGCGCGGGGCGAAGCCCGACTCGGACGAGGCTTGGGCGTCGACGAGTCGGTCGGCTCACCGGAACCGCAGGCACCGGTGAGCGCCATGGCGGCCACGAGGAACAGCAAAGTCGCTTTCTGCCGCAATGCAGCTCGCATCATGAATTCTGCCGTCCGATCGACATGTCCCCCTTGCGCGGGGCCTTCACGACAATGGTCTCCGCCTTGACGTTGCAGGGCGCCCCGGCCCAAGTCTTCACGGCCGTGAGCTTCCAGTCCACCTGCCCCAGGACGGCCCGGTAGCCCTTACTGGTGCTGTTCATGTCGGTGACCGCCTGCGTACCTGTCCAGATCCACGAGTTGCCTACTCGGCGAATATCTCACGGGTCGCGTGGAACGCCGACTCGGACATGACATGCCGAGGTCTCGGGGCGTGGGCCGGAGTCCAGGAGGACTCCGGCCCACGAGTTCTGGGACGCCCACGCCCTCCGCAGGGTGCCTGGCCGCACCTACCTCAAGCCGGCCGTCGGCACGCTGAAAGCCGGCAACTCACGGCCGGCGAACAGGCACCGTGCCGCTACTTGAGCTCGTCGGCGGTGAAGTAGCCGTCCGTGACAAGGACGTCGTAGTTGGTCTTGTCGACGCTCGTGGGCTGCAACAGGATGGCCGGCACGGCCTTGACGCCGTTGTTGTAATCCATGGAGTCGTCCACCCACGGCACCCTGTCGTGGAGTATGTCGTCGACCATGGTCGTGGCGGCCTCGGCGAGCCGACGGACGTCCTTGTAGACGGTCTGCGACTGCTGACCCGCGATGATGGACTTCACCGACGGCAGTTCGGCGTCCTGACCGGTGATGACTGGCAGGGGCTTGAGGTCGGAGCCGTAGCCGCCCGACTTCAGCGCGGACAGGACGCCCCTCGAGATGCCGTCGTACGGCGACAGGACCGCGTCGATCCTCTCACTGCGATACCACTTGGTGAGGAGGCCGCTCATGCGCTTTTGCGCGGTGGGCCCGTCCCAGCGCGGGGTGGTGATCTGGCGGAGTTCGGTCTCGCCGGACGGGACGACCAACTGCTTTCTGTCCAGATACGGTTGCAGGTGCGTCATCGAACCGTCGAAGAAGTATTTGGTGTTGTTGTCGTCGGGGGATCCGGCGAACAACTCGATGTTGAACGGGCCTTTGCCGTCCTCCAGGCCGAGCTTTTCGATGATGTGGCGGGCCTGGATCATGCCGACCATCTCGTTGTCGAAGGAGACGTAGTAGTCGACGTTCTTGGTGCCGAGGATGAGCCGGTCGTAGGAGACCACCGGAATGTCCGCGTCGGCGGCCTGTTGAAGCACGCCGTTCAGCGACTTGTTGTCGATGGCCGCGATGATCAGTGCGTCGACGCCCTGCTGGATCAGTTTCCCGATCTGTGCGACCTGGACTTTCGGGTTGTCGTCGCCGTAGACCAGCTTGGTCTTGTACCCCTGGGCCTCGAGGCCCTCGACGACGCTCTTGCCGTCGGTGAGCCAGCGCTCGGAGGACCGGGTCGGCATGGCGATGCCGACGGTACCGCCCTCGGAACTGTCCTCCGAGCCGCCCTCACTGCCCTCGCCGCAGGCGGACAAGGTGAGGGCGAGGGAGCCGGCTCCGGCGAGGACGGTTCTTCGATTGAGCATGGTGCTTGTTCCTTGTTCTTCTCGTCGTTGAGGAGGTGACGGGGTATCAGACGTCAAGGGGAATGCGGTGGAACGGGCCGGGCAGTCGGCAGGCACGCACGCACGCACGCGGGTCGAGAACGAGGGGAACGCGCCGCATCCGTTCCAGGGCTGTGTCGTGGGTCAGGTCCCGCACATGGGTGCCGCACAGGTAGATCCCCGGGCGCCCTGGACAGACCGGACTTCAGACAGGGCCGTGCACCGTGACGGGACAGCCTGGCACGTTGTTCGAGTCGGTGCCGCGTTCCGACCACATGCGTACTGATTCCGGCAGCGCACAGGACACTCGCCTTTCGACGTTCGAAATATAGTCACATGTTCGAAATGCTGGCGCGACGCTAAGGGGAAGCGGGTGAGGTGTCAACAGTGCGAACTGGAACGGTTACAGAAGGTGCGGCCCAGTGCCTGAAGCGGGTGTCAGCTCGACGAAGACGCGGCAACGGCCGTCACGTTGCCGACGGCCGCGGCTGTTCCGGTGGGACCGACCCCTCGGCGATGGCCATCCACTGGTCGAGGTCGGCCTGCGTGAACTCCGTCCATGGGGGAATCTCAGGAAGCCGGCGGAGAAGGTCGTACGCCTCCGCGATCTGGGGCCTGCGAAGCACCGGCGAGTGGCAGCCGGCGATGACATCCGCGTCCAGCCGCTGGAAGTCGTCCACCACTGTCCGGAACTTCTGGCCGTCCAGCAACGCGACCCAGGGCGAGACCAGGCGCCCGCCGAAGAAGAGCCCGTCGCGAAACTCCTCCGCGGACAGGCCGGCGCTGTCGGGCATGGGAGTGGGAACGTTCGTTGCGAAGGTGTCCACCGCCCACAGGACTTTGGTCTTCGGGTCGAAGAGAGCACGGGTGGTGGGGTTGTCGTACACCGGCGGCCGTTTGGCGACCAGTGTCCGGTCACCCACATCCACCGTGTCGCCATCGATCATGAAGCGGCACCGGTTGATCGGCGTCTCCCACTCCTCGGCCATGCGCCCGATCGAGAACCAGGTCGTCAGCAGGGTCGCGTTCGGGCATGCGGCGAGGACCGCCAGGAGGTTGCCCGCGTGATCACGGTCGTCGTGGGTGAGGAAGACCCACCGCACATCCAACGGATCGACCACGGACCACGCGGCCTCCAGCCACTGCGACCGCACCGCCGGTGCCCCGGTGTCCACAAGCACCGGCTCGGCTCCCCTGATCACCATCGAATTCATGGGGAAGTGGCCGACCGGCGGAGCTTCCAGGGCCCACGGGATGACGAAGGTCTCTTCGGCGATCTTGTGCGGCTGTAGAAGATCAAAAGCTTCCATGGTTGTCATCGCTGCCTCCCTCGAACGGAGCTGTGCGGCAGCGCGCATGCATCCAGTCCAACCCCGTGGTACCGAATCGTCAAACGCGGAACGAACACGCAGGCGACGGATACAGAGCGATGGCCGGCGCCGCCGTCGATACCGCCCCACCACGAGCCCCACGCCCGCACCGACCTGTGCCGTTCAGCTGTGTCCTCCTTCGCTTCAGAGGCAGGCCGAGACGTCATCGAACATGGGTCAGGGCGGTGGCCGCGACCGACGCTCCCGCGGGACACGTGGTGTCCTGCGGTTCCCCGGGCTCCGGAATGGTCGTGGTGCCGACCAGGCGATCGACATCGTGCACCGCGACGAAGATGAAGCAGATCCCCTGGAATTCGGCCTGGATGGCCTTGTGCTGCCCCACCGGCACCTGCGTGACGCGCCCGTTCTTGGTCATGGTCTTCGCGTAGGACAGGGGCAGGTCCAGTGCGAGGCTGACGTTCTGGCCTGCCAACTTCCAGTGGCACGTCGGCCCGTGCTTGCCGGACTCCTGTTTCCCCCGGCCGCTGATTCCGAGCGCGGCGAGGTCGCGCTCGTCGAGGGCGTCGCACGGCCGCGACGCCAGCTGCGCCTGGGTGTACTTGCTGGGCTGCACTGCGACGGAGGGGGAGGATGAGGACGAGGACGAGGTGGCGGCGGAGGACGAGGATGTCGGACCCGGGGGCGACGACCGCGGCGCGCCCTGCCCGCTCGAACACCCGGCGCTGAACAGGCTCAGGGCAACTACGGCCACAAGTCCGGCCGTTCGGCGGGAGCGCCCGCCCCGGGAACACTGATCGAGATCGAATCGCGGCATACCGGGACGGTAGTTCCGCAGTGCCGGGACCGGTCCCGGACGGGCGGCTCAACGACGTGTGCGCCTGGCCCGTACACGGCAGCCACCGCGGGCGGTCAGTAGTTCTCCCACTCGTCCAGCACGTACTCCAGCACGGCCGGGTCCATCAGCGTGCTCGGCCGTACGTCCTGGCGGCGGCGGTCCACGGGAAACACCGCGGCGGCGTTCAGGACCGCCTCGTCCAGGTAGCGCAGTCGCGGGGCGCCCGCTGCCAGCCGCAGCGGTGGGGACGTACCGCCGCCCGGGGTGGCCAGGACGTAGCCCCAGTTGCCGAAGCTCGGTACGTCGACCTGGAACTCGGTGGTCGCGTAGTCCGCCGTCTCTATCGTCTTCGCGATCGACCAGTACGTCTTCGGCGCGAAGAACGGCGACCCGCTCTGCACCATGACCCTGCTCTGCGGCGTCAAAACCTGCCCGAGCAGGTGGTAGAACTCCACCGAGTACAGCTTGGCCAGCGCCGCCGTGTCCGGGTCGGGGAAGTCGATGACGACCGCGTCGTAGCGCTGCCGGGCGCCGCGCAGCCAGTTGAAGGCGTCGGCGTTGACCGCCTCGACCCTCGGGTCGTCCAGCGCCTTGTCGTTGAGGTCGCGCAGAGGCTCAAAGTCGCGCGCGAGCCGGGTCATCGCCGGGTCCAGTTCCACGAGCGTGACGTGCTGCACGTCGTCGTAGCGCAGCACCTCGCGCAGGGCGAGCCCGTCGCCGCCGCCCATGATCAGCACGTTGGCGCGGGGGCCCGCGAGCGCGGGGTGGACGAGGGACTCGTGGTAGCGGTACTCGTCGACGGAGCTGAACTGGAGATCGCCGTTGAGGAAGAGCCGGATGTCGGGTTCGCCGGTGAAGGCCGTGGAGCGGGTGACGACGATCTCCTGGTACGGCGTCGTCTCCGCGTGGACGATCGGGTCCCGGTACATCTGCTGGCGCGCGGTCACCTCCAGGTCGTCCGCGAGCGCGTACGCCGTACCGAGGACGGCGAGGACCGCCGCGACCCCGGCCAGCAGGGCGCCCTGCACCCAGCGCCGGATCTGCCGCCGGAAGATGAACACCACCACGATGACACCGGCCACGGCGTTGACCGCGCCGACCACCAGCGCGCCCTTGAGCTGGCCGAACGTCGGCAGGAGCCACAGCGGGAAGCCCAGGCCGCCGACCAGCGCCCCGATGTAGTCGACGGCGAACATGTCGGCCACCGCGCTGCCCGCCTCCTGCCGCCGGATCCGCTGGAGCATGGTCATCAGCAGCGGGATCTCGGCGCCGATCAGCACCCCGACGGCCACCGCGACCACGATCATCGCCGGGGTGTACAGCTGGAGCCAGGCGAACGCCGCGTACAGCACCAGCACCGACAGCCCGCCGACCAGCGCCAGCACGCCCTCCACCAGCGCGAACGCGCCCACCGCGCGACGGCGCAACGGCTTGGCGGCCAGCGAGCCGAGCCCCATGGCGCACACCATCACGGAGATCACCACGGAGGTCTGGAGCACCGAGTTGCCGATGAGGTAGCTGCCCAGCGCGGTCAGGGCCAGCTCGTAGACGAGACCGCAGGCCGCGCAGAGGAAGACGGCGAAGAGCAGCAGGAAACGAGCCCCCCGGGTGTGCTTGACGGCCGGGGGGCGGGAGGGTGCCGCGGTGGTGTCGCGGCCTTGCACGGTGGTGGCGCTCATCGAGGGCGCCGTTAAGAGATCGCCGCGCCGACCATGAACCCGGTGCCCAGGTACATGCCGGCCTGCACCCAGGCGGCGGGGTGCGGTCGGTCCGCCTGGTCGTCGAGGACGACCGCACCCATCTGGCCCGGCGTGAACACGCCGATGACGATGCCGACGACGGTCATCACCAGCACCCCGGCCAGGCCGTACAGCAGCGTGCTGATCAGGCCGTGGCCGAGGCCCTGCTCGGACTCGCTCGCCTCGATGGCCTTCATGATGACCAGGCCCACGGCGACGGACTGGCTGCCCAGCAGGACGGCCGCGCCGCGGTTCCGGTCGGTCCACACCACGTGGTACAGCTTGCCCGGCGTGACGAGGTCGAGCGCGATGAAGCCGACGGCCATCACGACGAGGCCCACGACTCCATAGAGCAGGGCCTGGCCGGTCGACTCGAAGATCTCGGTCACTGCGTTGCCTTTCTTGGGGGCGGGGTCGGGGCGTGATCAGGTGCTGTGCGGGAGGAGCGTGGGAGGGGACGGGTGGTGATCCGGCCGGTCATCGGGCGTCACTTGCCCTCGCCGGGGCCCCCGCCGCGGAAGCTCGCGCTGCTCGGGTCCGGCCAGTAGGTGAGGTGCTGCTTGTGGCGGCGGTAGCCGTTGCGGTAGTCCTCGATCTCGATCAGGCTGCCGCTCCGGTACGGCGAGACGGTGACCATGTCGTCGCCGTAGCGCAGGAACTCCGTGGTGCCGCCGGAGGCACGGTCCAGGGCCGCGCGCTTGGTGTGGATCGCCTGAGCGACCTCGCTCGGGCTGCTGTCCGGGTCGAGCCAGTCCGCCCCGGTCGCCTTGTACGTCTTCCCGATCCACTCGCGCGGGACCGCGTCGTCGTCCCCGTCGCTGGAGCAGGCGGTGAGCAGGGTCGCGGCCAGCACGGCCGCCACCGCTGCGCGGACGAGTCGGGCGCTGTTCATCGGGCCTCCAGCCGGCTGTGCGTCGATACGATCTGGCCGTTCTGCGGATACGTGTGCCAGGTGCGCCAGACGACCGCGGCGCCGTACGGTCCCTCGACCGCCTCCACGACCACCGCGGTGACGGCCTCCGGCGAACCGGGGAAGACTCCGCACAGGCTGTGCTCGGCGCCGGTGGCCCGGGCGAGGACCCGCGCCACCTCGGCACTGAACTCCTCCGGAGTCAGTCGGCGGGTCGTGGCGCCGAAGTCGTAGACCCAGCCCGGCAGATGACGGGTGCAGGTCTCGGGCAGACCCTTCACCGCGCCGTGCAGACAGGCCACTGTCTCCGCCACGGGGCCGGCGAACACCTGGTGCGAGGCCCCGAGCAGCCGCAGCCGCACGTCCAGCCCGCCGAGCGGCACCACACGCTCTGCCAGCGCCGGACGCTCCGTCAGGTCCAGCGAGAAGCAGAGTTGATCCGCATCCGTGTCCAGATAGGGGGCGTCCAGAGGAACGGCGTTCACACGGCCCCCCGGTCGTTTCTAGCCATAATCGGCGCCCGAGTATGACACATGCGTTCGTGGGACTTGAGGGGCGGGTGTCCCTTTCGAAACATTCGAAGGGTCATCCTGGAATTTTGATCTCACCGTTTCGATGACAACGATCATTATTGATTTGCCTCACTAGACACTGCCGTGAACAGGCAAAACCCCATCCAGAGGAAATCAATGGACCGACCGAATGTTTCGGAATAGACGTCGAAACCATTGACACTTGGCAGGGCCATACCAAAACTGTTCGCCGTTGGCAGAGCAGCTCTGGACGAGGAGGAAGCACGCTCATGAACGACGGACCCGCAATCCCGACGCGCCGCAGCGTATGCAGCCTGCTGTTGGCCACCGGGGCCACGTTGGCCCTGCCCGGCACCGCCGAGGCGGCCACGGTCATCACCACGAACCAGACCGGAACCAACAACGGGTACTACTACTCGTTCTGGACGGACAGCCAGGGCACGGTCTCGATGACCCTGGACTCCGGCGGCAACTACAGCACCTCGTGGCGAAACACCGGGAACTTCGTCGCCGGCAAGGGCTGGAGCAACGGCTCACGCCGGACCGTGACCTACTCCGGCAGCTTCAACCCGTCCGGCAACGGCTACCTGACGCTCTACGGGTGGACGTCGAACCCGCTCGTCGAGTACTACGTCGTCGACAACTGGGGCACCTACCGGCCCACCGGGACGTACAAGGGCACTGTCAGCAGCGACGGCGGCACGTACGACATCTACCAGACCACTCGCTACAACGCCCCGTCCGTCGAAGGCATCCGCACGTTCAACCAGTACTGGAGCGTCCGGCAGTCGAAGCGGACCGGTGGCACCATCACGACCGGCAACCACTTCGACGCCTGGGGCCGCGCCGGAATGCGCCTGGGGAGCTTCAACTACTACATGATCCTCGCCACCGAGGGATACCAGAGCAGCGGGAGTTCCAACATCACGGTGCGATAGGCCAGTTCGGAGAGGGGGGCGGGGATCTTCTCCCCGTGCCCCCTGCACCCCTGCCCCCTGCCCCCGATTCCCCAGGCTGGAGGACCGCTCCTCATGAAGGCCACACCACGTCTCTCTCTCCTCGCCGTCGCCTCGCTCGCCGTTGCCGGCACCCTCAGCGTCGACACCGCCGCCCCGGCGCAGGCCGCCGCCTGCAACGGGTACGTCGGGCTCACCTTCGACGACGGACCGTCCAGCAGCACCCCGGCCCTGCTCAACGCGCTCACCCAGAACGGGCTGCGGGCCACGATGTTCAACCAGGGCCAGTACGCCGCCGCCTACCCGGCCCGGGTCAGGGCCCAGGTCGACGCAGGCATGTGGGTCGGCAACCACAGCTACACCCACCCGCATCTGACCCAGCAGAGCCAGGCGACGATCGACTCGGAGATCTCCCGGACCCAGCAGGCCGTCGCGGCCGCGGGCGGCGGTACGCCGAAGCTGTTCCGGCCGCCGTACGGCGAGACCAACGCGACGGTGAGGGCCGTCGCGGCCAAGTACGGCCTGACCGAGATCATCTGGAACGTCGACTCGCAGGACTGGAACGGCGCGAGTACCGACGCGATCGTGGCGGCGGCCGGCCGGCTCACCAACGGCCAGGTCATCCTCATGCACGACTGGTCCGCCAACTCCCTCGCGGCGATCCCCCGCATCGCCCAGGGGTTGGCCGCCCGGGGCCTGTGCGCCGGAATGATCTCCCCGCAGACCGGCCACGCCGTGGCTCCGACGGCAGCGGTGACGGCAGTGCCCTGACCGACCGTCTCGCGGCGAGACGTCACGTGGGCCGTGCCACGTTCAGCGCGTGATCGACTGGGTAACGAAGCCGCGACGCCAGGTTGCGATGACGCAGCCCGCACCCGCCTTCTCCCGGTCAGGAAGTGAAGCCATGGCCCGCAGAACCACCTTGACCGCTCTCGCCCTCTCGCTCGCCCTCGCCACCGCCCTCGGCGCAACGGCCTGCGCCCCGCAGGCCGACACCGAGTCCAGCCCGTCCGGTCGGCACCACTCCAGCACCCTTCTGGACAAGGTGCCCGAGCGCGGAGTGCTGCGTGTGTGCACCACCGGCGACTACCGGCCGTTCAGCCACCTGGACCGCGCCACGAAGTCGTACACCGGCATCGACATCGACATGGCGAAGAACCTGGCGTCCAGCCTGGGGGTGAAGCCCCGGTTCGTGGCGACCACTTGGGCCGAGCTCATGGACGACCTGACCGCGGGCAAGTGCGACATCAGCATGGGAGGCGTCTCCGTGACGACGGCCAGAGCGCGGAAGGCGTACTTCAGCACGCCCTACCTCGTCGACGGCAAGGCCGCGATCGCCCGCTGCGAGGACAAGAGCAAGTACCGGTCCCTGAAGGAGATCGACCAGCCGGGTGTCCGGGTGATCGTCAACCCGGGTGGCACCAACGAGGCGTTCGCCAAGGCCAACGTCCACCAGGCCACCGTCATCACGCACGCCGACAACACCACGATCTTCGACGAGATCGTCGCGGGCCGCGCCGACCTGATGATCACGGACGGCAGCGAGACCGAGTACCAGGCCAAGCTCCACCCGGAGCTGTGCGCGATCAACCCCGACAAGCCCTTCACCTTCGGCGAGAAGGCATACCTCCTGCCACGTGGCGACGAGGAGTTCAAGGAGTACGTCGACCAGTGGGTCCATCTGGCCACCCACGACGGTACCTACGACGACTACGCCGCGGACTGGCTCGGCTGACTCCCGGCGTGCACCTGCCGCGCGGAAAAGAAGTCCTCTGACCGGAAGTCGGTCGTGCAGCCGGCCCGCCCCCGGGCAGTCACCCGCTACTTCCAGGTGCGGTCCAGGAAGTCGGCGATCAGCGCGGCGATCTCACCCAGATGTGTCTCCAGGGCGAAGTGGCCCGTGTCCAGGACGTGGAGTTCGGCGTCGGGCAGGTCACGGAGGTAGGCGCGGGCGCCGGGGTCCGTGAAGAAGGGGTCGTTGCGGCCCCAGGTGATGAGGGTGGGCGGGGTGTGCCGGCGCAGCCACGCCTGCCAGTCGCCGTAGCGCTCGACGTTGGTGTGGTAGGCGAAGAGCAGCGCCTGCTGGGCCTCCTTGCGGCCGGGCAGGTCCAGGAAGTGCTGGTCGAGGGTCCAGCCGTCCGGGGCGATCAGGTCGGGGTCGGCGACGCCGGTGTCGTACTGGCCGCGGGTGCCTTCGAGGGTGAGCAGGGACTGGATGGCGTCCCGCGCGCCCGGGGTCTCGGGGGTCAGGCGGATGAGGTCGCGGGCCGCGTCCGAGAGGCCCTCCTCGTAGGCGTTGCCGTTCTGCACGACCAGGCCTGTCACCCACTCGGGGTGGCGGGACGCGACGCGGAAGCCGATGGGTGCGCCGAAGTCGAACACGTACATCACGAACCGGTCCACACCCAGGGCCTGGATGAAGCCCTCGGTGATGTCGGCGAGCGCGTCGAAGGAGTACGTGAATCCGTCCGGGACCCGGGTGTGGCCGAAGCCCGCGTGGTCCGGGGCGATCAGGCGGTACTGCGAGCCGAGCGCGTCGATCAGGCCGCGGAACTGGTGGGAGCCGGACGGGAAGCCGTGCAGGAGCAGCAGGACGGGGGCGTCGGCGCGGTCGGGCACGGACTCCCGGTAGAAGACGCGGACGCCGTCGACGTCCAGGTGGCGATGGACCGTGCGGGCGACGGGCTGACTGAGCATGACCGATCCCTTCATCTAATGGATTTGCACGCCTCTCACGCATTAGATGATGCGACCACGATGACTAACGTGTCAATCGCCCCCTGTACCATTAGCGGCATGAGCGACACCGTCCCGCTGACCGGAGAACCCCTGGCCCTGGACCTGGTCAACACCCGCCCGTCGACCGGCGACCAGCTCGCGACCCCGCGCGACCTGCTGGCCTGGTGGACCCTTGAGGCCGACCGCCTCTCGGACGAGGTGCCGCGGGAGGTCGGTGACGAGGATCTGGCCGCCGTGCTGGCCGTACGGGAGCACATCGCCCGCGTCCTCGACCATGTCCGGCGGGGGGAACGGCCCCCGGCCGCCGATCTCTCGGCGCTCAACCAGGCGCAGCGTGCCGCCCCCGCGATCAGTGAGCTGGTGCGGGACGGGTCGGCGCTGGCCGTCACCCGGCGGCGCGAGGGGGCGCCCGGAGTGCGGCTGGCCGCCGAGCTCGCGGAGGCCGCCGCCGGGCTGCTGGCCGACCCGGCGGTCGGGAAGATCCGTAAGTGTGCGGCGGACGACTGCGTGCTGCTCTTCCTGCCCAGCCACCCGCGCCGCCGCTGGTGTTCGGCCACCGGCTGCGGCAACCGGGTGCGCGTCGCCCGCCACTACCAGCGGCACAAGGCGGACTGAGCCGCACCGCCCCACACGTCAGGGCTTGCGCCCCGCCCCGCAATACGCATCCACCTGCGCCGCCGCCGGATCCGTCGCCCTCGCTGGTGGCCGTGCTGTCGCCGATGACGAGGTGGCTGCCGGAGGGGAGGCCGGCCAGGAGGCGGCGTACCAGGTCGCGGGTTGCCGGACGCGGCCTCCAGGACGGCCTCGGGGTCGTGGAGGTCGGCGTCCAGGAACTGGCGTATGCCCGCCTCGCCGGCCAGTCGACGTCGTAGTGGGGATGAGCTCCTGCGGGGTCGGGGAGGCATCCAACCCCTCACCCGCCGTGATGTTCTGGCCACCTGCCGGAGGCGAGGCGCTGCCGTCCAGGTGTCACTGGTCCAGATACGCGAGCACCGCCAGCACCCGCCGATTGTCGCCGTCCGTCGGCAGCAGCCCCAGCTTGGTGAAGATGTTGCCGATGTGCTTGGCGACGGCCTTCTCCGAGATGAACAGGCCCTGCGCGATCCCCGCGTTGGAGCGGCCCTGGGCCACCCACTCCAGAACCTCGCGCTCGCGTCCGGAGAGGCTGCCCACGGCCTCGTCGCGCTCCTTGCGGACCAGGAGACCCGCGACCACCTCGGGGTCCATGACCGTACCGCCCTCGGCCACCCGGCGGATGGAGTCCAGGAACTGGGCGCCGTTGGTGACCCGGTCCTTCAGCAGATAGCCCACGCCCCGGCCGCCGCCCGCCAGCAACTCCCGTGCGTAGAGCGGCTCGACGTACTGGGAGAGGAGCAGAACCGGCAGATCCGGGAGCTGTTCGCGGGCCGCCCGCACCGCGCGCAGGCCCTCGTCCGTGAACGTCGGCGGCAGCCGGACATCGACGACCGCGACGTCCGGCCGCTCCCTGACGAGCGCGTCCAGCAGTTCCGTACCGCTGTCCACCGCCGCGACGACCTCGTGGCCGTGGGCGCCGAGCAGACGGACGAGTCCGTCCCTCAGGAGGAAGTGGTCTTCGGCGAGGGCAATACGCACGGAAGCTCCATCGTCACCAGCGTCGGTCCGTTCACGGGGCTGTTCACGGCGAGCACCCCGTCGAAGGTGGCGAGCCGGCGCTCGATGCCCCGCAGACCGCTGCCGCGCGAGGCGTCCGCGCCGCCGTGGCCGTCGTCGGTGACGCTGATGCGCAGCATCCCGTGATCGTAACGGACGTCGATCCAGGCCCGGTCGGCTCCGGAGTGCTTGGCGACATTGGTGAGGACCTCCGAGATCGCGAAGTACGCGGCGGACTCGACCGGCATCTCGGGCCGGCCCGGCAGGTCGATCACGACCTCGGTGCGGACCGGGCAGACCATCGCCAACGACCGTACGGCGTCGGCGAGTCCACGGTCCGCGAGGACCGGCGGATGGATGCCGCGCACCAGGTCGCGCAGTTCGGCCAGCGCTTTGGAGGAGGACTCGCGCGCCTCGACGAGGAGGGCGCGGACGGCCTCGGGTTTGGTCTCCAGGAGGCTCTCGGCGGCGTCCAGGGTCATGCCCATCGCCACCAGACGGGCCTGGGCGCCGTCGTGCAGGTCGCGCTCGATACGGCGTATCTCGGCCATCTGCGTGCCGACGGCGTCGGAGCGGGTCGCGGCCAGGTGCCGGATGCGGCCGGCCATCAGCTCGCTCTCGCTCGGGGCGAGCATCGCGCGGGTGTACAGGGCGTGCCGGCGCACGACGCGCGGCGCCGACCACAGGGCCAACGGCAGTTGCAGGGCACCGAGTACACCGGCGAGCACGGCGGTGGCGTGCCCCTCGATCGGGATGAACTGGTACCAGAGCCCGTCCCACTCGGCGGAGAGCGGGACGCCGAAGAAGGCCAGGAAGAGGCCCCACACGCCGCTCAGGACCAGGGCGAGCGGGAGGAAGGCGAGGAGCGCGCCGGCCAGCGGGTCGACCAGCACCCAGACGTACTCCCGCCGGCTCTGCGGGTCGCTCATGATCCACCGGTAGCGGGCGACCGCCCCGGAGGCGCCCTCGGGCACGGGTGGCAGCGGGCCGGGCGGGCCCGGTATCTCCACGCCCGACCACCGCAGCGCCAGTTCGCGCCGACGGGCGGCCAGGTCCCGCACCCCCTCCATGGCGCGCGGCACCATGCCGAGGCCGGGCCCGGCCAGACCGATCGCTCCGGAGACCGCCAGGGACCGGCCGAAGGCCGCCGTCGCCGTCCAGCACAGGGTCAGCGCCCGCCGCAGCCCCACCCATCCGTCCGTGACGGAGAACCCCCCGGGCCCTCTCCTCTCGTCGGGCGGACGGTTCCCCCCGAGCCGCGTCGCGCGGTCCATACGACCAGTTCCCCTCTGTCGCCTGTGCGGTTCTGTCGCCTGTGCGGTTCTGTCGCCTGTGCGATACGGGGCCGAAGCGCCCGTGCCCTCATTCTGGCGACACCTGGGGCCGGACGTCGGTGGGAGAAACTCCCCTCTCTGCGTCCCGCGCGTCCCCGCGGCTCACCACCCCCAAGGTCGCGGTCACCGCCAGGGAGGCGACCGCCATGGCCGTCATCGCCGTCGCGGGCGAGGTCAGTTGGGCGATCGAGCCGGCGAGGGCGGCGCTGAGTCCCTGCATGGTGAGCATCCCCGCGGCGCGCAACCCGAGGGCGTGGCCCGCGAGTTCGTCGGGGGTGAGAGCCATGAGGCGCTCCTGCTGGGCGAGGCTCGCGCCGAAGCCGACGGAGGCGACGCACACGGCCAGGGCGGCCCAGGGCATGCCCGGCCGCAGCGCGAAGAACAGGTACGGCGTGGCCAGCAGGAGGAGGAGCGGGACGGGCAGACGGGAGCGCAGGGCGGGCGGCACGAAGCGGCCGACAGCCAGATCGCCGGCGAACATGCCCAGCGCCGCACAGGCGAACAGGGCGCCGGCGGCCCCGGAGTCGTAGGAGACGTAGAGGGATTCACAGCCGACGACCAGGCCGTTGGGGATCCACAGGCCCAGGTAGGTGAGGCGGCGGGGGCGCGAGGACCACAGCAGGGCGTTGGTGCGCCAGGTCGCCGAGACGGAGGGGCGGCCCGAGCTGCGGGGCGGGCGGGCGGTCAGGCCCAGACGGAAGACGAGGGACGCGGTGGCGTACAGCGCCGCCGACAGCAGCAGACAGGTGCGGGGAGACAGCAGCGTCAGCAGGGCACCGCCCGCCGCGAACCCGACGACCTGCACCAGCCCGAAGACCATGTTGAACACCGAACGGCCCAGTACGAAGCCGGCCTTGGGCAGGATCTCGTTGAGCAGGCCCCCGGTCACTCCCCCGCCCAGCGAGGCGATCAGGCCCTGGAGGAACACGACGCCGAAGACCGCTCCGATGGGCAGGCCGGGCAGGGCCGGCACCGCGGTGCAGCCGGCGAAGGCGAGGCTGATGGAGCTCAGCGTCGCCCGCGGGGGCAGCCGGTCGGCGCCCGACAGGAGGAAGGTCGCCCCGAGCATCTGCGCGAGCTGCGGCCCGAACATGCTCACCGCCGACAGCAGCGGCGAGTCGGTGGCCCGGTAGACCAGCGTGGCGAGCGCCAGCCCGCCGATCGTCAGGGCCGCGCCCTGGGCGGCGGAGGCGAGGAAGAACGGGGTGAACTCGTGAGTGCGGAAGAGCTCGCGGTAGCTGCGCATGCGCGGAGTCTGCGGCGCCGGACGTGAGGGGTCGTATTGTTTCGCGCGGACGCGAAACACCGGGGGCGCTCATGGGGTGGTGGCAGCTCAACGCGGACACGCTCGTCCGCAGCCGCTTCGTCCTCTCCCCGTTCACCGAGACCTTCGCGAGCCTGAAGCTGTTGCACGCGGGCACGCCCGCGCACCCCGGCGAGCAGGCCTGGCTCCGCGCCCATCTGCCCGCCTACCGCACCCGCCTCGCCGCCGACCCCGCCACCGCACAGCTCGTACGCGCCGCCCTGGGCCGGTCCTGGATCGCCGACTTCATCACCCCCACCCCGAAGGACGGGGAGACCTTCGAGGAGGTCGTCGCCCGGGTGCGGTCGGCCGACCCGGCCGCCGCGCGCGCCCACCTCACCGTCTCCCTCGCCGGCCCCCTGCCCGCCGTACTCGACCGCGACGACCTCCCCGACCGCGCCGCCGCGCTCCTGGAGTACGTCTGGACCCGGACCGTACGGCCGTACTGGGACCGGCGCCGACGGATCCTGGAGGCGGACGTGGCCGCCCGGACCGCGCGGGTGAGCCAGGGCGGCTGGGCGGCGGTGCTGGACTCCCTGCGGCCGGGGCAGACGCGCTGGCTCGGCGGGAACCGGCTCCAGGTGAACCTGCACGAGTACCCGCCCCGCGAGATCTCCGGCGCCGAGCTCGTCTTCATGCCAGTCACCCCGAGGACCGGCTGGGTCTCCTGGGAGGAGCCCGAACGGTACGCCCTCGTCTACGCCTGCACGGGCGCCCTCACCGACCCGGGCTCCCGCCCGGTCCCCGCGAGCCTGAGCGCCCTGCTCGGACGCTCCCGCGCCACGATCCTCGTACTCCTCGACTCCCCGATGAGCACGAGCCAGCTGGTCGCGGTGACGGGCCAGGCACTCGGTTCGGTCGGCCGCCATCTGAAGATCCTGCTGGACGCCGGCTTACTGGAGCGCAGACGGACGGGCAGATCAGTGCTGTACTCGCGATCAGCGGCTGGAGAGACGCTGATCGCGGCACCGCTCTTTCAGGGGCGCGGGACGGTATAGATCTGCGGCTCCGCCGCGCGGGCGCGACCAGCCCCCACCGGCCCACACCGTTCCACCGACCCATCCCACCGGAGTTAGCATCCGCCTCATGACGACTGCACACAGCAACGAAAACTCCCCCCTCGACGTCGACATCAACGCCCTCACCGGCGGCCCCGCCAACCTCGCCCAGTACGCCGGCCAGGCGGTCCTCATCGTCAACGTGGCCTCCAAGTGCGGCCTCACCCCGCAGTACAACGGCCTGGAGAAGCTCCAGGAGCGGTACGCGGAACGCGGCTTCACCGTGCTCGGGGTGCCCTGCAACCAGTTCCTCGGCCAGGAGCCCGGCAGTGCGGAGGAGATCGCCGAGTTCTGCTCGGCGACGTACGGCGTGACCTTCCCGATGACCGAGAAGGTCGAGGTGAACGGGGAGGGCCGGCACTCCCTGTACGAGCGTCTGGTCGGCTTCGCCGACGCCGAGGGGCACAGCGGTGACATCCGCTGGAACTTCGAGAAGTTCCTGATCGGCCGGGACGGCACGGTCGTCGCCCGCTTCTCGCCGCAGACCGAGCCGGAGGCCGCGGAGCTGGTGGCGGCCGTCGAGGGCCAGCTGGCGTAGCCGGGGTTGACCCTGCCCCTGGGGCAGGGCCGAGCGTCCTTCGCACCGGGCGGAACAGCCGCCCGGTGACGGAGGATGAGGCCGTGGACGACGAACTGCTCACCATCGGCGCGTTCGCCGCACGGGCCAGGCTCTCGGCCAAGGCGTTGCGCCTGTACGACCGTCTGGGGCTGCTGCCTCCCGCGCAGGTCGACGAGGTCAGCGGCTACCGCTACTACCGCGCCGGCCAGATCGAGCGCGCCCGCATGGTGGCCCTGCTGCGCCAGCTGGACATGCCGCTCGCGCGGGTCGCGGAGGTGGTCGAGGCCCCGGACGGGCTCGCGGCCGCGGCCCGGCTCGACGCGTACTGGGCGGATGTCGAGGCGCGGGTGTCGGGGCAGCGGACGCTCGCCGAGTACCTCCGTGGACGACTGTCGGGGAGGAGCTCCGAGATGTACGGGAAGTTCGTGGTCGAGACGGTGGACGTGCCGGAGCAGGTGCTGATCACCGAGACACGGCATGTGCTGGCGGGCGAGCTGCCGGCGTGGATCGGCGCTTCGCTGGGGCGCCTGGAGGAAGGTGGCCGGGAGTGCGGCGGGATCACGGGGCCGCCGTTCGTCGTGTACCACGCCGAGGTGTCGATGGAGAGCGACGGACCGGCCGAGTCGTGCGTGCCGGTGGCCGACGAGGCGGCGGCCCGTGCGTGGGTCGAGCGGCAGGGCCGTACCCGCGAGATGAAGGTACGGGTCGAGCCGGCCCATCGGCTCGCCTCTACCCGGATCACCAAGGCGCAGGTGGCCTATCCGCAGATCCTGGCCGCCTTCGAAGCGGTGGAGCAGTGGATCCCGCAGCAGGGGCTGTGGCAGGCGGGGCCGTGCCGGGAGGTGTACTTCGCGGACTGGGAGGCGGCGGGAGCACAGGACCCGGTGTGCGACGTGGCGTTCCCGGTGAAGTGACCCGGCGCACGGCCGGGACTTTCACAACACCCCCCTAGGGGCCGGGGCACAGCCGAGCCCTCTCGGCAAGGACGGCGGGCTGGTCGAGAGGGCTCTTCCTGTGGTGCTTGTGCAGTTGTGGTTCGTGCGGTCGGTCGAGGGTGAGGATCAGCCGGAACCGCCCCTTACGCCTTGACCGACGCCACGAAGGTGTTCCACGCGGTCGCGGGGAACGCCAGGATCGGGCCCTCGGGAACCTTGGAGTCCCGCACCGCCATGGCCGCCGTGACCGGCGACTTGATCTCGACGCAAGCGCCGTTCCCTGTGGAGTAGGAGGACTTGGTCCACGTGTCCGTGACACCCTGACGAATTGCCATGTTTGCTCCGAATTGCCAGATGTTGAGTTGCTGTCCTCGCACTGCGCGTCCGAACCGGATCCCGCAGGGCGATTCACGCCAACGCTGTTGCTGGGTGGCGTGATCGACGCTACTCGCCAACATCGGCCGACGAAGCGACTATTCACTCGGGTGGGTGGCATATTCCAGTGGAGTCTTCCGCCCCGCCCGGGGGACGGTGTACCGTACGGCACTTTCTCCCGTGCTTCTCAGCGCGCGTACTCCTTGGCGATGTCCGCGATGAACTGCCGGGACTGGTCGACGTTCAGGGCCTGCGCCCTCAGGTGCTCGTACATCACGCTGTATTTCTGCACGTCGTTCGCCTTCTCCAGGTACAGGTCGCTGGTGACGCCCTCGATGTAGACGACGCTGGAGTCGGCCGCGTCCGGGAACTCCAGGATCGCGTACTGCCCGTTGAGGCCCGGGTGCGCTCCCATGTCGAAGGGGATGACCTGCACGGTGACGTGCGGCAGCTGGGACTGCTCGACGAGCTGTTCCAACTGGTCGCGCATGAGGGAGCGGTTGCCGACGACCCGGCGCAGGGCTGCCTCGTCCAGGACGGTCCACAGCCGGAGCGGGTTCTCCTCGGTGGAGATTCGTTCCTGTCGGCGCATCCGCACCTGGACCCGCTTCTCGATCTCGGTCGACGCCGTCTCGGGCAACGCCCCGGCGATCAGGGCCTCCGCGTACTGCTTGGTCTGCAACAGCCCCGGAACGACCTGCGGGTCATAGACCCGCAGACTCGCCGCATCCGTCTCCAGCCCGATGTAGACGCTGTACGGGATGTCGCCGAAGGTGTGCCACCACCCTTGCTGCCGCGAATCCTTGGCCATCTGCATCAGGGAGTCGACGATCCGGTGGTCCTCCACCTCGTAGACCCCGCACAGATCGCGGACGTCGCGCTGGCTGATGCTGCGCCGCCCGTTCTCCAACCGGCTGATCTTCGACTGCGACACCAGCAGCCGCTCGGCCACCTCTTCGGCCGTCATGCCCTTGAGCTCACGGAGCCGGCGCAGCTCCTGGCCCAGCCGGCGTCGCCTGACGGTGGGATTGACATTGGACGCCACGGGACGTGCACCTCCGGCTGCCTGCCTGTGATTGCGACTTTGCGTATCTGCTGTTGAGCAGACTGCCACCAAGGTGCTTACTACCGCTGGCAAACGGTGGATATGCGCTGGATACACGCCAGTTCGGGGACACCCCCGGCAAAACCCCTCGCACAAACGGCCGCGCGGGGTGACGGGACCCGGTCGTCGTCCGGACGTGCGGTCCCGTCACCCCGCGCGGACAGCGGCTCCCGAACCGGTCGTGGGGACTGCGGCGCGGCGCTGCGCGTGGCGTGCGTGTGTGCGTATTGCGTTGTTGCGTTGCGTTGCGTTGCGTTGCGTATGGAGCATGTGGTGCGTGCATGCGGTGCATTCGCTGCATGCGTGGTGGTACGTGTGGCGCTGGTCGAGCGATGGCCCAGTTGCGTGAAGGCCCGGTGGTGCGGGTCGTGGGACTCCCTGCGGCTCAGTGGGCCACGACACGCGCCATGGATCCGCGGCGCGGCTGCACCGGAACACTACGGGCGGGTTCCGCTGCCGCCCTGCCGCCGGGGGCGGCCTGACGGCCGTTCGCCGGGGCCGGGCTACGACGCGGCTGGGCCGCCACGCCGTTCTGGACGTCCATCACGGCGTGCGCCACGAGACCGCCCATGGGGTCGTGCCTGATCAGATCCCGCAGCCGGGAACGCGAGGACCTGCCCTCGTTCCCCGGATACAGGTGCTTGCCGAGGCCGACCGCGTGAGCCAGTGCGGCGAGCGCCGCGGTCCGTGGGTCCGGCGGTACGCCGGTACGGATCGCTGAATCCAGCCGGGCCCTGATCTCCCGGCTGATGGCGTTGTCCGTCGCCTGGTAACGAGTCGTCGGCAACACCCCGCACATCTGACCGGCCACGGCATGCACCATGCCGCACCGTTCCAGATGCGAGAGGTAGGTCTGGCGCAGCCCCAGCCGGGGCCCGCCGATCCAGTGGACGGCACGTACGGGAGCGCCACGCCTTCGCAGCAGCTCCAACGCGCAGTCCAATGTCGGATCTCCAGTCGGCCGTGGTGCCACCACGGCGATACGATCCCCGTCTGGGGCTATCCGCCCGGCCAGCGCCAGCTCCACTAGCTGCGCTCCGGCCAGACCAAGGTCGAGCGACTGCGGCTGTGCGGTGGTACCCGTGGTCGGGTCCAACGCCAGCAGCAGAAGCTCCTCCGGAATCGTTCTGCGGCTCCTGCCCATCCATGCCTCCCCGCGTGGATGAAAGACAGGGTGACCCCTCTCACATTCATCTGTCGAGGGTGCGTGACCGGTTCGTGAGGGAACCAGTAGGTATGTCGTTCTCGTCTACCGCACGAGTAGAGGGTCGCGCACAGGACACTGGTACATGTTCGGACAGCGGCACGGGGGGTCGTACGGGCACGGAGTCCGGGCGACGACTCACGGTTCGGCAGACGCACGCGAGGCGTGCGGCGGCACATGGAGGAGGCATCGGTGGCGGGCGAGTCCCCCGACAGGTCGAAGCAGCGCGAGTCGTCGGCAGAACCGACGTCGGGGAGCGCGATCCCGGTTCCCGAATCCCGTCCCGAACCCGAGGACCCCACCCCCGACCGCCCGGACCCACGCCTGGCAGTGGCCCGCGAGGACGCTGCCGCCAAGCGGGGCGGCGTGGACACGGCGACGAGGGTCCTGTCCCGGCAGGAACTGGACGCGGTGAGGACGAAGACGGAGAAGGCGGAGGCGGAGGACGCCGAGGCGGGAGCGGAAGGCCCCGAGGACGCCGAGGCCCAGGGCACTGACGCCGAGGGCACGGTGGAGGCCAAGGGCGCCGGCACCGAGGGCGAGGCCGACGACGCCGAGGGCAAGGGTGACGATCGGCTGAGGGCTGCTGTGGCGGCCTGGGTGGCCTCGGATGCCCCCGAGGACGCGAAGGCGACGCCGGACGCGGACGAGGACACCGAGGCCGCGAAGGCGACGTCTGACCCGGACGGGGACGCCGAGGACGCGAAGGCGACGTCTGACCCGGACGAGGGCGCCCAGGACGCCGACGCGAGCGCCGAGGACGACACTGACGACGCACCCGCGGCCGCCGACGGCGAGGACGACCCGCAGGGGCCACCCGCGGCCGACGACGAGACCCGCACGGGCGGTGCGGGTGGGAACACCAAGGCCGAAGGCGAAGCCGAGGCCTCGGACGACGACGCACCCGCGGCCGCCGACGGCGAGGATGACCCGCAGGGGCCACCCGCGGCCGACGACGAGACCCGCACGGGCGGTGCGGGTGGGAACACCAAGGCCGAAGGCGAAGCCGAGGACGCCGACGACGACACGCCGGCCCCCGAACTCCCCGCCAAGGCCAAGGCCGTCGATCAGCCGACCGCCGTCTTCAAGGCCGTACGCCCCGCAGAACCCCCCGCCAAAACCCCCGTCGACCAGCCCACCACCATGCTGAAGGCCCCCAAGCCCGACGCCGAGACCCCCTCCGAGCGCACCAGCAAGTTCGTCGCGCTCAAGCCCGACATCAAGCCCGACGTCAAGCCGGACATCAAGCCGGACACCCCCAAACCCCCGCCCGCCCCCGACGTCACCGCCGCCGTCCCCCAGGTCGGCCCCGAGCGCACCACCCAGCAACCCCTGCCGCCCAGGCCCCCGCTGGACCTGCTGGCCGAGCTGACGAACACGCCGCCACCCCCGGACACCCCCGTCCGCTCGGCCATCCGCCGGGTCAAGATCTGGACCCCGCTGGTGCTGCTGCTCGCGATCGTCTTCGCGGTCGTACAGAGCATGCGCCCGCTCCCGACCCCCACCCTCGACCTCACCGCCGAGGACACCTACACCTTCGACGGCGCCAAGGCCGACATCCCGTGGCCCGCCGACGGCCAGGCCGCGCTGGACGTCGACGGCATCGGCACCTTCGGCTCCTCGGGCGACCAGAAGCCCGTGCCGATCGCCAGCGTGGCCAAGGTCATGACGGCGTACGTCATCCTGCGCGAGCACAAGCTCGACAGCGGCGCCGAGGGCCCGGACATCGAGATCGACCAGGCCGCCGAGGACCAGTCCGACGCGGGCCCGGAGTCGACGGTCAACGTGACCAAGGGCGACAAGATCACCCAACGCGAGGCCCTGGAAAGCATCCTGATCGCATCCGCGAACAACGTCGCCCGTCTCCTCGCCCGTTGGGACGCCGGTTCCGAGAAGGCGTTCGTGGCGAAGATGAACGCCACCGCCGAGGACCTCGGCATGACGAACACCACGTACACCGACCCCTCCGGTCTGAACGACACCACCGTGAGCACGGCCGTGGACCAGGTGAAGCTGGCCAAGGCGGCGATGAAGGAGCCCGCCTTCCGCGAGGTCGCCGCGATGATGTCGTACGACGACTACAAGGGCCACAACCACGGCAACTGGAACCAGCTGGTCGGCCGCAACAACGTCGTCGGCATCAAGACCGGCACCACCACCTCCGCCCTCGGCAACCTGGTGTTCGCCGCGAAGAAGGAGATCGGCGGCGAGACCCGGACCGTCGTCGGCGCCGTGGTGCGCCAGCCGGACGCGGGCGGCGGCATCCTCGCCGCCGCTCTCGACTCCGGCGACAAACTCATCCGGGCCGCGCAGGACGCGCTGGAGTCGGCGACGATCCTCAAGAAGGGCGATGTCGTCGGGTACGTCGACGACGGCCTCGGCGGCCGTACCCCGGTCGTCGCGACGAAGGACGTCAAGGCGGTCGGCTGGTCCGGTCTGAAGGTGAAGCTGACCTTCGCAGCCGGCGAGGTGCCGCACACCGCGAAGGCCGGCACCGAGGTGGGCACGCTCACCGTGGGTGACGGCAGCAGCGGCGCGGTCAAGATCCCGGTGGCCCTCCAGTCGGACCTGGCCGAACCGGGCTTCACGGACAAGCTGACCCGCGTCGCCTGACCCGGGAAGGGCGAAGCAGCACGGCACCGCAGCCCGCCGACAGGCCTCGTCGGCGGGCTGCGTGCTAGCGTCACGAAACGGGCAGGTCGTCGCTCACACCGCGCGACCGGAGAACCTTCAGGTACTGGGCCGACAACACGCGGGAAACGGAACGCGGCCGGAACAGAAGACGGGACAGCACGGGGAGTGCCTCAGACGTGGCCACTGCGGAGCCGACACGCGCCGACGACGCCGATCCGGGACGGGGAGCCGGTCCGCGAATACGCGTACCCGCGCCACGCCGGGGAGACGGCCCGAGCCGTTCGGAGGACGGGCCGCCGTCGCGTCTGACCGCCGCCGTCCACACTCTGCGTGAGCGTCTTCTGCGTCACCCGGTGCTGTCGATCACGACGCTGGCCGGGCTCCTCCACGTCATCTGGTTCTTCACGTTCGCAAGCAGCGGCGGCGACCTCGCCGCGCAGGACGCCTGGGCCGAGTTCGTCGGCCGGCATCCGGACTCGGCGTACAACCTGGCCTGGTACGGCGGGATGCACCCGGTGTCGTACAGCGTGGTGTCGCCGTATCTGATGTCGGTCCTCGGTGTCCGTACGACGATGATGATCGCGGGCACGATCTCCGCCGGTCTGCTGACGCTGATCCTGATCCGCAGCCGCTCGGTGAGGAACCCCCTGTGGGCGTCGCTCGCCGGGGTCTTCGGGCTGGTGTGCAACGCGATCTCGGGGCGGGTGACCTTCGGCCTCGGCACGATGTTCGCGCTGGGCGCGGTCGCCGTCGTGTTCTGCTGGCCGCACCGCTGGCGCTACAAACGCTGGGCGAAGGCGCTGTGCGCCGCCCCGCTGGCCGCGCTGGCCACCATGGCGTCACCGGTGGCGGGGCTGTTCGTGGGCTTCGTGGCGGTGGCGCTGTTCCTCCAGAAGCGACGGCCGGGCGCCTGGGCGCTGGGCCTGGCGCCGACCGCGGTCGTGGCCGTATCGGCCTGGCTGTTCCCCTTCTCCGGCACCCAGCCGATGGTGATCGGCTCGGTGCTGCTGCCGCTGCTGATCGCCGTCGTCACCTTCCTGCTCGTGCCCGAGGACTGGAAGACGATCCGGCTGGTGTCCGCGGTGTACGGCCTCTCGGTCGTCCTGGTCTGGGTGATCAGCTCACAGATCGGCTCCAACATCACCCGGCTCGCGATGCTCTTCGGCGGGACGGCCCTGGTCGCCGCGCTGCCCTTCACGGTGCCGCGCTCACGCAAGTGGTACACGGGTGTGCTGGCGCTGCTCACCTTCGCCGGCTGGATCGGCTACAAGACGGTCGACGACATCATCCACGCCGCCCCGGAGGCGTCCTGGGCGCGTGAGCTGGCCCCGCTGGTCAACGAGCTCCAGGAGGTCGGCGCCGAGAAGGGCCGGGTGGAGGTCGTGCCGGCCCGCTCCCACCGCGAGGCCGCCGCGCTCGCGCCGTACTTCAATCTGGCCCGCGGCTGGAACCGCCAGGCCGACATGGAGCGCAACCCGCTCTTCTACGACGACACCCTGAACTCCGCGAACTATCACGAGTGGCTACAGCGCTGGGCCGTGCACTTCGTGGTCCTGCCCAAGGACGAGCCGGACCCCACGGGCGCCGAGCGCGAGCGGGAGCTGCTGCGGCGCGGGCTGCCGTATCTGAAGCAGGTGTGGGGCGACGCCAACTGGCAGCTGTTCAAGATGACCGACCCGGCGCCGCTCGCCGAGCCGAACGCGGTCGTCGAGCGGGCCGAGCAGGGCGAGATGACGATGCGGGTGAGCAAGCCGGGGCGCGTCCTCGTCCGTATCCCGTACTCGCCCTGGCTGGGCCTCGTCGACGCCGACGGCAAGAAGCTCGACCCGCCGCAGGAGACGGAGGCGTCCAAGGACCGTTCCGACGGCCTGCCGAAGTCGTACGCGAACGTCAACGGCTGTCTGATGGAGACGGAGGAGGACGCGCACGGCGACAAGTGGACGATGCTGGTCGCTCCACGGGCGGGCGAGTACCGGCTGGCGGCGCCCTACAACTTCTCGCGGGGCACGCCCTGCCCGGAGGAGTGGCGCTGAGCGGTGTCGCTGCGGGCTGCCGCCCGTCAGCGCAGCTGGTCCACGTACCTGTCCGTCCCCGGAATCGTCGGGACGAACGGTGCGACCAGCTCCACCCTCCCCCGACCGGACTCCTCGACCGCCGTGTCCAGTCCCGTGAAGTGCTCCTCCCAGCACTCCCTGGGATCCGCCTCGACGAACCACAGCAGCGTCAGCCGGGTGTCCACGCCCTCGACCTGCTTGACGTACGACATGCGGTCGAGCGGGAGCGGGGTGGGCCGGAAGATCGTCACCATCGCCGTCGGGGAGCCCGCGAGGCGCTTCGGAAGGTGCCGGGCGCGCAGCCACTCCAGCAGGTCGGCGCGCTGCTCGGGTGAGTGGGCGTCGATGACCTGGACCACCAGGCCCGCGTAGGGGTGGTCCAGTGCGTGGAAGTCGCGGGGGCCCGCCGCGCCGTCGCGGTACACGGTGGCCTCGTGGTCCTGGAACGCCGTGAAGACGTGGGTGCGGTCCTGGTAGACGCGGGCGTCGCGGTTGAGGCGCCGGTTGATGGCGACCGTCCAGCGCATGTGGTCGGCGTAACGGCCGGCGGTGATCCAGTACGTCGAGAGGTAGCAGCCGGCGGTGACCGGCTGGGCTATCGCCGACTTCTCCGGGTAGCGCAGGAGCTGGAGGTCACGGGGGGCCACCCAGCGCCTCCCGGCGTACATCCAGGGCATCGCCATCGCGCCGGCGTAGTAGTGGTCGTCCTCGTACCAGCGGTTGTAGGCGTACTCGTGGCCCGGGTGCGGTTCGACCATGGTGATCAGGGCGTGGCCCGGGTGGATCCCGTACGGGCCGACGGCGGCCAGTTCGGCGTACACCTCGCTACGGGTGTCCTCGCTACGGGTGTCCTCGCTACGGGTGTCCTCGCTCATGCGGTTCCCCTTTCCTGCGGTCACCCATACTCTGACGGGCCGTCAGATAGTGCGTCCAGAGTCGGGAGGCAGCGGAATGTCACTGCTCGCGGGCAAGACCGTCGTCGTGTCGGGAGTGGGCGCCGGGCTCGGTCACCAGGTCGCCGCCGCGGTCGTGCGCGACGGGGGGAACGCGGTCCTCGGGGCGCGCACGGAGGCCAACCTCGCCAAGTGCGCGGCCGAGATCGATCCGGACGGGGCACACACGGCGTACCGGCCGACGGACATCACCGACGAGGCGCAGTGCGAGGCGCTGGCGGCGCTCGCGCGGGAGCGGTTCGGGGGGATCGACGGGGTGGTCCATGTGGCCGCCCGGGACTCCTACTTCGGCGGCCTGGAGGACGCCGACTTCACCACCTGGCAGTCGGTGATCGACGTGAACCTGCTGGGGGCGCTGCGGATGACCCGGGCCTGTCTGCCGGCCCTGAAGGAGCGCGGGGGTTCGGTCGTCTTCATCGGGACGCAGTCCTCGGTCGCCGCGCCTTCGCAGGTGCGGCAGGCGGCGTACGCGGCGTCGAAGGGGGCGCTGACGAGCGCGATGTACTCGCTGGCGCGGGAGCTCGGCCCGCACCGGATCCGGGTGAACACCGTGCTGCCGGGCTGGATGTGGGGGCCTCCGGTGCGGGCCTTCGTCCAGTTCACGGCGCAGACGGAGGGCGTGCCCGAGGCCGATGTACTGAAGCGGCTGACGGAACGGATGGCGTTGCCCGATCTCGCCACGGACGGGGATGTTGCGGACACGGTGGTGTTCCTGGCGTCGGACAGGGCACGTTCTCTCACGGGGCAGTCGTTGCTGGTCAACGCGGGGGAGCTGATGCGATGAGTTCACGTAGATGAACCCAGAACCTCATCTCGAACATTTTTACCTCTCCTTGACCTTACGCTCGCTTGTCGTGTTCACGCGACAGCGCCCAGGATGAGCGCCGGGCTGAACCCTGGGAGGGCGCACATGAACGGTCTCGACTGGGCCGTGCTCATCGGCTACTTCGGCGTGATGGTGGCGATCGGCGTCTGGTCGCACAAACGGGTGGACAACGTCAGCGACTTCTTCACCGCCGGCGGCAAGATGCCGTGGTGGCTGTCCGGCATCTCGCACCACATGTCGGGATACAGCGCGGTGATGTTCACCGGCTACGCGGGCATCGCCTACACCTACGGCGTCACGTCGTTCGTGACGTGGTCCTTCCCCATCGCGCTCGGCATCGCCATCGGGTCGAAGCTGTTCGCGCCACGCATCAACCGGCTGCGCTCACGGCTGCATGTGGCCTCCCCGCTGGAGTATCTGAAGAACCGCTACGACCTGAAGACCCAGCAGGCGCTGGCCTGGTCCGGCATGCTGCTGAAGATCGTGGACGTGGGCGCGAAGTGGGCGGCCATCGCCACGCTGCTGTCCGTGTTCACCGGGGTCTCCCTCAACCAGGGCATCCTCATCACCGGCGGCATCACCGCCGTCTACTGCACCATCGGCGGGCTGTGGGCCGACGCGCTCACCGAACTCGGGCAGTTCGTCATCCAGTTGCTGGCCGGCGTCGCGATGTTCGTCGCGGTCATCATGAAGCTGAACGACAAGGGCATCGGCTTCCTCGACGCCTGGGACCGGCCGGAGCTCCAGGGCCACGGTGAGCCGCTGGTCGGGCCGTACGGGACCGTGTTCCTGCTCGCCTTCCTCTTCATCAAGCTCTTCGAGTACAACGGCGGCATGCTCAACCAGGCCCAGCGGTACATGGCCACCGCCAGTCCCTACGAGGCCGAGCGCTCGGCGCGGCTGTCGGCGATCCTGTGGCTGGTCTGGCCCGTGGTGCTGTTCTTCCCGATGTGGATGTCGCCGCTGCTGGTCGAGTCCCAGAAGACGGACGGCTCGGACTCGTACGGCCTGATGACCGAACAGCTGCTGCCGCACGGCCTGTTGGGCCTCGTCATCGTCGGCTTCTTCTCGCACACCATGGCCATGTGCTCCTCCGACGCCAACGCCATCGCAGCCGTCTTCACCCGGGACTGCGCGCCGGTGATCTGGCGCCGGGCGCGGACCTGGAGCGAGGGGCAGGGGCTGCGGGTCGCGCGGATCACGACCGTCGTCTTCCTCGGTCTGTCCATGGCGGCGGCGACGCAGGTCAACTCCCCCACCTTCAAGGACATCATCACGGTCGTGATCAAGTGGGTCGCCGGTCTGATGGGCCCGATGGCGATCCCGATGATGCTGGGCCTGCTGCGGCCGTTCCGCCGCTCCGGCCCCACCGCCGCGCTCACCAGCTGGTCGATGGGACTGCTCGCCTTCTGGCTGGTCAACTACCCGATCAGCTGGCAGATCGAGGGCGGGGTGCCGCTCCAGTACCAGGTCTCCATCCCGCTGGCGGTGTCGCTGATCCTGTACATCCTCATCGGGTTCGTGAAACCGGAGGACACTCCGGAGCGGCTCGCGATCGTCGAGAAGATCAATACGGACGGGGACGGCGACGGGGCCGCAGCCGCGATCCCGACGCCGGCCGGGGCCGCGGACGACGTGGTGCGTACGACATCGAAGGACTAGTGCCTGTCCGATAGGTCAGGTGACTCGGGCCTGTGTTGAGTCGTGATCAATGAGCGGATCTCGCGAGGTCTTTGATCCAGATCATGGAGGCGCGGAGGTGGAGTCCGGCTTGGTAGCTCTCGGGGGTCTTGTCGTAGCGGGTGGCGATGCCGCGCCACGCCTTGAGCCTGTTGATCAGGCGCTCGACGGCGTTGCGGTCCTTGTAGAGCTCGGCGTCGTGAGTGACGGGGCGGCCGCCTCGTCGGCCTTTCTTCTTCCGGTTGGCGGCCTGGTCCTTCTTCTCCGGGATGACCGCCTTGATGTTGCGATTACGCAGGTGAGCGTGGTTCTTGCGGGAGGAGTACGCCTAGACTGAGACGTGGCACCGGCCTCGAACAGCGCCACGAACGTGATCGCCCGTACGAGGATTCGCCGGATGTGACAGCCTGCCTTCGTCCGGTCCAGGGCGGCATCGCGCACGTGAAGCGGTTCTCGGTGGGCACTGCCAGCTTCGACGCCACCGACATCAGCTGCGACTACGGCAATCAGATCGTGACCGCGCTGGCGAACCTGGGGTGAGCGGCGCGAGGTACGTCGTCGACACCTCCCGCAACGGGTACGGCGCGATGGACCCCAATGGCCAACACGTCGACTGTGCAACCCCGTCGGCCGCAAGCTCGGCGTGCCGTCATCGCTCGGCATCGGCGGCGCCGAATACCTGCTGTGGATCAAATTCCCCGGGGACTCCGAGGGCAGTGCGGTACCGCCCCGCCCGGGACCCCCGCCGGCACGTTCTCCCCGTTCCTCGCCGGGAACCTGATCAACGGCATCTGAGAAGCCAAACCTGAAACGTTATAGGTTCAGCGGGAGTTGGATCACCGGTACGTTGCTCTTCACCGTGGGCACGGGGGAGTGTCATGGGTCCCTAGCCTGACCTGCTGAAATAGCCAGAAACCTGTTACAGGTTGAGGAGAGTTCCTGTCATGAAGCGAGTTTCCCTGCGGATGTCCGCTGCCCTGGCGGCGGCCGGCGCTGTCGCCAGCCTGGTGACCGTGGGTGTCGCCGCTCCGGCGGCCAACGCCGCGCCCTCCTGCGTCAATGTCCAGCATGGGAGGACCTTCTACGAGGAGACCGCCTTCGGAAAGTACTATCACCACTGGGTGAAGATCACGAACAACTGCGCCAGCAAGAAGAAGCTCAAGGTGGACTGGAGGGGGGCCTTTATGCCCGACTCGAAGTGCACCACGATCAACAAGGGCAAGAGCGCAGAATTCACCAAGAACGGCAAGTGGGACGCCTACGCCGGGTGGTACAGCTGCTGAGCTGACCCGTAGGGCATTCAGCTCCTCACCGGGTTCTGGCGGAGAACGCCAGCCCAGCCCGGTAGAAGACCACACCGAAGCTCCCGGCCGACGGCCTGCCGGCCAGCAGATCGCCGACCGGGAGCTTCGCTGTGTTCCGCGTCCTGGGCTGAAGGCGTGGCACGGCATCGCGAGCCGCTACGACAAGATGCCCGAGAGCGATCTTGCTGGCCTCCACCTGCGAGGAGCAGTGATCTGGATGCGCAGCCTCCAATGATCACGACTCAATACAGGCCCTAGCTGGGACCTGTCCGGCCGACCACGCGGAGATCGCCGACGCTATCGTGGGCGATCCGCTTCAGTCGTTGACGTCGTCGGCCCTGCCGGCGTCAGGGTGCACGGAGGCACCGAACGGCAGGGCCGTATCCTGAGGCAGGCGATGCAGGCACTGCCGATGCGTCGCAGCCGAGCGCGGCCCCACTCCGGGTACCAGGTACCCGGCCAACGATCAGGAGTTGACCGGTGATCAGTCTGGCCGCAGTGGGGGGAGTGGCCCTGGTCGAACTGGGCATGGCTCTGACTCCGGGACCGAACATGATCCACCTCGCCTCTCGCGCGATCACCCAAGGCCGCCGGGCGGGCCTGGTCAGCCTGAGCGGGACCGCCGTGGGATTCCTGTGCTATCTGCTGGCCGCGGCCGCGGGCCTGTCCGCGTTGTTCGCCGCCGTGCCGCTGGCGTTCACGGTGGTCAAGCTCGCCGGGGCCGCCTACCTGGCCTACCTGGCCTGGGACATGCTCAAGCCCGGTGGCCGCTCGCCCTTCGCCCCGGCCCAGGACCTGCCTCCGGTCCCTGACGCCCGCTTGTTCTCGATGGGGCTCCTGACCAACCTGCTCAACCCCAAGATCGCTCTCATGTACGCCGCTCTTCTGCCCCAGTTCATGGATCCGCAGGCGGGCCCGGACTGGGCGCAACTGCTCCAGCTCGGTAGTGTGCAGATCATCGTGGGGATCTCCGTGAACGCTCTGATCATGCTGGGCGCAGCACGGGTGTCGGGGTTTCTGGCCGCCCGGCCCCGCGTGATGACCGCACAGCGGTTCGCGTCAGGCGGCTTGCTCGGCGTGTTCGCGCTGCGCACCGCCCTGTCCCGTACGCCTGTCTCGGCCTGAGCCATGCCCGCGCGCCTGTGACACCGGTCCTGCTGGAATCAGCCGAAAACGTCACGCATATCGCCGACGCGATCGTGAGTGATCTGGCTGTTCCATCAGCAGCGCCAGGCACCAGAACCAGAGCGTCTGCTGCTGGGTTGCGTAGGAGGGTCATGTTCGGAGCCAGATGGCGACAGACGCCGCGGTGGCGGTGCCGAGGAAAACGTAGCCGCGCTTGTCGTAGCGAGTCGCGACCGCCCGGGACTGCTTCAAGCGGTTGACCGTCCGCTCGACGGTGTTGCGCTTCTTGTAGCGGTCCTCATCGGAGCCGGGCGGCCGTCCGGCTCCCGAGCCTTTGCGCAGGCGAGCGGCCTGGCTGTCGGTCTGCTCCGGGATGGTGTGGTGGATTCCCGGACATCGCAGGTACTCGAGGATGGGGCCGTTGCTGTAGGCCTTGTCGGCTGCGAGGCTGTCGGGCTTCCTTCGTGGTCGTCCCGGGCCAGGTCTGGACACTCGGATCTTCGCCAGGACCGGCTTGAACTGGGTGCAGTCCGCCCGCTGACCTGGAGTGACGATCAGGGGCAATGGGCGGCAGCGGCCGTCCGCGCTCAGGTGGAGCTTGGTGGTGAACCCTCCGCGCGAACGGCCCAGGCCCTCGCCTCCAGCACCACTTCCACCAGACGGGCGACGAGACTCTGCCCTCGCATCTCGTCCTGGTGTTCCATCCCTTCGGCCGCCCCCTTTGATCCCGGGGCCGGAGGCGAGTCGGTGCGCGCGCCAGCCGCATGCTGATGCGCGCGGACGATGGTGGAGTCGACCGAGATGTCCCAGTCGATCTCACCCGCCGCATCTGCCGCAGCCTGGACCTGCTGGAGCAGTCGTTCCCAGGTTCCGTCGGCCGACCGCAGGCGGTGACGTTCATAGACGGTCTTCCACGGACCGATCCTCTCAGCTCGTAACTGACCTATCGGACAGGCCCTGGGCCGAGAGTTCCCGTAGGCCACCCCCCAGGGTGGTCGGGACCGGCTCACGCCGCTCTCGACCACCCTCAGTGTTCTCTAATTTACTCACTATGGGGGTAGACTGAGAACATGAGCAACAGCATCTCCGTGGATGACGCCACCTTCGCCAAGGTCGCCCTCCTCGCCCGCGCCTGGGACGTGACCCCGGGAGAGGCGGTGCGCAGGCTCGTCGAGCACTTCCAGCAGCCGGCGCCCGCGACCCGGCCCACGGCCTCGACGGACGAACGCGTGGCGGTGCACGCCCTCTATGGCGGCGTGCGCGTCGAGGGGGAATACGACCCGGTCACACAGTCCCTCACGGTCACGGAAGGCCCGGCCCTGGGCCACTACCGCACCCCCAGCGGGGCAGCCAGTGCCGTCTTGCAGGCCGTGAAACCGCACGTGAAGCCCAACCGGAACGGATGGAGCTTCTGGACGATCACGGAAACCGGGCGGCTCTTGCAGACGTTGCGCCGACCCTAGCCACCCACCCAATCCGCGATTCTCAAAATTATTCTTGCTCACAGCTCGAAATTGGTCTACGCTGATCTGTCCATGTGGTGGAGTGCCGGACCACCCTGCTGCGAACGGGAGCCGTTCTTGGACAACGACCGCGACCCCCTGCTCAGCCTGCGCGCGGCGGTGGTCTTCGCGCTGGGCGGACTCGTGGGCATCGGCGCCGTGCTCGTGACCCTGTGGGGAGGCAACGGTCCGGACGCGGCCATGCTCGCCGGCGGGACCGCCTTCGGTGGCGGCGTCCTGTTCTTTCACACCGTCATCGGCTAGCACCGCCGGACCGGCCCCCGGAAGACGCGGACCTACCGCGGATAACGCGCCAGCCACCCCGGAGACGCCCCCGCGGGCCCGTGCAGCGCAGGTCCCTGAGTCATCTCCATGGCGAAGTCGTCGGCGAGTTCGAGGATCGTGGGGCGGCCCTCCAACTCGGCCAGCCAGGCGGGCGGGAGAGCCGTCTCGCCGTGCAGGGCACCGAGCAGCCCGCCGGTGAGGGAGGCCGCTGCGGCGGAGGGGCCGTCGTGGTTCGCGGCGAGGCACAGCCCGTGCCGGACGTCCTCCCCCACCAGGGCGCAGTACACGGCGGCCGCGAGCAGCCCGTCCGCCGAGCCGTCGGCCGCGAGCTCCTCCACCCGCGCCGGGCTCGGCATACCCTGCCGTACGGCGCCCAGCGCGTGCTGCAACGCGTCCGACACGGGTTCGTGCCCGGGCCGCAGGGCGAGCAGCGCGAGCGCCCGCTGGACGGCCCCGTCGAGGCTCTCCCCGCAGGCAAGCCCATGCACGACGGCGGCGTACGCTCCCGCCGACAGGTAGGCGATCGGGTGGCCGTGGGTCTGCGTCGCGCACTCGACGGCGAGCTGCATGACGAGCTGGGGCTCCCAGCCGACGAGCAGCCCGAAGGGCGCGGAACGGGCGACGGCCTCCGGCCCGAGCTCGGCCGCGTTCTTGGGCGACTCCAGAGTGCCCATGGTGTCGTCACCGAGGCCGAGGAGAAGCGCGCGGGTGGGGTCGCGGCGGGCGTACAGCCACTCCTCGCGCGCCAGCCACCCGTCGTCCTTACGGCGCTCGTCGGGGCCCCAGTCCCGCTGTGTGGCGGCCCAGCGCAGATACGCCCGGTGCAGGTCGGTGGGCGGATGCCAGGCGCCGGTGTCCCGTCTGACCTGGGCTCTTATCAGCCCGTCGACGGAGAACAGGGCCAGCTGCGTGAGATGGCTGACGGCACCGCGCCGCCCGTACCCGAACCCGAGATCGAGGAGCCCCTCGGGACCGTACTGCTCCTTGATCTCGTCCAGCCCGAGCCCGTCGACGGGCGCACCGAGGGCGTCCCCGACGGCCGCCCCGAGAAGCGTGCCACGCACCCGGCTACGGAAGTCCTGCTGCTCGGTACGGCCCCAGACGGCGCCGGCTGTCGCACCCATCGAGACCTCCCCGCCCGCTTACCCGTCCGTACGACAGTTCGCCACTGTAATCGACCGGGGACGGTCGGTTCAGGGGGCGGAACGGTATGCGAGGTGTGACTGAAGTGGGCGTGAGTGGTCAGTTATCACCCATACCAAGTGACATTGCAGACATAGACGCACTCATGGCGAGGTACGGCCAGAAAGCTGATGAAGCCCCGTCCGCCGAGGATGCCGAATTCGCGCAGTCCGCCCTCCCGGTCGACTGGTCTGCCGAATTTCACGGAGTCATGGCCGAGTGCGGCCAACTCGGTGGCGAGTCTCTCTACTTCCGCCACCCGGGCGGTAGACCGCCGGTGACGTACTCGGCACTCGGGTTGTAGTCCCATGCCCAGTCCGTCACAGCCCCGCCTCTGCCTCGGCGGCCTCTCGAATCACGCGGATCTCGGCGATGGCCTCCGCAGGATCCCGCTCCCCCGCGTCCACGATGCCCTCCAGATCACGCAGCCGGGCGGCGCGTTCCGGGTGCCGTTCGATCGCCACGAACACGGCCCAGGAGTGCACGAAGGCCCTGAGCGGCGCGAGGCTCTGTGTCTGCTGGGCGTTCGTCGTGGCCTCGAAGAGGTGCTGTGTCAGGGCTGGGACCCTGCTGGGCGCGATGCGCGCGACCGCAGCCCGCAGCGCGTCCGGGGTCAGCTCGGGCATGGGGATCAGCGGTCCGTACGGGCCGTCGGTCCGGGCGCTCACGGTGACCTCCGGTGCGGGTGACTCGGTCCTCGTACGGTACCGGCGGAGTCGGTGGCGCGGTGCGTGCGCGGCGCTTGTCATGGGGCTCGCGTCCACGCTCTACGCCGCCGCGCCGACCGCACGGCAGTCGCGGCAGCGGCCCGGCTGCGGGGACGGAACGCCCGGTCGCAGCCCTCGCAGGTCTGGAGGGGGTCCGGGCGGACCGGGGTCGGGGCTGGATGGCGTGCCGGGGCTGGGAGGGGTAGCGGGGCTGGGAGGGGTGGCGGCAGGAGTGCTGCCAGGCGGTGAGTCAGAAATGCCGCCGGATTCAGGATGGGGTCCTGGGGCAGGCCCGTCGTCAGAGTCCGCTGTACGGCGGTCGGCGGCACGCCCCTCTCCAGCCAGGCCGAGACGGCTGGGGCCAAGCGGTGCACGTCCCGTTCGGCCAGCAGCAGGCGGGAGTCGTAGGCACGCAGACCGGCGAGCAGGTCGACTGCGGCACCGGGCCCCGCCGACGCCTCCGGGCGGGTCGGCGGTTCCGGGCGCGGTGCGGGCTCCGCCGCTGCTCGGACGACCGTGCGCCCAGGCTTGTTGTACGAGATCGTCCGGGTCACGACTCGGCCCGATTGAAGACGCTCCTTGGTGCGTGCCAGATACCCGTGCGCCTCCAGCTCCCGCAGGGCGGCAGCGATCCGCATCTCCCCCTCGGGGAACTTCGCGGTGAGGGCCTTGATCCCGATGGGGGTCCGGGCGGGCAGCGACTGGATGTGGACCGCCAGACCGATCGCCGTCAGGGACAGCTCCGGGTGCTGGGCGAGGTGGTTTCCGACCACGACGAACTGGTCGTGGTGAGGTTCGTTGACGTGCTCGACGCCTCCGGCGGAATGGCCGGACTTGGCGGGCGCGGGCGCGCTAGGGTGCTTGTCAGTCATCGGGAAGGTGTCTTCTTCCTCGGTGTTAGGCCCTCGCATTGGGATGCCAGTCCCGGCGAGGGCCGATTCATGTGTGCGGTTGTCTTCGGCAGACGCTGCACCATCGAATCCCGTCCGCGCCAGCCGAGTTGGCGATGTTCACCCCTGCGGGTGATCGACGGGGGCGGCGGGGGTGGGTTGGTTCTTTTCCCGGTTCTTTGGTTTTTGGCGTCGGGAACGGCCGGGTCACGACTCGCCACGATCCGGTGCCAGTTCGGCCCATACGGTCTTGCAGTTGGCCGGGGCCTCGTCGACACCCCAGCGGTCCGCGTACGCCGCCACGATCAGCAGGCCCCGGCCCGACTCCGCGTCGCCGCCCACCGCGTCCCGGACCTGCGGGATCCGGTCGCCTCGGGCGTCGGTGACCTCGATGCGGAGGGTGCCGTCGGAGTGGAGAAGCAGCCTGAGCCGGAATGGCCCCCGCAAGCCCACTGAAGTGGTTCAAGAGCAGCTACAGCAGCAACGACGGCCCGAGTGCGTCGAGGTCGCCATAGCCGCTGCCCCCGCCCACACCACCGTCCACATCCGCGACTCCAAGGACAGGACGGCGCCCAGCTCGCGTTCACCGATGACGTCTGGTCGGCGTTCGTCGCGGCCTGCTCCACCTGAACGCATGGGACAACGCGCGGCGGGCTTTGAACGTCTGACCATGCGTGACCGTCAACGACAAGCGTGGGCCCCGTACCAGGACCATCGCCGGATCCCTGCTCGCCGCCCTGCTCCTCGTCACCGCGTGCACGTCCACGGAGCCGGGACGAGCGACGGCCCCGCCCACCGCCAAGACACCCGCCGCCTACGGGGATCTGCTGGCGGGAGCGGCCTGGTACGTGAGGCATATCGGCGTCGGCGGGCGGACGACCATCGCGCCGCCCCCTACCGCCGCATGGATCGAGTTCGGCGACGGCAACAGGGCCGAGGGCAACTACGCATGCACTCCGTTCAAGGCGGGGGCGACCGTCACCGCGACAGCGGTCACCGTGGGCGAGAAGACCGACGGGGCGCCCCCGGCGAAGCAGTGCCCGGCGACGAATCTCGCCTTCGAGGGGAAGCTGCGGAAGCTCCTCAGCGGGCCGCTCACCATCAGCCGGCCTGTCGACGACCTGACGATGAACCTGACGAACCAGCGGGGGGACTACGTCGCGCTGCAACTACTGCGGCCCAAGGGGCTCTTCGGCTCCCGATGGGAACTGGAGTACCTGGCCGCTGACGACGGCGGCCAGATACCGGTCATCGGCGGCACGGCGGTGTACTACGTCTTCCACCGGGACGGACGGGTCACCGGCAACACCGGCTGCAACGACTTCACCGGCAGAGCCGTCTTCGACCGCAACCTCCTCACGATGTACCGGCCCGTACGGACCACCCACCGGACCTGCTCGCGAGAGCTCATGGACCAGGAGCACCGCCTGCTGACGTACGAGACGAACCCGCGCCGGATGCGGTACAGCGCCTTCACCAGTTCCTTTTCGGCCGAAGAGATCGGCCCGCCCCCGAAGAGCCCCGGGTACCACTGGTCGGCTATCCCCGACAGCTGAAGGCGCTCGCGGGTCATTCCGCGTAACGCGCCCGCACCGCCTCGCATGCCTCGGTGACCGCCGCCAGGCGAGGGGCGAGGCGGGTGCGGTCCGTGTCCGGGCTGTCCAGGATGTCGGTGAGGACGGCGGCGACAGGCGCCAGCTCCTCCCAACTGGGCTCCAGGGCGAGCAGATCAGCCAGTCCTCCGTCGGCGTCGGCCCACTCGGCGAGGGCGCAGGCGATGAAGAACCGCCCCTGGGCGCGTTCCAGTTCCTCCAGCTCGTCGTCCTCGTGCACCGCGCGAGCCAACTCCCGCCAGAGAGGTTCAGCGGCCCGCAGTCCCTCGGACCGGCTCACGGTCAAGGCCAGTTGGAAGGTTCCGGCGAGCGGCTCCGCCTCGCGCAGCCGCTCGGCGATCTGCCGCGCCTGCGCCCAGTGTCCGCTGTGACGGTGCATCTCGATGCGTAGATCGTCCAGGTCGGCTCCGTCGGGTGGCCCAGCCCCTTCCGCATCGGCCAGACGGGCCGACGCCTCCTCCCAGCGGCCGCACAGCACCAGCGTCTGGATGGCCGTGCTGCGTGCCCAGTCGGCCTCCGACCCCAGGGCGACGCACCGGTCCAGGTCGGCGAGGGCCTGCTCGCTCCGCCCGGTCGCCAGACAGACGCGCGCCCGCAGACCGTAGGCCCACGCGTAGTCCGGGTCCAAGGCCAACGCGCGATCCAGACACCGCAGGGCCTCCTCGTAGTTCTTCAGGGCCCGGTGGGTCGCCCCGAGGGAAGCCCACGCGTAGTCGTAGTCCGGATCCTGTTCCAGTGCCCGGTGGAATGCGGCGAGCGCCTCGTCGTAACGGCCGGCGAGGAGGCACGCCTCGCCCAGCTCACCGGCGGCCCACCCCTGTGCCGTGTCCACCTCAGCGGCTCGCCGGAGGTCCTCGAACCTGCCCTCCTGGTCATCCAGTCCGTCTCTCACCCGAGCTCGCATCACCAACGCCCAGGCGTAGTCGGGGTCCAGTTCGATGGCTGCGCCGAGATCGGCCAGAGCCTCCTCGTGCCGGCCCAGCTCATGCTGGGACCAGCCCCGGCTCGCGAGCGCGGAGCTGTAATCGGGTTTGAGGGCGATCGCCCGGCCGAGCTCGGTGACGGCCTCCTCGAACCTGCCGGTGAGCCGGTAGGCGTCCCCGCGTTCCGAGGCCACCCAGGCGGAGTCGGGCGCGATGCGGACCGCGCGGTCGAAGTCCGCGAACGCCTCGTCCAGCTCTCCCCTTACCCGGCGCAGCCGGGCCCTGCGCACGAGCGGCCACATGTGGTCCTCGTCGAGACGCACGGCCTGGTCGAAGTCGGCGAGCGCCTTGTCGTACTGCCCGAGTTCCTGTCGGCACACCCCTCTGGCCGTCAGGAACGCGGGATCGGTCGGGTCGAGGGCGACAGCCCGGTCGAAGCCGGCGACGGCTTCCTCGAAACGGCCCGCCATCCGACAGGTCTGCGCCCGCTCGGCGATGATGAACGCATCGTCGGGCGTCAGCTCGTCCGCACGGTCGAGTGCGGCCAGCGCCGCCGGGAAGTCACCGGCGGCTCGGTGGGCGAGACCGCGGCCGACGTACGCCGGGGTCAGCTCCGGATCGAGCTCGATCGCCCGGTCGGAATCGGCCAGGGCCAGCTCGTACTTTCCCTCGTGGCGCAGTTCCCTCGCCCGGAACGTGTACGCGACCGCCCGCCCGCGAGGGTCCAGCCCGGGGCGGGACAGGACCAGGTCCGCCACCTTGGTCATCGCGGTCGCGTCGTCCGCGAGCGCCTCGCGCAGCAGTCGGCCCCACTCGCGCAGGGTGGGGTCGTCCGTCGCGTCGCCCGCCTCCGCCAGCATCAGCGCCCAGCGGCGACCGGCCACCTCATCGGCACCGCACACCCACACCAGATCCCGCAGCGCCCCGCCGAGTGCCGTGCGCGGGCGGGCGCACAGCAAGTGGTACGTCTCCTCCAGTCGCAGTTCACGCCACGGCTCGTCCGTCCACTCCGCGTAGGGGCTCAGGCCGCTCGCCGCCTCCTCGCGCCAGCGGCCGAGGACACCCGCGAGCCTCTCGTGGCGCTCGGTCCACCCTCGTGGAGAGCGCCGCCGCTGCAACCGGAGCATCGGCTCACGCACCAGGTCGTGAAAGCGCAGCCGGTCCCCGCGGTCGTCCACGAAGGCGAGGCCCCGCAGCCAGCCGAAGAGCGGGTCGACGTCCTCGTCCGGGCAGTCCACGGCTGCCCGGAAGACATCAAAGTCGAGGCGCCGGGGCAGCGCGCAGGCGAGGGCCACCGCCCTGCGTACGGGATCCTGCTCCCACTTCAGGAAGCGTTCGACGGCGGTGGGGCTGGGGTCACCTATGTCGTCCGGGTCGGCGGGCCGCTGCTCGGCCAGGGTCGAGACCAGCACGGGCAGTCCGCCGGTGAGGCGGAGCACCTCCTCGACGACCGGCTGGGCCACGACTCCCCTGTCGGCGAGCAGTCCGCGCGCCTCGGCCTCCGTGAACGGGCCGAGCGGCACATCGGTCATGAAGTCGGCGAAGCCACCCCAGCGGGTGGTGTCGAAGGGGTGCTGGCCGGCGGTGACCACGACGACCGTGGCGGGCAGCGCGCCATGCCGGTCCGTGGTCATCACCTCGTGCAGCCAGCCGTCCAGGAACGGGCCGGTGCGTTCGTACGTGTCGAAGAACAGGACGATCCACGGCGCCGCGTATGCCGCGTCGGACAGTTCGGTGAGCAGCGCCGGGGTGAGCACGCGTTCCGGTGACAGCACCAGCTGCACGTCGTCCTGATTCCGGAAGCGGGAACTGAGCCCCGCCCGCAAGCGGTCGGCGCCCTGCGCGAGTTGGGCCGCGTCCAGTGCCCCGGCAAAGGCGCCGACCCCCGGCACCATGCCCAGCCCCACCAGCCCGGCCCGCATCACCGCCGTGCTGCCGGCCGACGGGACCTGCGGCTCGGGCTCCAGCGTGGCGACAGCGGCCTCCGCCTCATGCCGTCGTTCCCGATGGGCGGCGAGCAACCGCTCGAGTTCCTTGAACCTGTGTCCCTGCCCCGCGAACTGACGGCAGATCACCGTCATCGCCTCCGGCACACTGCCGACGCTCTCATCGACGTACGCGGTGAGCGCACCTTTCTCGCGGGCGAGTTGTTCCATCTCCCGCAACAGAAAGGTCTTGCCGACACCCGCGTTTCCGTGCACATGAAACAGAAACCGATGCCGCTCGTCCTGCGGCGGGACGTCGAAGTTCGCCCGGAACGCGGCCCGTTCGGCGTTCCGCCCCACGAACCCGGCCCGTCTGCCCTGCCGGATCAGCTCCTGCATCGACGGCCGCGCCTGCGCCATCCCGCGTCCCCTCTCCTCGGCCCGACCGGCTCCCGTCATTCTGGCTCAATGGGTTCCCGCCCCCCGGCGCAGTACGGAAAATGATCTGCATGACCACACCCCCACGCACCACCCTCCACCTGGCCGCCACCCTCCTCACCGCCACCGCGGCCCTCTACATCGCCCTCGTCGCCTTCGGCAACATCACCGACTTCGGGACGAACCAGCAGTTCGTGCAGCACGTCCTGGCGATGGATACGACGTTCAAGGACGAGGACCTGATGTGGAGAGCCGTCACCAGCAAGGCACTTCAGAACGCCGCCTACGTCGCGATCATCGTCTGGGAGACCGTCGCCGCGCTCGTGCTGATATACGGGACGTGGCTGTGGGCCCGGCGCGACGTCGCCCGTGCCCGTCGGTTCTCCACCTACGGTCTGCTGATGCTGATGCTGCTGTTCGGTGCCGGGTTCATCGCGATCGGTGGTGAGTGGTTCTCCATGTGGCAGTCGGGGGACTGGAACGGGCTCGACGCGGCGACCCGGGTGTTCCTGTTCAGCGGCGTGGTGCTGATCGTCAACCACCTGCCGCGCGACAACTGACACCGCTTCAGTGACGCAGGGCCCATTTCTGGACCGACTCCAGGGGCCCTGCCGAGAAGCGCCGCAGCCAGAGGGTGGAGCCCGCCATGAGGATGGCGCACACCGTGACCCACAGGCCCACCACCCACCAGGGACCCGTGTCGCCGAGCCGTTCCGCCAGGCCCAGGCCGATGCCGTACGAGATGAGCACGCAGAGCAGGTTCTGGAGGACATAGCCGGACAGGGCCGTGCGGCCGACGGAGGTCAGGCCCGTCATGAGCGGGCCCGGCTTCCGTACCCGGTCCACCAGGGCGCCGATCAGCCCGATGTACCCGAGGGCCAGCAGCGGGGCGGCGGCGTAGCGGGCCAGGAGGAAGTAGTCCTGGCCGGCCAGGGTCGCCGCCGCGTTGAGGGGCAGGCCGAGGCCCAGGCCCCAGGCCAGCAGGCGGGAGCGCAGGCGGCGGCCCGTCTCGTCCGCGCCGAAGGCGCCCGCCCGGAACAGCCGCACGCCCAGCAGGAAGAGGAAGAGCAGGAGGAAGAAGGTGAGCACCGGTTCCATGCGCAGCGCGATCGCGTTCTCCAGACGGAAGGTGATCTGCTCCGAGTAGCTGCCGTGCGCGTACAGCTCCACGACCTCCTCGGAGACCGCGTTGTCGGAGACCGTGTCGTCGGAGTTGTCGCCGGTCAGGGCCAGGGCCGCTGTCAGCAGGGCCATCAGCGTCAGATGGATGCCCGCCGCCCACCACATCACCCGTCGCCGGGCCCGTTCCGAGCGGGTCAGCAGCCAGGCGACCAGGAGCGCGGTGACCGCGTACCCCATGAGCACGTCCCAGGCGAAGACCAGCACGAAGTGCACCGTGCCCTCGGCGAACAGGAACAGCGCCCGCCACCGGTAGCGCCCCGGCCACGGCTGCCCGCGCCGCGCCGCCGAGGCGTACTGGATGGCCAGACCGACGCCGAACAGGACCGTCAGCAGCGACAGGAACTTGCCGTTCGCCAGCACGCTGAACGTTCCTTCGACGACCCCCGCCGACGAACCGGACTGCAAGGCTCCCCACTCCGCGCCGGGACCGGTGAAGATCCATACGTTCGTCATCAGCGTGCCCAGGATGGCCGCCCCGCGCAGTACGTCGAGGAGAGGGAGTCGTCGGCCCGTGGGGGCGACCTGCGGTGTCCGTGTCACCCGCGCGTCCGTGTGCGTCATGCACTCATCGTCACTGCGCCACCGGGCGGAGTCGTCATGAGCGAAGTCGAACCTGGCCTACATCGAAAGATGCAGTGGCCTCCCGGCAGCGGTCCTACTTGACCACGACCACGGTCGTGCCCGTCTCCCCGAACGTCCACAACGCGTCGCCGTCGGCCGCACGCATCCGGACCCCGCCGGTCTGCTTGCCCTCGGCGGGCGGGGGCGAGGAGCCGTCCACGGCGTTGGAGAAGGCGATGGAGACGCCGGACTTCGCGGCGAAGTAGATGATGTTCTCGATCTGCACGCCGTCCGAGCCCGTGGTGGCCATGGTGCGCGAGGAGACCGCGTAGGTGCCGGGGTCCGGGCTCACCGTGCCCGGCCAGACGGTGAAGGTACGGCGGGAGGCGTCGCTCGCGTCGACCAGCCAGACCCGCTTCTGGCCGAGGGAGTAGACGATCCGGCGGCCCGTGCCCGAGCCGTCCGGCACGGCGGTGGACTTGGCGGACTTGGACGGAGCGGGGCTCGCGCCCGGCGACGCCGACGCGCTCGGGCGGGCCGCCGTGGCCGTCGGGTGCGGCCCCTTGTCGGCCTGTACGGCGAGGACGGTGACGGCGGCTATCGCTCCCACCGTCAGACCGGTCACCCAGACCTTGGGAGCAGGCACGGCACGCATCTCCTCAGCTGCACAAGCTACGGGAACCCCTCCAGCGGGGGTCGGATCATCGTACCGACCCCCGCGCGGCGGACTTCCTCAGTCCAGCACCGGCAACAGCTCCGGAAGATGCCCGTCCGAGGCCGCCGCCGCCCTCTGCCGTTCCTCCGGGACCTCGCCGTACAGGGTCGTGCGGGGCCTGGCCGGGCGGCCCGCCGCCTCCGCGACGGCCACCAGATCACGTACGGACTTGTACGAGCCGTACGACGAACCCGCCATCCGCGAGATCGTCTCCTCCATCAGCGTGCCGCCGAGGTCGTTGGCGCCGGAGCGGAGCATCTCCGCCGCGCCCTCGGTGCCCAGCTTCACCCAGCTGGTCTGGATGTTGGGGATGTGCGGATGCAGGAGCAGGCGGGCCATGGCCGTGACCGCCCGGTTGTCGCGGGTCGTCGGGCCCGGACGGGCGATGCCGGCCAGGTACACCGGGGCGTTGGTGTGGATGAAGGGGAGGGTCACGAACTCCGTGAATCCGCCGGTGCGTTGCTGGAGGCCGGCCAGGGTGCGCAGATGGCCGAGCCAGTGGCGCGGCTGGTCGACGTGGCCGTACATCATCGTCGACGAGGAGCGGATGCCGAGTTCGTGGGCCGTCGTGATCACCTCGATCCAGGTGGCCGTCGGCAGCTTGCCCTTGGTCAGGACCCAGCGGACCTCGTCGTCGAGGATCTCGGCGGCGGTGCCGGGGATGGAGTCCAGGCCCGCCTCCTTCGCAGCGCTCAGCCACTCCCTGATCGACATGCCGGTGCGGGTGGCGCCGTTCACGACCTCCATCGGCGAGAAGGCGTGCACGTGCATGCCGGGCACACGCTCCTTCACGGCCTTCGCGATGTCGAAGTACGCCGTCCCGGGCAGGTCGGGATGGATGCCGCCCTGCATGCACACCTCCACCGCGCCCACCTCCCAGGCCTGTTGGGCGCGGTCGGCGACCTGCTCCAGGGAGAGGGTGTACGCGTCGGCGTCGGTGCGGCGCTGGGCGAAGGCGCAGAAGCGGCAGCCGGTGTAGCAGACGTTGGTGAAGTTGACGTTCCGGGTGACGATGTACGTGACGTCGTCACCGACCGCCGACTTGCGCACGTCGTCGGCGACACGCGTGAGCGCGTCCAGCGCCGGGCCGTCCGCGTGCAGCAGCGCCAGCGCCTCGTCGTCGGTCAGCCGGGTCGGGTCGTCGGCGGCGACACGCAGCGCCTGGCGGACGTCGGTGTCGATGCGCTCCGGCACCATCCCGGGCGCGGCGGCCTCGCGCAGGGCGCCCCAGTCGCCGTACACCTCGTCGAAGTCGTCGCGGCGGTCGGACGTACGGCCCTCGGTGTCGATGGTGGTGTGCAGATCCGTACGGCCGGACGCGACGAACGCCTCCTCCGGCTCCTGCCACGGGTGGCCCTCGACGGTCGCGTCCGGGACCGCCAGTCCCGTCTCCGGGTCGGCCAGCGCCCGTATGTGCGGGCGCAGCCGCGGGTCCAGCCAGGGCTCGCCGCGCTGCACGAACTCCGGGTACACACAGAGGCGTTCACGCAGTTCGAACCCGGCCGCCGCCGAGCGCTGCGCCAACTCCTCGATCTGCGGCCAGGGACGTTCGGGGTTCACGTGGTCGATGGTCAGCGGGGAGACCCCGCCCCAGTCGTCGATGCCGGCGGTGATCAGCCGCTCGTACTCACTGTCCACGAGGTTGGGCGGTGCCTGGATGTTGGCGGCGGGGCCGAGGATGTGCCGGGCGACGGCCACCGTGGCGACGAGTTCGTCCAGTTCGGCGTCCGGCATGCCGCGCATCGCGGTGTCCGGCTTGGCGCGGAAGTTCTGGATGATCAGTTCCTGGATGCCGTGGTACGAGCGGGAGATCTTCCTGAGCGCGAACAGGGACTCGGCCCGCTCCTCGTACGTCTCACCGATCCCGATCAGGATCCCGGACGTGAAGGGCACGGAGGACCGGCCCGCGTCCTCCAGGACGCGCAGGCGGACGGCGGGTTCCTTGTCCGGGGAGCCGTGGTGCGGCCCGCCCGGCTCGGACCACAGCCGGGTCGCGGTCGTCTCCAGCATCATGCCCATCGACGGGGCCACGGGCTTGAGCCGCTGGAAGTCGGTCCAGGTCATGACGCCCGGGTTGAGGTGGGGCAGCAGCCCCGTCTCCTCCAGGATCCGGATGGAGATGGCGCGGACGTAGGCGATGGTGTCGTCGTAGCCGTGCGCGTCGAGCCACTCCCTGGCCTCCGGCCACCGCTCCTCCGGCTTGTCGCCGAGCGTGATGAGGGCTTCCTTGCAGCCGAGGGCGGCACCCTTGCGGGCGATGTCGAGGACCTCGTCGGGGGACATGAACATCCCGTGCCCTGCCCGGCGCAGCTTGCCGGGCACGGTGACGAAGGTGCAGTAGTGGCACTTGTCACGGCACAGTCGGGTGAGGGGGATGAAGACGCTCTTCGAGTACGTGATGACGCCGGGCCGGCCGGCGGCTTCGAGGCCCGCGTCCCGCACCCGGCCGGCCGACGCGGCGAGGTCGTCGAGTGCCCCGCCGCGGGCCTGGAGCAGGACGGCCGCCTCGGAGACGTCGAGCGCGACGCCGTCCCGGGCGCGTTTGAGGGCGCGACGCATGGAGTTCTCGGTCGGGCCGGTGGCGCCGGGACGCTCGGTGGGGCGCTCGTCGGGGCCTGGTGTCGAGCCGGTTCCGGAGGTCGCGGAAGTCGTCATCCTTCGAGCATACGGAGGGGCTTCGCCGGTTCAGTGGGGTCGGGGGGTGGTCTGGGGGTGGTCTGGGGGTGTTGCCTGGGGCGGGTGCGTTGTGGTCGGCGGGCGGGACGTCAGACGCGCTCACGTGGTGGCTGCAAGCCGAACGAGGCCGAGTTCAGCCAGCGGCGTACGGACCTGGCCATCGGCCGCTCGATGAAACGGTGCACCAGATAGGACAGCGCGATCAGAGCGGTCGTGGTGACGCCGACCAGCACCCAGGGGTTGACCCGGTCGCCGTAGTGGTGGGCGATGGTCATGCCGATGGGGTCGTGCAGCAGGTAGAGCGGGAAGGTGGTCGCGCCGAGCGCGGTCAGTCCCCTGCCGTGTATGCGGCGAGTCCAGCCGAGCGCGATCACGGCGATCAGCACGAAGAAGACGGTGACCACCAGGACCAGCCATCCGCGCCACGGAGTCCAGGTGTCCCAGTTGTTGCGCCCTCCGTGCGGCGCGAGCATGAAGTGCAGCGCCAGCAGCCACTGCATCAGGACGATGCCCCACAGCAGGGGGGTGGGCCGGAAGCGGTGCATGAGGTAGAAGGCCAGGCCCGCGATGAAGAACGGCGCCGAGGTCGGGTTGACCAGCAGCGTCAGCAGGGGGATGCCGGCGCTCGGCGCGAGTACCGCCGCGACCGTCCATACACCGCAGAAGACCGCGACCCGCGTGTAGGTCAGGCCCTTCCACACCACGACCGAGAAGGTGAGGTAGAAGCAGAGCTCCGGCCACAGCGTCCAGTAGACGGAGTCCAGGTTGTCCACCTTCAGCGGGGTCTGCAACATGGTCAGGTTGGCCAGCAGCACACGTGGGTGGGGGCGCCCGAACGGGGTGTCGAACACGTAGATGACGGTCGCCGCCACCGCGATCGCGATCCAGTACATGGGGAACAGACGGGTCACGCGTGAGATGAAGAAGTCACGCGGGCTGCGCCCCCAGGCGCTCATGCAGATGACGAAGCCGCTGATCATGAAGAACAGGTCGACACCGAGCCGCCCGTAGGCGAAATAGCCGTGCGCCTCGGGGAACGTGGCCTGCCATGGGCGGCCCCATATGTCGATCATCCCCCAGCGGGTCTGGCCGACGAAGTGGAAGAGCACCACGGCGAGTGCGGCCAGGAACCGAAGTCCGTCCAGCGCGGCGAGCCGGTTGTGGACCTCCCGTCGGGCCGGGATCACCCGTCCCGAGGATGCCCTGCTCGGGAGCGTCTTGGTCTGCGTGGCGGCGTCGTCCACCCCGCAGAGGTCTTTTTGATACATCCATACACCTTTCGGTTCCCTTTGCTCGTACTGTCCGCCGGCACGGCATACACGACCTCATCACGGACTGAAGCGTTGTACGAAAAGGCCCGTGGCACGTCTACGCCCGGCCGATGGCACGAAAGCTGCCGCTTCCCTTCCCTTGCCCCGCAGTTCACGGCTGAATACGAGGGTTGCACGCACCACCCCTGCACCACCCAAGCCATGTCACTCACGACGACCTGGGGAGCAGCAGCATGTGCGAGGACAACCACGCGGGCCACGCGGGCCTGGGCAGACGCGCACTGTTCGTGACGGGAGCCGCCGCCGCGCTTACGTTGGGAACTGTGAGCTTCGCTTCAGCGGCCGACGGCAACCAGGAGACGCGGACGGTACGCGGCACCCTGCCGCCCGGGGCCCCCGACTTCGTGTACGTACCGCTCGAAATCCCGTCCGGCGTAAGGGAGATCAAGGTCTCCTACACCTACGAGAAGCCGTCCGTCCCGGCCGGCACCCCGGGCAACGCCCTCGACATCGGCATCTTCGACCAGCGCGGCACGGAGCTGGGCGGGAAGGGCTTCCGGGGCTGGTCGGGGGGCGCCAGGACCGAGTTCTTCATCCGGGCGGACGACGCGACGCCGGGATACATCCCGGGGCCGGTCCGGGAGGGCACGTGGTCCATCGCCCTCGGGCCCTACACGGTGGCGCCGCAGGGCCTGTCGTACGAGCTCACGATCACGCTGACGTACGGCGAGCCCGGCGAGGCCGTGAAGCCGACGTACCCGCCGGAGCGGGCGAAGGGCCGGGGCCGCGCCTGGTACCGGGGCGACTGCCACCTGCACTCCTGGTACTCCGACGGCCGCCGTACGCCCGCCGAGATCGCGGCGCTGGCGCGGGCGGCGGGCCTGGACTTCATCAACAGCTCGGAGCACAACACGCACTCGGCGCACGCGCACTGGGCCGACGTGGCGGGCGACGACCTGCTGGTGATGCTGGGCGAGGAGATCACGACCCGCAACGGCCACGTGGTGGCCCTCGGGGTCGAGCCGGGGACGTTCATCGACTGGCGCTACCGGGCCCGGGACAACCGCTTCGGCCGGTTCGCCCGGCAGATCCGCAAGGCCGGCGGCCTCGTCGTGCCCGCCCACCCGCACGCCACCTGCGTCGGCTGCAACTGGAAGTTCGGCTTCGGCGAGGCGGACGCGGTCGAGGTGTGGAACGGGCCCTACACGCCGGACGACGAGGTGTCCCTGGCCGACTGGGACAGCATGCTGGTGGCCTCGGTGCGGGAGGGCCGTGACTGGATCCCGGCCATGGGCAACAGCGACGCCCACCGCGACCCGGACCCGGTCGGCAGCCCGCAGACGGTGGTCCTGGCCGACGACCTGACGCGGGAGGCGATCCAGGAGGGCATCAAGGCGGGACGGTCGTACGTCGCCGAGTCGAAGAACGTCTCCCTGACCTTCGGTGTGTCCGGCGCGAAGGGCGAACACGCCGGCATCGGCGAGCGGCTGAAGGTCGACCGGAACGCCCCGGTCACGGTCCGCCTCGAGGCCTCGGGCGCCCCCCGCTGCACGGTCCGCTTCGTGACCGACCAGGGCGTCCTGTTCACCAGCCCGCCGCTGCCGGTGGCCGGTTCAGGGGTCGTGGAGTGGCGTACGACGCCCTCGTACGCGGCCTACGTACGGGCGGAGCTGCGTCACGAGGCGGCGGTGGGACCGCTGCCGGGGGTGTTGGCGGCGTTCACCAATCCGATCTTCCTGGGGCGTCAATAGGGGCCAGGGTGTTCGACGTCCGCCTCATCCGGCCTGCCCGGGCTCGTTGTCGGCCGATGATGTCCATACTCAGCGCTGATCTCGGCCACGGGTCATCGCGATCACGCCAAGTTCGGCACACCATCCACCATCTATTGTCGGACGGGTCCTCGTCGCCATGTTTCGGCCACAGCTTCGAGCGGCTCTGGAGGCCGGCTGCGGAAGCGTCAGGGCATCGGCCCATCCCCCAGATCCGCCACCACCGCAGCATGGTCCGACGGCCAGATGCCATCGACCGGCCCGTCCCCCGCCCGCCGTACGCCCCGCACATCCCCCAGCCCGCCCGTCCCGGGCGGCCCCACGTGGATGTAGTCGATCCGTACGCCCGGCTCCGGGCCTGCCGCGACGTACGGGTTCGCGCGGTCCCAGGTGACCGCGGGCGCGGCCGGGTCGGCGTACTGCCAGGCGTCGAAGAAGACCTGGCCCGGCACGACCGGTGCGGTGCGGTTGCCGCCGAAGAGGCGGATCTCGTCGGAGTCGGGCCAGGCGTTGAAGTCGCCGGTGACGACCGTCGGGAAGGGGGTGTCGCCACGGTTCTCGGCGATGAACTCCGCGAGCGCGGTGACCTGGCGGCAGCGTATGGCCGAGGCGTGCAGGGCCGAGGTGAGGTGGGTGGTGAAGAAGGGGATGTCGTACGACGGCGTGGCCAGGCGGGTGAACAGGGCGAGGCGGCCGTCGTCGATATCGGAGGGGGCCGGGAGGCGCAGGGTGCGCCGCTCGGTGACCGGCCAGCGGCTCAGTACGGCGTTGCCGATGTCGACCGTGGGGTCGCCGATCCGGTGGCGCCAGCGCTCGGGGGCGGGTGAAGGGGCCCAGGCCCAGTGCATGCCGAGTTCGGATGCCAGCCATTCGGCCTGGTTCTCGCCGTCGGCGGCCCATACCTCCTGGAGGCCGACGACGTCCGGGCGCAGGTCGTGCAGCTCGGCGAGGATGGCTTTCTGCCGGGCCTCCCAGGGCCCGAAGCGCCACCAGAGGTTCCAGGTCACGACCCTCATCCGCAGCCACCCGCTCTCGTCATGCCGCGTGGGGGACCATTGAAGCAACAGTTCGACGCTCGCGCCGTGCCACCCAGAACGAGACAGGAGATTCACACCCGATGTCCCGCCTCTCCGACCTCAGATTCCGCGCCGCCACCACCTTCCAGCGCCGCGTCGGCAACCCGGTCCTGCGCCGCCTCCCCCTCCAGACCGTCCTGGAGACCACGGGCCGCTCCTCCGGCCTGCCCCGGCAGACACCGGTGGGCGGCCGCCGGGTCGGTGACTCCTTCTGGCTGGTCTCGGAGTTCGGGGACAAGTCCCAGTACGTCCGCAACATCAAGGCCGATCCGCGGGTGCGGGTGCGGATCAGGGGACGGTGGCACACCGGCACGGCCCATCTGCTGCCGGACGACGACCCGGTGGCGCGGCTGCGTTCCCTGCCCCGGTTCAACAGCGTCGGGGTCAGGGCGTTCGGGACGAATCTCCTGACGGTGCGCGTGGATCTGCACGGCTGACGCCGGTCACACCACACGTGCGTCCAGCTCGGCCAGCAACCGCACAACCGCGTGCGGTGCCCGCAGGGTCGGGAAGTGGTCGCACTCCGGCTGCCGTACGAGACGGCACCCGGGGATGCGGGCGGCCATCTCCTCGTTGCAGCGGACCACTTCGGGCATGTCCTTCTCGCCGAGCAGAAGCGCACACGGCACGTTCAGCTCACCGAGCCGGTCGAAGGCCGGGGCCTCCTCGGTCTCGTGGCCGTAGGTGCTGAACCAGCCGGGGATCGCCGACCGCAGCTGCTCGGCGGCAGCGGTGTCGGGGGCGGTGCCCGCCGCGCCCCAGACGCGCAGGCCGAGGGCGACCACGGCGTCCATGTCGCCGTCCTGGGCGAGCTTCCCGATCTGCCCGACCAGCTCCTGCGACTCCAGGCCCGGATAGCCGTTGACGCCCGGGACCAGCAGGCCCAGAGCGGCCACCCGGCCGGGGTCGTCCAACGTGAAGGTGACCGCGGTCCTGCCGCCCATGCTCGTGCCGACCAGCACCACCCGGGCCAGACCGAAGTGGTCCAGGACGCTCCTCAGGTCCTCGCTCTGGGTGTACGACGTCGTCGGCGCCGGGGACCGGCCGTAGCCGCGGGCGTCGTACCGGATGACGCGGTGCCGCTCCAGCAGGGCGGGCAGCACCGGCTCCCAGATGCGGGAGTCCCCGACACCCGGGTGCAGCAGCACCATCGTCGGGCCGTCCCCCGCCTCCCCCGAGTCGTCCGCCCAGACCGCACCGTCCCTGACCCGCACCATCTGCTCCATGGGGCGACTGTGCCCAACTCGCCCTCCCGGCACCAGTCATCGGCCGGTCAACCGGGCCACACGATGGCCTGCACCTCGCTGTACGCATGCAGCGCGTACGACCCGACGTCCCGCCCCACCCCACTCTTCTTGAACCCCCCGAACGGCGCCTCCATATTCCGCCCGACCGTGTTGATCCCGACCCCGCCGGCCCGCAGCCGCCGCGCGACCCGGAAGGCGCGGGCCACGTCGCCGGACCAGACGTAGTCGATCAGGCCGTACTCCGTGTCGTTGGCGAGGGCGATGCCCTCTTCCTCCTCGTCGAAGGGGATGACGGAGACGACGGGCCCGAAGATCTCCTCCCGGGCGACGCGCATGTCGTTGGTGCAGTCGGCGAGGAGGGTGGGCGCGACGTAGAACCCCGTCCCGTACGGCGGCCGTTCGCCCCCCGCCACCACCACGGCACCTTCCTTCCGGCCCGTTTCCACGTACGACTCCACCCGGTCCCGGTGCTCCGCCGAGATCACCGGCCCCACGACCGTGCCCGCCTCACGCGGATCCCCGACCGTCAACCGCCCGGCGTACGCCGCCAGTTGCCCGACCAGCCGGTCGTACACGCCGCGCTGGGCCAGCACCCGCGTCGGCGCCGTGCAGATCTGCCCGCTGTAGAAGGAGAACGTCGTCCCGATCCCGGCCACCGCCGACCCGACGTCCGCGTCGTCGAAGACGACCGCCGCGCCCTTCCCGCCGAGCTCCATCAGCTGGCGTTTCATGTCCCGCCCGCACACCTCGGCGATGCGCTGCCCGACCGCCGTGGACCCGGTGAAGCTCACCATGTCGACGTCCGGGGAGCTGACGGCCGCCTCGCCGACCTCGACCGCCCGGCCGGAGACGACGTTCACGACACCCGCCGGCACGCCCGCCGCCTCCAGCGCCTCCGCCATCCGGTAGACGGACAGCGGGTCCTGCGGCGCCGGCTTCACGACGACCGTGTTGCCCATGGCCAGCGCGGGGGCGATCTTGCCGGCCGGGTTGGCCCACGGGTTGTTGTACGAGGTGATGCAGGTGACGACCCCGACCGGCTGACGGACCGCCAGCGCGCCCATCACCCCGGCCCTCCCCTCCCCCACTGCCTTGAAGGCGTGGGAGGCACCCCCATGCCCGGCCTCGTTGATCTGCGGCGGGATGGCCCACTCGGCGGGCTCCACGCGCGCGTACCGCCGGAACCGGGCGGCGCCCACACCCACCTGCATGCCCCGCGCCGTGCCGATGGTCGCCCCGGTCTCGGCCTGGGCGAGTTCGGCGTACGCCGCGAACCGCTCGCCGATGATCTGCGCCGTACGGGCCAGCACCGCCGCCCGCTCCTCCGGTGTCGTACGCGACCACGGCCCGAAGGCCTCGCGGGCCGCGGCGCAGGCCGCGTGCACCTGATCCCGCGAGGCCTCCGGCGCCCACCCGACGGTCTCCTCGGAGGCCGGGTCGACGACGCCGTAGTACCCGCCCTCCGGCTCCAGCCATGAGCCCCCGACGAACAGCCGCTGCCGCCCGGCCCCTTCGACGCTCACCTGGTGGCCACCGTCCTGGTGTCCCGCCCGGACCGCAGCACACGCCCGGGCACGGCCCCGGTCACCACGTCGTCCCGGATCGCCTCGACGCCGTTGACCCACACGGCGCGCACTCCGAGCGCCTTGGAGTCCAGCCGTGGGCTGTCACCGGGCAGGTCGTGCACCAGGGTGGCCGTACCCGCGTCGATCCGCTCCGGGTCGAACAGCACCAGGTCGGCATGGAAGCCCTCCGCGATCCTCCCCCGCTCACGCAGCCCGAACAGCCGCGCCGGATCATCGGTCAGCATCTTCACCGCCTGCTCCAGCCCCACCAGCTTCCGTCCGCGCAGACAGTCCCCGAGGAACCGTGTCGTGTACGGCGCCCCGCACATCCGGTCCAGATGCGCCCCTGCGTCGGATCCACCGAGCATGACGTCCTCGTGCTGCCAGGTCTCGGCGCGCAGGGTCCAGGAGGCGGGGTCGTTGTCGGTGGGCATGGGCCACAGGACGGTGCGCAGATCGTCGGCGGCGCAGATCTCCACCAGGCACGCGAAGGGTTCCTGCCCGCGCTCCCGCGCGATGTCCTCCACGACCCGCCCGCTCAGCCCGCGGTTCGCCTCGCTGTAGGTGTCCCCGATGACGTACCGCCCGAAGTTCGTCAGCCGCCGGAAGACGCCCGCCTCCTTCGACTGCGCATGCCGGAGCAGCTCGGCCTGGAGGCCGGGTTCGCGCAGCCTGGCGATCCGCTCGGGCACGGGCAGCGCGAGGACCGGCCCCCAGCCGGGGATGAGGTTCAGGGCGCAGAAAGTGCCCAGGGACATGTTCATCGGCGTGAGGATCGGCATGGTGAGGGCCACCACGCGTCCGCCCGCCTTCCGGGCCCGCTCACTGGCGAGCAGCTGCCGCGGCACCCGCTCCGGAACGGCGGCGTCGATGGTCAGGACGTTCCAGTTCAGCGGCCGTCCGGCAGCCGCGCTCATCTCGACGAACAGGTCGATCTCGGCGTCGCTGAACTGGTCCAGGCACCCCGCGACGATCGCCTCGATCTGCGTCCCCTCGTGCTCGCCGACCGCCCGCGACATCGCCAGCAGCTCCTCCGGCAGGGCGTGCCGGGAGGCCACCGGCTTCCCGTCGCCGTCGGAGTGGCTCGACGACTGGGTGGTGGAGAAGCCCCAGGCACCGGCGTCCATGGCGTCGTGCAACAGCCGCAGCATCGCGTCGAGCTGCTCACCGCTCGGCTGCCCACCGACCGCCTCCGGCCCCATCACGTACCGCCGCAACGCGCAATGCCCCACCATGAACCCGGCGTTGACCGCGATCCGCCCTTCGAGCGCGTCCAGATACTCCCCGAACGAACTCCAACTCCAGGGCGCCCCTTCTTCGAGCGAGACCAACGACATCCCCTCGACCTTGGACATCATGCGCCGGGTGTAGTCCGCGTCATCGGGCCGCTCCGGATTCAGCGGCGCGAGCGTGAACCCACAGTTTCCGGCGGCCACGGTGGTCACGCCGTGATTGAGGGAGGGGGTGGCGTACGGGTCCCAGAAGAGCTGGGCGTCGTAGTGCGTGTGCGGATCGACGAAGCCGGGGGCGAGGACGAGCCCGTCGGCGTCCTCGGTGCTGCGGGCCGACTCGGTGATCTCCCCGATTACGGCGATACGACCGCCGAGGATGCCGACGTCGGCGGTACGAGCGGGAGCGCCGGTCCCGTCGACAACGGTCGCCCCCTTGATGACGTGATCGAGCATGAACGTTGCCTCCTTGAACTCCGGGCCGTCTTGCCCGCCTAGGGCGTGTTGCGAAAGTCCCGTCGTCCGCCCGAAGGGCGGGCCGGGCGGCGTGCGGCGAGAGGGCGTGCCAGACGCCGCCCGGCAGGCGGGACTTTCGCAACACGCCCTAGGGGCGCGGGACTCCGTTGAATCTGCGGCTACCGCCACGCGGGCGCGACCAGCCACAGACCACCGGCACCCGCGAACGCATCCACACCCCCACGGCGATCAGGCGCCCTGCCGGAAACGGGACGTCCGATGCACAGGATCCGTATCGATCTTCGGAATCACGTGCTCCCCGATCAGCCGAATCGTCCGCAACGTCTCCTCCTTCGGCACCCCCACCGGCAACCCGAAGCTCAACTGATCCGCCCCCGCCTGCTCCCACCGCTTGCACTGCGTGAGCACCTCATCCGGATCCCCGCAGATCAACAGCTCCTCCTCGATGAGAAGCTCCACGAACTCCGGCGTGTATTCCGGCAACGTCTCCGGCCACACAGGGAAGCCCTCAGGCCGAGGGAAGGTGTCGTGGTACCGGAACACCAGCGACGGCAGATAGTGCAACCCACCCCGCACCGCGATCTCGATCGCCTCGGCATGCGTCGGCGCACAGATCGCCGTGGTCGTCACCATCACGTTGTCGTTGACGAAGTCCCCGATCGGCTCCGCGTTCACGACCGCCGTCTTGTACTGCTCCAGCACCCACTCCATGTCGGCGACCTTCTGCACACTGAACCCGAGCACCCCGAGCCCCTTCTTCGCGGCCATCGCGTACGACGGCGGCGACCCGGCGGCGTACCACATCGCGGGGTGCGACTTCCCGTACGGCTTGGGCAGCACCTTGCGCGGCGGCAGCGACCAGTGCTTGCCCTGGAAGCCGACGTACTCGTCCTGGAGCCACATCTTGGGGAACTCGGCGATGGTCTCTTCCCAGATCTCCTTGGTGTAGTTCATATCGGTCACGCCCGGTATGAACCCGAGGATCTCGTGCGAGCCGGCACCCCGTCCCGAGCCGAACTCGAAGCGGTTCTGCGAGAGGTGGTCGAGCATGGCGACCTTCTCGGCCACCTTGACCGGGTGGTTGACCTGGGCGAGCGGGTTGAAGATGCCGGAGCCCAGGTGGATCCGTTCCGTCGCGTGCGCGAGGTACCCGAGGTACACGTCGTTGGCGGAGAGGTGCGAGTACTCCTCCAGGAAGTGGTGCTCCGACGCCCAGGCGTACTTGAAGCCCGACTTGTCCGCCTGGATGACGTACTCGGTCTCCTCCATCAGCGCCTTGTGCTCGGCGAGCGGGTCGGTCTCGGCGCGCTTGCCCACGTATCCCTGTACAAAGAGCCCGAATTCCAAGGAGGTTCACCGTCCCCGGTCACGAAGATTTCTGACGCACCGTCAGTTTTGATGCACTGTGGCATCGGCGGCATGGCGGGTCAATAGCTGACGGCCAGTCAGATGACGCTGACGCCCGCCAGCCACCCGCCGTCGATCACGAACGGCTGCCCGGTGATGTACGACGAGTCGTCGCACGTCAGGAACAGCGCCAGCCGCGCCACCTCCTGCGGCCTCCCGATCCGGCCGAGCGGCACCAGCTTGCGGTAGAGCCCGTCGAGGGCCCGCGACGTCTCCTCGGCGTCCGCCTCCGGATCCAGCAGCGAGGGGTTGGACATGGCGGTGTCGATCGCGCCGGGGCACATGGCGTTGACCCGGATGCCGCGGGGCGCCAGCTCCAGGGCGGCGACCCGGGTGAGGCCGAGGATCGCGTGCTTGGTGGCGGCGTACGTCCCCACGGCCGCCATACCGGTCACCGCGGTGTACGAGGCCGTGTTGACGATGGTGCCGCCGTCGGCCATCTCCGGGGCTACGGTCTTGACGCCGAGGAAGCAGCCGACCTGGTTGACCCGTACGACCTGCATGAACTCCTCGAGGGGCGTGTCGACGAGGGCGTTGAAGCGCAGGATGCCGGCGTTGTTGACCAGCCCGTCGACCTGGCCGTAGGCCTCGCGTGCGGCGGCGACGGCGGCCTGCCAGTCGGCCTCCAGACCCACGTCGAGATGGACGTACAGCGCGCCTATCTCCTCGGCGAGGGCCTCGCCCTGGTCGTCGAGCACATCGGCGACGACGACGCCCGCACCCTCCGCGGCGAACAGCCGCGCCTCCTGCTCCCCCTGTCCGCGCGCCGCCCCGGTGACGATGACGACCCGTCCGTCGAGCTTGCCCATTGCGGCCCCCTTCAGCCGGTGGACACGGTGGACTCCGCATCGTAGCGGCATACCTGACTGAGCGTCAGATGCAAGTCGGATGCGGACATCTGTCGTTGCTGAGGCGAATATCACTGACTCGCAAGTAGGGATGTTTGACCCTGTCGGCGTTCGTCAAGCGAACGCAAAATCCGTCCCATGTCCAAGCGGAGACTGAAGAACAGGAAGATCAGGATCGCGGCGGTCGGTTCGGCCGTCGTGACCGGCGGAGCCCTCGCCGCCGTACTGCTGCCGTCGGCCAACGCCGCCGAGGAGAAGACTCCCGAGCAGATCACGGATCTGTGCAAGCGGGCCGAGGTGCTCAACGGGAAGCGGCAGTCCATTTTCGATTTTGGGGGCCATCCGGTCGCCGGCCCGCATTTCGGATCCGACAACTGCGATTTCGTGGAGACGAATTTCGAGACCTTCGACGGGCCGCCGGAGAAGTCCTCCATCGACTTCCCGAACTGCGAGCCGGACGCGACCGAGCCGGCGAAGGTGTCGGTCACCTGGTCGGCGACCGCGGCCCAGGGCCAGGGCAAGTACACCTCCACCCAGCAGGGTGCGGCCGGAGGCCTCTTCGGCGCCCTGACGGGGTCCTGGCTGAAGCACAAGGGCACCCTCGACATGACCGTCAGGTCGGCGACCGCCGGTGACACCGAGCAGCGGGAAGTGCCGGTCGGCAAGGTGCTCCACATGGAGTTCACGCCGAAGCTCCAGCGCATGACCGGCGAATGGCGGGTGCGCATCGACGCCGACCCGGGCGGCTTCGCCACGAACCCCTCCCCCGAGCAGAACTTCGTGGCTCCCGAGGTCGTCGAGGGCCCCGTCATCCTGCCGGGCGCGGCGGGTGCCCCCGGTGTCGTGGACGGCACGTCCAAGGCCGTCCTGACCGACTGCTGATCCCTTGATCCCCCGCCTCCCCACCCCTCACAGGAGAACCCCATGACACGCGCCGGCCGCGGAAGCCACCGGAGCAAGAAGAAGCGCGTCACCCTCGCCCTGGCCCCCGTGGCGGCCGTCGCGGTGGCCGCGGCGCTGATGAACTCGGCGGGCGCCGCCACCGCCTCCGAAGTGACCGCCGACTGCTCGGCGGACTCCGACAAGCTGGAGAACTGCGAGTTCGTCGACGTCCAGTTCAAGCGGAACAGCCTCGGGCCCAACGAGCGCGTCTCCGCGGTGACCGACAACTGCGCGTCGACGGCCACCGCCTCGAAGACCTTCAATGTGAGCGCGTCCGTCACCAGGACCATCCAGCTGGAGGACGGCTTCACCGCGGACGCCGGTACGAAGCTCGGCGATTCCTTCTTCGAGATCGGCGTGAAGTTCAGCACCTCGGAAACCAACATCACGCGCGACGACAAGACGACCACCCTGGCGTTCAGCAGGACGGACACCGTGCAGGCGGACAGCCTCGCCTTTTTCATGTGGTCCGCGAAACGCACGGACGTGAGTGGCTTCCTGCGGGCCACGTACAAGGAGGCGCAGGACGGCCAGAAGGTGTTCTTCGCCCCGAGCGAGGGCGCCACGAGCGTGCACGTCTTCTATCCGCAGATCCTGAAGAACGGTACCCCTGACGGCCGCCTCTGGCTGCGCAATGTGCAGTGCGGGACTCCCGAAGCCTCGGGGCTGCGGAATTCCACGCGCGCCCTCAGGTCGGAACCCGGATTCGGCCAGGCCGGCGAGAACGTCACCGACATGGAAATCCCCCTGTCGGAGATTCCGGCGCCGTAACAGGTTCTCAGGTGCGAATCACGGGCGCGGCTCCCAGCCACCTCAGGACCGCGTCCGTGCTTCCGCGCGCGTCGAGCTTGGCGTAGATGTTGCTGAGGTTGTTGCGAACGGTCTTCTCGCTCAGCCGTAATCGCAGCCCGATCTCCTGCGCGCCCAGGCCGGTCGACAGCAGCTCCATGATCTGCCGCTCCCGCGGCGAGAGCAGCTCGCGCAGCCGTTCCAACGCCTCCCCGCCGCTGGGCAGCCGCCGGGCCCCCTCCCGCAGGGCCGCACAGGCCGCCGGGGAGAGGTAGGTGTGCCCGACGGTGGCGCCCACGACGGCTGACGACAGCATGCAGGTGCAGTAGTCGCCCTCGACCAGATAGCCCGCCCCGGCACGGAACACCTCGACGATGGCCTCGGTGTCCCGGCAGGGGCTGATCACGATCGCGGGGGCGGCGGTCGCGGACAGCTCCCGTACGGCCGCGGAGGGTTCGTCGCGGTGGAGGATCACGACGTCCGCCGCCCTGACCAGGGGCACCACCTCTCCGACGTACGGGTCGTCCGGGGCCGGCCAGTCGGGGTGCGGCCAGGTGTCCTCGGGGCAGTCGAGGGCAACGGTGAGTTTCCGGGAAGTGCGCACGTCATTTGTGTCCTTCCGCCGAAGCCGGACGGGCGTACGTCTACGTCAGTACGTCCATGCATACGGGGCTCGACGTGGGCGTGTTCAAGCTTTCAAGGAATGCGCTTGTGTCTCCACGAAGTGGTCGAACTCGCCGGCCCGTACGCCGAGTACGAAGGCGTTCCACTTGTGGCGGTCGGTGGTGACGACTATGTCCGGGGCGCTCGTCTCGCGAGCGTAGGCGCAGGTCAGTGGATCCGCCGGTGTCGTATGGGTACGGGGATCACGACAGCATCCTCCATTGAGTACGCGTACCCAGCCAGTGCCGAGTAGCGGCGCCGATCTCCTGGCCACTCCCGCCGCCATATCGTCACCCCATGCCTGAGCAGACCGCGCCGACCAGCACCAGCACCAGCACCAGCACCACCCCGGATGGCTCCGGCTCCTCCTCTTCCCTTCGCCGTGCCCTCGGATACGGCTGCGCCGCGCTCATCGGCATACCTCTTGTGGCCCTGCTCGTGCTGATCGGCACGCTCGCCTGGGACAACCGGGGGGCGACCGACTTCCCCCGCGTCGCGCCCGGGGACATGGCGGACCGTGCGTTCGAGCGCTCCCGGGAGGCGTACGAGGTCCTGGGGTTCACGCGCACCGTGGAGCCGGGACGCGCGGGGGACATCGGCGTCGGCGCGGAGAACACACTGAGCTCCGACCTGTGCTGGACCAGTGGCTCGCTGGGGCTGGAGGACAAGACAGTCGACGGCGCCTACGAGATGAGCCACGACTGGGCGCTGGACCACGTCCCCGCCGGCCAGGCCGTCCCCGGCCTGCGCCGACTTCACCAGCACCTGAAGGACGAGGGCTGGGAGGTCACGGCCTACAGTGAGGGGGGCAGGGGGAAGGACTGGAAACTGTACGTCCAGCGGGACGACGGGGACGAGCGGATGTCCTTCACCTGGCGCCCGGACCGGGAGTACTTCACCGGTGTCGCCGCCATGCCCTGTGCTTACGCCCCCGGGTGGCAGACCGGCGACCCCGCCCCGTCCGACGAGCGCTGGACGCCACCGGCCCTCGGGCCCGGGCGGCATGGCTAGGGGGTTCAAACACCCCCTAGGCCAGCAACTGCCCCACCTCCGCGCCGAACCGCGCGATCTGGTCGACGAGTTCAGCGCTGCTACGGTTGCGGAACCGCACCTGGATCTGGTCCACCCCCATCGCACGATACGCGCGCAGGGACTCGGCGACGGCGTCCGGCGGCCCGGTGATCGTGCGGCTGCCGACGTCCCAGGCGGGCGTGCCGACATACAGCGGCTCGGCGATGGCGCCGATGGTGTACGGGCCCTCGGCACCCGCCTCCTCCCGCAGCCGCCGTATCCGCGCGATCTGCTCCGGCAGCCGGTCCCGCGGATCCCCCTGCGGCAGCCACCCGTCCCCCTTGAGCGCGGCCCGGCGTACGGCGGCCGGGGACGAGCCGCCGACCCAGAGCGGGACCCGCTCCTGAGCGGGCCTCGGCCGCTGGCCGAGCCCCTCGAAGTCGTAGAGCTTGCCGTGATGCTCGGGGAACTCGTCGGGGCCGAGGGCGGCGCGCAGGGCGTCGATCGTCTCGTCCAGCACGGGCCCGCGCCGCTCGAAGTCGACCCCCAGCGCCTCGAACTCCTCCCGCACATGCCCGGCCCCGACCCCGAGGACCAGCCGGCCGCCGCTGAGGTGGTCGAGGGTGGCGTACTGCTTGGCGGTGAGGAGAGGGTGGCGCAGACCCACGACCGCGACGTGGCTGAGAAGTCGGACGCGCTCGGTCACGCCCGCCAGGAAGGCCAGCGTGGCCACGGGGTCGTACCAGACCGTGCTCATCGCGGACGCCAGGCGGCGCGGGATGGCGACGTGGTCGCAGCTCGCGAGGTAGGCGAAGCCCGCGCGGTCGGCGGCGCGGGCGACGGCCAGGAGATCGTCCGGGCCGGCGTCGGCCTCCCAGGGCTCGGCGTAGATCGTGCTCTGGGACTGGACGGGCAGTTGGATGCCGTAGGCGAGTCGTCGCCCTTCCGACGGCTGGGCGGGCATGGCGCCCCCTTGGGTGGCGGTCCGGCGGGTGGAGTGACGCGGACCACATGCTCGTACCTGACGAACCATCAGACAAGACCGGTGCCGTGACGGATGTTTCACAGCCCGTGCACGCCCGGCGCCCCCAGGGCGCACGGAAGCAACCCGTCCGGCATCCTGGACATCTACCCAAGCGGCCCTCTGGAGAGCGATCGCCTCCAGAAGGGTGAAAGAAGTGATGAATGGGGTGAAAGTGGACGGGGATCAGCTACCCGCCATGTCCGTCGTCGTGATCGTCTACAACGACGAGGCCAGGCTTCCCACGGCCGTGCGCTCGGTGCTGGGGCAGACACTGCGGAGCGTCGAGGTCGTGATCGTCGACGACCACAGCACGGACGGCTCCTACGAGGTGGCCCGCCGGCTCGCCGCCGAGCACCCCGACCGGGTCCGCGCGTACCGGCTGCCCGAGAACAGCGGCGGCTGCGGCGCGCCCCGCAACCACGGCATCCAGCAGACCCGCGGCCAGTACGTCCTCTTCCTCGACAGCGACGACGTCCTGGAGCGCAACGCCTGCCGCAACTTCCTGGAGGCGGCCGAGACCACCGGCGCCGACCTCGTCTCCGGCCTCACGGTGCGCGTCCACGTGGACTCGCGGCACCGCAAGGAGGTCAAGTGGTACCCGTGGCTGTACGCCCGTACCCGCACCATCGACTCCATCGCCGAGCTGCCTGACCTGCTGGTCTTCGACACCCTGTCGACCAACAAGTGCTACCGCCGTCAGTTCCTGGTGGACGCCGGCCTGGAGTTCCCCGTCGGCATCCACTACGAGGACCTGCTCTTCTCCGCCCAGGCGTACACCGCGGCCCGCCGTATCACGCTCATACCGAACCGGGTCTACGACTGGAACCAGTTCGAGAAGGCGGCCGGTGCCAAGTCGATCAGCAACCGGCGCGCGGAGATCGCGAACTTCGCGCACCGGATGGAGATACACCGCAGGGTCGACCGGCTGCTCGCCGACCAGGGCCTTACGGAGCTGAAGTTCCGCAAGGACGTCAAGTTCCTCAAGCACGACCTGGTCCTGCACCTGCGTGAGCTGCCCATGCGGGACGCCTCCTACCGCCAGGAGTTCGCCGCGCTCGCCCTCCCCTACCTGGCGTCGATCGACCCGGCCGCCTACGACGAGGTCGAACCGATCCACGCGGTCTGCGCCTACCTGCTCCGGATGAGCGACTGGGACAACCTGGTGCCCGCCGTGGACACGCTCGCCAACCGCGACAAGGTCTCCGCCCCGCTCGCCGAGCGCGAGGGGCGGGTCTACTGGTGCGCCGAGCACATCGACGAGGACCCCCTCGCCCGCCGGGTCCTGGACGTCACCGAGCTCGGATATCACGCCCGGCCGGTCGGGAAGCTGTTCCTGCGCAACGAGCTGACCGAGTACCGGCAGGAGCCGGGGAGCGGCGGTGTGGTCCGGCTCGCGGGCCGCGTCACCAACCCGCTCGGCGTCATCCCGCCCGCCGCCCGGCTGACCGCCGAGCTGGAGTTCTACGCCCGTCGGAAGGGCGTGCGCTTCCAGACCTTCCGCTTCCCGGTGCCGACGCTGCGGCATGAGGGCCCCCACGTGTCCTGGGAGGCCTCGGCGGACCTGTCGAAGGGGCTGCGCCCGCTCGGTGTCGTGGACGCCGTCTGGGACGTACGCCTCCACCTGGACGTCGACGGCGAGCGGACGACGACACGCCTCACCGCCGCCGGCCCCGGCCTGGCGACCGGCGAGGTGCCGGTGCGCCCCCGCCTCACCCGGCTGGTCGCCGACCGGATCGAGCCCCAGGTCTCCGCGCGCGGCCACCTCGCCTTCCGTCTCGTCCCCGGCAAGAAGGCCGACGTCCTCGTCACCCGCGGCATGCAGGGCACACCGGGCCGCCTCGCGAAGGCCGGCTACCGCAAGGCGAAGACCCTGCGCAAGAAGGCCACCTCCGGGGACACCAAGCTCCGCCTCTATCGCGATGTCTTCCTGCGGATGCCGGTGCACAAGCGCCTGGTCGTCTTCGAGAGCCATCTGGGCCGCCAGTACAGCGACAGCCCCCGGGCGATCTACGAGGAGATGCGCCGGCAGGGGATCGACTTCGAGGCGGTGTGGTCGTACACGGGCCGGCCGCAGGGCTTCCCCTCCGACGCCACCCTGGTGCGCCGCTGGTCGCTGCCGTACCTGAGGGCGCTGGCCCGCGCCGAGTTCTGGATCGACAACCAGAGCTATCCGCTGAAGCTGACCAAGCGGCCCGGGACGACGTACATCCAGACCTGGCACGGCTCCGCGCTCAAGCGGATGGGCTTCGACGAACCCGGCTGGAAGCTCAAGCCGCGCGCCGAGCAGGCGGAGCAGCAGCGCACCCTGGACCGTTTCGACCACTTCCTGATCCGCTCCGAGCACGACGTGCGCACCCTCGCCAAGGCCTTCCGGCTGCGCGAGAAGACGCTGCTGCGGGTGGGCTACCCGCGCAACGACGCGCTCGCGCGGGCCCGGGAGGCGGCTGAACGCCCGCCGCTCGCCGCCGAGCTGGGAATTCCGTCCGACAAGAAGGTGCTGCTGTACGCACCCACCTTCCGTCAGCAGGGCGGGCGCCGTTTCGCGCTGCCCTTCGACGTGGAACGGTTCGCTGAGGAGTTCGGCGACGAGTACGTCCTCCTCGTCCGCGCGCACTACCTCAACCACGTCGTGCTCCCGCCGTCCGTACGGGGCCGGGTCATCGACGTGTCGGACCACCACGACGTCACTCCCCTCCTCGCACTGGCCGACGCGCTGATGACGGACTACTCGTCGGTGATGTTCGACTACGCCCTGCTGGACCGCCCGATGCTGTTCTTCCCGTACGACTACGAGGAGTACGTGCACGAGGGCCGCGGCACCTACTTCGACCTGCTGGAACGGGCTCCGGGTCCGGTCGTCCGCACGGAGGAGGAGCTGCACTCGCTGCTGGGCGCTTCGTCGCTGGAGGAGCAGACGCTCAAGTACGCGGCGGCACGGGAGCGGTTCGTGGCCGACTTCGGCGAGTACGACAAGGGCACCGCCGCGCAGCGCGTCGTCGAGGAGTTCTTCGCCGGCTGGAGGAAGGCGTGAAGGAAAGCGTGAGGGACAGCATGCCGGGGCGGGACGTCTTCCTGGTCTCCAACAGCGTGGACGAGATGGGCGGCGTGACCAGCTGGTCCCATCAGATGGCCCGGCTCTTCACGGACCGCGGCCACCGCGTCCACGTCATCGGCGTCACGACCCCTGAGGACCCGCACGACCTCGGCGAACTCCCGTACCCCACGACCCGGTTGTACGACGGCCAGCCACCGGCTCCCGGCCGGGCGCGGGACGCGAGCATGCGGGCGAAGGCCACCGTGCTGACGGACCTCTTCCGGGCCGCGCGGCCCGGCGGGGTCGTCATCGTGACCCAGGTGTGGGCGATGGAGTGGGTCAAGCTCGCCGACACCACCGGTCTGACGGTCGTCGGGATGAGCCACGAGTCCTTCGAGACCTCGAAACGGTCCTCGCGCTTCCAGCGGGTCCTCAGGCACTACCGGGACGTCGACCGCATGCTGGTCCTCACCCGCGAGGACGCCGACCTGTGGATCGGCGCGGGCCTCGACAACGCCTCGTTCCTGCCGAACGCCGTGCCCTGGCTGCCCGAGGTGCCCTCGCCGCGCACCGAGCGGGCCGTGATCAGCATCGGCCGGCTCAGCGACGAGAAGGGCGTCGACATGCTCCTCGACACCTGGGCGGAGGTGGCTCCCGGCCACCCCGGCTGGGTGCTGAAGATCTACGGTTCCGGGGAGGACGAGGAGATCCTCAGGAAGCACTGCACCGCCCTGGGCCTCGACGACTCGGTGCGGTGGATGGGCCGCACGGGCGATGTGCCGGGCGCGCTGCGGGGCGGCTCGGTGTTCGCGCTGTCCTCCAGGGGCGAGGGCTTCCCGCTCGCGCTCATGGAGGCCATGGCCATGGGCGTGCCCTGCGCCTCCTTCGACTGCGCGCCCGGCGTCCACGAGATCATCCGGGACGGCGAGGACGGCCTCCTCGCCAGGCCCGGAAACACGGGCGAACTCGCCCGCAAGCTGGACCTGTTGATGTCCGACGCGGCGCTGCGGGACCGGATGGGGGACGCGGCGCGGGAGAACATCCGCAGGTACGGGGCGGACGAGATCGCGGGGCGGTGGGAAGCGCTGTTCAGCTTCCTGGAGCGGTAGGGCCCGCTCACTCCACGGGGTGGGCCGCCGTCCAGCCGGCCCACGCCGACGCGATCATGTCCGCGACGCCGTACCGGGCCTTCCAGCCCAGTTCGGCGGCGATGCGGTCCGCGGAGGCGACGACGCGGGCCGGGTCACCGGGGCGGCGGTCGGTGACCTGCGGGGCGGTGCCGTGGCCGGTGATCTTGTTGATGTGGTCGATCATCTCGCGGACCGAGACGCCCTCCCCGCGCCCCACGTTGAGGGTGAGGTCCGTGCCCGGTGCCGCGCGCAGCCGCCGCGCGGTGGCCACATGGGCCTCGGCGAGATCGGCGACGTGAATGTAGTCGCGGACGCAGGTCCCGTCGGGGGTCGGGTAGTCGGCGCCGAAGATCCGCGGCGGGGCACCCTCGGTGAGCTTCTCGAAGACCATGGGGACGAGGTTGAAGACGCCGGTGTCGGCCAGTTCGGGTGTGGCCGCTCCCGCCACGTTGAAGTACCGCAGGCAGGCCGTGGACAGGCCCGCCGCACGGCCCGTGGCCCGCACCAGCCACTCGCCGGCGAGCTTGGTCTCGCCGTACGGGCTCATCGGTACGCAGGGCGTCTCCTCGGTGACGAGGTGCACGTCCGGCATGCCGTACACGGCGGCGGAGGACGAGAAGACGAAGGAGGAGACCCCGGTGCCGGTGACGGCGGCCAGCAGGGTGCGCAGGCCCTCGACGTTCTCCCGGTAGTAGTGCAGCGGCAGTTCGACGGACTCGCCGACCTGCTTCTTGGCCGCGAGGTGAACGACACCCTCGATGCCGTGCTCCCGGATCACCCTCGTCACTCGTGCCTCGTCGAGGGTGGATCCCACCTCCAACGGCACCTCCTCGGGAACCCGTTCGGCAAACCCGGTGGACAGGTCGTCGTAGACGACCGCCCGTTCGCCCGCGTCGAGCATCGCGCGCACCACATGCGCCCCGATGTAGCCGGCGCCACCGGTGATCAGCCAGGTCATGTACAGCCCTTCGTGGGATCGGATATCAAGGGGATCAGGTCTCAGGGGGATCAGGTCTCAGCGGGATCAGGGCTCAGCGGGATCGGGGCTCAGCGGAAGAAGCGCTTGAGGCGACGGCGTACGACGTCCGTCACTCCGCTCAGGCCCGGCGCGAGGCGCACCGCGAGCGCCCCCGAGTGGGTGGCGTACGGCTGCACCAGCAGCACGGCGTACCGCATGCTCGGCAGGGCGCGCCGGCCGAGCAGCCCGGCTCCCGTGAGCGCGTGGGCGGCGGTCTCCCGGTGGGAACCGTCCTTGAAGCGCAGCCGCAGCCGGAGGTCCCAGGTGCCGCCGCCCAGCGCCGCCAGATCGACCGCGAACTCGGCCGACCAGGTCTCGGAGTCCGGGTCGGCCGCGAGCGGCGCCCGCTCGGAGAACGCCGGCCGTCCGGTGTCCCGCTCCACGAACTCCGCCTCCACGCTCTCCGGCCCGGCGGCCGCCATCCGCCCGTACAGCTCGTGCAGGCGCAGCCGGAGCACCGTCCCGCGCACGCGTGGCCGCAGCTCGGCGTCGACGGCGGCGGGCAGCTGGTGCGCCGGGCGGAGCAGCAGATGGTCCAGCTCCGCCTGGGGCAGGTCCGCCGACCAGACCGGGGTACCGTCGTCCGCGCACGCGTACGGCGGGTTCAGCCGTGCCGGGCGGGCCGCGACCTCCCGCAGCCGGTGCAGGTCGCGCGGCTCCTCGGCGGCGAGGACCACCCGGGCGACGATCCGGCCGGGTGTGGGCGCCGCTGTGAGGTCGCTCTCGTCGAAGGAGGCCAGGTACGCGCGTGTGAGGTTCCACCACTCGCGCCGGTAGTCGGCGCCGCGCAGGTGCAGTTCGCGCGCGTACATCCGCAGCGAGTGGTCGAGGAAGCGCGCCCGCGTCGCCTGCGCCAGCCGCTTCTCCCCGGCGGCCAGCAGGATGTCGTACGACATCCGGTCGGCTTCGATCCGGGCCCGCCAGTTGGCGACGTTCGCGCGGTCGAGGGAGATCGACAGCCGGGCCGCCGACCGGCGCACGTGCCAGATGTACACCGGCTCCGGGACGAGCGCGATGCTCGGCCCGGCGGCGAGCATGCGGGCGGTGAAGACGAAGTCCTCGTAGGGGAAACGGCCCTCGGGAAAGCTGATGCCGTGTGCGCGCAGGAAGTCGGTGCGGTAGAGCTTGTTGACGCTGAGCGTGTCGCGCACCAGACTCACCCGCCGGGCGGGGTGGGCGACCAGCGCGCGCCCGGTGTACAGCTCGTGCTGCCAGGGGGTCTCGCGCCCGGACGGCAGCTCCTTGCGCAGGCACAGCCCGGCCGCGACCGGCGCGTCGTGCCGCACGGCCGCGTCCAGCAGGGCGTCGACGGCACCCGGCGGCAGCACGTCGTCGCTGTCCAGGAACATCACGTAGGGCGAGGTCGCGGCGTTCAGCCCGTCGTTGCGCGGGGTGCCGCAGCCGCCGCTGTTGACCGGGCGCCGGATCACCTTCAGGCGCGGTTCCTCGGCGGCCAGTCCTTCGAGGAGCCGCACGCTGCCGTCCGACGAACAGTCGTCGACCGCGATCACCTCCCGGACGGCCGGCCCCTGCGCGAGCGCCGAACGCACCGCGTCCACCACATGGGCGGCGTCGTCGTACCCGATGACGACGACGGTGACCTGCGCGTGCTGGAGAGCCATGGTTTGCCCCGACCGATGAGATATGTACGGAATGGTCATGTACGAGGTGCTTCACGCCTCGGTGGGGAAGATGGAGTCTACGCGGTCGGGGTTCCGTTCAATTTCGAATGTTTGCGATCAGCAACCGCCTCACAGGGCCGGGGCCCACAGCCCGTCCGGCGTCAGCCCCAGCAGATCGATGGCGTTGCCGCGCACGATCCGCTCCACGACGTCCGGCTCCAGGTGGCCCATCTGCGCCTGGCCGACCTCGCGGGACTTCGGCCAGGTGGAGTCGGAGTGGGGGTAGTCGGTCTCGTACAGGACGTTGCCGACGCCGATCGCGTCCAGGTTACGCAGGCCGAAGGCGTCGTCGAAGAAGCAGCCGTAGACGTGGTCGGCGAACAGCTCGGACGGCGGGCGGTGCACCTTGTCGGCGACCCCGCCCCAGCCCCGGTTCTCCTCCCAGACCACGTCCGCGCGCTCCAGGATGTAGGGGATCCAGCCGATCTGGCCCTCGGCGTACATGACCTTGAGGTTCGGGAAGCGTTCGAACTTGCCGCTCATCAGCCAGTCGACCATCGAGAAGCAGCAGTTGGCGAAGGTGATGGTGGAGCCGACGGCGGGCGGGGCGTCGGCGGAGGTGGAGGGCATACGGCTGGAGGAGCCGATGTGCATGGCGACGACCGTGCCGGTCTCGTCGCAGGCGGCGAGGAAGGGGTCCCAGGCGTCCGTGTGGACGGAGGGGAGCCCGAGGTGCGGGGGTATCTCGGAGAAGGCGACGGCGCGCACGCCCCGGGCGGCGTTGCGGCGGACCTCGGCGGCCGCGAGTTCGGCGTCCCAGAGGGGGATGAGGGTGAGCGGGATGAGCCGCCCCTGAGCCGCCGGGCCGCACCACTCCTCCACCATCCAGTCGTTGTAGGCCTGGACGCACAGCAGGCCCAGCTCGTGGTCGGCGGCCTCGGTGAAGGTCTGGCCGCAGAAGCGGGGGAAGGTCGGGAAGCAGAGCGCGGACTGGACGTGGTTGACGTCCATGTCGGCGAGGCGGGCCGGGACGTCGTACGACCCCGCGCGCATCTGCTCGTAGGTGATGACCTCCAGCTTGATCTCGTCCCTGCTGTAGCCGACGGCCGTGTCGAGGCGGGTGATCGGCCGGTGCAGGTCCTCGTACACCCACCAGTCGCCGATGGGCCCGTCGTCGCCCGGCCGGCCCATGACGGGCTTGAAGCGGCCGCCGAGGAAGGTCATTTCCTTCAGTGGCGCGCGGACGATGCGCGGTCCGGTGTCGAGGTACTTCTTCGGAAGCCGGTCCTGCCAGACGGTGGGCGGCTCGACGGTGTGGTCGTCGACGGAGATGATCAGCGGAAACGCGGTCTCGGTGTCCATGTCCGCCACGGTAGCGCTGATCTGACGGTCCGTCAGCTATGCCGTCCGTCATGCGGGAGTGGGCACCGCCTTGCGGAGACCACGTGAGGGCCTTGTGATATCCCGCGCGCCTGCCCGTGATCGGCCCCTCCACAGCTGACGCATCTGCCGGAACAAGGCAAACTGGCGGGGATGTAAACAGGGCCTAGGGGGACGGATGGACGGGGTACCGCGAGTGCCGGAGCAGAGGGGTCCCGGCTCCTCGGCAGCAGCGGCGGAGCCGGCGGCGGCGCTGCGCTTCGGCGTGCTCGGTCCGGTACGCGCCTGGCGCGGCGAGGAGCAGCTCCCCACCGGTTCCCCTCAGCAGCGCGCCCTGCTCGCGGCCCTGCTGCTGCGCGAGGGCCGCACGGCCACCGCGGCCGAGCTGATCGACGCCCTGTGGGGCGAGGAGCCGCCCTCGCAGGCGCTGGCGGCGCTCCGGACGTACGCCTCCCGGCTGCGGAAGGTGCTGACCCCCGGAGTCCTGGTGAGCGAGTCGGGCGGCTATGCCGTACGGGGTCTGGAGGACGGCGCGCTGGACCTGGCCGTGGCCCAGGAGCTCGCCGCGGAGGCGGAGAAGGCGAAGAACGCCGGGGACCCGTGCCATGCGCGCGAGGTGCTCGGGCAGGCGCTGTCGCTGTGGGCCGGCGAGGTGCTGGCGGGAGTCCCGGGGCCGTACGCGGAGGCCCAGCGGGTCCGTCTTGAGGAGTGGCGGCTGCAACTGCAAGAGTCGCGCCTCGACATGGACCTGGAGCTGGGCTGCCACGCGGAGGCGGTCTCGGAGCTGACGGCCCTCACCGCGGCGCACCCGCTGCGGGAGCGGCTGCGGGAGCTGCTGATGCTCGCGCTGTACCGCAGCGGCCGGCAGGCGGAGGCACTGGCGGTGTACGCGGACACGCGGCGCCTGCTGGCGGACGAACTGGGCGTGGACCCGCGCCCGGGCCTGAAGGAGCTCCAGCAGCGGATCCTCCAGGCCGACCCCGGCCTCGCGCAGCCGTCGGCGCCGGTGGCCGAACCGGCGGCGGTACCGGTACGCCCCGCCCAACTTCCGGCGACCGTGCCCGACTTCACGGGCCGTTCCGCCTTCGTCTCCGAGCTCAGCGAGGTCCTCGCCACGGCCGAGGGCCGGGTGATGGCGGTGTCCGCGCTGGCCGGCATCGGCGGTGTGGGCAAGACGACCCTCGCCGTGCACGTCGCGCACCAGGCGCGCTCGGCCTTCCCCGACGGACAGCTCTACGTCGACCTCCAGGGCGCGGGCCCGCGGGCGGCCGAGCCGGAGACGGTGCTGGGCTCGTTCCTGCGCGCCCTCGGCACCGCCGACTCGGCGATCCCGGACTCGCTTCAGGAGCGGGCGGCGCTGTACCGCTCGGTGCTGGACGGCCGGAGGGTCCTGGTGCTGCTGGACAACGCCAAGGACGCCGCCCAGGTACGTCCGCTGCTGCCGGGCATGGAGGGCTGCGCGGCACTGGTGACGTCCCGGGTGCGGATGGTGGACCTGGCGGGTGCCCACCTGGTCGACCTGGACGTGATGTCCCCGGACGAGGCGCTGTCCCTGTTCACGAAGATCGTCGGCGAGGAGCGGGTGGCGTCCGAGCGGGAGGCCGCGCTGGACGTGGTCGCGGCCTGCGGTTTCCTGCCGCTGGCGATCCGTATCGCGGCGTCCCGGCTGGCGGCGCGCCGCACCTGGACCGTGTCCGTCCTCGCCGCGAAGCTGGCCGACGAGCGGCGCCGGCTCGACGAGCTCCAGGCCGGTGACCTGGCGGTCAAGGCGACCTTCGAGCTCGGTTACGGCGCCCTGGAGCCCGCCCAGGCCCGGGCTTTCCGGCTGCTGGGCCTGTCCGACGGCCCGGACATCTCGCTGGCCGCTGCCGCCGCCGTACTGGATCTGCCGCCGGAGGACACGGAGGACCTGCTGGAGTCCCTCGTCGACACGTCCCTGCTGGAGTCGGCGGCGCCGGGACGCTATCGGTACCACGATCTGGTCCGGCTCTACGCGCGTGCGTGCGCGGAGCGGGACGAGCAGCCGCCGGGCGAGCGCGAGGCGGCGATGTCCCGGTTGCTGGACTTCTATCTGGCCACGGCGGCGGGGGTCTACGCGATCGAGCGGCCCGGCGACCGGCTGGTGGATCATCTGGCGACCACGGCCTATCCGGCGATGACCTTCGAGGCCCGCAAGGACGCGCGGGACTGGCTGTACACCGAGGCGAACTGCCTGCTGTCCTTCGCCCGCCAGTGCGCCGAGCGCCCGGACGCCCTGCGCCGCGCCATCGACCTGCTGTGGGCCGCCGTCGACATCTCGGAGTCGGGGGCCAACTCCAAGGAGTACGAGGCCACGGCGAGGACCTTGTTGGAAGCCGCCCGGCGGGTCGGCGTGGAGCAGGTCGAGGCCCGGGCGCTCATGACCCTGGCCCACGCGCACCTCGACAGCGGCCGGTTCGACCTGGCCGACCAGGAAGCCGAACAGGTCATCAGCCTCGCCCACCGGGCCGACGACCTGCTGCCCGTCTGCTGGGCCCACAACGCCCGCGGGGTCATCGCCCTCTACCAGGGGCGCAACGCGGACGGCGAGGAGCATCTCTCCCACGCCATAAGGCACTTCCGGACGCTGGACGACCGCCCGGGCGAGGCCGCCATCCTGTGCAACCTCTCCCGGATCCATCTGGCGACCGGCCGTACCCCGAGCGCCGTGTCCCTCGCCCAGGAGGGCATGGAGATCTACGACGCCATGGGCAACTCCATGCGCGGCGCGAACGGCCGCTATGCGCTGGGCATGGCGCTCACCCAGAGCGGACAGCTCGCTCCCGCGACCGACCGGCTCCTCGAAGCCCTCGAGGTCTTCCGCGACAGCCGGCAGCGCCTGTGGGAGGGCATGACCCTGTTCCGGCTGGCGGAGGTCGACATCGCCGCTCGGCGCTACGCCCAGGCGGCGGCGAACGCCGAGATGGCGCTGACCGTGCTGCGCGGCATCGGCGGGGAATGGCGGCGGGGCAACGTCCTCACCGTGCTCGGACGCGCCCTGACCGCCGTCGGCCACACGGGGCGCGCCCGGGTCTGCTGGGAGGAAGCCGTCTCCATCTACGACGAGTTGGGCTCCCCGGAGGCCGCTGCCGTGCGGGAGTTGCTGTCTCCCGTGCGGGCCGCCTGAGAGGGCCCCGTCGCGGCGTTCATCGTTCGTTTATCGCCGCCATACATCCTCTAGGCAGTCGATCCGTCGCGTCGGGGGGCAGACGGGTCGAGGAAGAGGGCCGACCGCCCGCGGATTAAGGTGAGCGGCCCACGGCCCGTCCGGCCACCCTCGGGGGAGTGACCGGACGGGCCTTGCCAACCGACCGACAAGACCAGTGGAGAGCAACGATCATGAGTGACGAGCAGGTCGTCAAGCCGGCTGACATCCACGCCACCTCGGAGCCCGTCGAGGCCGCGGCCGCCGACACGAAGAAGGCGGACGGGGGCGCCACCACCCAGGGGGACATCCACGCCACCGGGGAGCCGCTGGAGACGAAGGACATCCACGCCACGTCGGAGCCCTTCAAGCCGGCGAAGTAAGCCTCATCGCACGGGGAACGGCCGCGGCGGCGCGGAGGGGAGGCCGCCGCGGCCGACGTGTGTGAAGACGCCTGTGCACGGTTGCCGTCGGGTCAGCTGCGGCCGGGAGGCGTGGACGGCGTTCGCTCCCTTCCTGTCCGGTCGCCCCGCAGCTCCCCCTTGACCACCTTCCCGCTCGCGTTCCGCGGCAGTTCCCCCAGGAACTCCACCACCCGCGGCACCTTGTAGTTCGCCATCTCCCGCCGCGCCCAGGCGATCAGGTCGTCCCCGGTCAGCACCGCCCCCGGCCGCCGCACCACGTACGCCTTGCCGACCTCCCCCAGCCGGGCGTCGGGTACGCCGATCACCGCCACGTCCGCCACATCGGGATGCAGTCCCAGCATCTGCTCGATCTCCGCCGGATAGGCGTTGAAGCCGCCGACGATGAACATGTCCTTGATGCGGTCGGTGATCCGGAGGTAGCCCTCCCGGTCCAGCACCCCCACGTCCCCGGTCCGCAGCCACCCGTCCTCCGTCAGCACCTCCGCCGTGGCCGCCGCGTCCTCGTAGTAGCCACGCATCACGTTGAAGCCCCGGACCAGGACCTCGCCGGGCTCACCGACCGGGGCCTCGACGCGGACCTCCGTGCCCGGTATCGCCCGGCCCGACGTCGACGCGATCACCGACGGGTCGTCGCCGCGCCGGCACATCGTCACGATGCCACTGGCCTCCGACAGGCCGTACGCCGTCAGGACCGTCTCCACGCCCAGTTCCCCGCGCAGCCGCTCCACCAGCCTGAGCGGCACCACCGCGGCGCCGGTCACCACGAGCCGCAGCGCGGAGAGGTCATGGGAGTCACGGGCCGGGTGGTCCAGGAGTGACTGGTGCAGGGTCGGCGGGCCCGGCAGCACCGAAACCCGTTCCGCCGCGATGTTCGCCAGAGCCGTGCCGACGTCGAGGACCGGCTGCGGGATCATCGTCGCGCCCCGCATCAGACAGGCGATCACCCCGGCCTTGTAGCCGAAGGTGTGGAAGAAGGGGTTCACGATCAGATAACGGTCGCCCTGCCGCAGTCCCGCCAGGTCGCACCACACCTCGTAGGCCCGCAGCGTCTGCACATGCGTGATCACCGCGCCCTTGGGGAGGCCCGTCGTACCGGACGTGAAGACGATGTCCGACGGCCAGGAGCCCTGCACCGCCCCCGCCCGTGCCCGCACTTGCGCCCCGCTCACCCCGTCCCCGCTCGCCAGGAAGTCCTTCCAGGTGCGGTAGTCCGCCGGGGCGTCGTCCGACAGCACGACGACCTGCTCCAGCTCCGGCAGCCCCGGCCCCTGAGCGACCGCCCTGCGCAACGACGCCACGTACGAGGTGCCCAGGAAGGTGCCGGTCACGAAGAGCAGCCGGGCCCCGCTGCGGCGCAGCACGTCCACGGCCTCCGTGCCCTTGAAGCGGGTGTTCAGCGGCACCAGCACGGCCCCCGCCGACACCGCACCGAGCGCCGCCACGATCCAGTCGAGCGTGTTCGGGGCCCAGATGGCGACACGGTCGCCAGGCGCGATGCCGTTCGCGACGCAGGCCGCCGCCGAGCGTTCGACACGGGCGCCGAGTTCGCCGTACGAGATCCGGGTCCGGCCCTCCACCACCGCCTCGGTGTCCGGGTACCGCTCGGCCGCCCGGCGGACCAGCTCCGGGATGCTCTGCCACTCCACGATCGGCCTCCCCGAACCCAGGACGCATGAGCTGACTACCCGTCAGATTAGCGGTAGCCTGACGCCCTGTCAGCAGCCTGTCCGAGGCGCGGAGGTGTGCACATGGCCGGACTCCAGGACGCGACCGCCATCGTCGGCATAGGCCAGACCCCGTTCGCCAAACGCCTCCCCGAGGACGAGAAGACCCTCGCCTGCCGCGCCGTCCTCGCCGCCCTGGACGACGCCGGGATAGCACCGGGTGAGGTCGACGCGCTCGCCAGCTACACCATGGAGGAGACCGACGAGGTCGAGCTGGCGAAGGCGGTCGGCTTCGGGGACCTGACCTTCTTCAGCAAGGCCGGCTACGGCGGCGGCGGTTCGTGTGCCACGGTCGCGCATCTCGCCGCCGCCATCGCCGCCGGGCAGGCCACGGTCGGCGTCGCCTGGCGCTCCCGCAAGCGCGGCAGCGGTCCCCGGCCCTGGCGCGACACCGCCGCCCAACTCCCCACCCCCGCCCAGTGGACCCGCCCGTACGGCCTCCTGCGCCCCGTCGACGAGATCGCGATGCTCGCCCGCCGCTATATGCACGAGTACGGCGCGACCCGCGACCACCTCTTCAACGTCGCTCTCGCCTGCCGCAACCGGGCCAACCAGAACCCGGCCGCGGTGATGTACGAACGCCCCCTGACCCGCGAGATGTACATGACCTCCCGCTGGATCAGCGAGCCCCTCTGCCTCTTCGACAACTGCCTGGAGACCGACGGCGCCCTGGCCTGCGTCATCGTCAGCCGCGAACGCGCCCGCGACTGCCGCCACACCCCCGTCTACGTCCACTCCGCCGCCCAGGGCCTGCCCGCCCAGCACCACGGCATGGTCAACTACTGGAACGACGACCCGCTCACGGGACCCGCCTGGACCGCCGCCCGGCATCTGTGGAAACACGCCGCCTTCACTCCACAGGACGTGGACGTCGCCCAGATCTACGACGCGTTCACGGCCCTCATACCGCTCTCGCTGGAGGGCTACGGCTTCTGCGGGAGAGGCGAGGGAGGCGCGTTCACCGAGCAAGGCGCCCTGGAGATCGGCGGGCGGCTGCCCATGAACACCGGGGGCGGCGGGCTCAGCGAGGCCTACGTGCACGGCTTCAACCTCATCAACGAGGGCGTCAAGCAGCTCCGCGGCACGAGTACCGCCCAGGTCCCCGGCGCCGCCACCTGTCTCGTCACCGCCGGCGAAGGCGTTCCCACCTCCGCGCTGCTGCTGCGAAACTGAGGAGTTGATCCACGGATGCTCTCCCCCGTCACCGACCCCGACGGCGCCCCCTTCTGGCAGTACGCCGCCCAGGGCGAACTCCGCGTCCAGACCTGCGCCGCCTGCGACGAACCCCGCTTCCCGCCCCGCCCCTGCTGCCCGCACTGCCAGTCCTTCGCCAGCGAGTGGCGACGGGTCGGCGGACACGGCCGCATCTGGTCCTACGTCGTCCCTCACCCGCCCCTGCTCCCCGACTACGCCGAGCAGGCCCCCTACAACGTCATCGTCGTCGAACTCACCGACGCCCCCCGTATCCGCCTGGTCGGCAACCTCGTCACCGGCCCCGACGCACCCCTGAACTCCCTCCCCCCGGACCGGATCCGCATCGGCGCCAAGGTCCAGGCCGTCTTCGGCGCCACCGGGCTGCCGCAGTGGACCCTGGAGCGCCCATGAGCGGCCTCACCGTCACGGCCGACAAGGACACCGGCGTCGCCGTCGTCACCCTCGACCGGCCCGAGCGCCTCAACGCCATCGACCTCACGATGCGGGACGAACTCATCGCGGCGTGGCGGGAGTTGAGGTTCGACGACACGGTACGGGCAGTCGTGCTCACCGGCGCCGGGGAGCGGGCGTTCTGCACGGGCCTCGACCGGGACACCGTGGTCCCGCAGCCCGCCTCCCCCTACATGCAGGACGATCCGCTACTCCGGGCCGGGCCGAAGTCCAACGACCTGTGGAAGCCGGTCATCGCCGCCGTGACGGGCATGGCCTGCGGCGGCGCGTTCTATTTGCTGGGCGAGGCCGACTTCCTCGTCGCCGACCCGACCGCCGCCTTCTTCGACCCGCACACCACCTACGGCATGGTCAGCGCCTACGAGTCGATGCTGATGGCGCTGCGGATGCCGTACGGGGAGGCCGCGCGCATGGCGCTCATGGGGAGCGCGGAACGGCTGTCGGCGGGGCGGGCGTACGAGATCGGGCTGGTCTCGGAAGTCACCGGGCCCGGTGGGGCGTTGGCCGCCGCGGTCGAGCGTGCGACCGTGATCGCCGGGTATCCGACCGAGGCGGTGCAAGGGACCGTACGGGCACTGTGGGCGGCGAAGGAGACCGCCCTGGCCCAGGCGTTCGCGCAGGCGCCGCACCTGATCGCGCTCGGGAACCTGCCGGGCGAGCGGCAGGCGGAGCTGTTCCGGGCGCGGCGTCGCGACCACCGCGTCCGCTGAGCTACACCGCCGTACGGGTCGCGTCGTCCAGTGCGCAGCTGACACCGCTCGTGCTCGCAGCGGCGTCCGGGACGTACGAGGCCGCCACGTCCAGCGTTTCCGTGGTGCCGGCCGAGACGTACGGGATGGTGGACGAGCTGGTCCGTACGAGCGCGCCGCCCGGGTCCTTGAAGGTGACGCCGAACTCGTAGGTGTACGTCGTGACGCTGCTGGTGTTGGTGGCCTCGACCTGGGCGACGATGCCCCGGGTCGCGTCGTACACGCAGCTGCGGATCCGCACGTCCTGGGTGGCCTCGGCGGACGCGGTCGCGCTGCTGCCGCCGCCCGGGACACCGCCGGAGGACGAGTGGTCGTCATCGTCGTCGTAGTGCGTGCCGCCCGAACTGCTGGACGAACTACTCGAACTCGAACTGTCGTCACAGCCTCCGCCGTTAGAGCGCTTGGCCCCGGTCAGCGCGACCACGACGCCGACGACGACGGCCACCGCGCGGACATGGCGAATCTTCATTTCGTGCGACCCCCGAATGGCTTTCAGCCCCGTTGACTTGATCGTGAGCACGTCACGCTAGCAGCGCCAAGTGCAGGACCCGTGAAGAGACGGGGAGCGCCCCGCAGGGGTGCGGGGAACTGCGCGACCAGCCACAACGGCGCCGCACCCGAACACGAACGGGACGCGGCACTACCCCACCGGCACTACCCAGCGGAGCGTGCCGTTCCCGTGCCCTTCTCCGCATCCAGCGCGTACACACACCGGTCCTTGCTGCACGCGTACACGACCCCGTCCCGCACCACCGGCGACCCGGTGATCTCACCACCCGTGGCGAGCTTCCAGCGCAGGCGGCCGTCGTCGGCCTTCAGGGTGTAGAGGAGGTGGTCGGTGGAGCCGAAGTGGATCCGGCCCTCCGCGACCGCGGGGGCGCCCACGATGTCGCCGCCCGCCTGGAAGCGCCACTTCGGCGTCCCGGTGACCGCGTCCAGCGTGTACAGGCCCTTGCCGCTGCCAACGTGGACATGGCCGCCGGCCACCAGCACCGGCTCGATCGAGGAACGGGACTCGGTGGCGATGCGCCAGCGGTCGCGGCCGTCGGTGGCGTCCAGGGCGTAGACGGTGCCGAGGTAGTCGGCGAGGTACACGCCGCCGCCGGTCACGGCCGGGCCCGGCACGAAGGTCGGCGGGCACAGGAACACGGCGGGGGCCTCGAAGTGCCAGCGGACCAGGCCGCTCACCACGTCGAGCGCGAGCACCCGCGTCCCGGCCGAGACGTACACATAGCCGTCGTGCGCCTGGGCCACCCGCACCGGCACCCCGCCGCAGGAGGCGGCGTCGCCGATCGGGTACGACCAGCGCTCGTCGCCCGTTCGGGCGTCCAGGGCCTTCAGCCGGGCGTCCTGCCAGACGTACACGGTGCCGTCGTACAGCGCCGGTCCGGCCTCCGGGGACTCGAAGTCGGACTGCGCCCCGGTGAGCTCCCACAGCTTCTGGCCGTTCGAGGCCTCCCAGGCCTGGACGCCGCCGCCGCGCGTGCCGGTGACGACCGTGCCCCGCTCGGCCTTGAGGGAGTACACCCAGGCGTCCGTCTGGAGCCGCCACAGGTCGCCGCCCTCCCTGCTGTCCAGGGCGAACAGGGTCGGGCCGTCGGAGGCGTGGATACGGCCGTCCGCGACCGCCATCGACCAGGCGACGTCCCGCGTCTTGAAGCGGCGGCGGCCGGTCGCGACGTCGAGGGCGTGCACCTCGAAGGAGGTGACGTAGACGAGGTCGTCGGCGACGGAGGGGGTGCCCCAGACGTCGTTCGACATGCGGAAACGCCAGGGCCGCCAGCCGGCCGCCGGCTCCGGGGGCGTGGGCGGCAGCGCGGGTACGGCGGGGCCCACGGCGGGGTCGGTGCCGTTGACGCCGGGGCGGGGTTTGGACCAGGAGGCGACGAGGCCGGCCTCGGGCGGGGGTGCCTGCATGGCGGCGGCGCGGGCGTCGGCGACGCGAGGGCCGGGGCCGATGGGGACGGCGGCGCCGGCCAGCCGGACCGGGCCGGTGTCGGGGGCACCGACCGGGACGGGCGAGGGCTGCGGGCCCGGGACGACCGGGTCGTGCGAGGGCGGGGGCGGCAGGGGCGCGGGGGCGACGCGGCCGCCCCCGCTGCGGCCGGAGGACGGCGAGGGCTTCGCCGCCGGGCGGCCGCCTCTGCGCGACTCGATCAGGCCGACCGCCCGCTCGGGCAGCCATGCCGACGCCGTGCCGCTGTCGTCGGTGCCGGAGCCGAAGAGGTGGGGGGCGAGCTGGGCCTGGAGGTCGGCCGGGTTGGGGCGGGCCGTGGCCTCCATCTGCATACAGGACTCGATGAGCGGGCGCAGCTCGTCCGGGAGGCCTTCGAGGTCCGGGCCCTCGCGGAGCAGCATGAAGACGGTCTCGACCGGGTTGGCACCGTGGAACGGGGGGTGTCCGGTGGCGGCGAACACCAGCATCGAACCGAGCGAGAAGACATCGCTCGCGCCGGTCACGCTGCGGGAGTCCTTCGCCTGCTCCGGCGACATGTATGCGGGCGTACCGACCGCGACGTTGGTCATCGTCAAACGGGTGTTCGAAACGCCGGACGCAATACCGAAGTCGATGACGCGGGGACCGTCCTCGACCACGAGCACATTGGACGGCTTGAGGTCGCGGTGGACGAGACCGGCGCCGTGGATGGACTGGAGCGCCTCCGCCACCCCCGCCGCGAGCCAGCGCACCGCCTGGGCCGGGAGCGGCCCGCACTCGTTCACTATTTCCTCGAGGGAGGGCGCGGGGACGTACGCGGTGGCCAGCCACGGCACGGCTGCGCGCGGGTCGGCGTCGACGACCGCGGCCGTGTAGAAGCCGGAGACCGCCCGGGCCGCCTCCACCTCACGGGTGAAGCGGACACGGAACAGCTGGTCCTCGGCGAGCTCCGTACGCACGGTCTTGATCGCCACGCGCCGGCCCGAAGCCGAGCGCGCGAGATAGACCAGCCCCATGCCGCCGGCACCCAGCCGTCCGAGCACCTCGAACGGCCCGATCCTGCGCGGATCGTGCTGCGTCAGCTGATCCACCACTCTGCCTGCCACCTCCCCGTACGGGCCCCGCCATCCACATATGTACGCGACCCCGTGCAGCGTCTCACCACCGCACCGCCTCGGCGGCACGCACCCCGATTCTTCCTGTCCGGGGGCGTGGTTGCGAACCCGAGGGCGGAACGGGGTGTCTCGGGACAAAAGCACACTCCGGCGGTCACGGAAAGCGCCGGTTCGCATAGTGGGACGCCGGGGATAAGAGTGCGGTCAGGGGGCGGAGGTTCCAGTCAGCGCTCAAGAACCGCGAACGACGCCCCCTGGTCGTCGGTGACCACGGCGACCGTGCCGTACGACGTTTCGAAGGGCGGCACCTGTACGCGCCCGCCGAGCCGGTTCACCGTGCCGAGGGTCTGCGCGCAGGAGTCCACCCGGAAGTGGACGACGAAATGGGGCGGCATCATCGCCGGGAAGACCTCGGAGACGGCCGCGCGGCCGAAGTCGGGCCTGGCCTCCGGCCCGAACAGGGCGTCGGCGAAGAGCTCGCCGTAGAAGGCGTTGGCCGCCTCGGTGTCCCGGGCGTACAGCTGCGCCCAGGCGAAGGTGCCGGTCTCGTGCCGTCGGCCGAAGCCCTGGTGGCTGCCTGCCTCCCAGAGCGCGAAGACGGCACCCTCGGGGTCGGTGACCAGCGCGGCGGCCCCCAGCCCCGTCCCCATCCGCACGCGCGGGATGACCACCTGCCCGCCCGCCGCACGGATCCGCTCCCCCAGCGCCCGGGCGTCCGGGGTGGCGAAGTACACGGTCCACACGGTGGGCAGCCGCCCGTCCGGCTTGCGGGCGAGCGCGGCGACGCGGTCACCGCCGAGGAGCGCCCACACGGTGGAGTCGTACGCCTCCTCGAAGTCCCACCCGAAGAGCTCACCGTAGAACCGCTTGCCCGCCGCCACGTCGGAGAGCTGTGCGTCTACCCAGCACGGAACACCCTCCGGGTATCCCGTTCCGTTCGTGGATGCCCTGTTTTCGGCCATGCGGCAAAAGTAACGGCGTCTTACGCGGCGCGCAGACCAGGCACACCAGCCTCCGCATACTCGTGCACCCCATTTGCAGTCGGCCGAATCGCGCCCCGATCACGCCTCGGTAAGCTGACGACATGACAGGACAAGTGCGTACCGTCGACGGCCGCGTGGCCGGCCGGCGTGGGCAGGCGACCCGGCAGAAGCTGCTCGACTGCCTCAGCGAGATGCTCAGCTCCTCCCCGTACCGGGACGTCAAAGTCATCGATGTCGCCCGGAAAGCGGGCACTTCGCCCGCGACCTTCTACCAGTACTTCCCGGACGTCGAGGGCGCCGTCCTGGAGATCGCCGAGCAAATGGCCACCGAGGGAGCCGGGTTGACCGAGCTCGTCGAGGGCCGCAGCTGGGTCGGCAAGGCGGGCTGGCAGACCGCGCAGGAACTCGTCGACGGATTCCTGGAGTTCTGGCGCAGGAACGACGCGATCCTGCGGGTCGTCGACCTCGGCGCGTCCGAGGGCGACAAACGCTTCTACAAGATCCGTATGAAGATCCTGAACTCGGTCAACAACTCCCTGACCGAAGCGGTCACTCAGTTGCAGGCCAAGGGCAAGGTCGACAAGGACGTCAGCCCGGCCGCGATGGCGGGTTCGATCGTCGCGATGCTCGCGGCGGTGGCCTCGCACCAGAAGGGCTTCCAGACCTGGGGCGTCAAACAGGCCGAACTCAAGCCGAACCTCGCCCTGTTGGTCCACCTGGGCGTGACCGGCAAGAAGCCGACGAAGTAGTACTCCGGTTCAGCAAGTCCTGTCTGGCAGGCGGTGGCTCACCCGACGTGGGCCGCCGCCTGCCGTGCTATGCGGGCAGCGGACGATCCCGTACGACGTGTTTCATCACCAGTGTCGAGGTGAGCCGCTGCACCCCCGGCAGGGTCGCCAGCCGCTCGTCGTACAGCCGCTGGAAGGCGGCGAGGTCGGCGGTGGCGACCCGCAGCAGGTAGTCGGGCTCGCCGAACAGCCGTTGCGCGTCCAGGACATCGGGGATGTCCGCGATGGCCCGCTCGAACTCGGCGACCGTGTCCCGGTCCTCCTGCCGCATGGAGACGAAGACCAGCGCCTCGAAAGTCAGCCCGACGGCGGCCGGCTCCACGACGGCCCGGTACCCGCTGATGGCACCGGCCCGCTCCAGCTCCCGCAGCCGCCGGTGGCACGGCGAGACGCTGAGCCGCACCCGCGCGGCCAGCTCGGTCACGGTCAGCCGCCCGTCCTGCTGGAGCTCGGCAAGAATCTTTCTGTCCACGTCGTCCATGAGGCAGATCTTCCCTCATCAAGGCGGATCACGGGCAAACTTCGACAACACTTTCGGGCCGTTCCCGCCTAATCTCGCCACCATGGACTCCGGACTGCTCCTTTCCTTCCTCGCCATCGACCTGCTCCTCGTCTGCGTGCCGGGCGCCGACTGGGCGTACGCGATCTCCGCCGGACTGCGCGACCGCTCCCCGGTGACGGCGGTGTCGGGCCTGGTCACCGGATACGCGCTGCACACGGTCCTCGCGGCGGCCGGGCTCGCCGTGCTGGTGGCGAGCGAGCCGGGGCTGCTCACCGCGCTGACGGCCGTGGGCGCCGCGTATCTGGTGTGGCTGGGGTGGGGGGTGCTGCGCCGGCCGGGGACACCGGGGGCGGCCGAGGAGGCCGTGGCCACGAGCCCGGCCCGTGCCTTCCTGCGCGGGGCAACGATCAGCGGCCTGAACCCCAAGGGCCTGCTGCTCTACCTGTCCGTGCTGCCGCAGTTCCTGGTGACGACGGGCGACCATCTGCCGGTCCCCGCCCAGACGGCCGTCTTCGGACTGCTCCACATGGCGTGCTGCGCCGCCGTCTATCTGACGGTGGGCCTCGCGGCCCGCGCGGTCCTAGGCGCCCGCCCGGCGGCGGCCCGCGCGGTCGCCCGCACGTCCGGGGCGGCGATGCTGGGAATCGGCGCGTTTCTGCTGGTTCAGCGCCTGGCGACCCTATGACCTGCGGACGATCCTGAAGAGCCGGATCTCCCGCTCCACCCGGGCCTGGTACGTCGCGTACGGCGGCCAGAACGCGAGCGCGGTCTTCCAGACGGCCGCCCGCTCCTCGCCCTCCAGCAACCGGGCGGTGACCGGGATGTCCCTGCCCTTCCAGCTGACCTCGGCGTCGGGGTGGGCGAGGAGGTTGTGCGTCCAGGCGGGGTGGCCGGGGCGGCCGAAGTTCGAGCCGACGAGGATCCAGGAGCGGCCGTCGTCCTCGGGCATGCAGGCGAGCGGCGTACGGCGGGGCCGTCCACTGCGGGCGCCGGTGGAGGTCAGGATCACGCCGGGCAGCATCTGGGCGCTGAGCAGCACCTTTCCGCGTGTGAGCCGGTGCACGGCACGGTCGAGCGCGGGGATGACATGCGGGGCGGCCTTGGCGAAGCCCCGCGTCGAGGACACCTTCTGCACCGCTCGCACGACCACGGGTACGCCGATCACACCGCCACCTCCTGTGTCTGCGGCGTCTCGAAGAGCCGCGCCGTGTCGGCGGCGTGCGCGCGCAGCCGGTGCGCCGGGCCGAAGAGCAGTTCGTCGCCGGCGGCCCGCTTGAAGTACAGGTGAGCCTCGTGTTCCCAGGTGAAACCGATGCCGCCGTGGAACTGGATGCTTTCGGCGGAGGCGGTTCGGAGTGCGTCCAGCGTTTGGGCGAGGGCGAGGTGCGCCTCTGGGGGTGCCGCTGTGTGTTGTCGGGCGGCTGCGGGTTCGTTGTGGCTGGTCGCGCCCGCGCGGCGGAGCCGCATATCGACACCGCCCGCGCCCCTGGGGGGCGTTGCGGCCCAGGCCGCGTAGTACGCCGCCGACCTTGCCGCCTGAACCGCCACGTACACGTCCGCCAACCTGTGCTTCACCGCCTGGAAGGAGCCGATCGATCTCCCGAACTGCTCCCGCTGCTTCACGTACTCCACCGTGCGGTCCAGTGCGCGGTCGGCTGCGCCCACCGCCTCGCAGGCCAGTACGGCGGCGGTCAGCTGCCCCACGCCCGCCAGCGCACCCAGTACGTCCGCGCCCTCCTCGCCCAGCAACTCGGCCTGCACATCGCGGAGTTGGAGCCGCCCCTGCGGCCGGGTCGCGTCCAGGGCGGTCTGCCGTGCCCGTACGACCCCGGCGGCCTCCCCCCTCACCAGGAACAGCAGCGTCCGCGACCGGGCGAAGCCTCCGGCGTGCGCGGCGACCAGCAGGACGCCCGCGCTGTGGCCGTCCAGCACCTGGTCGACCTGTCCGTACAGGCGCCAGCCGTCCTCCGCCCGCCGCGCCTGCACGCCCCCGGCGCGTCCGCTGCCGGCCCAGTCGCCGCCGTTGGCGCCGGTCAGGGCGAGAGCGGTGGCGAGGGCGGGGCCGGGGACGGCGAGGGTGGCGGTGAGCGTGCCGGAGGCGAGGCGGGGCAGCAGGGCGGTGCGCTGGGCGTCGGTGCCGAGGGCGAGGATCAGGGGCGCGGCGAGGACGGCGGTGGCGAGGAGGGGGGTGGGGGCCAGGGAGCGGCCCACCTCCTCGCAGGCGAGGGCGAGTTCGGTCGCCGAGCAGCCGACGCCGCCGTAGGCCTCGGGGAGGGCGAGGCCGGGCAGGCCGAGCTGTTCGGCGAGGGCGGTCCACAGGGCCGGGTCGTGGCCGGCCGGGGTGTCGACGGCCGCGCGCAGCTCGCGGGGGCCGCAGCGGCTGTGGAGCAGCTCGCGGAGGGTGCGGCGGATCTCGTCCTGCTCGGGGGTGAAGCTGGCGTCCATGGGTCTTCCCTCCGGCTCTTGACTCCAGAGGCCCTTCCCTCCAGATCTGACGGACCGTCATATTAGGAGGACCGCAACGAGATGCCCAGAGGTTGGAGGCCGCCCTCTCATGACTCCCGCGAGCCGGAAAGTCGCCGTGGTCGGCGTCGCCCTCGCCGACTGCGGCCGGGTGGACGACGCCACCCCGTACGCGCTGCACGCCCAGGCGGCCCGCCGCGCCCTCGCCGACGCCGGGCTGGGCCGGGAGGTGGTGGACGGCTTCGCCTCCGCCGGACTCGGCACCCTGGCCCCCGTCGAAGTCGCCGAGTACCTGGGCCTGCGCCCCACATGGGTCGACTCCACCTCCGTCGGCGGCGCCACCTGGGAGGTCATGGCGGCCCACGCGGCGGACGCGATAGCGCGGGGGCACGCGAACGCCGTACTCCTCGTCTACGGCTCCACCGCCCGCGCCGACATCAAGGCGGGGCGGCGGACGGGCAACCTGTCCTTCGGCGCACGGGGGCCCATGCAGTTCGAGGTCCCCTACGGCCACACGCTCATCGCCAAGTACGCCATGGCCGCCCGCCGCCACATGATCGAACACGGCACGACCATCGAGCAGTTGGCGGAGGTCGCGGTCCAGGCCCGGGCCAACGCGGCCCTGAACCCCGAAGCGATGTTCCGCGACCCGATCACGGTCGACGACGTGCTCGACGGGCCGATGATCGCCGACCCCTTCACCAAGCTGCACTGCTGCATCCGCTCCGACGGCGGCGCGGCGGTACTGCTGGCCGCCGAGGAGTTCGTACGGGACTGCCGTACGGCCCCGGTGTGGGTGCTCGGCACCGGGGAGCACGTCTCGCACGCCGCGATGTCCGAGTGGCCCGACTTCACGGTGGGCCCGGCGGCGGTCAGCGGACGGCTCGCGTTCGAGCGGGCCGGGGTACGGCCGGAGGAGATCGACTTCGCCGAGATCTACGACGCCTTCACCTATATGACCCTGGTGACGCTGGAGGACCTCGGCTTCTGCGGGAAGGGCGAGGGCGGGGCGTTCGCGGAGAAGGGGCGGCTGCTGGTGCGGGGCGGGGAACTGCCGGTCAACACGGACGGAGGCGGACTGTCGGCCCAACACCCCGGAATGCGGGGGCTGTTCCTGCTGGTGGAGGCGGTGCGGCAGTTGCGGGGCGAGGCCGGGGAGCGGCAGGTGCGGGGGCGGCGGGACGGGGCGTTGCCCCGGCTGGGGGTGGCGTCGGCGACCGGGGGATGGTTCTGCTCGTCCGGGACGTTGGTACTGGGCAGGGATTGACGACGACCGAGAGGAAACAGGCATGGCCCTGACCCGGGAAGAGCGTGAACAGTTCCTTGCCGAACCCCATATCGCCGCGCTGTCGGTCGACGCGGGCGCGGGGCGAGCTCCGCTGACCCTGCCGATCTGGTACCAGTACGAGCCCGGCGGCGACATCTGGGTCATGACCGGGCTGGACACCCGCAAGAACCGGCTGATCCAGGCGGCCGGCCGCATCTCCCTGATGGTCGACCGGCTCGAACCCACCATCCGGTACGTGTCCGTCGAGGGACCGGTCGTCAAGACGGTCCCGGCCACCCTCGAACAGCTCCACGAGATCTCGGCCCGCTACCTCCCGGCCGAGAAGGTCGACGGCTATGTCGACTTCGCCTGGAAGAACCACGGCGAGCAGGTCGTCATCCACATGCGGCCCGAACGGTGGGTGTCGTCCGACCTCGGCCAGGTGTGAGCCGGGGCGGCGTCCGCACGTGACAATCGGGGCATGGGAAACGATCTGCATGAGCTGCTGAGGTCGCTGCGGGTGTGGGACCCGGCGGTCACCGCGTTGCCGGACTTCGACCCGGCCTCCGCGCCCGCCGACCCGCTCGCCCTGTTCACGACCTGGTTCGCGCAGGCGGTGGCGGCGGGGCAGACGGAACCCCACACCATGTCCCTCGCCACGGCCGACGAGGAGGGGCTGCCGGACGTACGGACCGTGATGCTGCACGGCGCCGACGCGTCCGGCTGGTCCTTCGCGACGCACGTCGACAGCGCCAAGGGCCGCCAGCTCACGGCCCGCCCGTACGCGGCCCTCGGCTTCTACTGGCCGGTCCAGGGCCGCCAGGTGCGCGTGCGGGGTCCGGTGACGGCGGCCCCGGCCCACGAGGGCCAGGCCGACCTGCACGCCCGCTCGACCGGCGCACTGGCGGCAGCGCTGACCGGACGGCAGAGCCAGGTGCTGGACTCGCTGGAGGAGTTGGCGCGGGCCTCCGAGTCGGCCTGGGAGCGGGCGCGGCGCGAACCCGACGCCCCGGTGCCGACCTGGACCCTGTACCACCTGCGCCCCGACCGGGTGGAGTTCTTCCAGGGGGACGCGGCGCGACGGCACGTACGGCTCAACTACCGGCGTACGGGGGATGGTTGGAACCAGGATCTGCTCTGGCCCTAGGCCGGACACGGCCTAGTCACGCAGACGGATCCCGTTGACGGCGGTGTCGAAGACCGGGCGGTACTTGTCCCACTGCGCGCTCGGTGCGGAGAGGTAGATGGCGTACTGGGTGTTGTCGGCACCGTTGATGGCGAGCTCGACGCCCCGGTACCCCCGCACCCTGCCCTGGAAGGTGAACTCCCAGTACCCGGCGGTCCGTCCGCGGAACGTCGTGCGGCTCATCCTGACCCGCTCGTAGCCCTCGTTGTCGCGGCGCGTCTGGGCCTCTTCGGTGTCACGCCAGTGCTGGAGCGGATCGGTCCCCGCGAACTCGACCTCCTCGACCCTCAGGCCCACCAGCCCGGTCGGGTCGATGTAGGCGACCTCACCGGTCTTGGCCACCTTCTGGGCCTTCCAGCCGTCCGGCACGGGAACGGAGAAGCCCTGGCCGGCCTTCACGAGGTGGTATCCGGCGGGAACCGGCGACGGGGAGGCGTTCGCCTCCGAAGAGGTGCCGGAGCCGCCGGAACCACCGGAGCCGCCGGAGGTGCCCGAGGTTCCGGGCGTGGACCGGGAGGGGGGCGCGGAGGACGCGCCGTCGCCCGGCGGAGTGTCATCGCCTCCGGGCCGCAGCAGCACGGCGCCCGTCCCCGTGGCGGCGATCACCAGTGCCGAGGCGATCCACAGGGCCGTGCGGCGACCGCGCTTACGCCCCGGCGCGGCGGAGGCGACGCCGGGGGCGGTGGAGGCGGAGGTGGGGGTGGGCGCCGCGATGGCGGTGGCAGGGGAGGTGGCGTGCACCCGCTCCGGTCGCGTGGGCGGATCGAGGGGGGCGGTCGCCTCGCCGGCCACCCGGCTCAGGAGGTGCTCGGCCTCCCGGGCGTCCATGCGCAGGCCGGGCTCCTTCACCAGCAGGCCCTCGATCACCGGGGCCAGGTCCGCGGCGCGGCGCGGGGGGTCGTGCGGGTCGGTGGCGATGGCGTACGCCGTCTCGAACGCCGTGTCCCGGCGGAACGGCGGCCGCCCCTCGACCGCCTCGTACAGCGTCGTTCCGAGCGACCACAGGTCGCTGGCGGGGCCGGGCTCGGCGATCCCGCTGCGAAGACGCTCCGGCGCGAGGTACTGGATCGAGCCGACCAGTTCCCCGGTCCTGGTCAGGGACGGTGTCCCGGCCTCCACCGCGATCCCGAAGTCGGTGAGGACGATACGGCCGTCGTTCCCGAGCAGAACGTTGGCGGGCTTGACGTCCCGGTGCAGCACACCGGCGTCGTGCGCGGCGCGCAGCGCGGCGGCCATGGCGCGGCCGATCCGGGCCGCCTCGCCCGGCGGCAGTGCGCCCTGCCGCTTCAGGTAGTCCCCGAGCGTGACCGAGGGGATGTACTCCATGACGATGCAGGGCAGGCCCTCGTCGTCGACGACGTCGTGCACGACGATCACGTGCGGGTGGGTGATCCGGGCCGCGCTGCGCGCCTCACGACGGGTGCGCTCGTAAAGCCGCTGGACCTCGTCGTCGTGCAGGTGGGGCGGAACGTGCAGCTTCTTCAGGGCGACGTGCCGGTTGAGCAGTTCGTCCTCGGCCCGCCACACGGTGCCCATACCGCCACGGCCGACGCGCTCCACCAGCCGGTACCGGTGGGCGATGGTCCTCCCCAGATCGGACACCCTGAGACCTACTTCTCCCCGTACACGCGAGCACTCTTCGAACAGATTGCAGCTGCACAATAGCGCGTAGGGATCACACGACCCCGGCGGCCGATCCACGCCCGTGGCAGCGGTCCACGGGGGCCACGACAGCGATCGGCAGGTCCGGCGACAGTGGCCTTCCCGGGGTACGGCGGCCTAGGACCGGCCAGGGAAACCCCGGCTCCCCCGGAAGTCGTACGCCGTGAAGTCGGCCACCGCCCGGTACCCGATGCGCTGGTAGAGGCTGTTGCTGGTCTGGTTGGCGAGGTCCGTGAAGAGCAGCACCTCACGCACCCCGGACGCGAGCACGGCCCGGCTGACCTGGGCGGTGACCGCGCCCGCGTAGCCGCGGCCACGCAGCGGGGCCGGGGTGTAGACGGGCGCCACCCGGACCTGGCCGGCGACCACCGGGGTCACGCCGGCCATGGCGAGCGGGGTGCCGCCCTCGGCCTCCCAGAAGGTGACGCCGCCGTAGGAGATCCGTGAGTCGGCCCACGCGGTGGCGTCGCGGGCGGCGTGGTCGCCGACGGCCTCGATGAACTCGCCGTACCAGCGGACCAGTTGCTCCCGGTCCTCCTTGCCGGCGACCCGCGCCCGGCCCCGCGGGAGGGGCTGCGGGACGGTCAGGTTGCCGAGCCGGTAGAGGCGTTGGCGCTGGCTGACCGTGGCCCGGCCCCCCGCGAGGCGGCGCCAGGCGGCGGAGAAGGCCTCGGCGGTCTCACGGGTCGCCACGACTCCGGGGACCGGGTGGCCGAGGGCGACCAGGTGGGCGGCGAGGGACTCGGCCTCGTCGGGGGTGAGCGGCGTGACGTTCAGCCGGTAGGGCGGGGTGCGGAAGTAGGCCGCGCGCACCTGTCCCCCCACCTCCAGCGCACCGAAGAGCGGCGCCTCGTCGCCGTACGCACGCGGTCCGCCGGTGCGCAGCGTCTCGGTCACCGTCAGGGCCACGGTGTGCAGGTCGGGGCGTGAGCGCAGGAAACCACCGGCGTGGGAGAGGAAGCCGCTGAGATCCTGGGTGCAGTACCAGTCGTCCGGGCGCATACCTCATGATCCCGCGCCCCGGGAGCGGCTGTGCGCCCTTTTCCGCTGTGGACACCAAGCCGATACAAGACCCCACGCTCAGGCGGGGGTTGAGAGGCTCCGGGTTCACGGCGTTCGTGGCCTACAGGTTGACGTCCGGATCGGCGGCGAGCCGCGCGTGCAGATGCAGGTCCCGGTACGCGTCATGCCGCTCCGCCTCCCACATCGCGCCCCGCAGGGTGCCCTCGTGGCGGAAGCCGCACCGCTCGGCGATGCGGCAGGAGGAGTCGTGACCGACGGCGTGATCGAGTTCCAGACGGTGCAGGCCCAGTCCCCGAACCGGACCCGAGCCCGGTTCGGTGAGGGCCCAGCGGGCGGTGAGAGCGAGGGCGTGCATGGCGATACGGCGGCCGCGGGCCTCGGGGAGCACCCAATAGCCGACGCGGGCGGTGCTCATCACCCGGTTGATGACATTGACGCCGATGTGCCCGAGGGCTGCGCCGGTCGCCGCGTCGGTGACGCAGTACGCCGCCGCCGTACCCTCCGCCGTGTTCCGAACCGCGTCGCGCAGGGATTCCCGGGCGCTGTCGAGATCCGTGGTGATCTTCAACGGGGTGTTCCAGCGCCGGAACTCCGGGTCGGTACGCCCCCGGAACCATGCCTCGACGTCGGCCTCGGAGTCCGCGTCCCAGGGACGCAGGCGCAGACCGTTGCCGTGCAGGTCGGGGACGGGGTGGGCGGGAGGTCGTATGTCGGTGTGGACCATGCGGTCATTGAAACCCGCCCTGGTCACGCGCGGGCCCGGAACACCGGAACCCCCTCGCGGAAGACGACCTCCAGACCCATCCCGGCCCGCAGCCGCCCGGCGTCCACGCACTCGACGACCTCGGTCATCATCCGCGGCCCCTCGGCGAGATCGACGACGGCGGCGACATACGGTGTCCGCTCCCCGAAGGGCGGCAGGTCGTTGCGGTGGACGACGGACCAGGTGTAGAGGGTGGCCCGGCCGCTCGCGGGCTGCCAGGTCACGTCCTCGCTCCAGCAGTGCGGACAGAACTCGCGCGGGTAGTGGTGGGCGCGACCGCAGGTGCCGCATCGGCGGATGAGGAGCTGTCCGCTCGCTGCGGCGTCCCAGTACGTGCGGGTGAAGGCGTCGGCCTCAGGAGTGTCGTATCGCCGGTCCGGTACGTCGTATCGCTGATCGCCCATCAGAAAAGCCCCAGCGCGCTGTCCACCGACCACGACTGCCACGACATCCCGAACAGCGCGACCAGCGAGATCAGGACCATCATCGAGTTCTGCCCCTGCTCGGCCCAGTCGTGGATCATCAAGGCGAAGTAGAGGACGTTGAGCAGCAGCCCGCCGACGAGGGCGATCGGCGTCAGGAACCCGAGGACGAGCCCGAGCCCGAGGGCCAGTTCCGCATACAGGACGACGTACGCCATGGTCCGCGGCCGTGGCTTCACGACGACCTCGAACCCGGAGCGTACGGCGTGCCAGCGGTGCTTGGCCGCGACGTCCGCCGCCCAGGCGATCCCCGCCCCCTCGGACCAGCTCTTCTTGTCCTTGTGCCGCCAGCTCTCCAGCCACCACAGCCCGAGGCCTATCCGGAGCACGGCCAGCCATTCCGCACCTGTGAGCCAGATCGCGTCCATGAATCTGACGGTACGTCAGATTAGTGGGGCCTGACAATCGGCTGTGCATCCCGGATGAGTCCCACGGATTGCCGGCCATCTTGTCCATGGTCCGGCCAGGTCGTGCCACGCCGGGGCCCGGCAGCCCGTCATGCCAGGGCTCGGCGCCGGCTCGTACGCGGCCGGGCTCAGCCTGGCCGACCGATGCGTGGAGCGATGACGGAGCTGATCACGGCGGAAAAGCCGGCGGTCACCGCGAGGGTCCCGAGCATGACCATCCCCACCCCGACCCCGTACAGGCCACTGGCGTCGTCCGACCAGTCGTAGCAGGCCGCGACGGTCAGACCGGCCGTGGTGCCGAGCACAGCGCCGGTGGCGTGACGCCAGGCCGCCCAGGACACCGGCACCAGCAGCGTCAGCACCAGCCCGACCACCTGCCACGCCTCGTACGGGCCGGTCGTGGTCCCGTCGGGCTGTACGTCGCGATGCTGGTCCCAGCCCAGCCAGGCAGCCCACCCGGCCAGCGACAGCCCAGCCGTCACAAGGATGGGCAGCAGCAGGGGAACAGATCCGTGTGGTCCGTGTGGTCCTCGAAGTCCTTGGCGCATGGCCCAAGCGTCTTCGCCTCACCTGGTCACCGACAGAGCGCAAGTACTCAGCCCAACCCGAGTACATGAGCCATGGCGTCCGGCGTCCGGGCTCCGGGCTCCGGGCTCCGGGCTCCGGGCTCCGGGCTCCGGGCTCCGGGCTCCGGGCTCCGGGCTCCATCGGGTGAATCCTGCCCTTCCCTGAGCGGCCGCCGCCATGCCAGAGGGAAGGCCATGCTGCATACCGGACAAGCGAGGTCAGGAAGCAGCTCATGCCCAAGTTCCTCATCCAGGCCACCTACACGCCCGACGGCGCGAAGGGTCTGCTCAAGGAAGGCGCGAGCGGCCGCCGCGCCGCCGTCGACCGGGTCGTCAACGACCTGGGCGGCAAGGTCGAGGCCATGTACTTCACCTTCGGCGAGGACGACCTCGTGTGCATCATCGACTTCCCCGACGCGGTCTCCATGGCCGCCGTCAGCCTCACCGTCAAGGCCAGCGGCGCCCTCCACACCCGGGCCACCCCGCTCCTCACCCTGGACGAGATCGACAAGGCCAGCCGCCGCCAGGTCACCTTCCGCGCTCCTGGCGAGTAACTCCCCGAAGACAGCGCCGAGTTCGCGCCTCACCCGCGCCCTCCCTCGTCCACCGTGCCCCCACAACCAGGAGATCTGCGCCACAGTTCCCACCCGCCGCTCCCACAGCCGTGATCGATCCGCAACCAATTCCGGGCTTGACCGAGACCCATCAACCGGCTGCGTGATTACGCTCCCGGACATGACCGACTCCACAGCGTCCCCGACCCCCACGGACCGCCCCGTCTACGTCATCGGCGGCGGCCCCGGCGGACTCTCCGTCGCGCAGGCGCTGCGCGCCCAGGGGCTGCGGGCTGTCGTGCTGGAGAAGTCGGACCGGGTCGGCACTTCCTGGCGGCGCCATTACGACCGGCTCCGTCTGCACACCACCCGACGGCTGTCGGGGCTGCCCGGGCTGCCGATGCCGCGTCGGTTCGGGCGCTGGGTGTCGCGGGACGACGTCGTGCGGTATCTGGAGAAGTACGCCGAGCACCACGACCTGGAGATCGTCACCGGCGTCGAGGTCTCCCGCGTCGAGCCCGCGCCGGACGGCTCCGGCTGGCTGCTGCGCGCGACCGGCGGTCGTGAACTGACCGGCGCCGCGGTCGTCGTGGCCACCGGCCACAACCACACCCCGCGCGTCCCGGAATGGCCCGGCCGCGCCGACTACACCGGCGAACTCCTGCACGCGGGCGAGTACCGCAACCCGGCGCCCTACGCCGGCCGCGACGTCCTGGTCGTCGGCGTCGGCAACACCGGCGCCGAGATCGCCGTGGACCTGGTGGAGGGCGGAGCCGCGCGGGTACGCCTGGCTGTCCGCACCACCCCGCACATCGTCCGCCGCTCCACCGCCGGCTGGCCCGCCCAGCGCACGAGCATCCTCGTGCGGCGACTCCCGGTCGGCCTCGTCGACCGGCTCGCCAGGCCCGTCGCCAGGCTCAGCGTGCCGGACCTGTCGGCGCACGGACTGCCGCGCCCCGACACCGGCCTGTACAGCAGGGTCGAGGAAGGCGCGATCCCGGTCCTCGACGTCGGCCTCGTCGACGCCGTACGCAAGGGCCGCGTCGAGATCGTGGCCGCCGTCGACGGCTTCGAGGACGACAAGGTGATCCTCGCCGACGGCAGCCGCGTCTCCCCGGACACCGTGATCGCGGCGACCGGATACGTCCGCGGACTCGAAGACCTCATCGGCCACCTCGGCGTGCTCGACGCACGCGGCAGGCCTGTCGTCCAGGGCGCCCGGACTCCCGCCGACGCGCCCGGCCTCTACTTCACCGGCTACACCAACCCCATCAGCGGCAACCTTCGCGAAATGGCGATCGACGCCCAGAAGATCGCGAAGGCCATCGCCCGCGACGGCAGCCGACGAGTCTCCCGGCTGCCGGTGACGTAGACACCCTCAACTCTCTTACGTATATCTCCTGTTACTTGCGGGTCAGTTGTGACGGGAGAGCTGTACCGCGCCGCCGCACGGGACCAGAATGTGAGCACTGTTCAACTTTTCTGCTCCGCCCCCTCTCGCCCCGACGGAGGACGCACGTGGCAAGCGAACGACAGTTCCCCCGAACCTCCCGGCTCTCCCGGCGCTCACTCCTCGGAGGCGCGGCAGCCGCAGCCGGTGCCGCCACCCTCACCGCAACCGTCACCGGCCCGGCCACCGCGGCCACCGTGGCCACCCGCCAGGTCGACGTCGCGATCGTCGGCGCCGGCCTGGCCGGCCTCACCGCGGCCCGTGACCTGGTCGCCGCCGGCAAGTCGGTCGTCGCCCTGGAGGCCCGCGACCGCGTGGGCGGCCGGGTCGTCGGGCTGGATCTCGCGAACGGCGGCGTCACCGAGGGCGGCGGCGAGTTCATCGGCCCCACCCAGGACCGCATCAAGGCCCTCGCCGACTCCCTCGGCGTGCAGACCTTCGCCACGTACAACACCGGCGACAACCTCCTCCACAAGGACGGCAAGAAGACCCCCTACGCCACCGACGGCATCCTCGGCTCCGTCCCTCCCATCGACGCCGCCGGGCTCGCCAACGCCGCGATCGTGCAGGCCAAGCTCGACGACCTGGCCCAGCAGATCCCGGTCGACGCGCCCTGGACCGCGGCGAAGGCCGACGAATGGGACCGGCAGACCTTCGAGACCTGGCTGCGCGCCAACGCCGTCATTCCGTCGGCCAAGTTCCTCTTCGACGTGGCCTGCACTTCGATCTTCTCGGCCGAACCCCGCGAACTCTCCTTCCTGTTCGTCCTCTTCTACATCGCAGCAGCCGGCAACTCCGCCAACCCCGGCACCCTGGAACGCCTCACCGAGACCGCGAACGGCGCCCAGGAACTGCGCTTCGTCGGCGGCTCCCAACTGGTGCCGGTCAAACTCGCCGCCACTCTCGGCGACCGCGTGATGCTCAGCGCCCCGGTGCGCACGATCTCCCGGTCCGGCGGCGGCTACGTCGTCACCGCCGACGGCGTCACCGTCACCGCCAAGAAGGTCGTCGTCGCCGTACCCCCGCCGATCGCCGCCCGTATCACCTACGACCCCGTACTTCCGGCCTCCCGCGACCAGCTCACCCAGCGTCTGCCGATGGCCTCGGTCGGCAAGGCCATCGCGATCTACGACACCCCCTTCTGGCGCGCCGACGGCCTCAACGGCCAGGTCGTCAGCGACACCGGCGTGATCAGCTCCACCTTCGACAACTCCCCGCCCGACGCCTCCTACGGCGCCCTGATGGGCTTCATCGAGGCCGACGAGGCCCGGAAGCTGGACGCGGCGAGCGAGGCGGAGGTCCGGGCAGCCGTACTGAAGGACTACGCGACGTACTTCGGCGAGAAAGCGGCCTCCCCCACCTCCTTCGTCCTGCAACGCTGGAACAACGAGACCTACACCCGCGGCGGCCCCGTCTCCATCGCCGCACCCGGCGTCCTGACCCAGTACGGCCCCGCCCTGCGCACACCCGTCGGCGGCATCCACTGGGCCGGGACGGAGACCTCCACGTACTGGATGGGCTTCATGGACGGGGCGGTGCGGTCGGGCGAGCGGGTGGCGAAGGAGGTACTGGCGGAGCTGTGAGCGACGCCGACCGAGCCACGCCGACCGAGCAGCACCGCCTGAGCACCGCCGTCCGAGCAGCACCGCCTGAGCACCGCCGTCCGAGCACCGCTGGCGCCGCCAGGCCCGTCGCTTCGCCAACTTTGCCTGCACAGCCGTTCCTGACTAAGCGTCAGTTCCTTTAATCTGACACTGCGTCAGTTAATCGCTGTCACACAGGAGCGGGCGGACCGATGCTTGGATCAACCCACGGCACCCTCACCACCGACTCCCGCCGGGCCCGGGTCATCGCCTGTGGCGAGCAACCCGGGCCCGCCGTCCACGGCCGGCCGGCCGAGGCCGACGATCTCGATGTCAGCGGCCGTCCGCTGTACTGCGACGTGCCCGATCTGGACCGCCTCTTCCGGCCGGAGTCGGTCGCCGTGATCGGCGCCTCCGACGCCGAGGGGCGGCCGAACACCGGTGTCACCCGCCAACTGGTCGCCTGGTCGGAGCGGGTCGGCGCCCGGCTCCATCCGGTGCATCCGAGCCGCCCGTCCGTCTTCGGCATCCCTTGCTCTCCTTCCATCGCCGATCTGCCCGAGCAGGTCGATCTCGCCGTACTGCTGGTCGCCGACCCCCTTCCGGTCGTCGAGGAACTGGCCGAGGCCAAGGTGAAGTTCGCCGTCGTCTTCGCCTCCGGGTTCGCGGAGACCGGCGAGGAGGGCGCCGCCGCGCAGGACCGGCTCACCGCCGCCGTCGAACGGTCCGGGATGCGGCTGCTGGGGCCGAACACCAACCTCAACGCCTTCGAGCGGTTCCGGGAGGACCTGGACGGGCCCGCCATCGCGCTCATCACCCAGTCCGGTCACCAGGGCCGCCCCGTCTTCGCCCTCCAGGAGCTCGGCATCCGCCTCTCCCACTGGGCGCCGACCGGCAACGAGGCCGACCTGGAGAGCGCCGACTTCATCTCCTACTTCGCCGAGCGGCCCGAGGTGGGTGCCATCGCCTGCTATGTGGAGGGCTTCAAGGACGGCCGGTCCTTCCTCCTCGCCGCCGACCGCGCCGCCCGCCGCAAGGTGCCCGTCGTCGCCGTCAAGGTCGGCCGCACCGAGACCGGCGCCCGCACGGCCGCCTCACACACCGGCAAGCTGACCGGCGCGGACGCGGTGGTGGACGCGGCGATGCGGCAGTACGGCGTGATCCGGGTCGACGGTCTCGACGAACTCCAGGACACCGCGGCCCTGTTGGCCCGGGCGCGTCCGCCCCGCGCCGACGGTGTCGTCGTCTATTCGATCTCGGGCGGCACGGGCGCGCACTTCGCCGACCTGGCGACCGAGGCGGGGCTGCGGCTGCCCGTGCTGTCGGAGGCCAGGCAGGCCGAGCTGCACCAGTGGATACCCGAGTACCTGAGCGTGGCCAACCCGGTCGACAACGGCGGCCATCCCGTGGGCGACTGGCGCGGCCGGAAGATCATCGACGCGATCCTCGACGACCCCGAGGTCGGGGTGCTGATCTGCCCGGTCACCGGCCCTTTTCCGCCGCTCAGCGACCGGCTCGTCCAGGATCTGGTGGACGCCGCCGAGCGGACGGACAAGCTGGTCTGCGTGGTGTGGGGGTCGCCGGTGGGCACCGAGCCGGCGTACCGGGAGGTCCTGCTCGGCTCCTCGCGCGTGGCCACCTTCCGCACGGTGGCCAACTGCATCACCGCAGTCCGCGCCTACCTCGACCACCACCGCTTCGTCAGCGGCTACCGCTCCCCCTTCGACGAGGCCCCGCGCACTCCTTCGCCGTCCTTCCGCAAGGCGCAGGCACTGATACACCCGGGCGAGCAGTTGAGCGAGCATGCGGCGAAGCAGCTGCTGCGGGCGTACGGAATCCGTGTACCGCGCGAGCAGTTGGTGACCAGCGCGGCGGCGGCCGTGCGGGCCGCGGGGCTGGTGGGGTACCCCGTGGTGATGAAGGCGTCCGGCGCGCGGATCGCCCACAAGACCGAGCTCGGCCTGGTCAAGATCGGGCTGACGTCCGCCAGCCAGGTCCGCGACGCCTACCGCGAGCTGACCGACATCGCCCGCTACGAGGACGTCTCCCTGGACGGCGTCCTGGTCTGCCAGATGGTGGAGCGGGGCGTCGAGATGGTGGTGGGCGCCGCGCACGACGAGCTGTTCGGCCCGACCGTGACGGTCGGACTGGGCGGGGTGCTCGTGGAGGTCCTGCACGACACCGCCGTACGTGTGCCGCCCTTCGGTGAGGAGCAGGCCCGGGACATGTGCGCCGAGCTGCGCGGGCGGGCCCTCCTCGACGGGGTCAGGGGGCGGCCCCCCGCGGATCTGGACGCGCTCGTGGAAGTCGTCCTGCGTGTGCAGCGCATGGTGCTGGAGCTCGGGGACGACCTCGCGGAGCTCGACATCAACCCGCTGATGGTGCTGGAGCGGGGGCAGGGCGCGGTGGCGCTGGACGCGTTGGTGGTGTGCCGCTGAGATGCGTACCGACGATGAAGTGAACGGTGATGTGAACATGCCTGGATCCCCCCGTGTGTCCGGAAATTCCGTTGAGTCATTGGTACTGCACGCCACTGACAATCAGGTCAGCCGCATCACCCTCAACCGCCCCGAAGCCCTCAACGCCATCACCCCTGACCAGCGCGAACGCATCATCCAACTCCTCACCGACGCCTCCGCGGACCCGGCCGTCCGGGCCGTCGTCCTGACCGGCACGGGCCGCGGATTCTGCACTGGGGCGGACCTGCGGGGCGGCGGGTCGGCGGCGGCCGGCGAGCGGAGAGCCGGTGGGCAGGCGGGCGGTGACCGGGTGGCCGCCGGCCAGGTCCCCGGCGACGTGGCCCGCACGATCCGGCTCGGCGCCCAGCGCCTCGTCGCCGCCGTCCTCGACTGCGAGAAGCCGGTGATCGCGGCGGTGAACGGCACCGCGGCCGGCCTCGGCGCGCATCTCGCGTTCGCCTGCGACCTCGTACTGGCCGCCGAATCGGCCAAGTTCATCGAGGTGTTCGTACGACGCGGCCTCGTCCCCGACGGCGGCGGGGCCTATCTCCTGCCCCGTCTGATCGGACCCCAGCGGGCGAAGGAACTGATGTTCTTCGGCGACGCGCTCACCGCAGCGGACGCGGAGCGGCTCGGGCTGGTCAACCGTGTCGTGCCGGACGGGGAGTTGGACAAGACGGCCCGTTCCTGGGCCGAGCGCCTCGCCACCGGCCCGACCCGCGCCCTCGCCCTCACCAAGCAGCTCGTCAACGCCTCCCTCGACACCGACCGCACCGCCGCCTTCGCGGCGGAGGCGGCCGCGCAGGAGATCAACATGACGACGGCGGACGCCCGGGAGGGCGTGGCGAGCTTCGTGGAGCGCAGGAGCGCCGAGTACAGGGGGCGGTGAGTTCCCTGCGCACACCCCTTTCGATCTGACGGTTCGTCAGCTTCAATGGTCGGTGTGATGGGACACGCAGAGATGGCGGCAGCCGCCGTCCGCTACCTCAGGTCGGCCGACGCACCGCCCGTGCAGGCGCTGCCGCGCCCGGCGCTGCGCTGTGTCGGCGAGGACGAGCGGGCGCCGGTCGGGCAGGCGGATTTCCGGCGGGTGCTCGGGAACTTCGCGACGGGCGTGGCCGTTGTCACGGCACCAGGCAGCACCGACGATCCTCAGGCCCCCGTCGTCCCGACAGCGACCCCAGCCGCAGCCCCAGCCCCGGGCTCCGCCCCCGCCGGCTTCGCCTGCCAGTCCTTCTCCGCCCTCTCCCTCGACCCGCCCTTGGTCGCCTTCATGGTCGGCCGTACGTCGACGACGTGGCCGCGCATCGCCCGCGCGGGCGTCTTCTGCGTGAACGTCCTGAGCGCCGGCCAGGGCGAGTTGTGCCGTGCCTTCGCGGTGAGCGGCGCGGACAAGTTCGCGGGGGTCACCTACGACGCGGCCCCCGTGTCCGGCTCGCCACGCCTCGCGGGCACGCTCGCGTGGATCGACTGCACGATCCACGCGGTGCACACGGGCGGCGACCACCTCATCGTCGTAGGACGGGTGGACGCGCTGGGGGCGAGCGACGGGGACGAGGCACCGCTGCTGTTCCACAAGGGGCGGTTCCTCTAGACCCTTTCCGGGCCTCCGGGCCTCCGGGCCCCTGGCCTCCGGGCTCCCCGGTCCCCACGCTCCCAGGCCTCCCCTATGCCGTCATCGCCACGGGAGCCGTCCGTCGCCGGATCACCAGCGCCATCAGCGCGGCCGCCGCGCACAGGGCGCCCGAGGCGTACCAGACCACGTCGTAGGCGCCGAAGACATCGCGCGCGACCCCGCCGAGGACGGCCACCAGCGCGGCTCCGACCTGGTGGGAGGCGAGGACCCAGCCGAAGACGATCGCGCTGTCCTCGCCGTACTGCTCCCGGCACAGGGCGACGGTGGGCGGGACGGTGGCGACCCAGTCGAGGCCGTAGAAGACGATGAAGAAGAGCATGGGCGGGTGGACGCTCGGCGCGAGCAGCATCGGCAGGAACAGGAGGGAGACGCCGCGCAGGGCGTAGTAGACCGCGAGCAGGCGGCGCGCGTCGAAGCGGTCGGTGAGCCAGCCGGAGGCGATCGTGCCGATCACGTCGAACACGCCGATGACGGCGAGCAGCGAGGCGGCGGCCGGGACGGGCATGCCGTGGTCGTGGGCGGCGGGTACGAAGTGGGTCTGGACGAGGCCGTTGGTGGAGGCACCGCAGATCGCGAAGGTGCCGGCGAGCAGCCAGAAGGGGCCGGTGCGGGCCGCCTTCAGCAGCACGGTGACGGCACGGCGGGCGGCGCCCGGCACCGGGGGCGGCTTGGCCACGAACTCCTGCGCGCCGTACGGCTTCAGGGCCACATCGGCCGGGTGGTCGCGCAGCAGCAGGAGGACGAAGGGGACGACGGCGAGGGCCGTGAGGGAGACCGTGACGGCGGCCGGGCGCCAGTCGCCCTCGTCGACCATCAGGGCCATCAGGGGCAGGAAGATCAGCTGGCCGGAGGCCGAGGCGGCGGTGAGGATGCCGGTGACCAGGCCGCGTCGTTCGGTGAACCAGCGGTTGGTGACGGTCGCGGCGAAGGCCAGCGCCATCGAGCCGGTGCCGAGGCCCACCAGCAGACCCCAGCACAGCAGCAGCTGCCAGGCCGCCGTCATCCAGACCGTCAGGCCCGAGCCGAGCGCGATCAGGACGAGCGCGAAGGCAACCACGCGCCGGATGCCGAAGCGGTCCATCAGCGCGGCGGCGAACGGGGCGGTGAGGCCGTAGAGGGCCAGGTTGAGGGAGACGGCGGCCCCGATCGTGCCGCGCGACCAGCCGAACTCCTCGTGCAGCGGGTCGATGAGCAGCCCCGGGAGGGAACGGAAGGCGGCCGCGCCGAGGATCGTCACGAAGGCGACGGCGGCGACGAACCAGGCGCGATGGATGCGCGGACGACCCGGCGGCGGGGACTGGTCGCCGGTGGCGGTCGTGGCGGCGGTGGCGGTGGTGGCGTCGGTTGTCTGCGTCACGACAACGAGCTTCGGGCCTGCGCGGCCGTGAAGCCATTGGCCCGAAGGACAGCATTCGTTAGGATCGGGCCATGAGTAGTGAGCCGGAGCATGAAGAGCGCGAGCCCGGGCTCCGCCCGCATCGCGTCGTCGTCCTGGCCCTGGACGGCCTGCTCCCCTTCGAGCTGGGCATCCCGCACCGCATCTTCGGCCGCCCCAAGGACGCGCTGGGACGGCACCTGTACGAGGTCGTCACCTGCTCGATCCGGCCGCCCGGCCCGGTGCAGACCGACGCCGACTTCGCCATCCACGTGGAGCACGGGCCACAGGCCCTGGCCACCGCCGACACCGTGATCGTCCCGGCGTCGTACGAACTCGGCCCGGTCTTCGAGGAGGGCGTGCTGACCGACGAGCTGGCCGCCGCACTCGCCCGCATCCGCCCCGGCACCCGGCTCGCCTCCATCTGCACCGGCGTCTACGTCCTGGCCGCCGCCGGCCTGCTCGACGGCCGCCCGGCCACCACACACTGGGCCGACGCCGAGCGCTTCCAGCGGCTCTTCCCGAGGATCGAGGTCGACGCGGACGTCCTGTTCATCGACGACGGCGACGTCCTGACCTCGGCCGGTGTCGCGGCCGGCATCGACCTGTGCCTCCACATGGTCCGCCGCGACCACGGCACGGCCATCGCCAACGAGGTGGCCCGCCGCACCGTCGTACCGCCCCACCGGGACGGCGGCCAGGCCCAGTACATCCACCGTCCGGTCCCCGACCCACAGCAGGCCTCCACGACCACGGCCCGCGCCTGGGCCCTGGGCCGCCTCCACGAGCCGATCCAGCTGCGGGACATGGCGGACCAGGAGGCGATGTCGGTGCGCACCTTCACCCGCCGCTTCCGCGAGGAGGTCGGCATCAGCCCCGGCCAGTGGCTCACCCAGCAACGCGTCGAACGCGCCCGCCACCTCCTGGAGTCCACGGACCTCTCGGTCGACCAGGTGGCCAGGGACGCCGGATTCGGTACGGCCCAGTCGATGCGCCAGCACCTACAGGCTGCGCTCGGCGTCACACCCACCAGCTACCGGCGCACCTTCCGCGCCGCGAACAACGCCGACGTCCAGGTCCCCAGCGGTACTTGAGCCCTCACGGCGGGCCTCTCCCCACCAGCCGAGCGCCGTCAGCAGCAGGGTCACCACCACCCCGGCCAGGATCGCCGTGGACGGCGCCACCACCTGGAGCAGACCGCCCGCGAGGGAGCCCGTCGCCGCGTAGCCGGCGCCCGCGGCCGCGTACATCATGGCGTAGCCCGCGGCCAGGACGCCCGGTGGCAGGGCCTCGCGCAGCGACAGGTTGCGGGTGATCAGCGCACCGGACTGCACCGTACCCGCGAGGACGAGGGCCAACGCGATCCCGGCCGCGCCCGGTATCAGCGCGGCGAGCGTCACGAACACCGACATGACGCACATCAGCACCACACTGCGCGTGCGCAGCCGCCCCGGCCACGACCGCAGGCCGTACAGGAACGCCCCGAGCCCCGCTCCCACCGCCATGCCCGCCAGCATCGGCCCCGACCAGCCGACGCCGATGCCGCGCTGTTCCAGGAGGGCGGGCAGGGTGAGTTCGGCGAGGCCGAGGAGGGTGAGGCTGGCCGCCCCTGTGACGTAGACCGGCCAGGCCCGTATCAGCACGCGGGTCTTCGTCCGGCCCGTATCCTCGTCCTGTTCCCCCCTGGCCCAGCCCGCGGGCAGCAGCCAGTGGCCCGTGATCGACGACGCCATGAGGACGGCCGCGAGGATCAGCGGCACGCGGGGCGCCACCCCGAGGGCGAGGCCGGCGACCGCGACCGGGGACACGGCCCACACGCCGGACATCAGCATCGACTCGATGGACAGCGCCTGCGCCGCCGCCCGCTCCGGGACCAGAGAGGTCAGCAGCGCCCGCTGACCGCCGGCGACCGCGGCCGGTGCCGCACCGGCCAGGAACGCGAACGCCCCCAGCACGACGGGATGCGCCCCGGCCAGCGCCCCCAGCCCCACGAACCCCACCGTCCCGCCCGCGAGCCCGAGCGCCAGGTGCCGCCGGCCGCGAGCCGGGTCCAGCCGCATCCCGAGGACCGGGGCGCCGAGGATCTCACCGAGCACATAGGCCGCCGCGAGAGCCGCACCCAGGGTGTAGCCGCCGGGCCGCTCCCGCACCAGAAACACCAGCGCCAACGGCGCCATGGCGACCGGCATGCGAGAGGCGACGGCGGTGCAGGCCCAGATCAGGACCTGCTTGGAGGCGACGTCTCGATAGGTCATGGGATGACGTTAGGTGCCACCACTGACAACACGGCAGCCGTTTTCCGGGCCTGTGGACAACGCGGAAGACGTGGCAGACGCGCCGGGCGGCCTCGCGAATCCACAGGAAGTATGCGCAGGAAGTACGGCCTCAGAACGTGAGCACTCCGCGGGCCACCTTCCCCGCCTCCGCGTCCGCCGCCGCCCGCTCGAACTCCTCCACCGGATACGTCTGCGTCACCAGCTCGTCCAGCAACAGCCGCCCGTCCCGGTACAGCTCGGCGTACAGCGCGATGTCCCGCTGCGGCCTCGACGACCCGTACCGGCAGCCCAGGATCGACTTGTCCAGGTACATGGAGGACACGACGAAGGACGCCTCGGCGCCGGCCGGAGGAACCCCCAGGAGCACCGCCTGCCCGTGCCGGTCCAGCAGATCGACCGCCTGCCGGATGAGCTCGACCCGCCCCACGCACTCGAAGGCATGGTCGGCCCCCGTAGGCAGCAGTTCCCGCACGCCCTCCGTCGAGGTCAGGAAGTCGGTCGCCCCGAACTGCCGGGCCACCGCCTCCTTCGCCGGATTCGCGTCGACGGCGACGATCCGCAGGGCACCCGCGATCCGCGCGCCCTGAAGGACGTTGAGCCCGATACCGCCGGTACCGATCACGACCACACTGTCCCCGCGGTCCACCTTCGCCCGGTTGAGGACGGCTCCCACCCCCGTCAGCACCCCGCACCCGATCAAGGCGGCGGACGGCAGGGGAATGTCCTTCTCGATACGCACCACCTGCACGGCCTTGACCACGGTCCGCTCGGCGAACGCGGAGTTGGAGGCGAACTGGAAGACGGGCCGCCCTCCTTGGCTGAACGGCCGGCCGGGCCGTCCGATCGCCTGCCGGCACATCGTCGGCCGCCCCCGGTCGCACTCCGCGCACGTACCACAGTTGGCGAGAGTGGACAGCGCCACATGATCCCCGGGCCCCACATGGGTGACCCCCACACCCACCGCTTCCACCACCCCTGCCCCCTCATGGCCCAGCACCACAGGAACCGGAAAAGGTATGGTCCCGTCCACCACAGACAGATCGCTGTGGCACAACCCGGCAGCCGAGATCGCGACCAGCACCTCCCCGGGCCCCGGATCCCGTACCTCCAGGTCGTCCACGACCTGAACCCGCTTCCCGTCGAACAGCACCGCGCGCATCAGACGACCCCCTTGGGCTCCCTGGGCAGGCCGAGCACCCGCTCGGCGATGATCGTGCGCTGAACCTGATCGGATCCGCCGTAGATGGTGTCGGCCCGCGAGAACAGGAACAGCTGCTGAGCCTCGTCGAGTTCGTACGGCGCCGCAGCCGACCACTCCTGCGGCCCGACCCCGCCGGCCGCACCCCGCACCAGCACCGCCAGCTCCCCGAGCCGCTGATGCCAGCCACCCCACAACAGCTTGGCCACACTGGGCGCCCCCGCGTCCCCGGAGCGCCCCAACGTACGCAACGCGTTCCAGCCCATCACCCGCAGCTCGGCCCACTGCCGCACCAGCCGCTCCCGCACCACGGGATCACCGACCGCCCCCGTCTCCACGGCCGCCCGCACCACCCGCCCCAACTCCTGGGCGAACCCGACCTGCTGGGCAAGCGTCGACACTCCCCGCTCGAACCCGAGCAGACTCATCGCGACGCGCCAGCCGCCACCCTCGCCCCCCACGACATGCTCCGCACGCGCGCGTGCCCCGTCGAAGAACACCTCGTTGAAATCGCTGGTCCCCGTCATCTGCCGAATGGGCCGCACCTCGACACGCCCCGGCTGGTCCATGGGAACGAGAAGGAAAGTCAGCCCGTGATGCCGACTCGACTCGGGATCCGTACGGGCCAGCACAAAACACCAGTCGGCCTCATGAGCAAGAGAGGTCCAGATCTTCTGCCCGGTAATCCAGTAGTTTCCGTCCGCCCCCAGCTCTGCCTTGGTCCGCACCCCCGCGAGATCGGACCCCGCCCCGGGCTCGCTGTACCCCTGACACCACAACTCGTCCCCAGCAGCAACCGCCGGCAGAAACCGCGCCTTCTGCTCCTCGCTGCCATGTGCGATGAGGGTGGGCGCAAGCAACTTCTCCCCGATATGCCCAGACCGCGCGGGCGCCCCCGACCGTGCGTATTCCTCGGCCCAGACAACCTGCTGGGTCAGGCTGGCACGCCGATTGCCGTATCCGTCCTCGGCCCACCCGAGCCCTATCCACCCGGCTTTGCCCAGCACCCGTTCCCAACCGCGCCGATCCTGAGCGTCCTTGGCATACTCATCCAGCCACGCCCGCACTTCCAAACGAAACGCTTCATCCTCCGCCGCGTACCCGAAGTCCATAGGGGTCTCCTCGTCATCTCCGGCCGGGAACAACGCCCATTCTTTTAGGGGCGCGGGGCTGTATCGATTTGCGGCTCCGCCGCGTGGGCGCGACAAGCCACAAACCATCCGCGGCCGCCACACGACCGTCCGCCCCGAGCTATTGGGCGTTGGGCCGTTCCCCACTCGCCGCAGCCCGCCTCATCTCCCGCACCCGCTCCAACAACGGCATCGGATCCACCCCCACCACCCCCGGCAGCACCTCCGCGACCCGCTCCGGCGTCCACCCCCCCACCGCATAGGCCGAGCGCAGCTCCCGCGGCTGAGCCCACACCGCGATCTTCGGCCCCGCAACCGTGTACACCTGCCCCGTGATCCCCTGCTCCCGCGCCCCGTCCGACAGCAGGTAGACCACCAGCGCGGCCACGTCCTCCGGCTCCCCGATCTCGGTCAGCTCCATGGGAACCCCGGCCGACATCCGTGTACGCGCGACGGGCGCCACCGCGTTGGCGGTCACCCCGTACCTGTTCAAGCCCAGCGCGGCGCTCCGCACGAGCGAGATGATCCCGCCCTTAGCCGCGCTGTAGTTCGCCTGCGACACGGACCCCTGATGGTTCCCGCTGGTGAACCCGATCAGGGTGCCCGCCCCCTGCTTCCGCATCACCGCGGCGGCGGCCCGGAACACCGTGAACGTCCCCTTCAGATGAGTGGCGATCACCGGATCCCACTCGTCCTCGGTCATGTTGAACAGCATCCGTTCACGCAGAATCCCGGCGACACAGACCACACCGTCGATACGTCCGTACGACGACAGCGCGACGTCGACCACCCGCTGCCCGCCCGCCATCGTGGAGATGTCGTCGGCGACCGCAACCGCCTCGCCGCCCGCCGCCTCGATCTCCTTGACCACGGCCTCGGCGACCTCGCTGGTGGGCGAGGCACCTTCCACCGACACCCCGTAGTCGTTGACGACGACCCGCGCTCCCTCGGCGGCGGCCGCGAGCGCGACGGCCCGTCCGATCCCCCGCCCCGCGCCCGTCACGGCGACGACCTTGCCTGCCAAGAAGTTCCCCATGCCCCGGCCCCTTCCCGCAGTTTCTGACGGTCCGTTAGATTCGTATCGATTCTACGACCCGTCAGATACGCGGAGACAAGCCCCGGGGAGGGACTCATGTCACTGCCGGACGTGTTCCACGAGATCGCCAAGCGCGTGAACAACTGGGGCCGTTGGGGTGCCGACGACGAGATCGGGACCCTGAACCTCATCACCGACGAGGTGGTCCGCGAGGCGGCCGCCTGTGTCCGCAGCGGCCGTCGCATCCCGCTCGCGCTACCCCTCCAGCAGGACGGCGTGCAGACCGGGATGATCCCCGGGCGCGTGAACCCCCTGCACACCATGGTGCAGATCAACCAGGAGCTGTTCGGTCCGGGAACCGTCGCGTGCAGCGACGACGCCGTGACCATGGGCCTCCAGGCCGCCACCCACTGGGACGCGCTCACCCACGTCTCCCACTCGGGCCGGATCTACAACGGCCGCCCCGCCGACACCATCACCCCGCACGGCGGCGCCGAGTTCAGCGGCATCGACAAGGCGCGGCACATCGTCTCGCGCGGGGTACTGCTGGACGTGGCACGCGCGCGTGGCGTCCCGCGGCTCGACGGGGGGCACGCGGTCACCCCGGAGGACCTGGAGGCGGCCGAGGAAATGGCGGGCACCCGCGTGCGGGCCGGCGACATCGTGCTCGTACGGACGGGGCAGGTCCAGGTGTACCTCGCGGGCGACAAGCATGCGTACGGCTACCCCTCGCCCGGTCTGTCGATCCGTACGCCGGAGTGGTTCCACGCGCGCGACGTCGCGGCCGTGGCCAATGACACGCTCACGTTTGAGATATTTCCGCCGGAGACAGAGGATTTGTGGCTGCCCGTGCACGCGCTCGACCTGGTCGAGATGGGGATGCTCCAGGGCCAGAACTGGAATCTCGAAGATTTGTCCACAGCCTGTGGACAACAGGGCAGCCATACGTTCCTGCTGTCCGCGATGCCCGAGCCGTTCGTCGGCGGCACGGGGACACCCGTCGCACCCGTGGCCGTCCTCTGAACCGTCCAGCCCTCTGAACTCTCGGACTCTCCCGCGAGGTCGGCTGGCGGCGCGACTTCCCCACTCCCGGCTACCGCCCGAGCAGGGGGTGCCCCCATCCGCCCCGAGCACGGCACCGCGCGCCGCCATCCGACTCCGGCGTACCCGCCCCGGCCCTCCTGGCCCTCGGAGAACCGACGCCGAATCACGACCCACACTCGGCAAGGGCTTCCGTCACCGAAGCCCTCGTCGTCCCCTCGCGGCGAATCGCTGACCACAAGCGTGATCAACCGGACACGCGGCGTCAACACCAAGTCGGGGATTTGTTACTTACGCCCTATTTACAGAAGGCCGCGCACGGAAGCATGCCCAGGCGCACCGACGACCCTCGGAACCGAGAGGTGCAGCGTTCCCTGCAACCGTGCACCGGATCCGGCGGAATGGTCACGCCGCGCGCCGGCCACACCGCTTCACACACATCGGCGCCCCCGTGCACCCGTCACACCGCTTCGTACGCGAGCCCCTCGTACGCCGACACCCTGCTCCCGCAGGCGGAAGCGGACGTCGCCGACTCCGTGTCACGGTCCAGTTCGCACCAGATCCGCTTGCCGGCACCCTCGGTGCTCCAGCCCCACCGGTCCGCGAGACCGTCGACGAGGGCGAGTCCGCGGCCGCCGGTCGCGTCACCGTCGACGCATCGGGGCACCGGCGCCCGCCCGCTGCGGTCGGCCACCTCGAGCCGTACGGTGGCACAGTCCTGGGCCGCGCCCGGCAGGGAGAGCCGCAGCACGGCCGGACAACCGGTGTGCACCACGGCGTTGGTGACCAGTTCGGAGACGAGCAGGATCAGCGTCTCGGCGAGCGGCTCATCGGCCTGTATCCCCGACCCGGCGAGCCGCGAGCGTGCCCACCGCCGGGCTCGCCCCACCTCAGCGGGGTCGGGCCGGATCTCCAGCTGCACTTGAAGCACCTGCACCGCTCACACCATCCGAACCGGCGGACACATAACCCCGCGCCTCACGAGGGCCACGATCCTAGCCATTCTTTTCATGGCCAGAACAATGGCCAAAGCCAGGGTCACGGAACGTGAATCCCTTAGCTGACAGCATGGTTGACGTACAGTCACCCCAACAAGCGCTTCGGGCATATTCCAGCGCGAAGGAGTACCCCTGCGGCATACTGTGCGACGCTTGTCGTGGGGAGTCGAACAGGCGGGGGCAGAACGCCCTCCCGCCCTGCGAACAGCGGCGCGCACCGCCGGATCCGGAGCCGCCTCAAGGGCAACTCCGGGATGGCTCGTGCTCGGAACCACTCGCATCTCACACAAGGTACCGGAGCGGACGGCCGACTCCAGGCCGTGACGAGTCACGCGTAGGACACAACCCGATATCAACGCTCCGTAGTTCCGGTATGCCACAATCCGCGACATCCACGCCGGGACCGTCGGCGACACCGCAGACCAGAGGCCTTCAGGCCGGATCGGCGAGAAGTTCGGCGGCGAGATTTTCCTCACTCTCCGTAGCAGGTCCCGCACGGTGCGTCCGTACCCACGCCCGCTTCAGATGCAGATGGACCTCGAACTCCCAGGTGAACCCCATGCCGCCGTGCACCTGAAGGCAGTCGCGGGCGCCGCGCACGGCGGCCTCGTCGGCGAGCAGTCGTGCGGTGTCGATGTCGGCCGGGTCGGCCGTGACGGCAGCCGCGTAGACGGCGGCACGGGCCGTCTCCGTCCGCACCAGCATCTCCGCGCACAGATGCTGCACGGCCTGGAAGGCCCCGATCGGTCGCCCGAACTGCTCACGCGTCCGGGCGTGTTGCACGGCCAGCTCGCACGCGCGTGTGGCGCTGCCCAACTGTTCGGCCGCGGTGAGGAGTACGGCTACGGGCGCCATGCCCATCCCCGCGGGAACCCGGTGCAGCGGCGTCAGCGGGTCGACCGACCGCAGCGGTACGGCACCCACCGCGCCTCCGTCCCCCCGTACGACGTCGGCCTGCGCGAGCCACTCCACCAGCCCGTTGCCGACGGCCGTCACGACCGTCTCCCCGGTGGCCGCGCCGGGTACCGCTCCCGCCGCGAGGTGCGTGGCCACCAGAGGCCCGGGCAGCAGTGCCCGCCCGGCCTCCTCGAAGGCCAACACCGCCTCGGGCAGCCCGAGTCCGACACCGCCCCCCGCCTCCGGCAGCCGTAGCGCGAAGAACCCGGCCGCACCGAGCTCCCGCCACAGGGCCCGGTCCAGGCGGCCCGGCTCCTCGACGGCGGCCCTGAGCGCATCCGGGCCGAAGCGCCGCGCCAGCATCTCCCGCACGCCATCGCGCAACGCCACCTGGTCCTCGGTCAGTTGGAATCGCATCCGTCACCGCCCCTTCGGCAGCCCGAGGATCCGCTCGGCCACGATGTTCCGCTGGATCTGCGAGGTGCCGGCGGCGATGGTGTACGACAGCGAGGACAGCCGGTCGAGCACCCACGGCCGGTCGAGGTCCAGCGCCTGTGGTCCCAGGACGTCGGCTGCGGCGTCGTAGAGCTCCTGACGGGCGTGCGAATACCTCAGTTTGAAAACCGAACCCCCGACACCGGGCACCCCTCCGCTCAGTTCCGCCTCGCTCACGTTCCACTGCGTCAGTCGCCACAGCGCCTTGAACTGCGCATTCAGGCGTCCCAGCCGGCGTCGGAGCACGGGGTCGTCCCAGCGTCCGTTCTTGCGCGCCTCGACGGCGAGTTCGCGCAGCGCGCGCCGGCATGCGACGACCTCGCCCACGAAGGCCGTGCCGCGCTCGAAGGACAGGGTCACCATGGTCACGCGCCAGCCGTCGTTCTCGTCCCCGACCCGGTTGGCGACCGGCACCCGCACCTCGTCGAGGAACACCTCGGCGAACTCGGTCGACCCGGCGAGGGTCTTCAGCGGCCGTACGGTGACGCCCGGTGCGTCCATGGGCATGGCCAGCCAGCTGATCCCGCGGTGTTTGGGCGCGTCGGGGTCGGTGCGGACCAACAGTTCGCACCAGTCGGCCACTTCGGCATGGGAGGTCCAGATCTTGGACCCGGTCACCACGTAGTCGTCGCCGTCCCTACGCGCGCGCGTGCGCAGGGCCGCGAGGTCGGATCCGGCGTCCGGTTCGCTGAAGCCCTGGCACCAGACCTGGTCCCCGCGCAGGATCGGCGGCAGCCAGCGCTCGCGCTGCTCGGCGGTGCCCTCGGCCGCGATGGTCGGCCCCGCGTGCAGCAGCCCGACGAAGCCCGCGCCCACATAGGGCGCGCCCGCCTTCTCGGTCTCCTCCAGGAAGATCAGGCGGGTGGTCGGTGAGGCGTCCCAGTGGACCTCCCCGTATCCGGCGTCGTAGAGCATCCGCTGCCAGCCGAGGTCGTAGGCGCGGCGTCCTGGCCAGTCGTCCGGGGACGGCTTCGGCGGGAGCGTGGGCAGCACCTGGCCCAGCCACGCGCGCAGCCGCGCCCGGAACTCCTCCTCTTCCGGTGTGTGGGCGAGGTCCATGTGCGGCCACTCCATATCTGACGCGCCGTCATATATCACTCTGCGGGAAGGCTAAGTCCCGCACCCCTGGACCGACAAGGCGGCGAGCCCTACGCTCTGCCCACGATCTGACGGACCGTCAGCCATTGTTCGGCCGATGCAGGGGGCTGTCATGAACGACACCGCACACGCCCTGAGTTCCGCACGCACCCTCTGGGACCTGGTCGCCGGCCGCGCCGACCGCACCCCCGACCGCCCCGCTCTCCTCCAGGACGACCGCGCCCTGTCCTTCGGCGACCTACGCGCGCGTGCCGAGCGCGTGGCGGCGGGCCTGTACGACATGGGCGTACGCCCCGGCACGGTCGTCGCCTGGCAGCTGCCCACCCGCTTCGAGACGGCCCTGCTGTCCTTCGCGCTGGCCCGCCTGGGCGCCGTGCAGTCGCCGGTCATCCCGTTCTACCGGGACCGCGAAGTCGGGTTCGCGCTGCGGGAGTCGAAGGCGGAGTTCTTCGCGGTGCCGGGCGTGTGGCGGGGCTTCGACCACACCGGGATGGCGCGACGGCTGGGCGCGAAGGGGATCTTCGAGGCGTACGACGCCCTGCCCGACGGCGATCCCTCGGTCCTGCCCCCACCGCCCGCCGAGGGCACCTCGGTGCGCTGGATCTACTGGACCTCGGGGACGACGTCCGACCCCAAGGGCGTGCTGCACACGGACCGCTCGCTGATCGCGGGCGGCTCCTGCCTGGCGCACGCTCTGCGTCCGACCGCCGAGGACATCGGGTCGATCGCCTTCCCGTACGCGCACATAGGCGGCCCGGACTACATGGTGATGGTGCTGCTGTACGGCTTCCCCGCGGTGATGTTCGAGCAGTTCGCGCTGCCGGAGGCGCTGGAGGGGTATCGCCGGCACGGTGTGACGATCGCAGGCGGGTCGACGGCGTTCTACTCGATGTTCCTGAACGAGCAGCGCAGGCAGCCGGACGGGGCGAAGGCGGTTCCCTCGCTGCGGCTGCTGGCCGGCGGCGGGGCGCCGAAGCCGCCGGAGCTGTATCACGCCGTGGTGCGCGAGATGGGGGTGCAGCTCACCCATGGATACGGCATGACCGAGGTGCCGATGATCACGATGGGGGCGCCGGACGACACCGCGCAGAACCTGGCTACGACGGAGGGACGGCCGCCGCGGGAGATGGAGATACGGATCGTCGAGGGAGAGGTCCGGCTGCGCGGGGAGGCGGTGTGCCAGGGCTATCTGGACCCGGCGCAGACGGCGGCGGCCTTCGACGAGGACGGGTTTCTGCGGACCGGCGACCTCGGGCACCTCACCGACAGCGGGCATCTGGTGCTCACCGGGCGCCTCAAGGACGTGATCATCCGCAAGGGCGAGAACATCTCGGCGAAGGAGATCGAGGATCTGCTGCACCGGCACCCCGGGGTGGGGGACGTGGCCGTGATCGGCCTGCCGGACGCCGAGCGCGGGGAACGGGTCTGCGCGGTCGTCGAGCAGCCGGAGGGCGCCGGGCCGCTGACGCTGGAGACGCTGACGGCGTATCTGCGCGGGGAAGGACTGTCCACGCACAAGCTGCCGGAGCAGCTGGAGGTGGTGGACGCCCTTCCGCGCAACGACACCCTGCGGAAGGTGCTGAAGTACAAGCTCAGGGAGCGCTTCTCGGAGGCGTAGGGGCCGTGGGGATCACGCCGTGGGGATCACTCGGGGACGGTGAAGTGCCATGGGGATCACTCGGGGACGGTGAAGTAGCGGGCGAACGCGGTGATGATCTCGTCCTCCGCCACCTTGCCGTTGCCGTCCGTGTCCAGCGTGGCGGCGGCCGCCCGGGCGACGTCCGGCTGGACGCCGAGGCAGCCGAGCACACGCACGGTGTCGGCCACCGTGGCGGCTCCGTCACCGTCGGAGTCGGCCAGGTCGAGGGCGGCGTGCAGGAAGGGGCGGGCGATCTCGGCGAACCGGTCCGGGTTGTCCCGCAGCCGCTTGACCGCGCCGTTGACGAACTCCTCGCGGGTGATGCGCTGGTCACCGTCCCGGTCCGCGATTCCGGCCATGCCCTGCCAGAACGCCTCTGCGCCGCCGTACAGCGCCTGGCCCTTGTCGGACCGGGCGGCGATGCCGAACTCCGCGAGCAGCGCCTTGGCCGCCGCGCTGAAGTCCTCCCGGTCGATATAGCCGTTGCCGTCCTGGTCGAAGGTGGCGAACCGGGCGGCGCTCCTGCGCTCGTACTCGCTGCTGACCATGTCTTATCGGGCCGCCTTACGTCACGTGGAATGCGAGGCTCTCGGCCTCCCTCGGAGCGTACGACGCCGGGGGGCGTCCGGGCGCGGGAAAGCGGCGGTTGTACCAGGACCGGGGGAATTCCGGGACAACTGTGTGGCACTACCGACGGTGATCGCGCCTGTTCAGGCGGACAGCGGACGGGCGTCGTCCGCGACCGCCGCCGTGACGTCCGGGTAGACCTCGAAGAGCCTGCGTACTCCCAGCGCCCCGAGGACGCGGTTGACGTGCGACCCGTCCGCCGCGCCCTGCGCCGGGAGTATCAGGCGCAGGCTGCCCTGGCAGGAGCGGATCAGCCGGCGGGCGGCGATGAGCACGCCGACGCCGCTGGAGTCGCAGAACAGGACCTCGGACAGGTCGAGGACGAGGCTGTGGCGTCCCTCGGCCACCACGTCATGGATGTGCTGACGCATCACCGGCGAGGTCACCAGATCCAGCTCGCCCGACACCTGGAGCACAGCCCAGTCGCCTCGCTCGCCGCCGGTCACTTTCAACGTCACCACCACGCCCCTCGCTCGCCGAACCGGAAGCGACACCTACGCTTCCTTGCAGCGCGGCTGCCCAGCGGCTGTTCCCTGAAACACCCGCCAGAAAACGGTGACCGATCAGAAAAGGCTTGTTTCAATCGCATTCGATCCTGTTCGATCGAGTCTGATCAGATGGTGGCCGGGTAGCCGCCCGGATGCGGGCCGAGCCAGGTCCGTGAGTGATCCGAGCGTGAGGCCCTCTACCACGAGAGCGAGGTGTGTCACCAGCCATGGCTCGACAAGGGGCGCACATTGCGACAAAGGGGCGTGCGCTGTCAGACGTGCCGACTACATTCGAGGGGACGGAGGACGCACGCTGGACAGGACGGACCGGTGAGGGGGGCCTTATGGCGAAGAAGGACGCACCGCCCCGCTGGGACCGCAAGATGCAGCAGCGGCTCGCCCGCGGCGAGGCGGCCGCCCTCGGCGAGCTCTACGACCGCTTCGCCTCGCTCGTCCACGGCCTGGCCCACACCGTGCTGGGCGACGAGCGCGCCGCCGACCACATCACCCGCGACGTCTTCGCCCACGTCTGGGAGCACCCGGACAGCTACGACCCCAGGCAGGGCCCGCTGCGCACCTGGGTCGCCACGCTGACCCACCGCCTCGCCGTGCAGCGGCTGCGCGCCACCGAGACCGCCGCCCTCGCCCGGGCCGGCGGCCAGGGCTCCACCGAGGAACTGGAGCGCAAGGTACGGCACGCCTCGGTCGCCGCCCGCGCCGACTACATCGTGCAGTCCATGCCCGTCCCCCTGCGCGCCGCCCTGGAGCTGGCCTACTTCCAGCGCCGCGACTACCGCCAGACCGCCGCCGACCTCGGCGTCACCGAGGACGAGGCCCGCCGCCGCCTCCGCCTGGGCCTCCAACTGCTCTCCACCGCCCATGACGCCGGAGCCGCCCCGGGGGCACCGCCGGGATACGGGGGCGCGGCGTGAACGAGGCGGAGTGGTTCCCGGGCAAGGACCCGGACGAGGGCCATGAAGAGAGCAAGGAGACCCACGAGACCAGGGAGGCCAAGGAGACCGGGGACAACGGGAAGAACGGGAAGAACGGGAAGAACGGGAAGAACGGGGAGAACGGCTTCGGGGACACCGCCCACGGAGCCGACGGCATGAGCTGCCGCGACGGCGACGACGGGCGCCCCGCCCCGGAGCCGACTCCGGACCAGCCGCCCCGCATACCGCTCCCCCGCGCCTCCGTCGAGGACACCGGACACCCGCTGCCCGCCCTGGCTGACCTCGGCGACCAGGCGCCGCGCCCGGCGGCACCTCTCGTCCTCGAACACCGCGTCCTGAAGGCGCTTCTCGGCGCGTGGGCGCTGGCCGCCTGCTCACCGGAGGAGACGGCGGCCGTCGAGGAGCACCTCGGCGACTGCGGTTCCTGCGCGGACGAGGCGCGACGGCTGCGCGAGGCCGTCGGCCTGCTGCACCCCGCCGAGAGCCTCGACCTGGACCCCGCCCTGCGCGCCCGCGTCCTGGAGGGCTGCCTCAAGCGGCGCCCACCGCGCATTCCGGTGCCCGAGTGGGCGAGGCCGTACGACGCCGAGACGGCCCGCCTCGACGCCCTGCTCCAGGACTTCGGGGACGCCGAGTGGCACGCGCCCGTGCGGCTGCGGTGGTTCGAGAAGGACGAGCCGACCAGCCGTCGTACGACCGTCGCCGGGGTCATCGCGCATCTGCTGACGGTCGACGGGCTGGTGGCCGTCGCGCTGGGCCTGGAGGACCCGATGGGCGACGTGGCCGCGGACCGGCCGACCCCGGCCGCGCGCACGGACGCGTACTGGCGTGCCTCGCACTTCCCGCCGACCCGCGCCGTCCGCGCGCCCTGGCGGGAGCAGACCCACGCCCTGGTCCGCACGGTGTCCTTCACGGGCGGCGGGGGCGGCACGGGCGGACTGGCCGTCCCGTACGGCGACTTCGAGCTGCCGCTGCGCGACGCGATGCTGGACCGCGCCTTCGAGTGCTGGGTGCACGCCGAGGACATCGCCGAGGCGGTGGACTACCCGTACGAGCCGCCGTCCGGCAGCAACCTGCACCAGATGGTCGGCCTGGCGGCCCGCCTGCTGCCCACGGTGCTGTCGGCCCGCCGCCGCGCGGGGCTGGCGGCGCCGCCACCGGGTCGCCACCTCGTCCCTGCGGGAGAGCCCGGCCGTAGTCTCCGGCTGGAGATCGAGGGCTCGGGTGGCGGGGAGTGGCTGATCCCGCTGGACTCCCCGGCGGCGGTGGGCTCCGCCGAGCATGAGGTGGCCCATGTGGCGCTGGACGGCACGGAGTTCTGCCGACTGGCCGCGGGCCATGTGTCTCCTGCGGAGGCTGCGGCGGGGCAGGTCGGTGACCGTACGGCGATCCGGGATGTGCTGTTGGCTGCGGCGAGCTTGAGCCGGATGTAGGGGTGGGTTGGGGTTCATGGGCGGCTGCGGGTGCGAGGGGGCTGGTCGCGCCCACGCGGCGGAGCCGCAGATTGATGCAGCCCCGCGCCCCTGGAGGAGCTCGGGGGTTCTGGTTCGGGGGCGACTGCGGGTGGTTTGTGGTTGCTCGCGCCCCTGAAGGGACGTCCACTGCACGTACTTAAGGGGCGCGGGGAACTGCGCGACCAGCCAACGACTACCCGCAGCCGCCCTCGAACCAGAACCCCCGAGCTCCTAGGCGAAAACGACCGTCCGCCGCCCGTTCAGCAGAATCCTCCGCTCGGCATGCCACTTGACCGCCCGGGCCAACGCCTGGCACTCCACATCGCGCCCGATCGCGACGAGCTGGTCCGGCGTGACGTCATGCCCCACCCGCTCGACCTCCTGCTCGATGATCGGCCCCTCGTCGAGGTCGGCGGTCACATAGTGCGCCGTCGCACCGATCAGCTTCACACCGCGCGTGTGCGCCTGGTGATACGGCTTCGCACCCTTGAAGCTCGGCAGGAAGGAGTGGTGGATGTTGATGATCCGCCCGCTGAGCGCCTTGCACAGATCGTCGGAGAGCACCTGCATGTACCGGGCGAGCACGACCAGCTCCACGCCCTGCTCCCGCACGATCTCCAGCAGCCGCGCCTCGGCCTCGGGCTTGTTGTCCTTGGTCACCGGGATGTGGTGGAACGGGATGTTGTACGACCCCACAAGCTCGGCGAAGTCGGTGTGGTTGGAGACCACGGCGGCGATCTCCACAGGAAGCGCGCCGATCCTGGCGCGGAACAACAGGTCGTTCAGGCAGTGCCCGAACTTGCTGACCATCAGCACGACCCGCATCTTCTCCTCGGCTCGATGGATCTGCCAGTCCATCTGGAAGGAGTCCCCGATCGCCGCGAAGCTCGCCCGCAGCTTGTCCACCGTGACCGGCGCCTCCGCCGAGAAGTGGACGCGCATGAAGAACAGTCCCGTGTCGTGGTCACCGAACTGCTGGCTGTCCTCGATGTTGCAGCCGGTCATGAAGAGGTAGCTCGACACGGCGTGCACGATGCCCTGCTTGTCGGGGCAGGACAGGGTGAGGACGTACTGGTCGGCGGGGACCGCGGCTCGGGTGGACTGCTGGTTCATGCAGGACAGGGTCCCATATCCGACCCGCCCGGCGGACAGTCGTCCCGTTACGCGGACCGCGTCATGATCGCCAGCACTTCGAGCGTGCGCGGCGGAGCGTCCGGGTCCTCTCCGTCGGCCGTGGACATCCGGACATGCGCGTCCCGCGCCGCCCGCACCGCCTCCGGCCACCCCTGGTTCTCCAGGTAGGCGGCGACCTGCGCGTCCGGGCCGACCTGGTGCATGATCCGCAGCACGCGCAGCACGGCGGTGTCGACGAGCGCCGCCTCCTGCGAGTCACGGAAGATCGTCCCGACGTACTTCTCGGCGGACCAGTTGTCCAGCCAGGTGTCCTCGACGAGGCGGTAGACGGCGTCGGTGACGTCGCCGTACCCGTCGACGCCGGCCAGCCAGACGTCCCGCTGGAACACCGGATCGGAGAGCATGTGCAGCGCGGAGCGCACATTGCTGCGCCAGCGCCACCACGGCATGTCGTTGAGTGGCATGCCGCCCATGGTGGAGGAGCGACGGCCGCGACGGGAAGAGCTATCCGAACCTTGCACGGTCATCGATCGTACGTTCCCCCTCACGGGCGCCTCACCGACCCCCTCAATTCACCTTGCTGTCACCGAACCATAACCACGGGTCACGCCAGGGTTAGCGGTGTGGCGGAATCGTGCGTATCCATGACCGGCAGGCGACGCATCCGCAGCACCGTCCTCCCCACGATCACCAACCGGCCCGTCCGAGCCTCCGCACGCACTGCGGCGGCGTTGGTGGCGTGTGCGTCGCTGGCAGCCGGATGCGGTGTCGTCCCCGGTACCACGGGGGGTTCCGGGGATGACACGATCACCGTGATGACCTGGGCGCCGGAGAACACCAAGGCGACCAACAAGCCCGGTATGCCCGCCCTCGCGCAGGCGTACGCGCGCTGGGTCAACGAACACGGCGGCCTCGGCGGCCGCAAGCTCAAGGTCCTCACCTGCAACGACCACAACGACAGCGTGGCCGCCGCCGCCTGTGCCGACCGCGCGATCGAGGAGAACGTCGTCGCGGTCCTCGGCTCCTACAGCCAGTACGGCGACACCTTCCTGCCCTCGCTGGAGGGCGCCGGCATCCCGTACATAGGCGGCTACGGCATCACCAACGCCGAGTTCACCAGCCCGCTCTCCTACCCCGTCAACGGCGGCCAGCCCACCCTCCTGGCCGGCCTCGGCCGGGAACTGGCCCGCACCTGCGGCCCCGTCGCCCTGGTACGCCCCGACAGCATCGCGGGCGACGAGCTGCCGCCGCTGCTCAACTCCGGCCTCCGTGCGGGCGGGCACCCTGCCGCGGGCGACCAGCTGGCCGATGAGGACGCCACCGAGTACGGCAGCCAGTCCGAGCGGGCGCTGCGGTACTCCACCACCGACCTCAGCGACCCGGGCTGCGTGGTGCCCGCCCTCGGCGACCGCACCACCACCTTCATGGACTCCTTCCGGCGCTCCCGCGAGGACTACACCGACGTCCGCACCGCCACCGTCCTCGGCAGCGTCGACCAGACCGTGATCAACGCGAACGGCGGGGCGTCCAGCCCGTACGAGGGCTCGTACATCACCGGCTGGTACCCCGTCGCGAGCGACGCGCGCTGGGACCCGATGAAGAAGGTGATCAGCGAGCAGGCCTTCGGCGACAACCGCATCGACCCCGCGGACGCCGGCGTGCAGACCACGTGGATCGCCTACACGGTCTTCAAGAAGGTCGTCGAGTCGCTGGGCGACGACGCCGTGACCGCCGACTCCGTGCGCGGCGCCCTGAACAAGGGCCTGAAGGTCCCCACGGGCGGGCTCACGCCGACCCTCCAGTGGAAGTTCCAGGACGTCCTCGCCTCGGTGGGCTACCCCCGGCTGGTCAACCGGAAGGTGAGCCTCCAGGTCGTACGCGAGGGCAGGCTGGTGGCGGCCCGCAAGAGCTTCATCGACGTGACGAGGACACTGCAAAGCGCCGAGCTGAACTGACCGCCCGGCGCCCCGGTCCTCGCCGACCTACAGCTGGGTCGGCTGGCGCTCGGTCAGCCCGTACTTCCTGGCGATGGTGTTCCACAGCTGCGCGGCCGATTTCTTCTGCTCGCTGGCCGTGCCGCTGGCCCGGTTGCCGGCCTGGGTCTGCCCGGTGGAACGGGCCTGGCCCTTCTTGCAGAGCTGCCCCTTCTTGGCCGCCACCTGGTCCGCCCACGCCGCGTAGTGGTTGTCGGCGGACGCCGACGCCTGCCACGCCTTGGTCAGCGCGCTGGTCAGCTCGGTGTGGCTCGGGAGCTGGTCGACGGAGAGCTTGGACAGGTCGGTGACCAGCTGGTTGCGCTGCTTGGCCGCGCCCCGCAGATCGGTGGCGGCCTGCGCGAGATTGCCGCAGGACTTCACGGCGGCCACCGCGTTGATCACGGCGGTACGGCTGTCGCCGCTGTCCGCCAGCAGCTTGTCCAGGGCGATCGCCTGCTGCTCGGCCGGGTCCTCGGACGGCGACGGGGAATCCTCGGTCGCCGGAGCCGTGGCGGAGACCGGCGTGTTGTCGTCGCTGCCCTTCTGGTCGTCCTCGCCCCCACCGGCGAGCATCGCGCCCGCGCCGATACCTAGGACGGCGATGCCGACGCCGACGGCGGCCATGAGCGGCACCCGCGATCCCGTACGACGGCCCCCGCGACCTCCCTCGCCGATGTCGTCGGCGTTCGCCCCGTGGGGGCCGGGCTGCCCGTGCGGTCCGGGCGGGAAGTAGCCCGTCTCGCGCGAACCCTGCGGCTGCGGTTGCGGCTGCTGGAAGCGCGGCAGCTGCTGGGTGGCGGCGGCCGGGGGCTCACCGCCCGGCTCGCTGCGGAAGAGGTTGTCGAAGTCGGAGAGCGGCTGCCGCCCCGGCCCCGGCTGCGCCGCCCCGCCCGGCTGCCCGGTCACGGGCGGGATGTACTGGGTGGCGTCGGCGTCGGACCCGGGAGGCACCGGCATCGCACCGCCCTGCGGACCGGCCGCGCCGCCCTGCCGGGCCCGCCCCAGGATCTGCGTGCTCTCACCGGCCGCCTCGGGCGGCAGCGCACCGGGCCCGACCGGCGGGAGGTACTGCGTCGCCCCCTCGCCCGCGGCGGGCGCAGTCGGCGCGGCGACGGGCGGTATGTAGCGGGTGGCCTGCTCGTCCGCGCCCGCGGGTGCGGCACCGACCGGCGGTATGTACTGAGTGGCGCCTTCCCCGGCCGGGGGCAACGGGCCCCCGAAACCGCCGGCACCCGCACCAGCGTGCGGCAGAGGCGCGTTGGGGGCGCCGTGCGCGGCCGGACCGCCCTGCTGGGCCGGCGGCAGCGCACCACCGAAGCCAGGAGGGCCGTAGCCCTGCCCGCCGGCAGGGGGCAACGGCGCCGAGGGGGCACCGCCCTGACCGTGCGGCGGCTGCGGCTGAGGCTGCTGGTGCTGGGGTTGATGGTGGGATTGATGCTGCTGGTACTGCTGCGGCGCAGGTTGCTGCTGCGCCGGCATGGGCGCCCCGGCGTCCGGGGCGGCGCCATGGCCGTACGTCGGCGTCCCCTGGGGCGCACCCTGCGCTCCCCCGCCGTACGACACGCCCTCCGGCGGCAACGGCTGGGACGGCGCTCCCCCGGCGTCCGGCGCCGCGCCCCACGGGGCCGGCGACGGCGAGCCACCGGCCTGCCCGCCCTGATACGGCTGCGGCGGTTCCTGCCCGCCCCAGGAGTGCCCGGGCGGCGTTCCCCAGGACTGGACCGGCGCCGCCGGCGGTTGCGGCGAGGGCGGCGCCTGTGGGGTCTGCTCGGGTCCCCAGGGGGTGCCCCAGGACTGGCCGCCGGGCGGTGCCGAGGGCGGGGGCGTGGTCGGCGGGGCGGGCGGCACCGGCGCCGCCTGGCCGCCCTGTCCGCCGGTCATGCCCGGCAGCAACGGCTCACTGCCGTCGGAGGGCAGCACGATGCCTTCGCGCGCGGGTCGCGCCGAGGGCTCCTCGCCCCGTCCACTCTGCGTCACCGGGACTCCTACTAATGGGGGACCTTGTGAATCGTCGGCTCACGCTACCGGGTCCGCCGATCCGCGTGCTACGCAGCGCAGGACGTGACCTGCATCGCTGTGACCGCAGTAACAATCCCGGTCCCCCGTCCGCTATATATGCCCCCTTTCCCCACCGGCGCCTTCATTTCCCTGCCGTTCACACCCTCGTACCCCCTGGTTTCACGCCGCCGCCTGGAGATCCAGCCGTGCCCCGAACTCCCTTACCACCGGCTCCTCCCGGAACGGCTCCAGCCGCTGCTGGAAGTCGTCCAGGTACTCGGCGCCCCGGTTGGACCGCAGGGTCTCCAGCAGCTCCACGGCCTTCAGCCCGGTGTGGCAGGCCTGTTCGATCTCGCGCTGCTGCACCTGTGCTGTGGCGAGCAGCACATAGCCGATCGCCCGGCGCCGCGCCTTCGTCTCCGGGAGCCCGGCCAGCGACTCCTCCGCGCGCCGCGCCGCCGCCTCGGCCTGGCCGAGGTCACGGTGGCAGTGCGCCAACTCGTCGGCGAGATAGGCCTCGTCGAAGTGGGCGATCCAGGCCGGATCGTCCCCGGACTCCACGTCCGCGGCCTCCAGCGCGGTCACGGCCCGCCCGGACGCCACCTGGGCGGCCCGTGCGTCGCCCATCAAGGCATGCCCTCGCGCCTCGGCCGCGTAGAACATTGACTCCGCGCGCGGGGTCACGCGCCCCCGCGCCCCCTCCTGCGCGGCCCGCGCCAACTGCGCGATCTCACGCGGGTTCCCGAGCTGCGCGGCGAGGTGGCTCATGGAGGCGGCCAGCACATATCCGCCGTACCCGCGGTCTCCCGCGGCCTGCGCGAGCCGCAGCGCCTGGATGTAGTACCGCTGGGCGAGCCCCGGTTGGCCGGTGTCGACGGCCATGTACCCGGCGAGCTCGGTCAACCGCGCGACGGCGGCGAAGAGTTCCCGCCCGACCGCCTCCCGGTACGACCCGGCCAGCAGCCCGGAGACGACGCTGTTCAGGTAGTGCACGACGACCGGGCGCACATGCCCGCTGCCGTACTGGTGATCAAGGTCGACGAGCGCCTGCGTCATCGCGCGCACGGCCGCCACGTCGGACTGCCCCACCCGGGGCCCGGCCGAGCGCGACACCTGTGAGTCCGGCGACGAGATCAGCCAGTCGCGGCTGGGCTCGACCAGCGCGGACGCGGCGACGGAGGAACCGGACAGGAAGTCCCGGCGCCCCACGTCACTGCGCCACAGCTCGCAGACCTGCTCGATGGCCCCCAGTACAGTCGGCGAGAACTGAAGACCGACGCCCGACGCGAGGTTCTTGCCGTTGGCCATGCCGATCTCGTCGATCGTGACCGTACGGCCCAGCTTGCGGCCGAGCGCCTCCGCGATGATCGCCGGCGCCCGCCCCCTCGGCTGCTGTCCCCGCAGCCAACGCGCCACCGACGTCTTGTCGTAGCGCAGATCGAGGCCGTGCTCGGCGCCGCACATGTTGACCCGGCGGGCCAGCCCGGCGTTCGAGCAGCCCGCTTCCTGGATGAGCGCCTGAAGCCGTTCGTTCGGCTGTCGCGCGACGAGAGGCCTTGCGGCCATGGCGTACCCCCTGTGGCTGCGGTGCCTGCCCACGCACCGAGTTGACGTGTCTTTCACCGCCGGAATCCGGCGCGGGGCACTGGCTGTGCACCACAGGTTTCCGGCCGTGAAGATCAATGCCCCGTCGTCATACCGAAAATGCGAGGCTTGCGAGGATTGCCGGGGTAAAGGCGGAAGCCGACCCCACAGTGGGCTACCCAGCTCCGACCACGGATCCTCCCGCGCGCCCCCACCCATGCACCCATGCGCCCCAGATGAGGAATCAATGCTCCTCCCCCGCGCTCGCTACGCCCGTAACTACAGGTGGGTGCGGGAGTTGTGTTCAGCGTGGAAGAGACGATCCCGGCCACCGAAGCCGCACAGATTCCGAAGCAGCGCGGCGAAACGCTGCTGGAGACCGCCGTTCGCTATGCCGAGGAGCGTCACTGGGACGTGTTCCCCGGGACCTGGCTGGAAGCCGTCGACGGCGCACAGCTCTGCTCCTGCGGTGACACCGGGTGCCCCGCGCCCGGCGCGCACCCCGCGCGCCCCGACTGGGAGACCCAGGCGACCGGCAGCGCGACGGTCGCACGCCGGATGTGGCAGAAGCAGCCGAACGCGTCGATCCTGCTGCCGACGGGGCGCACCTTCGACGCGATCTCCGTCCCGGAGACGGCCGGGTTTCTCGCGCTGGCCCGGATGGAGCGGATGGAGCTGACGCTGGGGCCGGTGACGTTGACGCCTGATCGTCGGATGCACTTCTTCGTGTTGCCGGGTGCGTCGGTGAAGGTGCCCGATCTGGTGCGCAAGCTGGGGTGGTCGGTGGGGTCGCTGGATCTTGTCGCGCTCGGGGAGGGTGCGTGGGTTGCCGGGCCGCCTACGCGGTTCGGATCCCGGGGGGCTGTGCAGTGGGCCTGTCGGCCGACTCCGGCGAACCGGTGGCTGCCGGATGCGGAGGAGTTGATCTCGCCGCTCGCGTATGCGTGTGGGCGGGATCGTTAGGAGCGCCTTCTCGTCTGCCCCGATACAGCCCCGCGCCCCTTAGGTTGGCTTCCATGACGTCGGCCGTAAGTGTGCGTGGGCTCTGGAAGCGGTTCGGGCAGCAGGTTGCTGTTGCCGGGATTGATCTGGAGTTGCCCGCGGGGAAGTTCATCGGACTTGTGGGACCCAACGGGGCGGGGAAGACCACGACCCTCTCCATGGTGACCGGGCTGCTCAGGCCCGATGGCGGGTCCGTCTCGGTCGTCGGGCACGACGTCTGGCGGGACCCGGTCGAAGTGAAGGCGCGGATCGGGGTGCTGCCCGAAGGGCTCCGGCTCTTCGAGCGGCTCTCCGGGCGGGAGTTGCTCGCGTACTCGGGGCGGTTGCGCGGGCTTCCCGGTGCCGAGGTCGACAAGCGGGCCACTCAGTTGCTGGACGTACTCGATCTGGCGGGGGCGCAGCACAAGCTGGTCGTCGACTACTCGACCGGCATGCGCAAGAAGATCGGTCTCGCGGCCGCGCTCCTCCACAACCCCGAAGTGCTGTTCCTGGACGAGCCGTTCGAGGGCGTCGACCCCGTCTCCGCCCAGACCATCCGGGGCGTCCTGGAGCGCTACACCGCCTCCGGCGCGACCGTCGTCTTCTCCTCCCATGTCATGGAGCTCGTCGAGTCGCTGTGCGACTGGGTCGCCGTCATGGCCGCCGGACGCATCCGTGCCCACGGCACCCTCGCCGAGGTGCGCGGTGACGCGGCCTCGCTGCAACAGGCGTTCCTCGAACTCGTCGGCGCGCACGGACGCGACGCGGGAACGCACCTGGACTGGCTGGGCGGCGGAGCGCGATGAGCACCGATGTGACGGGGGTGACCGGAGTCGTCGTACGGCTGAAGCTGTCACTGCTGAGGAACGGGCTGCGGCAGTCCGGTGGCCGGCGGGCCGCCTACATCGCCTCGGCGGTCGTGGTGCTTCTCTTCGCCGCGCTGCAACTCCTCGGCCTGATCATGCTGCGCGGCAACGCGCACGCCGACACCGTGGTCGTGTTCCTGGTCGCGGTGCTCGCGCTGGGCTGGGCCGTGATGCCGCTGTTCTTCCCCGGCGGGGACGAGACCCTGGACCCGACCCGGCTGGTGATGCTGCCGCTGCGCCCCCGGCCCCTGGTCCGGGCCCTGCTCGCGGCCTCGCTGGTCGGCATCGGCCCCCTGTTCACGCTGTGCCTGTTCATCGGTTCGGTGATCGCGGTCGCGCACGGCGGGTTGGCGTACGTCGTCGGCGTCATCGCCGTCGTCCTGGCGCTGCTGGTGTGCGTGGCGCTCGCGCGGGCCGTCGCCGCGGCCAACATCCGCCTGCTGACCAGCCGTAAGGGCCGTGATCTGGCGGTGCTGAGCGGGCTGGTCATCGCGCTCGGCGCGCAGGTCGTGAACTTCGGGGCGCAGCGCCTGGGTTCATCAGGTCTCACCCCGCTCGATCCGGCGGCGGACGTGCTGCGCTGGGTGCCGCCGGCTTCCGCGATCGGGGCGGTGCGGTCGGTGAGTGAGGGGTCCTACGGGATCGGTGTCCTCCAACTCACGCTGACCGCAACCGCGTTGATCGCTCTGATCGCCGTATGGTCACGCCACCTCACCCGGCTGATGACGTCACCCGACGGCTCCACGCTCCAGACGGCCACCGAGGCCGCCGTACGCGAACGCAACTCGACGGGCCCGGCCCGCCTCCTGCCGGCCGGCCGCACCGGCACCGTCATGGAACGCAGCCTGCGCTACGCCTGGCGCGACCCGAAGACCAAGGCGGCCTGGGTGACCTCGCTCGCCATCGGTCTGATCGTGCCGCTGTTCAACGCCCTCCAGGGCACCGGCTCGATCTACTTCGCCTGCTTCGCGGCCGGGATGCTCGGCATCCAGATGTACAACCAGTTCGGGCAGGACACCTCTGCCTTCTGGATGGTCGCGATGACGATCTCGTCCCGGCGGGACGCCTACGTCGAGCTGCGCGGCCGAGCGCTGGCACTCCTGCTGATCACTCTCCCCTACGCCGCCCTCGTCACCGTTCTGACCACAGCCCTCCTCGGCGACTGGCCCAAGCTCCCGGAGGTACTCGGCCTCTCCTTCGCCCTCCTCGGCGCCATGCTGGCGACCGGCGCCTGGACCTCGGCCCGCTTCCCGTACTCCATCCCGCAGGAGGGTTACAAGAACGTCGCCCCGGGCCAGACGGGCCTGGCCTGGATCTCGATCTTCGGCGGAATGATCGCGGCAGCCCTCCTCTGCGCCCCCGTCATCGCGCTGACGATCTGGCTGAACGTCAGCGAGAGCGGCGATGGCTGGACCTGGCTGCTGCTCCCGGGCGGCGCGGCATACGGTGCTGCGCTCACGCTGCTGGGCCTGCACCTGGCGGCCCCACGAACGGCGTCCCGCCTACCGGAGATCCTCACGGCGGTGAGCAAAGGCTGAGAGTCAGTTGAGAACGCAGGTGCCCTGCACCCCCCCAAGGGGCGCGGGGAACTGCGCGACAAGCCACAACGAACCCGCAGCCGCCCTCAAAACAGAGGCCCCCGAGCTCACAGGCGCCCGGCCTCCCCAGCGGAGCGCACCGCGTCCAGGAACGGCTCGATCGCCGCGCGCCACCCCTCCGGCTGGTCGTAATGCACCAGGTGACCGGCGTCAGCCACCTCCGCGTACTCCCCGCGCGGCAGCACCCGCACCATCTCCTGCGCCTCGGCCCGCCCCAGTTCCCCGTCGAGCCCCCGCACCACCAACGCGGGACACTGAACCTGCGCCAGTTCCTCCCAGTGCGCGTCGAGCACCCACGTCTCCCGCGACCGGAGCATCTGATCCGGCTCGAAGACGGGCCGCCACCCGTCCTCGCACTCGTGCATCACCTCGGCGTAGAACTCCCCGCGCGCGGCATTCGGCCGCTCCACCCAGGGGTCGTCCTCACCGAACCACTTGCGCACATCGGCGAGCGTGGCGAAGGGGACGGGCCAGGACTTGAACCAGTCCGTCCACTCGCGCTGCGAGGCCGAGCCGAGCGCGGACGCCCGCATGTCGCAGATGATCACGCCGCGCACCAGGTCGGGCCGCCTGGCGGCGAGCTGCCACGCGGTCAGCGCTCCCATGGCGTGGCCGATGAGGAGGGCGGGGGCGAGACCGAGCTGTTCGAGAGCGGCCTCGGCGTCGTCGACGTAGGCCTCGCGCGTGAAGTCGGCCTGCGAGGACTTGTCACTACGACCATGGCCACGCTGGTCCAGTGCGACAGCGCGGTGCCGCTCGGAGAGCCAGCGGGCGGTGGAGGCCCAGTGCGAGGCGCGGCCCATGAGGCCGTGCAGTAAGAGGACGCCGAGCGTGCCGTCGTGCTCTGTTACGGGGTCGTTCTTGGGAGGGTCGCCGAACTCCCAGGCCGCGAGACGTACGCCGCCCGTCCCGGTCACGTCGATGCGCCGCGCCATAGGTCCTGGCACCCCCCTAGCTCCGCTCGGACCGCTCGAGCCGGCCGGTCCTGTGAACCGTGTCCTGCCTGCCGTGCCTGCCGTATCTGCCGTCGCTCGCGCGAGCACCGCCCGTCACCTGCGATGCAGGAGCCGACGATGCCCTCGCACACGATGTGCATGTCCTGTGTGTCTGACGTGATCTTATGCGCACACCCTTGAAGCGCACGTTCCGCATGATCCGTCACCCGCAGACTATCGAACTCCTATTCGAAAATGCGGTCTCTGCGGCCAACACCCCTCATTCGAGTGACCCCCCTCAAGGATTGATCGCTGCCGCCGAGGGGAGATCTTCACCGGGAGGCGGACCGATCGGGGAAACCGGTCCGAGGGGAATGACCCTGAGAGCTCGGGGCTCCGGGTCAGCACAGGGGAGGACAGGCCCCGGCGCCATGTGGCGCCGGGGCCCTCTCCACTTCCACGGCACATCCGCCCGCCCCTTCCCCGGCCGGACGCATCACTGTCGATCACGGCCGAGAGCTCTCAGGTCATATGCCTCACGCGACAGACTGGCACGCGAATCGGCGGAGCGCTGCGATTCGGCGTACTGAATCTTGGAATGGACGAGATCGACGGTTCGCCACAACTCCCGCTCGCCCACCGGGAGTTACACGGAAAAGAAGCTCAGCGCTTGGCGACGAACACATGCGAGGCGACGTCCGCCTCCAGCTCGGCCGCCTCACCACCACTACCGACCAGCACACCACCCGCGGACTCGGTCACGCTCACCACCGAACCGGGCTGCACCCCCGCCCGACGCAGCGTGTACATCAGCTGGGCGTCGGTCTGGATCGGCTCCCCGATACGCCGCACCACGACCGTCTTGCCCTCGACACCCGGGTCCAGATCGGCCAGCGACACCATGCCCTCGTCGAGGAACGGATCGGCGCCGTCCTTCTCGCCCAGCTCCTCCAACCCCGGGATGGGATTGCCGTACGGCGACTCGGTCGGATGCCGCAGCAGCTCCAGCACGCGCCGCTCCACGGCCTCACTCATCACGTGCTCCCAGCGACACGCCTCGGCGTGCACCTGCTCCCACTCCAGCCCGATCACGTCGACGAGCAGACACTCGGCCAGCCGGTGCTTGCGCATGACGCGCGTGGCCAGCCGCCGGCCCTCGTCCGTGAGCTCCAGATGCCGGTCGGAGGCCACGGACACCAGCCCGTCACGCTCCATCCGCGCCACCGTCTGGCTGACGGTCGGCCCACTCTGGTCCAGCCGCTCGGCGATACGGGCGCGCATGGGGACCACACCTTCCTCCTCCAGCTCGAGGATGGTGCGGAGATACATCTCCGTGGTGTCGATCAGTCCGGACATACGTGCCCCTCGATTAGCTCTGCGATTAGCTCAGCCGGAAGCGAGACAGCTCCACGGCGCGTGCGCTGGCCCTGCCCTCAATTCTGCCGGATACCACTGACAACCGTGCCGCGCCGCCAGAACCAGCGATTTCCCAGCCCTCACGGCACGGCGCCGGCCAAAGGGCCGCCGCAGGCCTCCCCCCGTATTGACACCACACTGGTCCAGACCGCACGGTGATCCGCAACACACCCCACGCCGCCCCACCCCCCACCCCCGGAGGGCCCCGCATGAGCGACAGCAAGCCGGCCGACCAGTTCTTCGACGCCGCGATCACCCTCCTCCAGCGGGCCCGCGACGAGGAAGCGGAGAACATCGAGGCAGCCGGCACCCTGCTCGCCGACACCGTCGCCGCCGACGGCCGCCTCTTCGCCTTCGGCGCCGGCCACTCCTCCCTCGCCGCCCAGGACATCGTCTACCGCGCGGGCGGCCTCGCCCTGATGAACCTGCTCGCCGTCCCCGGCGCAGTGGGCGTGGACGTCATGCCCGCCACCCTCGGCTCCGCCCTCGAACGCGTCGACGGCCTGGCAAGCGCCGTCCTCGACAGCTCCCCCCTCCGCGCCGGCGACGCTCTGCTGATCATCTCCTTGTCCGGGCGCAACGCCCTCCCCGTGGAGATGGCCATGACCGCCCGCACCCGGGGCGCGAAGGTCATCGGCGTGACCTCAGTGGCGTACGCCTCGGAGACGAAGTCCCGCCATGTCTCCGGCACTTACCTCAAGGATCACTGCGACATCGTCCTCGACTCGAAGATCGCGATCGGCGACGCGGAACTCACCCTCGACACGATCCCGGCCCCCTTCGCCCCCGCTTCCACGGTCGTCACGGCAGCGCTGCTCCAGGCCGTCATGGCCACCGCGGCCGCCTCCCTGGCCGCCCGCGGCATCGAGCCCCCGCTCCTGCGCTCCGGCAACGTCGACGGCGGCCTCGACTGGAACAGCCGGGTGTTCGAACAGTACGGCGACAGGATCTTCTACCGCCGCTGACCCAGCACCGCCGCCAGATCCAACGCGGCGGCGATCCGCACCGCCACGTCCTCCGCGTACACCGCGTCGCTCCGCTCGAACGCACTGCGCCCCGCGCCCCGCAGAAACGTCACGACCCCCAGCGTCCGCCCCCGGCTGCGCAACACCGCGCACAGCGCGTGCACGGCGTCCGCGGGCCACTGCCGTCCGACCGCCCACGCACGCGCCTGCTCCGCCGCCATGCTGCCCGCGTCGGCCCGCACCGACCCGGCCCGCGCCACGCACTGCAACGCCGGATGCCCCTCGGCGTACCGCACTGGCAGCCCGGCCTCCCCACCGAGCAGACTCGGCCCGGGCGCACCGGAGGGCGTGACGGCGACCCGCACGAGCCGTACCGGATCCGAGGCCTCCTCGTCCGCGTCCGTATCCGCCACCGCACCACCCGCGACCCGGTCGATCAGTGCGTGATCGGCGAACCCGGCCAGCGCGAAGTCGAGATGCACGGTCGCCGCGTCCGCCGGGTCGTCGCACTCCGCGGCGGCCCGCGCGGCCCGATGCAGCTGATTGGTCCGGAACCGCAGCAGCGCCGCCTCCTGCTCGGCCTGCTTGGCCTCGGTCATGTCCTGGAAGAGCCAGCCCACGCCCAACGGCACCGGCTCCTCCGCGAGCGGCGAGGCCAGCCGTACGAAGCCGCAGCGCCAGCACCGCCGTCGCTCGCCCTCCGGCGTCCGTACGCTCACCCAGATCTCGGCGGGTGCGGGCGGCGCGCCCTCCGCGAGCACATGCGCGAGCGCGCTCTCCAGTTCCTCGACGCCTTGGGCGAGCAGATCCCCGAGCGGCCGCCCGAGCACGGACGTACGGCCGATACCGAGCGCGCGCGCCGCATGGGCGTTCACCACGGCCGGCCGCAGATCGGCGTCCACGAGCACGACACCCCACGACGCGTCCTCGAACAGCGCCTCGCTCAGCGCGATCGACCGCTCCAGATCGATCTGCGCGTGCACCTCGCTGAAGGCGCAGTACACCCCGGCGGGCTTCCCGTCCGGCCCGCGCACGGCCGCCGACTGCGTCCGTACGAGCACCCGCCCGCCGTCCTTGGTCAGCAGCGCGAACTCGTGCACCTGCCGCCCGGGGGCGTCCATGACGGACATCAGCCGCGCCTCGACCTCCTCGGCGTCGGCCTTGCGCACCGCCCACCCCGCGAACCCGCGCCGCCCGACCGCCTCGTCCGCGCTCCAACCGAGGATGCGCTCGGCCTCGCGGTTCCAATGGGTGACGACCCCGTCCGCGTCGAAGGCGCACAGGGCGGCGTCCATCCCGTCCAGCAGGGCGGCCAGCAGATCGGAGCCGCCTGCGGAACCCTCCGGGCCACCCGCCGAACCCTCCGGACCGTCCCGCTCGGGTTCGTCCGGTCCCAGCTCGTCGGTGGTCCCACTACGCCGGGAAGCACTCACCTGGACCCCCTGCCAAGCTGCGTCCGCACGTACGACGCGTCGGTTCGCTCACTTGCCATCATCTACTGGAACGTGACGCAGCACACACCGAGTTCCCACAAGATTGAAGGAATCGTTGTACGGCGGAAATCCCGGGAAACCGGCCGCAGGCGCCACGCCGCACCCTCATGCCCCGCTGACCTCGAAGCCTGGCCATCGCAACGTCAGCCACACCTCGTTCTCGTCCTCCGGCGCCACATACCGGTCGACCTCCACGAACCCGCGCTTCTCGGCGAACCGGAGCCCGTCCTCGTTGGCGGCCAGGATCACGGTCCGGATCTCCCGCGCGCCGAGCACGCGCGCGTGCGCGAGCCCGTCCTCGTACAGCGCGGCACCGAACCCCCGCCCCCGGAACTCGGGCAGCACGCGCGCGATGACAGTCGCCACGCCGTCGTCGGCCTGCGGCGGCCGTACGGTCGAGCAGCCCACGAGCACGTCCCCGAGATAGGCGTTCCGCAGCTGATGCCGGCCACTGCGCTCGCGCACCTCGTCCAGGCTCAGCTCGTCCGGCGGCACGATCACGTTGTGGACGTGCCGCCACTCCCGGAGCATGGCGTCGCCTTCGGCCGGCACAATTCGCAGGTCTGTCATGCACAGAACGCTAGGTGACCAGCGCGGATCCCGTCCAAGGAAAAAAGCACTTGATCGGGCGGCGAACCGCTTCTTAGTGTGTGGGCACACGAGAAGGGAGGTGGTTCGGCAGATGTATGAATACCGGACGCGTGAGGTGGCTGCGGGCTAGCGGCCCGTCACCCCACCCAGTGCGGTGCCGGACCAGCACGTGAAGGACGCGTGCAGCCGGCCCAATCCCAGCAGTCACCCGACCCGCGAGCTCGCCGGCACGTCCGGCCGGCTCCTCCGCCCCGGCGGAGGAACCCGAGCTCGCGGGTCGTCTGCTTTTCGGTGCAGGCGTGCCGACCTCACGGACTCAGCCGCTCGACCCGCCAGCTCCCGTCCTGCTCCGCCGCGTACCGCAGCCGGTCGTGCAGCCGGTTCTCCCGTCCCTGCCAGAACTCCACCGTCTGCGGCGCCACCCGGAAGCCGCCCCAGTGCGGCGGAACCGGCACCTGCTCGCCCTCGGGATAGCGCGCGTCCAGTTCGGCGTACGAGGCGTCGAGATCGGCGCGGGTGGCGATGAGCGAGGACTGGGCGCTGGCCCAGGCACCGAGCTGGGAGCCGTGCGGGCGGGTGCGGAAGTACGCGGCCGTCTCGTCCCGCCCGGTCCGTCGCGCCACGCCCGTGACGATGACCTGGCGGGCCATCGCGTGCCAGGGGAAGAGCAGGGAGACATACGGGTTCTCGGCGAGGTCGCGGGCCTTGCGTGAGTCGTAGTTGGTGTAGAAGACGAAGCCCTGCTCGTCGAAGTGCTTCAGCAGGACCGTGCGGGAGCTGGGCCGGCCGTCGGCGTCCGCGGTGGAGACGATCATCGCGTTCGGCTCGAAGAGGTGGGCCTCCGCCGCGGCCTGCTTGAACCAGCGCGCGAACTGTTCGACGGGAGTGGCGGCCAGGTCGTTCTCGGCGAGGCCCTCGGCCCGGTACTGCTTGCGCATCGCGGCGGGGTCGAGGGGGACGGAGTCTCGGTCGGTCACGCGGTCATCTTGCCGTATACGGCGGGCGCCGTCCGGGACGGTGTCCTTCGTCACCGGATGGCACTGAGTGCCGCAAGACCTCCCCAAGGGTGGCACTCGGGGATATCGTGCTGTTGCTGTTTCGATTGGATGACCGTCGTCTGTACGGGGCATCACACGGGTACGCCTCGGACCGCGAGTCCGCCGGGGCTCGGACCACCGGCAAGGCCCGGAATCCGAGTCCGTGACCGTGGAACCACCGGCGTACGCCCATCTCTGTCGACCGACGTGCGGTCGTTCCACCCACAACCCCATCCGTCGCACACCTCACGAGGAGCCGCCTGATGTCCGACTTCGTACCCGGACTCGAGGGAGTCGTCGCGTTCGAGACGGAGATCGCCGAACCGGACAAGGAGGGCGGCGCCCTGCGATACCGGGGCGTCGACATCGAGGATCTGGTCGGACATGTCTCGTTCGGCAACGTCTGGGGGCTGCTCGTCGACGGTGCCTTCCGGCCCGGTCTGCCGCCCGCCGAGCCCTTCCCGATTCCCGTGCACTCCGGCGACATCCGCGTCGACGTCCAGTCCGCGCTCGCCATGCTGGCCCCCGTGTGGGGCCTGAAACCCCTGCTGGACATCGGTGAGGAGCAGGCCCGCGAGGACCTGGCCCGGGCCGCCGTCATGGCCCTGTCCTACGTCGCCCAGTCCGCGCGCGGCCAGGGTCTGCCCATGGTGCCGCAGCGCGAGATCGACAAGGCCCAGTCCGTCGTCGAGCGCTTCATGATCCGCTGGCGCGGCGAGCCCGACCCCAAGCACGTGGCCGCCGTCGACGCGTACTGGACGTCCGCCGCCGAGCACGGCATGAACGCGTCCACCTTCACGGCCCGCGTCATCGCCTCCACCGGCGCCGACGTTGCCGCCGCGCTCTCCGGCGCCGTAGGAGCCATGTCCGGCCCGCTGCACGGCGGCGCCCCCTCCCGCGTCCTGCACATGATCGAGGAGATCGAGCGCACCGGTGACGCCGAGGCGTATGTGAGGCAGACCCTCGACAGGGGCGAGCGCCTCATGGGCTTCGGCCACCGCGTCTACCGCGCCGAGGACCCGCGCGCCCGGGTCCTGCGCCGCACCGCCCGGGAGCTGGGCGCGCCCCGCTTCGAGGTCGCCGAGGCCCTGGAGAAGGCAGCCCTGGAAGAGCTGCACAATCGGCGTCCGGACCGGGTCCTGGCCACGAACGTGGAGTTCTGGGCCGCGATCATGCTGGACTTCGCGGAGGTCCCGGCGCACATGTTCACGTCGATGTTCACCTGCGCCCGGACGGCGGGCTGGTCGGCGCACATCCTGGAGCAGAAGCGCACCGGCCGCCTCGTGCGCCCGTCCGCGCGCTACATCGGCCCGGGCCCGCGCGACCCGCGCGAGGTCGAGGGCTACGCCGACATCGCGCACTGATCCCCCGAACCCCAAAAGCCCCCCGCGTCCTCGGAAGCCTCGAAAGCCCCTCCGGCGGGCCGGTCATCACGCGGAGCCGTACAGCTCCGCGTGATGCCGCTCGGCGACCGGGCTCCCGTCCGTGCCGACGTCATACGGAACGTGACTGATCCACTCCGCCAGTATGCTGGGGCGGCTGCGGCATCCCACCATCACCCGTCCCCACGTGGTGAGTTGCGGCCTGCGGCGATCGAGACGTCTCACGGCATGAGGGATGGGGATCAGGTGCTGATAGCGGGCCGCTACCGGCTGGCCGAGTCGATCGGGCGCGGGGGTATGGGGGAGGTCTGGCGGGCCTACGACGAGACGCTCGCCCGGCATGTGGCCGTCAAGCTTCTGCTGCCCCAGGACTCCGACCCCACCGCCACGTCCCGGTTCCGGCTGGAGGCGCAGACGGCGGCGCGGATCGCCCATCCGAACGTGGTCGGGGTCCGGGACTTCGGCGAGTACGACAACCGGCTCTTCCTGGTGATGGAGCTCGTCGAGGGCCCCAGCCTCGCCGTCACGCTGGCCCGGTCCGGCGCGCTGCCCGCCGAACGCGTGGCCCGGATCGCCGCCCAGGCCGCCGCTGGACTGGCCGCCGCGCACCGGCAGGGCATCGTCCACCGGGACATCAAGCCCGGCAATCTGCTCCTGGACGCCGACGGCACCCTCAAGATCGGTGACTTCGGGATCGCCCGCTTCATGGACGACCCCGGCGCCGCGCTGACCGCTACGGGGCAGATCGTGGGCACGAGCCTCTACCTGGCCCCCGAGCGTGCGCTGGGCAAGCCGGCGGGCCCGGCGTCCGACGTCTACGCGCTGGGCTGTGTGCTCTACCAGTTGCTCACCGGCCGCCCGCCCTTCCAGGCCGACACCGCCGTCGCCATCCTCCACCAGCACCTCGACGCCGTGCCCGTGCCGCCCCGCGAACTGGGCGTCCCCGGGCTTCCGCCCGCCTTCGAGAGCTATCTCCTCGGTCTGCTCGCCAAGGAGCCCGAGCACCGGCCCGCCGCCCAGCAGGCCGCCGACTGGTTCGCCGACGGCGCCTGGCAGGGGCGTCCCGAGCCACTGCCGGACGCGACGTCACCGGCCCGTCGGCCGGCTGCCGCATCGGCTTCCGCCCCCCGGTCACAGCAGGTGGGCGAGACCAGCAACCCGACCACGTACATGCTGCCCACCGCCCAGGGAACGGCGTCCACGGCCGGTCCCGGACACAGACCCGGCCCCGGCCCAGGGCCCCGATCCAGATCCCGGTCCAGATCCGGCACCGGATCCAGATCCGGTGCGAGATCCAGACCCAGCTTCCCGTCCCGGAGCCGCGTGGTGTTCACGGCGGCCGCGGCGGCGCTCTTCATGGTCGCGATGCTCCTCGGAATGCTGTGGTTCTCCCCCGACAAGACCGGCTCGGAGGGTACGAAGTCCGAGGCCCCGACCAGCACGAGCGCCTCCACCTCGCCCCGGACGACCGCCCCCTCCCCGACGGCGTCCCCGACCCCGGCCGCGCAGACGAGCGCCCCACAGGACGATCAGGCGGACGAACAGCGCAAGCAGCGCGAGCGGGAGCTCGAACGGCAGCGGAAGCTTCAGCGGGAGCTGGAGAAACAGCGCGAGGCGCAGCAGGACGACGATGACGGCGGCCCCGGCGAGGACGACGACTGACGGGGCGGCGGGACGACGGCGCGCGGGTCAGAGCTTGCCCCACACGTAAGCCGTACGGTGGCCGTCCAGCAGCTCGGACATCCGGGTGCGGAACTCCTCGGTGAACCGGGGCCAGTTCCAGAACTCGAAACCGAGGTGGGCGAAGGCGAACCAGTCGTCGGCCCAGGTCCAGTCGGGCAGCGGGACTGAGCCGGCGCAGGCGGGGCAGTCGGCCTGGGCCGTGCCGGTCTCGTGCTAGGGGGTGTTTTGAAAGTCCTGTGCGGTGCCCAGACGTCCTCGATCAGATCCCACCCGTCGGTGGTCAGCCGGGTGGTGACCCCACAGCGCGGACAGGTCACCGCCTCCGGTCCGCCCTGCCCGCCGTGGAAGACGGTGCGCCCGGTGTACACGGCCAGGCCGTCCCAGGGGTCCCAGTCGGCGTCGTCCGGCGCGGCGGCCCGCTGCCAGTTCGGGCCCGGAGGATGGCCGAGCGGCCGCCCGAGCACGCAGTCCGTGCGCTCGGCCAGCACGATGCCCTCGGCCACCAGCCACTCGACGACGCGCTCGGCGAGCTGTGACGCCTGCTGCGGGGCCGCCTGGAGGTCGACGATCGTCTGGAAGTGATCACCCATGCCCGAACCGTAGACCCCGCCACTGACAACGCCCTCAGCCCAACGCCTCGTCCAGCAGCGCCGCCCACTGCGCGACCACGCGGTCCCGGCGTGCCGTGTCGTCCGTGAGCAGGTTGGCCAGCCCGAGGCCGCGGGCCATGTCCAGCAGTCCCTGGACGGTTTCGCGGGCGCCCGGCCGGGACTCGTCGGCGCCGAGCAGGTCGACCGCGATGCGGTGGGTCTCACGGCCCACGCGGGCCTCCAGCTCCGTGACCCGTGGCCGCAGCTGCTCCTCGTTCGACGCGGCCACCCACAGATGCAGCGCCGCGCGGAACAGCGGGCCGGTGTAGAGGTCCACCAGCGCCGACACCACGACCCCGCGGTCCCCGGCCGCACCCTCGGGGAACAGGGCCCGCAGTGCCGTCGAGCGCTCCTCGGCGACGTACTCCACCGCCGCCGTGAAGAGGTCCTCGCGGGTCGGGAAGTGGTGCTGGGCCGCACCACGGGAGACGCCGGCGCGTTCGGCGACGACGGAGACCGTGGAGCCCGCCCAGCCGTGTTCGGCGAGGCAGGCCACGGCGGCCTCCAGGAGCCGCTGCCGGGTGGCGCGGCTGCGGTCCTGTTTGGGCACGCGGTCCGCTCGGTCCACGCGGTCGCCGACTGTGCTCACACCGCCCATTCCGGATCCCGTCTTTCTAGGAAGGCCGTCATCCCCTCGCGGGCCTGCGCGGAGGAGAACAGCCGGGCCGAGAGCGCGGTCAGGTCGGCCGCGTCCCGGTCGAAGGTCTCCAGCACCTTAGCCGTGAGCAGCGCCTTCGTCTCGGCCAGGGCCCGCGGGGAGGCCCTGCGCAGGCCGTCCAGGACGGGCGTCAGGGCCGCGTCGACGTCCTCGCCCGCCACCGTCAGCAGGCCGATGCGGGCCGCCTCCGGGGCGCCGAAGCGTTCCCCGGTCAGGTAGTAGCGGGCCAGGGCGCGGGGGTCCGTACGGGGCAGCAGGGGCAGCGAGATGACCGCGGGGGCGACGCCTATGTGCACCTCGGTGAAGGCGAAGCCGGCCCGCGCGGACGCGGCGGAGATGTCACAGGCCGCGAGCAGGCCGAGGCCGCCCGCACGGACATGGCCGGTGACCCGGGCGACGACCGGTTTGGGCAGTTCCACGATCTGCCGGAGCAGCGCCACCAGGCCGTCCGGGGGCGGAGGGTCGCGCAGGTCGGCGCCCGCGCAGAACGTGTTGCCGGTGTGGGTGAGGACGATCGCGCGTACGTCGGCGTCCTTGGCGCAGTCCGTCAGCGCGTCGGTCAGCTCACCCACGAGGGCGGCCGAGAGCGCGTTGCGGTTGCCCGGGGAGTCGAGGGTGAGGGTCTCGACGCCACGGGCGCGCGTGCGGCCGATCAGCGTCATGTGTTCTCCCTGAGTGCCCGCAGTTCGCGGCGCAGGATCTTGCCGGAGGCGGCCCGCGGGACGCCGTCGATGAAGGTGACCTGACGGACGCGCTTGTAGGGGGCGACGCGTTCGGCGACGTACATCATGACCTCTCCTTCGGAGAGGCCGGTGGCGGTGGGCTGGCGGACCACGTACGCGTGCGGGACCTCGTTGCCCTCGTCGTTGCAGACGCCGATGACCGCCGCGTCGGCGATGCCGGGGTGGGTGAGCAGGAGCGCCTCCAGTTCGGCGGGGGCCACCTGGAAGCCCTTGTACTTGATCAGTTCCTTGACGCGGTCCACGACGAACAGCCAGCCGTTCGCGTCGACATGCCCCACATCCCCCGTGTGCAGCCAGCCATCGGGGTCGATCATCGCGGCGGTGGCGTCGGGGCGTCCGAGATAGCCCTTCATGACCTGGGGGCCGCGGATGAGGATCTCCCCGGACTCTCCGATACCGAGGTCCTTGTCGGGGTCGTCGAGGGAGACGACACGCATCTCGGTGCCGGCGATGAGCCTGCCGACGGTTCCGGCGGGGGCGTCCCGCATGGCGGCCAGCGGGACGACGTGGGTGCCGGGGGACAGCTCCGTCATGCCGTACGCCTGTCCCACAGGCGGCAGGCCGAGGCGCTGCGAGCAGGCGGCCGCGAGTTTGGCGTCCAGCGGCGCCGCGGCGCTGACGATGTACTTCAGCGACGACAGGTCGTACTGCGCGACCAGCGGGTGCTTGGCGAGGGCGAGGACGATCGGCGGGGCCACGTACAGGCCGGTGATGCGGTGGTTCTGGATGGCCGCGAGGAAGGTCTCCAGGTCGAAGCGGGGCAGGACGACGACCGTCGCGCCCTGCCTCAGGGGCGCGTTCATCAGGGCCGTCAGGCCGTAGATGTGAAAGAAGGGCAGCACGGCGAGGATGCGGTCGCCGGGGGCCGCCGATATCGCGGGTTCGAGCTGGGCGAGGTTGGTGGCGATCTGGCGGTGGGTGAGCATCACGCCCTTGGGGATGCCGGTGGTGCCGGAGGAGTACGGCAGGGCGGCGACGTCCGCCACGGGGTCGATGTCGACCTGCGGTTCGAGGGCCGCGGAGGCCAGCATGTCGATGAGCGAGCGATGCCCGGGTGCGCTGTCGCACACGAAGATCTCCTCGACTCCGCCCGCGAGTTCGGCGGCCCGGCGCGCCGCCTCCAGCAGCGGCGAGACGGTGACGATCCAGCGGGCCGCCGAGTCCTTCAGCTGCTTGGCGAACTCCTCCGGCGTGGCGAGCGGGTGCACGGTGGTGACGGAGGCACCCGCGCGCGTGGCGGCGTAGAACGCCGTCGGGAAGGCGACCGTGTTCGGGCTGTGCAGGGCGAGCACGTCGCCCTTGCGGACGCCCGCCTCGGCGAGGGCGGCGGCGACGCGCCGGTGGAAGCGGTCGAGCTGCTCGTAGGTGAGGGTGGTGCCGTCCGTGCCGTCGACGAGCGCGGGTGTGTCCCCGAACTCGGCGGCCCGGCCCAGTACGGCCTCGTGGATGGGGAGTTCTACGGCCGGGACGTCTTCGTACTCGCTGCGGAACACGGTTCCTCCTCGCGACACGGTGCCGGGCGGATGCCGGTCAGTACGACTTGGGCAGGCCCAGGGTCTGGTGGGAGACGTAGTTGAGAATCATCTCCCGGCTCACCGGAGCAATACGAGACACGCGCGCGGCGGTTATCAGCGAGGCGAGCCCGAACTCGCGCGTGAGTCCGTTCCCGCCGAGGGTGTGCACCGCCTGGTCGACGGCCTTCACGCAGGCCTCCCCGGCCGCGTACTTGGCCATGTTGGCGGCCTCCCCCGCGCCGACGTCGTCTCCGGCGTCGTACAGGCAGGCCGCCTTCTGCATCATCAGACGGGCCAGTTCGAGGTCGATGTGCGCCTGGGCGAGGGGGTGCGCGATGGCCTGGTGGGCGCCGATGGGGGTCTTCCAGACGGTACGGTCGCGCGCGTACTCGACGGCACGGGCGAGCGCGTAGCGGCCCATGCCGATCGCGAAGGCGGCCGTCATGATGCGTTCGGGGTTGAGGCCGGCGAAGAGCTGGAGGAGGCCCGCGTCCTCGTCTCCGACGAGCGCGTCCGCGGGGAGCCGTACGTCGTCGAGGGTCAGCTCGAACTGTTTCTCCGCGGCGTTGAGTTCCATGTCGATCCGGCGGCGCGTGAAGCCTTCGGCGTCGCGCGGGACGATGAACAGGCAGGGTTTGAGGTTGCCGGTGCGGGCGTCCGCTGTGCGGCCGACTATGAGGGTGGCGTCGGCTATGTCGACGCCGGAGATGAAGACCTTGCGGCCGGTGAGGATCCAGTCTCCGGTGTCCGGGTCGCGGCGGGCCGTGGTCGTGATGCGGTGGCTGTTGGAGCCGGCGTCCGGTTCGGTGATGCCGAAGGCCATGGTGCGGGTGCCGTCGGCGAGGGCGGGGAGCCAGTCGCGTTTCTGGTCTTCTGTGCCGAAGCGGGCGATGACTGTGCCGCAGATCGCCGGGGAGACGACCATCATGAGCAGGGGGCAGCCTGCGGCGCCGAGTTCTTCGAGGACTATGGAGAGTTCGGCTATGCCGCCGCCTCCGCCGCCGTGTGCCTCCGGCAGGTTGACGCCGAGGTAGCCGAGCTTGGCGGCCTCGGACCAGAGGGCTTGGCGGTCGTAGGTGCGGCCGTGGCGGTTGCCGAGGGCGGCCACTGCGGACCGTAGGGCCTTGTGTTCCTCGGATTCGAGAGTGGTGGGCATGGGGCTCCTTCCCGGGTGCGGGTTGTGTGTGGTTGCTCGCGCTCACGCGGCGGAGCCGCATATTGGTACAGCCCCGCGCCCCTAGGGTTCTTGCACTACCGCCAGCAATGCACCGACCGTTACCTGCTGGCCAGGTACGGCATGCAAGGCGCTCAGCGTGCCTGTGGACGGCGCCACGACCTTGTGCTGCATCTTCATCGCCTCCAGCCACAGCAGGGGCTGTCCGGCCCGCACAGCCGCTCCTACGGCCAGTCCTCCGGCGACGCGGACGACCGTCCCCGGCATGGGGGCCAGGAGGGAGCCCGGCGCGTGCTGGGCCGTCGGGGCGGGGAAACGGGGTAGTGCGGTGAGGCGTGTGGTGTTCACGTGGATCTCGTCGCCGTACCTCGCGACCTCGAAGTTCCTTCGTACGCCGTCCACTTCGAGGACAACGAGACGTGCGTCGGCGTGTACGACCCATACCCCGTCGGCCGCCAGGCCGCCCGGGCGCGTGTGCCGGTAACGGGTCTCGACCTCCTCGCCCGCCACCGCGTACCGCTTGGTCTGCGGCTGTGACGGAACGTTGCGCCAGCCGCCGAAGCGGGAGCGGCCGTGGGCGTCGGCGAGGGCGGCGGCCAGGGGGGCGTACGGGTCGGGGGTCGGCTCGGTGAGGTCGGTGCGGTGGCGGTCGTAGAAGCCGGTGTCCATGCGGGCGGACGTGAACTCCTCGTGGCGCAGGGAGCGGACGAGGAGGTCCCGGTTGGTGAGGGGGCCGTGGATCGTCGCACGCTCCAGGGCGCCGGCGAGTCTGCGGATCGCGGCCGCGCGCGTGGGGGCGTGCGCTACGAGCTTGGCGAGCATCGGGTCGTAGTGGACGCCGATCTCGTCGCCGTCGGTGAAGCCGGTGTCCAGGCGGACGCCGTCGGGGACGGCGAAACGGTGCAGGGTGCCGGTCTGCGGGGCCCAGTCGCGGGCCGGGTCCTCGGCGTAGAGGCGGGCTTCGATCGCGTGGCCACGCGCGCGTGGCGGGTCGGCGGGCAGGGCCCGGCCTTCGGCGACGCTCAGCTGCTCCGCTACCAGGTCGAGGCCGAAGACCGCTTCCGTCACCGGGTGTTCCACCTGGAGGCGGGTGTTCATCTCCAGGAAGTGCGCCTTCTCGTCGGCCACCAGGAACTCGACGGTGCCGGCACCGACGTAGTCGACGGCGCGGGCGGCGCGCACGGCCAGCGCGTGCAGTTCGTCCGTGAGCTGCTCGGAGAGTCCGGGTGCCGGCGCCTCCTCGATCACTTTCTGGTGGCGGCGCTGGAGGGAGCAGTCCCGGGTGCCGAGCGCCCACACCGTGCCGTGGGTGTCGGCGAGGATCTGTACCTCGACGTGGCGGCCGTTCTCGACGTACGGCTCGACGAACACCTCGCCGTCACCGAAGGCGCTCGCGGCCTCGGTGCGCGCGCTTTCCAGGGCGGCGTTCAGCTCCTCCAGCCGGCGCACGACACGCATTCCGCGCCCGCCGCCACCCGCGGCCGCCTTGACCAGGACGGGGAGATCGGTGTCGGCGACCTCGCCCAGGGGCGCGAGGCCCATCAGCTCCTTCGCCCGCGTCTTGGACGCCATGGCCTCGATCGCCTCCGGAGGCGGGCCGATCCAGACGAGGCCCGCGTCGAGCACCGCGCGGGCGAAGTCGGCGTTCTCGGACAGGAAGCCGTAGCCGGGGTGCACGGCGTCCGCGCCGGACGCGAGCGCCGCCTTCACGATGAGGTCGCCGCGCAGATACGTGTCGGAGGGCGCCGCCCCCGGCAGTCGTACCGCCGCGTCGGCCACGCGCGCGTGGAGGGCCTTCGCGTCGGCGTCCGAGTACACGGCGACCGTCCGGATTCCCAACTCACCGCAGGTGCGGAAGACTCGGCACGCGATCTCGCCCCGGTTGGCCACGAGCACAGAAGTGATCACTGGTGATCCCTCACATCCGGAAGACGCCGAAGCCACCGCGCGCGCCCTCGTAAGGCGCCGTGTGGATGGCGGACAGACACATACCGAGGACCGTGCGGGTGTCGCGCGGATCTATGACGCCGTCGTCGTAGAGCCGCCCGGACAGGAACATGGGCAGCGACTCCGACTCGATCTGCTGCTCCACCATGGCGCGCAGGGCGGCGTCCCCGTCCTCGTCGTACGGCTGTCCCTTGGCGGCCGCCGACTGCCGGGCGACGATCGAGAGCACTCCGGCGAGCTGCTGGGGGCCCATGACGGCCGACTTGGCGCTGGGCCAGGCGAAGAGGAAGCGGGGGTCGTAGGCGCGCCCGCACATGCCGTAGTGGCCGGCGCCGTACGACGCTCCCATGAGGACGGAGAGATGGGGCACGCGGCTGTTGCCGACCGCGTTGATCATCATCGCGCCGTGCTTGATGATGCCGCCCTGCTCGTACCGGCTGCCGACCATGTACCCGGTGGTGTTGTGCAGGAACAGCAGGGGGATGTCGCGCTGGTTGGCGAGCTGGATGAACTGGGCCGCCTTCTGGGACTCCTCGCTGAACAGAACCCCTTGGGCGTTCGCCAGCACGCCGACCGGATAGCCGTGCAGGGCCGCCCAGCCCGTCACCAGGCTTGTTCCGTACATCGGCTTGAACTCGTCGAAGTCGGAGGCGTCGACGATGCGGGCGACGACCTCGCGCGGGTCGAAGGGGGTGCGCAGATCGCCGGGGACGATACCGAGGAGTTCGTCCTCGTCGTACTCGGGCGGGGCGGCCGGGCCCGGATCGGCGTACGCCTTGCGGTGGTTGAGGCGGGCGACCACGCGGCGTGCCTGGCGCAGGGCGTCCGGTTCGTCGACGGCGAAGTAGTCGGCGAGACCCGACACGCGCGCGTGCATCTCCGCGCCGCCCAGCGACTCGTCGTCGCTCTCCTCGCCGGTGGCCATCTTCACCAGGGGCGGACCGCCGAGGAACACCTTGGCACGCTCCTTGACCATGATCACGTGGTCGGACATGCCGGGGACGTACGCTCCGCCGGCCGTCGAGTTGCCGAACACGACCGCGACGGTGGGGATACCGGCCGCCGACAGCCGTGTCAGGTCCCGGAAGACGGCGCCTCCGGGGATGAAGATCTCCTTCTGGGAGGGCAGGTCGGCACCGCCCGACTCGACGAGGTTGATGACGGGCAGCCGGTTGGCGAGGGCGATGTCGTTGGCCCGCAGGGCCTTCTTCAGCGACCACGGGTTGCTCGCTCCCCCGCGCACGGTGGGGTCGTTGGCGGTGATCAGGCACTCCACCCCCTCGACGACCCCGATGCCGGTGACGAGGGAGGCGCCGACCGTGTGGTCGCTGCCCCAGGCGGCCAGCGGCGACAGCTCCAGGAAGGGCGTGTCGGGGTCGAGGAGCAGCTCGACGCGCTCACGGGCGAGGAGCTTGCCGCGCCGCCGGTGGCGTGCGACGTACTTCTCCCCGCCGCCCGCGACGGCCTTGGCGTGCTCGGCGTCGAGTTCGGCGAGCTTGGTGAGCATGGCCTCGCGGTTGGCCGCGTGTTCGGGGCTCTTCGGGTCCAGGGAGGAGGCGAGGACGGTCACAGGAGGACCTCCGGGATGTCGAGGTGGCGGCTGCGCAGCCATTCGCCGAGTGCCTTGGCCTGCGGGTCGAAGCGGTGCTGGGCGGCGACGCCCTCGCCGAGGATGCCCTCGACGACGAAGTTGAGGGCGCGGAGGTTGGGCAGGACGTGCCGGCTGACCTTGAGCTCCCGGCTCTCGGGGATCAGCTGCCGGAACCGGTCGACGGTGAGCTCGTGCGCCAGCCAGCGCCAGGCGTCGTCCGTCCGCACCCAGACACCGACGTTGGCGTTCCCGCCCTTGTCCCCGCTGCGGGCCCCCGCGACAAGACCGAGGGGAGCGCGTCGCGTGGGTCCGGCCGGCAGCGGCTCCGGCAGCGGCGGCTCCGGAACGTCGTGGAGTACGGCGGTGTCGTGGGCCGGTTTCACAGGGAGTCGTCGACCGTCATGGAGGACGGCCATATGGTCGACGGAACCATGGGGGACGTACACACCCTCGAAGACCCCATAGGGCGAGCCCTTTTCGGGTGGCGCGAGCACATGGAAGCCGGGATAGCTGGCGAGGGCCAGCTCCACCGCCGCCCCGCTCAGCACCCGTCCGACCTTCTCCTGGGCCGGGTCCCGTACGACCAGCCTGAGCAGCGCGCTCGCGGTCTCCTCCGATGGGGCGTCGGGCCGGTCCGTGCGCACCAGGTCCCAACGCACCTCGGCGGGCCGTGACTTGATGAAGGTGTCGCTCATCTGCCGCCGCACGAGAGCGGCCTTGGCCTCGATCTCCAGCCCGGTCAGGACGAAGACGACCTCGTTGCGGAAGCCACCGAGGCGGTTCACGCCGGCCTTCAGGGTCGGGGGCGGGGCCTCGCCCCGTACGCAGTCGATCCGCACCCGGTCGGGGCCGTCCTGGGTGAGTCGTACGGTGTCCAGCCGGGCGGTGACATCCGGTCCCGCGTACCGGGCACCCGCCGTCTCGTACAGCAGCTGGGCCGTCACCGTGCCGACGTCGACCAGACCGCCGGTGCCGGGATGCTTGGTGATGACGCAGGTGCCGTCCTCGTGGAGCTCGGCGAGCGGGAAGCCGGGGCGGGTGGTGCCGGCCTCGTCGAAGAACGCGTAGTTGCCGCCCGTCGCCTGGGCCCCGCACTCCAGCACATGCCCGGCGACGACGGCACCCGCGAGCCGGTTGTACTCCCCGGGCCCCCACCCGTAGTGCGCGGCCGCGGGCCCCGTCACCAGGGCCGCGTCGGTCACCCGCCCGGTCACCACCACGTCGGCGCCCTCGCGCAGACAGGCCGCGATGCCGAAGCCGCCGAGGTAGGCGTGGGCGGCGAGGCTGTCGGGATACCGGTCCTTGAGGTCGTCGCCCTCCACATGGGCGACGCGCACGGGGATGCCGAGCCGGTCCGCGAGCTTGCGCACGGCCTCGGCGAGTCCCGCCGGGTTGAGCCCGCCGGCGTTGGCGACGATCCTGACGCCCCGCTCGTGGGCGAGCCCGAGGCACTCCTCCAGCTGGTGCAGAAAGGTGCGGGCGTATCCGGCGTCCGGGTCCTTCAGCCGGTCCCGGCCGAGGATCAGCATGGTCAGCTCGGCGAGGTAGTCGCCGGTGAGGACGTCCAGTTCGCCGCCGGTGAGCATCTCGCGCATGGCGTCGAAGCGGTCGCCGTAGAAGCCGGAGGCGTTGCCTATGCGCAGCGGACGCGGAGCGGTCGTCACTGTGCGGCCCTCTTCGGCGTACGGCCCTCGCCGGGCGGTCCCGCGAAGACCTGGGCGATGTCGAACCAGCGGTCCGCGTCGGGGCCTTCGGCGCGCAGGGCGAGATCGGAGCGGTGGGCGCGCTGGGTGACCAGGAGACAGAAGTCCAGCGCCGGGCCGGTCACGCGCTGCGGGGCGTCCTCGGGGCCGTATGTCCACACTTCACCGGAGGGCGAGACGAGTTCGACCCGGAAGTCGTCGAGCGGCACGGGGAGTCCGTGCACACCGAAGGCGAAGTCCCTCGTCCGTACCCCGATCCACACCACATGCCTCAGCCGATCGGTGGGTGTGCGGACCACACCCAGAGCATCGGCCACGTCCAGACCATGCGCCCAGGTCTCCATAAGTCGGGCCGTGGCCATGGAGACGGCGGACATGGGCGGGCCGTACCAAGGGAAGCGGACCCCATGGGGCGCCTCGCGCAACGCCGTGTCGAGCGCGGCCCGCCCTTCACGCCACCGCGCCAGCAGCTCGGCGGAGGGAAGACCGGCCCCCTCCTCCGCCCCCTCATCGACGAACGACCCCGGCGTCACCAGCGCCTTCTCCACCAGCGTGTGGAAGGCGTCCACGTCGGTCACCGCCAGCAGCGCCGAATGGTCCGTCCAGGCGAGGTGTGCGATCTGGTGGGCGACGGTCCAGCCGGGCGCCGGAGTCGCGCGCCCCCACTGATCGGCGTCCAACTCGGCGACCAGCCGGTCGAGTTCCTCACTCTCCTCGCGCAGATCGTCGAACACGGGCGTCGGATCGGACACGGTGCGCTCCCCTCTGGCACGGCGTGGTGAGGAGCATGGCAGCGGCAAGGAAAACAAGCAAGCATGCTTGCATTAATTGAGGAGGGTGCCCTCAGGGAAGTTGTGGGTGTGGGTGGGGCGTGCGATCAATACACTCGGCCGCCGCGCCTGTCGCATCCGCGACGCGCCTCTCACCCATCGGGGGAAACACAGGGATGAGCAACTGGAACCCGGGCGGGCAGCCGCCCTACGACCCACACCGGCAGCAGCAGTTTCCGCCGCATCCGGGTCCGTACCCGCCCCAGCCCGCCCCGCCGTTCGGGGGCCAACCGCCCCCCGGCCCGCACCCCTACGTGCCACACCCCAACCCGCCACACCCGTACCCGGGCCCGCCGTACCCGCACCCGCCGCACCCGGGCCCGCCGGTGCCCGCGCCGCCCGGGCCCTTCATGCGGCTGTGGCGGCGGATCGGGCCCATCCACACCGCGCGCAGGGTGTTCAAGCCGTCCAGGCCGGGCATCGTCCAGGACCACGCGGTGGCCCGCATGCAGAAGATCCGTACCTTGGTGGGTCTGGCCTCGGTGGCGTGGATGTCGGTCACCTACAAGATCGCGGACTCCATCGGGGACGTCGTCGACGACCGCACCGACCAGTCCTGGATCAGCGTCCTGATGCTGTCCGTGACGTTCCCGGTCGCCGTCGGCATCCTGCTCGCCCTGGTGCCGGAGGCCGCCCGGCGCGAGCTGCTGCGCCGTTCAGCCAAGTGTTTCGGCGCGATCGTGGCGCTCATGGCAGCGGTGTTCGTGTTCCCGGTGATCGTGCTCACCGGCTTCGCCGAGGGCCGTTTCGCGACCGGTCCGGCGATGACCGTCGTCACGGTCGTCGTCCTCGCGGTCGTCTTCGTCTGGGTGCTGCCCTTCATCCTCTGGGGCGTGGGCCTGGCGCTCACCCATGTCTTCCGCACCGCCGACATCCACGAGACGCTGCCGCCGCTGCTGGCCATGACGATGGTGTGGGAGATGGCCCTGGTCGACCTGTTCACGGGCGCCTACGCGGGCGTCCCGGTACCGGTCCGGATCCTGCTCGTGCTCGGCGCCCCGGCCTCGGTGACCGCGGTGGGCCTGTGGGAGCTGCACCGGCTGCGCGTCAACCATGGGCTTTCCGTCCAGGGGCTGCTGATGCGTTAGAGCTCGGCTGATGCACTGGAGCCCGAACGTCGCCCGCCGGGCGCTAGGGGGTGTTTCGAGAGTCCCGCACAGCACCCACGGCGCCCGGCACGCACTCTCGCCACACCGGCCGAAACCCCAAGTACGTCCAGTACGAGGGCTTTCGTCCGGCGCGCCGAGAGCACGCACCGGACACCGCGGGCGCCGCACAGGACTTTCGAAACACCCCCTAGCCGTTGGCGACGGGCTTCGTCTTCCCGCGCCCCACCTGTGTCCGCACCGCCCCCATGCTCGCCGCGATGACCAGGGCGATGGCCAGGGCCTGGGGGGCGGAGAGGGCCTGGTCGAGGATGAGGAAGCCTGCCGTTGCGGCGATGGCCGGTTCGAGGCTCATCAGGATGGCGAAGGTGGCTGCGGGCAGGCGGCGCAGGGCGAGGAGTTCGAGGGTGTAGGGGAGGACCGAGGAGAGGACGGCGACGGCCGCGCCCAGTCCGACGGTCACCGGATCGAGCAGCTTCGTGCCCGATTCGGCGATGCCCAGGGGCAGGAACAGTACGGCCCCCACCGCCATGGCGAGCGCCAGCCCGTCGGCCTGCGGGAAGCGTCGACCCGTACGGGCGCTGAAGATTATGTAGGCCGCCCACATGGCGCCGGCGCCCAGGGCAAAAGCGACACCCAGGGGGTCCAGACTGTCGAAGCCTCCGCCGCCCAAGAGGAAGACCCCGGCGAGGGCGAGTCCGGCCCAGATGAAGTTGACCGCGCGGCGGGACGACAGGACGGAGAGGGCGAGCGGGCCCAGCACCTCCAGGGTGACCGCGGCACCCAGCGGGATGCGGGCGACCGACTGGTAGAAGAGGCCGTTCATCGCCGCCATGGTGACACCGAAGACGATCACCGTGCCCCAGTCGGTACGGGAGTGGCCGCGCAGCCGGGGACGGCAGACCAGCAGCAGGACGACGGCCGCCACCAGCAGCCGCAGCGCCACCACGCCGAGCGCACCGGCCCGCGGCATCAGGCTGACCGCGAGCGCGCCGCCGAACTGCACCGAGATCCCTCCGGCGAGCACGAGACCCACTGGACCGAGGGAACCCCAGCGGCGCGGGCCGCCGGCCGTCGGCTCGGAGACGGCCCGGGCGCGGGTCGGTGCGGGTGTGGCAGCGGCGTCGGGGATGCTCACGGGCGTTCCAGGGCTCGACTCGGGTGGACGGGGAGGGCGGGGCGGGCGGGTTTCCATGCGTTCGCCGTTCAGCACTGCGTTCATCGTGCTGTACTACCTGGTCCAGGGTAGTAGACCCCGTCAGGTGTGTGAACCCATTACACGACTGTCCCAGAGTTTGGACGGGCAGACCTCGAACAGCCCTTGCCCAGCCGGACTACCGACGCGCCATGTACAGATCCAGCGCCTTGTGCAGCAGCCGGTTCAGCGGGAAGTCCCACTCCCCCAGGTACTCCACCGCCTCACCCCCCGCCCCCACCTTGAACCGCAGCAGGCCCAGCAGATGGTTGGACTCCTCCAGCGTGTCGGTGATGCCGCGGAAGTCGTAGACGGCGGCGCCGAGTGCGTGGGCGTCGGTCATCATGCGCCACTGCATGGCGTTGTTGGGCTGGACCTCGCGCCTGCGGCTGGTGGAGGCGCCGTAGGAGTACCACACATGTGTGCCGACCATCAGCATCGTGGCGGCGGCGAGGGTCTCGCCGTCGTGGTGGGCGAGGTAGAGCCGCATGCGGTCGGGGTGTTCGGCGGTGAGCGCGGCCCACATGCGCTGGAAGTAGGGCAGCGGGCGCGGGATGAAACGGTCCCGCTCGGCGGTCTCGGCGTAGAGGTCGTAGAAGACGGGCAGATCCTCAGGCCCGCCCCGCACCACCTTCACGCCCGCCTTGTCGGCCTTCTTGATGTTGCGCCGCCACTGCTGGTTGAGGCCGCGCTGGAGGTCGCCCAACGACCGCCCGGCGAAGGGCACTTGGCAGACATACCGCGGCTGTCCCGCGGCGAAGCCCTCCTCGCCCCCCGGCTCGGCCTGCCGCCAGCCGGCGCCCCGCAACGCTTCGGCGATGTCGAGGGCACGCTGATCGCAGGACGTCGGCTCGGCGTCGCGCAGCCGCCGGGCGGCCGGATCGGCGATGGCGGCCTTCACCGCCTCCGCGCTCCAGCGGCGTACGACGACGGGCGGGCCCATCTTCACCGAGAAGGCTCCCCTGCCCTTGAGATACGCGAGCATCGGCGCGAGCCACCGCTCGGCGAGGTCGGGCGCGTACCAGTCGATCAGCGGCCCCTCCGGCAGATACGCCAGGTACCTCTTCAGCTTCGGCAGCGGCCGCTGGAGCACGAGCCCGGCCCCGACCAGCCGCCCGCCCTGCTCCTCGTCGAACCACCCCAGGCTCTCCGCCCGCCAGTCGGGCTTCACCTCGCCCCAGGAAGGCACCTGCATATGGCTGGCGGACGGACGGGCCGCGACGAACGCCAGGTGTTCGGCGCGGGTGATGGTCTGGACGCGGAGGGGCAGGGGCACGGTCAGGGCTCCTAGTGGCGCGCGGCTCAGGACGGCTGAGGCCAGTCCAGCACAGTCGACGCGGGTTCGCGGGCTGGGTGATGCCTCCGGCCCAGCGCACCGGGCAGGGCTCGGCCGAACGGCTGATCCGGTCCGCTCACGACCCCGTCTCCCGCCCGTCCCGGCGCCCGAACGCCCCCACGCGCCCATCCTGCTCGCGCAGCAGGTCGAGCACCTCGGCGGGCAGAGGACCGGCCGTGCTGTCCCCGGTGAGCACGACGCACTCGGCATCGGCCACCTCCGGCTCGGCGAGCACCGCCTCCAGGACGGGCAGCACCCCGTGGGTGTCGGAGAGAACGGCCACCCGCCACGGCTCGTGCGTCACTGCTCCCCCAGTTCTTCCCCCAGCCCTTCCCCCAGCCCTTCCCCCAGTGCTTCCGCCAGCACCTCCGCAAGATGCCGCCCCCGCACCCCCGCCAGCTGCTCCAACTGCGTCCGGCACGAGAACCCGTCGGCCAGCACCACGGCCCCCTCCACCGCCGCCCGCACCCCCGGCAGCAACTGCTCCTCCGCACAGGCCACCGACACCTCGAAGTGCCCCTTCTCGAACCCGAAGTTGCCCGCGAGGCCGCAGCAGCCCCCGCTCAGCTCCCCGTTCAGCCCCGCGGCCGCGCGCAGTCGGCGGTCCGCTGTGTCGCCGAGCACCGCATGCTGATGGCAGTGCGTCTGCCCGACCGCCGGCCGGTCCACGCGGGGCGGCGCCCAGTCGGGAGCGAGCCGCGCCAAGGCCTCCGCGAAGGTCAGGACACGGTCGGCCAGGCGGCGGGCCCGTGGATCGTCGTGCAGCAGCTCCGGCAGGTCCGAGCGGAGGGCCGCCGCGCAGCTCGGCTCCAGGACGACGACCGGGGCGGCCGTCGCCAGCACCGGCTCCATCAGGTCGAGCGTGCGGCGCAGCACCGCGCGGGCACGGTCGAGCTGCCCCGTGGAGACGTACGTCAGCCCGCAGCAGACCCGCCCCCGGCCCCGGAGCAGCGAAACCGGGTCCATGGCCACCGCCACTCCCCCATCGGCTCCCTCGTCCCCCGAGGGAGCCTTCATACGCACTGTGGGCGGCAGTGCCACCCGCAGCCCGGCCGCCTCAAGCACACGTACGGCCGCCTGCCCCACGGACGGCGAGAGGTGCTCGGTGAAGGTGTCCGGCCACAGAATGACCAGCTCACCGCCCGCACGCAGGCCCTCGACCGGCTTCGCGCGCCGTCGCTCCCACCACCGGCTGAACGTCCGCGTCGCCAGCCGCGGAATCTCCCGCTCCGGCGCGATCCCGCCGAGCCGTTTCGCCGCCCACGCCAAGGGCGGTACGGCGGCGAGGGCGTTGACCGGCGAGGCGGTACGCGTGCGTGCCACGAGCCGCAGCCACTCCGGCAGCCGCCCCATGCTGTGGTGCGCGGCCGGGCGGCGCCGCCCCTCGTAGTGGTGGTGCAGGAACTCCGCCTTGTACGTGGCCATGTCGACCTCGACCGGGCAGTCGGACCGGCACCCCTTGCAGGCAAGGCACAGATCCAGCGCGTCTCTCACCTCCGGCGAACGCCACCCGTCGGTCACCAGTTCCCCGGCGAGCATCTCGTGCAGCAGCCGGGCACGCCCGCGCGTGGAGTGCTCCTCCTCGCCGGTGGCCCGGAAGGACGGGCACATGACGCCGGAGCCGCTCGCCGAGGTCGTACGGCACTTGGCGACCCCGACGCAGCGCCGTACGGCCGCCGAGAAGTCGCCGCCGTCGGCCGGGTATCCGAAGGCGACGTCGACCGGCTCGCGGGGCAGGACGGAGAAGCGGAGGTGGGAGTCGAGCGGAGCCGGGCGCACCAGCATGCCCGGGTTGAGCAGATCGTCGGGGTCCCACACCCCCTTCGCCCGCTCGAAGAGTGCGACCAGCTCCTCCCCGTACATCTTCGGGAGCAGCTCGGCCCGCGCCTGCCCGTCCCCGTGTTCCCCGGACAGCGAGCCGCCGTGTGCCACGACGACCTCGGCGAGCTCCTCCGAGAAGCGCCGGAAGCGGCCGATGCCCGCCGATGTGAGCAGGTCGAAGTCGATGCGGACGTGGATGCAGCCGTCGCCGAAGTGCCCGTACGGCGTGCCGCGCAGCCCGTGGGCGGTCAGCAGCGCGCGGAAGTCCCGCAGATACCCCCCGAGGCGCTCCGGCGGCACGGCGCAGTCCTCCCAGCCGGGCCAGGCCTCGCTCCCGTCGGGCATCCGGGTGGCCGTGCCGCTCGCGTCCTCCCGGATGCGCCACAGCGCCCGCTGCCCGGCCGGGTCGGTGACGACCAGGGCGTCGACGACATCGGCGGCCCGCACGATCGCCTCCGCACGCGCGCGTGCCTCCTTCTCGGACTCCCCGCCCGTCTCGACGAACAGCCAGGCGCCGCCCGCCGGCAGCGCGGTCGGCGAGGGCACCAGGTCGGCCGCCATGCCCTCCACCGTGAGCGGCCCGTACGGCAGCAGCCCGGCGGCCGCCTCCGCCGCCGCGCTCTCCTCGGGGTACGCCAGCACGGCGAGCGCACGCGCGCGTGGCGCCTGAACCAGCCGTACGACCGCCTCGGTCAGGATCCCGAGGGTGCCCTCGCTCCCGCAGAAGGAACGGGCGACATCGGCGCCGTTCTCGGGCAGCAGGGCGTCGAGCGCGTATCCGGAGATACGGCGGGGCAGCTCGGGAAAGCCGGTCCGCAGCCGGGCGAGCTCCCCCTCCACCAGCTCCCGCAGCCCGTCCGGCGCACCGGCCCACTCCTGCCCGAGCCGCAGCCGCTCCCCCCGCGCGGTGATCACGTCCAGCTCCCGCACACTGTCCGCGGTCGTCCCCCACGCCACCGAGTGCGAGCCGCACGAGTTGTTGCCGATCATTCCGCCGAGCGTGCAGCGGCTGTGGGTGGAGGGGTCGGGGCCGAAGCGGAGACCATGCGGGGCGGCGGCGTCCTGGAGGCGGTCGAGGACGAGGCCGGGCTGGACGACGGCGGTACGGGTCTCGGGGTCCAGCGACACGACCTTGTTCATGTGCCGGGTGAAGTCCAGGACGACGCCCGTGCCGGTGGCCTGACCGGCGATGGATGTGCCTCCACCACGGGCCACGACGGGCACCATGTGGTCGCGGCACACCTCCAGTACGGCCGCCACGTCCTCGGCATCATGTGGTGCGACCACACCCAGTGGGACACGCCGGTAGTTGGAGGCGTCCATGGTGACCAGCGCCCGGGCGGCGACGTCGAACCGGACCTCACCCTGGACGGCGGTACGCAGCGCGGCTTCGAGATCCTTCATCCCTCCAGCAAACCAGCCGACGTAGGGCGAACTCAGCCCGTCCGGCGTTTGAGGACAAGGCCCCTTCAGGGCCGAAGCGGGGGTCTGGGGGCGGCGGCCCCCGGCTCCGACGCCAGCCGAAACGCCGTCTCACCCGACGGACGAGGTTTCACCCAGGTTTCCCGAAACAGCTACGCTCGCCCCGTGGCTGAGATCCAGATTCCCGCTGACATCAAGCCCGCCGACGGACGTTTCGGCGCGGGCCCCTCCAAGGTGCGGACGGAAGCGCTGGACGCGCTGGCCGCGACCGGCGCCTCCCTCCTCGGCACCTCCCACCGCCAGGCCCCGGTCAAGAACCTGGTCGGCCAGGTGCGTGAGGGCATCCGCGAGCTGTTCCAACTCCCCGAGGGCTACGAGGTCATCCTCGGCAACGGAGGCTCGACGGCCTTCTGGGACGTCGCGACGCACGGCCTGATCGAGAACAAGTCGCAGCACCTGAACTTCGGCGAGTTCAGCTCGAAGTTCGCGAAGGCCGCCAAGCTGGCCCCCTGGCTGGCCGAGCCCACCGTCATCGCCTCCGACCCCGGCACGCACCCGCAGCCGGAGGCCGAGGCGGGCGTCGACGTCTACGCCTTCACGCACAACGAGACCTCGACCGGTGTCGCCATGCCGATCAAGCGCGTGGCCGGCGCGGACGAGGGCTCCCTGGTCCTGGTAGACGCGACGTCGGGCGCCGGCGGCCTCCCGGTCGACGTCTCCGAGACCGACGTGTACTACTTCGCCCCGCAGAAGTCCTTCGCCTCCGACGGCGGCCTGTGGATCGGCGTCTTCTCCCCGGCCGCCATCGAGCGCGCCGAGCGCGTCCACGCGTCCGGCCGCCACGTCCCGGAGTTCTTCTCGCTCCCGACGGCGATCGACAACTCCCGCAAGAACCAGACGTACAACACCCCGGCCCTCGCCACCCTCTTCCTGCTGAACCAGCAGCTGGAGTGGATCAACGGCCAGGGCGGCCTCGACTGGGCAGTCCGCCGCACGGCCACCTCCGCCCGCACGCTGTACGGCTGGGCCGAGGACATCAAGTACGCCAGCCCGTTCGTCACGGACCCGGCCAAGCGCTCCCAGGTCATCGGCACGATCGACTTCTCGGACGAGATCGACGCCGCCGCCGTCGCCAAGACCCTCCGCGCCAACGGCATCGTCGACACCGAGCCCTACCGCAAGCTCGGCCGCAACCAGCTGCGCGTGGCGATGTTCCCGGCGATCGACCCGGCTGACATCGAGGCGCTGACGAAGTGCATCGACTACGTGATCGAGAAGCTCTGATCACACACGTACGCCGTTGAGGGGCGCCCGGCACTCGCCGGGCGCCCCTCGTCATACGTACGCTTGTCCGGTGCCGGTGCCGGTGCCGGTGCCGGTGCCGGTGCCGGGGGCCGGGCCGGTTGGGTTTCGGCGCACGGGCCGGGCAGGGCAAGTGCGCGCGGAGGTTCCGACACCCCCCGGCGGACGCGGGCCGGGGTAAGCCGGGTCGGCTCGGCGGGCTTCTTCCAGGGGCGACGAAGGTCCTCGGCGAGCGTCCTGGCGAGCCGGAGGTGGGTGTGGGCGGTGATGATCAGCCACGTCCACCGGTCCGCCGCCTCGGGGGCGCGGATCTCCGCCGCCAGGCAGGTGGTCGACCTGGAGCCGGATCAACGTGCCTTCGGTGAGGGGGAGTTCGCCGTCACGGTCGATCCACGCGGAGCGGGTGGCCGGTTGGGGGTGGATGCGGTTCCGACGCCGAGGGGCTGTCATGCAGCACGGGTCGTCGTGTTTACCGTTTCCGAGCGGAAGCCGTACCCGACCTCCGGTGCCAGACCGTGATAGTGGCGGAAGTTGTAGATGAGCGGGCTCCAGAGAGCGGGGTCGATGTGGTGCGTGCCCGGCACGACGATGCGCTCGTCGGCGTGGACGCGCAGCACATCGCACTCGACGCTGAGGAAAAGACCCGCTCCGCCCGGCGTCAGTGCACGGGCCCGCGCCTCCAACTGCATCGCGCACTCGGCGACCCGCGGCGGCTTCACGATGTGGGAATCGGCCGGGGTGAGCCCGGACGCGGCGAACTTGTCGGGCTCGTATCGGTACACCGCCCGCTTGCTCTCGGGCACCGGGTTGGCCCCGGTGAGCGGTGCCAAACGCTCCACCTGCTCCCACAGCTCTGGCGAGGCAACGTTGATCACCAGCTCGGAGCGCGCCGCGAGGTTGCTCGCGGTCTGGCTCTCACTGCCCAGGCCCAGGACGATGTGCTGTCCCAGTGCCCAGGCGGAGGAGATCGGGGCAAGGTTGAACGTGCCGTCATCGTTCTCGGTGGTCAGCAGGACCACGGGCGTGCCGAAGTAGAGGATGCTCGGCCGGACCACTCGGTGGGCGTCAGTCGTCATGCCTCAAGACGCTAGGGGCAGGACGTTTCGATGAGCGTCGAAGCATCGGCTGACGACAATGGTGCTGTGCTCAGCCCCGATATCTACGCCAAGGAACCGGACCTCGCCGCCCTGGGGGCGCTGCTGGCCGACCGCACCCGTGCCGCCTTCTGCCTCGCGCTGCTCGACGGCCGCGCATGGACAGCGACGGAACTGGCACAGCTCGCGGGGATTGCACGGTCCACAGCGACCAGCCACCTGAACCGGCTGGTGACCGGCGGCCTGCTGGCCGAGGAGCGCAAGGGCCGGCACCGCTATGTGCGCCTGGCGGACCCCGCCATCGCCGAGATGATCGAAGCCCTTGCCGCCCGGGCACCGCAGCAGCTCGTCCCGGTCCGCTCACTCGTTGCCGCCCGCCAGCACCGTGCCGTGGCCTTCGCCCGCATCTGCTACGACCATCTCGGCGGCTCCTTGTCCGTGGCGATCACCGACGCGATGACCGAACAGGGATTTCTGGACTGGGAGTCCGGCCCGGTCCTTACTCCCTCGGGTGCCGCATGGCTCACGGACACGGGCATCACCCAGGAAACGGCACCACACGTACGCACGTGCCTGGACTGGACGGAGCGGCGCTTGCATCTGGCGGGCGCGGTCGCCGCGGCCGTATTCCACCACGCGGTTCAGGAGTCCTGGCTCGTGCCGGCCGAAGGCTCCCGCGTCGTGCGGCTCACGGACCAGGGGCGCGACGCCTTCCGACGGCACCTGGGCCTGACTGACGAGGCACTCACGACTCACTGAGCTTGTTCTTCACGTCCGACGATTGCCTGTCCGGGCGATCATCTTCGGGGCCTCGTTCGAAGCCGGAGCATAAAGAACAAGCCAAGCGGTCACACTCGGCCCTACACCGGTCACCCCCGCAGCCCCGCCAGGAACTCGATCAGCGCGGCGTTCACTTCCTCGGGCCGCTCCTGCTGGGTCCAGTGGCCGCAGCCCGGCAGGAGGATCGGCTCGGCGCGCAGGTTGGGCATCAACTCCGGGAGCTTCGCGATGAGTTCCGGCGTACCCGGAAAGGCCGGCACCAGGTCACGGTCGCCGTACATGTACAGCGCGGGCGCGCTTACGACCGCGCCATGCCAGGCGGCGGTCAGCTCCCAGTTGCGGTCGAGGTTGCGGTACCAGTTCAGGGCGCCGGTGAACCCCTTGGCGTAGCTCTCCGTGAGCTCATCCAGGTCCTCCTCGGTGAGCCAGTCCGGCAGCACCTCGGGGTCGGTCATGCCGGCGAGCCAACCCTGCTCCGGGTCGGCCACCAGGGCCTGCTCCGGGCGTCCGGCGCCGGGGGCGTCACCGGAGGCGGAGTAGAACAGCTTGCGCAGGGCGGTGCGTGTGTCCAGGGCGAACTCGGCGTCGGCGACCCCGGGCCGCTCGAAGTAGTTCCAGTAGAACCGCCCGCCGAACTGCTCCTGCATGGCAGCGAGCGGCGGACGTTCCCCGCGGAACGGCGGCGGCACACTCAGCCCCGCCACGCCACGCACCACGTCGGGCCGCAGCAGCGCGGTGTGCCAGGCCACCGGTGCGCCCCAGTCGTGTCCGACGACGAACGCCTCCTCCTCACCCAGGGCGTGGATCAGCCCGATCACGTCCCCGACGAGGTGGAGGATGCTGTACGCGTCCACGCTCTCCGGGTGATCACTGAGGCCGTACCCCCGCTGATCGGGAGCGACCACCCGGAACCCGGCGGCGGCCAGCGGGCCGAACTGGTGGCGCCAGGAATGCCAGGACTCGGGAAAGCCGTGCAGCAGCACGACGAGCGGGCCCTCGCCCTCCTCCGCGATGTGCAGCCGGATGCCGTTCACGTCGATCATGCGGTGCTCAACCATGGGGGCGAGCTTACGCCTGTACGGTACAAGCAATTGCTGGCGCGTGCCGCCTGCCCGACTATCCGAACTGCCGAATGAAGGCCTGCCAGCCGTCGCGGGAGACGGTGAGGAGGGGGCCGTCCTGCTGCTTGCTGTCGCGGACGGCTCGGCCGCCGGGGGCTGTTTCGGCGACCTCGACGCAGGCGTTCTCCTGTCCCGAGTACGACGACTTCCAGAAGGGGCTTACGACCTCGGTCACGATGTGTCTTCCTTCAGGGAGGTACAGCACCCCCATGCCCGCAACCGAAACCTTCCGCATCCCCAAGCACAGGCGACACGTACCAACCGCCCGTCAACACATCCGCAAGGCCCTCGCGGACTGGGGCGTCACGGACGAACTGGCCGACGACGTCACCTTGTTGGCGAACGAACTCGTCACCAACGCCGTGACCCACTGCCGGGTCTCCTACGCCGAGGTAAAGGTCACGCTCACCCACCTGGGCCCGGAGCTGGTCCTGGAAGTGGCCGACCCCGACCGGAACAGACTCCCCCAACCCCACGCCTCCGGCCCCGACGAAGAGAGCGGACGCGGACTCACGCTCGTGGCGGGGCTGGCCGACTCCTGGGGGTTGGGAACTGCTGATGACCGACCGTGTTTGAGCGCGTTGGAGTGTGCACGAGTGAGTGAGCAGTGCGGCCGCGGTGCGCACGAATTCAGGGGAACGGAAGTTCTTGACCCGAATGCGTGACCCATTTGGGAGATGCTCGTTGGGTGTGGTGACGGGGATCTTCGGCACTGGGTTGGGGGTGAGAGGGGATGGGCGGGCTGCGTGAGGTGGCAGCACCGTTTGTCGCCCTCGGTCCGTCCGGCGTCGCGGTCCGTGCCCGGCTCAAGCACCTCACGCCCCGGGACGAGAAGGTGCTCAGGCTGGTCGGCGACCATCTCGGCACACTGGCCGGGCGGGATCTCAGGGCCCGGTGTGCTGCCGGACTCCTGCACGATGCGGACGCGTGGGCGGTGCGTAAGCGGGCCCTGACGGGGGATTCGTCCTCGAGGTGGGCCGGGTCGATCACGAAGGCCACGCACGATCAGTGGGGGCTGGCCCGGCGCGCCCAGGCGGCGCACGTGAAGGGCCTTGAGGCCGGTGTGCGCACGATCGCGCACCGGTTGTCGCTGCCGGTGGGTGAGCCAGGGACCAGACGGGCGCCGGGCGGGTACCGCACCCGGCAGGAGTGGCACGCCAAGTCCCGCCGCCTGCACGTGCTGGCCGACCGTCTTCAGGCTGAGCAGGCGGACCGCGAGGCCGGGCGGGTGCGGGTCGTACGGGGCGGCAAGCGGCTACTGAACACCCGGCACAACCTCGACCAGGCCAGGCCGAGCGAGGAGGTCTGGCGCCGTCGGTGGGAAACGGAGCGCCGGTTCCTCCAGGCTGACGGCGAGGCCGGGAAGCGGTTCGGCAACGAGACGATCCGGGTCACGCCAGAGGGCGAGGCGAGCATCAAACTGCCCGCGCCGCTCGCCCACTTGGCCAACAGCAAGCACGGTCGGTACGTGCTCGCTGCCCGGGTTGTCTTCCACCACCGGGGCCAGGAGTGGGCGGACCGCACCACCGCGAACCGTGCTGTGGCCTATCGCATCCACGAGGACGTCCAGCGCGGCCGCTGGTACCTGACCGCCTCCTGGCAGATCCCGCCGGTCAAGACCGTGCCCCTGGCCCAGGCACGGGCCGACGGACTCGTCGGCGTCGACACCAATGCCGACCATCTGGCCGCCTGGCGGCTCGACGTCCACGGCAACCCGGTCGGCGCCCCACACCGGTTCGACTACGACCTGTCCGGCACCGCCCAGCACCGGGACGCCCAGGTCCGCCACGCCCTGATCCGGCTGCTGCACTTCGCCCAGCGCCACAACCTGGCCATCGCCGTCGAGGACCTGGACTTCACCGCGGAGAAGACCCGGGAGAAGCACGGGCGCCGCAAACGCTTCCGCCAGCTGATCTCCGGCATGCCCGTGGCCAGGCTGCGGGCCCGGCTGACGTCGATGGCCGCCGAACTCGGCATCCCGGTCGTCGCCGTCGACCCGGCCTACACCTCCCGGTGGGGTGCCCAGCATTGGCAGAAACCCCTCACCGGCAAGAACAGGAAGACAACTCGCCACCACGCGGCAGCGGTGGCGATCGGAAGGCGCGCCCTGGGGCATCCGATCCGGCGACGGACGGCACCGCCCCCACACGACCGGAGTGATCGTGTGGGGCATCGGACCGTCCAGGCCGGGCCGGTGGCCCTGGGGCGTGAGGGAGCCCGCCCCCGTATTCCCGGACCACGGACACGATCCGCTGGCGCTGGATACGGAGCGAAAGCGGGGGACCAGTGTGCCCAGCACCGTTCGGGGCACGCGGCTGAGCATGCGTCCTGGCAACAGGACTCACTCCCGCTCAGTCCTTAGGAACGGTACCGGCAGGAGCCGTACGCGAAGTGCGTGTGGGCCCGGTTCATGCTCACCCAGGAGCCGGAGAGGGCCGGCAGTGTTCCGGCTTTTTATGACTACGTCGCCCGCCTGCTCACCCGGCCGCGCTCCAACGGCCGCCCCGAGCTGGATGATTGGGTCCTCCCACCGGAACCACCCGCACCGGACCCGTAGGTATGGCGGCTCCCGAACCCGTACGACGCCCGTTGGCGCCGTTGGTCCAGACGCAACCGCACGGCCGGCCGCTACCTTCCCTTCCCGCCCGAGGAAGCCTGCTGGCGGCGCCCGCCCCGCCGCCCCCAGACTCCGCTCTGGCACACGGGGGACGATCCGGTACGCCCGTACGTGCTGCGCTCAGGCGTCGAGGTCTCGTCGTACCCGGGCCACGATGCGCCTGGCTTCCGAGCCGTACACGGCAGACGCGGCGTGCATCTCCCAGACCCGTCGGTGCAGAGCGATCGCATCCGCGTCGTCGAGCCAGTGCTCGGCGTACCAGTCCTCAATCACGACGAGACGGTCTTCCACCATCGTGAAGGCATTGCCGACCGGCAACCGGAGCACGGCATCGAACGGCACCACTCCGAGGCGGACACTGTCGAGGTCCAACACCGCAAGGATCCGGTACAGTTGCCCCGCCATGACCTCCGGTGAACCGAGTCGGGCGCACAGCGCCCCTTCCCAGATCAGCTGGTGCAACTCTTTGCCGGGCAGGTGCAGCCACTCCTGCCGCTTCATCCGCGCACGTACCGCGTCGTCCGTGTCCCTGGTGGTGTTCCTCAGTTCTGCGAGACTTTCGAAGACGCAGCGCGCGTAGTCGGCCGTCTGGAACAGGCCGGGGACGATGTCGGGCTCCCAGGCTCGCAAGCTCTGTGAGGCGCGGACCAGGGAGTCCCACTCCTCCTGGACAGGCCGATGCCCGGCTTCCAGTCGTTCCTGCCAGGGGCGTACCTGCTGGCTTCCCTCGTTCATCACGGTTTCCCTCTTCCTCAGCCCAGCGCGTCGATGGCCTTCACGATCAGGGATCGGGCGTCCGCTCCGTACACAGCCATGCTCCGGAGTTGTTCGAATGCTTTTAGGTAGAGCGCGATCTCGGAGGGCTGGGTGACGCGGACACGGGCCGACATCAGTTCCACCGAGACGAGTGTGTCGTCGTATATGTGGAACAACTCCTTTGGCCCCATGACCCGTTCACGGGTTGAAATGGGGATGATGCCCAGCGACACCGACGGCAAGGCCCCAGCCGTGAGCAGATAGCCGAGCTGCGCCGCCATCGCGTCGTCGTCGCCCAACCGGTACCGCAGAACGCTCTCTTCGATCAGCAGGACGAAACGGTGCCCCGGTTCGTGGATGATTCGCGAGCGCTCGACGCGTGCCACCGCTGCCTCTGCGGAGTCGTCGGGGATGCCGAGCAACCGGGCATTGGCAGAGAGCACGGCGCGCGCATACCCCTCGGTCTGGAGAAAGCCGGGGACCAGGGCGGGTGAGTAGACGCGGAACAGTTCCGTAGAACGGTGGAGTTCCGCGACGCTGTTCTGAAGGCGCTTCAGGCCGCCGCGGGCCTTGCGCCGCCATTCGCTGTACTGCGACTCGGCGTCCCTGGACTCGGCGATGATGTCCGCGGCCTGGTCCGCAGCACCGCACGCGGCGCACCAGCGGCGTATGTCGTCGGGAGTGGGCGGTGTACGTGCGTTTTCCAGACGGGAGGTCTTCGGGTGGGTCCAGCCGCAGCGCTCGGCCAGCTCACTCCCGGTGATACCCGCATCCGCGCGCAGATCCCGCAACCGCCGCGCGACGCGTTCACGCGCGGCCTGCGCTGAGGAGGATGGGGAATTGGGCACGACCTGACCGTACGCCTTGCGCGCTAGCTGATCCTGTAGTCCTCGTGTGGGGTCGCTCGCGCCCACACCGCCTCGAACGCCTCGGCGCACAGTTTCGCCGCGGCCGGATCCTCGCTGATCTCGCCTCCACCGGACGCGCCGTCCCCGGTGAAGTGGTTCCAGCGGATGAGCCGTTCGTCCAGGAGCCAGAAGTCGTTGCCGGGCAGTGCGATGTCGGATGCCTGCCGCCTCGGCAGCCACCGCACCTGTTCGCCGGCACCGATGTTGACCTGCGTGCCCGCATGCTCGTAGCGGATGTAGTCACTGACCGGCTCCGACACGATACGGGCGCGGCGCACGACCACGCCACGAGCGACCGTTCGGCGGATGAGGCTTGTCCAAGGGCCCCAGTGCGGGGACTCCGGGTCGTTGTCCCGTTCTCCCGTCCGCTGCCAGTGACCGAAATTGTCGGCCTCACCGGCGACTCCGTATGCGTCTCGCATCTCCAGATGGACAGCCGAGTGCTGTGCACCGTCCAGGAGTTCAGTGAAGCTCGGCACGTTCTGCGGCATTGCACGCCTCCCTCAAGATCGGCACCATGCGGGCCGGGACACGAACCACTGCCTCATGGTCCGGGATTCCCACCGCGTGGCCGGGCACCTCGAACGCGGCGCATTGCGCTTCGAGTTCGCTGTCCGGCTTCCATCCCTGGATGACCACTTCGTTCCTGGTCTCGTCGATCCAAACGGTGGGACTCTCCTCTGTTTCAGTGTTCGGATCGATCCCGATGAATCGTAATGCCATTGCTGCCTCCGGCATGCTGGACGTTCGCAGATGTTCACAATTGTCAACGCAGCAAGGCGCCGGATCAAGAGAAAAATCGGCCACGAACAGGCTCAGCAAAGAGGTGTGAACATCCATGAACATCACTGGTGATGGTCACCACCAGACCCTTAACGTCCTGACCTACAGCAACCCCGCGGCGAGGCATCGCAGCCTCCCGAGGCATGGCCGGCACCACTGAGGAGCGCCAACATGAGGCAGGGCACAGCTCATCCGTCGGCCACCGCCGTACGGAACCCGTCCAAACCTTCGGCACAGCTGCCCAACTGCTTCGACGCATGGCTCTTGGACTGCGCACCGGCCCCCGATTGCAAGGTATGTGCCGCGAACTGGCGGCAGCTCCTCGCTTGCAAGCAAGCCGGTGACCTCGTGCGGGCCGCGCGCCACGCCACCGAGATCCGGGATCACTCCTCCGGGGTGCACGGAAGGCTGTAGAGCAACCGCCGTTGCCCGACTCCCCACAGGAAACAGGAAGGTGCAGCGATGCCGAACGAAAACGACCTGTACTCCCTCGACCTCTCCGACACCCCGTTCGTGAAGGCGTGCGGCGGCAACACTCACCCGGACGGCGAGTCGTGCGTAACGCTGGCCAAGATCGGCGACGGCGCCTGGGCCCTCGGCGACAGCAAGCGCCCGGACGTACAACCGCTCCGCTTCACCACGGAGGAACTGGCCGTGGCCGGCATCGACCCGGCGCGCTTCGGCCTGTCCGTCTGAGCCATCCCCCCACCCCCTCCCACAGCCGGTCCTGGTCCGGGCAGCCATGCCCAGGACCAGGACCGGCCGACTCACACGCATCGACACCGAACCCGAACAGGGACAACCCGTGCACCACCACGGATACCTCTGGACCGGCCCGAAGGCCCGCTTCGACCAGGAGGCACTGCGCCGCCCGCCCCACCCCGAACCGCCCCCAGCAGGCAGCAGGCCGGAACTGCTCCAGCGATACCGCGAGGTCGCCGCGGAGTTCCCCACATCGGATCTGCCGCCACTGGAAACGGCGTACTGGCTCGTCAAACCACGCTCGCTGGTCCGTGGCACCTGGCAAGACCCGAGGGCAGGGGCCGCCTGGCTCAGCGACCGGTTGACGGAGTACGCGCCACGGTTCGCCTCCCCGGCCCAGCGCGATGTCCGTCACCTCACCCGACTCGTCACCTCCACCGCCGATCGGCTGGCAGCAGGCAGCGACGTGTCCCTGGGCTTCTACCTCGAACGGCCCTCATACCTTTCCCTGGCCTTGGTGAGGTGCGACCCGAGTCACGACCGCCGCGGCCTCCCGTGTCCGCTGAAAAGATGACGGCATCGTCGACACCCCCGGCGGGCGACCCGGCGTGGTCGCCCCCCACGACCCCCACGACCCCGAAGGGCGCCCGTCAACCACCGGGCGCCCTTCGTCGTACTCATGCCGCGCCGAGCTCGCCGAGCAGTCGGAAGGTGAGGGCGTCGACCGGGCGGGCGGCGGTCGGGGTCTCCTCGCTGAAGGTGTTCACCATCATGACCACCGCCACGCCGCTCTCCCGGCTGAACGCGGCGCAGGTGCTGAACCCGCCGGTGCCGCCGTTGTGCCAGGTCATGGTGGAGCCGCCGGGCAGCCTGCTCAGGTGCCAGCCGAGCCCCAGCCGCAGGTTGCGGTCCACCGTGAACCGGGGCCGCTGGGTCAGTTCGATGGCGTCCCGCAACGGCGAGGTCTCGGGCCGCAGTTGGGAGCGCAGGAAGCGCACCATGTCGTCGGCGGTGCTGTACATCGACGTCCCGGCCGCGCTGAGAACCCGGTCGTGCCAGTCAGGAACCGGCTCACCGTCGACATGCCCGACGGCCTTGCGGGACACCATGTCCGGCCGCAGGGTCGTCGTCGTGTCCACCATGCCGAGCGGCGCCGCCACCCGGTGCCGCAGCATCGGGTCGACGCCGTCGAAGGCCAGCGCCTGGCCGAGCAGACCGAACCCCAGGTTCGAGTACGCGTAGACCGCCCCCGGCTCGGTGCTCAGCTCCGTGTCGCGCAGTCCGGCGGCCAGGTCGTCGAGCGTGTAGTGCGCGTAGGGATCGTACGGATCCGCTTCCGCGAGCAGGTTCGGCGGCAGGGAGGGCAGGCCGGAGGTGTGGGTCGCCAGGTGGGCCAGGGTGATCCGTCGAGCCCCCTTGCGCGGCACGGGAAACCCGGCGGGCAGCACGAGCGGCGCGTCCAGGCGTGCCGCGCCCGTGCCGACGGCGCGCGCGAGAGCCGTGGCGGTGAGCGTCTTGGTGATGGAGCCGAGTTGGAACACCGTCCTGCCGTCCGGCGCCGACCGGCCCACCGCCGCGCCCGCGCCCTCGACGTATGTACGCGGGCCGCGGACGACCCCGCAGATCACACTCGGACTGCCCGCGGCCACCGCCTGGTCCAGGTATCGCCTGACAAGCGCGGGCAGGCCGTCGCCGGCAGCCGCGGCGTTGCCCGGCAGCAGCGACGCTCCTGCCGCCGCCGTCGCCGTCGCCGCGCCGAGAAACTTCCTTCGGTTCATGGGTTGCTCCCCCGTCGAGATCACCATTCGCCTGCTCGACATTACGTTATTACGTAATACCGAGCAAACACGTGATCGAGAAGCCCGTGTCCGCTGGACCGATGGGGGACGCCCTACCGGGGATAACCTTCATCCCCATGACGCGCGCCTGGCTCCTGCCGATGCTGTTCGTGCTCTGCGGCTCAGTCGTGGCCGCTGGGCTGGTCCTCAGCGGGGCCCCGGGCGCGGCCGTCGCACTCCTGCTGCTGTTCGTGCTGCTCGCGGGCGCGAACTCGCCTCTGTTCTTCCCGAGGCCGATCGGGGCCCTGGAGGCTCAGCGCCGCAGTGCGGTCGACGGCCGGCCGATCGTGTTCTGGCGGCCGGGGTGCAAGTACTGTCTGCGACTGCGCATCCGGCTGGGCCGTGATGCCCGCCGGTTGCACTGGGTCGACATCTGGCGGGACCCCGCTGGAGCAGCAGCCGTCAGGGCGGCCAACGACGGCGACGAGACCGTGCCGACCGTGGTCGTGGCAGGTCGGCCGTACGTCAACCCCGGTCATGCATGGGTGCGCGCACAACTGTCCCGCACGCGTGTTGAAGGAACATGAACGCACGCCCGCTCCGGAGGGGCAGAGGGACACCCGGCACCAACCCGGCACCAACCCGGGCGCCCCTCGCGCTCACGTAGCCGTGCACCTCGTACTCAGGTCGCCGTACAGCTCACACCAGGCATGCCACCACCACCGGGCGCCCCCGAGAAGCCGAAGCTCGCCGAGCCACCCACCGGAACCGTCCCGTTGTGCGCGGCGTTGGACGCGGCCACCGTCCCTCCGCTCTGCGTGTAGGACGCGTTCCACATACTGGTGACCTTCTGGGTGCCGCTCCAGGTCCACGTCACCTTCCAGGACTTGAGCGGAGTCGTCCCCGTGTTGGCCACCTTCACCTCGGCATTGAACCCGCCACCCCAGTCACTGCTGACGCTGTAGGCGGCGGTGCAGGCGGCCGAACCGCCACCCGGGTCGGGGTCCGGGTCCGGGTCGGGGTCTCCCCCGCCGCCGGCCGGGAATCCCGGCGCCTTGATGCTCGCCAGGTAGCCGTCCTTCACCGTGTCGACGGTCTGCCAGTCGTCCTTGAGGATGCCGCCCGTGTCGCCGGAGTTGGGGTTCCAGGACCAGAAGGTCCAGTGGAAGGAGTCGGCGCCGTACGTCGAGGTCGAGCGCAGGTAGGTCACGAGCGTGGCCAGCCACTTCTGGTCCGCCGCCGGCTGGAGTGTCGTACCGAACTCGCCGAGCCAGACCGGGGCGATGTTCTGCTTGAAGATGTAGCCCCAGTACTTGTCCCAGACGCCCGGCAGGTTGGCGGGGAACGACGGGTCGCTGAACCAGGGCTGCTGGGCGACGCTGGTGGCGTAGTCGTGGGCTGAGTAGACCAGCCGGTTGGGGACGTCCAGTTGGACCGGGTACTGGGCGACGCCCATGAGGTTGCCGCCCCACCAGCCGTTGACGCCGTCGTACGACTGGACGCCCTCGACCATGATGAGGAGGTCCGGGTTGGCGGACAGGACCGCGTTGCCGGCCCGCTGAGCGGCGAGGCGCCAGTCGCGGGTCGTGTCGCCGCAGCCCCAGCACGCCGGGTCGTGCGGCTCGTTGTGCAGGTCGATGCCGACGACGGTCGGGTTGCCGGCGTAACGCGTCGCCAACGACTTGAGGTTGGCGATCCAGGTCGACTCGGGAACCGCCGACGTGTACCAGAGCGCCGACTGGCCGCCGGCGTCGGGGCGATGCCGGTCGAGGACGATCTTGAGGCCGATCCGGCCTGCGTACGCCACGATCCTGTCCATCACCTGCAAGGACGTCAGCCCTTGCAGGTCGGCGTTCTTGCCGTCGGCGAAGTTGATGCTGTCCGGCATGGTGCCGGGCTTGAGGATGTCGTCGCTGAAGGGCAGGCGGAGGGTGTTGTAGCCCAGCGAGGTCATCTGGTCGAGCATGCTCTTGTAGTCGCGGGCCCACAGGCCGTGGACGACGTGGTTGCCGGTCTCGAAGCCGAACCAGTTGATGCCGGCGATACGGACCGGTTGCCCGGCCGCGTCCAGGATCTGGCGGCCACTGGTGTGCCAGTAGCCGGCGCCCGCCTCAGCCGCGTGGGCCGGCTGCGCGCCGATTCCGGCAAGCGGTAACAGGAGCGCGGCGGCCACCACGCACAGCGCTCTTCGCAAACTGCGGAACATGTCGCTGCTTCCTCTCGGAGGCGCGGGCCCGGAACATATGGGAGCGCTCCCATATCCCGCACCTTCCATGGAAGTCATGCCACTCGGCCACGTCAAGAACCAGGCCGCATCCGCAGCCTCAGGACAGCCGGGCGCGGGCACGTGCGCGGCCACGGACGCCGACACGGGTGCGGGTCGCGTTCACCCACACGTCATTCATACGAAGCTCCGTCCCCTCTTCCGTCATGATCTCTTTCCGGACTTCCCACACCCGTATGCGGAATTAATCCCCGACTTCCGGACGCAACACAACCATCGGCGATCAATACCCCTCTATACCGGCGAACCGATGGTGCGCTTTCTGGAGGAATACGGGAGAATGTGGCTCGAGCCTTCCCGGGGACAGGGCGTGAATCCGATAGCCCGGACCCGTCTACGGCTGTCCCGCCCCACCGGCCCCAGGCCGACCGCCGCGCTGCTGTCGGCGTTCGTCACGGTCACAGTGCTGTGCGCGGGCGACATCGTTGCCCGTAGCCACCCCTTCGGCTTCCGCACGCGAAACGTCAGCGACCTGGGCAGCCAGTACGTCCCCTTCCACGCCCACCTGTGGGACCTGCTGCACGGAAGGGCCGACGGCGGGCTGCTCGTCAACTGGCAGTCGGGATTCGGCGCCGGCTTCCTTCCCGACCTCGGTACCTATCTCAGCAGCCCCTTCGCGCTGCTCGTGGCCCTGTTCCCACGGGACGAGATCGACCTCGCGGTGTATGTGATCACCCTCCTGAAGATCGCGTCGGCCGGGGCCGCCATGGCGTGGCTGCTGCTGCGGCTGCGCCCCGGCCGCTGGTGGGTGGCAGGGCTGCTCGGAGCGTCGTACGCCCTGTGCGGCTGGACCCTGTCCGCCGGCGTGTACAACCCGATGTGGCTCGACGGCCTGCTCGCCCTGCCGCTGCTGTGCCTGGTCGGGGAGTGGACGCTGGAGGACCGGCGCCGGGTGCTCGGCGTGGTGGTCGTGGCGGTCGCCTGGATCGCCAACTTCTACACGGCTTACATGGCCACCCTCGCGGCCGGCCTGGTGCTGCTGCTGCGGCTGTGGCTCGTCCGTCACCCGTGGCGCCGGAGCCTCGCCGCGCTGGGTCGCGCCGTCGTCACCGTCGGGCTCGGCGTGGGTCTGGCGGCGCCGCTGGTGGCCGTCGTGTACTTCGGCACCAGGCACGCCTACCCCGGCAGGGTCCGGGAGTTCACGCCCCGGGCGACGGAGGATCTGCTGGCGCGGCTGCTGCCGACGACGTACGACTTCGGCTCGCCGGCCGTGTACGTCGGCACCGCGGCGCTACTGCTCGCCCTCGCCCTCCCCTTCCACCGCAAGGTCCCCGGGCGGGTGCGCCTCGGCTGGACACTGCTCGTGATCGCGGTCACGCTGTCGCTCCAGTGGGGCCCGACGCACCTGCTCTGGCACGCTTTCACCACCCCGCAGGGCAGCTCGTACCGCCAGACGTTCGTGCTCTGCGGGCTGCTGGTGATCGCCGCGTGGCATGCCCTGTCGTACGGCCTCCCCGGAACGCGCGCGTTGGGTGCGGCGGGTGGGCTGCTCGCACTGATCATCGCTGTGGCGAGCGGCAGTGAGCTGACGAAACACCCGTTCACCCTGCCGGTCGCCCTGGTCGCCGCCGTGTTCGCCTTGTGCGGGCTGGCTCTGCTCGCCCGCCACCAGGGCGGGCGCAGGACCGTACTCGCCGGACTGGCCGTGGCCCTGCTCATCGGCACGCAGGTCGGCGAGGTCACCGCCACCTCCGCGGTCGCCACTCGGATGCGCCTGGGGCACAAGAACTACTACGCGCCCTGGGGAGAGCGGCAGCAGCGGCAGACGGACGTGATCGCCGAGGCCGACGGCTGGCCCCGGTACCGTACCGACCCGGGCCGCGAGCAGACCGTCGGCAACGACCCGCTGATGGTGGGCGGTCAGGGCGCCCAGTACTACAGCAGCCTGACCTCCGACGTCCTCACCCGCACGCTCACTGCCCTCGGGGACGGCTGGACCTCACGCGGCCGCAACATGCAGAGCCTGGACAACGCCGTCACGGACGCGATCTTCTCCGTCGGCGCACGGGTCCACTCCCCGCCGGACCCGCACCAGGGCTTCTTCCCGCAGGACGGCAGCCAGGTGACCGTGTCACGGCAGGACGTGCCGCCCCTGGCCACCGTGCGCCCGTCCCCCGCCGGTCCGCGGACAAACGTTTCTGCATTCGGGCCGTCGCCCTACCGCAACCAGGAACTCCTGCTGGGCACCCGCGTCTACACCGTGCCCCGCCTCACGGTGCGCACCAGCGCCGGGAAGCAGCCGGGCCCCAGCGACGACGAGCGGCCGGGCCTGCTCATCGGCGTCCCCGGACCCGCGACCGCCTGGCGGAAGCCGACCATCACGGCCCGGTGCCCGGCCGGCAGCGAGGTCTACCTGTGGGCGCCGCACTTCTCGGGCACCGCGCGGATCGCCGGTGACTCGGCCCACGGCCTGACCGGGCGGTTCCGGTCCGACCACCCGGTCACCAAGATCGCCGCCATGCAGCGGCTCGGCACGGTCCCGGCCTCCGGACGCCTGCGGATCGACCTGTCACCCGACAAGACGGGGCTCATCCCGGACGGCGCCGTCGGCTGCCTGGACACCGCCCGGCTGCACACCGCCGTAGAGCGGCTCAAGAGCACCGGCGCCACGAAGGTGTCGGTCTCCGACGGCACGATCCGCGCCGAACTGCCGCCCGGCAGCAAGGGAACCGCGGTCGTCGCCGCCCCGCGCATCGCCGGCTGGCGCTGTGCGGCGGGTGGCGCCGACGCCGTACCCGCGAAGCAGTACTACGGCCTGATCGCCGTCCCCCTGGACGGCTCCTCGACCAGTCTCACCTGCACGTTCCACCCACCGGGCCTGCGTCTGGGCGGCGCCGTCGGCGCCGCCTCCCTGCTGACCCTCATCGCCCTCAGCGTCCTCGCCGCGGTCAGACGACGGCGCGCACACCACCACCCGAGCGCGTGACCACCGCTCGCCGACCGGATCTCACCGGGAGTACCCGAACCATGCTCATCTCGATCGTCGCACCCTGCTTCAACGAAGAAGACGTCATAGGCCGGTTCCACGAGGCGGTCCAGAAGATCGCCGAGGAACTCCTGCCGCTCGGCCACGACATGGAGTTCGTCTACGTCGACGACGGCAGCAGCGACCGTACGCTCACCGAACTCGAGCGCCTGGCCGAACTCGACGCGCGTGTGCGCTATCTCTCCTTCAGCCGCAACTTCGGCAAGGAGGCAGCCCTGCTCGCCGGTCTGCGGCACGCCTCGGGAGACTCCGTGATCGTCATGGACGCGGACCTCCAGCACCCGCCGGAGCTGATCCACCGCATGGTGGAACTGCATGCCCAGGGCTACGACCAGGTCATCGCCAAGCGCACCAGGACCGGCGACCGCCTCACCCGCACGGTCACCGCCCGCCTCTACTACCGCCTCATCAACCGGCTCGTCGACATCGAACTCATCGACGGCGTGGGCGACTTCCGTCTGCTCTCCCGACGTGTGGTGAACGCGGTTCTGGACCTGACCGAGTACAACCGCTTCTCCAAGGGCCTGTTCGCATGGGTGGGTTTCCCCAGCACCACCTTCGAGTACGAGAACGCCGTACGCGCCCAGGGCCACAGCTCCTGGAACTTCCGCAGCCTTCTCAACTACGGCCTCGACGGCCTGCTCTCCTTCAACAACCGGCCCCTGCGCGCCGCCCTCTACCTGGGCATGGGCCTGCTGCTGTGCACCGGCCTGTATACGGCGTGGATCGTCGGCGCCGCGCTCATCAACGGCGTGCAGACCCCGGGCTACGTCACGATCATCACCGCCGTCACCGCCGCGGCCGCCATGCAAATGATCATGATGGGAATCATCGGCGAATACACCGGCCGGATCTACTACGAGGTCAAAGGCCGCCCGCACTTCCTGATCAAGGCGACAAACGTGGAACGATCCCACGACCGGCCATCGTGCGGCGGCCACGCGGCCAAGGACCTCATTCCCTGATGAGCACCCGAACAGCAGCCCAGGAGACCCGCCCGATATCGGGTCAGATCCTCGTCTTCGCCATCGTCGGCGTCATCAACACCGGGACGTATTACGGCCTCTACCTCCTCTTCCTCCCCCATCTCCCCTACATGGCCGCCCACCTCCTCGCCACCGCCCTCAGCATGACCGGATCCTTCTTCCTGAACACCCGCTTCACCTACCGGACCCGACCGACCTGGCGGAAATTCCTCCTGTTCCCCCTGACGAACGCCACCAGCTTCGTGGTGACGACAGCCGGCGTGTACGTCATCGTCGACATCCTCCACGCGGGCAGCCGCTTCGCTCCGCTCCTCGCGTCGATGGTGGCGATTCCGGCGACGTTCGTGGTGTCCCGGACGATCATGCTGCCGAAGGCGGACGGGTCCCCTTGACCGGCGGTGTCAGCGGCTGAGCTTCCTGAAACGGCGTACCGCGAGCGGCAGAAAGATCAGGGTCAGGATCACCGGCCACACCCCGGCCATCAGCAGCGCGTGCTGCTCGACCCAGGAGTCCCCGGCCGCAGCCGTGCCCGGCACCCCGAACAGCTCGCGGCTGGCCGCCGCCGTGGAGGAGATCGGGTTCCAGGCCGCCACCCAGCCCAGCCAGTCGGGCATCAGCTGGGGCGCGACGAAGATGCTGGAGATCATCGTGAGCGGGAACGCGACGGCGAACAGGCCACCGGCGGCCTCCGGGTTGGGCACCAGCAGGCCCAGCCACACCCCGATCCAGATCAGCGCGAACCGCAGCCACAGCAGCAGACCGAAGGCGCCGAGGAAGCCGAGGCCGCCGTCCGGGCGCCAGCCCATCGCGAAGGCCGTCAGCATCATGATCGCCAACTCGGCGCAGGCGGCGAGGAGATCGGTGATCCCGCGCCCGGCGACCACCGCGGACGAGGCCATCGGCATGGAGCGGAAGCGGTCGATGACGCCCTTCGTCGAGTCGTAGACGACCAGCGTCGCGGTGTTGATGAAGCCGAAGGCCATCGTCATCACGAACATGCCCGGCATCAGGAAGTCCTTGTAGTCCCCGCCGCCGGGCACCTTCATGGCGCTGCCGAAGACATAGCCGTAGAGGAGGACGGACAGGATCGGGAAGCCCAGCTGCCAGGCGATGTTCACCGGTTGGCGCTGGTAGTGGGTGATGCCCCGGCGGACGATGTTCCAGACGTCGGCGAGGGCCCAGTACAGGCGGCCGCGTGTGGCCGGGACGGTCAGGTCTACGGCGGTCATGCGACGGCCTCCTTCTCTGCCGAGGGGGTGGACTCGGTGCGGTGTCCGGTCAGGCGCAGGAACACGTCGTCGAGGCTCGGCCTGCGCAGCCCGATGTCCTCGACCTGGACGCCCTCGTCCTGCAACGTCCGCGCCACCTCGGTCAGCGCTGACACCCGGTCGGTGACCGGGCCGTGTACGCGCAACTCCTCCTCGTCGGCCTCGGGTTCGCCGTCCGAGACCCGGGCGACCACCTTCACCACGCGTGCGATGTCGGACCGCTCGGCGACCACGACCTCGATACGGTCGCCGCCGACGAGGTTCTTCAGCCCGTCCGGGGTGTCGTCGGCGATGGCCCGCCCCTGGTCGATGACGGTGATCTGCGAGGCCAGCTTGTCGGCCTCCTCCAGATACTGCGTGGTCAGCAGGACGGTCGTGCCGCTTGCCACCAACGCCCGTACCGACTCCCAGACTTCGCCCCGGCTGCGGGGGTCGAGTCCCGTCGTCGGCTCGTCGAGGAAGAGGACGGCCGGGGCGAGGATCATGGAGGCGGCGAGGTCGAGACGGCGCCGCATCCCGCCGCTGTACTTGCTTACTCCCTTGTCGGCGGCGTCGGTCAGGTCGAACTGCTCCAGCAGCTCGGTGGCGCGCAGCTTGGCCCGCTTGCCGCCGAGGTGGAAGAGCCGGCCGAACATCTCCAGGTTCTGCCGGCCGGTCAGCACCTCGTCCACGGCCGCGTACTGCCCGGTGAGTCCGATCCGCGCCCGTACCTCGCGCGGGTTGCGGGCCACGTCCAGACCTGCCACCGCCGCCCGGCCGCCGTCCAGTTTGACCAGCGTGGACAGGATGCGTACGGCGGTGGTCTTGCCGGCGCCGTTCGGGCCGAGCAGGCCGTGCACCGTGCCCTCGCGGACGGCCAGATCGAAGCCGTCCAGGGCGCGCTTCTCGCCGTAGCGCTTCTCCAGCCCTTCGGCCCGCACCGCGTATCCGTCGCCGTATCCGTCGTTCCCGACGCTTCCGTCACCCATGGGGGTCCCCCTTTCCTTAACTGAGTACACCGTACCCGATTACGCGTACGCCGTACCCAGTTTTTCCGGGAGGACCTAAGCTGAAGTGCATGACGAGCGGCAAGGGCAGTACCGGCGGTACGGAGACCAGCGGCAGCGGCGATATCGTCCGCACCCTGGAGCTCCTGTGGGAGACGGGCCGACGCCCCAGTCGCGGCCCCAAACCGGCCCTGTCCCTGGACCAGATCGTGGAAGCGGCCGTCCGGGTCGCGGACGCGGAGGGGCTGGAGTCGGTGTCCATGCGCCGGGTCGCCGCCGAGCTGGGAACCGGCACGATGTCGCTCTACCGCTACCTCCCCGGCAAGGCAGAGCTGCTCGACCTGATGCTGGACCGCGTCCAGCGCCCCTCCGAGAACCCGGCCGACCTCGGCGACGGCAGCTGGCGCTCGGCGCTGGAAGCCCTGGGCCGCGCGACCCTCGACCTCTACCGCCGCCACCCCTGGCTGCTCCAGGTCAACCAGTCCCGCCCGATCCTCGGCCCCAGCGCCCTCGACGGCATGGAGAAGGTGCTCGACCGCATCAAGCCGATGGGCCTGACCGACCCCGAACTGGTCTCGGCGATCATCCTGATCGACGGCTACGTCGTCGGGGCCGCGCGCACCCAGCTGTACGCGCAGGAGGCGGAGCGCCGGACGGGCCTGACGGACACGGAGTTCTGGCAGGCGCAGACCCCGATACTGGAGAAGATCATGGCCTCCGGCCGCTACCCGCTCCTCGCGTCCCTGGACGAGACCGCCTGGGGCCCCGACTTCGACCACTTCGAGTTCGGCTTGCAGCGGATCCTGGACGGGCTGGAGGTCTTCGTCGCGCGGCGCGCGGCGGAGGAACAGGCCTAGAGGAGAGCCACCCCCTACGGCGTGGGCTCCGGCAGCGCTTCATGTCCGGCGAGGCTGAGCCTGACGGTTGTGCTTGAGCACCTGGGCGACTTCGGGTGCCACGGGCGGGGTGTCCATGCGGAGCGGGATGATCCTTCGCAGGAGATCGCAAGTTCGGCGGGCCGGGCCCGGTGACGCTGTCAGGGCCCACTGGCCCCCTCTCGGCCCTGCGCGATCCCCCTCATCTCCTCCCCTCTCGTCTCCTCCCCTCTCGTCTCCTCCCCTCTCGTCTCCTCCCCTCTCGTCTCCTCCCCCTCATCTCCTCCGCAGCAGTCGCCGCATCCCGAACAGGACGACACACGCGCCGATCACCGCGAAGGCGCCGACCTTGAGGTTGCCGTCCGGGCCGCTGCCCCCGTCGTCCGACGAGGCCGAACTGCCGCTGCCGGAGGACGAGTCGGAGGAGCCGGTGTCGCCGGGTGCGGGTTCTGCGACCACCGCGCTGCCGACGCCCTCGCTGCCGAGCATCAGCTTGGTGCCGTCGGTCGAGTAGCTGGCGGACTCGCCCTGGCCGAGGGGGACACTGATGCGCTCCAGCCGCTTGAGTTCGCCGCCGTTCCAGTCGTAGGCGATGCCGCCGAAGTAGCCGCGTACGGCGAGCGTCCTGCCGTCCGGGGAGAAGGCGGCGTCGGTGGCCCACAGGTCGACGGGGACGGTGGGCTTGAAGACGTTCGTGCCGGAGGCGGAGAGCTTGGCCGGGCCCTCGTACAGGTGCCCGCCGTCCTCCTGCTTGTCGATGACGTAGACGCGCCCGGTCTTGGGGTGCACGGCGAGGGACTCGGCGTCGCGGGTGCCGTCGGAGTACTTCACGACGTACTGCGTGGCCCGGATCGTCTGGTCCTTGAGCGTCTTGGGCTCGGGGAGGCGGTAGATCCAGACGAACGGCCACTGCACGCCGTCGTTGTCGCCGATGTCACCGACCCAGATCTCGTTGTCCGGCCCGATGGAGATCGCCTCCACGTCGCGCGGGGTGCCCACACCGGTCATGGTGATCCTCGCGACGGTCTCGCCGGTGCCGCTGTCGACGGCGTAGAGGTAGGCGCCCTCGTCCTGGTCGTTGTGCGTCCAGTAGATGCCGGGGTGCTGACGCGAGGCGGCGAGGCCGCTGGACTCGGTGATGCGCGGATCCTTGATCGTGAAGTCCTCGTTGCCCTTGCCGTCCCCGTCGGCGGCGGAGGCGGGCAGGGCGCAGGCGCCCGCGAGCAGGAGTCCGGCGAGAAGGGCGATCGGTCGGCGCATGCCCCAAGCCTGCCATCCGGCCCGGTGATTCGGAGGCCGGGTCGACGGAGGGTGACGGTGGGTGGCGGGGCTGGGGCGCGTCCATGGCACGTCGGTGTGGCACGTGGGTGTGGCACGTCGGTGTGGCTCGTCCGTGTGGCACGCCTGTGTGGCACGTCGGAGTGGCGTGTCCGGCTTCACACCCCACCTGTTCCTACCCTCCGGTAGCGATCGTCCATCATGAGCGGATGCTCAGGTTCATGCCCGTCGGCGACTCCCAGACCATCGGCAGCGCCGGCGAACACACGTGGCGCTACCGCATGTGGCAGCACCTGCGTGAGACGTACGGCGGCCCCTTCGCCCTCGTCGGCCCGCGCGAGACGCTCTACGACAAGGCGACGGACGCGCCCACGTCGTACGAGTACGCCGCCCCCGACCCGGCCTTCCCCCGCGCCCATCTGGCCGGCTGGGGCGAGGGCTGGCTGCACATGGCCCCGCTGATCGGCGAGGCGGTGCGCTCGTGCCGGGCGGATGTGCTGCTGGTGTCGCTGGGCCTGATCGACCTCGGCTTCTACACGAACGCCGAGCAGACCGCGGTGAACGTACGGGCCTTCGTGACCGAGGCACGCTCGGCGAACCCCCGGGTGCGGATCGCCGTCCTGCCGGTGATCCCGAACATCCGCGCCGAGTCGGAGGAGACCTTCGCCACCGAGGTCGCCCGCTTCAACGAACTCCTCGCGAAGGCCCTCGCGGACCTCGACGAACCGCGCTCGCCCCTCCTGCTGACGTCCCCGCCCCCGTCGTACGACATCCATCTCGACACCTACGACGGCACCCACCCGAACGCGAGCGGCGAGCACAAGATCGCGGAGGCGTTCGCGGAGGCGATGTACCAGGCGTGGGACCTGGGCGGGCCCTACACCGCCCTCTGACGGTCGATGGCCTCCACGAGGAACTCGGCGCAGGGGTGGACACCAGGTAGCAGGTCGGAGTCCCAGCGCTCATCCCTCTCCCCGACGTAGACGGCCCGGGCGTGCGCCAGGACGGGACGGTGTTCGGCGGGGAGCCTCGGGAGGGCCCAGTCGGCGGCGGCGTCCTTGGACCGGATGGTGCCCGTGGCGAGCGTGGTCCAGATCCGGGCGAGGGTGAGCAGGACGTTACGGGTGTCGGTGTCCAAGTCGCCGAGCAGTTCCGGCACTCCGGCGAGGATCGCACGCCGCAGGTCCCCGTGCGGGACGGGGGCGAGAACGTCGGCGGGTGGCGGGCCGTACAGCGGGGTGTTCGCGAGCAGGACCATGGTGAGGAGCGGGGCGAGGTCCGGGCTGGGCTCGGGGCCCGGGGTGCCACCGCGCTCGTACTCGTCCCGCAGCCATTCGCCGTACAGGAAGTCGCAGGTGGGCGGGTAGCGCCAGGGCCGTACGTCGTCGTGTACTACGACGATGAGCTCGACGGGGCGGGCGGTGCCGCCGGACACCTTCATCAACTCCTCGACCAGAGCCCGGCGTTGGGCGTGGGTCATGGTTTGGCGCACGACGACCAGGACGTCGAGGTCGCTGTGGGGGCGCAGGCCGCCGAGGGTGGCGGAGCCGTGCAGGTAGACGCCGAGGACGGTGTCGCCGAGAACACGGCGGAGGAGGGGGAGGACGTGCTGGGTGTCCGCGGTCGGCATATGAGCTTCCTCTCCGTGACGCGGTCACTGTGCGTATCGTTGGAGTGCGCGGCTGCACCTGTCCGTGGGGCAGCCGGGGAGAAGCGCCACGATGACCGTCATTGAAGACAGGATCGAGATGGCCGACGCCGACGCCAACACCAAGCGCCTGGACGAGTGGTTCGAGCGCCTTGAGCGGATGCCCGTCCCCGAAGGATTCAGGGTCGAGATCGTCGGGGGCAACGTCCATATGACACCGCAGCGGGACACGCACTGGGAAATCATCCGCCGGTTCCTATGGGCCCTCGAGGACAGGTTCGGGAGGAAGGTCAACGTTTTCACGGACGTCCGCATCGACTTTCCCGGCCACGAGAACGGCTTCTGCCCGGACATCGCCCTGCTCAAGGACTCGGCGAAGAAGGACGACACGGGCCACTGGCGTCACCAGGACGTCCAGTTCGTCGCCGAGGTCATCTCGAAAGGCACGGCCGCCAATGACTACGTCCCGAAGAGGCTGGCCTACGCGGAGGCGGAGGTCCCTCTGTACGTCATCGCCGACCCCTATCAGGGCCGCTGCTACGTCTACACCGACCCCAAGCAGGGCGACTACGCCGAACCCACGAAGGTGGACTTCGGCACCGACATCGACCTGACCGGCACAGTGGTCGACCTCGTCCTCAGGACCGACGACTTCCCCCGCGACCGATGAAAAGCTGTGGGGCATGGCCGTCATCCACCGCACCACCCTCAAGCCCACCAAGCTCGAACTGCTCGCCTCCTGGCTCCCCACCCGCCCCTGGTACGCCGGCACCGGCGAACCGGCACTGACCAGGACCGGCGGCTTCCGGCTGGACGACCCGGAGGGCGAGGTCGGCATCGAGTTCATGGTGGCCACGGACGCCTCCGGCCCCGACCCGGTCCACTACCTCGTGCCTCTCACCTACCGAGGCGCTGCCCTCGACGGCGCGGAGCACGCCCTCGTCGGCACCATGGAGCACGGCGTACTGGGACCTCGTTGGGCCTACGACGGCGCCCACGACCCGGTGGCGGTCGCCCAGTTGCTGGCCCTGTTCGAGGGCCGCGTCCAGGCCCAGGCCCAGAGCCTCACCGACACCCCCGACCACGAGGTCACCCACTCCTACACCGGCGACGCTCTCCCCGCCTGGGACGGGATCGTCAAAGCCACCGACGACCAGGACGGCACGGAGCTTCCCGCCCCGGGTGGCACGACGCTCCGTATCCACCGGGTCCTGCGGCCCACCGCCCCGGACACCGCTCCCTCCGACGCCACCGGTCACGTCATCGGCGCCTGGCAGTCACCGGACGACGCCCGCGCCCGCGCCGTCATCGGCGCCTGGCAGTCACCGGACGACGCCCGCGCCCGCGCCGTGTTCGCGACGCTGCACCCGGCCGCGCACCGGCTCTGACGGCCACGTCACCGTCGGGCGCCCACCCGCCCCACCACTTGCGTCACCGCCCTCACCCCCACCGCCGTCCACATCCGCGACTCAGAACCCCCACCGCCCCGGTCGTCCAGGTAACCCCCACCACCTGGACGACCTTCCTCAACTCCCTGCTCTAGAACATCCCGTTGTCATTCGCGGACGTGGCCGGGACATCCTGGAGCACATCCCAGTGCTCCACGATCTTCCCGCCCCGCACCCGGAACAGATCCACCACGGCCTGCCCCCGCTCCCCCGGCACGGCCACGTAGTGGCTGTGCACCGCGACCAGGTCGCCCTCGGCGATCACCCGCTTCGGCGTGACCTTGAGCTGCGGGAACTGCTCGAAGAACCCGCCGAGCCCCGCCTTCGCGCCGGCCACCCCGTCCGCGATGTTCGGGTTGTGCTGGTGGTACTCGGCCCCCCAGTACCGGTCAAGGGCCGACAGATCCTTCCGCACGATCAACTGCTCGAAGGCCTTGGTCACGAGCCGCTTGTTGTACGCGGTCAGCCAGCCCGCCCCCGGCTCCTCCGTCCGCGGCCAACTCACCGTGGAGAACATGTCGTTCCCGTTGGCGGAGCCCTCAGGAACGTCCTGCCCCACATCCCAGTGCTCGGCGATCTTCCCGTCCTGGAAGCGGAAGATGTCGAAGACGGCCTGCCCGCGTGTGCCCGGCGTCAGCACCACGTTCGAGTGCACCAGCACCAGGTCGCCCTCGGAGATGACCCGCTTGACGCCGTACTCGGCGTCCGGAAACTGCTGGTGGATGACCTGGCCGAGGTTCTTCAGCGTCTCGGCGCCATCGGGCGCCAGCGGGTTGTGCTGGATGTAGTCCGGCCGGACATAACGGTCGACGACTTCAGCGTCACCCTGCTCGAACACGCCCTTCAGGACCCGGACAGTGACGTACTTCTGGTACGCGAGGCGCGCCTGGTCGCCGTACCCGGCGTGGTGCACGGCAGCGCTCGGCGCGGCCGCGATTGCGGGGGCGGCGGCGAGGGGGACGGCGAGGGCCGCCGCGGCGAACGCGGCGACGACGGCACGGCGGGCAGTGGTGGTGGGGGTCACGAGGCTGCTCTCTTTCCGGTGATATTGAAAGTTCAAGCTAATGCTCACCAAAGGAAAGCACTAACCATCAGTTAGCGTCAAGGAACCTACGGCATCAAGGCGCCTGGTGACTGAACGCCCTTGCCTAGAGCGCACTCCACGCGACTAGCGTGCGGACCATGGAGTACACGCAGCTCGGACGCACGGGACTCAAGGTCAGCAGGCTCGTCCTCGGCACCATGAACTTCGGTCCGCAGACCGACGAGGGCGACAGTCACGCGATCATGGACGCGGCGCTGGACGCCGGCATCAACTTCTTCGACACGGCGAACGTCTACGGCTGGGGCGAGAACAAGGGCCGTACCGAAAGCATCATCGGCAACTGGTTCGCGAAGGGCGGCGACCGGCGCGAGAAGGTCGTCCTCGCCACCAAGGTCTACGGCAACATGGGCGCCGACGGCGCGGCGTGGCCCAACCACGACAAGCTGTCTGCCGTGAACATCCGGCGGGCCGTCGACGCGTCGCTCAAGCGGCTCCAGACCGACCACATCGACGTCTACCAGTTCCACCACATCGACCGCGCCACTCCCTTCGAGGAGATCTGGCAGGCCATCGACGTCCTGGTCCAGCAGGGCAAGATCCTGTACGTCGGGTCCTCCAACTTCCCCGGCTACAAGATCGCCCAGGCCAACGAGATCGCGGCCCGCCGCGGCGGCACCATCGGCCTGGTCAGCGAGCAGTGCCTCTACAACCTCTACGAGCGCCGCGCCGAGATGGAGGTCATCCCGGCCGCGCAGGAGTACGGCCTCGGCGTCATCCCGTGGTCGCCGCTGCACGGCGGTCTGCTCGGCGGCGTCCTGAAGAAGGAGGTCGAGGGCGGCCGGCGCAGCTCCGGGCGGGCCGCCGACACCCTGGCCGACCCTGCCGTACGCGCGAAGATCCAGGCGTACGAGGACCTGCTCGACAAGCACGGTCTGGAGCCCGGCGAGGCCGCCCTGGCCTGGCTGCTCACCCGCCCCGGCGTGACCGGCCCCATCGTCGGCCCGCGCACGGCCGAGCAGTTGGAGTCCGCGCTCCGTGCCGCCGAGCTGGAGCTGAGCGAGGAGCTGCTGGAGGGGCTGGACGAGATCTTCCCGGGGCCCGGGCCCTCCCCGGAGGCCTTCGCCTGGTAACGCCTGTATTCCCGTAGGCCGTTCCATCGAACGGTTGAACAAGGAGGCAGCGGGCGGACGACGCGGAACACCCCTCCCCGTCGCCAGACTTGCCGCGCCGCCGCGTAACGGACGTGGCGGCGCGACAGGTCAGGAGGACCCCCCACATGTCCAGGGACTTCAGCAGGCGCCGACTGCTCGCCACGGGGGCCGGTGTCGCGCTCGGCGGTGCCGCCGCGGTGTCGGCGTCCACCGTGCCGGCCGCGGCGAACACCCCCTCGCCCTCGTCCGGCTCCCGCCTCCGCGAGGAGACCCGCTCGCTCGACGAGTTGTACGCGGCCGCCGTCGCCGAGGGCGGCAAGCTCGTCCTCTACCAAGGCGGAGACGTCGACGGCCAGGCGGCCGGAGTGCGGGCGGCCTTCGCCGACCGCTTCCCCGACATCGACCTGACGGTCGTCGTCGACTACAGCAAGTACCACGACGTCCGCGTGGACAACCAGCTCGCGACCGGCACCCTGGTCCCCGACGTCGTACAGCTCCAGACCCTCCAGGACTTCACCCGCTGGAAGCGGGAGGGCAAGCTGCTGCCCTACAAGCCCGCCGGGTTCTCCAAGGTCCACAACGGGTTCAAGGACCCGGATGGCGCCTGGACCGCGCTGATGGTCATCGGCTTCAGCTTCATGTACGGCATCGAGGCGGCCGGTGCCCACGCGCCCAAGACGCCCCTCGACCTCGTCGACCCGCGCTGGAAGGGGCAGATCGCCTCCTCCTACCCGCACGACGACGACGCCGTGCTCTACCTCTTCTCCCTCTACCAGCGGACGTACGGCTGGGACTGGGTGGCGAAGTTCGCCGCGCAGCAGCCGCAGTTCGCCCGTGGCTCGCACACGCCGGGCCTCGCGGTCAACGGCAAGCAGAAGGCCATCGGCGTCGGCGGGTCGGGCAGCGTGGTGTCGACGTCGACCGTGACGAAGTGGGTCGCGCCCGAGGGGCACCCGTTCATGGCGTGGGGGCAGCGGGCCGCGGTCCTGAAGCAGGCCGCCAATCCGACCGCCGGCAAGCTGTACCTGAACTGGGCACTGTCCGAGGAGCGGCAGAAGGGCAGCTTCAACGGCTGGTCGGTGCGTACGGACGTCACCCCGTCCCCCGGGCTGAAGCCGGTGTGGGAGAACCCGGACGCCCACGTGGACGGCTTCCCCGGGTTCATGGAGGACCGCGCTGCGATCGAGCGGCTGAAGCAGACCTTCGCGCTGTACTTCGGCGAGGTGAAGGGCGACCCGTCGCCGGGCTGGCTCGGGCTGCACCCGGGACGCTGAGCCCTGTCGGTTCACTGTCATTTGCAACGGTCACACGAGTAACGGCTTAGACTCCTGACGGCATCGTCGCTTCCCATCGGCCCGTCCAGGGAGTCACCGCCGTGCCCGCCACCGCTCTCACCGTTCGCCCGCCCCGCCTGTCGGCCCGGCACCTCCCGCACCTGGTCTTCCTGGTCGCCGCCGCCGGCACCCTCGTACGGCTCGTCGAGCTGAACAACGAGCTGTGCTGGTCCGTCGCCCCGCCCATGGCCGTACTGGCCCTGCTGTACGCCGCCGGGCCTGCCCCGTGGGAGCGGTTGGGCCGGGCGGGGCGGCCGGTCTGGTTCGGGCTGCTCCTGCTGCTGTGGTCGTGGGTGGCCTGGGTCCTGCCCGCGCAGCTCACCTTCGGATACGCGTGGCTGGCCGTACCGCTGGCCGTCCTGGCGCTGCGGATGCCCACCCGCGCGGAGCGGGTGGCGGCGCTCGGCGTCCTCACCGCGCTGTTGCTGGCGGCGCTCGTCCGGGCCGGCGGTGGCCTCGACCCGGATCTGCTGGCGCCGCCGGTCACCGCCCTGTGGGCGACCGTCCTGCTCTACCGCAGCCAGCAGCGAACGACACGTGAACTGGCCGAAACCCGGGGCGAGTTGGCGCGGCAGCAGCGCGAGGCCGGGCGGCTGGCCGAGCGCGCCCGCATCGCCCGCGACCTGCACGACACACTCGCCCAGGAACTCGCGGGCAGTCGCATGCTCCTCCAGGCCGCCGAACGCGACTGGGACCGCCGCCCGGAGGCGGCACGGTGGCAGGTGCGCCTGGTCACCGAGGCGCTCGGCGACCACCTCGCGCAGACCCGCGGCATCATCGACGACCTCACTCCGCCCGCCCTCGCCCGGGAGGGCCTGGAGGCGGCGCTGCGCGACCTGACCGCCCGTACGGGGTCCGCCGCCGGGGCGCCCAGGATCTCCTTCAGCGCCGAGAACCCCCCTGTCGTCCTGCCCACGGAACAGGCCGTGGCCCTGCTGCGCGTGACCCAGGGCATGCTCGCCAACACCTGCGAACACGCCCGCGCCACGCAGGTGCACGTCACCCTGGTCCACGGCGGGGCCACCGCGGCCGTCGAGGTATGCGACGACGGAGTGGGCTTCGACCCGAACGCCGTACGGTCGACCGCCGACGGGCGCGGATTCGGGCTCGCCGGGGCCCGCGAGCGGCTCACCGCCCTCGGCGGCACGCTCACCGTCGACACCGCGCCCGGCCGCGGCACCCGGGTCCGGGCGGCACTGCCCGTCGCACGGGCCGTCGAGGACCGCGTACCGGTCGGCGCCCGGTGAGCGACGACGCGGCCGAGCCGCTGCGGCTCCTGATCGTCGACGACCACGCCGTCGTACGGGCAGGTCTGCGCGCCCTGCTCGAAGGCGAGCCCGGCTTCGAGGTCGTCGGCGAGACCGGCGGCGGCACCGACGCCGTACGCCTGGTGGGGCGGCTGCGTCCCGACGTCGTACTCATGGACCTGCGGCTCACCGACGCAGGCGCCTCCCCGGACGGGGTGGACGGCATCGAGGCCACCCGCCGGATCCTCTCGGCCACCACCGGCGTACGGGTCGTCGTGCTCACCAGCCACGGCCGTACGGCCGACGTCCTGCGGGCCGTCGAGGCCGGCGCCCGCGGCTATGTCCTCAAGGCGGGCCCGCCCGAGGAGCTGTTCCGCGCCGTGCGTGCCGCGGCGGCGGGGGGCATGGCGCTGGCGCCGGAGGCCGCCGCCAGTGTCGTCGGGCACGCGGTTGGGCCGGGGCCGGTGCTCAGCGAGCGGGAGATCGAGGTCGTACGGCTGCTCGCGCAGGGGAACAGCAACCGCGCCATCGCGGGCGCGCTGTTCCTCGCCGAGGCGACGGTCAAGACCCACCTCGTGCGGATCTACCGCAAGCTCGGCACGGAGAACCGGGCCGCGACCGTCAGCGAGGCCGTCCGGCTGGGGCTGATCGAACTGGCGTGACCGGAGAGGTGCGGCAGGGCAGGTGTCGGTCGGGCAGGTGTCGGTCGGGCAGGTGTCGGTCGGGCAGGTGTCGGTCGGGCAGGTGTCGGTTCGGTCGGGCCGGGTCGGCCTACCTTCCGAGCGCAGCCGCCAGCGCCACCACCACGAACATCAACACAAGCGCACCGGCCATGATCCGGTTCCGGGTTTTCGGGTCCACGCGAACGAGCCTAACCGGCCCCTCCGAGCGGCCAGCGGGCGACCGCCTCGTAGCGGGGCTCCTCGCCCGCGACCCCGGACCTCGGCAGATGGCTGCGCACCAGCACCAGCTCGTCCACCCTCCACGTCCGGCCGGTGAACTCGCGCAGGGCGGCGACATACGGCCGCACCTCCACCGCCGACCGGCTCCTGGCCACCGTCAGGTGGGCCTTGTACCGCCGGTGCTCCCCCATCGGCACCCCGGCCTTGCGCCCCGCCGCCTCGCTCCGGTCCGCCAGCAGCCGCAGGGTCTCCAGGTCCCCCTCGGCGCCCGCCCACAGGGCCCGCCCGTGCCCGAACTGTCCGCCACGGCTCAGCGCCAGCGGAAACGGCGGCGTACGGTGCGCGGCGCGCTCCAGTCGGGCCGACAGGTCGGGTACGAGGTCGTCGTCGACCTCGCCGTAGAAGGCGAGGGTGAAGTGCCAGCCGGGACGGCCGGTCCAGCGCAGTCCGTCCGCGCCGGGCAGCTTCTTCAACGCGGCCACCTCCGCGGCCAGTTCACGGGTGACGTCCTCGGGCGGCAGCAGGGCGGCGAAAAGTCTCATGCCCCCAGCCTGGCACCATGAGGGCGTGGAGATCATGATCAGAGAAGGCGGGCCCGACGACATCCCCGCGATACTCGGCCTGCTGGACGGGGCCGCGCAGTGGCTCGTCGCGCAGGGCCGCACCGGGCAGTGGGGCACCGAACCACTGTCGGCGAGACCGAACGTCGTGGACCTGGTCACCGAGCAGGTCACCCATGGCACCTGTTACCTCGGCGAGGCCGACGGCGTCCCCGTCGGAATGCTGACCCTCACCGACGCGCCCGGCGGCCGGCTGCGCCCCGCCGATGAACCCGAGCGGTTCGTCCGCTACCTCGCCACCGACCGGAGTTTCAAGGGCCTGGGCGTGGGCAGCGCCTTGCTCGCACACGCCGCCGAGGAGACCCGGCGGGCCGGCGTCTCGCTGCTGCGGGTGGACTGCTACGCGGGTGACGACGGCAAGCTGGTCCGTTACTACGAGAGCCAGGGCTTCGTCCGTACCGAGACCTACACGGGCACGGACGGCTGGCCGGGCCAGGTGCTGGCTCGCAGGGTCTAGCCCCGGCGGACCGTGCACGTGACCACGGCCACACGTGTCCCGGTCACCGTGCGTATCGTTGTACTGCGCGGCTGCGCTCGTCCGAGGAGCAGCCGCGGAGGAGCGCCACGATGACCGTCCTTGACGACAGGATCGAGATGGCCGAGGAGTGCGGCGAGCTGACTCTGGACGTCCTGTTCGAGTGGCTCGAGAAGATGCCCATCCCCGAGGGAACGAAGGTCGAGATCGTCGGGGGAAACATCTTCATGTCACCGCAGCGGCAGAACCACTGGGAGATCATCTTCGACATCGCGAAGCAGTTGGACGCCAAGTACACGCAAAAGCGCCTGGCATCGGACGTGCGGATCGACTTCCCCGGACATCTGAACGGCTTCGCCTGCGACCTGGTGGCCATGGCCGAACGGTCAGTGAAGGACAGCAGGGGCCGCTGGCGCTATCAGGACGTCGAATTCGTGGCCGAGGTCATCTCCAAGGACACGGCGGGCAACGACCACGGCCCTAAGAAGGACGCCTACGCCGCTGCTGAGGTGCCGGTGTACCTGATCGTGGACCCGTACACCGGCCAGTGGCAGCTGCACACCCTGCCGAAGGACGGCAAGTACCACAGCACCGTCAGCTTCCCCTTCGGAGAGGACATCGACCTGACGGGCACGTCGGTCGATCTGGTCCTCAAGACCGACGAGTTCCCGCGCGACTGACCCGCGCGCTCCCTCTTACGCCACCGTCGCCAGCTCCTTCTCCTGCCGCTCCCGTGGAACGAACCGGGCGTGCGGATGCCCCTGGTTCCACCCCACCGACAGCCGCAGTCCACCGACGCGAGCCAGCACCAGGGCGATGACGACGGCCGCGGCCGTCGTGATCGCGCCGCCCACCGCCAGCCCCGCCCGGACCCCGTACGCGTCCGTGATCCAGCCCGCGATCGGCGCCCCCAGCGGGGCTCCGCCCATGAAGACCATCATGTACAGGGCCATCACACGGCCCCGCATGCTCGGGTCGGTGGACATCTGAATGCTGCTGTTCGCCGTCACGTTCACCGTCATGCCGAACATGCCTATGGGGGCCATGAGCAGGGCGAACAGCCACAGGGAGGGGGCGAACGCGGCCACGATCTCCATCGTGCCGAAGGCCACCGCCCCCACGATCAGCACCCGCATCCGGGCAGTACCGCGCCGGGCCGCGAGCAGCGCGCCCGCCAGGGAGCCGACCGCCATCAGGGTGTTGAAGAGGCTGTAGGAGCCGGCGCCGGCGTGGAAGACGTCGTCGGCGAAGGCGGACAGGTAGACCGGGAAGTTGAAGCCGAAGGTGCTGACGAACCCGGCCAGGGCGATGGTCCAGATCAGCTCCGGGCGCCCGGCGACATAGCGCAGCCCCTCCCGCATCTGCCCCTTGGCACGCGGGGCGCGCTCAACGACGTACAGCTCGCGCGCCCGCATCAGCAGCAGACCGGTGATGGGCGCGACGAAGGACAGGCCGTTGGCGAGGAACGCCCAGCCCGTGCCGACGCCGGTGATCATCAGGCCGGCCACGGCGGGGCCGATCAGCCGGGCCGACTGGAAGTTCGCGGAGTTCAGGCTGACCGCGTTCTGGAGCTGGTCCGGGCCGACCATCTCGCTGACGAAGGACTGGCGGGCCGGGTTGTCGACGACCGTGGCGAGGCCGACCGCGAAGGCGGCCAGGTAGACGTGCCAGACCTCGACATGACCGGTGAGGGTGAGGACGGCCAGCGCGATGCCGGTGAGGGCCATCGAGGACTGGGTGACCAGCAGCGTCCGGCGCTTGGGCAGCCGGTCGACGAGGACGCCGCCGTAGAGACCGAAGAGCAGCATCGGCAGGAACTGGAGGGCCGTCGTGATGCCGACGGCGGTGGCGGAGCCGGTGAGGCTCAGCACCAGCCAGTCCTGGGCGATGCGCTGCATCCACGTACCGGTGTTGGAGACGACCTGGCCGAGGAAGAAGAGGCGGTAGTTCCTGACCTTCAGCGAGCTGAACATCGAGGACTTGCGGGGGCCGGCAGTTGTAGGGGTGGTCGGTGCGGGTGCGGAAGCTGCTCCGGGTCCCGAACTCAAAAGTGTTCGCCTCCTTGGGGTGACTGCTTACAGATGTGCGAGCTTCTCCAGCACGGGGGCGGCGGCGCGCAGTTTCGCCCACTCGTCCTCGTCCAGGCCCTCGACCAGGGTGGCCAGGAAGGCGTTGCGCTTGCGGCGGCTCTCCTCGAGCATCGCCTCGGCCTGCTCCGTCTTCGTGACGACCTTCTGGCGCCGGTCCTCGGGGTGCGGCTCCAGCCGGACCAGTCCCTTGGACTCCAGCAGGGCGACGATGCGGGTCATCGACGGCGGCTGGACGTGCTCCTTGCGGGCGAGCTCACCGGGGGTGGCCTTGCCGCAGCGGGAGAGAGTGCCCAGCACCGACATCTCGGTGGGGCTCAGCGACTCGTCGACTCGCTGGTGCTTGAGCCGACGCGACAGTCGCATCACGGCGGAGCGCAGGGAGTTCACGGCGGCTACGTCGTCGCCATGCGTAAGGTCCGACATGTTCTTTAGAGTAACTCATTACCCTGACTAAAGACCACTGGGGGTGACGTCACTCATCTGGGTGATCCGGTGGCGGAACGTGACGCACCGGACCAGCCGGTACCGCGACCCTCGTATCCATGGGGACCAGCGTGCTCAGCCTGCGGATAGACCACGAGCTGCTCGAACGACTCAAGGAGCACGCGGCGAAACGAGGAATGAGCGTCCAGGACTATGTCGTCCGGACGCTCATCCGCGATGACTTCGACGAGCGGTTCCAGTCCGCGGTCGAGGAGACCGAGAAGTTCTACGGCCTCACCTGAGCCGGACAGGCGCCAGGGGGTGCTCTGAAAGTCCCGTGCGGTGCCCGCGCCCGCCGCGGCAGCGGCTGGTGTCGCAGCCGGTGCGGCGAGGGTGCGTGCCGGGCGCCGCGGGTGCTGTGCGGGACCCCCTAGGTCAGCCCCAGCGCCGGCATCAGGTAGTAGAAGCCGAACACCGCCGCCACGACGTACATCGCCGCCGGCACCTCACGCCCCCGCCCGGCGGCCAGGCGCAGCACCGCGAAGGTGATGAAGCCCATGCCGATGCCGTTGGTGATCGAGTAGGTGAACGGCATCATCACCATCGTCACGAAGGCCGGGATCGCGACCGTGTAGTCGGCCCAGTCGATCTCCTTGACGGAGTTCGCCATGATCAGGAAGCCGACCGCGAGCAGCGCCGGGGTGGCCGCCTGGGACGGGACCATCGTGGCGACCGGCGTCAGGAACAGCGCCACGCCGAACAGGGCGCCGGTGACGACGTTCGCGAAGCCGGTACGGGCGCCCTCGCCGACGCCGGCCGTGGACTCCACGAAGGCGGTGGTGGCCGAGGCGGAGCCGGCGCCGCCCGTGGCCACGGCGAGGCCGTCGACGAACAGGACCTTGTTGATGCCCGGCATCTGTCCCTGGGCGTCGGTCAGCTTCGCCTCGTCGCTGACGCCCATGATCGTGCCCATGGCGTCGAAGAAGCAGGAGAGGAGGACCGTGAAGACGAAGAGGGTGCCGGTCAGCGCGCCGACCTTGTCGAAGCCTCCGAACAGACTGACCTGGCCGAGCAGGCCGAAGTCGGGGCTGGCGACGGGGTTGCCGGGCCACTTCGGGGTCGTGAGCCCCCAGGACGGCACGTTCGCCACGGCCTCGATGACGACCGCGAGCACCGTCGTCGCGACGATCGAGATCAGGATCGCGCCGGAGACCTTGCGGACGATGAGCGCGAGGGTGAGCAGCGCGCCCAGGACGAAGACCAGGACGGGCCAGCCGTTGAGGTGACCGTCGCCGCCGAGCTGGAGGGGCACGGTCGTCTGGGCGACGTCCGGGATGCGGGAGACGAAGCCGGAGTCGACGAGGCCGATCAGCATGATGAACAGGCCGATACCGATGGAGATGGCCTTGCGCAGGCTGTAGGGCACGGCGTTCATGACGCGCTCGCGCAGCCCCGTGGCGACGAGCAGCATGACCACGAAGCCGGCCAGGACCACCATGCCCATGGCGTCCGGCCAGGACATGCGGGGCGCCAGCTGGAGCGCGACGACCGAGTTCACGCCGAGTCCGGCGGCGAGCGCGATCGGTACGTTGCCGATGACGCCCATGAGGAGCGTGGTGAACGCCGCCGTCAGGGCCGTCGCCGTCACCAGCTGTCCGTTGTCCAGCTGGTGGCCGTACATGTCCTTCGCGCTGCCGAGGATGATCGGGTTCAGCACGATGATGTAGGCCATCGCGAAGAAGGTGGCGAAACCGCCGCGGATTTCCCGGGGCAGGGTGCTGCCCCGCTCCGAGATCTTGAAGTAGCGGTCGAGTGCGCCGTATGCGGGCATGCTTTTGGCTGTTCCTACGAAGAGAAGTGGTCAGGCATAAACCGTTTCAGTATGAACATATAGAGCCGAGAACGACGATCTCCGCGCGTAGATCCGCGCGGATCCGATCGCTTCGTATGTGGATCCGATCGCCTCGTAAGCTGTCCCCCATGGCGAAGTGGACCCCCAAGCACGAGGCGCCGGAGCCCCTGGAGGGCCCCGTGGTCGCCACCATCACCGGCGGCACGATCCTGTGGTTCGTCCTCTTCGTCGTCCAGCTCCCCTTCTACGGCTGGTTCGACGACCGCGACCTCACCTGGTGGGTGTGGACCTGTCTGGCCGGCGGCGGGCTGGGAATCATCGGCATCTGGTACGTCCGCCGACGCGACGCCGCGCTCAAGAGGGCGGCGGCGGAGAAGGAGCCGGACTCGGCGACGAAGCCGGAAACCGAGCAGTCACCGGCACCGTCCTCCGACTGACCGTCGTACAACCCCGGTACGACGCCCGTCCTCCCCAGGTCGGAACTTCCGTGCACTCAGCGGGTGAAGCCGTAGATCCGCACGTACCGTCGAATGCATGACGCATGCCGACGCGGGCACCGAAGTGGACAACCCCGTGCACCCCGCCGCCACCCCGGTGGCGACGGGCGGGCTGACCGCCGCCGAGGTGGCCGAGCGGGTCGCGCGGGGACAGGTCAACGACGTACCGGTGCGCAGCAGCCGGTCGATGGCGGACATCGTCCGCGCCAACGTCTTCACCCGGTTCAACGCGATCATCGGCGTGCTCTGGGTGATCATGCTCTTCGTAGCGCCGATCCAGGACAGCCTGTTCGGGTTCGTGATCCTCGCCAACACCGGCATCGGGATCATCCAGGAGTGGCGGGCGAAGAAGACCCTCGACTCGCTCGCCGTGATCGGCGAGGCCCGGCCCACGGTGCGGCGGGACGGGGTCGCCGACGAGGTCGGTACCTCCGAGATCGTGCTGGACGACCTGATAGAGATCGGGCCGGGGGACAAGGCCGTCGTGGACGGGGTGTGCGTCGAGGCCGACGGGCTGGAGATCGACGAGTCGCTGCTCACCGGGGAGGCCGATCCGGTCGTCAAACGGCCCGGGGACCAGGTCCTCTCCGGCAGTTTCGTCGTCGCGGGAGGGGGCGCCTTCCAGGCCACCAAGGTCGGGCGCGAGGCCTACGCCGCCCAGCTCGCCGAGGAGGCCTCACGCTTCACCCTGGTCCACTCCGAGCTGCGCTCCGGCATCTCCACGATCCTCAAGTACGTGACATGGATGATGATCCCGGCCGCGACGGGCCTGATCATCACCCAGCTGGTCGCCAAGGACAACGAGCTCGACGACTCGATCGCCCGGACCGTCGGCGGCATCGTGCCCATGGTCCCGGAGGGCCTCGTGCTCCTCACCTCGGTCGCCTTCGCCATCGGCGTCATCCGGCTCGGCCGCAAGCAGTGCCTGGTGCAGGAACTCCCCGCCATCGAGGGCCTCGCCCGCGTCGACACCGTCTGCCTCGACAAGACGGGCACGCTCACCGAGGGCGGCATGGACGTCACCGAGCTGCGGCCGCTGGGCGGCAACGACGAGGACTACGTACGCAAGGTGCTCGGCGCCCTCGGCGAGTCCGACCCCCGCCCGAACGCCTCCCTCCAGGCCATCATCGACGCCTACCCCGACGCCGAGGACTGGCGCTGCACCGAGTCCCTGCCCTTCTCCTCCGCCCGCAAGTACAGCGGCGCCACCTTCAGCGAGGGCAACGGCGAGGCCGGCACCTGGCTGCTGGGCGCCCCCGACGTGCTGCTGCCCGCCGACGACCCGGCCCTGGCCGAAACCGATCGGCTGAACGAACAGGGCCTGCGCGTCCTGCTGCTCGCCCGCGCCGGCCGCGACCTCGACGATCCCGACGTGGCGGACGGCGCCAAGCCCGCCGCCCTCGTCGTACTGGAACAACGGCTACGGCCCGACGCCGCCGACACCCTGCGCTACTTCGCCGAGCAGAACGTCCGCGCCAAGGTGATCTCCGGGGACAACGCCGTGTCCGTGGGCGCGGTCGCGACCAAGCTCGGGCTGACCGGGACGACGGTCGACGCGCGCCGGATCCCGCAGGACAAGGACGGGATGGCGACGGCACTCGACGACGGCACGGTGTTCGGGCGGGTCACCCCGCAGCAGAAGCGGGACATGGTCGGCGCGCTCCAGTCCCACGGGCACACCGTCGCCATGACCGGCGACGGCGTGAACGACGTCCTCGCGCTGAAGGACGCCGACATCGGCGTGGCGATGGGCTCTGGCTCGGAGGCGACCCGGGCGGTCGCGCAGATCGTGCTGCTCAACAACAGCTTCGCGACGCTGCCGTCGGTGGTCGCGGAGGGCCGGCGGGTGATCGGCAACATCACGCGCGTGGCGACGCTGTTCCTGGTGAAGACCGTGTACTCGGTCCTGCTGGCGCTGATGGTCGTCTTCTGGCAGGTGGAGTACCCCTTCCTGCCCCGCCATCTGACCCTGCTCTCCACCCTCACCATCGGCGTCCCGGCCTTCTTCCTGGCCCTCGCCCCCAACAAGGAACGCGCGAAACCCCACTTCGTACGGCGGGTCATGCGGTACGCGATCCCGGGCGGGCTGGTGGCCGCGGTGGCGACGTTCGCGACGTATCTGACCGCCCGTCACCATTACACCGGCGAGGGCGCGTTGGACGCGGAGACCAGCGTCGCCACGCTGACGCTCTTCCTGATCTCGATGTGGGTGCTGGCCATCATCGCCCGCCCGTACACCTGGTGGCGGATCGCGCTGGTGGCCGCGATGGGGTTCGGGTTCCTGCTGGTGCTGGTGGTGCCGTGGCTACAGGAGTTCTTCGCGCTGCGGCTCGTCGGGGCCACGATGCCGTGGATCGCGGTGGGGATAGCGGGCGTGGCGGCGGTCGCCCTGGAGTTGACCTGGAAGTGGGTCGACCGCCGTTTCCCGGCGTAGCCGCTGCGCTTGGCTTGGGCCGTTGAGCGTCGTGGGTCGCCGCGGGTGCGTTGTGGCTGGTCGCGCCCACGCGGCGGAGCCGCAAATCGCTACAGCCCCGCGCCCCTGAAGGGCGTTGCCCTACTGGACGTCTACGAAGTCGCCGGCAGCGGTGACCGCCGGGGTCGTGGTCGTGCCCGCGAAGGTGTAGCGGAAGTAGCCGTCCTGGGTCGCCTTGACCGTGGTCTTCAGCTCACCCGTCGCGTTGGTCTTGATGGTCCTGACCGTGGTGTAGGTGTCGCTGTTCTTCTTGCGGAACTGCAACTTCACCGGCTGGTTCGTGTAGCCGTGGTCCTTGTTGTCCTCCCAGTTGGCGCGGGAGAGCTTGCCGGTGACCGTGATGGTCTTGCCCTTCTTCACGGGCTCCGGGGAGGCGTTGACCGTCAGCTTGGAGGACCGCTGCATCAGCGTGCTGCCGAGGCCGCTCTGGCTCTTGTAGCCGACCTTGGTGATGTCGAAGGTCTCGCCGTCGGGGTCCTGGCCGTTGAAGGCGGTGGCCTCGGCGGCGGCCCGCCAGGTCCCGGCGTCGGCGTTGATCAGCTCGTGGGCGCCCGGGTACACGTCGATGGTGCCCTTGCAGGTGGCGGTGGTCGCCGAGGTCGCGGTGCACTTGGCCGGCTTGTTGCCGTAGAGCATGTTGTCCGGCGCGGTGGCGGAACCCCGGTAGATGAAGGGGTCGGTGACGAAGTCGGCGGCGGTGATCTTGACGTCCGCGCCGTGGGTCAGCGTGTACGTCACCGTGGTGGCGACGTGGCCGGTGGTGCCGACCTTGACCGCCTTGGCGATCTTGAAGTTGGAGAAGGAGACGTTCAGGGCGTACGGCTTGCCCGCCGCGGCCGGGGCCCGGTCGGACGCGGCGAGCGCGGCCTGGCGGACCTTCGCGACGTCCGCGCGGTAGGAGGCGGCGGTGTCGTCGGCCTGGGCGGCCGGCACGGCGAGGGCGGAGAGGGCCAGGGCGCCGGAGACGGCGGCCACGGTGGCTCTGATGCGCATGCGTTCCCCTGGTACGGAAAGGGGCCCCGCTGGTCGTCGTAGCCTGCGCTGCCGGTCACCTCGGGGCCCGGGTGATCGTGGGACCTGTTGGTCCACGTGGTCAGATAGGCGCCGGGCGTTGCCGGTTGTTCGGACCGGGCGGAATCTTTGTGAGCTTCGTCACGAACTCCCCTTCTGTCACAGGGAGTTCGTGACGCGTGCCCTGTCTGCCTGTCGCTGTTCTGCTGCTGTCCTGACGCCCCGCCGGCTACTTCACGTCGACGAAGTCACCCGCGGCGTTGACCGCCGGGGTGGTCGAGGTGCCCGCGAAGGAGTAGCGGAAGTAGCCGTCCTGGGTGGCCTTGACCGTGGTCTTCAGGTCGCCCGTCGTGCTCGTCTTGATGGTCCTGACGGTGGTGTAGGTGCTGCTGTTCTTCTTGCGGAACTGGAGCTTCACCGGCTGGGCGGAGTAGCCGTTGTACGTGCCGCGGTCCCAGTTGGCGCGGGTCAGCTTGCCGGTGACCGTGATGGTCTTGCCCTTCTTCACGGGCTCCGGGGAGGCGTTGACCGTGAGCTTGGACGCGCGCTGGACCTTGGCCGTCTTGTAGGCCTCGCGGATCACGTAGTCGCCGTCGTTGCCGGCGGCCGCGGCCCACACCTTCCAGGTGCCGGCCAGGATGTTGCCGTAGATGTTCTCGTTCGGGTCGGCGATCAGCGTGATCTTGCACGTGGCAGTGGTGGCACTGGAGTTGGTGCAGGTGCCGATCTGCTCGTCGTCCAGGTTCGACGGCACGATGGCGCCGTCGGCGTTCTCGGAACTCGGGCCGTGCCAGAGCATGGCGAACGCGTCGTGGATGCCCTTCGGGTCGGTGGCCGTCACCGAGACCGTGAAGGCCTTCTTCTGCGTGGTGCCGACGACGATGTTCTTACCACCGTTGACGGTGACAGCAGTGATCTTGGTGTCGCCCTCGGCCTCGTCGGCCGCGGCGGCGAACGGGGTGCTCTTCGCCGCCCCCGCCTTTGCCGAAGAGGACGCCAGAGAGGCGAGGTCCGGGTGACTGTCCGCCTGCGCAGCCGGAACGGCGAGGCCAGTCAGGGCCAGTGCGCCGGTGACGATGGCGACAGAGGCACGAACGCGCATGTGTGTTCCCCACGTGGAGATGGGGCCCCTCCGCCGGTCGCGCACAGTGGCTCGTGGGACGGAACGGGACCCAAGTGGTCAGAGAGTCTGTTGACCCACGTGATGAGATTCGCGGCACATGCGAAAGGTTGTACATGTCGTGAGAAATTTGTGCGGGAAATTTCAAGATCACAGTTCAGGTAGGTGAAGTCATGGGACTCCGACTCCCTCTCGTCCGCTATCGCAAGGACGAGGAATGGCCCGACTCGATCACGGATGTCACCGCGGTCGGCGCGGAGGCCTTCGGCGAACTCCTCGGGATGCCGCCGGAGCAGCTGGCCGACGTGTATCCGCTGACGCGGGAACACGCCGAGCGTGTCCGGCAGCTGACCGGGATCACGCTCGACCTGGAGACGTACGACTACTTCCTGGAAACCGAGGCGGACTGACCGTTCACGGGAACGTCAGTCGAACCACCGGTCCCGCGCCAGCTCCGCCGTGCGTGACGGATCCTCCAACAACGCCGCCACCTCGAACCGCCGCGGCCACTGCCCCGCCGCCCAGGCGAGCCCGGCCGCTACCCCCTCCAGGGTGGAGGCGTGCAGCACCCCGTCGTCCGTGAGCCGCCAGTCGATCTCCACACCGTCGACGACGAGTTCCTCGTGCTCGACGTACGACTGCGGGGTCCGCGGCCCGAGCAGGATCCGTACCGGCTCCGGCACGTCGTGCTCGGTGCCCTCGCTCGTCACCTCGCCGGTGACGGACTCGCTCAGCCGCCGCACCTGGAACAGCTCGGCCAGCTCGGCGGCCCGGGCCGGCCGTACCGGAAGCAGAGGCACGCCCTCGGTGAAGGGCAGCAGATCGGGCGAGTCGACGACCACCGCGTCGGCCGCGTCCACGACCTCGACCCGCCCGTCGATGACGGCTCGCAGCTCGTCCGGCAGGGTCACCTGCTCGGGGTCCAGGTCGGCCAAGGCGCCGTACAGGGCGTGCAGTTGGGCGGAGGTGACGGGGCGGTCGGGGTCGGCGAGGCGGTCGAGGAGTTCGGCGGCGCCGCCCGGCTCGTCGAGCAGCGCGGCGACGGAGGTGCGCACGCCGAGGGCCCGCAGCACCTGCTCGTCGTCGAAGCCGGTGGCGTCGGCCTCGTCGTACAGGCCGCGCAGGAGCGGGTCGCCGCCGGAGGCGAGGAGCCCGGCCGGGCGGCGGCCGTCCAGCACCGGGTTGCCCCGCAGCCACCAGGCCGTGTACGGCCGTACGACCTCGTGCGTGCCGTCGGGCAGCAGGATGCGGACCTGCTGGGTCAGCGCGTCCCGCAGGGGCGGCTGGGCGAGCAGGGCGAGGGCCTGCGGCCACTTGTCGTCGTCGACCAGGTCCAGATCGCGTACGGCGATCAGCTCGGTCGCGACGGGCGGTACGGGCGTGTCCGGGACACGGTCGAGGATGTCCTCGCACCAGACGTCGACCGCGTCCAGCAGACCGGCGTCGTCGGGCTCGGCGAAGTCCCCTTCACGGGGCTCCAGTTCATCCGGGTCGAGGACGACGTCCGTGGCCCGGACCAGGGCGAAGTTGGCGAGGACGCCACAGGCGGCGAGCGGCTGCTCGCCCCACTTGTCGGCCAGTTCGGCGTCGACGGTGGCGAGTTCGTCCTCCCGCATGACCTGGGCGAAGGGGCTGCCGGGGAGGACCAGCTCACCGGCCGGCGCCGGCTCACCCTCCTCGTCGGGCAGCGCGAGTGCGCCGAGCCACGGCTCGTCACCGGGCTCAAGGCCCGCGTCCCGCACCAGCGCGAGCACCGTGTCGGCCAGTTCCTCGGCGTCCGGCGCGTCCTCCTCCCAGCTGACGCCACCGTCGTCGTCCAGGGAGGCGGCGACGGCGGCACGCACCTGGGGCGTGGTGAGGACCGCGCGGGGCGTGGCCGGCAGGGCGCCGAGCTTCTCCAGGAGCGGGTGCGCGGCGTCCGGGTGGGCGACCTTGAGACCGAGACGGGTGAGGATCTCCGGGTCGACGGGGGCACCGTCGGAGGTCGGGAGCAGGACCTGTCGCGGCCCGATGGTGGTGCGCCCGTCGGCCAGCGGCACCGGCAGTCCGGACAGCCGGTCCGGGTCGACGCCGGCGAGGCTGTCGTAGAGCCGTCGCCACCAGCCCGGCTCCTTCTCCAGTCCGGCGAGGCGGTCGATCGCGTCGGTGAGCGGGACCCGGGCGACGCCCAACGTCCGCAACTCCACGCGCCGTTCGAGCCCGGCGGGCAGCAGGGTCGGCAGCACCTCGGCCAGCACGCGCACGGTGTCGGCGCCCGCGCCCTCCACGACCTCGGCCTCGCGGGGGCTGAGGGACTCGGGCAGCTCGGACTCGTGCTCGAGCGCTTCGCCCACCGGCTGGGAAAGGCCCTGGTGGGCGGGCGGCAGGAAGGAGGTCCGGGGCAGCCGCTCCAGGACGGCCTGGCGCAGGGCGCCGTCCAGTTCGCCCTTGCCGAGCGGCCCGGGCACGAGGCCGATGATGCCCTCGCTCACCGGGCGCCAGTCGGCGAGGAGTTCGGCGTACGCGTCCGCCGCGCGCTGCACGAGGAAGTCGGTGAGCGGACCGGGGGCGGCGTGGCGGCGCGTGGTGTCCAGGGGGAAGGAGGCAATGAGAAGCGCGGGGACACCGAGGGGTTCGTCGCTGGGTGTGGGCGCGTGGACGACGGGGGCGGTGCGGGGCCGGGCCGGGGTGCTGTCGGCGGCGTTGACGGGGACGGCCCAGGTGAGCGACCAGTGGGGCCGCAACCGCTCCTCCACCGGCCGGTCGGCGAGAAGCTCGGGGGTGAGCGGGCCGGAGGCGGCGGCCGTACGCCAGTGGGTGACGCCGTCGACGCCGTCGCGGGAGTCCTCCACGACCGTGAAGGGCCCGTCGGTCCGGCGCCGCAGCGTGCGCGGCTCGGCGTCGCCGACCTCGATCACGACCTCCTCGAGCCCGGGCAGGGCGAGGAGCAGCGCGTCGTCGACGGTGTGCAGCAGCCGCTCGGCGAGGTCGGCGGCCGCGGTGTCGCGCAGCGGGAGGATCACGGCGGTGTCGTACGGGTCCGGGGCGGTGCCCTCGGCGGCGAACGGCAACCGGAGCACGGGCACATGGCCGTCCCGGCGCCGGATCTCGTCACCCAGCCCCGGGCTGTGCCGCGCGGTCTCCTGGGCCAGCTCCCGGGCCTCGGCCAGGGACCACCGCACACCGCCGTGCCGGCCGACGACGGCGGGCTCGTCGGTGACGGACAGAACGGCGGCGAACCCGACGCCGAAGCGGCCGACGGTGGCCGTGTCCCGCTTGGCGGAGGCGCGCAGGGTGGAAAGCGACTCGACTCCGGCCGCGTCCAGCGGCGCCCCGGTGTTGGCGGCGACGAGAACACCCTCACGGAGGGTCAGCCGAAGGCGGCCGGCCACCCCTGCCCTGGCGGCGGCATCGGCGGCGTTCTGCGCGAGCTCGACCACGAGCCGGTCCCGGTACCCACCGAGGACGAGGTCCTCCTCGGCATTGGCGTCCTCCCGGAAACGGGCGGGGCTGGTCGCCCAGGCGCCGGCCACTCCGCGTCGCAGACGGGCCGTACCGAAGGGGTCGGCACCTTCGGCCGCGGGCCGCACGAACTTGCTCACGTTGACTCTCCTCATCGGCGTGATGTTGAAGGTACCGCTCAACGGGGGCGGGGGGCGCCGCGAGCCCCGGGTGCCGGATGACTGGTCCCGACGACGGGCGTCACAGGACGGCCGCGCCCCGGGCGGCCGCGATCGGTGACGCGTTCCGGCGCCGGGCCTTGGGCGCCGGGCCTTGGCGTCGGACTTGGGGCCTCGGGCATCGGACCTCGGGCATCGGACCTCGGATGACGGACCTCGGATGACGGACCTCGGATGACGGACCTCGGATGACGGACCTCGGATGACGGACCTTGGATGTCGGGCGGTACGGCGGCGCTCGCTCAGGTCCGGTCGGAGGACGGCCCGCGATCATGCCGACCGCCCGCAGAGGACGCCCGGATCCACCGGATCCATCCGCATGCCGCGTACCAGATCAGGTAGGCGACCGCTGCCGCACAGAACCAGAACCCCAAGGACGACGGCTCCAGGTCACGCAGCTCGTCGACGAAGATCAGGGTGAGGATGAGCGCCGACGCGGTGACGCCGTAGAGCTTGCGTCGAGCCAGCCGCTGTTCCTTGCGCGGGCCTTCGGCCAGGCGCATCGCGTACACCTCGGCGCGGCCGAAGGCGTTCTCGGCGCTCTCGCCCGACGAGGCCAGATGCTGGCGTGCCTCCCGCACGTGGGCACGCGCTTCGGCGGCGGGCACGGCGTGGCGACCGCGCAGCAGACCCTCCACATGCGACAGCCAGCGCTCGTCGCTGCCCTGGCCCTGGAGCCGCGGAGTGAGCCAGCGGTCGGCGGTGGTGCCGGGGAGCACTACGGCCGCGAGGATCAAGGCGCCGCCGACCGCCGCCAGTACGGGGACGGGGAAGTCGAAGAGCCGGTCGCCGGGCAGGACGCCGGCAGCCGCGGCACCGACGCCCACGGTGACGACCGCCCCCGCGCCGAAGGCCCATGTCCCCACGATCCGCCCGGCGGCCCACGCCACAGGGACGACGGCCACCAGGACGGCCACGAGGACGACTGTCCCGATCGCTGCGATCGACGACCAGCTGGCCTGCGCCCAAAGCCCGTCGCGGATCCACCACAGAACGGCGACGCCGATCCCCACGACACCGAGCGTCACGAGGGAACCGATGAGACGCTCACCCGGCGTCAGACCGTGCGAGTCGGCCCGCGCGCGGTCTTCCTCGTCGATCCGTTCGCCGGCCACGGACCGCGCGTACGCCGCGGGAGCACCGAAGAGGTCGCGGGCCGCCCGGCCCGTCTCGGTCACGGCATCATGGGCCTCCGCCAGTACTTGGTGCACCAGGTCGGCAGGTGCCTGGGTGTCGAGCGCGAGACGCAGTTCGACAACCGCCGCCCACTCCTCGTCCTCCTCGCGCGCCCAGTCGAGCTTCTCCGTGGTGGTCATGACTCTCCCCCTGTGAGGTCTCCGAGGAGCGAGGCGACGGTGCTGTTGAGGTCACGCCAGGCTGCGCTGTCTCGCCGCAGCCGCTTCCGCCCCTCCTCGGTGATGCGGTAGTACTTCCGCCCGGGGCCGCCCTCACCCGCGCCCCACTCGATCTCCACCGCGCCTTCTTCCTCCAGTCGCGTGAGGGCGGGATACAGGGTTGCCGGCTTCACACCCTCCAAGCCCGCCTCACCGAGGCGGTTCAGGAGTGCGTACCCGTAGTTCTTCTCCTCCGCGTCCAGCACCCCGAGCAAGCAGAGTGGCAGCACCGCCCGCGTCCACGACGTGTTCACCGCCACGGTCGCCTCCCTGGTCTTCTGGGGCCTTCTCGGATTCCCGAACTATTCCAGCATCCATACTAGTCGAGCACGCAGACTTGTCACCCGCCCCGATCTGGAGGGCAAGGCAGCGTCCCCGCGGTTCGGCTGGAGCACCATCGTCCGCAAGCTGGTGACGGCCGGCTTCCGGCACGGCGGCACGGCGGCACGGGCGGGCACGCTCTCACGCCGGCTCTGGTGAGGTCAGGGCTGCCGTACGACGTGGCGAACCATCTCGCGAAGGCGATCATCCTCTTTGCCGGGTAGCTCTTAATGAGGTGATCCAGGCATGAATCCCAGCACGGACGACGAGCCGTCCACAGACGGTGAGAAGCGGCTCGCCCGAGCCGTCATAGGCGGGTTGGTCCTTTGGGTGACCGCGGTGGTCGGCCTCGTGATGCTGCTTGTCCTGCTCATCACGGTGGCGGTGTTTCCCGGCGCGATCGAGATCGACGGTCTCGCGTCGGTGTTCTGGGCACTGCTGCTGCTGGCGCCCTGCTCCGCGATCGCCGCGGCCGTCACGGTTCCCGTACGCCGACTGGTGCGTGGCTCGTTGGCCCACTCCGTGCCCGCCGCCCGGCTCACCGACGCCGTCTTTGGCTGGCTGTCGGCCTTCCTGGTCGGAGTGATGCTGCTGGAGTGGACGCCGGGGGTGCGCGCCCACTCCGTCGTGCCGGCCGTCGCCGTGGCCACGGCCGGGCTGGTGATGGCGCCTCTGGCAGAGAGAGCGGGACGCAGGAACGCGGGGGACTGAGGCGGGTCGAGGTCAGGCGTGGGCCTGTTGCCCGAGGGCGAGGAGTACTTAGGCTGAGCCGGTTGATCATGCAGCCATCTCATCCACACGGGAGTGACGAACAATGCGGGACCTGATCGCGGAGGCCCTCGGTCAGCTGGCCACGTTGGTCATCGGACTCATCGTGTTCGCCTGGTGGATCGGCGGGCCCGGGGTCACCGCCATCCTCTGGAGCGAGCTCGGCAAGAACGACGCGCTTGTGTTCCTCGCCGCCTGGGCGGCCCTCACCGCGCTGTACCTCATCGCGTCCCGGCTGATCCGCCGCGCGGTGCGCGCCCGGCGTTCTTGATGTCCCCCAGCCCGCGCGGCACCAGGGGGTGCTTGAAAGTCCCGTGCGGTGCCCGCGCCCGCCGCGGCAGCGGCTGGTGTCGCAGGCCGGTGCGTGCCCTCGGCGTGCCGGGCGCGGTGGGTGCTGTGCGGGACCTTCAAAGCACCCCCTAACGTTGGGTCGCATGATCGTATGGCTCAACGGCACCCACGGCGCGGGCAAGACCACGACCAGCGCACTCGTGCAGCAGCTGATCCCAGATTCACGGGTCCTCGACGCCGAGAAGGTCGGCGAGACGCTGATGGACATCACGCCGGGGCTGCCCGGGACGGACAACTTCCAGCACTGGCCACCGTGGCGGCAGCTCGTAGTCGAGACCGCACGCCACGTACTCGCCTACACCGGCGGCACTCTGGTGATGCCCATGACGGTCCTGGTCGAGCAGTACTGGCGCGAGATCAGCACGGGCCTCGCCCAGCACGGCATCCCCATCCGGCACTTCGTCCTCCACGCCGACCAGGAAACCCTCCGCGGGCGCATCGCGGGCGACACCGTCCTTGGCCCCGACTCCCCGTTCCGTCTCCAATACCTCGAGCCCTACGCCGAGGCGGCCCGCACATGGCTGCACGCCGAGGCCGAGGTCGTCGACACCACGCACCTCACGCCCGCGGAGGCTGCCCGGCAGATCGCGGAGGCGGTCAAGGACTGAGGCCGGCCCGGGGCGCTTGTCGCGTACGCGACAAAGACGGACCAGGCCGGCGGCGCGAGGGCGAGGCGGGGGCTGGTGTCGCGGTACTTGGAGTCGCGGACGTGGATGGTGCGGGCGCTACCGCGATCTTGACGCAGGACTCACCATTGTTGCCGCCGCTGTAACTGCTCTTGAACCACGCCAGTTCGGCTCCGCCGCCCCCACCAGAAGGCCACGGACCTCCTCGCAGACCTCCGCCGCCACGACCCCCGCCTGCTTCTCTCCGCCAGCGACACGGCCCACCTCGCCCCCGGCGTCGCCGCCTGGCTGGACCGCGACGTCACCCCCACTGCCGTACGCCACGCCCTGACCACCGACCTGCCAACCGAGCCCTTGTGCCGCCCGGCTGCCCTGCTGGCCCACCGCCTCACCACCCAACTACCACCCGCGCCCCCGTTCCGGGCACCAGCCCCACCACCGCCTGTCCACCACCCCTTCCAGACCTGCGAAGACTGCGACCGCGCCTTCCGCTCACCCACCCCAGGACTCTGCCGTGACTGCCGAAGCACTCCGCGACATCAACTACGCTGACGCCAGGTGTTCGGGCCGTGTCCGTGACCCGGGATCAAGGCCCCAGACCGCCGCTCCCCTGAAGCGCCTGGAGGAAGCCGTGACCGCCGAACTCCCCGACTGGATGATCCCCCCCAGGCCCAGCGGCTGGGAGGCCGACGACCTCGACCACCTCCCGCAAGCACCGCGGCACACCGAACTCATCGACGGAGCCCTGATCTTCATGATGTCGCCGCAGCGGTCCTGGCACTCTCGACTGGTGGAGAACCTGACTTTCGCCCTGCGGCAATCGGTCCCCGAGGGATTCGAGACCGAGCGCGAGATGACTGTCCGGCTGGACAAGAAGAGCCGCCCAGAGCCCGACATCCTGGTCACCACCGCCGCATACGACCCCGACCGCACCTGGTACGCACCCGCCGATGTCGCCCTGGTGATCGAGGTCGTCTCGGAGGAGTCGGCGGACCGCGACCGGTCCCTGAAGCCCTTCAAGTACGCGCAGGCCAGGATCTCCCATTTCTGGCGCGTCGAGGACGAGGCCGGTGCCCCCACGGTCCACACCTACGAACTCGACACCATGACCGGCGCGTACGTGGCTACCGGAATTCACCGTGACCGTCTGAAGACCGCCGTCCCCTTCTCGATCGACATCGACCTCAAGAGCCTCGTGCCCTGACCCCGGTCGGCAAGATGAGCCGTCGCTGACTCGTCCCGCGTACTACGAGTGTCCGAGCTCCGCCGAGTCCTCATCCGCCGTAACCGAAACCGACCCCGAATCCGCCGCCGGCCGCAGGGGGAACGGGTCCACCCGCGTCTCGTCGATCACCGGCGGAGCCGGACGCGGGGGCTTCGGCATGACCGCGGCCTCGGAGTGGCCGCCGCAGCCGTACGTAAGGGAGACCACACGACCGTCGGCCGGGGAGAACTCGTTCGCGCAGACGCCGAAGGCCTGGCCGAGGGAGCCGCCGATGGGGGCCAGGAAGCCGCAGGAGACGCAGAAGGCGGGGGCCGCCTGGGCCATGGGGGTCTTGGCGCCGTACGCCTCCTCCCAGCGGTCCGCGGCGACATGGAGGCCGTAGCGGGACAGGACGCGGGCGCGGCGCATGCCCAGTTCCTCCGCGACCGCGGCGATCGAGCCTCGGGAGGGGGCGACCGGCAGGTTCGCGGGGGTGGCCGCGGTGACCTCGGCGTCCTCGGCCTCGACCAGCTCCGCCATCTCCTCCGAGACGGCCGCGTTCGGCACCGGCTCGTCCTCACCGGAGTAGCCGGGCTCCAGGCGCAGGTCCTCGGCGTCCGTGGGGAGCAGGTCGCCGGGGCCCATGTCGCCGGGGCGCAGGCGTTCGCTCCAGGGCACCCACTCGGGGGCCAGGAGGGCGTCCGGGCCGGGGAGCAGGACCACCTCGTCCAGAGTCACGATCTTGGCGCGGGACGCCCGCGCCACCGTCACCGCCCAGCGCCAGCCGCGGTACCCGAGTTCCTTGCACTCGAAGTAGTGCGTGACAACGCGGTCGCCCTCGGACAGCAGGCCCGCGTGCTCACCCACCACACCTGGCGCGGCGGCCTCCTCGGCGGCGCTGCGGGCGAGGTCGACCGCCTCGGCGCACAGACGGTCGGGGGTGCGGCTTCGCGTTGTCGCTGCGCTCACAGGTATCGCTTCTCTCCTACGCCGTCTCTCGGGTGCGGTTGCCGTGAGGCGATGGAGCAGACGGAGCGGACCTGTGGGCCGCGTCGACGTCCGCACCCGAATCGCGCTCGGGCGCACCTACGTCATCCATTGTGCGGGATGGCTGAGATACGCACGCTACCTGCTCTCGCGCGCTGGGCCTACACCGACGGCCCATTCGCGGCTGCGCGGCGCCCTCCGCGGATCCGGGACCTTGCACTCCATACGCGCCGTAACCGCACTACCAACCCCCACTTCGGGGCACTATTGCGTCGTGGCAACCGCGAGGCAGCCCGAAGGAGCCACCGGCATCGGTGGCGGCAAGGGCGGCCGCAATCGAGGTGGCGGAACGGGCCGCAGGCGCGGCTCCTTCCGTGCGGTCGGCCGTGCCCTGCACTTCCCGTTCACCGGCACCGCCCGCGGCATCCGCAAGGCCACCCACGCGCACGGGGCGGGCGAGTCCGGCCTCGGCAAGCTGATCGAACTGCACGGGGTGAACGGCGCCGGGGACATGATGATCACCGTCGCCCTCGCCTCCACCGTCTTCTTCTCCGTCCCCACCGACGAGGCCCGCGGCCGGGTCGCGCTCTACCTCGGCATCACCATGGCCCCGTTCACCGTCCTCGCGCCGGTGATCGGCCCGCTCCTCGACCGGGTTCCTCATGGCCGGCGGGCCGCCATGGCCGGGGCCATGTTCGCCCGCGCCATGCTCGCGCTGGTCCTGTCCGGGGCCGTGGTCACCGGCAGCATCGAGCTCTATCCGGCCGCCCTCGGGGTGCTGGTCGCCTCGAAGGCCTACGGCGTCGTCAGAAGCGCCGTGGTGCCCCGGCTGCTGCCACCCCGCTTCTCCCTGGTGAAGGCCAACTCCCGGGTCACCCTCGGCGGTCTTCTCGCCACCGGCATCGCCGCACCCATCGGCGCGGGACTCCAGGCGCTGGGGCCGCGCTATCCGCTGTACGGCGCCTTCCTGATCTTCGTCGTCGGCACGTTCCTGTCGTTCACGCTGCCGCCGAAGGTCGACTCGGCCAAGGGCGAGGACACCGCGCTGCTGGCGGCCGACGAGCAGCATCTGCACGGGCCGCACCTCAAACCGGTCAAGCGCCCCGGGCTGCGCACGGTCGGCATCGCCGTCACCCACGCCCTCGCCGCCAACGCCTCCATCCGCTGCCTGACCGGCTTCCTGATCTTCTTCCTCGCGTTCCTGCTGCGCGAGCACCCGATGTCCGGGCAGAGCGCGGCCGTGTCGCTGGGCATAGTGGCCGGCTCGGCCGGGGTCGGGAACGCCTGCGGTACGGCGGTCGGGGCGTGGCTGCGCTCCCGGGCGCCCGAGATCATCATCGTGACGGTCGTGGGCTTCGTGCTGCTCGCGGCGCTCACGGCGGCGGCCTTCTTCGGCGCGGTCCTGGTGGCGTTCCTCGCGGCGACCGCCGGGTTCGCGCAGGCGCTGGCCAAGCTGTCGCTGGACGCGCTGATCCAGCGGGACGTGCCGGAGCTGGTCCGTACGTCGGCGTTCGCGCGCTCGGAGACGCTGCTCCAGATGTCCTGGGTGCTCGGCGGCGCGGTCGGCATCGTGCTGCCGCTGAAGGGCTCGTTCGGGCTGCTGGTGGGCGCGGCGATCGTCGCCGTCGGCTGGCTGACCACCGTCAAGGGCCTGATCGGCTCGGCCCGGCACGGCGGACACAGCCGTCCCGACGTGGCCTGACGGCCACGTGACCCGCGCGTGACCCACGCCTGTCGTACGGCACGCCGCCCCCCACATGGAGAGAGCGTCACACGCGCCCGATAGCCTTCGACCATGACCACGCTGCCCCGCGGCGAAGCCGCTGATGTACAACGTGCTGAGCGACGCCGCCGCGCGCTCGCCGCCGCCGGCGCCGTTTCCGCCGGACTGCTCGCCCTGTCGGCCTGCGACAAGCCGACCCCGCTGGCCACGGTCACCGTCGGCACCTCCTCCGTCCACTCGGAGGCGACCTGCGGTGGCGAGGGCAAGGCCGTGAAGACCGCCGACCTGGCCGGCTGCCTGAAGGACAAGGGCATCGAGTCCATCAAGGTGGACCCGGACGACACCGTCCGCTTCGGCGTCGACCCGGAGATCGCGGACAACGGCTGGACCATCCTCATGAACGGCCAGCCCCTCACCGACTCCAGCACGAAGACCTACCGCACCGTCCCGGGCAGCGTGTTCTTCAACGCCCAGTACGGCGCGAGCGGCGACTCCACGCTGGTCTCCATCAAGGAGGGCGAGAAGGACGTGACGGGCCTGTGGTCCTTCAAGCTCAAGAAGGACAGCTGACGACGTCCGCCGTACGTGTCCTGGTGGCCACCGCCGTCCCCGCCGAGCGGGACGCGGTGGCCCGGGCACTCGGCCTGCCCGGCGTCGACGTGATCGCCGCCGGCGTGGGGCCCGCGCTCGCCGCCGCCTCCACCGCCACGGCCCTCACCCGGGCCGCCCTGGAAGGCGCCCCCTACGGCCTGGCCGTCTCGACCGGCATCGCGGGCGGCTTCGCCCCGCACGCCCCCGTCGGCTCCCTCGTCGTCGCCGACGAGATCACGGCCGCCGACCTGGGCGCGGAGACCCCCGACGGCTTCCTGCCCGTCACCGAACTGGGCTTCGGCACCGTCACCCACCGTCCACCGGAATCACTCGTACGAGACGTCGTGTCGGCCACCGGCGCACGCCCCGGCGCCGTCCTCACCGTCTCCACCGTGACCGGCACCGCCGTCCGCGCCGCACGGCTGCGCGAGCGGCACCCCACCGCCCTCGCCGAGGCCATGGAGGGCTTCGGCGTCGCCGAGGCCGCCGCCGCGCACGGTACGCCCGTGCTGGAGCTGCGCGCGGTCTCCAACCCCGTCGGCCCGCGCGACCGCGCCGCCTGGCGCATCGGCGACGCGCTGGCCGCCCTGACCGAGGCCTTCGGGAAGCTCGCACCCGTCCTGGAAGGTTGGCACCCGCATGACCGGTGAGCAGCAACAGCAGCGACAGCCTTGGCAGATCGCGTACTCCCCCTGCCCGAACGACACCTTCGTCTTCGACGCCCTCGCCCACGACCGCGTCCCCGGCGCACCCGCCCTCGACGTCACCTTCGCGGACATCGACATCACCAACGGCATGGCCGAGCGCGGTGAGTTCGACGTGCTGAAGGTGTCGTACGCCGTGCTGCCGTACGTCCTCGACGAGTACGCGCTGCTGCCCTGCGGGGGTGCGCTGGGCCGGGGTTGCGGCCCGCTGGTGCTCACCCGCGAGGCCGGCGCGGACCTCACGGGCCGTACGGTCGCGGTACCGAGCGAGAAGTCGACGGCGTACCTGCTGTTCCGCCTCTGGGCGGCGGACACGCTCCCCGGAGGGGTCGGCGAGATCGTGGTGATGCCGTTCCACGAGATCATGCCCGCCGTGCGGGACGGCAAGGTCGACGCGGGGCTCGTCATCCACGAGGCCCGCTTCACGTACCGGAACTACGGCCTGCACAAGCTCGCCGACATGGGCGAGCACTGGGAGGACACGACGGGCCTGCCCATCCCGCTCGGCGCGATCATCGCCAAGCGCTCACTGGGCGCCGAGCGGCTGACGCTCCTGGCCGACGCGATCCGCACGTCCGTACGCGCCGCCTGGGACGACCCCGAGGCCTCCCGCCCGTACGTCATGGAACACGCCCAGGAGATGGACCCGTCCGTCGCCGACCAGCACATCGGTCTCTACGTCAACGAGTTCACCCACGACCTGGGCGTGGACGGCTACGCGGCGGTGCGGGGGTTGCTGACTCGGGCGGCTGCGGAAGGACTGGTGCCGCCCCTCGGGCCCGAGGCACTCACCTTCCCCTGACATCCGGCCCAGCCGCGACTTTCACGGCCGGCAGAAAGAGGTGCCGCGGCCGTGCGCGGACTCCTCACACGTGCGGCGGCCGAGGGGCTGGTGCCGCCCCTCGGCCCGGGTGTGCTGGATTTCCCCTGAATCCTTACGGCTGACGGCTAGACGTCGAGTTGGTCGGCGACCGCGCGCAGCAGCCCCGCGATCTTCTTCCCGGCCGTCTTCTCCGGGTAGCGGCCGCGCTCCAGCATCGGCGTGATGTTCTCCAGGAGGGTCGTCAGGTCCTGGACGATGGATGCCAGTTCGTCCGGCTTCTTGCGCTGGGCGGCCGCGACCGAGGGGGTCGGGTCGAGCAGGGTGACCGAAAGTGCCTGGTCACCGCGCTGACCGGCGACCACCCCGAACTCCACTCGCTGTCCCGGCTTGAGTGTGTCTACTCCGGCGGGGAGGACCGAGGAATGAACGAAGACGTCACCGCCGTCGTCGCGGGAGAGAAAGCCGAAGCCCTTCTCGCTGTTGAACCACTTGACCTTGCCGGTAGGCACGTCTGTCCTCGTCCTCGTACTCGTCGGAAAACTGCTTCTGAAAACGGCTCTTGATAGCACTACAGCGGGTCGACCATGACCCGCCGCTACCAAGGCTAATGCTCCCGGGGCCCGTGACAAGACGTCGCCCGGTTGTTCCTTCGCGCAGGGAACTACCCTGGTCCGGTGCCTGACAAAACCCAAACGAATTCCGCCGCTGCCGGTGACCGACTGATCCGTGCCGGTGCGGTCGTGTTCTTCATCGGTGCCCTGGCCACTCTGGTCACCGTGACCCCGTTCCTGCTCGGAACGACACCATTTCCCACATACATGTTCGGACTGAGCATGCTGATGGGCGTCGGATTCCTCGTCGCCGGCGCGGGGGTGCTCCGCTCGATCGCGGCGGGGCGGCGTCAGGCGCGCGGCGCGGCCAGGTAGCCGGACAGCCAGTCCGGGAACGCCGTCAGGTCCGTGAGGACCACGTCCGCGCCGAGTTCGCCGAGTTCCACCGCGCTGTACGGCCCGGTCGCCACGGTGACGGACAGCGCGTCGGCCGCGCGGGCGGCGCGGATGTCTCCCTGGTGGTCGCCGACGTAGACGCTCGCCGCGTACTCGCGCAGCGCGTCGGCCTTCTGCTCGGCCCACAGGTCGCCGACGACGGCGTCCGGTTCGATGCCGAGGTGTTCCAGGTGCAGCTTGGCGTTCGGCTCGTACTTGGCGGTGACGACGATCGCGCGGCCGCCGGCTTCCCGTACCGCGGTGATCGCCTCGCGGGCACCGGGGAGTGCGGGGGTGGCGGTGATGGCTGTCGCCGGGTACATCTCGCGGTACAGGTCGGCCATGGCCTCGACCTGGTCCGCCGGGAACCAGTTGATCAACTCGTCGGCGAGGGGCGGTCCCAGCCGGGTGATCGCCAGGTCGGCGTCGATGAAAGTCCCCGTGCGCGCGGACAGCGCCGTGTAGCAGGCGTGGATGCCGGGGCGGGAGTCTATGAGGGTCATGTCGAGATCGAAGCCGACGGTTGTAGGAGCCATGGGGTTCATTGTGCCGTCGCCCAGTAGCTCGGGGGTGTCCGTCGTGTGGCGGCTGCGGGTGGGTGGGGGTTGTTCGCGCCCACGCGGCGGAGCCACGACGGTGCCGCAGACGAACGACGACCCCAACCGACCACTCACGTCTGTTTCTGTGAGCGCCAGACGATGAACAGCGCCGACGCCACCGCCGCTCCCTTCAGCACCCAGGGCCAGGTCTCGCTCAGCGCGGCGTTCATGTGGCCCTCCGCGATCGGGTCGCCCCAGCGGCCGTTGGTGCGGCCCCACAGCCAGACGACGCCCGCGGTGAGGGAGAGGCCGGGCAGGATCACGACCGCCCACTTGGTCTCGGCGTCGCTCAGGCGGCGCGAGCCCCAGGCGATGAGCCAGCCGAGGAGCAGGGGGACGATCTGGCTGAGGACGGCGCCGGCGACGAGGAGGGCGGCGGCGAGCAGCAGGAGGGGGTTGCTCCAGCGGCCGCCCGGGAGGGTCGGGCGGCGGATGAGGCGGCGGCGGGCCTTCGGCGCCTCCTCCTCGCCCTCCTCCACCGCGGCCTGGTCCTCCGGCTCCTCGGCGAGGTCCTTCTTCTTGAGCCGCGTCTCCCCCGGCGCGGGCGGGCGCCTGAGCATCTCCGGGATCTCGACGCCCCCGACGAACCCGGGGATGTCCTCGCCGGGCCCGAACGGGCTGCTGTCCACCCGCCACCAGTCCGGCTGGACCGCGCTGCCCCCGAGGTCCGCCGTGCCGGCGAGGTGCGGCGGCGGGGGCGCGTCGTCGGGGACGGTCGGGGCCTCGGCGGGGCGGGGGCGGGGCACGAGCCGGCGCAGGCCCTTGGGGCGCTCCTCGTCGGGCCTGCTGTCCGGCTGCACGGGCACGGAGGTGACCGGTGCCCGGGGTGCGGGGGCGGCGGAGCCTCCGGCGGCGGCGACGACCTCGTCCGGGGTGCCGAGGCGGGCGATGATGCGGCGGACGGCGGCGGGACTGTCGACGGGCACCTTGGCGCGGCGCCGGTCGATCTCGCCCCGCAGCTCGTTCACCAGGCGCATACGGGCGCTCGACGGCAGCTGCCGCTGCTGGGCCACGTCGCCGACGCGGCTCAGATACTCGTAGACGACCTGGTCGCTCTCGATCCCCACGAAGTCCCCTCCGGGGTGGGTGTGCCGAAACCCCGCGGGGACGACGTTAGCGCAGGACCAGGGCCTGTCGTTTGGATCAGGCTGGCTGAGAGAGACAGCGCCTTTCAGCCAACCCGAGCGGGGCGTGGTGCGTGCAGCTGCGGCATGATCCAAACGACAGGCCCTATGTGTGCGGTGCGGGTCAGACCGGTCGGCACTCGCCCGAGTTGTGGGCGTCGGAGCAGAGCCCGTGGCCGTGTTCGTGCAGGATGTCGCGACCGCTCTGCTGGGTGAGGAAGTTGAGGAAGGCCGCGGCGACGGAGCCGGCCGGGGGCTCGCCGTAGGTGTAGGCGAACTCGGTCTGCCAGTACGGGTAGTTGGTGTCCTCGACGCCTTCGGCCGTCGGCTTCCTGCCGTCTATGGTCAGCTTGACGATTCCGTCGGCGGCCTTGTGGCCGGCGACTCCGGCGGCCTCGCTGTAGCCGATGGCGCCGGGGACCGTGGCGGTGGTGTTCAGCATCGTGTCCGTGCTGGTGACCTCGCAGCGGCCGTACTGCTTCGGGTTGAGGGCCGCGCAGTCGGTCTCGGTGAACTGGGGCGGTTCCTTGCCGTTCAGGACCTTGGTGACCAGGGTGCTGCGGGTGCCCGAGCCGGGGTCGCGGTTGATCAGATGGACGGGCACGTCGTTGCCGCCGAGCTCGGACCAGTTCTGGACCTGTCCGGCGAAGACCCTGCGGATCTGGTCCAGTTTGAGGTTCTCCACGCCCGCGTCCTTGTTGACGACGAGGGTGAACACGGAGAAGGCGACGGGCCTGGGGATCAGCCGGGGGTGGCCGTCTGAGGCGAGGCCGTCGGTGAAGGCGAGGTGGTCGCCGAGGCCCTCGCCGACCGGGACGTCTGCGTCCAGGCCGGCCTTGTCCAGGTCGGTGACCCCGTCGGTGCTGCCCTTGAAGGTGTCGCTCTCCAGCGGGATGGCGACACCGGCGCCCTCGCATCTGGTGAGGTAGTCCTCGGCGGCGGCCCGGACGGCGGGCGCGAAGGCGGTGGAGCCGTGCAGGTACAGGGTGCCGCCGACGCAGTCCAGCGGGGGGCGCCGGTCGTCGCGGAGGAAGAGCGTGAAGGAGGCCTGGACGACGACGGCCGCGATCAGGATCCACATGGCCCACCAGGCGGGCCGGGAGGCGAAGACATGGCTCTCGGTCCGGGTCGCCTTCAGCCGGAGGAACCGCACCAGCGGGTCGTACCAGCGGTCATGCCCGTCGGTGCCCTGCACGTCCGGGTCCGGGAAGGGGTCCTTGCTGTCGTCCTCGGGCCAGCGTTCCAGCACTACGAGCACCTTGTACTCGGCGCCCCGGGGCAGCGTCACCTTCGGCAGCCGGATGGTGCCCGTGCGGTCCACCGCGTTGTTGTTGCGGCGGAAGCCGGGTTTGGCGACGACGCGGACGTTGTCGCCTTCCGTCATCTCCTCGAAGAAGAAGTCGCGCAGCGCGTTGTTGCTCGGATCGGTGAGGACCACGGCCGCGACCCGGCGGTTGCGAAAGGTGACCTTGATGCCGTAGGGATCGGTGGGGTCGGCGAGGTAGTCGTCGGACACGATCTTGGCCGACCCGGCGTTCTCGATCCGCAGCAGGACGAAGGACGGGTCCTTCAGCCGGTGGCCGTCGTGCCGCATGTCGCCCAGTACGTCGGCGTACGGCTTGTCGGCGGCGTCCGCGGCGAGGGTGTCCATCTGCACCCGGTAGCCGAGCCGCTTGCGGCCGACTACGGCGAACTCCCACAGGAACGCCGCGACGGGAAACGCGAGACTCAGGATCGCGATCCACTGCTCCGCCTGCTCACTCACCGCTTCCCCCCAATTCCCTTGAGCCGTGAAGTAGTTGACAGGGAGCCCAGGGTGACGAGTGGGTGCACGGTGTTGCCAGAGGTGCCGGAATCCTCCGGATGATGTTCATCCGGGAGCCATCTGCGAAACGTTCCGTTCGCCCACCGGGCGCCGTCCCGGGCCCCTGACACACCCCCTGCGCCCTGGGGGCTTTGAAAGGGCCGCACAGCACCCGCGGCGCCCGGCACGCACCCTCGCCGCAGCGGGCGCGGGCACCGCACAGCCCTTTCAAAGCACCCCCCACCCCCACCCGCTAACGTGGGCAGGATGAGCGACCCGGCTACACCGCCCCGTTCCCTCGCGGAAGCGCTCCGCGCGCGGGACGACGCCTCCCTGGCCGTACTCCTGCGCAGCCGCCCCGACCTCATCACCCCCGTCCCGACGGACCTCACGCAGCTGGCGACCCGGGCCGGCACGCGGGCCTCCGTCGTGCGGGCCCTGGAGCGGCTGGACCGCCTCGCGTTGCAGACGGCGGAGGCGCTGGCCGTGGCGGCGGATCCGGCGACGTACGACGAGCTGCTCGCGCTGATGGCCGGCGACGAGGGCGACCCGGCCGTCGTGGCGGCGCTGCCGCACGCCCTCGGCACCCTGCGCGAACAGGCCCTGGTGTGGGGCGCCGACGACCGGCTGCGGCTCGTCCGCACGGCCCGTGAGCTGCTGGCGCCCTCGCCGCAGCACCCCTCTCCCACGGGACTGGGTCCGACCGTGCAGGAAGCCGCCGCGGGCATGTCGCCGGGCCGGATCCAGGAGATCCTCACGACGGCCGGGCTGCCCTCGACGCACGACGCCGTGTCCGCCGTGTCGTCGCTGTCCGCCCTGTTCGGCGACCGGCGGCGGATGACGGCCCTGCTGGCCGACGCCCCGGAGGAGTCCCGGGAGGTCCTCTCCCGCCTGGTCTGGGGGCCGCCGTACGGCCAGGTCACCGCGGACCCGGCGCCGCGGCTGCGCTGGCTGCTGGACCGCGGCCTGCTCCTGCCCACCGCGCCCGGCACGGTCGTACTCCCCCGCGAGGTCGCCCTGCATCTGCGGGCCGGCCGCGCGCACCGCACCACCGAGCCGCTGCCGCCGCCCGTCGAGGCGGCCGCGACGCACCGTCCACAGGTTGTGGACGCAGCCGCGGCCGGACAGGCCTACACGGCGCTGGCGACCGTCGAGGAGCTGCTGAAGGACTGGCACGAGGGCGGGCCGGCCGTGCTGCGGGCGGGCGGCCTGAGCGTGCGCGACCTCAAGCGCACCGCCGTCGCCCTCGACGTGTCCGAACCCGTGGCCGCCTTCTGGGTCGAGCTCGCCTACGCCGCCGGACTGCTGGCCTCCGACGGCGAGGCCGACGAGCGGTACGCGGCGACCCCGGCCTACGACGAGTGGCTGGAGCAGCCCGCCGCACAGCGCTGGGCCCTGCTGGCTCAGGCGTGGCTGACGGCGACGCGGACGGCGGGCGTGGTCGGCGGACGGGACGCGAAGGACCGTACGTTGTCGGCGCTGGGCCCCGGCCTGGACCGCTCGGCGGCCCCGGAGGTACGACACCGGGTACTGACCCTGCTGGCCGGCCTCCCGGAGGGAACGTCCCCGTCCGCCGAGTCGGTCCTGGCCCGCCTGCGCTGGGAGCGTCCGCTCCGAGGACCGCAGCGCGACGACGACCTGCGCGGCAGGCTCGCCCAGTGGACGCTGGGCGAGGCGGAGATGCTGGGGGTGACGGGGCGGGGCGCGTTGTCCGCGCACGGGCGGGCGCTGCTGGGGGCGCGGCAGCCGGGACCGGCGGCCGAGGAGCAGCCGGCCGGGCCCGGCGACAAACTCCCCGTCCACCACCGTCCGGCCCCGCCCCTCGAGCCCCTCTCCCCCACCGAACAGTCCACCGCCTCCGCCGCGGCCGCCCGCCTCCTCGCCCCCCTCCTGCCCGAGCCGCTGGACCACGTCCTCCTCCAGGCCGACCTGACGGCCGTGGCACCCGGCCCCCTGCGCCGGCCGCTGGCGGACATGCTGGGCGTGCTCGCGGACGTCGAGTCGAAGGGCGGCGCGACGGTGTACCGGTTCACGCCCGGTTCGGTGCGCCGCGCCCTCGACGCCGGCCGCACCGCCTCCGACCTGCATGCCTTCCTCGCCGAGCACTCCCGTACGCCGGTGCCGCAGCCGCTCGCGTACCTGATCGACGACGTCGCCCGTAAGCACGGGCATCTACGGGTGGGTGCGGCGTCGGCGTACGTCCGCTGCGACGACGACGCGATGCTGAACGAGATCCTCGCCGACAAGCGGGCCGCGGGTCTGCGCCTGCGCCGCCTCGCGCCGACGGTGCTCGCCACCGTCGCGGACCCGGCCGCCCTGCTGGAGGGCCTGCGCGCGATGGGCTTCGCGCCGGCCGCCGAGTCGGCGGAGGGCGACGTCCTGATCACCCGCGCCGACGCCCACCGCACCCCGCCGCGCACGGCCCCCGAGCCGGTCCCGGACGGCCCGCCGACGCCGGACGCCACGCTGCTGGCGGCCGCGATCCGCGCCATCCGCGCGGGCGACCTCGCCTCCACGGCCCCCCGCAAGCCGAGCGCGACCGCCCCCACGGTGACCGGCGGCGACCTGCCCCGCACCACCTCCGCCGAGACCCTCGCCACCATGCAGGCCGCCGTCCTGACCGGCGAGGCGCTGTGGATCGGGTACGTCAACGCCGAGGGCGCCGCGAGTCAGCGGGTGATCGCGCCGGTGCGGGTCGAGGGCGGGTTCGTGACGGCGTACGACCACACCGCGGACGAGGTACGGACGTATCCGCTGCACCGGATCACGGGCGTGGCGGAACTGGCGGACGACCAGATCTGACGACGCCCCACTCGTTCGGGTGGACGCGGCGTTCCATGCATGCCACGCCGGGCTCTTCCCACTCTTGAGCGACCTTCGGGATCTTTCCGCATCGCCTCTCGCGACGCAGGGCAGCCACCGGGTGTCCTGATCACGCTCAAGTGAGCGCAACTGAGAGGTAGTTGTCCCATGCGCACAGCTCGTCGCCTTGCCACCGTCCTGGCCGCCGCAGCCCTGATGATGGGTGCCTTCACCGCCCAGGCCGCGGCGGTGAGCGTCGACATCGCCGGACTGGTCGTCGAGACCCCGCAGGTCTGACACGACCGCGCGCACCCTTCGGGCCGGTCCGGCATCCCTGGGCCGGCCCGGCGCCCCTCTCCGCACCTGAAAGGCCCTGCCATGCGTTCCAAGCGCCCCGCCCGCGCCCGCTCCGCCGCCGTCACCGCCGTCCTCGCAGCAGCCGCACTGGCCACCGCCCTCGCCCCCGAGGCCACCGCGAACCCCTCAACCCTCCCCCTGCCGCTCCCCGCGGCCGGCCCGGAGTCCCTGATCACCGAGGGCCTCACGGTCGAGGGCCCGTTGGTCAACAACGTCAGTCTGCCCACACTGAAGTAACTACGCGGCCGGCTGCGACCCCCTAGGGGCGCGGGGCTGTATCGATATGCGGCTCCGCCGCGTGGGCGCGATCAGCCCCCACCGGCCCTCAGCCCGCCACGAAACCGCACCGCCCCCTTCAATCCGCCCACCGCCCCCTTCAATCCGCCCACGCGGCCCCAACACGCCGCATCCGATAGCTCTCCCCGTCGATCCGTACCAGCTCGGCATGGTGGGCCAGCCGGTCCACCATCGCCAGAGCCGAGGGACCACCGAAGATCTCGTCCCAGCGGCCGAGGGGGCGGTCGGTGGTGACGATGAGGGAGGACCGCTCGTAGCGGTGGGCGATCAGCTGGAAGAAGAGGCCGGCGGTGCCCGCGTCGAAGGGGGTGTAGCCGACCTCGTCGACGATCAGCACGGGGTGGTCGTCGAGCGCGGAGAGCTCCTCGGCGAGGCGTCCGGCGTCCCGTGCGCCGGCCAGCCGGGCCGCCCACTCCTCGGCGGTCGCGAAGAGCACCGAGTGCCCGGCCTGGCAGGCCCGCACGCCGAGGCCGACGGCCAGATGTGTCTTGCCGGTGCCGGGCGGGCCGACGAGGACGACGTTGCGGTGGGCGGCGACGAAGTCCAGCTTGCCGAGCCGGGCCACGGCCTCGCGGTCGAAGGAGTGCGGGTGCTCGGAGTCGAACTCCTCCAGCAGCTTGCGGGCGGGGAACCCGGCGGCGCGCAGCCGTTCCTCGGTGCTGGACGCGTCGTCGTACCGGGGAGCGGCGGCCTGGGCCGGGACGAAGACCTGCGCGGCGGGCTCCTGGGCGGCGGCCGGAGCGGAGGCGGCACCGTGCTGCGGCTGCTGATGTCCCCGCTCGCTCTGCGCGGCCATCGGCCCCGACATGTACGCCAGGATCGCCGCCGACGCGATGAACGCCATGTGGATCACCGTGCCCCACAGCAGCGCGTGCCGCGAGGTGTGGTGGACGTCCACGAACATCTGGAGCAGATGGACGGAGGAGATCCCCACGATGGCGGTGGCGAGCTTGACCTTCAGCACGTTGGAGTTGACGTGCGAGAGCCACTCCGGCTGGTCGCGGTGGCCTTGGAGGCCGATGCGGGAGACGAACGTCTCGTAGCCGCCGACGATCACCATGATCAGCAGGTTGGCGATCATCACGACGTCCACCAGCTTCAGCACGGCGAGCATGACGTACGTCTCGGTCGCCTGCCCCGTCACGCAGCGGAGCACTAATGTCCACAGCTCGTGGAAGAACTTGTAGACGTACACCCCCTGCGCGGCGACCAGGCCGAAGTAGAGCGGGGCCTGTAGCCAGCGGGTGGCGAACAGGGCGTACCCGAGGGGTGTGGTGGTGGTCGGGGACGGATCACGAGAGATGGCCTGCACGGTCGCATTCTTCGCAGCCTGCGCCGTCCAGGTGAAACCACGCCACTCACAGGAATGAAAAGACATCCTGTACGACTCCGGATTCGATCAGGAATCGATCAGGCACACTGGACGTTTGGTCGAGTGGCCGAGCGGAAGGACGCACGTACGTGAACGGACCACTGATCGTCCAGTCGGACAAGACCCTGCTCCTGGAAGTCGATCACGAGCAGGCGGACGCGTGCCGTCGGGCGATTGCGGCGTTCGCGGAACTGGAGCGTGCGCCGGAGCACATCCACACCTACCGGGTGACCCCGCTCGGCCTGTGGAACGCGCGCGCGGCCGGGCACGACGCCGAGCAGGTCGTGGACGCGCTGGTGACGTACAGCCGGTACCCGGTCCCGCACGCCCTGCTGGTCGACATCGCCGACACGATGGACCGCTACGGCCGTCTGACCCTCTCCAAGCACCCCACGCACGGCCTCGTCCTCACCACCACCGACCGCCCGGTCCTGGAGGAGGTGCTGCGGTCGAAGCGGATCGCGCCGCTCGTCGGCACCCGCATCGACCCGGACACCGTGGCCGTGCACCCCTCCGAGCGCGGCCAGATCAAACAGACGCTGCTGAAGCTGGGCTGGCCCGCCGAGGACCTCGCCGGGTACGTCGACGGCGAGGCGCACCCGATCGAGCTGCACGAGGACGGCTGGGCGCTGCGGCCGTACCAGAGGCAGGCGGTGGAGAACTTCTGGCACGGCGGGAGCGGCGTCGTGGTGCTGCCGTGCGGGGCCGGGAAGACCCTTGTCGGCGCCGGGTCGATGGCCCAGGCGAAGTCGACCACGCTCATCCTCGTCACGAACACCGTCTCGGCCCGGCAGTGGAAGCACGAGCTGGTGAAGCGGACGTCGCTGACGGAGGACGAGATCGGTGAGTACAGCGGGACGCGGAAGGAGATCCGGCCCGTCACCATCGCCACGTACCAGGTGCTCACCACCAGGCGGAAGGGCGTGTACCCGCACCTCGAACTCTTCGACTCCCGCGACTGGGGTCTGATCCTCTACGACGAGGTGCACCTGCTGCCCGCACCGGTCTTCAAGTTCACCGCCGACCTCCAGGCCCGCCGCCGGCTCGGGCTGACCGCGACCCTCGTCCGCGAGGACGGGCGCGAGTCCGACGTCTTCTCCCTCATCGGCCCCAAGCGTTTCGACGCGCCGTGGAAGGAGATCGAGGCGCAGGGGTACATCGCGCCCGCCGACTGTGTCGAGGTCCGCGTCAACCTCACCGACTCCGAGCGGCTCGCGTACGCCACCGCCGAGCAGGAGGAGAAGTACCGCTACTGCGCGACGACCGACACCAAGCGCAAGGTGACGGAGGCGATCGTCCGGCGTTTCGCAGGCCAGCAGATCCTGGTCATCGGCCAGTACATCGACCAGCTCGACGAACTGGGCGAGCATCTGAACGCCCCCGTGATCAAGGGCGAGACGTCCAACGCCCAGCGCGAGAAGCTCTTCGACGCGTTCCGGGAGGGCGAGATCAGCGTCCTCGTCGTGTCCAAGGTCGCCAACTTCTCCATCGACCTGCCGGAGGCCACGGTCGCCATCCAGGTCTCGGGCACCTTCGGCTCCCGCCAGGAGGAGGCCCAGCGCCTCGGCCGCGTCCTGCGCCCCAAGGCCGACGGCCACCAGGCCCACTTCTACTCGGTCGTCGCCCGCGACACGCTCGACCAGGACTTCGCCGCCCACCGCCAGCGCTTCCTGGCGGAGCAGGGGTACGCGTACCGGATCGTGGACGCGGACGAGATCCTCGCGGAAGGGTAGGCGGCCAGGAGGGCGAAGGCCAGCAGCGGGTACGGCGAGGCCAACGGCTGCTGCCACCACGGCAGGTGGAGATCCAGATCCCCCTCGTGCGGCAGCAGCCACATCGTGCGGGCCGTGAAGAGCGCGGCCACCGCGTACGCGAGTCGGGTACGGCCCTCCCCGACGAGTACGGCGATCAGCGGGACGCACCACACCCAGTGATGCGACCAGCTGATCGGCGAAACGAGCAGCGCGGTGAACGCCGTCAGGAGGACGGCGTGACGCTCCTCTGCGGCCCGCGCCGCCAGCCACAGACCGGTGATCGCGGTCAGGACGGCCGGAAGCAGCCATGCCACGCCCGGTACCGGCTCGCCCAGGACCCGGGCGACCGTCCCATGCAGAGACTGGTTGTCCACGATCCACGCCTTGCCCACGCGTTCCGTCTCGTAGAGGCGGCGCGTCCAGAAGTCGAGGCTCGCGGAAGGCAGCGCGAGGGCGCCGAGCCCGACCGTCCCCGCGAAGGCCGCCGTCGCCGCACCCGCCTCCCGGTGCCGCCCGCGCAGCACGAGATACGCGATGAAGATCACCGGCGTCAGCTTGATCCCGGCAGCGACGCCGACCGCGGCACCCTTCCAGCGGGCGCCCGACGGTCTGTTGAGGTCCCACAGGAGCAGGCAGGCCAGGGCGAGGTTGACCTGGCCGAACAGGAGGGTCTGGAAGACCGGTTCCAGCCAGAGGGCGAGGGCGGTGGCGGCGCAGAGGGCCGGGAGGCGCGGGGTCAGCCGGGCGAGGCGGGCCGAGAGGCGGACCAGCACGGCGAGCAGGAGCGCGTTGCCCGCCAGGAAGGTGGCCTTGAGGGCCGTCACGGGGAGCAGCCCCGCCGGGACGAAGAGGAGCGCCGCGAAGGGCGGATAGGTGGCGGGGAGCCGCCACTCGGTGACGGTGAAGCCGTAGAGGTCGTCGCCACCGCGCAGGACGGCTTCGCCTTCCGCCCGGTAGACCAGCGCGTCGGCCATCGGGAGGTGCTGCTGGACGCAGAGGGCTGCGAAGGCCGTCAGGGAGAGACCGGAAAGGACCAGCGGGACATGGGGAGTTGCGGAGTGTGATCGGCGGGTCACGCGGTGACCCTAGGCGTCACTTGCGGCGGACGCCCGCCTCCTCGCCGTACTCACCGAGGACGATCACGTCGAAGGCCGCACCTGCGAACACCTTGACGGCACGCAGGGCTTCACCGAGGCGATGACGGTGGTTCCCCTGGAGCGCCGTCGCTCCGCGGGGACCCACAGGGGCTGGGTGGATGGTTGCTGCGCTCATGTCTCCATGATGCGTTCGCGGACATAAAGCGGGCATCGGCCCACGGACCGAAGCCGCCTACTGCCCGCGTACATCTCCGGACGGACCGCATACCCCCAGGGATGGGGGCCGCGCCCCCTAGGGGACGGACGGGGGGAGCCGAAACTCATTGGCATACAGCATTCGCCCTCACCTAAAATCTCCGCTCTTGCCCGCCTCCGTTCACGGAGTGCCGCCGTCCGGACGGAAACCGCTCGGCTCTCTCACTCACCTACTGGCAGGTCCTCCGGAGGCACCCCCTTGTCCACGCCCGTCGACGACGCCCTCGACCCGCTCGCCCGAGAGCGCTCCCACCTCGCCGAGTCCCGCGCCGCCCTGCGCGCCATGCGTGCGGACGTCGAGTCCCTGGACATCAGCGACGTCACCGCGAACTGGGTCAACGCCGAAGTCCTCGCCCGCCAGATCGACGAGCGCATCAAGGCGCTGGCCGACCTCAGCGACACCCCGCTGTTCTTCGGCCGGCTCGACTATCTGCACGCTCCCGGCGCGGAGGAGGCGGAAGGCGCCGAGGGCGAGCGCTTCTACATCGGGCGTCGGCATGTGCACGACGCCGAGGGCGACCCGATGGTCATCGACTGGCGTGCGCCGGTGTCCCAGCCGTTCTACCGGGCGTCCAAGAAGGACCCGATGGACATCGCGCTGCGCCGCCGTTTCGGCTACACGGGCGGCGACCTCACGGCGTACGAGGACGAGCATCTCTCCGACCCCGCGGAGGCGGACCGGACCAGCAAGCTGCTCCAGCAGGAGATCGAGCGCCCGCGCGTCGGCCCGATGCGCGACATCGTGGCGACGATCCAGCCCGAGCAGGACGAGATCGTACGGTCCGGGCTCGGCGGGACGGTGTGCGTGCAGGGCGGCCCGGGCACCGGGAAGACGGCGGTCGGCCTCCACCGGGTCGCCTACCTGCTGTACGCCCACCGCGAGCGGCTCGCCCGCACCGGCACGCTCGTCATCGGGCCGAACAAGTCCTTCCTGCACTACATCGAGCAGGTCCTTCCGGCGCTGGGCGAGTTGACGGTCCACCAGGCCACGGTCGACGACCTCGTCGCCCACGTCGAGGTGCGCGGCACCGACGACGCGGCGGCCGCGGTCGTCAAGGGCGACGCGAGGATGGCGGAGGTGCTGCGGCGGGCGGTGTACTCGCACGTGACCATGCCGACGGAGCCGGTCGTCGTCGTCCGCGGATCCCGCCGCTGGCGCGTCCCGGCGTACGAACTCGAGGAGACCGTACGGGAGTTGCTCGCCCGCGACATCCGTTACGGCGCCGCCCGCGAGGCGCTTCCGCAGCGGATCGCGCATGCCGTGCTGGTCCAGATGGAGCGGTCGGGTGAGGCGCCGGACGACCGGGTGCAGGACGCGGTGGCCCGCAACAGTGCGGTGAAGGCCACGGTGAAGGCGATCTGGCCGCCCGTCGACCCGGCGAAACTCGTGCTGCGGCTGCTCGCGGACCCGGACTTCCTCGCCGTCCACGCGGAGGGGCTGCTCAGCGAGGACGAGCAGAAGACGATTCTCTGGGTGAAGCCGGCGCGGAGTGTGAAGTCGGCCAAGTGGTCGGCGGCGGACGCGGTGCTGATCGACGAGACGAACGACATCGTCGCGCGCACGCCGTCTCTGGGCCATGTGGTCCTGGACGAGGCACAGGACCTCTCCCCCATGCAGTACCGGGCGGTGGGCCGGCGCTGTACGACCGGTTCGGCGACGGTTCTCGGTGACCTGGCGCAGGGCACGACTCCCTGGGCGACGCGCAGTTGGGACGAGGCGCTGGCCCACCTCGGCAAGCCGGACGGTGTCATCGAGGAACTGACGGCCGGCTTCCGCGTCCCGACCGACGTCATCACCTACGCCTCCCGCCTCCTCCCTTCCATCGCGCCCGGCCTGACGCCGGTTGCGTCGATCCGTGAGAACCCCGGCTTCTTCGAGGTCCGCCCGGCTGTCTCTTCCTCACCGACCGGTGAAGTGGTCGCCGCCTGCGAGGAGTTGCTGCGTAACGAGGGGTCGGTGGGGCTGATCGCCGCGGACGCCAGGGTTGCGGTGCTGGCGGAGGCGCTGGCCTCGGCGGGGATCGCCCACCTCGCCCCCGGCGAGGAGACGACCCGCGCGACCCGTCTGACGCTGGTCCCCGCGTCCCTCGCCAAGGGTCTGGAGTACGACTACGTCGTCCTGGACGAGCCCCAGGCGGTGGTGGACGGCGAACCGGACGAACGGACGGGGTTGCGACGGTTGTACGTCGCGCTGACGCGTGCGGTGTCGGGGTTGATCGTGGTGCATGCGGCGGGGGTGCCGAGGCAGTTGGGGTGACGGGGGTGGGGTGGAGGCGGGAGGTCTCGTTGGGGGGGTGAGGTCTCGTGGCCGGCTGCGGGCTGGTTGTGGCTGGTCGCGCAGTTCCCCGCGCCCCTTTGGGGCGTTGCAGGCGACGTCTACTGCGTGCCGAGGGGACTGGCGGTCTGGCCACGCCCACGCAGCGGAGCCGCACATCGACACAGCCCCGCACCCCTCAGGGCGTTGCAGGCGACGTCTACTGCGTGCCGAGGGGACTGGCGGTCTGGCCACGCCCACGCGACCGAGCCGCACATCGACACAGCCCCGCACCCCTCAGGGCGTTGCAGGCGACGTCTACTGCGTGCCGAGGGGACTGGCGGTCTGGCCGCGCCCACGCGGCGGAGTCGCGTATCGGCACGGCGCGCCCCCTAGGGCGTTGCGGCTGGCCGCGTGGCTGCGGGCGCCCCGTCCAGTACGGCCCGCCACTCCGCCACGGCGGCAACGGACACCGGCCCCTCCCACCCACCGGGCCGCGCCGCCCCGCCGATGTGGAAGGCGTCGATCCCGGCCCTCACCAACGTCGGCACATGATCGAGCCGCAACCCGCCCCCCACCAGAATCCGCTGCTCGTACCCCGGCTCCCCACCCCTCGCCGCCTCCGCAAGCAGGGTGGCGAGCCCGTCGTCCACACCGGCCCCCGACCCGGCAGTGAGGTACGTGTCCAGCCCCGGCATCCCATCCAGCTGCTTGCGCAGCGCGTCCCGGTCAGCAGCGCGGTCGATCGCGCGATGGAAGGTCCACCGGCACCCGTCCAGCGCACCCACCACCCGCTCCACGGCCCCGAGATCCACCGCACCGTCGGCATCGAGAAACCCGAGCACGAACTCCTCGGCCCCCGCATCCCGCATCGCCCGCGCCGCCCGCACCACCGGCTCCACGTCCCCGGCCGCGAACCCCTCCGCCGGCCTCAGCATCACGCGCAGGTCGATGTCGACGGCGGCACGGATCCCGGCGAAGGTCTCCACCGGCGGCGTGAGCCCGTCGGCCGCCATGTCGGCGACCAGTTCGAGCCGGTCCGCACCCCCGGCCTGGGCGGCGACGGCGTCCTCGACCCCGAGGGCGATCACCTCCAGGACTGCACGCTTGCTCATGGAACCCCATTTCTCGGCATTCGACGGCGACTGCTGAACGGCGACTACAGGTCTAGTCCAATCCAGGGTACGCCTGCGTTTGCGGCAGCACCGGCGGGAAGGGGATGCTCCTGATCCCATGAGCGACAGTTTTCAGCAGCGGACCGCCTTCGGCGCGGTCCTTCTCGGGGGCGGTATGACGCTCCTCGTTCTCGTTGCCGCGTTCAACGACGGCCTCGGGGGCGGGTACCTCATCGCACTTGTTCCGTTCGTCGGCTTCGCGGCTCTGGCGCTGTGGGGCCGACGCACGTCGCGGACATGGCTGTCCTTGGCCTCCCTGGCGTGGCTCTTCGGAGGCCTGGCGCTGACACGCCTGCTTTTCTGAGCCAGGCCCCCGAGCCCCCGTCACCCGAAGATGTTCAGTCCCCCCCGCCTCCATCCCACCAGCTCATACGGGGCCCCTCGACCGGCCGCCCCGCATACAGCCGTACGCGCGTCCCCGCGTCCCCGATGCACCGCGCCGGCGGCCGCGAAGCCGCCGCTCCCGGGTCAGCCAAGCGAGCCCGGCATCATGAAGACATGATCACTGTTCATCTGAAGTACGAGATCGACGCCGACAAGCTCGAGGACTTCGAGGAGTACGGCCGCCGCTGGGTCCGGCTCGTCAACCGTTTCGGCGGGACGCACCACGGCTACTTCCTGCCGAGTGAGGGCGACAGCGACATCGCGTACGCGCTCTTCTCGTTTCCCAGTCTGGCCGCGTACGAGCAGTACCGCACGGACATCAGGTCCGACCGCGAGTGCCAGGACGCGTTCGAGCTGGCCCGTGACACCCGCTGCATCAAGCGGTACGAGCGCCGCTTCCTGCGACCGCTCGACGGCGTGTCCTAGGGCACAGCCCGGCCCCACCGACGATCCGGTCGGCGCGGCCATGCAGCGGATTCACGTACTGCGGGAACACCGGGGCGCCTGCCCTCTGGCGGCGGTGCGCCTGTGCGGGCTGAGCGCCCGAGAGGCCATGGTCGTCAACCTCGGCGTCGGGCAGGCCGCCCACTACGGCCGGCACGAGCCCCAGCCCGTCGCCGAACCCCTGGTCCCCCGATGGCGGCGTGCCGAGCGACTGAGGGTTGATCGCCGACCGTCCACCCCCGCGGCCCATTCCGTAGGAGCTCGGTATCTCGTCAGGCATGCGGGCGTCGGCCGTACCCGAATTCACCACCACTGGCAGGAAGACCACGCGGGGCGAGCAGACGCTGGGGCAACTGCGACGCACCGGGCAACCGCGAGACGCCGGGGGCCCGCTCGGCCGGGGCACCGCTCAGCGCTTCGTCCATGTATCCGAACAGTGCGTCACCGATCGGGTCCGGCAGCGGCTTACCGTCATCGCCGAACCGCTCGTACTTCATCAGGTTGTAGCCGATCGCGGCCTGGCGGCGCCCGTCCTCCGTGGAAAGCGCCCAGGTCCCAGCCCCGAACACGCCACCGCTGTGGCCCCAGTACCAGCCGCCGCTGGGCATCTTGAGGGTGAACAGGCCAAGGCCGTACCGCATCGCGACCTCCTGTCCCGCCTCAGGCTCGTACGCGGGAACCGTCGTCTCCATCTCCCGCAGCTCCGCCGCGCCGAGCAGCTTCCCGCCCAGGAGCCGGCGGTAGAAGTCGTTGAGGTCGTTCGTCGTGGAGACCATCGCACCGGCTGTCCCGGCCCAGGACATGTCGTAGACGCTGTAGTCCCGCGCCGGTTCTATGGCGCCGTAGAACGACTCGTACATCTTGGCGTGCGGTCCTGGGATGCGGGCGGAGCGCGGGAAGTACGTGTGCCGCAGTCCAGCCTTGCGGATGACGTTCTTGGTGATGTACGACTCCGGGTCCTGGCCCGTGACCTTTTTCAACAGCAGCCCGGCGATGATGTAGTTGGTGTTCGCGTACGCGTGCTTGCCGCGCGGCGCCGACGGCTCGGCCGCCAGGCCGAGGCGGACCAGCTCCTCGGGGGCCGGCTTGCGGAACTGCCCCTCGTCCAGGGCCTGTTCCGGGTCGTCCACCAGCTTGGGGAAGGCGGGCAGTATGTAGTCCGCGATGCCGCTCGTGTGGTTGAGCAGCATCCGCACCGTCACCTTCCGGCCCTGCTCGCCCGGCACCAGCTCCGGAAGGTAGTCGCCGATCGGGGCGTCCAGGTCGATCCGGCCCTTGGCCACCTGCTGGAGGACGGCCACCGAGGTGAAGGTCTTGGTGATGCTGCCGATTCGGTGCTCGTAGTCGGGGCGCATCGGCCGTCCGGTGTCGATGTCGGCGACGCCGACCGCCCCCCGCCACCGCTCGGAGCCGTCCCTGACCGATGAATAGGCCCCGTACATCCCCGCCTTGTGGAACGCCTCGAGCGAGGCGCGCAACGCCTTCCGATCGAGGCTGAACGTGGTAGAGGCGGCGGATGTGGTGGCGGATGTGGTGGTGGAGACGGAGGCCGGTGGCGAAGCGGTTGCCCCGGCCGGAAACGCACCGACCACGAGGGACAAAATGCCCGCCGATGCCGCGGCGGCCAGACGCGCTCTCCGGCGGTCGGGGCGGGTGCTCGGGTGAGTGTTGCGCATGGGCGGATCCCGTCTCATCAGATGTACATGACAGATGCCTCCATCCTCTGCGCCCCACATCGGCCATCCGTCCACCCTCGGAACGACCTTGTTCACAGGAAGAGTTGACATTTGTCAGGTTCCGGCCCTGGCGACGGGCCATGGGCACTCCGCACAGCAGACGTCGCCCGCACCCCCCTCAGGAGCACGGGACTGTGCCGATATGCGGCTCCACCCCGCGGGCGCGACCAGCCACAACCGACCCGCACCCCGCCACGCCCCCTCACCACCCCACCCCTACCGCCCCACACCCCGGACAATGACCCCATGACCGACCCCACTGCCCCCGACACCCTCCGCCCCCGCTTCACCCAAGCCCTCAACGCCGCCCGCTCCCCCGCCATCACCCCCGACCCGACCCCGTACGCCGACAACCTCCTCACCCGCTGGCAGGAACCACACCGCCGCTACCACACGCTCACCCACCTCACCACCGTCCTGGACCACATCGACGAGTTGGCCGACCACGCCGACAACCCGGACGTCGTACGCCTCGCCGCCTGGTTCCACGACGCCGTCTACCTCCCCGACCGCTCAGAGAACGAAGAACGCTCCGCCCGCCTCGCCGAACGCGCCCTCCCCGAAGCCGGCGTCCCCGCGGACCGCACCGCCGAGGTGGCCCGCCTGGTCCGCCTGACCACCACCCACGCCCCCGCCCCCGACGACCGCGACGGGCAGGTCCTCTGCGACGCCGACCTCGCGATCCTCGCCGCGCCGCCCTCCGCGTACGCCGCGTACACGGCCGCCGTCCGCGAGGAGTACCACTTCGTGCCGAACGACGCCTTCCGCGAGGGAAGGGCCGCGATCCTGCGTCAACTCCTCGACCTGCCAGGCCTGTTCAGCACGCCGTACGGAAAGGAGAAGTGGGAGGCCACGGCCCGCTACAACCTCTCCTCCGAGCTGGAAATGCTGTCGCTCTGACCAGCCCGCCGCCGTAGCCTGCACGGCATGCGAGACATAAGCGGGGAACGGGTACAGCAGGCCGTCGAAAGCTCCGCGGCACTGTTGCGAACGGTGGCGGACCGGGACTGGACGGCCGTCAAGGCCGGGCGGACGGACTGGGACTGCCGCGGCACCGCGCACCATGTCGCCGACGACCTCATCGCCTACGCCGCCAACCTGGCCGGACGTGCGCAGGAGAAGTACGTCCCCTTCGACCTCGCCCTGGACGACGACACCGACAACGCGGATCTGATCCACGTCATCGAGACCACCGGCGCCATCCTCACCGCCACCATCCGCACCACACCCCCCGAGGTACGGGCCTTCCACCCGTACCCCTTCCGCAGCGCGAACCGCGAGGGCTTCGCCGCGATGGGCGTCGCCGAGGTCATCCTCCACACCCACGACATGGCCGAGGGGCTCGGCGTCGCCTACGAACCCCCCGCCGCACTCCCCGAGTTCGTCCTCACCCGGATCTTCCCGCACGTCCGGCCCGGCCCCGACCACTGGCGCACCCTGCTCTGGGCCACCGGCCGCGGCGACCTGCCCGGCCGGGCGCCGGTCACCGAATGGCGCTGGAACAACAACCTCGTCATCCCCGCCGAGCGCCTCACCCTCCAGGGCGTCACCCCCGCATCCGCCGCCGATCTGAGCGCGGGCGGCGACGGCGGGTTCACCTGGATCGTGGGCGGCCCCTACGAGGGGACGCGGGAGGCGGCCGGCATGGTGCTGAAGGCCCGCGAGGCGGGCGTACACCGGCCCGAGTTCGGCCTGTTCGTCCTCGTACGACAGGAGGACGGCCTCGCGGTCGGCGGCATGGGCTTCCACGGCGTCCCCGACGAGGAGGGCCGGGCGGAGGTCGGCTACGACCTGGTCGAGGGTGCCCGCGGCCGCGGCTACGCGAGCGAGGCCCTGACCGCACTGTCGGAGTGGGCCATGGCCAGGGACGACGTCCGCCTCCTCTGCGCCACCGTCGAGCCCGGCAACCTCCCGTCGCAGGGCGTCGCCACCCGCGCAGGTTACGTACGGGCGGCACAGGAAGAACAGGACATGGACGGGGCGCAGCTCTTCATCCGCAGAGGCACGCGAAGCTGAAGGCGGCTGCACCCCTCAGAGGTGACCCAGGTCACATCCACCCATGTCACATCCCGCCGAGCCGTTCCGTCATATCTGTGTACGCGACGACAACGGCAAGGGAGTTGGCCATGAACGCCCGTCTGAACCTCTTCGAGAACCCGATCGCCGGCAAGGTCACCAAGCACTTCGCCGCGGCCGGCAAGGCCGTGCACGACTCGCCGCTGCCGGTCAGCACTCAGCACCTTGTGACGCTCCGCGCCAGCCAGATCAACGGCTGCGGCTTCTGCACCGACATGCACAGCAAGGACGCGGTGGCCGCCGGCGAGGACTGGCTGCGCCTCAACCTGGTCGCGGCCTGGCGGGAGGCCACCTGCTTCACCGAGGCCGAGCGCGCCGCCCTGGAACTCACCGAGCAGGGCACCCGCATCGCGGACGGGGCCGGCGGGGTCCCGGACGAGATCTGGGAGAACGCCGCCAAGCACTACGACGAGGAACAGCTCGCCGCCCTGGTGATCCTGATCGCGATGATCAACACCTACAACCGGCTGAACGTCATGATCCAGCAGCCCGCGGGCAGCTACCAGCCGGGACAGTTCGCCTAGGCCCTGTCCAGGGCCTGTTCACCCGAGCCGAGGGGCGCCGGGCCGTCGGAACCGAGGGGACGCGGGCGTCAACCGTGCGCCCGCCCCTTCGGCCTCCGCAACCCCGCCCCCAGCAGCAACCGCACCACCTCACGACTGCTGACCTCCACCGCCCCGGCCCGCACCACGTCGGCGTAGCGATGGGACGGGATGTCGTAGTGATCCCGCTCGAAGGCGCGCCGTGGCACGCCCAACTGGTCGGCGAACGCGTGCAGTTCGTCGTACGACACGTCGCTCACGAGGTGGGACCACATCCGGCCGTGCCCCGGCCAGGTCGGGGGGTCTATGTAGATCGCCACGGTCACGCGCTCCCCGACGAGGACGGCGTCCCGCCCGGCCCCGCCGACCCCAGCTCTCCCACCGCCGCGACCTTCACACCCGCCTGATGGCACACCCAGTGCGGGTCGGGGCCGAGCTCCGGCTCGACCTCCAGCGCATGCGGATCGCCGGAGCCGCACACCGGGCACAACGGCCAGCGCCCGTACCGGTCCAGCAGCGAGTCCTGTACGTCCTGTGCGACCAGCCCGGCCACGTACTCCACGCCGTCCGGCCACTGCTCCACCCACCAGCGCCGCTGTACGACCGCCTCCTCGACCAGCGACACGACGTCCGCCTCGGCGACCTCGCCCGCGACCAGGTCGGCGAGCACGAGGGCTCGGGCCGTGTGCAGCGACTGCTCCAGGGGACTGAGCGGACTGATGGGTTCCATGCAACCTATTGTGCGCACTCTTGACCACGACTCGGTGGTGAAAATACCTTTCAAGGGTGACCCGTGACGTGAAGGAAACTTTCGCCGGACGGGTGGGCGCGGCCCCCGCACCCGCCGCCCTCGCCGCCAAGGTGCGCACGCTCGCCCCGTCGATGACCCGCTCCATGCAGCGCGTCGCCGAAGCGGTCGCGCAGGACCCGGCGGGCTGCGCGGCCCTCACGGTCACCGGCCTCGCCGAACTCACCGGCACCAGCGAGGCCACCGTCGTCCGCACCGCCCGCCTCCTCGGCTACCCCGGCTACCGCGACCTGCGCCTCGCCCTCGCCGGCCTCGCCGCCCAGCAGCAGTCGGGCCGCGCGCCCGCCATCACGACCGACATCGCCGTGGACGACCCGATCGCCGACGTCGTCGCCAAGCTCGCCTACGACGAACAGCAGACCCTCGCCGACACGGCCGCCGGCCTCGACACGGCCCAGCTCGGAGCGGCCGTGTCGGCCGCCGCCGCGGCGCGCCGTATCGACGTGTACGGCGTCGGCGCGAGCGGGCTGGTCGCGCAGGACCTCACGCAGAAGCTGCTGCGGATAGGGCTCATAGCCCACGCGCACAGCGATCCGCATCTCGCCGTGACGAACGCGGTGCAGTTGCGGGCGGGTGACGTGGCCATCGCCATCACCCACTCCGGGTCGACCGGTGACGTCATCGAGCCGTTGCGGGTGGCCTTCGAGCATGGGGCCACGACGGTTGCCATCACCGGGCGACCGGACGGGGCGGTCACTCAGTACGCCGATCACATTCTTACGACGTCGACGGCTCGGGAGAGTGAACTGCGGCCCGCGGCCATGTCGTCCCGTACGAGTCAGTTGCTTGTCGTGGACTGTTTGTTCGTGGGGGTGGCTCAGCGGACGTATGACACTGCGGCGCCTGCGCTGGCGGCGTCGTATGAAGCCCTTGCGCATCGTCACCGTCGATAGACCGTAGGCCCAACGGTTGTGGGTTGTCCGCGGGCCGGACGTGGCTGGTCGCGCCGGTCGCGCCGGTCGCGCCCACGCGGCGGTAGCCGCAAATTCAACACAGTCCCGCGCCCCTTGGGGCAGACAGCAGACCGGAATTGGAAAGAGCCGCCCCCTCATGACCTCCACCTCCGACCCCCGTGACCTCCGCTCCGAGTTGGACTCCCTCACCACCGAAGCCTTCCGCCCCGAGCTCGCCGAGATCGACCGACTCCCCACCCTCGACATCGCCCGGCTCATGAACGGCGAGGACGCGGCCGTGCCCGGGGCCGTAGCCCCGTGCCTCCCCGAGATCGCCGCCGCCATCGATGCCACCGCCGACCGGATGGGACAGGGCGGGCGACTCGTCTACGCCGGTGCCGGCACCGCCGGTCGCCTCGGCGTGCTCGACGCGTCCGAGTGTCCGCCCACCTTCAACACCGCCCCCTCCCAGGTCATCGGGCTCATCGCGGGCGGCCCGGAGGCCATGGTCACCTCGGTCGAAGGGGCCGAGGACTCCAAGGAGCTGGCCCGCGCCGATCTCGACGCGCTCGCGATCGGTTCCCTCGACACGGTGGTCGGCATCTCGGCCTCCGGGCGGACGCCGTACGCGATCGGAGCCGTCGAACATGCCCGTGCGCAGGGCGCGTTGACGATCGGCCTGGCCTGCAATCCGGGCAGTGCCCTCGCGACGGCCGCCGACCACGGCATCGAGATCGTCGTCGGTCCGGAGCTGCTGACCGGCTCGACCCGGCTGAAGGCCGGCACCGCGCAGAAGCTGGTCCTCAACATGCTGTCGACGATCACGATGATCCGGCTCGGCAAGACCTACGGGAACCTGATGGTCGACGTCCGCGCCTCCAACGACAAGCTGCGGGCCCGCTCCCGCCGTATCGTCGCGCTCGCCACGGGCGCGGAGGAAACGGACATCGAGCGGGCCCTGACCGAGGCGGGCGGTGAGGTGAAGACCGCGATCCTGGTCCTGCTGGCGGACGTGGACGGCGCCACGGCCACCGGTCTCCTGGAGGAGTCGGGCGGCCACCTGCGGGCCGCGCTGGCGTCGGCCACCTGACCGCGCCCTGTCCGGCCAACTCCCCTGTTAGCGTGACCACATGACGGCACCGACGACCTTCCGCATCGGCGGCGACCTGGAAGTACGACGGCTCGGCTTCGGGGCCATGCGGCTGCGGCCCGACCCCGACGAGAAGGCCCACGCCGCCCACCTCGCGGTCGCCCGGCGAGCCGTCGAACTCGGCGTCACTCTGATCGACACGGCCCACCTGTACGGCTGGGGAGCGAACGAGGAACTCCTCGCCGAGGCCCTGCACCCATACCCCGACGACCTCGTGATCGCCACGAAGGTCGGTATCCGCCACACCACAGCGGGCGAGGGCTGGCGGCACGCGGGCGACCCCGCTGATCTCCGCGTCCAGGTCGACGAGGCCCTGCGCCGTCTCCGCCTCGACCGCGTCGAGCTGCTCCAGCTCCACCGCCTCGACCCCGCCGTCCCGATCCCCGACCAGGTCGGCGCCCTCCGCGACCTGCGCGACGAGGGCAAGGTGGGCCGGATCGGTCTGTCCGAGGTGACGGCCGCCGAGCTCGCCGAGGCGCAGGCCGTCGTCGAGATCGCGAGCGTCCAGAACCGCTACAGCCTTCTCGACCGCGAGCACGAGCCCGTACTCAGGGCCTGCGAGGCGGCGGGGGTCGCGTTCCTTCCGTGGCGGCCGGTGGCGGCGGGACAGTCGGGGGCACGGGCCGAGATCGCCGCGGTGGCGAAGGAGGCCGACGCGACCCCGACCCAGGTCGTCCTGGCCTGGCTGCTCGCCCACTCTCCGGTGATCGTCCCGATCCCGGGCACGACGAGCATCGCGCACCTGGAGGAGAACGTCGGGGCGAACGCCGTACGCCTCACCCAGGAGCAGTACGACCGCCTGAGCCGCGTCGCCGCCACAGAAGCCCCGTAGCTCGCACAACCCTGCCCCGGTCACGTTGGTCTTGTGTGCGTGAACCCTGCGCCGCAACCGGGCGCAGGGCGTTGAGCACGGGAGAAGCACCAATGTCAGCCACCGCCATGCGTCGTACCGTCCTGGCCGCCTCCGCGGTCTCCCTCGCACTTCTGGTCACCGCCTGCGGTGGCGGCGAGCAGGGTGGTGAGGACAAGGAGGCAGCGAAGGGCGGCACCAAGTCCGAGAAGCCCGCGGCGAAGACGCTCACCGCCGCCGAGCTGGAGAAGCTCGTGGTCGCCAAGGGCGATGTCGAGGGCCACCAGATCACGAAGCCGGGGAAGGCGGACGTCTTCGCGCCCGGTTCCGTGTCCGTCGACAAGGCCGAGTGCGATGCCGTCGGACAGGTGCTGTCGGCCCTTCCGGCGGGCAAGCCGGCGGCGACCGTCCAGCGCCTCGTGGTCCAGGAGTCCGCGGCGTCCAAGAAGGGCATGCCCTCCATGGAGGAACTCGCCGAGATGACGGAGAAGGAGGCCGAGCAGGCGACGCTCGACTCGCTCGACATCACCAAGACGATGACCTCCCTCTGGTCCTACGACGCCGACGGCGCCGAGCAGACCCTCACCACGCTGCGGGAGGCCGGCAAGAAGTGCGCCGGGGGCTTCACCATGACGGTCGCCGGTGAGAAGCAGCAGGTCACGAAGGTCACCGAGGAGAAGGTCGCGGCCGGCGAGGACGCCGTCGCCTGGACGGTGGGCACGAAGCAGGACGGCAGCGCGGGCGAGACCAAGGTCGTCGTCCTCCGTCAGGGCAGCACGCTCGCGGGCTTCTCGTCCTTCAACATCGCGGCGGTCACCCGGGGTGAGGCGTTCGAGCAGCCGACGGCCGTCATCGACGCCCAGGCGACCAAGCTCGGCTGAACCACGGCCCCTTGACGAGAACCGGGTGGGAAGGTCTGGCCTCAACACGCCCTTCCCACCCGGCTCCACCCGGCTCCCACCAGGCGTCTCGGCTCAACAACGCATCCTCCCCTCCCGGTTGACGCCCCGGACCTGCTCCCGCAACACCTCCCCGCGCGGCGCCACCTCCACCGCGTCCGGCGGACAGTCCCACTCCCGCCCGCCCCCGACGGGCCGCAACTGCACCTTGCCGCCCACGTGCCCCCTGACCTCGCCGATACGCCCGTCCCGCGCATCCACGGCATGACTGCCGACGGCCGGCCGCTCCCCGCGCACCACGGAGGCCAGCTTCTCGGCGACACGGACGTTGCAGCGCCCGAGGTCGACGAGCGGGAACGGCTCGTCACTGGCGCCGGTCACCGGGTCCACGCACAGCGACGGCAACACGACACCGGCGCCCACGAGGGCCTCCCGCAAAGACGCCACCACTTCTTCGGTCGACGGCACACTTGCCTCCCATGTCCACACAGAGTTTGCGATTCACAACACAGCGTGGCGGGCACCGCTCTAGCCTGGCCATACGGGAGACACCAACATCTCCGATGTTCGACCTGGAGCTGCCATGCCGGGACCCAAGGACCTCGACCCATCGTCATCGCCCCGCGCGCTGCTGGGCGCGGAATTACGTCACGCCCGCGAAAGAAAGGGCCTCAGCCAGGAGTCGCTGGGCCTGAAGCTGTTCGTCAGCGGCACGTTCGTGGGGCAACTGGAGGCCGGGACGCGGCGCTTGCGGCCGGATATGGCGCCGCTGGTGGATGAGGTGCTGGGCACGAACGGGTTCTTCGAGCGGAACTGCGAGGCGGCCAACAAGTCCCGGTATCCGGAGCACTTCGCGGAGGCGGCGGAGGCGGAGGCGACAGCCACGGAGATCAGGGAGTACGCACCGCTCCTCATCCCCGGGCTGGTCCAGACACCCGAGTATGCACGGGCCGTGAACCGCGCGTACGCCCCGACGGCACCCGAGGAGACGATCGACGAGTGGGTGGAGGGCCGGATGGCTCGGACCCGTCTACTCCACAACCCAACAACCCCTTTGTTGTGGGTGGTCCTTGACGAGGCCGCGCTGCGTCGGGAGACCGGCGGGCGGGCGGTGATGGCGCAGGCCCTGCGCCATGTAGCCGGTCTGGCCCGCCGTAGCCGGGTCATCGTGCAGGTTCTGCCGTTCAGTGCGGGAGCGCATATGGCGATGGAGGGATCGCTGAAGCTGATGGACTTCGATGACGCCCCACCGTTGGTCTACTTCGAGGGTGTCCGCGTCGGACGGCTGGAAGACGACCCGGCCATCGTCGCCCAGCTGAAGCTGACGTTCGAACTCCTCGCGGCCTCCGCGCTCTCGCCGCAGAAGTCCCTGGCCCTCATTGAGGCGATGGCGCAGGATTACGACCATGAGGAACATCTCTGAGCACGACCTGAGCACGGCCACCTGGACCAAGTCCAGCTACAGCGGCGGCGGTGGCGGCAACTGCCTCGAAGTCACCCCGGATTTCCCCGCCCTCGTCCCCGTCCGCGACTCCAAGAACCCCCACGGCCCGAAGCTCATCTTCCGAGCATCGGCTTGGGCGGCCTTCGTCGAAGCGGTCAGGATCTGACCTAGTTGCCTCCTAGCGTGGCCGTCATGACTGAGACCACGCACAACAACGCCACCGCCACCATCGTCTCCGACGAGCGCAGCGACCTGCTGGAGGCACTCGCCAAGCAGCGCCACTTCCTGCGCTTCACCACGCGGGACCTCACCGACGAGCAGGCAGGGCAGCGGACCACCGTCAGTGAGCTGTGTCTCGGCGGCCTGATCAAGCACGTCACGTCGGTGGAACGGCACTGGGTCGAGTTCATCCAGCACGGCCCGTCGGCGATGCCCGACTTCACCGCGCTGACGGAAGCAGACTGGGCCGCGCGAGCCGACGAGTTCCGGATGCTGCCCGGCGAGACGCTGGCCGGCGTACTGGCGGCGTACGAGGAAGTGGCCCGCGAGACCGACGAGTTGGTCACCACCCTGCCCGACCTGAACGTCACCCATCCGCTGCCCAAGGCCCCGTGGAACGAGCCCGGGGCTCGGATGTCGGCCCGCAGGGTGCTGATGCACATCGTCGCCGAGACGGCCCAGCACTCCGGCCACGCCGACATCATCCGCGAGGCCCTGGACGGCGCGAAGAGCATGGGCTGAGCGTCAGCCACGCCAGACGAGCGTGTACCGCCAGAACAACCGCCGCCGCAGCCGTACGCCGGGAAGGACGCGCCGGGCTTCACCGGCGATGTCACCGAACGGGATGACCGCGGGTCGGGTCACCGCGGTCATGGAGACGGGCCGGACCACCGTGCGCCGCCCCCGGTTCTTGACGAGCCCCATGAGCAGGTTGAGCGGGATCGAGACGAAGCCGAGCACGTGGTCGACGAACCCCTCGTCACGGGCCAGCCCGACCACCACCAGGGTTCCGCCGGGGGCGAGTTGCCGTCGCAGGCAGGCCAGGGTCTCGCCGAGCGGCAGGTGATGGAGTACGGCGACGCAGGCGATGACGTCGTACGGCCCCTCGGGAATCCCGCCCGGAGCGTCGGCGACGGTGAAGGTGACGGGAGCGCCGGGCGGGGTCGACTCCCGCGCCCGCCCGACGATCCCGGCATCGGAGTCGATACCGACAACCCCCTTGTCCGCTCGGGCGGCCAGCAGCCGGACAAGATCCCCCGTGCCGCTACCGACATCCAGCGCGGTCCCGAACCGGCGGGGCAACTGCCGCAGGATCCACCGGTGATAGTGGGCGTTGTGGTCCCAGGGACGGGCGGCATTGAACTGTTCGAGCGCCTTCAGCAGGCGCGGCGGCAGGATCGTCATGGCGTCAGTCCACCAGAGGGGATCCTGGCCGTGTTCCGGGCGGAGGGTGCGGCGCCGCCGTTGTCAGTGCGGTCTGCGATGGTGTGAGCACGGGAGATCGACGGACTGGTGGGGGCACGGATGACGGGTGGGGACGCCGACGGCTGGGCGGGCATGGACCATTGGGACTGGAATGACCACGAGGACGTGAGGCGGCGCCTCGACGCGGGAGCCGATCCGGAGAGGTGGGGCGCCGGAGGCTCGCGGCCCCTGCACCGGGCGGCGGTGTTCGGCTCACCCGAGGTCGTTGCGGAACTGGCCCGGCGCGTGGCCGACGTGGACGCGCTGGAGGACGGGGCCACGGCACTGTGGGAGGCGGTGGTGGCGGGCCGTTCCGAGAACGCGCGCGCACTGGCCGCCGCCGGAGCCGACCCGGGGTGGATCGGGTACGGCGACTGGACGCCGGGGCGGTTGAGCCTCGCCGGGCCGGAGCCCCATCTGTTCCCCCTGGCCGAGGACCAGCCCCGTCTGACGGAGGCGGAGCGCGCCGTGGCGGAGGAAGGCCGCCGGCTCATCGCGGCCCTCGGCGACATCTACTACGACGGCCTGGGGCTGGCATGCGTGGCCGGGATCGATGCCGAGGAGGCGATACGCCGCCTGGAGGCGACACCGGCCGACGCCGAGCTGACGGCCGAGCTGCTGGAGGACCCGTACGCCTACGACCCGGACGAGACCCTGCGGATCATCGGCGTGACGACCGTGCCGGGCGGCTGTGTCGTCACCCAGCCGTGGGGATACGGCCCTTCGATGCCCGGCGTACACACCCGCCTGTCCGCAGGCACCGTCTCCTACGGTCTGTACGCCAACCCCAAGAGCGGCAACCAGGGCAGCATCCACCGCGACGGCGTCTGCGAGGGCTGGGACCTGCACCCGGGCGGCGGCCCGGACGCGGAGGAGGGTCCGGCGGATGTCCTGTTCTCGTACGTCTACTGCTACCAAGCGGTGGCGTACTCGCTCGCGTACGCCGGTCTGCGCCCGACCGACGCCCGAGCGGTCATCGGCCCACCGGACCACTGGGTCGAACTGCCGGACCGCGACTACTGGGCGACCTGAACGCCCTCCCGAAGCTCAAGCGGCCAGCCCCGAGCCCTCTTTGCAAGGAATGGTTGGAGGGCCTCAACCCACCCTCCCACCCTGCGAGTTGACTTGGAGCGTTCGGCTTGCCACGCACAGTGATGGTCGTCTAGCGTGCCCGCATAACGAACAGCCCCCGCCAGGTGCTACCAACACCTGCGGGGGCTTGACCTACGAGATCGAAGAGGAAGTTCGATCCCATGGCTAGTGCCAAGTTTAGTGCTGCCTCCCTGCCCGCGCACGCGACCCCGCACCCGATGGCCAATCCGGGTTACGGGAAACGGTCGGCACCCGACCAACACCCCCGCACGAACCACGACTTCGCCGCCCTCCCGCCCCGCGAAGCCGCCATCGCCGCCTACATCGACCGTCTCCCCGACGGTGCCGACATCTCCGTAAAGACGCTGGCCAAGCAGCTCCCGTACGGACAGTGCGCCCTCCGCACGGCCCTCAACAACCTGCAACGGGCAGGGCACTTGCGCCGGGGACGGGAACACCTGACCTCCTCTTCCGGTACCGCGCTCTGGATCACCCGATCGTGGTTCTCCCGTACGGCGCGCGACGACACGTGGTGGGCGGCGTTCACGAGGGGCGACGTACCGAAGGAACCCCCACCGGACGGCCCACCCCGCCAGACCCGCTCCCGCGCCCACATCCTGCTGGCCGCCCTCGGCCGCGACGCCCCCGCGCTGTCGCTGTCGGCCGCCGAGTGCGCGATGCTCGCGCCGCTGGTCGCCGAGTGGTACGCGCGAGGCGCCACCGACACGGACGTACAACGCGCCCTGACGAACGGCCTCCCGACCCCGGTCCACCACCCGGCCGCCCTGATCCGCTCCCGCCTCACCACCAAACTCCCCCCGGAACCCGCCCGGGCCCGCCCACCCCTCCGCATCCTGGAGTGCGCGAAGTGCGGAGTACCGGGCCGCCCGGAGGCCCTTCCCGGCGGCATCTGCGGCGCATGCCGGGGCGAACGCGCCCCCGACGGCTACCCGGCGCCCCTGCAAGCCTCCGCAATCCACGCCCATGCGGCAGAGATCCGTGCCGCAATGTCCCAACGACGACGAGAAAGGACACCCGCATGACGGCTCCTACGGTCCGCCGACACCACTCCGGTGCACGATGGGAGAAAGGAGGCGACGCCATGACCCCTGACACCGCTGAACGCCCGCAGATGTCGGTCGAGGACTTCGACGAACTCGTCCGCAGGGCTCCGAAGGAGCTGCGTAACAGGCTGGAGTTCCTCGGCGGAAGGCTCTGCATCCGGCACGGCCCGCTTGACGTCGACGAATTCGAGGAGCTGGCCGCCGCAGCTCCGGAAACCGTGCGGCTCGAGTACGTCAACGGAAGGGTAGTAGTCAAGGCCATGCCGGACGGCAATCACGGCGAGATCTTCATGTGGCTCGTGCGCCAATGCATGCAGCAACGGCCCGAGCTGAATCTGATGCCCGAGCGGGGCGTCAAGGCCGAGGCGTACCGCAAGGGCCGCGCCCGTACGGACGGGTTCCTGGCACCGGTAGGCCACTTCAAGGGTCATGGCGAGTGGTCGGAATCCGACGGCGCCCTCATGGCCGTAGAGATCACCTCCCACGACCGGGACACCAACCAACGCGACCGCATCGACAAGCCCGTCGGCTACGCAGGGGCCGAGATTCCCGTCTACCTCCTCATCGACCGCGACATCGACACCATCACGGTGTACTGCGAGCCCAAGGACGGCCGCTATCTACAGGCCTCGTCCTACCCGTGGGGGACCATCGTCGAGTTGCCCGCCCCTGTCGGCATCACCTTGAACACCGAGGAACTCAAGGACTACGCCGACTGACACCCGACGATCTCATGACCCAGTTGGAGGCAGAGGTTCTCCATGTGCATGCTGAAGGTGGGCCGCAGCACTGACCAGGCCCTCGCGAAGCCCCGGAGCCTCCCATGAACCACGCCCAGCTGACCGCCCTCGGCCGAGCCCTCCGCCTCCTCGGCGAACACGGCGAGTCCCTCACCGCCGACACCCCGGACGCGAGGCTCCACGAGGTCAGGTCCGACCTCCGCCGCGCCCTTGACCTCCTCGACGAGAGCGTCACCGGCGCCGCCCCCACCACCCGCTGCCCCGAGCACCCGAACGGCCCGGTCGACGAGAACGCCCACGACCTCTGCCTGCTCTGCGAGACCCGTCGCCGGGCAGCCCGTCGCGCCGAGTACAACGGCGGTCCCGTACCCCCGCACACCGCCGGGACCGCCCCCTCCCGCTACGGCGTCCGAGGCGACCGCCCCCAGCCCCAGCAGCGCTGGCTGCCGGAGCTGTGGAACGGGCAGGAGTGGCAGCTGTGCGGGACGCCGCGCCGCGACCGCCGCGAGGCCGAGCTGTATCTCGCCGCCCAGCGCCGCGGCCCGCGTCCCGCCATGGCGTACCGGCTCGTGCACGAGTTCACCGACTACGAGGTGCTGCGCGTGTGGGGCACACCGGTGAAGGTCGACATCGAGCCGATGGGCAATCTGTAGCCGACGTCAGCTCAGGGTCTTCAGCGAGGCCGCGTCGTACGCCGCCAGCTCGCCGAAGCGGCCCTGAAGCACCTTCGCGGCCCACTCCGGGTCCTGTAGCAGCGCCCGGCCGACGGCGACGAAGTCGAACTCCTCGGCCTCAAGGCGGTCCAGGAGGTCGTCGATGCCCTTGACCTCGGAGCCCTCGCCGACGAACGCGCCGAGGAACTCGCCGTCCAGGCCGACCGAGCCGACGGTGATGGTGGGCTTGCCGGTCAGCTTCTTCGTCCAGCCGGCGAGGTTGAGGTCGGAACCGTCGAACTCCGGGAGCCAGTAGCGGCGGGTGGAGGCGTGGAAGGCGTCGACGCCGGCCGCGGCGAGCGGTGCGAGGATGGCGTCCAGCTCCTCCGGGGTCTCGGCGATCCGGGCGTCGTAGGCCTCCTGCTTCCACTGCGAGTAGCGGAAGATGACAGGGAAGTCCGGGGAGACCTTCTCGCGTACGGCGGCCACGATCTCCGCGCCGAACTTGGTACGGGCGACCGGGTCACCCCCGTACGCGTCCGTGCGGCGATTCGTCCCCTCCCACAGGAACTGGTCGACGAGGTAGCCGTGGGCGCCATGGATCTCCACGCCGTCGAAGCCGATGCGTTCGGCGTCCGCGGCGGCCTCGGCGAAGGCGCCGATGACGTCGTCCAGGTCGCGGCGGGTCATGGCCTTGCCGGTGGCCTCGTCGGCACCGATCCGCAGCCCGGACGGACCGACGGCCGGGGCGTCGGCGAAGGGCGGCTGCCCCTGCTTGCGCACCATGCCGATGTGCCACAGCTGCGGCACGATGGTCCCGCCCGCCGCGTGCACACCCTCGGCGACCTTCGCCCACCCGTCCAGCTGCTCCTCCCCGTGGAACCGAGGCACCCGGTCACTCTGCCCGGCCGACTCATGCCCGACGTACGTCCCCTCGGTGACGATCAGACCGACGCCGGCCGCGGCGCGGCGCGCGTAGTACGACACCACGTCCTCGCCGGGGACGCCGCCCGGGGAGAACATGCGCGTCATCGGCGCCATCACGATGCGGTTCGGAACGGTGAGGCCGTTGATCGAGGTCGGCCGGGACAGGACTTGGGCCGCGCGGGAGGCGGCGGACTCGGTGACGGTCACGGGGAGGGCTCCTTGGAAGGGGACTGCTTATACCGTTCGGTATGTGCGCACGCATTGTTGCATTGCATTAAGCAACGGTGGATGTGAGGCTACGCATTCCCAAGGAGGAGAATCGGTTTGCGGGCGGCTGCCGCACCCGCACCCGCCAAAACACCAAGGGCGGCACCCCCTGTCGCAACAGGAGATACCGCCCTCGACAAGGACGTTGATCAACCGGGGGCCCAGGCCCCCGACGCCGATCAGAAGTCCATGTCACCGCCCGGCATACCGCCACCGGCAGGCGCGGCGGCCTTCTCCGGCTTGTCGGCGATGACGGCCTCGGTGGTGAGGAACAGCGCGGCGATCGACGCGGCGTTCTGAAGCGCGGAACGCGTCACCTTCGCCGGGTCGATGATGCCCTCGGCGACGAGGTCGACGTACTCACCGGTCGCGGCGTTGAGGCCGTGACCCGGGGTGAGGTTGCGGACCTTCTCCACCACGACGCCGCCCTCAAGGCCGGCGTTCACGGCGATCTGCTTCAGCGGAGCCTCAAGCGCGAGCTTGACCGCAGCGGCGCCGGTCGCCTCGTCACCCTCGAGCTCCAGCTTCTCGAAGACACCGGAGGCCTGGAGCAGGGCCACGCCGCCACCGGCGACGATGCCCTCCTCGACGGCCGCCTTGGCGTTGCGCACGGCGTCCTCGATGCGGTGCTTGCGCTCCTTGAGCTCGACCTCGGTCGCGGCACCGGCCTTGATGACGGCCACGCCGCCCGCGAGCTTCGCCAGGCGCTCCTGGAGCTTCTCGCGGTCGTAGTCCGAGTCGCTGTTCTCGATCTCGGCGCGGATCTGGTTCACACGACCCGCGACCTGGTCCGAGGAGCCGGCACCGTCGACGATGGTGGTCTCGTCCTTGGTGATGACGACCTTGCGGGCCTTGCCCAGGAGGTCCAGGGAGGTGTTCTCGAGCTTGAGACCGACCTCCTCGGAGATGACCTCGCCACCGGTGAGGATGGCGATGTCGTTCAGCATCGCCTTGCGGCGGTCACCGAAGCCCGGGGCCTTGACGGCGACGGACTTGAAGGTGCCGCGGATCTTGTTGACGACCAGGGTCGACAGGGCCTCGCCCTCGACGTCCTCGGCGATGATCAGCAGCGGCTTGCCCGACTGCATGACCTTCTCCAGCAGCGGGAGCAGGTCCTTGACCGCGGAGATCTTGGAGTTGGCGATCAGGATGTACGGGTCGTCGAGGACGGCCTCCATACGCTCCATGTCGGTGGCGAAGTACGCCGAGATGTAGCCCTTGTCGAAGCGCATACCCTCGGTGAGCTCCAGCTCCAGACCGAAGGTCTGGGACTCCTCGACGGTGATGACGCCTTCCTTGCCGACCTTGTCCATCGCCTCGGCGATGAGCTCGCCGATCTGGGTGTCGGCGGCGGAGATGGAGGCCGTGGAGGCGATCTGCTCCTTGGTCTCGACGTCCTTGGCCTGCTCGAGCAGGGCGGCGGAGACGGCCTCGACGGCCTTCTCGATACCGCGCTTGAGGGCCATCGGGTTGGCGCCGGCGGCTACGTTGCGCAGGCCTTCCTTGACCAGGGCCTGGGCGAGAACGGTCGCGGTGGTCGTACCGTCACCGGCGACGTCGTCCGTCTTCTTGGCGACTTCCTTGACCAGCTCGGCGCCGATCTTCTCGTACGGGTCCTCGAGCTCGATCTCCTTGGCGATGGAGACACCATCGTTGGTGATCGTGGGGGCGCCCCACTTCTTCTCGAGGACGACGTTGCGGCCCTTGGGGCCGAGCGTCACCTTCACGGCGTCCGCGAGCTGGTTCATGCCGCGCTCGAGGCCGCGCCGCGCCTCCTCGTCGAACGCGATGATCTTGGCCATGTGAAGTGGTCCCTCCAGGACTGGGGGTGATTCCTTCGGACCGCGCCCGCGCCCGCGACGGACGGCTCGCCTGCCTCGTGGTTCCTTGCCCCACCCGGCCTGCGGGCCTCACCGACCCGGTCCTTCTTTGTCACTCTCACCTTCAGAGTGCTAACGCAATGATTAGCACTCGACCCATGCGAGTGCAAGCGGCTCTCGGGGATCGGGCGGGGCGCTCCGCGGGGCGCGAACAGGCCCGGGCACGGGTTTGGACGCGATGCAGGGGTGTCGGTATCGGTATCGCCGGGGGCATGACGAAGGGCCCGCACCCCGGGAGGTGCGGGCCCTTCGAAGAAGAACGTCGCTGCTGTTAAGTCGACGCGTGCTTCAGCCGGTCGCCAGACGGACCATGTCCGCCTGCGGCCCCTTCTGGCCCTGCGAGATCTCGAAATCGACCCGCTGGCCCTCTTCCAGGGTGCGGTACCCGTCCATCTGGATCGCGCTGTAGTGGACGAATACATCCGCACCACCGTCGACCGCGATGAAGCCGTACCCCTTCTCCGCGTTGAACCACTTGACGGTGCCCTGAGCCATGCCTAACTCCCCTATTACTGGCCCTTGCACAGATCCACACTTCGCGGATCCGGGTCAGACCTCACCCCCCATCGGTCGGGGGCGTGCGCCGGAACGCGTCGACCGCGGCTGAATGTATCTGCCCAACTGCCGTCTGCAACAGGTCAATCGGACGAGAAATCCAGGCACGACCGGTCGGGAATGTGGGGACAATTCCGCTGACTTCAGGTCAAGTCGGACCCGGCAAACGGAACAAAAGCCGCAAAAAACCCGCACACTTTGGCTACTTCTTGTCGGGCTCGCGGTGGAAATAAAGGGGCGCCGACCCTTGGAACGGCGGCATGTTCCCCAACTGTACCTCGCTCAACCACACAGAATTGCCCCCTCCGCTTCTCTCACGGAGGGGGCAATTCGATGAACTCTCGGTGACCGGGGTTACCGAAGGTAATGATCGGTCATTCGGTCAGCCCGGTCAGCCGCCGGCGACGGCCGGAATGATGGAGACACCGGCACCGTCGGGGGTGGCCGTCTCCAGCCCCTGCTCGAAACGGACGTCGTCGTCATTGACGTAGACATTGACGAACCGACGCAGCTTGCCCTGGTCGTCCAGCACCCGGGCGGCGATCCCGGTGTGGTTCTTCTCCAGGTCACTGATGACCTCGGCGAGGGTGGCGCCTTCGGCGGCGACCTCGGCCTGCCCGCCGGTGTAGGTACGCAGGATGGTGGGGATGCGGACGGTGACGCTCACTTTGTGACCTCCGGTCAGGTAGTCGCCTTTAAGGGGCGCGGGGAACTGCGCGACCAGCCCCCACCGGCCCGCAGACGAAATCGTGGGGACAGGCCCTAGACGAGACCCGCCTCACGGAACGACTCAAGGTTGGGACGAATGGTCGCAGTCAGGCCAGTACCAGCCACCGCATCCAGCGTCTTGAGCCCATCGCCGGTGTTCAGGACGACGGTCGTCTTGGTGGGGTCGAGGACCCCGTCCTCGATCAGCTTCTTCGTGACGCCCACCGTCACACCACCCGCGGTCTCCGCGAAAATGCCCTCGGTCCTGGCAAGGACCTTGATCGCGTCGACGACCTGCTCATCGGTCACGTCCTCCACCGCACCCCCGGTACGACGGGCGATGTCCAGCACGTACGGACCGTCCGCCGGGTTGCCGATCGCCAGCGACTTGGCGATGGTGTTCGGCTTCTGCGGCCGTACGACGTCGTGCCCCGCCTTGAAGGCCACCGACACCGGCGAGCACCCCTCGGCCTGCGCGCCGAAGATCTTGTACGGCTTGTCCTCGACGAGCCCGAGCTTGATCAGCTCCTGAAGACCCTTGTCGATCTTCGTGAGCTGCGAGCCGGAGGCGATCGGCACGACCAGCTGGTCCGGCAGCTGCCAGCCGAGCTGCTCGCAGATCTCGTACGCCAGTGTCTTGGAGCCCTCGGCGTAGTACGGCCGCAGGTTGACGTTGACGAAGCCCCAGCCCTCGCCGGCCGGGTCGCCGATCAGCTCGGAGCAGAAACGGTTCACGTCGTCGTAGTTGCCCTCGATGCCGACGAGCTCGCCGCCGTAGATGGCGGCCATGACGACCTTGCCCTGCTCCAGGTCGTGCGGGATGAACACGCAGGAGCGGAAGCCGGCGCGGGCGGCCGCGGCACCCACCGCACCGGCGAGGTTGCCGGTGGAGGAGCAGGAGAGGGTGGTGAAGCCGAAGGCGCGGGCGGCCTCCAGGGCCTGGGCGACGACGCGGTCCTTGAAGGAGTGCGTCGGGTTGCCGGAGTCGTCCTTGATGAACAGCTTGCCGGCGTCGACGCCGAGCTCACGGGCGAGGTTGTCGGCCTTGACGAGCTGGGTCCAGCCGGGGTTGATGTTCGGCTTGGTGGCCACGTCGGCCGGGACCGGAAGGAGCGGCGCGTAGCGCCAGATGTTCGCGGGGCCCGCTTCGATCCGCTTGCGGAGCTCCTCGGTGTCGTAGGCCGAGAAGTCGTACGCGATCTCCAGCGGGCCGAAACACTCCTCGCACGCGAAGACCGGTCCGAGGGGCACCCGGTGACCGCACTCGCGACAGGAGAGCGCTGCGGCGGGGCCGAGGTCTACCGTGGAACCGGTGGTGGAGTCGGTGGTGCTTGCAACAGTCTGCGCAGCCATGTGAGGCGAGGCCCTTTCTCCTCATCTTCCTCACGACGCATCTCGCCGTGAGACGGATTTGGCACCTTCCCTAGCCGGGAGCCTCGCGTGAACGAGACCGGCTGGAGGGTTGCCGGGGCTTCATCGGGCCGTATCCCTCTGCCCCTCTGGATGAGCGGTATGAAGTTGTGGTCGGCGGGCCGGCCAGGACATGCGATGGTCACCCGCGTTGTTCAAGACTGTAACCGACAACCAGGACAGTTGAGATAGCCGTCCGAACCGCGAGATGGATCACACGCGAAGGAGCCGCTTACGTGCTGGAAGAAGTCGAGCGCTGGCTGAGCACCCGCTCCTGGTCCGCGAGCGATCGTCCGCTCCATCAGATTCTGGCCGCCAAACAGCGTACGGGCAGGTCGGTCTCCGTCGTCCTGCCCGCGCTCGACGAGGAGGAGACGGTCGGCGACATCGTCGCGATCATCCGTCACGACCTCATGCAGCAGGTGCCGCTCGTCGACGAGATCGTCGTCGTCGACTCGGGCTCCACCGACCGCACCTCCGAGGTGGCGGCGGCGGCGGGCGCGACCGTGGTGCACCGGGACGCGATCCTCCCGCGCATCCCGGCCGTGCCCGGCAAGGGCGAGGTGCTGTGGCGCTCCCTGCTCGTCACGACCGGGGACATCGTCTGCTTCATCGACGCCGATCTGAAGGACTTCTCCTCCGACTTCGTCTCCGGCATCGTCGGCCCGCTGCTCACCGACCCCGGGATCGACCTGGTCAAGGGCATGTACGACCGTCCCCTCGGCAGCGCGGCCGGCCAGGGCGGCCGGGTCACCGAGCTGATGGCCCGCCCGCTGCTGAACATGCACTGGCCGCAGCTGGCCGGCTTCGTGCAGCCGCTCGGCGGCGAGTACGCGGCCCGCCGCTCCTTGCTGGAACAGCTCCCGTTCCCCGTCGGATACGGCGTGGAGCTGGGCATGCTGGTCGACGCCCTGCACCTGGTGGGCCTCGACGCGCTGGCCCAGGTGGACGTGGGCGTCCGCAAGCACCGCCACCAGGACGGCCAGGCGCTGGGCCGGATGTCCGCGGCGATCTACCGCACGGCCCAGCTGAGGCTGGCCCGGGGTCATCTGGTCCGCCCCTCCCTCACCCAGTTCGAGCGGGGCGAGGACGGTTTCGAGCCGCGTACGTACTCCGTGGACACGGAGGAGCGGCCGCCGATGGTGGAGATCGCGGAGTACGCGAAGAGGAAGGTCGCGTAAACGCCCCCCACTGAGGGGAACCGCACGTTTGAGCGTTTCCGGGCCGGGCTAGGTTGAGGCGTATGGCTTCCACGCAGGGTGCTGCCGAGCAGGGTGCTGCCAAGGTGCTGGTCGCGTCGAACCGCGGCCCGGTCTCGTACGAGGTGCAGGGAGACGGCTCACTGCACTCCAAGCGGGGCGGCGGCGGAGTCGTCTCCGGTCTGTCGGCGATCGGGCCGGACGCGGGCGCCCTGTGGGTGTGCTCGGCGCTGTCCGACGGCGACCGGGAGGCGGTACGGCGCGGGGTCGGCGAGGAGGGCGTGCACATGCTGCCCATCCCGGCCGACGTGCACGCGGACGCCTACAACGGCATCGCGAACTCGGTCCTCTGGTTCGTCCACCACATGCTCTACCAGACGCCGCTGGAACCGGTCTTCGACGCGGAGTTCCGGCGCCAGTGGGCGTCGTACGAGACGTACAACCGGGCCTTCGCGGCGGAACTGGCGCGGCAGGCGGCGCCGGGGGCGGCGGTACTGGTCCAGGACTACCACCTGTGCCTGGTGCCGGGGATGCTGCGCGAGCTGCGCCCGGACGTCCGGATCGGCCACTTCTCGCACACGCCGTGGGCGCCGGCGGAGTACTTCCGGATGCTGCCGGACGACATCCGGTCCCAGCTGGTGTGGGGGATGCTGGGCGCGGACCGGCTCGGGTTCCTCACCTGGCGGTGGGCGCAGGCGTTCATGGGCTGCGCCGGGGCCACGGACCCGGAGCGGATCTCCCCGTCGTGGCCGAGCGGCGCCCCGAAGTCGATCGAGCACACACCGACGGGGCGCCCGCCACTGCGTACCACCTGGATCGGCGTGCACGGCCTGGGCGCCGACGCGGAGTTCCTGCGCGCCCGCTCCCACGAGGCCGACGTGGCCGAACGCATGACCGCGCTACGGGAGGAGATCGGCACGGCACCGGACGGCACCGCCCGCAGGACGATCGTCCGCGTCGACCGCACCGAACTGTCCAAGAACATCGTGCGCGGCCTGCTGTCCTACCGGCAGCTGCTCGACGACCACCCCGAGTGGCGGGAGCGGGTGGTGCACGTGGCCTTCGCGTACCCCTCGCGGCAGGACCTCTCGGTGTACCGCGACTACACGGCCGAGGTACAGCGTCTGGCGCAGGAGATCAACTCCCGCTACGGAACGCCTGGTTGGACCCCGGTCGTCCTCCACGTCAAGGACGACTTCGCCCGCTCCCTGGCCGCGTACCGGCTGGCCGACGTGGCCCTGGTCAACCCCATCCGGGACGGCATGAACCTCGTCGCCAAGGAGGTTCCCGTCGTCTCCGACGCGGGGTGCGCGCTGGTGCTGTCACGGGAGGCCGGGGCCTTCGAGGAGCTGGGCGATGACGCGATCACGGTGAACCCGTACGACGTGATCGACACGGCGCGGGCGCTGCACGAGGCGTTGTCCATGGGACCGGAGGAGCGGGCGGAGCGGTCGAAGCGGCTGGCTGCGGCTGCGACGGCGCTTCCGCCGGCTCAGTGGTTCCTGGACCAGTTGCAGGCGCTGACGGACGAGAAGGTTGAGACGGCCGGGGCGGCCGGGGCGACCGGGGCGGCCGGCGACCCCGGTCAGCCCGCCTGAGCGGCGATCGCCGCCAGCAGCCGTACGACCCCCTCCGGGCCGTCGACCACCACATCCGCCTTCTCCGACAACTCCGTGACCTCCTCGCTGCCGCTGCACACCAGGAGGCCGGGGGTGCCGTCGGAGCGGAGTCTGTCCACGGCGGCGTAGGCCGGGAGGTCGCCGAGGTCGTCGCCGGCGTAGAGGACGGACTCGGCGCCGAGGTCGCGGACGTAGTCCAGGAGCGCCACGCCCTTGTCCATGCCGGGTGGGCGCAGTTCGAGGACCATACGTCCCGGTTCGACGATGAGGCCGTTGCGGGTGGCGAGGTCGGTCAGGGGGGCGCGGAGGGCGTCGAACGTGCCCTGGGGGTCGGGTGCGCGGCGGGTGTGCACGGCGAGGGCGTGCCCCTTGTCCTCGGTCCAGGTTCCCGTGGTGCCGATGCCGTCGAGGAGAGCGGGCAGTTCGGCGCGGATGGCCGCGATGCCGGGGTGGGGGTCGGGGGCGGTGACCTCGCCGCTGACGGCGTCCCAGCGTTCGGCGCCGTAGTGGCCGAGTACGACCAGGTGCTCCAGGCCGGGGATGTCGGCGAAGCCTCCGTAGCGCACCGCGGTTTCGGCCGGGCGGCCGGTGATCACTGCCACGGCTGCGACCTTGGGGGCGAGGGCGGCGAGTGCGGGGATGGCGTCGGGGTGGGGCCTTGCCTTCTCGGGGTCGGGGACGATCGGGGCGAGGGTGCCGTCGAAGTCCAGGGCGATGAGCGCCCGCGCGGGGTGGTCGAGGATGGCGGCGAGGCCGGCGCGGCCGGGGTGGGTGGTGGGGGTCGGGAGAGATTCCGTATGACTGCCCATGCCCCGACCCTATCCAGGCACCGAGGGTTTCCTCGCCCCCGCCGCCCCTACCCGTCCCATCCTCCTGGGGCTCCGCCCCAGACCCCGCTCCTCAAACGCCGGAGGGGCTGGATTTACCACCCGGCCTGCATCTTTCAGCCCGCCCGGCGTTCGAGGACAAGGCACCACCGCCCCAAACCCCCACCCACCCGCAGCGGGCTACACCGGGCCTGGATCCTTCAGCCCGTCCAGCGTTCGAGGACGACGCCATCACCGTCCTGCCCCCCCACCC
>NZ_JAGMUL010000125.1 GCF_019049285.1 Streptomyces sp. AC550_RSS872
TCAGCCCTTGATGGCGCCGGTGAGCATGCCCTTCTTGAAGTGGCGCTGGACGAAGGGGGAGGCAACCGCGACGGGGATCAGTGCGAGGACCATGACGGCCATCTGGAGTCCGAGTGCGGAGAGTTGACCGGTGCGGACCGCCTGCTGGAGGCCGGTCGGTGCCTCGGTGTTCTTCTGCACCAGCTGGATGAGCACGTTCTGTAGCGGCATCATCTGCTGATCGGTGAGGTAGATGGAGGCGTTGAACCAGGCGCTCCAGTACCCGACCGCGTAGAACAGGGAGATGACGGCCAGCACCGCCCGGGACAGCGGCAGGATGATGGTCAGCAGGATCCGCAGGTCACCGGCCCCGTCGATCCGTGCGGACTCGGTGAGTTCGGGCGAGATCCCCATGAAGAAGGCCCGCAGCACCAGGATGTTGAAGACACTGACCGCGCTGGGCAGGATCAGCGACAGATAGGTGTCGGTCAGCCCCAGCGACTGCACCAGAAGGTACGTCGGGATGAGCCCGGCGCCGAAGAACATCGTCGCCATCATGGTCATCAGGAAGAACCGGTGCCCCAGACTCCCCGGCCTGGACAGGCCGTAGGCCGCGAGCACCGACACCGCCATGGAGAACAGCGTGCCGACGAGTGTGACCCCGACCGAGACCATGATCGCCCGGCTGACCTGGCCGCCGCTGAGCAGTTCGGTGTAGTTGACGAAGGTGATGCCCTGGGGGATCACGACCAGGCCACCGACCCGGTCGATCACCGGCTTCGGGGAGAGGCTGGTGACGACCACGATCCACAGCGGTCCGAGGACCCCCAGACAGCACAGGGCCA
>NZ_JAGMUL010000126.1 GCF_019049285.1 Streptomyces sp. AC550_RSS872
CTGTTCGAGCGGCCCAGGACCCCGTTCGTGGCGGACTTCCTCGGCGCGGCCAACTTCCTGCCCGGCCGCATCGAGCAGCACACCGACGAGCACACCCTGGTCCGCCTGGATGCCAGCGGCACTCTGCTCAAGGCGCGTCGCCACCAGCTGCCCTCCGGCAGTCAGGTGAAGGTTGCTGTGCAGCCGGGTCGGCTGCGGGCCTGTGCCACCGATGACGGGTTCTGTACCGGCACGGTGGAGACCGCCACCTACGTCGGCACTTTGGTCCG
>NZ_JAGMUL010000127.1 GCF_019049285.1 Streptomyces sp. AC550_RSS872
CCCAAGGGCGGCCAGAGCGACCAGATCACCGCCAACGCCGTACCCAAGCTCAACCAAGCCGCCGTCGCAGCAGGCACCGCCGACATCGACGCCGTCTCCGGAGCCACCTACACCAGCGCCGGCTACAAGGAATCCCTCCAGTCCGCCCTCGACAAGGCACAGGCGAGCGCCGGTTCGTCGCAGGGGTCGGGCTCCCAGGGCTCCGGCTCCGGCTCCGGCTCCCAGGGTTCGGGCGCCGCGCAGGCCCGTACCGTCACCGGCGGCGTCTCCCAGACGCAGTACGGGCCGGTCCAGGTCCGCATCACCGTCGCGGGCGGCAAGATCACCGAAGCCGAGACGGTCCAGGCACCCAAGGGCGGCCAGAGCGACCAGATCACCGCCAACGCCGTACCCAAGCTCAACCAAGCCGCCGTCGCAGCAGGCACCGCCGACATCGACGCCGTCTC
>NZ_JAGMUL010000128.1 GCF_019049285.1 Streptomyces sp. AC550_RSS872
CGTGCGGTGAAGATTCGATACCTCCACCACACACGGGGGCCTTCGCCATGATCAAGCCCGGGCAGTGTTAACAACGCTCGTGATCAATACACCTAGGGCGTGTCGTCGAGGTCGGTGAAAAGAAGCTCCCCGTTGATGAAGGCTCCGGCCCGGTAGCCGCCTGCCGCAGCGTTGATGACCTGTTCCGAGAATCCCATCGCGTTGCCGACCGCCCAGACGCCGGGCACCGAGGTCAGTCCCGTCGGGTCGACCGTCGGGTACGAGCCGAAGGGGGTCTCCTGCATTTCGGCGCCGAGCTTCTCCAGCAGGCCGGTCTGCGGCACTGCTCGCGGCGCGACGAACAGCACCTCGCGTGCGTGCTCCGTGCCGTCCGCCAGGCGTACACCCTTGAGCCGGTCGTCCTCGATCGCCAGCCCGGCCACCTCCCCGGGCACCACCTTCACCCCGGCCGCCGCGAGCCTGCGCAGGTCGTCGTCCGAGAGGTCCGACTCGGCCACCTCGTGCAGGAAGAAGGTCACGTCCTTCGACCACTGCGACACCATCAGCGCCTGGTGCACGCTCAGCACAGTCGTCGCGAGCACGCCGAACGCCTGGTCACGGACCTCCCAGCCGTGGCAGTACGGGCAGTGCAGCACATCCTTGCCGAAGCGTTCGGCGACGCCGGGGACGTTCGGCAGCTCGTCCTCGAGGCCGGTGGCGACGACCAGTCGCCGGGCGTGCACGTGCCGGCCGTCGGCCAGCGTGACCGTGAAGTCGTCCCCGCGCTCGACGTCCACCACCCGGTCCTGGACCAGCTCCACGCCGTAACGCGCGATCTCCTCGCGTCCGACGGCCAGGAACTCGGCGGGCGGCATGCCGTCCCGGGACAGATAGCCCTGCATGTGCGCGGCGGGCGCGTTGCGTGGTTCGCCCGCGTCGATCACCAGGGTGCGGCGCCGGGCGCGGCCCAGGACGAGGGCGGCGGACAGGCCCGCCGCGCCGCCTCCGACGACTACGACTTCGTACTGCTCGGTCATGGTGACCACCTCCACGTAGACGGTCGCCCTAACGGCGCGGCATTGACAAACATGTTTGCCGAAACTGCAATAGCGTCCATGAGTGACGACATGGACGGCGTTCTGGCGGAGGTCGGCCCACGGCTGCGGCGCATCCGGAAGGAGCGGGGTGCCACGCTCGCCGGGCTCTCCGAGGCGACCGGTATCTCGGTGAGCACGCTCTCGCGGCTGGAGTCGGGGCTGCGCAAGCCCAGCCTCGAGCTGCTGCTGCCGATCGCGCGGGCGCACGAGGTGGCACTGGACGAACTGGTGGCCGCACCCGCGGTGCGCGACCCCCGGGTGAAGGCGGAGCCGATCAGGCGGCACGGGCGCACGTACTGGCCGCTCACCCGGCAGCCCGGCGGGCTTCAGGCCTTCAAGGTCCTGGTGCCGCCGGAGGAGGTCGAGCCGGAGCCGCGGACCCATGAGGGCTACGAGTGGCTGTACGTGATGTCGGGGCGGCTGAGGATGGTCCTGGGCGATCACGACGTCGTGCTGACCGCGGGGGAGGCCGCCGAGTTCGACACCCGGGTCCCGCACTGGTTCGGGTCGACGGGGGAGGGGCCGGTGGAGTTCCTCAGTCTGTTCGGGCCGCAGGGGGAGCGGATGCATGTGCGGGCACGGCCCAAGCGGTCGTGACGCACGCGACTGTTCCTGAATGACGGTTCCCTGATGACAAGCGACCGCTTAGTATGCGTACCGACCCCGGTCAGACGAAGCAGTCCCCCCGTGGAGGCACCGCATGCAGGCATGGCAAGTGCACGAGAACGGCGAGCCGAGCGAGGTGATGCGGCTCGACGACGTCGAGACGCCCACGCCCGGTGACGGCCAGGTCCTGCTGAAGGTACGTGCCGCGAACATCAACTTCCCGGACGCGCTGCTGTGCCGGGGTCAGTACCAGGTCAGGCCGCCGCTGCCGTTCACGCCGGGCGTGGAGATCTGCGGCGAGACCGAGGACGGGCGCCGCGTCCTCGCCAACCCCGCCTTGCCGTACGGCGGCTTCGCCGAGTACGCCGTCGCGGACGCCGCCGCCGTCCTGCCCGCGCCCGACGCCCTGGACGACGCCGAGGCCGCCGCCCTGCACATCGGCTACCAGACCGGCTGGTTCGGCCTGCACCGCCGGGCCGGTCTGGAAGCCGGCGAGACCCTGCTCGTCCACGCTGCCGCCGGAGGGGTCGGCAGCGCGGCCGTGCAGCTCGGGAAGGCCGCCGGCGCCACCGTCATCGGTGTCGTCGGCGGCGCCGAGAAGGCGGCCGTAGCCCGGGACCTGGGCTGCGACGTCGTCATCGACCGGCGTGGCGAGGACGTCATCGGCGCCGTCAAGGAGGCCACCGGCGGCCGGGGCGCCGACGTCATCTACGACCCCGTCGGCGGCGAGGCCTACGCCCAGTCGGCCAAGGTCGTCGCCTTCGAGGGCCGGATCGTCGTCGTCGGCTTCGCCAGCGGCTCCATCCCCAGTCCGGCGCTCAACCACGCCCTGGTGAAGAACTACTCGATCCTCGGCCTGCACTGGGGCCTGTACAACACCAAGAACCCGAAGCTGATCCAGCACTGCCATGAACAGCTCACCGAGCTGGCCGCGCGGGGCGCCATCAAGCCGCTGGTCAGCGAGCGCGTCCCGCTGAGCGGTGCCGCGGCCGCCGTGCAGCGCGTCGCCGACGGCGTCACCACCGGGCGCGTCGCCGTGGTCCCGGGGCTCACCGAAGGAGGAGCGGCATGACCGACGCCGCCGAACTGCGCCGCCGCACCGCGGAGTTGCTGGCCGCCCACCCTCCGGCCACCACCGACCGACTGGACTTCCTGCGCGCCCGCTTCGACGCGGGTCTGGCATGGGTGCACTACCCGGAGGGCCTCGGCGGACTCGGTGCGCCCCGTTCCCTCCAGGCCGTGGTGGACGCCGAGCTGGAGGCCGCGGGCGCGCCCGACAACGACCCCCGGCGTATCGGGATCGGTCTCGGCATGGCCGCCCCGACGATCCTCCACTACGGCACCGAGGAGCAGAAGCGGCGCTATCTGCGGCCGCTGTGGACCGGCGAGGAGGTCTGGTGCCAGCTCTTCAGCGAGCCCGGCGCCGGATCCGACCTGGCCGTGCTGGGCACCCGTGCTGTACGGGAGGGCGACGACTGGGTCGTCAACGGGCAGAAGGTGTGGACGTCCAGCGCCCACGTCGCCCGCTGGGCCATCCTCATCGCCCGCACCGACCCGGACGTGCCCAAGCACGCGGGCATCACCTACTTCCTCTGCGACATGGCCGACCCGGGCGTCGAGGTCCGGCCGCTGCGGCAGATCACCGGTGAGGCCGAGTTCAACGAGGTCTTCCTCACCGACGTCCGCATCCCGGACTCCCGCCGCCTCGGCGAGATCGGCGACGGCTGGCGGGTCGCGCAGACCACGCTGAACAACGAACGCGTCGCCATCGGCGGCATGCGGCTGCCCCGCGAGGGCGGCATGATCGGCCCGATCTCCAAGACCTGGCGCGAGCGGCCCGAACTGCGCACCCACGATCTGCATCAGCGGCTGCTGAAGCTGTGGGTCGAGGCCGAGGTCGCCCGGCTCACCGGCGAGCGGCTGCGCCAGCAGCTCGTCGCCGGCCAGCCCGGCCCCGAGGGCGCCGGCATGAAGCTCGCGTTCGCCCGGCTCAACCAGGAGATCAGCGGCCTGGAGGTCGAACTGCGCGGCGAGGAGGGCCTGTTGTACGACGACTGGACCATGCGCCGCCCGGAGCTCGTGGACTTCACCGGCCGCGACGCCGGCTACCGCTATCTGCGCTCCAAGGGCAACAGCATCGAGGGCGGGACCAGCGAGGTCCTGCTGAACATCGTCGCCGAGCGCGTCCTGGGCCTGCCCGCAGAGCCGCGCACCGACAAGGACGTCGCCTGGAAGGACCTGGCCCGATGACCGACCTGCTGTACTCGGAGGAGGAGGAAGCGCTGCGGGCCGCCGTACGCGACCTGCTCTCCGACCACTGCGACGCGCCCGGCGTCATCGCCCGCACCGAGTCGGACACCCCGCACGACCTGGCGGCCTGGAAGGCCCTCGCCGACGGCATGGGCCTGGCCGGGCTGCTGATCCCGGAGGACAGGGGTGGCCAGGGCGCCACGCACCGCGAAGTCGCCGTCGTGCTGGAGGAGTTGGGGCGCGCTGTCGCTCCGGTGCCGTATCTGACCAGCGCCGTCGTGGCCACCGAGGCGCTGCTCGCCTGCGAGACCGACGGGGGCCTGCTCGCCGAGCTGGCGACCGGCCGGCGGATCGGCGCCCTCGCGGTCGCCCTGAGCGTCGGTCCCGGCGGCGCCTACAAGGCCGTACGTCACGAAGGCGGCTGTCTGCACGGGGAGTTGACCGGCGTCGCGGACGCGGCCGCCGCCGATGTGCTGCTTGTCCCCGCGGACGACGGCGGGCTGTACGCGGTGGACGCCGACGCGGTGACCGTCACCCCGCAGGCGTCGCTCGACCTCACCCGGCCCGTGGCGACGGTCACCCTGGACGGTGCGCCCGGCCGGCTGCTGGGCGACGCCGAACCCGCCGTACGCCGCGCCCTGCGCGCCGGAGCCGGACTGCTCGCCTCCGAGCAACTCGGGCTCGCGGACTGGACGTTGACCGAGACGGTTCGCTATCTGAAGGACCGCAAGCAGTTCAACCGTCCCGTCGGCGGATTCCAGGCCCTCAAGCACCGGCTCGCCCAGCTGTGGCTGGAGGTCGTCAACCTGCGCGCGGCCGCGCGTAACGCCGCCGACGCGCTGGCGACCGGCGAGGACGCCGACGTGGCGGTGGCCGTCGCGCAGTCCTACGCGGCGTCCGTCGCCGTGCACGCCGCCGAGGAGGCCGTGCAGCTGCACGGCGGTATCGGGATGACCTGGGAGCACCCTGCCCATCTCTACCTGAAGCGGGCCAAAGCCGACTCCCTCGCCTACGGCACGGCGGGCGCCCACCGTGCGGCGCTGGCCGAACTCGTCGACCTCCAGGCTCCCTGACGTACACCTGAGCGAAGCACACGGAAAGCCCGCCCCACCTGGGGCGGGCTTTTCGGTGTGCGCGCCTCGGCCGAAGTGAACACACGACGGCAGTCCGGCCAACTCACCGCACAGCTCTGCTGTTCGGGCACTTCGGAATCGCATACTCACAGCGGTTCCCTCCGGCCCTATCAGGGAGGCAGAGCATGGCCCTCACCACCCGTCGCAGAGCCCTCACCACCCTCGGCGCCGCCCTCGCGGGCACGGTCGTCCTGCCCGTCGGCCAAGCGCCGGCGGGTGAACGGGGGCACGGCCCGCGCCCGTTGTGGCGGGCACACGCCCACAACGACTACGAGCACCCGCGTCCCCTCCTCGACGCCCTCGACCACCGCTTCGGCAGCCTCGAAGCCGACATCTACCTCGTCGGCGACCAGCTCCTCGTCGCCCACGCCCCCGAGGACCTCGACCCCACCCGCACGCTGGAGTCCCTCTACCTCGACCCGCTGGCCGCCCGCGTGAGGGCCAACCACGGCTCCGTCTACCGGGGACACCGCAGGCCGGTCCAGTTGCTCATCGACATCAAGACCGAGGGTGCGTCGACGTACCTCGAACTCGACCGGCATCTGAAGCGCTACAAGCACCTGTTCACGACGTACGCCCACGGCCGGGTGTTCCCGGGCGCGGTCACCGCCGTGATCTCCGGCGACCGTGCGGCCCGCACGCCGATGGAGGCCCAGAGTGTTCGCCGGGCCTTCTACGACGGTCGCCTCGCCGACCTCGGCAGCTCCGCCCCGACCTCCTTCGTCCCGCTGATCAGCGACAACTGGATGCTCAACTTCACCTGGCTCGGCGTCGGCGCCTTCCCGGACGCCGAGCGGCGCAAGCTGCGCGGCATCGTCCAGGCGGCGCACTCCCGAGGGCAGAAGGTGCGCTTCTGGGCCACCCCGGACGTGGCCGGGCCCGCCCGCGACGCCCTCTGGGGCGAACTGGTGGCCGCCGACGTCGACTTCCTCAACACCGACGACCTCGCCGGCCTGGAGGCCTTCCTGGACCCCCGCCGGACGGCCTAGGCTCTGGCGGCAGGACACCACACGTTCGGAGTACAGCTCAGCCGCCCGGACGAACCCCCCGCTACGCCACACTTACGGCCGAACGCCGTGAACCGGGCAAGGCGGCGTGGCGGAGGAGGTTGACGATGGCCATTTCCATCTCTGTGGTGCTGCTGCTGTTCATCCTTGCGGTGATCTTCGTGCGCAACGGCGGACTGAAGGTCACCCATGCGCTGGTGTGCCTGCTGCTCGGCTTCTACCTGGCCAGCACGAGCATGGCGCCCACCATCAACAGCGGCCTGACGGCCACGGCGGACATCGTCAGCAGCCTCAGACCGTGAGACTCAGCCGGTGGAGAAGACCCCGATGCCGTTGGGGACAGGGCGTTCCACGCCGTCGGACGGGTGGTTCCGCACGGAGACCGCCGCCGCTCCCGGTGCTCGGGCGACCAGCGTCGACGAACCGCCGCCGTCCAGGCTGAAGGCGTCGACCGAACCCAACTCCCGCATGACCGAGGCCACTTCCGCGATGGTCAGACCCGTGCGGTACTCGGGTGCGCCGTCCAGCGCGAGCAGCAGCAGACGCCGGCCGCCGTCCGCGATACCCACGGCCGTGCGCACGGCCGAGGCCCTGTCGTCCAGGCCGGGCAACGGCTGTCCGTCGTCGAGGACCGGATAGCCACCCAGCGCGAAACGGAACGGGACGCGTGACTTCGCCGCCACCAGCCGGTGCCGTACCGTCACCCTCCCCCAGCCTCCGGCCGGGGGGACCCCCATCTCGCTTCGCTCGCCCGCGAAGAACTTCCGCAGGTGCTGCGCGCCCGCCTCGCGGCCCACGAGGACGGTCGTGCCCGCGGCGATCGGGCCGCGTCCGGGAGTGTCCGCGGCCGACACGACCCGGCCGTGGCGGACCGTCACCTCGTAGGTGTCGGTGCTGCACGGGGCCGCCCGGTCGGTGTCCGTGCCGCAGGTGGCGCGGACCCGGGAGGCATCGCCCCACTGGGCGGTGAACGCCCCGATGGAACCCACCGGCAGCGCGTACTGGTTGAGCCCGCGCAGCGGTAGCGAGCCCTCCGAGGTGCGGATCGAGCCGGCGAGGCCGAGGCCGTCCATCCGGGCCCGCCGGTCGACGCCCACGCCGAACACGTCCTCGGTGCTCGTGCCGGGCGGCAGAGCGGGTCCGAACCGCTGGCCGTTCGGCACCGCCGCCTTCAGCGCCCGGCCTCGCGCGACGGCCGGTCCCACGCTCGCGCCGGTCGCCTGGACGCCCGGGTGCTGGGTCTCGCTGATGTTGAAGAAGTCACCGTTCACGCCCGCGACGGCGCCCTGCGCAATGGCCTGCCGCGAGACGGTGGCCCGTGCCGCCACCGCGCCCGGGTGCAGCAGATCGAGGCGCACGCGCGGATCGCGCAGGTCGACGGTGAGGACGTGGGCGTGCGTCGTGCCCTTCGCCGCCGGGATGTCGAACTCGTCGTAGGTGACACCGGGCGCGATCGGGGTGCCCTGCGCGGCGCCGGCCGGTGCCGCCCCGACCAGGGCCGCACTGGCCAGCGCGCCGAGTGCCGTGAGCAGCGTGAGGGCCGCTCTGGCGACCCCGAACCGTTTCTGACGACGCGTCACGACTGGCTCCCCCTGATGTCTCGTCAAATGTCCCAGGACTCAGGGGAAGTGCACCAGACGGCGATGACCTGCGGGGTTGCTAGGCGCCGACGACGCGAGAACGGGTGAGGAAACGTACCCCCTCGGGTGCCTCCAACGAGAAGCCGCTGCCCCGGCCCTCGACCACGTCGACGATCAGCCGGGTGTGGCTCCACGCCTCGTACTGACTGCGCGACATCCAGAACGACACCGGCTCCGCCACCCCCTCGACCTGGAGTTCCGCCAGCAGCACGTCAGAGCCGCCGGTGCGGAACTCGCCCTCCGGGTAGCACATCGGCGCGCTGCCGTCGCAGCAGCCGCCGGACTGGTGGAACATCAGCGGTCCGTGCGTCGCGCGCAGACGGCGCAGCAGGTCGGCGGCCGCGGGGGTGAGTTCGACGCGCGGGGTCTCTTCATACATGACAGCAAGGGCAGCACGGGCGACGTTGCGAGAGGGTTGCACCCGCTCGCTCTGATTACTCCGCTCCGTTGCTGGGCGCCGACCGCTGCGGCCGACGTCGGGGCGGGCGCGCAGGTCGGCGTAGCCGCGGACGGGTCCTCGACGAGTTCGGGGGTGAGGTGCAGGGCGTCGGTCATGGTGGCGGCCTTTCCGCTGGTGGGAGACGCCTCGCAGCGTGCGGGGAGCCGGCTTCCGCTCGGTTTCACCGCGGTTTCAACGGCGCCGACGAGGCGCTCCCACCGATGGTCAGCCGCCCGGAACGACCGCTGGGCAACTGCTTCCGTCCTCGGGAACCGTCAGGGCTGTGAGGTAGCCGTCCACCGCTGCGCGCGTGCACTCACTGCGCCCGTAGACGCTGTGCCCCGCGCCCTCGTACGTCAGCAGCACGGTCGTCCCGCGGGTCTGCCGGTGCACGTTGGTCGCCCACGCGTAGTTGTTCGCCGGGTCGTGGCGGGAGTGCAGCATGAGGATCTCGGGGGCCTCGGTGATGCGCAGGCGGTGCTGCGGGTTGTTCACCTCGTCCGGCCAGCCGACGCATCCCGCCATCGCGGCGTGGACGCGCGGTGAGCCACGCATGTGCGGCGCCGCCCGCAGTTCGGCCGCGGTCAGACGGGCGTACTCCCGGTAGTCCTTGGGCCGGATGCGCCAGTCCTGGCAGAACACCGCCGCGAAGGGTTCGGTCCGCGTCTGCTGCCCGGTGTCCTTGACCGCGGTCGCCCCCGGTGTGCCCGGCTGTGGTTCGGCACGGGGACTCCGCCCCGTCTGCGCTTCGAGTCCGGCCAGGTAGTCGGCGAGTTCGTCATGGTCCGGGCCGTAGAACTTGTACCGGAAGGCGAACAGGCTGATGTCGTTCGCGGAGAGCGTCTGACCGGGGTTCTCCGGATCCTGGATCCCGCCCCGGTCGGCCCGGTCGAGCAGACCGTCCCAGACGGCGGCGACGTCCCGGCCGTGCAAGGCACAGGACGGCGTGCGCTCGCACCACTTCACGAACTCGTGGAAGGAGTCCTCGGCGGCGGCCGCGGAGGAGACCATGAAGTCCCGGGTGCCCAGGCTGTGGTCGATGTTCGCGGTGAGGGCCATGGCGCGGATCCGGTCGCCGTACAGTTCCGCGTACTGCTCGCCGATCAGCGTGCCGTAGGAGTGGCCGAAGTAGTTGAGCTTCTCCTCGCCCAGTGACCTGCGCAGGGCCTCCATGTCCCTGACGACGCCGAGGGTGTCGGCGTGGTCGAAGATCGGGCCGCTGTGCCGTCGGCAGTCCTCGCGCAACTCCCGGTTGTAGGCGGCCAGCCGGTCGAACTCCGCCTGGTCGCGGGGGTAGGGGGACGGCGCTCGGCCGAGCAGTTCCGTCGAGCACTTCACCGGTTGGCTGCCTCCGACACCGCGCGGATCGAAGCCGACGATGTCGAACTTGGCCTGGAGGTCCTTGCTGAACTGGGCGGGCGCGCGAGTGAGGGCGAAGTCCACCCCCGAGTCGCCCGGCCCGCCCGGATTGACGAGGAGCGCGCCGACCCGTCGGCCCGGGTCGGTCGCCTTGCGCCGCGCCACCGCCATGTCGAACTTCTCGCCCGCCGGGTGTGCCCAGTCGACGGGCAGCCTGAGGGTGCCGCACTCGGCCGTGGGATGGTCGGGGCACGGTTTCCAGTCGATCCTGGAGACAGGCGTCGCCGAGGGGCCGGCGGGTAAGCGGTCGGGCGTGCCGGCGTCCGCCACGCCCGGGCCGGCCACCAGTGCGCCGACCGCCATCACTCCGGCGGTGAGCGCCCCGGTGAGCCCCTTTGTCATCGGTTGCACAGAGTTCCTCCTGGTACTCCTGATACTTCGCGGACCACGGAACACAGGAGTGGCCACTCCTCGACGAGCTTCACAGCGAGCCGAGGGTGGCCACAACCGTTCAGGACCGGAATCAGGGACAGGACCAGGGAACGTCCGGAGCAGGGCTGAGGGTTACCCCTCACGGCCTCCAGGGATGTCACCGATCTTGACGACGCCCGTCGTCCTCGCGCCGGAGAGGTTGTCGTAGACGACGTCACCGGTGGACTTCTTCCAGATCTTGATACGGAAGGTGTCCGGGCCGTCCGTCGCCGTGATCCGGAAGCCGTAGCCGCCGCTGCCGTTGACTGTGCCGGAGCCCTGGTAGACCGCACGGGGGCCGGTGATTACCAGCCAGTCGGAGCCGGTGGAGCGGAACTTCAGCTCGGCCGGGCCGAAGTCGAAGGTGGCCTTGCCCGTGGGGACGGCGGCGCTCCAGCCGTACGCGACGGCGAAGGAGAAGGCCGCCTTGCCGGTGACAGTCGGCTTGGCCGGACAGGCACCGGCCGTGGAGCTGATCACGCCGACGCCGAGCGCGGGGCCCGCGCCGCGGTCGTAGACGATCAGTTCCGGGAGCGTGTTGCGGTCCGAGGCGCCGTCGTCGTCGGTGACCGTGATCACCGGACGGTGGATGCCGGCCTGGGTGTAGACGTGCTCGGCGCGGCACACGCCGCCGGTGACCGTGCCGTCGGCAGGGTCGGTGCCGTCTTTCCAGTCGACCGTGCAGGTGTGGGAGTCCCGGGTGCCCGCGTCGCCGAAGTCGGCGGTGAGCGTGGCGCGCTGACGGGCCGACACGGCGGTCTTCGGGCCGGTGGCCGAGGTGATCGCCGGTGCCGCGTTGGTGACGTCGACGGTGGCCGTGTCGCTACTGCGACCGCCGGTCAGGGTGACCTCGTACGTGCCGTCGTCGGTGCAGGTGATCGTGGTCCGGGCGGCTTCGGGGTCGGTGACCGTGCAGGGTGCGCCGGCCTCGGCCGTCCACTTCGGGCTGCCCGCACCGGAGACGGTGCCCTTCAGCGGGATCGCGTCGCCTTCCTTCCCGCTGCCGTCCGCACCGGCGTGCACGACGGTCACCGGGTCGATGCCGGTGAGCGTGGGCACGACCTTCTTGATCAGGCCCTCGGCGTCGAACTCCAGCTTGTCGACGGTCGTTTCGCGATGGGTGCCGTCGCCGCCCGGGATGGCGAACCGGTGGTAGGCGATGTACCAGTCGTCGGTGTTCGGGACATGGACGACCGAGTGGTGGCCGGGACCCTTGATGCCGAGGGAGAGGTCCTTCTCCAGGATCACACCGTGCTTGGTCCAGGGGCCGGTGGGGGAGGGGCCGGTGGCGTAGGCGACGCGGTAGTTCTCGTCCCGGGTGTCGTTCTCCGACCACATGAAGTAGTAGGTGCCCTTGCGCTTGATGACGAAGGTGCCCTCGTTGTAGCCGCTCGGGGTGATGTCCTCGACCTTCGAGGTGTCGACGGAGGTCATGCCGGCGTTCAGGGGCGCCACGTACGCGCGCCCGTTGCCCCAGTAGAGATACGACTGTCCGTCGTCGTCCGTGAACACGGCCGGATCGATCATCTGGCCGCTGTACTGGCCTGCCTTGAGCAGCGGCTTGCCCAGAGCGTCCTTGAACGGCCCCGTCGGCGAGTCGGACACCGCGACACCGATGTTGGCGTCGGCGCAGAAGTAGAAGTAGTACTTCCCGTCCTTCTCGGTGATCGCCGGAGCCCACGCCCTGCTGTCCGCCCAGGAGACGTCCGGACCGAGGTCGAGGATGACGCCGTGGTCCTTCCAGTGGACCAGGTCGGTGGACGAGTACGCCTTGAACTGCGTGCCGCTCCAGCCCTCGAAGCCGTCGGTGGTCGGGTAGAGGTAGAAGGTGTCGCCGAACCGCACGATGTTCGGGTCGGCGTTGAGACCCGACAGGACCGGGCTCTTCATGACGAGCGCCGAGACCGTCCAGGTGCGCTTCCTGCCGTCGGAGCCGGTCACCTCGTACGTCACAGGCTTGCTGAAGTCCTGCACGCTGCCGGAAGCCGGGCTGATCGCGGCGCCGTGGGCGAGGGTGAACTCCGGGGCGAGGGCGGTGAGATCGGCGCCCTCCTTCATCGGCAGCGTGATCGTGCTGCCGGCGTTGTCGATGAGCGCGTCGACCTTCAGCGCCGGGTGCGTCGCCTTCGCGATGCCCGCGGTGTTGCCGCTGAGCTCCATGACCTCGGCGGCCGTCAGGGCCCGGTCGTAGATGCGGAAGTCGTCGACCTCGCCGCCGAAGTACGGGTCGGCCGCGTACATCGACCTGCCGATGTAGCCGGAGTAGTCCTTGTTCGCGTCGTACAGCTCGGACGGCTTGATGGTGGTCGTCGTGCGGGCCGCCTCGATGCCGTCCACGTAGAGGACCATCCTGCCGGTCGAGCCGTCGAGGGTGACGGTGACGTGCCGCCACTCGCCGGGCGTGAGCCGTGAACCGGCCGTCAGCTTCGACTCCGCCGACCAACTCGCCTTGGTGATGGCCGAGTAGAGGCTGGAGCCGCCGTTGGAGGGGGTCGCGAACAGGTACTTGTCGCTGTCGGGGCCGAGCCCGAACAGCCACTGGAAGTTGTCGCCGCCCTTCCACTTGGCGTACGTCGAGACGGTGACGCTGTCGGCGTTCTTCAGCACGCCGTTCGGGATCTTCACATACGGCGAATCGGAGGCGCCGGACATCTTGAACGAGCCGCCCTCGACACCGGTGCCGAAGTCGGGCGTACGGACGTAGGTGCCGTGGTGGCCGTGCCCGCCGGCGTCACGGGCGATGTTGCCGCCGGTCTCGTCGAAGTCGTACTGGAGGAGCAGGTCGGCCGGGACGTCCGGGCCTTCCTGCGAGACGGTGACCTCGGCCCGGACCGGTATCGCGGCGCCGTCGGGCAGGCTGCCGGTCACGGTGAAGGCGCCGGCCTGCGCGTACTTCGACGCGGGGACGTCCTCCCAGGTCACGGAGACGGGACGCCTGACACCGTCGGCGTACTCGGCGATGACGGTGGCCGGGAGGACCGGCGCCTCACCGATCCGCGTCTTCACCGTCACGTCCTCGACGCCCGCCACCAACCGGTCCGGCTGGTAGGCGCGCAGCAACCGGTCGTACTCGGCCTGCGTCACGGGGAGCACCGTTCCGTGGCGGGGCTTGGCCGGGAGGTCGTAGCCGGTGGACGGGGTCCAGGTGCCGGAGGCGAGGTCGGTCGTCTCGAAGGGGATGTAGCCGCGGCCGCCGAACTCGTCCAGGAACGCGTACCACTTGTCCTCGGTGTTCGACTTGAACACCAGCGGCCCCTCGGCGGCGTTCATCGCGCCCTTGCCGATGCCTTCGGCGACGGCGTCCCAGGACAGGTCCAGCAGGGAGTCGCTCTTCTCCTCGAAGACGAACTTGCTGTTGGGGGTGGAGGAGGTGTTGTTCCGCTCGTCCTTGGAGAGGCGGAAGTACGTCCCGTCGTGCTGGATCACCGTGGAGTCGATGACGGAGTAGCCGCGGTCGATCCAGACCTCGGGCTCGCTGAAGGTGTGGAAGTCGCGGGTGGTCGCGTACATCATGCGGTTGTACGTGTCGCCGGAGTGCGCCTCGTTGTCGTACAGCTTCGACGCCCAGAAGACCACGTACTCACCGCGCCGGGCGTCGTAGAACGCCTCCGGTGCCCAGGTGTTGCCCGCGCTGTCCGGGGAGACCTTGACGAGGCGCTGGTTCGTCCAGTGGACGAGGTCGGTGGACTCCCAGACCATGATGGACTTGCTGCCGGTGCGCTGGGAGGCGTCCCAGTCGCCGTTGCCGTAGATCCTGAGGTCGGTGGCGATCTGGTAGAACTTGTCGCCCTCGGGGGAGCGGATGATGAACGGGTCGCGCAGGCCCTTCTCGCCGAGCGTGGAGGTGAGGACCGGCTTTCCGTCGTTCAGCTCCCGCCACTTCAGCGGGTCGTTGCCCTTGCTGAGGGCGGCGTAGAGCTGCTCGCCGTCCGCCGTGCCCTCGCCGGTGAAGTAGCTGAACATGTAGCCCTTGAGGGCCTCCTGCTCGGGCAGTTCCGGGACCTTCGCGGTGAAGACGCGGGACGCCTTCGCCTCGCCCTTGGTGACGGTGGCGGTCAGGTCGACCGTCGTGGCGCCGTCGCCGTGCGCGGGGCGGTGGGCGATGCCGTCGGCGGATACGACGTCCGGCTTCGCGGAGGACCAGGTGACGGCGGTGCCGTAGGTGCCGGTCGTCGGGAGGGTCAGGTTGCCCCGTACGTCGTCGAGGTTGTGGACCGTGAGGGCCTCGGCGGCCTGCTCCGCGGCGGTCCGGTCGTCGAAGTCGGGGAGCACCGTGACCTCGAAGGTCCTGGTGTCGGTGACGGTGCCCTTGCTCAGGGTGGCCGTGAGCGTGGCGTGGGCGTCGGGCTGACCGGCGGCCGGGCGGGTCACCTTGCCGGATTCGGACACGACGCCCGGGTTGTCGCTGGCCCAGCTGATCGAGGAGCCGCCCGCCGTTCCGGTCTTCGGCAGGTCGAGGTCGGCCGTGACGGCGCTGGTGTCACCAAGGCTCAGCGCGGCCTTGTCGTCGGCGACGCCCCGGGTGGCGACGGGGAGGGCGAGTTGCTCGACCTCGGAGCCGTCGAGCGCGCGGTCGTAGACCCGGAAGTCGCGGATGCGGCCCTTGAAGAGCTTGTCGCCCGAGTAGACGGACCTGCCCAGGTAGTTGGCGGTGGTGGTGCCGGAGCCGATCGAGCCCGGGGTGATGCTGACGGCCGTGTTGCGGCCGACCTCGACGCCGTCCTCGTACAGCACGCCCGTGGTGCCGGTCTGGGTGTAGGTGAGGTGCTTCCAGACGGCGCGGGTGAGGTTGTGGGAGTCGACGGGCTTGGTGGTCTGCTCGGTCGACCAGTTGCCGCTCGCGACGGACGTCCGCAGGGAGTTGCCGGTGGTGAAGAGGTAGCCGTTGCCGTTGCCGCCGCTGGAGTTGCCGAAGCCGTAGAGGAAGTACGGCGTGCTCTGCGCGGAGTCGATCCGCACGTCCAGCGAGACGCTGATCGCGTCCATGCCCTTCATGACATCGTTCGGCACCTTGACGTAGGTGTCGGAGCCGTTGAAGGCGAGCCCCTCGCCGGTGCTCGACCAGTCCGCGGTGCCGTTCACCGTGGCGTCCCGGCCGTGGCCGGAGGCGTCGGTCACCGTGTTGCCGGAGGCGCCGTCGAGCTTGTACCAGAGGGCGAGACCATCGGTGACCGCTGCCGCTTCGGCCGTGTCGGCGGCCTGTGCGGGAAGGACGGGGGCGGCGAGCCCCAGCAGCAGCGACGCGGCGGTCAGCCCGGCGAGTCGGCCCGCCCGGCGTCTCACGCGGTCACGGGCGCGTGCGATGTACGGCATATGGATTATCCCTGCTGAGGCATGGCGGGGCCTCGGCCATGGGCACCCTGCCGTTTCGGCTGTGTGACGTCGTGTTGCGAGAGTGTCAGCCGGGGTGTGGCACAGCGTCAAGGGTTTTCGAACGATGTCCGATGCGTCGAACGATGCATTCCCAGGCACGCGCGGGACCCGTCGCCGGGGGAGTGGGCGTCAGCGGTCGCGCCTGGAGCGGCGCGCCTCGGTCAGTACGGGAATCAGGGGCAGCAGGGAGAGCACGACGACGACGGCGACCAGCGGCAGCAGGAAGGCGTCGGCGTCGGGGACGGTGGTGCCGAGGGCGTATCCGGCCATGACCAGGCTCGTCGACCAGAGCAGGCCGCCGACGATCTGCCAGACGGTGAAGGTCCGCGTGGGCACGCCGAGCGCACCGGCCGCCGGGTGCAGAACGGTCCGCACCATCGGGATGAAACGGCCGATCACCAGGGCCTTCCCGTAGCCGTAGCGGGCCAGGAGCTGCTCCGCCCGTGCCGCCGCCTCCCGGACGCGGCGTCTGGAGGTGCGGGCCAGCAGGGCCCGCCCGCCGTGCCGTCCGAGCAGGAAGCCGACCTGGGCCCCGACCACGGCCCCGACCGCCGCGCACAGCAGCACCTGCCACAGCATCAGCCGTGGCGCCTGGTCGGCGCCGGCCGCGCACAGCACGCCCGCCGGGAAGAGCAGGGTGTCGCCGGGCAGGAAGAAGCCGACGACGAGCAGACCCGACTCCGCGAAGATCACCACGAGGACCCCGAGGGCACCGAAGGTCGCCAGCACCGAGTCGCTGTCCATCGGGTTGACGGCGATCACCGCCCTCACCTCCCGACCGTCCTCGTCGGCCGCCCTCCCCTCAAGCATCGCCCGCGTGTGGCGGTGTCGCCTGTCCCCGGAGGAGCTCCTGGCCCAGGCGGGTCGCTGCCCCCGAGGCCGGCGGGCGCGACCCGGGTCAGGCCCGGCCATGTGCCTCCTGCGAGCGGCGGGACAGCGCGTCGATGACCACGGCGGCGAAGAGCACCCCGCCCGTGATCATGAACTGGACGGCGGCGGGCGTGTCCGTGATCGCCATGCCGGAGGCGATCGACTGGATGACGAGCATGCCGAGCACCGCCGACCAGGTGGAGCCGCGCCCGCCGAACAGGCTGGTGCCGCCGATGACGGCCGCCGCGATGGCGTTGAGGAGCAGCACGCCCGAGCCCGAACTCTGGCTCACCGAGGTGATGCGCGAGGCCAGGAACAGCCCGCCGACGGCCGCCATCGTGCCCGACACCGCGAGCACCGCGGTCTGCACCCGCGTCACATGGAGGCTGGCGCGACGGGCCGCCTCGATCCCGCCGCCGAGGGCGTAGACCTGCCGTCCGTAGTGCGTGCGGCGCAGGATGATGTCGAGACCGGCGACCACCACCAGGAAGATCAGCAGGGCGAGCGGCAGGCCCTGGAAGCGGTTGAGGAGATAGGCGGTGACGAACGCGATCACCGCGAGCCCTCCTGTGCGCACCACGATGACCTGGAGCGAGCGGTGCGGCATGCCGGCGGCCGTCCGGCGCCGCCGGTCCTGGTAGGACACCAGGAAGACGAGGCCCACGGAGAGCGCCGCCAGACCGTAGGCGACGGCGTCGTGGGTGAAGTAGTAGCTGGTCAGGTCGGCGACGAGGCCGGTCTCGTCGAGATTGATCGTGCCGCTGCTGCCCAGGATGTAGAGCATGAGGCCGTTCCAGGTGAGCAGCCCCGCGAGGGTGACGACGAACGCCGGCACCCGGGTTCTGGCGAAGGAATACCCCTGCACGGAGCCCGCCGCTGTGCCGGCCAGCACCGCGACGATGAGTGCGAGCCATTCCGGCACGCCGTTGTTCACGTTCAGTACGGCGAAGACGGCCGCCGCCAGTCCGCTGATCGAACCGACCGACAGGTCGAGCTCGCCGAGCAGCAGTACGAAGACGATGCCGACCGCGATCAGACCGGTGCCCACGATGTCCACGCTGAGGTTGGACAGGTTCCGGGGCGAGAGGAAGTTCTCGTTGAGGGACTGGAAGGTGATCCAGACGATGGCGAGGACGAGGACGACGGGGAGGGAGCCCAGCTCGCCGGCCCGCAGCTTGCGCCGGGAGAAGGCGACCCCGCTCTCCATGGCACGGGCGCAGCTCTCCAGGGCACGGGCGACGGTCTGCCCGCGATCCGCCGGTCGGGCCTCGGCGGTGGGTGCGGCGGCGTCGGCCTGCGGGTCGTCCGCCCTGTCGCGCGTCCCTTTCACCATCCCGCCTCCTGATGGGCCGGCCGGCGGGGCGTGTTCTCCGTCGCCCCGGTGATGGAGGAGATGATCTGTTCCTGGGAGGCGGTGTTCACGTCGAAGAAGCCGTTGTTGCGCCCGAGCCGCAGCACGGCGGCCCGGTCCGCGAGCGCCTTGACGTCGCCCATGTTGTGGCTGATGAGCAGCACGCCCAGGCCGCGGTCGCGCAGCTGGTCGACGAGGTCCATCACCTCGGTGGTCTGCTGGAGCCCCAGCGCCGCGGTCGGTTCGTCCAGCAGGAGCAGCCGCGGGTCGCCGAGGAGCGAGCGGGCGATGGCGACCGTCTGCCGCTGACCGCTGGAGAGCGACACGACCGGGGCGCGCAGCTCCGGGACGCCCCTGGTCAGCTGTTGCAGCAGCTGGAAGGTGCGGCGCTCCATCTCCATCTCGTCGAGGAACCCGAACCTGCGGATCTCCCGCCCGAGGAACAGGTTGCCCACGACATCGAGGTTCCCGCACAGCGCGAGGTCCTGGAAGACGGTGGCGATGCCGAGATCCCGGGCGTCGTTGGGCCGCCTGATGTGGACCGTACGACCCTCCCACTCGATGACGCCCTTGTCCGCGGGGGCGACCCCGGAGATCACCTTGATCAGCGTGGACTTGCCGGCCCCGTTGTCGCCGAGCAGGGCGACGACCTGGCCGGCGTGGATCTCCAGCTCGATGTCCACGAGGACCTCGACGGCGCCGTAACGCTTGCACACACCGTGCAGGGCCAGCAGCGGGGGAGCGGACACGGAGACGGTCTCCTTCCCGTGGATCCGGACGCGGTCGCACCCGGAGGGCAGGACAGGTCAGGTGAGCCCGGCCGAGGCGCACGCGGCTCCGAGTGGGGGGGTGCAGATCTGCCGGATCGTGTACACCCCGTCCTTGACCAGGGTGTCCTTGATGTTGTCGACGGTCACGGACACCGGGGTGAGCATCACGGCCGGAACCCGCCCCCCACCGCGTGTCGTCACCTGGTCCTGGCCGACCCGGTCGAGGCTCTCACCGCGGGCCGCGGCCACGGCCATGGCGGCGCCGGCCGCGGCCTCGGGTTCGAACGGCTTGTATACGGTCATGTACTGGTCGCCGCCGACGATGCGCCGCACCGCCGCGAGTTCGGCGTCCTGCCCCGTGATCGGGGGCACCGGGTCCACCTTGTTCGCCTTGAGGGCGGAGATGCTGCCGGCGGCGAGGCCGTCGTTGGCGGCGTAGACCCCCTGGATGTTGTCGACGCCGAGCGCGGAGATGGCGCCCGACATGTTCAGGTGCGCGGCCTCGGTCCGCCACTGGAGCGTGTCGTACGCCTTGCCGATCTTCACCTTCCCCATGAGCACGTCCAGTGCGCCCTTTCGGAACAGCAACGCGTTGGGGTCGCTGGGATCGCCGTTCATCATGACGATCTGGGCGCCCGGCACCTCGTCGCCCATGGCCTTCAGCAGCGCTCTGCCCTGGAGCCTGCCGACCTCCTCGCCGTCGAAGGAGACGTACCCCGATATCGGGCCCTCGGCGAGGCGGTCGTAGGCGACGACCGGGACGTCGGCCTCCACCGCCTTGCGGACGGAGGCGGCGAGCGACGTGCTGTCCACCGCCACGAGCAGGATCGCGTCGACGCCCTTGGTGATCATCGAGTTCATCTGCGCCTGCTGCATGGCCACATCGCCCTTGGCGTTGGCCTGCTCGATCGTGCAGTCACGGCACCGTTCCTTGATCTCCTTGTCGAGCAGAGGCTTGTCCCGGGTCTCCCAGCGCGCCGTGGTGACGTCCGGCAGCAGCACCCCGATCATCGGTGCGTTCCCCTCGGCGGAGTCGCTCCCCCCGTCCGCCCCGCAGGCCCCGAGGGCCACGGCCGTCGAAACCGCGGTCAGGGCGAGAACCGCGCTCCGGATGCGGGCCTTCATGCGGGAGACCTCCCTTGTCCTTCGCCCGGCGTGGCGAGGAGGCGCTCATGGTGTCGAGGACGCGTGTGCGGGTACGGGGCCACCCCAGGCGTAAGGGCCGGGTCCTTGGACGTGGCAGGACGACCACGTGGTCAGTCTGACACCGGCCGCGGTGATCTGCGAACGCAGCGAAAGCGCCCCGAGGGGACGGGAACCGGCGGCGAACCAGCGGGGCGCCGACGGGAAACCAGCAGGCTGATATGTCCGGATCATCCAGATATGCGATTCTGGTGTGTGGAAGCGACCGGGGCGGCGGGAGGTGGTGCCCCGATCCCCTAAGGCACCTCCGGCACGGACGGGAGGTAGGCGCGGACATGCCGCACGACGGCCGTGCCCGGACCGGAGTTTCGGCGCCGGGGGCATGGGAGGTCGGCACCGCGGGCACCGGTTCACCGCCTACGGAGCCGGAACCTGTCACGAGTGACCGTGCCCTCACCTTCGCCGGAGCCGCGCTGGCCGCGGTCTACGCGCCCACCGCCGGGGACGAGGAACTTCAGCTGGTCGAAACGGTCGGCGCCGCCCCCGAGTACCGGCTGCCGGAACGGCTGTCCGTGTCGGGCGGCTCGGCCGCCACCCACGCCTTCCGCACCGACCGCCCGCTGTGGCTGAACGCCGCGGCCCTCGCCTCCTACCCCGTGGGCGCCCCGACGCCGCCGCGCGCCAGGTCGGCCTCGCTCGGCGCGCTGCCCCTGGAGCGGGAGGGCACCCGGCTGGGCTGCCTCGTCGTCGTGGGCGCCTCCGCGGACGGCTTCGACGCCGGGCAACAGCGCTTCCTGGAGCGGTACGCCGACGCGGTCGCGGGCCTGCTGCTGGCCGAGTCCGGCCGGCCCGCGCAGCCGTCCCTGCTCGGCCGGGCCCTGCGCGGTCTGCGCGTCGGCACCTTCGTCCTGGTGCCGGACACCGGCCTGATCGAGGCCGACAGCACCCTGCTCGAACTGGTCGGCACCACGCCCGACGGCTTCGACGGCAAGGCCGACACCCTGCTCGCGCACGCCCTCCCGGAGGACATGCCCGCGCTGATGTCCGTCCTGGAGGCGTCCGCCCAGGCGCCGGGCCGACGGGAGCTGGAGTTCCGGGTCCGCTGCCCCACCGGGGAAATGCGTTGGCTGAGCCTGATCTGCCGGATGGTGGCGCACATCGACGATCGGCCCGAGCAGGTGCTGGGCGTGGTGACGGCCACCTCGGTCAAGAGCCGCAGCGCCGACGACGTCGCCCGGATCCAGTGGCTGACCGCCGTGCTCGACGACGCCGCGACGGTCCGGGACGTCGGCCGTGTGGCGGTCGCCGCGCTGCGCGAGCCGCTGGGCGCCGACCGGGTGGCGCTCGCCGACGTCCGGGACGACCGGCTCGTGGTCACCCTGCTCGATCCGCCCCAGCCCGACGCCTGGCCGGACCTGTGGCGCGCCCAGTGGCGTTCCGAGTGGCCCGACGCGCCGGTCAGTGCCCTGCCCACCCTCCAACTGGCCCTGCGGGACGGCCGTATGGACCTCTGGCCCGCCGGCACGGCCCTCGAACCGGGACTCGCCGGCATCGGCGCCGGAGGCCTCGCCGTCCTGCCGCTCCCGGCGAAGGGCCGGGTCGCCGGAGTGTGCCTGGTCGGCTGGGACCAGCCGCACGAGTTCATCCCCGAGGAGCGGTCCCTGCTGACCGCCACCGCGGCCCTGATCGGCCAGGCCCTCAAGCGGGCGCACGCCTACGACGCCGAGCAGGAACTCGCGACGATGCTCCAGCGCAGCCTGCTGCCCCGGCGGCTGCCCGAACTCCCCGGCGGCACTGCGGTCGCCCGCTACCTGCCCGCCAGACGCGGCCTTCAGGTGGGCGGCGACTGGTACGACGTCATCGCCCTGTCCGAGGACCGGGTCGCACTGGTCATCGGCGATGTGCAGGGACACAGCGCCGGAGCCGCGACGATCATGGGCCAGATGCGTACGGCGGTCCGGGCGTACGCGGTCGAGGGCCACCCGCCCGACGTGGTCGTCTCCCACGCCAACCGCCTCCTCGTCGGCATGGAGACCGACCTGTTCGCCACCTGCTGCTATGTCGAACTCGACATGGAGGAGGGCAACACCCTGGTCGTCCGCGCCGGACACCTCTCCCCGCTGCTGCGTCACCCCGACGGCCGTACCGAGGAGGTGGAGGTCGAGGGCGGGCCGCCGCTGGGGGTCCTCGCGGAGGCGGAGTTCCCCATGACCGCGGTCGCCCTGACCCCCGGCACCGTGCTCGCCCTGGTCACCGACGGTCTGGTCGAGGCCGCCGATCTGCCCCTGGACGTGGGCATGGAGCGGACCCGCACCGCGCTCGCCGCGGCCGACCCCGCGGATCCGGCCCGGATGGCGGACGCGCTGCTCGGCGACATCGGCCGACGCGAGGACGACGTGGCGCTGCTGCTGCTGCGCTACGACGGCATGAAGACCCGGCCGATCCGGGCCGGCTGGGTGGTGTGGCGGCTGCCCGACGCCGTCATGCACGCCCGGCGCTTCACCGCGCGCACCCTGCGCCGGTGGAACGTCGAGGACACGGCCGACGCCGTGCTGCTCGTCGTGTCCGAACTGGTCACCAACGCCCTGATGCACACCCAGGGGTCCGTCCGCCTCGACCTGATGCTCCGCGGCGACCGGGTCCGGGTCTGCGTGAGCGACTCCTCGCCGCGCGCCCCCGCCAAGCCCGTGATCGTGGACTGGGAGTCGACCGGCGGCCGGGGTCTGCTCCTGGTCGAGGCGGTGTCGGACTCCTTCGGTTCGGTGCCGGTGGCAGGCGGAAAGCAGGTGTGGAGCGAGGTCACCGTGCCACGGGACGAGCCCGCCCCCGCCGACTCGAGGCTCTGAACGGAACGAGGCGAGCTGCGATGAGGACCCGTACGCTGCACGTGATCGCGGCGCTCGTCGCGGGACTCATGACGGCTTCCCTGACCGCCTGCGGCGAGGACGACGGAGCGGGCACCGACGGCTTCACGGTCGGCCTGCTGCTCCCCAACCGGGTCACTCCGCGCTGGGAGCACTCCGACAAGCCACTGATCCAGCAGCGGCTCAGGGAGCTGTGCCCCGACTGCACGATGGTGTACGCCAACGCCGAGAACGACGCGGCGCGGCAGCGGCAGCAGATCGCCTCGATGATCACCAAGGGTGCGAAGGTCCTCATCCTCGCCCCGGCCGACAGCAAGGCGGTGCGCTCCTCGATCCAGGAGGCGCGGCAGTCGGGCGTCCCGGTCATCGCGTACGACCGCCTCGCCGAAGGCCCGATCTCGGGCTTCGTCAGCTTCGACGGCGCGCGGGTCGGCAGGCTTCAGGGCGAGGCACTGCTGAAGGCCATGGAGGAGAGGGGCAGGGGCAGAACCGTCGTGATGATGAACGGCGATCCCAGCAGCGCCAACGCGGCGTGGTTCCGCAAGGGCGCGATGTCCGTCATCTCGGGCAAGGCGAAGATCACCCGGTCGTACGAGACCGCGGGCTGGAGCCCGGAGAACGCGCACGCCAACATGACCGCCGCGATCTCCGCCCTCGGCGCGGACCGCATCGACGGCGTCGTGGCGGCCAACGACGCCCTCGCCGCCGGCGTCATCTCCGCGTTCAAGAAGGCCGGAGTCAAGGACCTCCCTCCCATCACCGGCCAGGACGCCGACCTGGAGGCCGTGCGGCGCATCGTCGAGGGCGAGCAGTACATGACGGTCTACAAACCGTTCGAGAAGGAAGCCGCGGCGGCCGCCGCCATGGCCGTCGCCGTGGGGCGCGGCGAGGGGGCCCGTGAGGTCTCCACCACGACGACCGACAGCCCGACCACCAAGGACATCCCGTCCATCCTGCTCACCCCGAACCTGGTGACGGCCGACAACCTGAGGCAGGCCCTCGTCAACGGCGGCCTCTACACCGTCGACCAGATCTGCACCCCGCAGCTCCGCTCCGCCTGCGACGCCATCGGCCTCACGAGGTGAGGACGACTGGTCGGCAGGGCGGCCCGGGAGCAGCATGGAAGAGGAGCGACCCAGGGAGGTCAGCCATGAAGACCGGAGCCTCGGACTACGACCGCTGGCTGTATTCGCACACCCCCTCCCAGGCCGAGGGCGAACGTGACGAACCCGCGGAGCGCACCGCCGTGGAGCGGCACCCGGACGTCCCCAGGACCGAACCCTCCCAGGCCGAGGGGGAACGGGGGGACGATCTCAGTACCCCGTGATACTTTGAACGTGTTCAGAAAATCAAGGGGGTACTGGTCATGCATGATCCGGTCGTCGCTGCCCAGCAGGACTCACCCGCCGCAGCCCTGGGACCCACCGCTCTCGCCTTCGGCGTCATCGCCGCCCTGACCTCGTTCGTCTTCTTCCCGTTCGCTCTGATCGCCGGCGGCCTGGCCGTCACCCTCGGCGCGGCGGGCATGCACCAAGCACGCCAGGGAGTCGGCCGGATGTGGCCCGCCACGCTCGGCACGATGCTCGGAACCGTCGGGCTGCTCGGCATCGCCGCCCTCCTCGGCGCCTGGTCCGCCTAGTTCGACGTCCTCTGGGATCAGGCACCGCCGAGGCGGCGGTCAGCGCGGACCTGAGGAGCCGTTCGTGGAGCGGTGCGCCCACTCCGGAGTCCAGACCTCTCCTTCCGGAGGGTCGTGGTGGACGGAGGCGAGGTACTCACGGACCGCGGTCAGCGCCGGGTGCGGATTGTCGGCATGCCAGAGGATCGAGTGCGGGTAGACCGGCGTCGGATCGCGCAGCGGGATCAGCCGCATGTCGTAGCCGGCGGGCCAGACGAGGGGTGTCTGGGCGCCGAGGAAGGTCGCCAGGGTCGAGGAAGCGGCGATCGTGTCGATGAGGGCCTCGACCCCGAAGTTGGGGCCGGTCGCCTCGATGGTCAGCCCGAAGTCGGCGGCGAGCGCGTCGTAGTACGCGGTCCACTCCGCGCCCGGGACGTTGCCCGGCATCCAGATCCGGTGGCCGGCCAACTGGGCGGGGGAGACCGAGGCGGCGCGGGCGAACGGGTGGGCGGAGCCGGTGAACAGGTGGATCGGCTCGTCGTGGACCGGGGTGAACTCGATGCCGTCCGGGATCCGCTGCCCCGGCATGGTGACCGCCCGGAACGTGGCGTCGATGACGCCGTCCCGGACGGCCGCGACGGCCTCCTCCGCGCCGGGCAGCGTCACGATGTCGAGGGCGATCTCGGGGTGGGCGCGATGGAAGTCGCGCAGGTGCCCGGCCAGCGAGACCCGTCGGCCGACCACGTCGATGCGCAGGGCACGGCTCCCGGGACGCACCGAGGCCCGCGCCCGCTCCTCGGCCTGGAGCAGGGCCCGCGCATGGGACAGGAACGCCTGCCCGTCGATGGTGAGCTCGGCCCCGCGCGGTGTGCGGGTCAGCAGCCGTACGCCGATGTCCCGCTCCAGGGTGGCGACGCGCTTGGAGACGGCCTGCTGGGTGAGGGCCAGGTCGACGGCGGCCTTCTGGAACTGCCCGGCGTCGGCGACGGCGACGAAGGTGCGTACGGCGTTGAAATCCACGCCGCCACCGTATCCGTACAACGGGGTGTTGTTCCTCGCTGGCGTGCCGGTTGTTTGATTCACCTGCTCACCATCCCTCTGGATGAGGGCTGGTCGGTGCGGAGTGCGGCTCTGATCAACGATCTGTTGTACCTCTGGCGCGCAGAAGCTCAGGCCGACCCAACTGGGACTACCGGCACACCTGGGTGCGCGACGCGTCCCTGTCGATGCGCGTTCAGTGGTGACGTCAGGACACTGGCCTGGGGTCGATCCACAACGCCTCGGAGACGGCACACAGTTCGCCCTCGGCCGTGGCCAGCGCCGCGCCCACCGTGTGCTTGCGGCCGGATTCCGACAGCAGCCAGGCGTAGGAGATGTACGGCTCACCTGTGGTGACCGGCCGCAGAATCGTGCCCGTGAGGGATGCGGTGACCGCGCCCGGGCGCTGGGTGCCGAGGAAGCGGCCCGCCCAGTTTCCGGGGCAGTCCAGGGCGCTCCAGACGAGGGCGGGCGGGAGCAGGCCGTTCGGGTCGGCGAAGGCGGGGGACGGGGTCCAGGCGGAGGCCACCAGGTCGAGATCCGGCACCGGGGCGCAGTACACCCGTAGACCGCGGTCGGCGGCGCGCAGGCCGCAGCCGAAGCAGTCGACCACACCCGACGGCGGCGCCGACCGGAACCGCTCGGACGCGGCGGCCGCCTGGTCCCAGGTGGGCGCGGCCGGCGCGTCGAGCGGCAACTCGGCGGGGCGCGCCGTGGCGAAGGGCCGCTCGGTGTCGCCCAACTCCACGCCGTCGTCCGTGGTTTCGGTGATCCGTACGGGGGTCTCCACGGGGACCGGGCCACGGAAGTCGACTCGCACGGTCCGTGCGCTGGACCTTTCCGCCAGTACGCCCGCGACATATCCGCCGAAGGCGACTCCGGGGTAGCCGGAGTACAGCTCGGGCACCACGATCGCTTCACTCGTTGTCATGATCCCTACTTCACCACAGGCAGAATTGTCGAGGGCTTGTCGGTGTGCGCCGGGCCCCCGCCGAGCGTGTCGGAGGGGGCCCTGTGTCCGGCCGGCCGTAGATCACCGGGTCGGCGGGTGGTCACCTCGTGGCTGTGTGCGCGGTCAGCCGGGAGGTCAGGAGGTGGGCGTCGAGGAGGGCCATGTCGGCCGTGCGGGTGGCTTTCGCGTAGCCGGTGAGCATGCGTTTGGTGAGGACGAGTGCCTCCGGGGAGCGGCGGGCGAGAGGTTTGGTCCAGGCGGCGACGGTGTCGTCCAACTGGTCGAGGGGGGCGACCTTGTGCAGGAGGCCGAGCCGGTGGGCGGTGGCGGCGTCGAAGATGTCGCAGGTGAGCATGAGTTCGCGGATGTGTGCGGCACCTACCTCCGAGACCAGCCGGCCCATGGCGCCGCCCCAGGCGGGCGCGAGGCCGACGCCGACCTCCGGCATGCGCAACCGGCAGGTGTCCGAGCCGGCGCGCAGATCGCAGTAGGCGGCGAGTGCGAGGCCTGCGCCGACGACCTTGCCGTGGAGCCGGGCGATGGTGACGGCGTGGGTGTTCTCCAGGGCCTGGCACAGCCGGTGGGCCTTGTCCGCGATGCGGCGCAGGGAGGCTCCGGAGGGGTCCGTGGCCAGGGCGTCCTGGTACTCCTGGCGGTCCGCGCCCAGACAGAAGTCCTCGCCCAGGGAGGACAGGACGAGGATGCGGATGTCGGGTCGTTCGTGGAGGTCGTCGAGGACGGCGATGATCTCGTCCAGGACGGCGGCGCTCAGCGTGTCGTCCTGGCGGGTGGGGTTGAGCCGGACGTGGAGGACGGGGCCGGACTGCGCGATGTCCACGTGCACGGGTGCGAAAGCCGGTGCCGGTCCGGGCACCGGCACGGGTATGGGGACCGGTGTGGCGGCGGTGGTGGGGCTGGAGGTGGGGGCGGTGAGGGGGTTCATGCGAGGGCGACATCCAGATTCAGCAGACGCCGGAACGCCACCCGGGGGGCCCAGGAGGGACGGCGGACCAGGGTGAGGCGGGGGAGGTGGGTGATCATTCGGCTGAGCAGGGTCTGGGCCTCGAGGCGGGCCAGGGGCGCGCCGAGGCAGTAGTGGATGCCTCCGCTGAAGGCGAGATGGCCGGGCCCCCGGCTCAGGTCGAACCGGTCGGGAGCCCTGTAGCGGGCCGGATCCTGGTGCGCGGCTCCCACCATCAGGTGGACCATCTCGTCTGCCCGGACCTCGACGCCCTCCAGGACGCAGTCCTGTGCGGCGACCCGGCTGATGACATGCGTAGGGGGGTCGTAGCGCAACGACTCCTCCACGAACGCGGGCACGAGATCCGGCTGTTCGGCGAGCAGGCTCCACCGGTCGGGGTCCTCGATGAGCAGCAGGGCCATGGTCGACAGGAGGGTGGACGTCGTCTCCAGCGCGGCCAGCAGGACGAACAGGGCGAGGAAGTAGACCGCCTCGTCCGCCCTGTCCTGGTCCGGTTCCAGCTCGTCCCAGGTGCGGATCCAGCGGGACACCGGGTCGTCGCCGAGACGTGTGCGCCGTTCGGCCACGAGGTCGAGGAAGTAGGCGCGCAGTTCGGCCATGGCCACGTCGGACCGGGCCAACTGGCTGGCGGAGGGCAGGAGCTCCTGGGTGAAGACCTGGTCGTGGGTCAGTTCGCGCAGACGGGACCAGTCCGCGCTGGGCAGCCCCAGCCAGTCCCCGATCGTGGCGATCGGGAGCTCCTCGCTGACCAGGGCGGCGAAGTCCGCCTCCCCGGTGTGCAGTTGGTCCATCAGGGAGTCGAGGAGGCCGTCGACCACCCGGCTCACGCGCGAGCCGATCTGTTCGATGGTGCCGCGGTCGAAGGTGCCGGCCGCCCGCCGGACCCGGGTGTGCTCCGGGGGGTTGAGCGCGGGCAGGGTGCGGCTGATCTCACGGGAGGAGGGAGCGCTCCAGCGTGTGCGCTCTCCCTGCCGTTCCCTCCACCCCGTGTCCGGCTCGAGCCAGGTGCCGCTGCGCAACACCTGGTCGCAGGCGCCGAAGCCGGTAACGAGGAAACCACCCCAGGGTGCGGGGCTCACGTCTCCTCGCGACCGGAGTTCGGCGTAGAGGGGGAAGGGGTCGGCCTGGCCCTGGGCCGTCCGGAGACGGGAGAAGAGGGCAACGGTGGCGCGACGATCGGATATCGGAGAGGTGACACTCCCCACGATGGCGGCTCCTTTCTGAGAGTCAGCCGCCATACGTACCCGAGAGATCATTGAAAGATTCAGTAACACACTGGTATCACAGCGTTACCTGCGTCACGCGCCCCTCGTCCATGCCAGGAACCGGCTGAACAGCCCGCCCTTGTGCTGCGGCGCGGCGTGGGCCGGCCGAGGCGCGGGGGACGGCTGCGGCGCCGAAGTCGACTGCGCCGTCTGCGCGGAGCGAGCCGCCGCGGACCGGGCCGCCGCAGCCGACGACACGACGCGCGGGGAGAACCGGACGGGCACGGTCACCAGCGAACGGCTCCACGGCGTCGGCGCCCAGGCCAGTTCCTTGAAGGGGACGCGCAGTTCGACGTCGGGCAGCCGGTTGAGCAGGGACTCGACAGCCGTGGACGCGATCAGGAAGGCGGGGTCCTTGGCCGGGCAGGCGTGCGGGCCGGCGCCGAAGGCCAGATGGGCCTTGGCGCTGAGCTGCTCGCGGTGATCGGTCAGCTTGGGGTCGGTGTTGGCCGCCGCGAACGAGATCAGGATCGGGTCGCCCGCCCTGACGGTCCGGCCGCTCAGCTCGACGTCGTGGACCGGGTAGTGGCCCGCGTAGTTGGCGATCGGCGCGTAGTTCCACAGGGTCTGCACGACCGCGTCCTCGATCGGCAGGCCGCTCGGCCAGTCGTCGCTCAGATACAGCGCGCCGCTGGTGCCGATGGCGGCGGTCAGGGGCATGGTGCCACCGGAGAGCAGGGTCACCAGCTGGTGCAGCACCTCCTCGTCCGTCAGCCGGGCGGAGTGCGCCATCAGTCGGGTGGTGAGGTCCTCACCGGGCTCGCGGCGCTTGAGCGCGATGAGTTCGGCGAGCGCTGCGCCCAGCGTCTCGTCGGCACCCGGCGTGCCCTCGAAGATGCCGCTGATCCCGACGATCACCCGGTCGCCGATCTCGGGCGGGCAGCCGAACAGATCACTGAAGACCAGCAGCGGAAGCGGCTGGGCGTAGGCGGCCATCAACTCGGCCTGGCCGAGGGGTTCGGAGCTGAAACGGCTGATCAGGTAGTCGGCCGACTGCTGCGTCTGACGCACCAGCTGGACCTGGTTGACGGTGGCGAGACTGTCCGTCACCGCCTGCCGCAGCCGGGCGTGCGCCGCGCCGTCGCTGAACAGCGCGTTGGGGCGGTAGGCCATCATCGGCAGCGCCGGACTGTCGGCGGGCACCCGCCCCTCGTTGAGGGCGTTCCAGCGACGCGCGTCCCGTACGAACGACCCGGGGTTCTGGAGGATGTAGAGGGCGGCGTCGTAACTGGTCACCAGCTCGACCTCGACGTCCGGCGCGATGTCGACCGGCGCGCTCGGCCCCATCGAACGCAGCTGGCTGTAGTGCCGCTCGGGGTCGGAGCCGAACTCGGGCCCGTACAGCCGTATGTTGCCGTGAGCGGGGCAGCCGGCCGGTGTCCCGGACGGGTCGAAGTGCTGTTGCATGCCGTGGCTCCTAGCCGAGGGTGGTCATGAGGTGCTTCACGAGGGTGATCAGCGCCTGGGCCGAGGAGCCCTGGTCGCGCACGTCGCAGCGGACGACCGGGGTCTCCTCGGAGAGGTTGAGCGCCTCACGTACCTCGTCGAGCGGGTAGTCGGGTGTGCTGTCGAAGTGGTTGACACCGATGGCGTACGTCAGGCCGAACTGCTCGACCAGGTCCAGGATCGGGAAGCTCTCGTGCAGCCGCTCGGGGTCCACCAGGACCAGCGCGCCCAGCGCACCCCGGGACAGCCCCTCCCACATCTCCTTGAAGCGTTCCTGGCCCGGGGTTCCGAAGAGGTAGAGGACCAGGCTCTCGCTCAGGGACAGGCGCCCGAAGTCCATCGCCACCGTCGTGGTCGTCTTGTCCGGGGTGCCCGAGAGGTCGTCGAATCCCTCGCTCGCCTCGGTGATCTCCTCCTCGGTCTGCAGCGGCTCGATCTCGGAGATGCTGCCGATGCAGGTGGTCTTCCCGACCCCGAAGTGGCCCACGACGAGGATCTTCACGGAACGGGAGACGGCTGGATCCAGATACACGAATTACGCTCCGAATCGGGTCTTCAGGCCATCGAGCACGGCGGTGAGCAGTTCGCGGTCGACACGTTCGGCACGCGGCGCCGGATTCCTCACAAAGAGCAGGCCGTCCTCGGCCATCTGCGCCAGCAGGATGCGCACGATACCCAGCGGCAGCCGCGTGTAGCCGGAGATCTCGGCCACGGACAGAAAGCCCTCGGCGATCAGGTCCATGACCGCTCTGGCTTCCGGAGACAGCGTGCGGGCGGCGGCCTCGGTGCCCTCCTGGGCGGTGACGAGCGTGGTGTGCTCGTACTCGTGGTCCGCGGGCAGCGCACGTCCCTTCGCGATGACGAACAGCGGGACTAATGCGGACGTCAGTTCCAGCTCGCTGTCCGGTTCGTCATGCATCGCCGGCCTTCCCTCCCTGCGGTACCTGCCGTGCGGTGAGCCTGGGCGCCACATCGCTCAGCCGAGTGGTGAACTCCTCGATGTCACAGTCGTGGGCGGCGGCCGCCGCGAGGAAGGCGCCCTCACCGGCCGCGACGAGGAAGATCCAGCCGTGCTGGAACTCGATGACCGTCTGTCGCCACCCCTCGTCCCGCCGTCCGCCGGCGAACGGCGCGGTCGCCCGGCTGTAGGCGTGAATGCCCGTCATGGCCGCGGAGATGGTGTCCGCCAGATCCCGGCCGATCCCGCCGCTCGCCCCACGGGGCAGACCGTCGGCCCCGAGCAGCAGGGCGTGCCGGGCACCGCGTACGGAGGCGATCAGCTGGTCCAGCTCGGCGAGGACGAACCCCGACCCGCCCCCCGCGTCGCTGCGGTCAGCGGCGTCGGCCTGGACCGGCGCCGAGTCACCGCCGCTCACCCGGGGTGCCGAGGTGAGGTTGTTGCCCAGCCGGGCGACCAGCCGGTTCATCCGGAAGGAGATCTGCTGCATGTCGACATCGGGTTCCGCGGCGGCGGCCAGATAGGTGCCCTGCCCGGCCCCGATCAGGAACACCCAGCCGTGCGTGAACTCGATGACCGTCTGACTCCACTGCCGGTCCTCGGACGGCCCGGCGAAGTGGGCGGTCGCGCGGCTGAGCGACTGCATCCCCGCCATGGCGGCGGCGATGGTCCGTACGTCCCCGTCGACCAGGCCGTCCGTCACCCCGCGCGGAAGCCCGTCCGCGGACAGCACCACGGCGTGCCGGGCCCGGGGGACGTTGTCCACGATGTCCTGGACCATCCAGGACATGTCCGTAGTAGTCATGCGCCTTCGGACCCTTCGGGCGTCGGGGCGTCCAGGTCACGGCCGGTCAGTGTGCCGCGCTGGAACGCCCCCAGGCCCCCGCCGCCGGAACCCTGCGCCGCCCTCCTGGGCGCGGCTGCCGTCCCACCGGCCGCGCCGCCGTCGGCGGGAACGCTGGCGATGGGCGACTTGCGGGCCCCGCGCTTCGGCAGGCCGTGCACCGTGCGGGCGCCGCCCTGCTCGCGGCCCTCGACCCGTCGGATGTTGCTCACCGGCACCTCACTGGCCGGCGGCGAGGTCTCCTCCATGGTCCACAGCTCCTCGGGCAGCAGAACGACGGCGCGTACGCCGCCGTAGCGGGAGACTCCCGTGACATCCACCTTGAAGCCGTACTGACGGGCGATCAGGCCGACGACGGGGAAGCCGAACTTGGGCTGGGTGCCCAGCTGGGACAGCCGGGGCACCTCGTCGCCGGACAGCAGAGCGGTCGCCGCCTGCCGGTCCTCGTCGCTCATGCTGACGCCGGCGTCGTCGATGATGATGCACAGGTTCTTCTGGACCCGCTGGAACGTTACCTCGATCGGCGCCTCGGCCTGCGAGAAGCTGGCAGCGTTGTCGAGCAGTTCGGCGACGGCGAGCGCCACCGGCGCCACCGCGGAGGCCTTCAGCGCGATGCCGCTCGGCTGCATGATCTCGACCCGGTGGAAGTTGCGGATCTGGCTCTGGGCGCTGCGCACCACGTCGTAGACGCTGGCGGGCTGGCTGCGCCGGCCGAGGGGCGCGCCGCACATGACCGCGATGCCCTGGGCCTTACGGGCCATCTGCGCGTTGGCGTGGTTCACGTCCATCAGGTCGGTCAGAACGCTGTGTCCGCCGTACTTGCGCTGGATCTCGTCCAGCAACGCCGTCTGTTCGGCCGCGAGGCTCTGGAGGAAGCGGGCGGCGCCCTTGAGGACCGCCTTGGTGCTCTCCTCCGCCGCCTGCTCGGCCTCCTCGATGACACCGTCCTGCTCGTCCCGGACCCGTTGCAGTTCTCCCTGCATACGGCCGAGCTCGCCCTCGGTGTATCTGAGCCGCTGTGCCAGCGCGGCCTCGGCTTCCCTCTTCTTCGCCCCCAGTGCGGAGTTGCGGAGTGTGAGGGCCACGACTGCGGCTACGGCTGTCACCGCTATCGCAACCAGACACCAGATAAGCGCGTCTTGACTCATGGAAACCTTTCCCGGCGCGTGGCATGCAGCGTCGACGGATACAGCTCGCGAGGATCCGCAACCCGTCACAGGGGACCGCATGACTGTTGGTGCGAAGAGCAGACCACCTCAGGCGGGTTGCGCCTGAGCGAAGTGGATCAAGGTCGCAGACGGCGGAATGCTATCACTCTCAAACATTGGCCTTGAGGCCGCCTTTGAGGTCTCCACAGGCTCAATAGATGGGTCACGAAAGCCTGTTGGGGAGTATCCATGATCCCCGGTGAGAGCCTGTGACCGGGGGTAGGTGAGGGCGACGTCCGCGCTGCGCAGCCCGCGGGGCACGGCGCCTTCATGCCGGACGCGTGCGAGGGCGCCTGCCGGGCATCTACCCCGGTCAGGCGCCCTTTTTGTGCTTCTGGAAGAAGCCCGGCTTCTTCGGCGAGTACGACACCGGACCACACAGCACACGGGTGATTCACTTCACCGATGGGAAACCGCATCGCCGCCCGATCCGAGCGGTGCGGCCGCGGCGATGTTCACCCACCTCACCGAGGCCTGGCTCGTCCGCCGCAGCGCACCGGGCGACCCGGTGTGCCTGGACCGTGAGCAAGCGCCACCGGCGGTGGCACGGCGTACCGGGATGGCCCTCGGGCCGGTGAGTGAGCATTGCCGGCCCGCGCTCCGTCGCCGTATGAGCGCTGACGTTGTCGCGCGACACGGGCGGGCTCGGCCTTCCGCCGGGCCCGCCACACCGGCTCCCTACCGGAGCCGGACCCGTGTCATACCGTCAGCGCTGCCGTGTCAGCAGACCCGGACGGTAGGGCAGGAGGCCGTAGTCGCCGCCTGAGTTGGGGCTGCGCCCCTGGTAGAGCAACTGCAAATTGCAGGGGTCGACGGTCATGGTCTGATCGGGGCTGGTGCGGATCAGTTCGCCATGGCTGATGTCGTTGGTCCAGGTGGCGCCGCTGTTGGCCTTGCCGGCGAAAGGATTGCTCTCGGTCGCGGCCTGGGGTGTCCATGAGCCGTTCAGACTGGTGGCCGTGAACGAGCGGAAGTAGCGCCCCTGCGAGCCGATCGCCTCGACGATCATGAGGTAGCGGTTCTGGCCCTGGAGCTTGTAGACCTGCGGGGCTTCGAACAGGTTGTTCGTCGTGTCGCTCATGATCGTCGTACACGACGAGCCGAAGCTCCCCGGGAAGTTCCCGATCGGCATGCTGGCCCGGTAGATCTTGCCGTTGTCGCCGGCGAAGAACAGGTACATGTTTGTCCCGTCGGCGATGAGCGTCTGGTCGATGGGTCCTGTTCCGGAGCCGGAGATGCTTCCGGTGAAGAGCGGCTGCTCGGCTGACCAGCCGTTCGGGTTGGTGGGGTCGCTCGACGTCCGGTAGGAGAAGGCCGTCCTGCCCCACTGGTAGGCGAGCACCCAGATGTTCTTCGGCGCGAAGTAGAAGAGCGTGGGCGCGACGGTGGAATTCGACATCGTGTTCTGGCTGGCCGAGGCCATCTCCGGCCAGTTGGTGAACAGGCCGAAGTTCATCGAGCCCCAACGCGTCCCCGTGTCGTGCGTCGTCGCATAGACGAGTTGCCTGCCGTTGTGGGGGACGACGGTGAAGTCCTTGAGCGAGACCCACCCCGGCTTGGGCTGCGCCAGCGCGCCCGTTGATGCCCAGCGGTATGTCGACGGAAGATCGCACGGCCCGGGGTTGCCGGCGCCGACCTTGACGAGCTGCCACTGCTGGTTGGTGCCGCCCCAGTCGTCGTACTGCACGACGTTCGCGTTGTCGGCGGTGGCGGCACCTTGTACTTCGAGGGCCTTGTTGCTGTGGCGGGAGATGAGCCTCACGTAGCCGTCCGAGCTGTCGGCCAGCCGCCACTGCTGGTTGGTGGCGTTCAGGTCGGCCCACTGGACGATCGAGCCGCCGTTCGCGGTGGACCAGTTGTGGACGTCCAGCACCTTGCCCGAGTGGCGGGACTTGATGCGGTAGTAGCCGCCTCCGGAGTCGACGAACTGCCACTGCTGCTGGTTCTGGTCGTTCCTGGTCCACTGGGTGATGCGGGCGCCGTCGCTGGTCGCCAGGTTGTAGACGTCCAGGGCCTTGCCGCTGTTGCGGTTGACCAGCACATACGAGGCGTTGGGGTCTACGGTCGCCGCGGCGGCGGGCTGGGCACCGAGGAAGGTGGCAACGAGCAGCAAGGGCGCGAGGACAGCGAGTAAGTGTCTCAGACGGACCGGGGGCCGGTGGCGAAACCGCATCAGAGGACCTCCTTGGGGGCGGGGCGAGGTGACGCCGATGAACCGAGGAGCGGTCGTATCGAGGGATGCAGGGGATGGATTCGAAACTTTCGAAGAGTTCCCCGATTCTTTGACGCCACAAGCTAGGAATGCGGGGCCCTTTGGTCAAGGTCTATTACCGATCTGTCCACAAACAGCTCCTCCAAGGGGCCGTGGCAGGGGGGAAGTTGACCAAGCGGTGCCCGCACACTTGCCCTGGTCCCGGCCCGGTCAGGCCCTGCGGCATCCGCTGACGACCGCGCCGAATGGTTCGGCGTCCTGCTCGACGTGATTCCGAATGTTTCGATCGACGAGCGGAAATTTTCCATGCTGTGAGGATTGACGATTCACGGTCAATCCTTCAATCATCCATCTCTGGGCGACCGGCCGCAGTTCGAGATTCCGAACTAAGTCGCCTGAGCAAACGGTGCTGCACGGCAGATCCACGCACTGCTGCACCGCAGATCCGCGCACCGAAGCACTGCGCCACCCCGTTTTGTCCCGGTGAGGTTCGCACCAGCGCATCCTGGCTCTTCGTGCAGTTGGAGAGGTATGCGGCGCCGCGTGACGGTCCCCCGGCCGAGCCGCGATGGAGTACCCCATGCCTGTGTCGAAACACCGCCACCGCCCGCCGTAGGTCACCCGACGGCCGACCGGGTGCCCTCTCGTGCCGGTTGGAGATCGTCCCGGTCCCATGACCGCGGTGTCCGGCGATTCCGTGCTGCCCGGGTTCCGGCCCGCCCGCCCCGTCCGTCTGCCGAGTGGGAGCCGATGAGGCATTCCCCCGCGCTTCAGTCCTTCCGTGATGTCTACCTTGGAGGCACAGCCATGGGCTCGTATGTCCTTCCCAGACCCGTTGTCCGCCGGAAGATCCGCACCCTGTTGTTGGCGCTGGTCGTCGGCGTCCTCGGTTCGGTCGCCGCACTGGTCGCGCCGCCGACCGCGCACTCCGCCGAGAACACGCTCGGCGCCGCGGCGGCGCAGAGCGGCCGTTACTTCGGCACCGCCATCGCCTCGGGCAGGCTGGGCGACTCGGCGTACACGTCGATCGCGAGCCGCGAATTCAACTCGGTGACGGCCGAGAACGAGATGAAGATCGACGCCACCGAACCGCAGCGGGGTCAGTTCAACTTCACCGCCGGTGACCGCGTCTACAACTGGGCGGTGCAGAACGGCAAGCAGGTGCGCGGCCACACCCTGGCCTGGCACTCCCAGCAGCCCGGCTGGATGCAGAGCCTCAGCGGCAGCAACCTGCGCCAGGCGATGATCGGCCACATCAACGGCGTGATGGCCCACTACAAGGGCAAGATCGCCCAGTGGGACGTCGTGAACGAGGCCTTCGCCGACGGCAGTTCGGGAGCCCGGCGCGACTCCAACCTACAGCGCACCGGCAACGACTGGATCGAGGTCGCCTTCCGTACCGCGCGCGCCGCCGACCCGGCCGCCAAGCTCTGCTACAACGACTACAACGTCGAGAACTGGACCTGGGCCAAGACCCAGGCCATGTACAACATGGTCCGCGACTTCAAGCAGCGCGGCGTCCCGATCGACTGCGTCGGCTTCCAGGCCCACTTCAACAACGACAGCCCGTACAACAGCAACTTCCGCACCACCCTTCAGAGCTTCGCCGCCCTCGGCGTGGACGTGGCCATCACCGAACTCGACATCCAGGGCGCCTCGGCCACGACCTACGCCAACGTGACCAACGACTGCCTGGCCGTCCCGCGCTGCCTGGGCATCACCGTCTGGGGCGTGCGCGACAGCGACTCCTGGCGGCCGCAGCACACACCGCTGCTGTTCAACAACGACGGCAGCAAGAAGCCCGCCTACACCGCCGTCCTCAACGCACTCAACGGCGGCTCCTCCACGCCCTCTCCGGGTTCCGGACAGATCAAGGGTGTCGGGTCTGGCCGCTGCCTGGACGTGCCCGGCACCAGTACCACCGACGGCACCCAGCTCCACCTGTGGGACTGCCACAACGGCACCAACCAGCAGTGGGCGCACACCGTCGCCGGCGAACTCAGGGTCTACGGCAACAAGTGCCTGGACGCCGCCGGCACCGGCAACGGCACCAAAGTCCAGATCTACAGCTGCTGGGGCGGCGACAACCAGAAATGGCGCCTCAACTCCGACGGATCCATCGTCGGCGTCCAGTCCGGCCTCTGCCTCGACGCCGTCGCGGGCGGCACGGCCAACGGCACCCTGATCCAGCTCTACTCCTGCTCGAACAGCAGCAACCAGCGCTGGACCCGCACCTGATGGGACCTGCCACAGACGAAAGGGTGAATCGATGAAGACCTACGGTGCGGCTTCCCTCGCCCCTCCACCAAGACATCGCTGGTGGTCCCGGGTCGCCGCCGTGGTGGCGGCGACCCTCGCGATCGGCATGCTCACCGCGGTGAATCCGGTACCCGCCGAGGCGGCGACGGTGGACACCAATGCCTGGTACGTCCTGGTCAATCGCAACAGCGGCAAGGCGCTGGACGTCTCCGGCGCGTCCACCGCCGACGGCGCGCGGGTCGGCCAGTGGACGCGCAGCGACGGAACCAACCAGCAGTGGCAGTTCGTGGACTCCGGCGGCGGCTTCTACCGCCTCAAGGCCCGGCATTCGGACAAGGTTCTCGACGTGGCGGGCGCCTCGACCGCAGACGGTGCCGCCATCCAGCAGTGGGCCGACCACAACGGGGCCAACCAGCAGTTCCGCCTGGCCGACTCCGACGCGGGCCATGTCCGGCTGATCAACCGCACCAGCAACAAGGCGGTGGAGGTGCAGGGCGCCTCCACCGCCGACGGCGGCAACGTCGTCCAGTACACCGACTGGGGCGGCGCCAACCAGCAGTGGCAGATGGTCAAGCTGTCGTCCGGTGGCGGTGGTGGTGGCGGCTGCGGCAGCGCCCCGACTCTGGCGAGCGGTACGCACACGATTCAGAGCGGCGGCAAGAGCCGCAGCTTCATCCTCAGGGTTCCCGCCAACTACGACAACAGCCACCGCTACCGGCTGATCTTCGGGTTCCACTGGCGGGGCGGCACCGCCGGTGACGTCGCCTCGGGCGGCACGAGCGGGAGCGCCTGGTCCTACTACGGCCAACAGGAACAGTCGAACAACAGCGCGATCCTCGTCGCCCCCCAGGGCCTCGGCAACGGCTGGGCCAATTCGGGCGGTGAGGACGTCACCTTCGTCGACGACATGATCCGGCGCATCGAGGGCGGCCTCTGTGTCAACCCGGCACAGCGTTTCGCCACGGGATTCAGCTGGGGCGGCGGTATGAGCTACGCACTCGCATGCAGCCGGGCGAACGTCTTCAGGGCCGTCGCGGTCATCTCCGGCGCGCAGATCAGCGGGTGCAGTGGCGGCACCCAGCCCATCGCCTACTTCGGAATCCACGGCATCAGCGACAACGTCCTCAACATCGGGCAGGGGCGGTCCCTGCGCGACAAGTTCGTCGCCAACAACGGCTGCACTGCCCAAAGCCCGCGCGAGCCCGCGCCGGGCAGCCGAACGCACATCACCACCACCTACTCGGGCTGCCGTGCCGGATACCCGGTCCAATGGGCCGCGTTCGACGGAGGCCACATACCCGGTCCGGTCGACGGCTCCTCCGGCGAAAGCGGCGTCACCACCTGGACCAAGGCAGAGATCTGGAGGTTCTTCGCACAGTTCCAGTGACACGCCCGCACCACGGAGTGGAGCCAGGATGATCCTGGCTCCACTCCATCGACGTCCATCCCGGATTGAAGGACGGAGAGGCCCTTTCCAGGAGAGCACCCACGCCTTCGGACTGGTCACGGCTGGTGAACAGGCGGCGGGAGAAGTGGCGTTGGAGGAACACGCCCTCGCGGACGGAGGCCTCACCCGCCGGGTGGACGCCTCGCAGGCCGCCATGGCCGAGCCGGTACATCCAGCGGTAGGCCGCCGTTCGGGAGACCGCGCCGGGACCGGGGTTGGATGTCTCCTGGCCTGAACAGGTAGGCGTGGAGCGGCATGGCCGGCAGTGCGTTCTCGGTACGGCCCTTCACCCTGGCCCACATCGAGCGGCCGGCCTCCGTGCTGTCGGTTTCCCCTCGCCCGACGCGTAGACGAAGGTCACAGAGGGGTTGTGCGCGCTTGCGGCGCTGGCGGCGGCCAGGGTGTAGTCGCAGGTGATCCGGGTGTGCTCCTCCTCGCTTCGGCCCGCTGCGGACACGCCAAGGCAGAAGAAGCAGGCATCCAGCCCTCGAACCGGCCCTGGATCGGCGTGAAGTCGGCGAAGCCGGGGAGTAGGACCTCGCGGACCTTGGGATGGCGCAGGTTGAGCGGCTGCGTGCGACGACCGGGATGTCGTCCACCTGTGCGTCCTGGAGACAGGTGTCGAGCACGCCGTGCCCCGCCAAGCCGGACGCTCCGAAGACGGCCACCCGCATGATCACCCCTCCGTCCGGGCCAGGGTGCCCGCGATCAGGGTGGCCGGCATCTCTTCCAGCGTGGCGGTGAAGTCCATGCGCAGGGCCTCGAGCGAGGGGTCCGCCTCGAATGCGGCGAGCATGGCCGCGGAAGGCCGGGCGTGGGTCCACACCGCGCCCGTCACCATGACGGCCTGGGCGCACAACTGGTCGGCACCGTCGTCCGGTTCGGGAAGGTGGCGGCGGGCCAGTGCGGCCAGGGCGGCGACGTTGCCGAGGGCGGTGGCTGGGGCACGCTCTGCGTAGGTACCTCGACCACGTGCCGCTCGACATGGTGGAGGCACTCCTCAGCCGCGCTCTCGACTCGGGTGGAAAGCGCGACGCCGACGATCCGGACGGCGCGCAGGCGTTCGGCGCGGACGGGGCGGCGTGACGCGCGACCTGCTCACCGCCGGGATCAACACGGTACGGGGCAGCGCGGCCGAGAGCCTCGGCGATCTGCTCAACCACGACCCGGACGGGTCCCGCGCCGCCCTGATCGTCCCCCACCTGAGCCGAATAGCGGCCGACCCCTCCCTCGATGTTCGGGCGTGCGTGGCCCACCTGTTGCACGCCGCGATCCGCCGCGACCGCCGGGCAGCAGCTGATGCCTTCGCGGTGCTCGTCCAGGCCCCCGACCACCTGCTCGCGTCACCGTACGTTTCCCGCCTTGCCGTTGCCCTGATGCACGGGGACCCGGCGTCGGTCGGACTGCTGACGGAACGCATGTTGCACTCTCTGGTGGCACCGGTGCGCCGCGTCGGCGGCCAGGTCGCAGCGCCGGCCGCGATGGAGTGGGAGACATCCGACCTGCTGGCCAAGGTGCTCGCCGGCAACGACACGGCACAGCGGCAGGGAGCCGCTGACGTGTGCGCGGCGTCTCCTGAACACGGGTGACGCGGTGCTTGCCCATGACGCACTTGTCCGGTTCTTCCACGACCCCGAGGGGGATGTGCGGGGAGCCGCCGCGACGGTGGCCGCCGCGCTGCGCGGCCGGCGTCCGGGGCCCTGCCGGCGGACACTCGTCGCGCTGATGGACTCCCTTGCCTTCGGGGACGCGCTGTCTCAGCTGCCGATCACGCTCGAACACGCCCCTGACCGGGTAGACGAGTTGGTCCTGACATGGGTGCGGCGCTTCGTCGCGGTTTCCGGAGCAGCTTCGGCCGACTTCGCCCGTGGTGCGGCGGCCGGCGCCCGCCACATCGGCCGTCTGCTGGTCCGCGCGTATGTCCAGGCATCCTCACCCGCGCGCCGGTCCGATTTCCTCGATCTGCTGGACCAACTGCTTCTCCTCGGGTCCTACGGCGTGGCCGAGGCGATCAACGACTCCGACCGGAACTGAACGGGACCGGCCCTGCCGCGGGTTCCGTCCCTCAGCATGCTCCGGTCGTGCGCCGCCGAGCGCCCCGGCATGCGTCCTGCGCACCGGCGGACCGGGCGGAATCGTTCGCCGCCGCGGTGCCCAAGTGCTGTGCTGTGCACATGATGCAGGGCTCGAACCCCCACGGTCGCGCGGCCTTCCTCGACACGTTGTATCCCGAAGCACGCGCGGCCTTCACCCGGCTCGGTACTCGACGGCGTTACGCCATGGGAGACGTACTGATCCACGAAGGCGACCACACACAGGAGTTGGTGGTGCTCCACGAGGGCTTGGTGAAGGTGACCGCCCGACTCGACCGTGACCGGGTGTTGCTCAGGGACATCTGGATCGCTGGGGACGTCGTGGGTGAGGTGGCGGCGGTGGGTGTCGGACCGCGATCGGCGACGGTCACCGCCTGCGGCGATGTGGTCGCCGCCGTCGTCCCGAGGCATGAGCTGGAGGCCTTCCTCCTTGCCCATCCCGAACTGTCGCTGTCATTCATACAGATGGTCTGCGGCCGGCTGAGCCGATCTGACCGCCTGAGGCTTGAGCTCGGCGGATACCCCGTCCCGGTCCGGCTGGCGCGTGTCCTCGTCGAGCTGGCTGTCACGTACGGGCAGCCCGAACGGAACTCGCTGCGCATCGATGTGAACCTGTCCCAGACCGAGTTCGCCGCCCTCACCGGAGCCAGAACGCGCAGCGTGCACAAGGCACTTGCGCAACTGCGGGACAGGGACATCATCACCACCGGCCATCGGAAGACCTACGTGCGGGACATGACCCGCCTGCGCAAGGCAGCTCGGCTGAGTGTGCCGGTCGCCTAGGGCCTTGGCCACAAAGTCGCACTAATGCGGCTTTCTGTATTGCTCCCGCCCTTTCCGCTCACAGTTGGCGTGCACCTCAACCCAACTCCTTCGGAAGGTGGCGAGTTGTCATGAAAGAGATCTCTGCTCCCCGGCTGCCGGCAGGCGTGCCGCACCGTCGACTGTGTCTGGCCACGGACGTGGAGCAGTACAGCCGTCTCGACACCCGGACGCAGTCGACTGTCCAGTGCGAGCTGGTCCGGTTGCTGGACGAGGCGGCGGAACTGACTGGGCTGGACCGGGCAGCCTGGACGCGTCAGCCGCAGGGCGACCTGGAGTTCGCCGTCCTGCCCGAGGCAACGCCGGAAGACGCCGTGCTGGGCCCCTTCATCCACCATCTCGCGGTCCGCCTCGGCGAGCGCAACGCCCGCCCGGCCGTCCAGCGGGTCAGGCTGCGGATGGCCGTGGACGCCGGGGTCGTCGCGGACGCAGCGCTCGGCCATGCCGGCCCGGCTCCGGTCGCTGTGGCGCGCTACGTCAACGCGCACCAGCTCAAAGCTGTACTCGCCGCCCTGACTGAGGCCGACCTTGCCGTCATCGTGTCGGACCGGCTGTACCAGGATGTCGTGCGGTCCGGGCGCCGGGGCCTCGACCCCGCGCAGTATGTACGGGCCCATGTGCGAGTGAAGGAGTTCGGCGGCTACGGCTGGATCCGCGTACCGGGCCACACGCCGGACGGCGTGCGGTCGGCTGTCGCGGAGGCGCCGAAGCCGAATCCCTTGCCGGACGCCGCCACCCCGAGCCCGACGGCCGTGTCCCAGTACGTCCACCAAGGCGCCGCCGTCGGCCGGGACGTCGTCGGGGGGCTCACCCTTGGCCTGCCCGTGCCCCCATCGCCGGCCGACTCCGGGCCCGCCCGGTGACGGCCCCCTACAAGGCCCCGCCCTGGCGCGAGCGGGGTAACAACCAGTGGGCGGACTACGGGGTGAACGTCGGTCACGCCGTGTACGGCGGCATTCACTTCCACCCGCCCGCCTCGACCGCCGCGCGGTCCCGGCGCCGGAACGGGACGGCGCAGCTGGCCCGCACGCGGCACGAGGCATTTCGGTCGGCCCTGGTCGAACTTGCCCGTGCCTGCGGCCGAGTCGCTGCCGCCCTGGCGTACCTCCGGCCCGACGAGGCCGCAAAGGAGGAGGGATGACATCGACCGGACCTGAAGGCGTCTTCGCCCGGATCGACCGTGGCGTCCCCGGATCGCATGGCGCCACACGGCCTTGCCTCACGGTGCGCGTAGGCTCCCGCGCTCTCGTGCTTTCCCCGGAGGAGGGCAGGAGGGCGCTCTACGGCCCACGCCGGGACGCGGCGCTGGGCGCCGCGGTCTGGCGACAGGCCGTCACCGAGGCCATGAGGGAACCGCGGAACGGCGACGACGCCGGACGGCTGCTAGTCGTCTGGCTGGCCCTCCCCGGGCTGTACCGGAACCTGCACCGAATCCTGCGCCGCTGGCGGCAGGTCGGCCGGGCGGACCTGGAGTCGGAGGCCGTCCTGGGCGTGCTTGCCGCCCTTGACACGGCGGACCCGGATGGCCCGGACCCGGGCGGCCACCTGATCAAGGAGGCGGTGAACCGGATGTGGGCCTACGCGAAGCGCGTCACGCGGGAGATCCCCGTCGTCGACATCGGTGCCTTCGCCGATGCCCGCAACGCCCCCGCCTCGCCGGAGGAACGGCCCCGCCCGCCCGAGGGGTGGGAACTGCACATCACGCCCCGGCCCCGCCGCGAGGGCCTGTACGCCACACTCCGCTTCGCTGAGCCGCGCCCTCGGCAAGACTGCCGGCGGACCGGTACCCGCCTGCCCGACCTGGTATTCCGAGCCCGCCGCCACGAGGAGGCCGACCTGATCGGCACGCTGGTCCTGCACCCTGCGGGAGCCCAGCGGTGAGCGGGCGGTCCGGCCCGCCGCTCGGCTTCGCGGAGGCCCTCGACCTGCCGCTGTGTGTTGACTTGCGTACAGCCGCACGCGCCTTCGGTATCTGCCCCGCGACGGCGTACAAGCTGATCCGCCTCGGCACCTTCCCATGTCCCGTGTTGAGGGTCGGCCGACGCTACCGGATCCCCACCGCCTACTTGCTACGCACCCTCGGGATCGAGGAGCGGCCGGTGTACGCCGTCCCCTTGGAGGACGACGCGGCGCCCGCTGCCCGGCCCCACGACACCCACTCCCGCGCATCGGAGGTTCCCGCATGAACACATCACAGGCGCTCCGGCAGGAGTCCGCCCAGCCCCGTAGGTGCTTCGTCGTCGGCCCCATCGGCGACCAGCACGCCGCGCACGGCAGCCCCGAGCGTGAGGCCTACGAGCACCATCTCGGCATCTTCGAGCAGGTGATCGCCCCCGCCTGCGAGAAGTACGGCATCAGCGCCGTGCGCGCAGACGGCATCGCACACGCCGGTGACATCAACGAGCAGATCTGCCGGCATGTCGTCGAGTCCGACTTGGTCGTCGCGGACGTAAGCGGCGGCAACCCGAACGTGATGTACGAGCTGGGGCTGCGGCACATCACCGGTAAGCCGACCATCCACATCGGGGAATCCGGGCAGCTGCCCTTCGACATCGCATCGATCAGGACGATCCGTTACCAGCGAACCCGCAGCCATCTGGCCGGAGCGCGCAAGGAGATCGAGAGCGCCCTGGAGGCCGGGCTCCGGGACGGCTTCGAACTTCTCACGCCGGCACGGGTGCTGCGCGGACTCCAGGCCGGTGATGGGCCGGACTCCGGCCAGGAGGTCGGCGACGGTGGGGAGGAGGACGAGGATCCGCCCGGTCTGCTCGACGACTTCGCCGTCATCGAGGACGGGCTGGACGACATGACCGCCGACTTGGAGGCGATCGCGAAGACGATCGAGACGATCGGGGCACTGACCGAGCGGTCCAGCACCGAGTTGCTGGATCTGGCCCAGGCGAACACGCCGGCCAGTGCGCGCCTCGCCGCCGTCGTCCGGTACGCGGAGGCGATCAGTGCACCGGCGGGCGAACTGAACACCGTAGCCGACGCGTTCGTGGAGCGGATGGCAACCATGGACAGCGGGGTGCGGGCCGCGCTGGGGCTCATCGAGATGACGCCTCCCGACGAGCGCGATGAGGGAGCGGAGGAGTTCCTGGAGCAGCTGATGTCCCTGGACGAGGCCGCGCAGGACGGTCTGGCGCAGATCGGCTTCTTCGGCACATCGGCCGGTGCCATGGTCCGGGTGAGTCGGCACCTCCGCAAGCCGGTGAAGGAAATCTCCGCCGCGGTGAACCAACTGACCGCCGCCATCACGAGGATGAGCGATTGGGCGGCCAAGGCCCGTGCACTGGCGCACGGTGCCACCGCATGACACTGCCCTCGCAGGACCCGGACCTCCTCAGAGGTCCGGGTCCTGTGCCTGCTCGTCCGCGGCATCCTTGATCATTGGTTCCTGGACAAAGAGGACGACGAGTGCCCCACGCGAATGCGCCCCTGAGCGTCGAGGGCCGTAGGCGGGAGCAGATCGAGTCCTGGCGCCGCGAGCTCAAGTGGTCCGCGCAACGGATCACCGACGAACCTGTCAGTATCGATTTCGTGATCGACCGACGAACTGTCAGCCGACACCTGACCCGGCTGGGCCTCGGCAAACGCCGCTTCATCGACCCAGACGGTGAGAACAACCGGAAGCCGGGAAGATTACTGCCCGCTGGCACGGACACATGGTGCACCTGGATGTGAAGAAGGTCGGCCGGATCCCTGATGGCGGCGGGTGGCGGATCCATGGCCGGGACAGCGATCAGGCCAAGGTCGCTAGTCGGGCGAAGTGGGCCGGGGCAAAGCGTGGCTACGTCTACCTGCACTCCGTCGTCCATCGTTTCTCACGGCTCGCCTGGCGCGACGGCTGCTGCTTTCCTCGCCCGGGCGAAGGTCTGGTTCGTCGCCCACCGCATCAACCACATCCACCGGGTCGTCACCGACAATGGCGCTTGCTACCGCTCCGGCGACTTCGCCCGCATCGTCGGGCAAGGCACCCGCATCAGAGAACCAAGCCATACACACCTCGGCACAACGGGAAGCTGGAGCGCTACCAGCGCATCATGGCCGAGGAAGTCCTCTACGCCCGCGAGTTCACCAGCGAGGACGCCCGGTCAGCCGCGATCGCGCGAGAGCGTCACCAACGTCGAGCCCTCATACAACTAGGTCGTAGCCCTTCGCCCGGGAGAAGCCGAACGCCCTGGAAGCGTCCTCCACGCTCCCCGTTCCGTCCCAGGTGGCGTGGGGTGTGCGTCGGGCTGTAAGGGGTGCCTTCACATAGTTGCTGACATTGCGCGGCTCCGACCGAGGGCCGAGATTCCGAGGCGCCGTCAGCTCGAAGCGTGCCCTTTGTGGAGTGTGTCGGCCGTGCGGTCGCCGACACGGGGGGTGGGAAGGGGCGCGCGTGCCTTCTCGCGGCGGCACGCGTGGGCGATGGCGCGCGCCTCGATGCCCGCCTGGCGGAGAACACCCGTAAGAGGATTGGTGTATCCGGCGAAGTACAGGCGCGCAGCTTCGGGAAGAGTCCGCGCCCCTACGGCGATGGGGTGTCCGGCCTCGTCGAGTACGCCCAGGGACCCGACCAGATCGTGCAGGTTGGGCCGGTACCCGGTGGCAGCGATGACCGTGTCGGGCCGCAGCCGCGTACCGTCGGCCAATAGCACGTCTGGGCCTTCGAACGCCTGGACGGCCGCGACCGGCTCGACCCGCCCGGACCGGACGGCGTCCACGAATCCGTGGTCGAGCACCGGGGTGACCCCTTCGCGGAGATTGCGGGTGTACAGGCCCGAGCGGGGCCGCGGCAGTCCCCGTGAGGTCAGGTCGGGCACCGCGAGACGTTGCGTGAGCAGCGAGGTGCCGTCGCGCCACGCGAGTGGGAGGGCCTGTGTGAGCCGGCCGACCGCATGCCATCGGGCGCTGGAGCGGGGCAGGATGTTGGGTGGGGTACGGACCGCGATCCGCACCCGTTCGGCTCCGGCCCCGGACAGGACGTCGGCGATCTCGGTACCGCTGTTACCGGCGCCGACCACCAGGACGTCCCGTCCGCGGTAGGGGGCCGGGGAGTGGTAGTGGGCCGAGTGCAGCAGCGTGCCGGTGAAAGTCGAACGCCCGGGCCAGTCGGGAAAGTCAGGGGTGTGGCAGCGGCCGGTGGCCACCACGACCGCGCCAGTGGGCAGCGGACCGTCGGGGGTGTGGACCAGCCACTGTGCTCCCGAACCGGGCTCGGCCCGCTCGACGCGCTGCACCGGGGTGGTCACCCGGACGTCGAGTCGGTGATGGACGACGTAGCGCTCCAGGTATCGCACATAGTCGTCCCGGCTCACCCATGGGCCCGCCTGGCGCGGCACCGACAGGCCGGGGAGCTTGGAGGTGCCGGAAGTGGTGTGCAGGCGCAGATGGTCATAACGCTGCGCCCAGCTCGCTCCCACGCGGTCCGACCGTTCGAGGATCACCGCCTGCACTCCGGAGCGGCGCAGTAGCGCGGCGGCCGCCAGGCCGTGGGGACCGGCTCCGATCACGATCGCGGGAGCACTGAAGTCACGCTGTGGTGTCGTGGGCATCGCCTTTTACAACGGCAGACCGCGGTTCACGTCACGCCCAACGCGGAGGCGCAGAGCATGTGCAGTGGCCATGCCGGCTGTTCACCGGAACAGTGGGTGGCGGCGTGGCGTCCGTTACAGCGGTGGTACGCACTCGTTGAACCCCGGGCGGTAACGCGCCGCCTCGCGCAGGGAGTTCGGTCCGCCCAGGGCGCCCCGGCCGTCGGGGCCGGGCGGCGCTGAGCGGCCATGAACCGGACAGGCCAGGGAACTTGAGCCTGCCGGTCCCGGCCTCCAGCCTCGCAGGCGCACCTTTCCTCCGGGGCGGCTCGCTACACCTGTCCGATCTATCGAGGGGCTCATGTGCAGACAGGCTCGACGGGCCAACGGCCACGGCTGCGGATCCGCGGAGTCTGCAAGGAGTACGGCGGCAGGCAGGTTCTGCGCAGCATCGACCTCGACGTACCCGCCGGGACGCTGATCGGAGTCGTCGGCGAGAACGGCGCGGGCAAGAGCACGCTGCTGCGGATCGCCGTGGGACAACTCGCACCTGACCGCGGAACGGTGACACGGACCGGGGCGGTGGGCTACTGCCCGCAACGGGCGGTGCTGAACGATGCGTTCACCGTCGGACAGCATCTGCGGTTGTTCCAGATGGCCTACCGGCTGCCGACGCTGGAGCGGGCCGGCGCGCTGATGGAACTGCTGGGGCTGACCGACTGCCGACGACAACAGGTCGGCGAGCTCAGTGGCGGAACGCGGCAGAAACTGAACTTGCTGATCGCCCTCATGCACGATCCGCAGTTGCTGGTCCTGGACGAGCCCTACCAGGGCTTCGACTGGGACACCCACCAGAGGTTCTGGGCCCTGGCCGCCGATCTGCGTGATCAGGGCCGGTCGATCATCGTGGTTTCGCACCTGCTGCACGACCTGCACCACTTCGACTCCATCGCTCAACTGCGCCAGGGGCGTCTGCACTTCGAGGAGACCAACCGTTGAGGCTGTCCTGGACGGCATTCACCGAACTGCTGCGCTGCACTCTTCGGGGCCACCTGCGCAACCGGCTGGCCATGGTCCTGGCGGTCGCGTTCATCCCCATCTGGATCGCCGTGGCACGCCTTTGCACCTCCGACCAAGTGGTGCGCATCTGGCTGGACGCCATCGACGCCCCGGTCTCCGCCCGGGCCAGCCAGGTGGGCCAGGTGGCCAGCGCGCTGGGCGCCGTCACCCTGGTCGCCGGCTTCATCACGTTCACGGAGACCTTCCTGTCCCGGCAGATGGACCGCCGACTGCTGCTGGCCGGCTACCCGCGGCTGCCGATGCTGCTGGCCAAACTCGCTGCCGTCGCCCTCACCGCCGCCCTACTGGCCTTGTACACCACGATCCTGCTGTGGATCTCCCTGCCTGTACGCCACGCAGGCCCCCTGGCGCTGGCCCTTGCGGGCGCCGGCCTCGCCTACGGCGGCATCGGTCTTCTGCTCGGCTCTCTGGTCCGCGGCGAGTTGGAGGGCTTCTTCCTCATCATCATGCTCAGCCTGGTCGACACCGGCGTGCAGAATCCCGTCTTCAACACACTCATGGATGTGGCAGGCGTGTCCGCGCTTCCTCTGTACGGCGTGACCCAGCTGGCGCTCAGCTCGGCCCTCAGCCCTCACGTCCCCTGGTCGCACGGCCTGCTCTCCCTCACCTGGTCCGCAGCGACCGGCGCCCTGGCGCTCCTCGTCCTTCACACCCACCGCCCATCCCGCTCCCCGTCGCTCCGCAGGACGTCGACATCACAGCCACGGCCCGCGCGCGACGGGAGGTGACCAAGGCCGTCACCACCATCGCCCCCTGCGCGGCTTCACCCCGCCAGAGATGGTGGACGAAGACGGGCACCCGCTCTGCCTCCTCTACGGCAGCCGTCACACGCCAGGCGTAAAGAAGATGAAGGACGCCATGTGGAGTGTCGACCCCACATACGGCGTCCAGTACCGGGATCCAAAGGACGTGCAACAACAGGCCCTGGACCTGGAATTTGAGCCCAACACGGATCCACTGCGCCGAATGCTCTTGGAGATCATCGCCGGCAGGCCCGGTGGGCGGATGGTCGAGGACCTCCGGCAGCCTATGCTCCTCGAGACGGTCTACCGTCCCGCCCAGGTCATCTCGCTCATCGAGAAGATGTGGGACGACAAGGTCGTCGCGACAGATCTGCGTCGTATAACCAAGAAGACCCGGCGTTCCCCTACGCCGAGAAGCCTGGACAAGGCGAGCTCCTTTAGGGCGCGTATCGAGTCGTGATCATCGGGTGGTCCTGGTGAGGTCTTTGATCCAGATCATCGAGGCGCGCAGGTGGAGACCGGCGAGGTAGCTGTCGGGAGCCTTGTCGTATCGGGTGTCTCACCCGTGCACTGATGTCCGGGCGGGGACTCATGGGAAATGGCCCGGCACCCGGCTCAGGTTCCGGGGAGGATGCGGCGCGTTTCGTAGGCCCACATCGCGATCTCGACCCGGTTGCGGGCGCCGAGTTTGGCCATCAGGCTGGCCAGATGCGTCTTCACCGTGCTGAGGCTGATGTGCAGTGCATCGGCGATCTCGGTGTTGGTCAGCCCGCGGGCGACGGCGAGGAGCACCTGCTCCTCGCGAGCGGTGACGGGGGAGACGGGCTGGGCCGCGGGCCGGCCGGCGGGCAGGTCCGCGAATGCCTGGAGCAGACGGACGGTGACGCTGGGCGCGATGAGCGCCTCACCGTCGGACGCCGAGCGTACGGCCTGGGCCAGAAGGTCTGGTCCCGTGTCCTTGAGGAGGAATCCGCGGGCGCCGGCACGCAGTGAGCCATAGACGTACTCGTCGAGGTCGAACGTGGTGATGACGACCACGGCCAGCGGGTCGGCGACGCCCGGGCCGGCGATCAGCCGGGTGGCCTCGAGCCCGTCGATCACGGGCATGCGGATGTCGAACAGACAGACGTCGGGGCGCAGTTCGCGGGCCAGACGTACCGCTTCGTGTCCGTCGGCGGCCTCGCCGACCACCTCGATGCCGGGCTGGGCGTTCAGCATGATCCGCAGCCCGGTGCGGATGATCGTCTGGTCGTCAGCGACGAGGACGCGAATGGACACCGCTCTCGCTCCTCGCTCTCGGCAGTTCGGCGTCGACATGCCAGCCCCGGTCGGTACCCGGGCCGGCTCGTAGTGTGCCGCCGAGCAGCGTCGCGCGCTCGCGCAGTCCGGTAAGTCCGTATCCGTCGCGACCCCGGCCGGTGCGCCGGCCGTTGTCGCGCACGCTCACCCGCACCGTGTGCCGTTCCGCGGCGACCCGGACGACGAGCTCGGTCGCGTCGACCGCATGGCGCAGCGCGTTGGTCACCGACTCCTGCACGATCCGGTAGACGGCCGCGTCCACGGCCGGGGGCAGCGCGTCCAATTCGCCGTCGAGCCCCAGGTCGACCCTGAGGCGACCACCCGGGGTGCGCACCAGGCGCTCCAGATCCGCGATACCGGCAGGGGGCGCCAGCTTGGCGCCGACCCCGCGGTCGCGCAGCGCGGCGACCATGGCGCGCATTTCCTCCAGCGTGCGCGCCCCTTCCTCCTCGACCCCCTCCAGCGCCTCGACGGCGGCGGACGGGTCGGTGCCCGCGAGCACCCGGCCCGCCTGGGCGATGATCACCATGGCCGACACGTGGTGGGCCACCGTGTCGTGCAGTTCCCGGGCGAGCTGCTCGCGCTCGCGGGAACGCACCTGCTCCACCTGCCGCTCGCGTGCGGTCACCCGGAACCGCACGGCAGCCCCGACCACGCCGGGCAGCAGCAGGAAGACGAAGCCCACGACGTTCTCGACGACCGGGGTCTCGTCCGTGACGGAACACAGCGCGCCGGCCGCGAGGATCACCGCGCCGCCCAGCACGATCTCGCGTCCCGATCCCCACCGGAGCAGCGCGTACACCAGCACGAGCACGACCGCGCCGGTGTACAGGCCGACGGGATCGCGCGGTGCGGCGACCAGCGAGGCCACCTGGAGCAGGATCACCGAGCCGAACGCCAGCGTCACCATCGCCAGCGGGCGGGTCCGGCGCCACAGGGGCAGCAGGCACAGCCATACGGCGAACACCACCGCCACCGGCCGCCACACGACGTTCTCGCGCAGGGTGGCCTCCAGCGCCACACCGGCAAGGCCCGCGGCGAGCAGCGCCCAGTCCCGCCACACCCGGGCGGGCGGGTCGGGCGGCCGGGGTTCGGTCCACAGGGTTCGCAGGTCGTCTCGGAGCACGGTTCTCAGCCTAGGGACCGCGGCGTGCCGCGCATCGGCCGAAAGGACGGGTCGTCACTCCGCCCTGGGGCCGGCGGATCCGTGGCCCGCGGGCCGATGCCGCGGAGCGCCGTGGCGACGAGCCTTACGCATCGGCGGCCGTACAAGGACGGCCGACGAGGTGGTTGGAGGACTCGATGCTCTCGAAAGCCCTGATGCGCCTGGGCGCAAGCGCCGCCCGCCATCCCTGGCGGGTGATCGCGGCATGGCTGATCGCCGCCACGCTCGCCGTCCTCGCCGCCGTCGCCTTCGGCGGGCGGAATGCGGACTCGATGACCGCTCCGGGACTGGACTCCCAGCGGGCCGCGGAACTGATCGAGCGGGCCGGCACCGGCCAGGAGGGGATGACCGCCCAAGTGGTCGTCACCCCCCTCGACGGCGCTGCGACGTTCTTCGACCACGACGGAGCGCGCACCGCTCTCACGCGGCTGCGGGCCGAGGTGAAACGGCTGCCGCACGTGCTCGGCACGAGCGACCCGGCGGGGGCACTCGACGCAGGCGGGGACACCGCCGTGCGCGGCGGCCTCGTCTCGGCCGACGGGCGGATCGCGGTCGTCCGGGTGCAGTACCCCGACCAGCGCCGGCTGTCGGCCGAAGACCTCGACGCCCTCGTCGATCTCGGCGACCGGCTGCGCCCCGAACTGCCCCTGCGCATCGAGATGGGCGGGAACCTCTTCTACGCCTTCTCCGACCCCGATGGCGGCGCGAGCGAGTTGATCGGCCTCCTCGCCGCGGCCGCAATCCTGTTCCTGGCGTTCGGTTCGCTCATCGCCGCCGCGCTGCCGATCGGCATGGCGGTATTCGGACTGACCGTCGGGGTCGCCACGATGACGGTACTGGCGGGGGTCACGGACGTCCCCACCTTCGCACCGGTCCTGGGCAGCATGGTCGGGCTCGGAGTGGGCATCGACTACGCGCTGTTCGTGCTCGCCAGGCACCGGGAGTACCTCGCGCGCGGGCTCGATCCCCGCGAGGCGGCGGGGCGAGCGGTGGCCACGGCGGGGCGGCCGGTGGTCTTCGCCGGCGGCACCGTCGTCGTGTCGATCCTCGGCCTGGCGGTCGCGAACGTGCCGTTCATGACGGTGGGCGGGCTCGCCGTCTCGATCGTCGTCCTGACGATGGTGCTCGCGTCGGTGACGCTGCTGCCGGCCTTCCTCGGCGCGGCGGGCCCGCGCCTGGCCCGGGCCGGCCGGATCGGCCGGGCTCTGCATACCAGGAAGCCGGGCCGGCTCGCACGGCGGCGGGACCCGGCGGCAGGCGCCGCCCACGCCGCCGGGTGGCGTCGCTGGATCGGGCACGTCAGCCGGCACCCGGTGCCGTACGCGGTCGGCGCGACGGGGCTGCTGCTGACGGCGACGCTGCCCGTGTTCGGCCTGCGCGTCGGCCTGCCCGACGACGGCTCACTGCCGCAGAGCCGTACCGAGCGCCGGGCCTACGACCTCGTCGCCGAGGGGTTCGGCCCGGGCACCAACGGTCCCCTCGTCATCGCCGCGGACCCCACCGGTGATCCGGGAGTGCTGGACCGACTCGTCGGGGCGGTCGCGGCGGATCCGGGCATCGCATCCGTCGCGCCGACGCACATCGATCGGGCCACCGGCATCGCGACCCTCGTGGTGTTCCCGACCACCAGCCCTCAGGACAAGGCCACGGCCGACACCGTCGCCCGGCTGCGCTCCGACGTGCTGCCCACGGCGATCGGGCACGGCCCGGCCAGGGCCCACGTCGGCGGCGCCGCCGCGAGCCTGTCCGATGTGGGCCAACGCACCAGCCAACGCCTGCCGCTGTTCGTCGCCGCCGTGCTGGCGATGTCGTTCCTGCTGCTGATGCTGGTCTTCCGCTCGATACTCGTACCGCTCAAGGCGGTACTGCTGAACCTGCTGAGCATCGGCGCGGCCTACGGCATCATGGTCGCGGTCTTCCAGTGGGGCTGGGGAGGCGCACTCATCGGGCTGGAAGCGACGGTTCCGGTCGTGTCGTTCATCCCGATGTTCCTCTTCGCCATCCTGTTCGGCCTGTCGATGGACTACGAGGTGTTCCTCCTCTCCCGCGTACGCGAGGAGTACCTGCGCACCGGCGACAACGGCACGGCGATCGTTGAGGGCATCTCGCGCACCGCCCGGATCATCACCTCGGCCGCCCTCATCATGGTGGCGGTCTTCCTGTCCTTCGCCGTCGCCGACGACCCCTCCACCAAGATGTTCGGGCTCGGCCTGGCCACCGCGATCTTCATCGACGCCACGGTCGTACGCATGGTGCTGGTACCGGCGACCATGACACTCCTCGGCCGGAGCAACTGGTGGCTGCCGAGGTGGCTGGATCGGATGCTTCCCCACGGTCCGGTCGGCACCGACGCCGCCGACGCGGAATCCACGGGTGAGGCCCCGCGTCCACGGCTGGTAGGGGGGCATATCGAGGCGTGATCATCTGGTGGTCCTGGTGAGGCCTTTGATCCAGATCATCGAGGCGCGCAGGTGGAGACCGGCGAGGTAGCTGTCGGGAGCCTTGTCGTATCGGGTGGCGATGCCTCGCCATGCCTTGAGCTTGTTGATCAGGCGTTCGACGGTGTTCCGCTCTCTGTAGAGATAGGCGTCGTGGCTGACGGCTCGGCCACCTCTGGAGCCCTTCTTCTTCCGGTTGGCGGCCTGGTCCTTCTTCTCCGGGATGACCGCCTTGATACGGCGTTTGCGCCGGTGGGCGCAGTTTCCGCGGGACGAGTACGCCTTGTCCCCGGCGACCGCGTCCGGCCGGATGCGGGGTCGGCCGACGCGCCCGTGCACCCGTACCTTCTTCAGCACGGGGATGAGCTGCGGGCTGTCCGCTGCCTGGCGTGTGGTCAGGAGGAACGCCGGCGGGCGGCACTTGCGGTCGGCGGCGAGGTGGACCTTGCTGGTCTGCCCGCCTCCGGAACGTCCGAGGAGGGGGCCTTCAGCCGGAGTTTCCGCCGACACCGGATGCGTCGCGTTCTTCCAGCGCGGGATCACTTTCGGTCTCTTGCCCGTTTTGCTTTTCGAGGCCGCCCCCCTTTGACCTGGCCTTCTCTTCCTCGGCCGCGGCTTTCTCCAGGGCGGTGACGACGTCCTAGCCGAGGTGCATCCCGGCCGCGTCGTGGTGGGCTCGGGCGGTGGTGGAGTCGATGCTGACCAGGGACAGGTCCACCTCACCCCGCTTCGCGGCTTCCGTGATCAGGCCCTCCAGCAGGGCCTCGAAGGCGCCGGCGTCACGCCACTGCCGGAAGCGGTTGTGGACGGTCGACCAGGCGCCGAACTCGGGGTACGGGCCGTACTCGCCGATCGGCAGGTACGGCTCGATGAACTCCCAATCCTGATCGGTCAGTTGCCCTCCGGATCGGTCAGTTGCCCTCGCGTCACGTAAGACCGTCTATCGGACCGGACCGTGCCACGAAGGCACATCCCGCAAATCGATCACGACTCGACACGCCCCCTACCTCCACCACGGGGACAGGCGAGACCGTGAAGTGCATGAGGACGGCCTGGCCAGTGATACGCCCGGGCGGGTGGGCAGCGGCAGGCAGCTCGTCATACCGGTTGCCTGCCTGTGGTGCCCCGTCGTGTTGGTTGCCCATATGAGACAAAGTTGAGGGCCACCACTACGGTTTGCATGCCACGCCGCCGAAGTCGTCGACCTCGGCAGGCGCTTGCGCGCCCGTCTGTGCGGCGCGCCAGCGAGAGACTGAGACGAGGCCGGGCTCCAGCAGCTCCAGACCGTCGAAGAAGCGGGCGAGTTGTTCCGGGCTGCGGTTGATGCGGGGGTTGTCGCTCGCCTCGTTCCACTGCTCGACCATCGCGCGCTGCTGCTCGGGGTGGACGACCTCGGTGCTGTCGCAGAACACGAGGTAGCTGCCGGACGGCAAGGCGTCGACGAGGCGGCTCACGATGTCGTAGACGGAGTCGTCGGTGACGTGCGCGGCGATGCCGAGCAGGATCAGCGCCACGGGCTGGGTGAGGTCCAGTGTCTTGGCGGCCTGTTCCAGGATCGTGTCGGGGTTGCGCAGGTCGGCGTCGATGTAGTCCGTCGCGCCCTCGGGCGTGCTGGTGAGCAGCGCCTGCGCGTGGGCCAGCACGATGGGATCGTGGTCGACGTAGACGATCCGTGTCTCGGGGACCAGGCGCTGGGCGACCTCGTGGGTGTTGTTCGCGGTGGGCAGGCCGGTGCCCACGTCCAGGAACTGGCGGATGTTGGTCTCGGCGATGAGGTACTCCACGGCACGGACCAGGAACGCCCGCTGCGCCCGGGCGACGTCGAGGATGGCCGGGTTGGCCTCGGCGATCTGGTCACCGACCTGCCGGTCGATCTCGTAGCAGTCCTTGCCGCCCAGCCAGTAGTTCCAGATGCGGGCGGAGTGCGGCACGCTGCTGTTGATGATCGGACGTTCAACTGGCATTAGATCTCCACGCGTTGGCCTGATGTCACGCAATCTAGCCGCATCGCACGCCAGGTACCGGGGAAGCTTGGATCTTTGGCGATCATCTGCCTGTGTTCGCTGCTTGGCGTCCCGTCCCGTCCCGTCACCGAACGACCGGTGCATGCTGCGCCGGGGAGCAGCACCGCGGCCCGTGGGCGCGGCACAATGACCGCATGGACCAAGCACACTGGCAGCACGCGGTCACACGGGCCGTGACAGATCTGCCGACCGCCGCCAGGGGATGGACCGCACGGTAAGCGGTCGCGTTCACCCCTGCTCGTGGAGTTCTACATGCTGATGGCCGGCATTGGCGTCTACGCGGTGCACGCGGGAAGCGCAGTCCGGGTGGGGGCCACTGCCGTTGCAGGTCTGGGCGCCACGGCATGCCTCACAGCATGGCTCGCCTTCCGCGGGGAACGGCTTCGAAGGCGGACATGAATTGCCCCGCGTGCGGGCGGCAGATCCCCCCACGCCGGGCCGCCACGACCGTCACGTCAGAGCGCTGATCCCCATGGCGAGCAGCGCCGTGATGAGGATGAGAGCCACCGAAGGCGACACCGGCGCAGTAGAGCGGCGGGCAGCGAAGCGCCGTCCATGCGGGCCAGCAGGCCAGCGCCGACCGCCGCCAGGAGCGCGAGAAGCACGGAGGCGAGGACGGCAAGGGCGAGCAGAGTCAAGGAGGTTAGCGACACAGACACGGTTCTGTTCCGTTCCATAGCGGGGGCTTTTGTGGGAACGAAGATGGCGAGACGGGCGTGCGCCGACGTACACGTGGACGAAGATGAACGGGCAGATACCGAGGGCCAGGGATGACCAGAGGGAGGAGCCGAGTGGCGGGGGCACGCGGGACGAGCTCGTCGAGTTGAAGGCGCAGCTGCGGCAGCTGCGGCAGCTGCGGCAGCTGTGGGCTGAGCGCCGGTTGTCGATGTCCGGGCTGGAACTGCGGGCGGGGCCAGGGCACACGACCGCGAGTCGGGCGTTGAACGGCTCTACGGTGCCCAGTGAAGCTACCGTCGTCGCGCCGGCCCGCGCATTAGGTACGGCCGCCGCACCGTTGCTTGCACCTCGCCGCAAGGCGCTGCCATCCGTTCCCGCCCTGGTCCGCGCTCCCGCTGGCAAGGACGACGGCGCGGACGCGGAGTTCGAGGAGCGGTACCGACAATACGTGGAACACCGGCAGGTGCAGATGTCCGTCATCGGCCTGGTTCTCTCCCAGCCGGGCCGGGCGTCGTGGCCGCTGGACACCTCCTACCTCAGCCTCGAACTCGCGCCCCGGGACCGGGCCCTGGGCGCGGAGCGATGCCCCACCGAACGGCTGGAAGTTCGACCTGGCGGGTATCCCGGAGGTGCGAGCAGAGCGGGCCGAGCAAGCCCTGGCGGGGCGACGGCGCACCCTGGTCCGCGGGCCAGCACGAGGGCAAGGTCCGTACGGCAGCCTTCACGGTGCATGCGGGCGGCGTGGTGGACGAGTCCGAGCAGCCCTCGCAGACCAAGCCCCCCGAGGAAGAGGCCGGGCACGCACACTGAGGCGCGCGGCCCGCACCGGGATGCGGTGCGGGCCGCGCCCGAATCGGCGGACAGATCACGTCGATGTAGGGCGGTGGGTGGGCGGTGGCCGACAGCTGCCGTCGCCGTCGTTGTGACGGCGCCCGTGCGCGAAGACGCTCCTTCTGGGGGCCGCGCGGAACACTCGCCGCAGCAAACAAGCCATTAATCTGACGAGTTAACCCAGTGTTTCGGGACTGGTGGTCGATCACAGCCGGCGAGCCGCTAGGATCACGGCATGGTTACGGCTTGGTCGCCCTGGCGCATCGTCAGGACCCGCTCCGGTGCGGGTCCGCTGCTGCGCGTGCTGGCCTTGGCCGTGCTCCTGTCCGGCTTTCTCGTGACGCACGGCATCCACGTGGAGAGTGTCCAGGGACACCTCTCCACCAGCGCAACCACTCCCGCCGCACTGCCGGTCGATGGCGTTCACCGCGCAGCCGACGAGCCCGCGCGGCTGTTGACCACCGACGCCGACGATCACCATGGCGGCCACGAGACGCCACACCCTGGCGAGCACTGCGCATCCGGGCAGCCTCAGCAGGGTTCTGCCCTGGTGTCGCCCTGCTTTGCAGCGTCGGTTCGCGAATCGGCCAGTTCCTACGACGCCTCGATCGTGCGCGGGCCGACCGCTGGTAGGCCCATGGACGGTGCTTCTCCCGTGGCTCTGAGAGCGGCCTCCGTGGTGCAGCAGGTCTAGGAGTACGGACTCCTCCAACTGGCCTGCCGACTGTCACCGGTTCGGCTGGTATCGCGCGACGAGCGTCCTTTCCCGTGCTCATGATGGGTCGTCACGTTCGTCGAAGCCGTCCTGCCCCCACCCATGTCTGTGCCTCACTCCGTCCTTGCCGGAGACGTGGCAGCAGCACGGAGGACCTGTGCCGACACACTCCCGTACGCACGCGCACGCCCCATGGGCCCCCTGCGCCGCACCCTCATGGCGCCGACTGGTCTCGGCGATCCGCGGCGCCTTCGTGATGGCGCTCATTCTGTGCGCCGTCCTGCATGGCGCCTCTGAGGAGACGTACGCGTCAGTGTCCGTCACGGCCGGATTCTCGGTGATGGCGGCAGGCGAGGACCCTCATGGCCCCCACGCTCCCCACGGGGCCGAGGACTGTGCGGCGGACGTGATCGTGCGTACCGCGGCTCAGTCGAGTGAGGACCTTCCCCTCGGCGCGCTGGCCGTCGCCGTACTTCTTGCCGTGTCCCTGTCGCCGGGACGCCCCCTCGTACGGCAGGAACGCCGTAGACGTCGCAGCGCACGCAGTGGCCGCGTGGCGCTCGTCGTCACGTCGCGCTGGCGGATCTAGGCCGCTCGCTCGCAGCCGACTGACTTCGCGGCTGCCGCGTGCCCATGCCTGAGCGCGGACTCTTGGTCTGCCTTATGGCCATGACACGCGAGATGAACCCGCACCCGGTATTCATCGAGCGAGAGTGAACACACAGACATGCAGTCATTGACCAAGGCCGCGGTCGACCCGGGCCGGTCCGCCCTGTCCAGCCTGGTGGGCAACACCCCTCTGCTGCGGGTCTCGGAGCCGCTGGCCCCTGCCGGACGTGGCTTCTGGGCCAAGCTCGAGGGGTTCAACCCCGGTGGCATCAAGGACCGTCCGGCGCTGCACATGGTGGAGCGGGCCCGGGCCCGGGGCGACCTGCGGCCCGGCGGACGGATCATCGAGTCCACCAGCGGCACCCTCGGCCTGGGGCTGGCCCTGGCCGGGATGGTGTACGGCCACCCGGTCACCCTGGTCACCGATCCGGGCCTGGAGTTGTCCATGACCCGGCTGCTGACGGCGTACGGCGCCCAGGTCAACGTTGTCTCCGAGCCGCATCCCACGGGCGGCTGGCAGCAGGCCCGCCGCGAACGCGTGCAGCGGCTGCTGGAGCAGCACCCGGACTCCTGGTGCCCGGACCAGTACAGCAACCCCGACAACGTCGCCGCCTACACCCCACTGGCCCTCGAACTCGGCTCCGAGATGGGCCACATCGACGTGCTGGTGTGCAGTGTCGGCACCGGGGGCCACTCGGCCGGCGTCTCCCGCGTGCTGCGTCAGCTCTACCCGGAGCTGACCGTCGTCGGCGTGGACACGACCGGTTCGACGATCTTCGGCCAGCCTGCCCGGCCCCGCCTTATGCGCGGCCTCGGCTCCAGCATCTACCCCCGCAACGTCGCCTACGAGAACTTCTCCGAGGTGCACTGGGTCGCCCCGTCCGAGGCGGTGTGGACGTGCCGTCAACTGGCCTCCTCCCACTATGCCACCGGCGGTTGGAGTGTCGGCGCGGTCGCGATGGTGGCCGGCTGGCTGGCCCGGACGATGTCGGCGGACGCACGGATCGTCGCGATCTTCCCCGATGGCCCGCAGCGGTACCTGGGGACGGTCTACGACGACGACTACTGCGCCGCCCACGGCCTGCTGGACGCCCCACCGGCGCCCGAACCGGAGCTGCTCGGCCGCCTGGACGAGAAGGAGGTCACCCGCTGGACCCGGTGCACCACCGTCGTCGATCCCCTCACTCTGCAAGGCGCTCAGGGCGCATCCGACGTCGAGTCCCACGCTGCGGAGGAGGACCGGTGAAGGGGCTGCTCACCCAGGTTCGGTCGTACGAACGCAGCGTCCAGCTGTTGATGGTGAACCAGTTCACCATCAACCTCGGCTTCTACATGCTGATGCCGTACCTGGCCGCTCACCTGTCCGGCACGCTGGGCCTGGCCGGATGGATCGTCGGACTCGTCCTCGGCGTACGGAACTTCAGCCAGCAGGGCATGTTCCTGGTCGGCGGCACGCTCGCCGACCGGCTCGGCTATAAGCCGATGATCGTCGCCGGATGTGTGCTGCGAACCCTCGGCTTCGCGACCCTAGGGCTGGTGGACTCCCTGCCCGCGCTGCTCGCCGCCTCGGCGGCCACCGGGCTGGCCGGGGCGCTGTTCAACCCGGCGGTACGGGCGTACCTCGCGGCCGAGGCGGGGGAGCGCAGGGTCGAGGCGTTCGCCCTGTTCAACGTCTTCTACCAAGCCGGCATCCTGCTGGGCCCCCTCATCGGCATGGTCCTGACCGGGGTCGACTTCCGCGTCACCTGCCTGGTGGCGGCCGGGATCTTCGCGGTGCTGAGCGTTGTACAGATCCGCGCGCTGCCCGCCCGGCGGGCCGAGGACGCCAAACAGCGGGAGAGCGATGGCGGCGAAGGTGTGCTGGCCCAGTGGCGCGGCATCCTCGCCAACCGGCCGTTCCTGCTCTTCTCCGTGGCCATGATCGGGTCGTACGTCCTGTCCTTCCAGGTCTATTTGGCGCTGCCACTGGAGGTGCGCCGGCTCGGCGGGGACGGGAACTTCGGCACGGGGGTGGTGGCGGTGCTCTTCGCCGTCTCCGGGCTGAGCACGATCCTCGGTCAGACGCGGGTGACGGCGTGGTGCAAGGCGCGGTACGAGCCCGGGCAGGCGCTCGTGCGGGGGCTGGCGGCGATGGGCGTGGCCTTCGTGCCCCTGCTGCTGGCCACCGCCGTACCTGTGCCGGAGGCCGGAGTCGGGCTGTGGCTGCTCGCGGTGGCTCCGCCGACGCTCGCCGCGCTGCTGCTGGCCATCGGCACGATGATCGCCTACCCGTTCGAGATGGACACCATCGTCCGCCTCTCCGGTGACCGGCTCGTCGCCACCCACTACGGGCTTTACAACACGATCTGCGGCCTCGGCATCACCGCCGGGAACCTGGGCACGGGCGCCGCGCTCGACGCCGCCCGCGCGGCCGGGATGCCCGCGCTGCCGTGGATCGCGCTGATGATGCTCGGCCTGGCGTGCGCCGTCGCTCTGTACGGCCTGCATCGCACCGGCCGACTGGCAGCACGGCCCGCTTCCGAGCCGCTGGCCGCGAGCGTCTGACCATCGTCCCCAGGACCAGGGGCGGGGCACCACACGGTGGCCCGCCCCTGCCGTGCCCTTTCTCAAGTCGGCCCTGACCGGACGGGCGGTGTCCGCCGGTGTCAGGCAGGAGTGTCGCGGGCGTCGGCTGCGGGCTCTGTTTGGTGGATCAGGCCATTGGTGCCGGCACTCGATTCGTCACCGGGGTGGGGGCGAGGACGCGTTCGGCCAAGTACCCGAAGCACAGCCCGAATCCGGCCCACAGCACCGCCTGGAACCCGATCGACGCGAGCCGGAACTCCCACAGGTCCGAGGCCGGGAAGCCCTTGGGGATGCTGGCCCCGGTCGGCAGGAACACCATGGCCACAGTCACTGCTGCCACATCCTGTCCTCCAGGCGATGCCCGGGAGGCGCCGGCTTGAGGTCGAACGGCGAAAGCTCCGTCGGCGGCGGATAGTGATCTCGCGACTTGGAGCCCGGCACGGTGGAGAGGCGCCGGGCCCGCCAGTTCGCCCATAGGCGGTCCACGTTGGCGTGATGGAGCCAGAAGATGGGGTCGTTGGGTGAGAAGGTCTGGGACATGTGGCCGCCGACGAAGTTGCGCCCGCTGTTATGGGTCGGTACGAACTCCGCCGAGCCGCCCTCACCAGGGACGAGGAAGCCCTCTTCCAGAGCCGTCCAGAAGTACCAGAAGGGATGGACTCCCGGCTGTTGGAGAACGAACTGTTCCAGTAGCGCGATGTGCGTCCGGCCGGGCGGCCACTGTTCTCCTGCGTCTCCTCTGACCAGGGTTGTGCCGAAGGACTCCTCCAGCGCAGGGTGGAACCCGGATCGCCGAGGACACGCCCGGCGGCGGCCTCACGATGGTGCTCAGTGTGCCCATGGCACCGCAACGCCGGCAGGAGCCGAGCCCGGATCTGCCGGACCTTTCGGCCACGGCCACCTCCTGACGGGCGAGACCCGGGGACCTCGGTCTCCGGGTACAGGGCACCGACTGGCGCCACTTGGCGCCATGTGGTGCCACTCGGCGCCATCCAGTGCTCCCGGGGGAGCGGCCGGGTGCGCGTGGCGTGACAATAATGCGCTCAGCCTCTTCATGTTTCCGCAGCTCAGGGCAGCTACCCTTCAACTCCCCTCCGGCTGGAGCCATGTGTGACGCCATCGAGGGTTGCGAGTGGCGCCACTGTGGTGCCATGATGGCGTCATGGACCTCACGCCGTATGTCGACACCCTCCGCCGCGAACTCGCGGTGGCCGCCGAAGCCGGCGGCGAAGAAGCCCGCGAGCTGGCCGAGCGGCTCACCGCTCCTCTGGAGTCGGCGACCCGACTGACCATGCTCAACGTGCTCTCCGCCGCGATGGACGAGATCACCCGTGAACTCGCCCCCGGCTCGGTCGACGTACGGCTGCGCGGGCTCGACCCCGACTTCGTGGTGACGCTGCCGCCCACCTACGGCGGCGCTCCCGCGGAGCCGGCCGCGACCGTCGAACCGTTCAGGGCCCCCGCCCCGGCCGAGGGTGACGAAGGTGCCACCGCCCGGATCAACCTGCGTCTGCCGGCCCACCTCAAGGCTCGCGCCGAGGAGGCTGCGAGCCGCGAGGGCCTGTCGGTCAACGCATGGCTGGTGCGTGCCGTTTCGGCCGCGGTCGACGGCGGCACCCAGCCGCGTACGACGGAGAAGAGCCAGACCGTCGGACAGAGCTTCACGGGCTGGGTGCGCTAGCCGCGCCCCGCCCGCACCACTACACCCGCACCACTACACCCGCACCACGTCCCACCAGCAGGGACGCCCCAACGACTCAAGAGGACGGGACAGTCATGCCTTCTTTCGACACTCCTGAAGCAATCGCGGTCACGGCGCGCGTGGAGGCCGGTTCCATTCAGTTCACCGCGGGCGACCGCGCCGACACCGTCGTGGAGGTGCGGCCCCGCGACCCGAAGAAGGACCTGGACGTGCGGACGGCCGACCAGACCGAGGTCAGTTACACCAGCGGTCTACTGACCGTCAGGACACCCAAGTCCAATCTGTTCGGCCGCACCGGCACCGTCGACGTGACGGTCGAACTGCCGACGGACTCGTGCATCGACATGACCGGAGCCTGGGCCCAGGTGCTCGGCGAGGGCCGACTCGGCGAGGTCCGCGTGAAGACCTCGTCCGGCGACGCCCGTTTCGACACGACCGGCCCACTGCATCTGACCGCGTCGCACGGCTCGATCACCGTGGACCGGGTCGAGGGCACGGCCGAGATCACCACCAGCTCCGGCAGCCTGCGCGTCGGTCTCGTCGACGGCCCCGCCGTCCTGAAGAACTCGCACGGCACCACGACCATCGACGCCGCGACCGGTGAGCTGCGGGTGAGTGGCGCCAACGGTGACATCGAGATCCGGCGAGCCGAGGACTCGGTCAGCGCGACCACCGCCCACGGCACCCTGCGCGTCGACGAAGTGGCCTGCGGCACCGTCCAGTTGGAGACCAGCTACGGCGCCATCGACGTCGGCGTCCGCGAGGGCACCGCCGCCTGGCTCGACGTCCACTCGGGCTCCGGCCAGGTGCGCAACGCGCTCACCGCCTCCGAGGCCCCGGAGGCGTCCGAGGACACCGTCAAGATCCGCGCCCGCACCCGCTTCGGCAACATCGACATCCGCCGGGCCCGCGCCTAGCGTCCGCGCCTCCAGCTCGCCCACACCCCACCCACTCAGCTTTCGAACGGGAGGGCTCCATGCCTTCATCTGTCATGGCCACGACCAGGCTGGCCGCCGGCCAACAGTCGCCCGCCGCCGTCTCCGCCGTCGGTCTGCGCAAGTCGTACGGCGACAAGACCGTCCTCGACGGCATAGATCTGCGCATCCCGGCCGGGTCCGTGTTCGCGCTGCTCGGGCCGAACGGTGCCGGCAAGACCACCGCCGTGAAGATCCTTTCCACACTCATCTCCGCCGACGGCGGACAGGCCCAGGTCGCGGGCCACGACGTCGCCGCGTCAGCGGACGGAGTGCGCGCCGCGATCGGCGTCACCGGGCAGTTCTCCGCCGTCGACGGGCTGATCACCGGCGAGGAGAACATGCTCCTCATGGCGGACCTGCACCACCTCTCCAGGCGCGAGGGACGGCGCGTCACCGCCGCACTGCTGGAGCGCTTCGACCTCACCGAGGCCGCGAAGAAGCCCGCCTCCACCTACTCCGGCGGCATGAAGCGCCGCCTCGACATCGCCATGACCCTGGTCGGTAACCCGCGGATCATCTTCCTCGACGAGCCGACGACCGGCCTTGACCCGCGCTCCCGGCACAACATGTGGGGAATCATCCGCGAGCTGGTCTCGGACGGCGTCACCGTCTTCCTCACCACCCAGTACCTGGAGGAGGCCGACGAACTCGCTGACCGTATCGCGGTGTTGAACGACGGCAAGATCGCGGCCGAGGGCACCGCCGACGAGCTGAAGCGGATGATCCCCGGCGGCCATGTCCGGCTCCGCTTCACGGACCCGGCCGCGTACCAGAGCGCCGCCTCCGCCCTGCGCGAGACCACCGCGGACGACGAATCCCTCGCTTTGCAGATCCCCAGCGACGGCAGCCAGCGAGAACTGCGCGCCATCCTGGACTGGCTGGACGCGGCCGGGGTGGAGGCCGACGAGCTGACCGTGCACACCCCCGACCTCGACGACGTCTTCTTCGCCCTGACCAGCGGCGCCAACCAGCCGAACTCGTCCAAGGAGGCGGCCCGATGAGCTCCCTGTCCCTCGCCGTGCGCGACTCCTCCACGATGTTGCGCCGCAACCTGCTGCACGTGCGCCGCTACCCGTCGCTCACCTTGAACCTGCTGCTTTCACCGGTCGTCCTGCTGCTGCTCTTCGTCTACATCTTCGGCGATGTGATGGGCGCCGGCCTCAACGCCGGCGGGGCGGACCGCTCCGAGTACCTCTCCTACATCCTCCCGGGCATCCTGCTGCTGACCATCGGCGGCACCACGATCGGGACGGCCGTGTCCGTGGCCATGGACATGACCGAGGGCATCATCGCCCGCTTCCGCACGATGGCCGTCCACCGCGGGTCGGTGCTCATCGGTCACGTCATCGGCAGCGTGTTGCAGTGCCTGATGAGCGTGGTCCTCGTGGGAGCTGTCGCCGTGGCCATCGGCTTCCGCTCCACGGATGCCACCGCCCTGGAGTGGAGCCTGGCGGTCGGGCTGCTGACGCTGGTCTCCCTGGCGCTCACCTGGATCGCGGTCGGCATGGGCCTGATCAGCCCGAACCCCGAGGGGGCCAGCAACAACGCCATGCCCCTGATGGTCCTGCCGCTCATCTCCAGCGCCTTCGTGCCGGTGGACGCGATGCCGGGCTGGTTCCAGCCGATCGCCGAGTACCAGCCGTTCACCCCGGCCATCGAGACCCTGCGCGGCCTGCTCCTCGGCACCGAGATCGGCCACAACGGGTGGCTGGCCGTGGCCTGGTGCGTGGGGCTGGCGGTGCTCGGCTACGTCTGGTCCAAGTCGCTGTTCAACCGCGAGCCGAAGTAGCGGGAGAAAAACCGGTCAGCAGCTTGTGAGCCGCCGCCCACAGCTCTTCCCGCCCCAGGGCGGCGTACTCCGATACCCCGTCGGCGTACGCCGCCCACAGCGTTCTTTGCCTATAAGGGCTGTGCCGAGCGCTGGAGTCAGTCCCCGAAGAGGCTGTCCTGGACGTACTCGACGGGTGTCCACCATCGTGCGGAAGGTCGCCGGGTCCGGCGGTCCGATCAGGACGGTCGTCCGCAATCCGGTGGGCAGCTCCACCTGAGAAGCGTCACCGGGGTGGTCGACGAGGACGACCACTCGGCCGTGGCTCGCCAGGTCCTCGGCGAGGGTTGTGCCGAGCGTGCGGGAGTCACCGCCGCCGGGTGAGTACACCAGCACCGGCCGCCGCCCGGGCAGCGGCGGCGCGCCCACGTACCCGTGGGTGAGGACCGCGCCCCAGTCCACCACTCCCGGCTCCGGCAGCCCCGGATGGCGACCCGGGGCGTACTCGGCGAACACCGCGGCCTCGTCCGGGGTGAGCTGTGGGGCCCGTGAAAAGCCGCGCACTGATCGGGCCGGGTACAGGACGGTCAGCATCAACTCCCGCACGCCGCCCACCCACGGGTCGGTACGGGCGGGGTCCGTCAGATGGACCTTCTGCATGCCGACGGGGTACGGGCCGGCGGGCGCGGGCAGCTGGAGGATCGAGCCGCCACCGGAGGCGGACGCAGCGGTGGGCAGCAGGGCGGCGGCACTCCCGAATAGGGTGCCTTTCAGAAGAGTGCGTCGAGAAGTCATACGAACATCGTTAAGGCCGGGGCCGTCACGATGCGAAGGTTCAGGTCCTGGCCGAAAGGCTGGCCCAGGACGAGGAGTTGTGAGGGTGCTGCGAATCCACTTCACCGCGCAGGACTTCGCCCGGATCCGTTTCGCACCCCGCCCGGCGCCGCTCCAGGAGCTGCACGCCGCTCTGACGACAGCCGTGACCCGGCGTGGCGGGCCTCTGTTCGCGCCGTGGCGCGGCCGTGTCCTGCGCTCCCTCCCGGCCGCAACCGACCCGCTCGCCGACCTGGTTCCGGCCGGCCGTCCGCCTTCCTTCATCGACGTCCTCGGCGACACCATGGCCGGCGGCTTCGAACAGATCCGCGCCGCCAACCCCGGCCTCGTCCGCTCCGAGCTGGAGCGGGTCTACGGGGCGGTGCCCGCCCCTCGCTGGATCCGCGGCCTGCACGCGGGCGACGAGACGGCCTGGCGCACCCTGCACCGCGCCCAGCGGGCCGCATACGAGACGGTTCTCGCCCCGGTCTGGTCCGTCGTACAGGATCTGCACCGTGAGGAGTTCACCCGCTACGCCTTGACGGTCGCCGAGCACGGCGTGGCCGCCACGCTGACCGGCCTGGCCCCGGGCAACCGACTCCACGAGGGTGTATGGGAATGGCCCGGCGCAGCGCCGGCCCGCGACGTCCGCCTCGACGGGCGCGGCCTGGTTCTGCTTCCCACCTTCCACCACCCGGCGGGCCCACTTCTTCAGGACACCCCGGGCCATTCTGCAGTCCTGACGTACCCAGCCGGCCCCGGGCTCCCGCCCACTGCGGGGCGCCCGGTCGTTCCCGCAGCCGAGACCCTGGCCGCCGTCCTGGGCCGCACCCGTCTGGACGCCCTGCGCCTTCTCGCCGAGCCTCACACCACGACATCTCTGGCCCGCGCCCTCCACGTCAGCAACGCGACAGCCTCATCCCACGCGGCGGCGCTCAGATCGGCAGGCATGGCGACCACGACCCGCACAGGCCGCTCGGTCACCCACCAGCGCACGGCCCTCGGCACGCTGGTTGCAGGCGCCTGACCGCCGTGGTTCGCCGCAAGACGGCCCGCAAGCTCATCCCGCCCTGGTCTGCCACCCTTGGTCCTGCCCGCTCCCGTCGTCGTCCTCGTCCAGCTCGGGCGCGTCCGGGGCGCGCAGCGGGCGCAGGGCGTCGGCGGCCGGCGTCGAGGCGGTGAAGCTGTAACGGCCAGCAGGTTCAGGTTGCGGTGCTTGAGCGGGGAAAGCCGGGCGATGTCCTCGTCCCGAATCCCGTGGCCCTCGGCCTTCAGCTGGGCAACGGCGGTGTCGCGCGCCGAGCTGGTCCTCCGTCCTGTCGCGGTACGCCTGGTGGATGGTGCCGCGCTTTCCGTGGCACCCGTCGCGGGCGAGCCTGTGGCGGGACTCCTGCACGGTGAGCTGCCGGTTTATCTGCCGGCGGTAGGTGTCGTCGACCGGGTCGACCACCCGCAGCAGGTGTTGGGGTGTCTGGTCTTGGCGATCCGCCCGTACTCCGCGAACGCCGCGCCCAGTGGAGTCGGGCGCCCCTCCCGGCCGAACATGCGCAGCAGGTTGTAGGCGCGGACCTGGTTGGTGACCAGGGAACCGGCGACCTTCAGCATGTCCGGCCAGTGCGTGATCACCTTGTTCAGGTTTAAGCGGTTGCGGGCCAGGTCCTCCACCGCGCCGTACGTGCCCGTCTCCACGCCGGGCATCGTGGCCCGCCAGAACCGCTGGTCGTCCAGGTCGCGGAACCGGGGGCTGAAGTTGTAGCCGAAGATCTTGAACAGGCCGAACACTATGTCGGAGTTTATGTGGACAGTTCAAGTAGGTGGAGTCCTGCGAGGTAGCTGGTGGCGGTCATGTCGTAGCGGGTGGCCAGGCCCCGCCACTCCTTGATCTTGTTGATGCAGTGCTCGACGGCGTTGCGGTCCTTGTGCAGGTCCGGATGGTGACCGACCGGGCGGCCGCCGCGAGAACCCTTCTTCTTGCGGCTGGCGGCCTGGTCGGCCTTCTCCGGGATGACACCCGTGGATGCGGCGTCGCCGCAGGTAAGCGCGGTTGGCGCGGGAGGAGTACGCCTTGTCCGCGGTGACGGCGCCGGGCCGGGTGTGCGGGTGGCCGACCGGGCCACCCTGATGCCCTCCAGTACCGGGACGAAGCGGGGGCTGTCAGCGGTCTGTCCCGGGGTGAGGACGAACGACAGCGGCCGACACCGGCGTTCGGCCGCGAGGTGGGTCTTGGTTGTCGGCCCACCCCGGGAACGGCCCAGTTCAGCTGCACGGAGCCGGGCTCTGCGCCGCCGTAAGCGCCGCCGTTCCTCACGCACCACGTCGTCGCCGCCCTCGTCCGGCGGAGCTACCGGCGTGCTTTCACCTTCAACGGCACGATCATCGTGACCGGCACCGACTCCTACCGCCTCGCCGGCACCCGCGCATGAACCGAGGAACCGGCCCAGGGCGGCTGACCGCCACTGTCAGTGGTGCCATGCACGATGTGGTCATGGAACCTTCAATGAGCATTCAGATGCTCTGGGCCCGTATGCAGGCCCGGGACTGGGCAGGCGTCGGCGAGCTGCTGGCGGACGATGTGATTGTGGAATGGCCGGTCAGCGGTGAACGCATCTGCGGCCGGGAGAACTATGTACGCATCAACGCGGAGTATCCGGAGGGCTGGTCGATCAAGGTCCTTCGCATCCTGCCGTCCGGGAACGAGGTGGTTTCCGAGGTTGAGGTTCCTCACGACACGATGGGCATCCACCGGGTGGCGTCCTTCTGGACTGTCCACAACGGCCTGATCACCAGGGGCCGCGAATACTGGACGGAGCTAGGAGCGGACCCCTCTCCGGCGTGGCGGGCTCCATACGTTGAGCGCCTCTGAAGGGCAGGCCCTTCAACTTGCGGCCCGCTGCCCTCACGGGCGGCGGGCCGCCTGCATCGCATGCGGAGTGCCTTCGTTTTCCGTGGACACTCAACCACCCCAAGATCGGCAACTGCTGGCCGAACCGATGCACATTCGCTGTCATGTGAAGGGTTCTGACTCGCTTTCCGTGAACCGGTCACGGTGGGTCATGCGACGTAGCTCAAAAGCTGTGGTTCTGGTGCGCTTCTGTGGCGAGAAAGTCTCGCGCCGCGGAGGTGACCCGGTCGCGAATGTGCTGCTGGTCCGGACGTTGATCGTTCGGCAGGTCGAGTGCTCTCGCCAGATCAACGATGGGTTGCAGCGCGTCGGGGTAGTCGAGTTCGGCCGCAGCTTCCTCATGGATCAGCTTCGCTCCGTGCGCGGGATCGAGTTGGCACGCCACGATCTGGCCGGCCCACCACTGGGCCGCTGTCCATCGCGCCTTGGCAAGATCTTCCGAGATCACAGGCAGCAGACCCAACTCTTCCAGCACAAGGTCGAACAGCTCGCGGGCCTGGGGATACTCACCACGAGCGAGGCCGGCCAGCAGGGGCAGCGAGGGAGCCTCAATGTCGGCCATCAGGGCGTCCAGGCCCAACTGGACCAGGAAAGCGTCCGAGGGGCGCTGCCAGGGTTCCATGGCCAAGTCCGCAGCGGCCATGCGGATCAGGCTGATCGCTATTACTGCGTCCACGCTGCCGCCTTCTCATCGTCTTTCCGTAGAGGGAAGTCCTATCACCGAGAGCCGGGTGGCTGATCAGATGGCGAGCAATACGCGCTTGCGTAGCAGGCTGAAACCGGTTCGGCCGAACATCTGGCGCTTGAGCATCTTGATCCTGTTGACGTGTCCTTCGACGACGCCAGAGTTCCAGGGCAGGGTGAGGCCGGCGATGACGGCGTCGAGCCACTGCGGGAGTCGTTCTTCCTGCCGCTCGGTGAGCATTTGGGCGAAGGACCGGACATGACCGGTCAGGGCGTCGAGTTCAGGGCAGTTGGCAAGGACGGCCTTGAGCCGGAGCTGTTCGATCTCGGTCAGCGTCTCGGGTCGGCTGAGGATCCATCTCGTCACCACGCGGGGTGCCGGCGGTTGCGCGGTGACCGGCCGTGGCGAGGTGCGCTTCTCTCGCAGGTAGGCGCTGACCGGCCGTAGCTGCTGCCGCGATAGCCCAAGGGAACGATCTCCTCCCAGAGCTTCCAGGCGTTGGTGCAGCCCTCGTCCCAGCGTTCGTCCAGGTAGGGCTTGTACTCATCGAGGACGGAGGTCCTGTCGTGCTGCCACTGGCCGCGAAAGAGATCCTCCGGCTTCGCAGCGTCGGCGAGGCTCTTGACGGTGCGGTGGGTCATCTGGAGCTGACGCCCGATGGAACGGCGGCTATGGCCGGCTTCCAGCAGCGCGTGGACCGTCGCGTGCCGGGCTCGGACGCGGTTGGCGAATCGCTCGCTCCGCCATGGAGAGTTCGCCTTCTCCTCGGGCGACGCCGGTTCGTCCGCCTTCGCCTCGCGATCGGGGACCAGGACGCGAAGGCACTGACGATGGCGGGCGACAGCACGCTCGGCGGCCTCCCCGAGGTTGTGCCACAAATGCCAGCGGTCGGCGACCTGCGTCGCCTGTGGTGCCCCGGCTGTGGCGCCTTCCGCGAAGAACGGCGCGCGGTCCCGGCAGACGATCTCGATCCCGGGTCGCTTCGCCAGCCATGCGGCCAGGCTGGACGCCTCTCGGTCGGGCAGCAGACCCACCGGCGGGCGGGTCTCGACGTCGATGAGCACTGTGCCGTAGACCCGTCCTTTGCGCGCGGCGTACTCATCAATCCCCACCACTCGCGGGGCCGGGACTGCGGGTTCGGGCGATGCATGGAGCAGCCGCAACACCGCGCTGCGGCTGATGGACACCCCGAACGCCTGGGCCACCCGGGCGCCGGCCCGGCCGGCGAGGGCGAGACCCAAAGCGGCGAGAGCCGGCCGTAACCGCTCCGTCCACCTGCTGTGCCGCCGGGGCAGTCCCGGCATCTGCTCAGCGAACGTGCGCCGAGCACACGAAGGTTCCGGACAGAAGAACCGCCGGACTCGCAGTTGCAGGACCACCAAACGTCCCCCGCTCGGCACGTCCGCTGGAAACCGCAGGCAAGAGCTGTGCACCCGGGTCGACATGTGACGGCTGAGGTGGACAAGGGCTACCGGGGACTGGCAGGCGAGTTCCCCGGACAGATCAGCGCGCCGCCGAAGAAACCGAAGGGCGAAGAGACCCCGCTCGGCGAGCAGTACGCCTGGCGCGAGCAGCGCCGCCGCCAGTCCTCGCGCCGGATCTGTGCTGAACACGCCAACGCCGAGCATGAGCAATGGCGTCCGCTGCAACGCTTCCTCGGACGTCGCGAGCACTACCCTGCCACCCACCGCGCCATCGCCGGCCTCGTCTCGGGCCGGGGGCGGGCGGATTCGCCGGCCAGCTCCCCGGGCCGCCCAACGCGCCACCCGACTCAAGCCCAGCACCGAGCTCGTCCTCGCCAGCTCGATGGCCAGCTGAATCACCCACCAGCCGAACCCCAGGCCAGCACACCCCGAGCTCATTCGCTCACAACCTCGTTAACGACAGCCAGATCGGTCTGCGGCTGCACAAGATCGGCATTCGACCCCAACAGGACCGCTCCACAGACCTGTTCACCCTCGCCGCCGAACTGCCCGCCGCCATCCTCACCCGAATGCTCGGCGTCCACATCCAAGTCGCCGTTCAATGACAGAAGGCATCCGGAGGCGACTGGGCCGCCTACGCCGCCGACGTCAACAGCCGCAGCCACAACCATGAACACCCCACCGGCAAATCGCGGTGACGGTGTCTGGACAACGTGCATCGGAGGCGCCCACGCTCTGTCTCAGCAGAAAATCGTCAGTGCGAGGGGAAAGGTGTCGCTTGGAACCCCTGCATTTCCCAGGCGTCGTCAGCGTCACACGTGCCGCCATCAGGGCGGGCAGGTACCACGAATTGCGTGACCTGTGTGGCAGGGAGGCCATCCACCAGCTTTCCCGCCTGCTGCGCGAGTTGGCCGGCCAGGACACGATCTTCCGCCGGGAGATGGACCAAGCCCCGGTGCTACGACCGACGGAGTTCGGAAGAACCTGGCACGACTTCTCGGAGGAGTTGCAGCACTACCTGGCTCGCTCCTCCCGCGTTCCGTATCAAGGGGTGTACTTCGGCCACCCACACGACCGGGTGAGTCGAGGCCGAACCCCCTTCCTCGCCGAGGCGTTCCGTGCTCTCGACATGTACACGGGGGACACGCTTGATCTCTATTTCTCACCGGCAGATCTCACCGCTCCCGGTGAAGTCACCGAGGGCCAGCCGATGTACGACCATTTCGCAGACCTACTCGGCACCCGCATGCCACCCTCACTCGACACCCTGTACGTGTGGAAGACACCGGACCCAGCCCAGCGCGATCCGCGTTTCCATTCTGAACGCCTGCGACTCGGCCACTTTCACCGGGATGCACGCATCGGAGCCGTCGCGAAACTCGCCCTGCTCCTGGAGTGCGGGGTTCCGCTGGCCGAGGCCGTACAAGAAGCCTGGGAGCGGCCTGTTGTCCTTGAAGCCGGCGACCTGGGAGGCCTGCTGCCAGGAAGCTCCCTCCGGTACAGGAAGGCGGCCAGGATCTGGGCCCGGGCATACGCGGCCCGTTACGACGGCCGGGAGGGAGCCGAGACCGCGGCGAGGATCATCGCCGATCTGCGGGCACCATCACGGGAACGGCGGGTGACCGCGAGTGCCGCGATCGCTGCCGTCCTCACGGTCACAGGAGTACTCGGTGCGCCCCACGTGTTGACCAACGACCTACCCGAGACGTACACCGTCATCCACGATCTCTACCGGGATATCACAGAGGGCCGTCGCTAATGGCGCGTTCGTTGTGAGGGGGGCCTTGGGTGTGACTGGGGTATTCCGACAGTTACAACACCCGACTCCACCGTTGGCTGTTGCGGGTCAGGACGTTGTTGACGGTGCCATTGGCAACGACTTGGGCGGGTAGCTGCGCAGGACGAGTGAGGTGGTGACGGGTCCGTAACGGGCGAGGGAGTCCACGACCTGTTCAAGGCGTTCGGCGTGAGAACAGTGCACGTCGAGCAGCAGGCAGTCTTCGCCGGTCACGCGGAGGGTCGAGACGACCTCGGGAGTCTGGGCGGCAAGGATGAGTGCTTGGGACAGCTGCGCGTGGGTGGTGCGTAGCCGGACGATGGCGTGGATGTTCAATCCGACTGCGGCTGGAGCGACTACGGCACGGTAGCTGGTGATGATCCCGTTCTTCTCCAGGCGTTGGATGCGGGCGCTGGCTGCTGGCTGGGACAGCCCGACTCGGCGTCCGACCTCGGCTCCGGTGAGCCGGCCATCGGTCTGGAGCAGTTCCAAGTTGGCACGGTCGATCTCGTCGAGTGCCCCCGCGATGTGTGGGGACCACGATTGGAAGGGTGGTAGGCAATGGTCGCGTACGTCATCATCCCTGGGATTGACGGTTCGGATGAGCGGCACTGGCAGAGCTTGTGGGGGAGCGATGGGATCCCTCAGCGGTCCGGATCGCACCGGCCTCGTGGGGCAGGCCGGACTTGCCGGACTGGGTTGCCGCAATCCAGACTGCCCACGAGATCGCTTCCCGGCGTGACACCCAGGTGGCGTTGGCGGCTCACAGTCGTCGGCAACGTGCTGCGCGACGAGACCGGTCACCCGAAGGTCATCGACCTCGATGGCTTCGTGACCGGACCGCGCGGGTGGGACCTCATGCAGACCGCGATGTACTACGACAGCTTCGGCTGGCATACGAAGCACGTGTACGAGGACTTCGCGGAGGGGTATGGATTCGACGTCCGGGAGTGGTCGGGCTACCCGGTCCTACGCCGGATCCGCGAACTGCTGATGGTCACCTGGTTGTCGCAGAATGCGGGCAACGGCACGGACCCCAGTGCCGCCGAAGAAGTTGAGAAGCGGGTGCAGACGCTCAAGACGGGTGCCTCGCGCCGCGACTGGGCCCTGTTCCAGCGGTCCCTTGACCGTCGCGCGCCCGTCATCCGCGGCCGTGTCCGTTCAACGGGATCAAGGTCTCCAGATGGGCGCCCTCACCCAGGAGCCGAGTAGGTCGCGGTGCAGCCCCATTGGGGTCGAGGTCAGGGTGTCCACCACTCAGGGGGAGGCTCCGGGCTCCCGGGTGATACTCGCGGGCCGGGAGTGCCAACGTGACACTCCGGGCCGCTGCGAGATCGCGTGAGTGCCCTCAGCAGGACTTCATGCCCTCGAAGGTGGCCCAGCGGAAGGGCCTTTCAACCTCATGGGAATGCCCCGGCCTGAAGATGTAGCACGGACTGTCCGGTGCGGCGCCCCACACGAATTTCCGGTAGAGCTTCGCGCTGCACACGTTCTTCGCCCACGCCACGTCGCCGATGATTCCGGAACGGACGTCGCAGGCCGCGGAGGCCGGGGAGGCGGTGGTCAGGCCCAGACCCGCGCTGGACAGAAGAATCGCAGCTGACATCAGGCCGATATTCATTCGGCGGGTACGGATGCGCATGTTTTCCCCTTCGTAGGGCTCAGATGGCGTCGTTGCGTCTGCTCAAGAATGGGCAGACGGTTTGCGGAAACCTTGCGCGAACCTTGACCACAGTCTGCGCAGCGGTAACTCTCGACTGTGAGGCTTTCTGGCGATCACTAGAGGAGGGTCGCCGAAAAGTCTCAACAGGGCGTGCGGATCTCAGTCGGCGTACTGGCCGTTTGCCTCGTGGCTGAGTCCGAAGCGGAAGCGGTACTTGGTACCGTCGAGCACGTCCGTGGCGATCACGGTCCAGTTGGAGCCGACCCGCTTCCAGTCATCCTGGCAGTCCTCGCCACCGGAGCTCGGGTAGAAGCACACCTTGACGTTGCGCGAACCACCGTTGGTGTACCGCAGGTTGATGTCGTTGCAGTTGGCGCTGGTTGTGAGCCGACCGGTGGGGCTGGTCGGGTAGTAGTAGTTATCCGCGGCCTTGGTGAAGCTGACGTCCCCGTCGTGGCAAGCGGCCCGGACCCCCCGCTCGGCCGCACCGGCGTTCCCCGCCCCTCCGACGAGAAGCCCGGCGGTCATGGCGAGGCCACTGGCCAAGGCGGCGAGTTTCCTGGACGAAGTCATGTGTGCCCCATCTGTTTCGTCTGTCGCTCTCGTCATCGCAGCCCGGGACCGGCCCCGACGGCTCGCCCGCCTGACGGAAGCTCTCTCCGGCACGGCGAGCGGAACGGTCCATCCCCGCCCCCGCTCACTGTGCCCCACTGCCGTACCCGCCGGACCCTAGAAGGTTCCAGGTACCGCCTGGCTCGCGGCGCTCCATACCGTTCCCGGGCATGCGCGCAACGCCGCAGTGCCTCAGGTCGGTTGAGACAGGACACGATCGTTCGCGGCGACAGTGGCGGCGAGGAAGTCGGCGATCTCTTGGCAGCGGACGTTCAGTGAGCTTCTTCGAGGTGGGCATCGATCAGGTGATGACCAACGAGGCCCCCGAGCAGCGTGATTGAGACGTCAGACATATCCATCAACAGCCCGGGGGCCTCGCTCGTTCCGCCTCGCGGACCGTCACCAGATCGGTGGCCAGACCGAAGAAGCTCACTGAAGAGGCTCATTGACCCCAACGGCGAGACCAACCGCGAACCACGGAAGATCACCGCCCGCCGCCCCGGACACATGGTCCACATCGACGTCAAGAAGGTCGGCCGCATCCCCGACGGCGGCGGCTGGCGCGCCCACGGGCGAGGCAGCGGACAAGAACATCTACCGAGAACTGCGCAGGATCGCTGCGACGGCTGGCGTGAGCGCCCCGATCGGCGGCAAGCCGTTTATGGTCCGGTGGACGGTCAACGGGCGCGAAAAATCGGAGTCATTCATGACCGTCGGGCTCGCCGACAGCAGGCTCTCAAAGCTGATGACCGCGGCGCGCGATGGTGAGCCCTTCGATGAGCACACAGGGCTGCCAGCGTCCGAGCTGCGAGCCATCAAGCAGCGGACGGCATGGTACGACCATATGGCACAACGTGGGCGCGGGCACAAAAGTACGTCCTGACCCGTACAGAACTCGCCTCCAAGCTGGCCAAGCGGCCCTACGATCTCCGGCACGCCGGGATCTCGTTCTGGCTGTACTCCGGTGTGGACCCCGCCGAGTGCGCTCGTCGCGCGGCCAGAGCATTGAGGTCCTCTTCCGCCACTACGCCAAGTTCCTCGACGGCGTCCGAGAGCAGGCCAACCGGCTCATCGAGCAGTCCATGCAGGAGTGGGACCGCGTCAGCCAGGGTGCGGGGGCTGAAGGGTGAGTCGGGGTTTGGTCCGTGACTGGTCCGGATGTATTGGTCAGGAGCGGGACAGCGGTGGGAGGAACTGGGAGTTATGGCGTAAGTCGGTCCTTGCTCTGGGCCGGTCGAGGGGAAGGCGCCTGGCGGGCAAAGCCCAGGTCAGGCGCCCTTTTTCGTGCCTCTAGAAGAAGCCCAGCTTCTTCGGCGAGTAGCTCACCAGCAGGTTCTTCGTCTGCTGATAGTGCTCCAGCATCATCTTGTGCGTCTCACGGCCGATGCCCGAGCCCTTGTAGCCGCCGAACGCCGCATGGGCCGGGTATGCGTGGTAGCAGTTGGTCCACACTCGGCCCGCCTGGATGGCGCGGCCCGCGCGGTACGCCGTGTTGACGTCCCGTGTCCACACGCCCGCGCCGAGCCCGTACAGCGTGTCGTTGGCGATCTTGATCGCGTCGTCGAAGTCGTCGAAGGACGTCACCGAGACGACCGGGCCGAAGATCTCCTCCTGGAAGATCCGCATGCGGTTGTCGCCCTCGAAGATCGTCGGCTGGACGTAGTAGCCGCCCTTCAACTCGCCGTCGTGCTCGATGCGTTCGCCACCCGTGAGGACGCGGGCGCCCTCCTGCCGGCCGATGTCGAGGTAGGAGAGGATCTTCTCCAACTGGTCGTTGGAGGCCTGCGCGCCGATCATCGTGTCCGTGTCCAGCGGGTGGCCGGTCTTGATCTGCTCGGTGCGGGCGACCGCCGCCTCCATGAAGTCGGCGTACTGGCCGCGCTGCACCAGCGCCCGCGACGGGCACGTGCACACCTCGCCTTGGTTGAGCGCGAACATGGTGAAGCCTTCGAGGGCCTTGTCCCGGAAGTCGTCGTTCGCGGCCCAGACGTCGTCGAAGAAGATGTTCGGGGACTTGCCGCCGAGTTCGAGGGTGACCGGGGTGATGTTCTCCGAGGCGTACTGCATGATCAGCCGACCGGTCGTCGTCTCGCCGGTGAACGCCACTTTGGCCACCCGGGCGCTGGACGCCAGCGGCTTGCCCGCTTCCACGCCGAAGCCGTTGACGATGTTCACGACGCCCGGTGGCAGCAGGTCGGCGACCAGGCTCAGCCAGTAGTGGATCGACGCCGGGGTCTGCTCGGCCGGCTTGAGCACGACCGCGTTGCCCGCGGCCAACGCCGGCGCGAGCTTCCACGTCGCCATGAGGATCGGGAAGTTCCACGGGATGATCTGCGCGACCACGCCGAGCGGCTCGTGGAAGTGGTACGCCACCGTGTCGTCGTCGACCTCGCCGAGCGAGCCCTCCTGCGCCCTGATCGCCCCCGCGAAGTAGCGGAAGTGGTCGATGGCGAGCGGGATGTCGGCCGCCAGCGTCTCGCGCACCGGTTTGCCGTTCTCCCAGCTCTCGGCGACGGCCAGCTTCTCCAGGTTCGCCTCCATCCGGTCGGCGATCTTCCGCAGGATGTCGGCGCGCTCGGTCACCGAGGCCCGGCCCCATGCGGGGGCGGCCGCGTGCGCCGCGTCGAGCGCCCGCTCCACGTCCTCCGCCGTGCCGCGCGCGATCTCGGTGAACGGCTGCCCGTTCACCGGCGACGAGTTCTCGAAGTACTGCCCCCGGATCGGCGCCACGTACTCACCGCCGATGAAGTGGTCGTAGCGCGCCTGGTAGGAGACGATCGCACCCTCGGTGCCGGGCGCCGCGTAACGGGTCATACTGCTCTGCCTCCCGAAGAAGTGCTGCCCGCCGTTGGGCAGCTCTCGCCGCGAGGCTAGGAACGGCGAGGTTGCAAGTACGTTGCGCGGGCCGGGGGCTGGCGGTCAGTGCGCCGGACGGTGCCGCCGGGCGGGCGGCGGTGCCGACAGCTCCCACTCCAGCGCCGCGAGCCGCGAGCGCACCGCCGGCGTGGGGCGTACGGCGGCGAGTGCCCGCCATGCGTCGAGGTCGTCCTCGCCCCACGGGGCGTGCGCCCAGTCAGCCAGCAGGTCGGGATCGCGACGGGCGACCAGCGCCGTACGCAGACCGTCGGCGAGGCGCAGCCTGAGCCGCACCACCGCCGGTGCCTGGGAGCCGGGCAGCAGCGGGCCGGTGTAGGCCATGGCCGCCCCGGTGATCGCACCGGCCTCCAGGCGACGTTCGACGACCGCCACGTCCGACTCGACCGGCACCGTGAGCCGGTACGGCCGCGATCCGAACAGCCCGGGGCCCAGGATCCGGCGCAGCCGGGCCAGCTCCGCCCGCAGGGTCACGGGCGTCACCGTCTCGTCCTCGTACAGGGCGCACAACAGCTCGTCACCGGTCAGGCCCTCCGGGTGGCGGGCCAGCAGCACCAGGATCTCGCTGTGCCGGCGACTGAGTCTGACCCTGCGGCCGCCGATGAGCAGCTGCGCCTCGTCGCGGCCCAGCGCGCACAGCTCGGGCGCGTCGGCGCCCGGCGACTGCGGGGCGAGCAGCGCCAGATGGGACTCCGCGGCACGCGCGACCGCCTGCACGAACCCCAGGCTGTGCGGATGCGCGAGGCCGTCCCCACCGGTGATGTCCACCGCCCCGAGCACCCGCCCGGTACGCGGATCGTGCACCGGCGCCGCCGCACAGGTCCAGGGCTGCACCCGGCGGATGAAGTGCTCGGCCGCGAACACCTGCACCGGCCGGTCCACGGCCACCGCCGTACCCGGCGCGTTCGTCCCGACCGCGGTCTCCGCCCACCGCGCACCCGGCACGAAGTTCATCCCTCCCGCCCTTCGCCGGGTCGTCGGATGGCCCTCGACCCACAGCAGCCTGCCTTGTGCGTCGCACACCGCGAGCAGATGCTCGCCGTCGGCAGCGAACGTGCCCAGCAACTCCCGGAACAGCGGCATCACCCGCGCCAGCGGATGCTCCGCGCGATAGGCGCCGAGATCGCTGTCCGCGAGCTCCACGCTCGCCGTCCCGTCCGGGCCGACCCCGGCCCGAGCGGAACGCCGCCACGAGTCAGCCACCACGGCACGCACCGGCTTGGGCACGGTGCCCACCTCGGTGAACGTCTCATGCGCACGACGCAGTACCCGTACCCGCTCGGCAGCGTCGGCCCCCGGCTCCAGGGCCACCCATGGATCGCTCAACTCGGCCTCCCAGGAAGGCGATGCGGCTGGGGACATCGTCACTCCGGGTGCGCACCCGGACAACCTTTTCGACCCGGCCCACCCGAACGATGCGCACCCCTGGGTGGGCCGTGCGAACCGGGCGAGTCCTCATACGCCGTTGACCAGTCGTATGTAGTGCGCCCAGTCCCAGTTCGGCCCGGGGTCGGTGTGGTCCGTGCCCGGCACCTCGTAGTGTCCGATGATGTGCGCGCGGTCCTTCGGTATGCCGTGTCTGGTGCAGATGGCCGCCGTGAGCCGGGCGGACGTCTCGTACATGACGGCGGTGAAGTAGCCGGACCGGTCCACCCAGCCTTCGTGCTCGATGCCGATGCTCCGCGTGTTGTGGTCCCAGTCCCCGGCGTGCCAGGCGATGTCCGACTCGCGAACGCACTGGGACGTGTGCCCGTCGGCGGATCGGACGACGTAGTGGGCGGAGACCTTCTTCTTGGGGTTCTCGAAGAGGAACAGGGTTTTGGTGTACGTGGTCTGTGTCATGTGGATGATCACTCGATCGACGGGATGGGTCACAGGGCGGTTCGCCGCCGTGTAGTTCGCGGCGCTCGCCGGCCGCCATTCGGCGAGCGGGTGGTCCGGTCCGGGAACATGCGCACCGGCCTGCCATTCGGGGAGCAGGACGTAGGGGAGGGCGGCGAGGGCGGTGCCCTGGAGGAGCTGACGTCGGCTGGGGCGTGGACTTTTGCGGTTCAAGAGGGGGGCTGCCTTTCGGAGTTGAGCTCGGCTGGAGGACCGGGCCCGTCGAGATGACCTCGTGCCCCGTCGCCGTGCCACGACGGCTGCTCCTCGCGTGAATCACGGTACGGCGCCCACGGGTTGGGCAGAAGAGCGAGCCTGGGTTCCGTGGACAGGCGCGTGATTGTGGATAACTTGCCCACCCTCACGAGGGACCTCGGACTGGAACAGGCGATTTTCTCGCCCGGAACCAGACTCGCCCCACACCCGGATTCAGCCCCGTTCCGCGACCGCCACCGGATCGTCCAGCACGCTGCGCACCACCGAGTGAGCGGCCCCCAGCAACGGCCCCTCGGGACCCAGCCCCGACACGGACACCGGACAGGCAGGCCCGGCGGTGCGCCGGTCCAGCTCGGCCTCCAGCGCGGGCAGCAGCCATGGCGCGAGCCCGGCCAGCGCACCGCCCAGCACCACACTCTCCGGGTCCAGCAGATTGACCGCGCCCGTCAGCGCGATACCGAGCGCCGTTCCCGCGTCGCGCAGGGCGCGCCGTACGTCCTCGTCGCCCTCGGCCGCACGCCCTGCGAGCAGCCCGACGCGGTCCTCGCCCGGTTCCAGTCCGGCCGCGCGCAGCACCGCCTCCTCACCGGCGTACTGCTCCAGGCACCCGCGTCCCCCGCAGGGACAACCGGGTCCGTCCGGCTGGACCGGCACATGCCCCAACTCGCCCGCGAAACCGTGCGTTCCACGCAGCAGTCCGCCGTCCACGACGACCGCCGCACCGATGCCGATCTCCGCCGACACGTGCAGGAAGTCACGCGGAGTCCCCTCACCGAGCCAGAGTTCGGCGAGGGCACCGAAGTTGGCCTCGTTGCCCACGGTCAGCGGGAAGTCCGCCGGGAGCAGGTCGCCGAGGTCCCGGTCGCGCCAGTCGAGGTTCGGGGCGCGTACGACCGTGCGGCCGTCGCGTGCCACCAGACCCGGCACGGCGACCGCCAGGCCGGCGGGCCACAGCCCTTCACGCTCGGCCTCGGCGACGACCTGGCGTATCAACTCGCCGAGTTCCTCGATCACCGGCTCGGGGTCCCGGCCACGGTTCGCGCCGTGCCGCACCGCCCTGGAGCGCACTTCGCCGCGCAGATCGACCGCGCAGACGGCGAGATGGTCGACGCCGACCTCCGCCCCGATCCCGGCCGGGCCGCGCCCGCTGACGGCCAGCGCCGACCCGGGACGGCCCACCCGGCCGGGCCGCTCGGGACCGAGTTCCTCCAGGAGTCCCGAGCGGATCAGTTCGTCGACGAGGGTGGACACGGCCGCGCGGGTCAGCCCGATGCGGGAGGCGACGGCGGCACGGGAGAGGGGGCCCTCGGCGCTGACGGTGTGCATCACCTTGGCGAGGTTGCGGCGGCGCATCCCCTGCTGGGTGTTGGGCAGCGCGCGCCCCACGCCGGTCGGGTGGGCCTCGTGCAGCGGTGCGGTCATGCCTCCGTCAGTCCTCAATGCGCCTCGGGGCTCCGCTCCAGCAGCGGGGCCGCGTCGGAGAGTACCCCGCTGATCCTGGCCAGCGTTTCGTCGTCGCGCTCCACGGCGTCGAGCACGGGCCCCCGGGTGGTGTTCCAGCGCCGGGCCACCGCCGCCGGATCCTCGCCGGTCAGCAGGCCGGCCGCCTGGGCCGCGGCGCCCAGCGCGACCAGCTCCTTGGCCTCGGGGACCTGTACCGGACGTCCCGACAGCCGCCGTACGGTCTGCTGCCAGGCCGTGCCCCGGGCGCCGCCGCCGATCAGAAGCAGTGGCGCCGAACGGTCCGCGTCCTCGTCCAGGACCAGGTCCAGGGCGCCGAGCAGCGCGTGGACGGCACCGTCGTAGGCGGCCTGGAGGAGCTGGCCGGCGGTCGTGTCGTGGCGCAGCCCGTGTAGGAGGCCGGAGGCGTTCGGCAGGTTCGGGGTGCGTTCGCCGTCCAGGTAGGGCAGCAGTGTGAGGCCGGTGGTGGGTTCCACGGCCTCGCGGTCGAGGCCCAGCAGGGTCGCGAGGCGGTCGACGGCGAGCGTGCAGTTAAGGGTGCACGCCAGCGGCAGCCAGTCGCCGTGGGCGTCGGCGAAGCCCGCCACGGTGCCGGTCGGGTCGGCGGGGCGCCGCTTCGACACGGCGTACACCGTGCCCGACGTGCCGAGGCTCAGCACCGGCATGCCGGGACGCAGGCCGAGACCCAGCGCTGCGGCGGCGTTGTCGCCGGTGCCGGGCGCGACCAGGGTGCCCTTGGAGAACGGCAGGTCATGGCTGTCGCGCACGGTCCCCGCCACCTCGCCGGACCGGACCACGCGGGGCAGCATCGCCGGGTCGAGCCCCACGCGCGCGAGGATCTCCTCGTCGTACGACTCCGTCCCCGACGCCCACCATCCGGTACCGGAGGCGTCGCCGCGGTCGGTGGTGCCCTGCCCGGTGAGCCGTTCGGTCAGGTAGTCGTGGGGGAGGCGTACGGCCTTGGTGGCCCTCACGGACTCCGGCTCGTTCTCGGCCAGCCAGGCCCACTTCGTCACGGTGAAGGAGGCTGCCGGGACGGAGCCGGTGCGCTCGGCCCAGAACTTCGCGCCGCCCAGCTCCTCGGTCAGCCGGCGGGCCTGAGGCGCCGAGCGCACGTCGTTCCACAGCAGGGCCGGACGCACCGGCTCGCCCCGGTCGTCCAGGGTGACCAGGCCGTGCTGCTGCCCGCCGATCGACACCGCGGCGGCCTCGTGCGCCGCGTCGCCGCACTGGCGCAGCGCCTCGCGCAGGGCGTCCCACCACTGGCGAGGGTCGCTCTCGCGGCCGGCTCCGGAGGACACCGTGTGCGGTGCCTGGCCGCTCGCGACGACCCGGCCCGTCGACGCGTCGACGACCAGCGCCTTGGTGGACTGCGTGGACGTGTCCACGCCGACTACGAGCGGACCCTCGGCTGCTGACATCGGGCTCTCCCTTTTCCGCGGCTCTACGGGATCTGACCTGCTGTTTCGAGGGTGCCCGGAGTGTCACGACCCGGACCTCACCCCTTCGGGGACATCTTGTCCCTTCCCAGGGACGCGTGGGCATACTAATTTGTAAAGCGCCATGACGAAATAGTCGTAGCGAGTCGTGCAAGCAGTCGTCAGCAAGCAAGGAGCCGCGGCATGAGCTACCAGCCCACCCCCGAGGACAGGTTCACCTTCGGCCTGTGGACCGTCGGCTGGCAGGGGCGGGACCCCTTCGGCGACGCCACCCGCCGTGCCCTCGACCCGGTCGAGACGGTGCAGCGCCTGGCCGAGCTCGGCGCCCACGGCGTCACCTTCCACGACGACGACCTGATCCCCTTCGGGTCCTCGGACAGCGAGCGCGAGGCGCACATCAAGCGTTTCCGCGAGGTCCTCGACGTCACCGGCATGAAGGTGCCCATGGCCACCACCAACCTCTTCACGCACCCCGTCTTCAAGGACGGCGCGTTCACCGCCAACGACCGCGACGTGCGCCGCTACGCCCTGCGCAAGACGATCCGCAACATCGACCTCGCGGCCGAGCTGGGCGCGGAGACATACGTCGCCTGGGGCGGCCGTGAGGGCGCCGAGTCCGGCGCCGCCAAGGACGTACGCGTCGCCCTGGACCGCATGAAGGAGGCCTTCGACCTCCTCGGCGAGTACGTGACCTCCCAGGGCTACGACCTGAGGTTCGCGATCGAGCCCAAGCCGAACGAGCCGCGCGGCGACATCCTGCTGCCCACCGTCGGCCACGCCCTGGCGTTCATCGAGCGCCTGGAGCGTCCCGAGCTGTACGGCGTCAACCCCGAGGTCGGCCACGAGCAGATGGCCGGGCTCAACTTCCCGCACGGCATCGCACAGGCGCTGTGGGCGGGCAAGCTCTTCCACATCGACCTCAACGGCCAGTCCGGCATCAAGTACGACCAGGACCTGCGCTTCGGCGCCGGGGACCTGCGCTCCGCCTTCTGGCTGGTCGACCTCCTGGAGAGCGCCGGTTACACCGGACCGCGGCACTTCGACTTCAAGCCGCCGCGGACGGAGGACCTCGACGGCGTGTGGGCGTCGGCTGCCGGCTGCATGCGCAACTACCTCATCCTCAAGGAGCGTTCGGCCGCCTTCCGGGCCGACCCGGAGGTCCAGGAGGCCCTGCGTGCCTCACGCCTGGACGAGCTTGCGCAACCCACGGCGGCGGACGGCCTCAAGGCGCTGCTCGCCGACCGCACGGCCTTCGAGGAGTTCGACGTCGAGGCGGCCGCCGCGCGCGGGATGGCCTTCGAGCGTCTCGACCAGCTGGCCATGGACCACCTGCTGGGCGTCCGCGGCTGAGGCCACGCGCGCGTACCCGACCGCGTGTGACCCCCCGCCGCCTCGGGCGCCGAGGATCCCGTCACACGCGGTGCGGGCAGTTGACCGATTTTCGCGCGTAATGTTCCGGAACCATGCGATCCATGGCATGGGCCCGTATCAACTCCCGCGCGAGGGTCGCGTGCCGGCCGCCACGGGCCGACCCTTGACGGTATGGCCATGCCGCCCGTACCGCCTCAGCCGCCGGGACCGCCGGGTGACACGCCGCCTGCGGGCGGCGGATTCGGACCGCCTCCCGGAGGCTACGGACCCCCTCCGGGAGACAGCGGGCCGCCCCCGTACGGTGGCTGGCCTCCGCAGGAGCCTCCTGGCGGAGGCGGCCGACCGGGGCGGCGGCGTAGTGCGCTGGTCATCCTGATCGTCGTGATCGTCGCCGTCGGAGCCGTCGTGGCCGTGGTCCTGATGGCCTCGGGCAGCGGCGACTCACCCGGCGAGAAATCGCCCGCCGAGAGCACGAGCAGCTCGCCCAGGCCGTCCTTCAGCATCCCTACCGAGCTCCCCAGCAAGCTACCGAGCGAACTGCCGACATCGCTCCCGTCCGGATTCCCCACGGAACTGCCCAGCGACCTTCCCAGCGACCTTCCCAGCGACCTCGAGTCGCTGCTCCCGTCGTTGGCGGACGAGCTGCCGTAACCGCGGTCAGATCCCGCGAGGCAACCGCACGTAGACCACGGAAGTCTCCACCCGGCTGTCGACCAGCCTGCCCTGGCCGTCGAACGCGCCCTCGCCGTCCGTCATCCCGAAGTCGTTGTCGTTGATGAGCGCCAGGGTGTCGTGGTCCACGCGCGCGATGCCCTCGATCTTCCCGGGCACACCGGCGACCGCGCCCAGGTCGACGACCAGCTTCTTGGCAAGCACCGGCACACCCGAGGCCGCCGGGTCGTCGAGCTGCTCCAGCGACGGAGACGTCGTGTCGTCGTCCCAGGGACCGCCGGGGATGCCGGCGGAGCGGTCCGGACGCACCAGATGCAGTCGAGCGGCGTTGTCGGTGCGCTCCTCGACCAGCAGCCGGTTCCCGCCCACCGCGACGAGGGACGAGATCTTCAGCTCAGAGGTGTCGTCCTCGCTCGGCTCCACCACGTTCACCGGGTCGAAGCGGTACGCGTACTCCGCGGTGACCGCCTTCTTCTTCGGCGAGAAGCGCAGCAGCCGCGTGGTGCGCGACGTCTCCCCGGCATCCGTGTCCGGCAGCGACAACGGGCTCTGGACGGCCAGCACCAGGTCACCACCGGGCAGTTGGGCCAGTCCCTCGAAGCCGCGGTTGATCTTCCGGTGGAGCAGGACGGAGGGCTGTGCCTCCACCACCGGGTAGGCCGTGCCGGTGGGGCCGAGCCCCTCCGGCACGTAGCGCGCGAGGACCCTCCCGCGCGCGGAGACATGCACCAGGGACGGCCCGTATTCGTCGACGAGCCAGAAACTCCCGTCCGCGGCCCGCACGATGCGCTCGGTGTCCAGCCCGTTCGGGTCGTACGACAGAGGAGTACGCGCGTCATAGGAGTACGGGGCCTCGTCGCGCCCCTTCTGGTTCGACAATCCGGTGACGGGCTTCCCGGAAGCGGTCGTGATCGGGATCGCGTCCAGCACGCGCACGGTGCCTCCGGACACCCGGATCTTCACGATCGCGGGGTCGAAGCCCGGTACGGGGAACGTACGGCGCTTCGTGCCGTCAATCTTGAGCTGGCCGTTGGGGCCGCGGTCCGTGACCGTCCAGAACTCGTCCTGACGGCCCCGCAGGATGGATGTCGCTCCCGATGCCGCCGAGGTCCACACCCCGGTCGTCGTCCACGGTGCCGGGCAGCAACCTGTTGCTGAGGGCGCCGAGCGGGATGTCGCCGAGCGTCGCCGTGCGCACGACGCGTGCGTGGCCCTCCCGGTCCCCGGCGCCGACGGCGGATCCGGCGGCCGTGAGCGCCCCGATCACGGCGAGGGGCACGCCCCCGGCGATGAAACGGTGGGCACGGCGCCGGCCGGTGCGGTGCGGGGACATCGGGCCCCCAGAGGACCAAGTTCACTGACAGCGGCCAGATTTGGAGCCCACGCGGAACGCCGCACGACAACGGAGCGAACGCGGGACGACGGGCGCTCGGCGAGCCGACGTCGCCGCCCCGCAGGCCTCACTCCTGCTCCTCCGCGGCCGCGACGTCCGCCGAGGCCAGTGCGGTCGCCGGATCCTGCGCGGGGCCTCCTGCGGGCACCCAGTGGCTCCGTTCCCTGCGGTACGGCCACCACCGTCCGTCCCGCCCCAGGCGCAGTTGCCTCTGTGCGCCGACGACCGTCCACCGGTTGCCCCTCGCCCGCAGCGACGGCCGTTCGTCCTCGTCCCAGGCAGCCTCCAGAGCGGCACGCGCGCGTGCGAGCGTCTCGCCCTCGACGGTCCACTCCTCGTCCAGCACGGACAACGCGGCGACACCTCCCAGATGCCAGGCGCGTACGGCGATCTCCAGTCCTTCGCGGCCGCGTCCCGATCCGTCGGCCAACCGCTCCGCCACGCCGGCGACGGGGGAGCCGACGGCGAGGCGTACCGCGTCCTGGCCGAGCGTCAACTTCGCTTCGACGCCGCGATGTCCCGAACCCGTACGCAGGATTTCCACGAGCATGCGGTGTGCTTCCGTGGCGGTCCGGGCGGCCAGGAACTCCAGGGCGGCCGGGTCGACGCCGGGCCCGGGAGGCGTCTCGGTGTCCAGGGACGGCGTTGGTCCCGGTTCGGCCGGCAGCTCGGGCAGCGCGGGAAGCGGCGGCAGGATCTCGCCGGTCGCGTACGCCTCCGCGGCGTCCACGCCGTCCGGCTCGGACGACGCTGACCGTTCGGACGGTGTGTCGGCGGGTGTCGCGCCGCGGGCCTGGAGGTCGTCCAGGAGGTCGCGTTCGCCCCGTCCGCGCATCAGCAGCAGCACGAAGGGGTCCTGGTCCAGGAGACGTGCCATCTGGTAGCAGAGGGCCGCCGTGTGCCCGCAGTGGTCCCAGGCTCCGCAGCCGCACTCCGGCTCCAGATCGCCCATGCCCGGCAGCAGTTCGATGCCCGTGGCCGCCGCGTCCTCCACCAGGTGCGGTGGCATCTCGCGGTCCAGCAGTGCCGCGACGTGCCCGGTCCGCTCGACGGCCATGTCCAGGAAGCGGTCCCACTGCTCGCCGGTCAGCTCCTCCAGCAGCACGTCGGCCCGGTGCGCCGTACGGTCGCGGCCCTGCACGACAGCCGTGATACGCCCCGGGCGCACCGACACCGCGCCGACCGCTCCCGCGCGCGCGAGCCCGCGGCCCGCCTTGAGCTGCCCGGAGTCCAGCGCCGTCTCCTCCAGCGCCTTCAACCAGGCCTGACCCCACCAGGTCTGTGCGAACCCGCGCCCGTGTGCGGGCGGCAGCGCGGCGAACGTGCGCTCCATGTCACCGTCGTGTCGAGTCATCGGGCGCCCCCTCGCAGTTCCACCAGATCGGCCAGCTCCGCGTCCGTCAGCTCGGTGAGCGCCGACTCGCCGGCGCCGAGCACAGCGTCGGCCAGCTCCCGCTTACGGCTCAGCATGTCGGCGATACGGTCCTCGATGGTTCCCTCGGCGATCAGCCGGTGCACCTGCACGGGCCGGGTCTGGCCGATGCGGTAGGCGCGGTCGGTGGCCTGAGCCTCGACGGCGGGGTTCCACCAACGGTCGTAGTGCACGACATGTTCGGCCCGGGTGAGGTTCAGGCCGGTACCGGCTGCCTTCAACGACAGCAGGAAGACGGGCACTTCACCGTCCTGGAAGCGCCGCACCAAGGCCTCGCGTTCGGTCACCGGTGTCCCGCCGTGCAGGAACTGCGAGGGCATGCCGCGAGCCGCCAGGTGTTGTTCGATGAGGCGTCCCATCTGCACGTACTGCGTGAAGACCAGAACGCTCGCCCCCTCGGAGAGGATCGTGTCGAGCAACTCGTCCAGCAGCTCCAGCTTCCCGGAGCGCCCGATGATCCTCGGCCGCTCCTCCTTGAGGAACTGCGCCGGATGGTTGCAGATCTGCTTCAGGCCCGTCAGGAGCTTCACGATCAGACCGCGCCGCGCCATGCTGTCGGCGCCTGCGATCTCCGTGAGCGTCTCGCGGACCACCGCCTCGTACAGACCCGCCTGCTCGGTGGTGAGGGACACGGCACGATCGGTCTCCGTCTTCGGCGGGAGCTCCGGTGCGATCCCCGGGTCCGACTTGCGCCGGCGCAGCAGGAAAGGACGTACGAGTCGCGTGAGGCGCTCGGCGGCGGCCGGGTCCTGTCCGCCCTCGACGGCCTGGGCATAACGTGTGCGGAAGGTGCCGAGGCGGCCCAGCAGGCCGGGGGTCGTCCAGTCGAGGATCGCCCACAGTTCGGACAGGTTGTTCTCGACGGGGGTGCCGGTGAGCGCCACGCGTGCGCGTGCGTCGATGGAGCGCAGCTCCCGCGCGGTCGCCGAGTAGGGGTTCTTCACGTGCTGGGCCTCGTCCGCCACGACCATGCCCCAGGGCACCTCGGCGAGGCGGCGCGCGTCCATGCGCATCGTGCCGTATGTGGTGAGCACGAACTCCCCGTCCGCCACCGAGCCCAGATCGCGCCGTGAGCCGTGAAAGCGGCGCGCGCGCGTGCCAGGAGCGAACCTCTCGATCTCGCGCTGCCAGTTGCCCATCAGGGACGTCGGACACACCACCAGCGTCGGGCCGGCCGACGAGGCGTCGGACTGCCGGTGCAGATGCAGCGCGATCAGCGTGATCGTCTTGCCGAGGCCCATGTCGTCGGCGAGACAGCAGCCCAGGCCCAGGGACGTCATCCGGGCCAGCCAGTTCAAGCCGCGCCGCTGGTAGTCCCGCAGCGTGGCGTCAAGGGCGGCCGGCTGGCCCACCGGCTCCTGGCCCTCCGGGTTCTCGAGCCGCTCGCGCAGCGCCGCCAGCCAGCCCGTGGCCCGGACCTCGACCTGGCGGCCGTCGACCTCCGTGGAGCCGGTCAGAGCGGCGCCGAGCGCGTCGATGGGCGTCACCTTGTGGTCCTGCTGCGCGTGGGCGCGACGTACTTCGTGAGGATCGACGAGGACCCACTGGTCGCGCAGCCGCACCACGGGGCGGTTCGCCTCGGCGAGACGGTCCAGTTCCTCGCGCGTGAGCCGCTGGTCGCCCACGGCGAACCACCAGTTGAAGGCCAGCAGCGCGTCGGCGGACAGGAACGACGGCGTGTCGGTGAAGACCCTGCCGGGCGCCGCCTCGTCGTCCGGTGGACCGATCACCGCGCGGGCGGTCAGCCTGTGGGCCAGCTCCTTGGGCCAGTGCACGTCGATGCCTGCTCCGGCGAGGGTCCGAGCGCCTTCTTGAAGGAGGTCGGTCACCTCGTCGTCGGCCAGTTCCACCGCGTTCGGGACGGCTGCGGCGAGCAGCGGTGTGAGCGGTGCCCACACGCGGGCCGCGCGGCGCAGTGCCAGCAGGGCGTCCATCCGCGCGCGTGGGCCGAAGGCACCGACGTCCGCCCAGACGTCGGCGGCGTCCGCGACCAGCGTCGGATCGCTGACGCTGTGCACTTGCGGCACCGCCCGGAACGACAGTGCCGCGTCATCCGAGGTCGCCGTGCGGAGGCCGGGGACCTCTAGCCGCAGGGACACCCGTACGCCCGCGTCGTGGCCGGCGGCGACATCCGCGGCCCACGCACGCTGATCGGGCACGTGCTGCGGCTCCTGCACGGCGTAGGCGGGCCCGCCCGTCACGAGCGCCGCCGCGGGCGAGCGGGGAAGCGCATCGGCGATCGCGTCCAGGAAGGCCCGCAACAGCCGCTCCGGGTCCGGCAACCGCAGGGGCCGCACGCCGTCCAACGGCAGGGCGTGCGCCTCGGGAGGCATCGCGGCGGCAAGTGCGCGCACCTGCTCGACGTCCTCGGGCCGCAGAGGTCCGGCGCGCCAGGCGTCGTGGTCGTCCGCCGAGAGGCCGGGCAGCAGCAGCCCACGTGCCACGAACTGAAGCGCCAGTACGGCGGCCGCACCCCAGAAGACGCATGCCCGGGGCGACCGCACGGACGTACGCGCACGCGTGAGGACCGGCAGGGCGTCACGCACCGGAAGCAGAACAGCCGGCACGGTCACCAGTTCCACACCGTCGTCGCCAGGCAGCGCGACGGCCAGCTCTTCGACGGATCCAGACGCGACGAGCGGTACGGCGCCGCCGTCCGCACGCCAGAAGGCGATCCGGCCGGTGCGAGCCGGATCGCCGGGCACGAAGACGGCACAGCAGCAGGCCAGTTCGGAGATGTCTTCGGAGATGTCTGACGGTGTTGCGTCGGGAAGCCTCGGCACAGCTCTGCGACACTCCTCAAATTTGACTACCCAGTCGAGTGGCCGAGGGTACAGCAGTCGGGCGCCTGCCGGACAAGCTGGAGAAGTGATCTGGGTCACTGTCTTGTCGACGGGGTATCTCCCTCGTGCGGAGCCCGGCACGTTGATCGCGCATCGGTCGGTACCGGAACTCCGTGACCAGTAGGGGCCGCACCTCAGGGTCGTCTCAGGGTCGCGGTTCGGAACCGCTGGAAGCGCGGACCCGTTTTCAGGTCAGAGAGCGGCAGTGGCCGCGAAGGAGGCGACGCACATGTCGAAGAACGCGAAGATCGCCGCGGGAGGTGTGGCGGCCGGTCTCATCCTGTTGATCTGGCTGCCCTGGTGGGCCGCGCTGCTGATAGTCCTGGGAGTCCCGGCCGCCGCGTACCTCACGCTCGACCCGTCACAGCGGCGCAGGCTGCGCCGTGTCACACGCAAGGAACTCGGTCGCTGACCCCCTCACCTGGCCGGCCGCTTGGCCGGGACGGACAGCGGGCAGGAGTTGAGTACGTCGCCGCTCGCGGGCCTGCCGACGGTGTGGTCCGCGGGCGGTCGGGTGCCCAGCTCCACCCATGAGACCAGCGCGTCGAAGGCCGACCGGTGGCAAGGCAGGATCGGCCGGAGCTTGTCCGGGTAGGTGTCGTACAGGCCGTCGACATGAGTGCCGCCCGCGATCGTGTAATAGCGGTGCAGCGGGCCGCGACCGCCGGCGTCGACCATGCGCGCGTAGACGTCCGAGTCGGCCGCCTTGGGCAGCAGCGTGTCCAGATCGCCGTGCAGCGTGAGCAGTGGCCTGCCGATGCGCCCGGTCAGTGCGACGCGGGCCACGGCGCGACGGACGGATGCCGGGCGCGACGCGTAGTCGTACGAGGCATCGGACGCGCAGGGTGCCAGGATCCGCTCCGGCGTGGTCCCGGCGGAGGGGCCGGGGCAGTCGGGGTCGTATGCGGGGTCGAACTCGGCGCGGTAGGTCTTCTGAGTGACTCCCCAGTAGGCCTGCTCGTGGTACGGCCACAGAAATTCGGAGCCGCGTGCGAAGCCGACCGAGTGCAGATCCTCGTCCCGCGCGGAGCCGAGCATGCGTGCGACCGCCATGGGCAGGGAGGTGAGCAGGTTGGGGCCGTTCGTGGTCCACAGTGCGCCCTCCCAGTCCACGCCGCCGTCGTACAGCTCGGGGTGGTTCTCCAACTGCCAGCGGGTGAGATAGCCGCCGTTGGAGATGCCCGTCATGTACGTACGCCGGGGAGCGTGCCCGTAGCGCTGGGCCACCGCTTTGCGGGCGGCTCGGGTCAGCTGAGTGGTCCGCGTGTTCCACTCGGCGACCGCGTCGCCGGGCCGCCTGCCGTCGCGGTAGAAGTCGGCGCCGCTGTTGCCCTTGTCGGTCGCGGCGTAGGCGTAACCGAGTGCGAGTACCTGGTCGGAGATCGCCGTGTCCGTCGCGTACTGCCTGCGGGTGCCGGGGGCTCCGGTGACGACCAGTCGGCCGTTCCATCGGTCCGGCAACCGGATCACGAACTGTGCGTCATGACGCCAGCCGTGAGTGGCATTGAAGTGGGAGGAGTCCGGGAAGTAACCGTCGATCTGCATCCCCGCCACCCCGGCCGGGTTCCGGGTGCCCCGGGCCGTCAGCCCTGCCTGGTCGGCCATGTCGGTGTGGGCGTGCCGGCGAGTCCGGCCGTGGTCAGATCCGCAAGGCAGGCACTCTGCTGGAAGGCAGCGCCGGGCACCCCTACGCCTTCCTGCCGAGCGCACTGCTGCTCGTCAACTGCCGTGGCCGCTGCCGGAGTCGGCCGGCTGAGGACGCCGGCCAGCAGCACGGCGGCGATGAACGGAACACCTCGGGACAGGCACATGACGGCCTCCTGACAGCGGGGACGGGCACATGAGGGAGCGAAGCCGTGAAGGCTGCCTCATGGTGCGGTCCTGGCTCCGTGCCATCCATGGGTCGGGACCACATGGAACGCCATCGCGAGGTGGGGTCATCTAACACCGACCGGTCCGTCCAGGCCGCTGCCGTGCCGTCCGGCGCGTGGCTCAGCTGGGACGTACGGCCATGTTGTCGAGTGCCTCCAGCAGCCCGGGCAGCTCCGGCCCGCGACCCACCGGCAGGACCTCGCCGGGCTCGTCGTCGAGGAGTACGAACGCGATGTCGTCGGTCCTGGCGACGAGCGACCAGCCGGGACCGTCCGCACGCAGGGTCCGCGCGTCACCCGGGGCGAACGAGGACCGGACGCGGCCGAGGGGCGGCGGCGAGTCCACGTAGGCGCGAGCCTCCGCGAGGACCCGGCGGATGCCGGGGTGGCCACCCCGGGCCTCGCCCTCGTCGCCCTTCTCGCCCCCTTCGCCTTCCTGCTCGCTCGCGTCCGCTGCCTCGGCGGCGTCTGCTGCCCCGCCGCCCGGTGTCGCGAAGTCGGTGTCGCCGATCTGCTCGCGCCAGATCGCCCACTGCAAGGCGATCTCGTCGGCGCCCAGGCGCCGCTGGGCCGGCCCCCACACGCTCGTGTCCGGCGGCGCCAACGGCGGACCGTCCACGACCTCCGGGTCGGGATCGTGCGGATCCGGCACGTTGGGGGCGGCGACGGCGACCGCCAGCGGCCACCCTGGCAGCGCGGCGACGACCGTACGTTCGTCGGGTGACAGGTCGTACTCCATGCCGCAGTCCCAGGACGCGATGGCGACGGCGACCAGGGAGACGTCGTCGATGACGACCGTCCACCGGGCTCCGTCGCCGTCCTGGCCGAGGACGAGGCCGTACCCGTCGGCGAGCGGCGCGAGGCCGAGCGCCGCGCAGGCCTCCGGGTAGTCGTCGCCCAGCACGCTCGGGAACTTCGCCGGCGTCAGCAACACCGCCGTGAGCACATAGAGCGCATCGTCCGCGGCGGCGACGGCCTCCTCGTCCGTCCCGGCCATCCCAGCCTCCCCATCGGTTCGTCCATCGGCGCGCACCCTAGTGCGACCGGAAGCCGCTTGTCACGACCCCCCCGGCGCACCCGAGCTGCAGCTTTCCGACCGGTCGGGGCGAATCGACCGAGAACGTCCACGGTGTCAGGCCGCCGGTAGGCCGAGCAGGGTCCGGGCGACGGTCTGCGGCGACTCGTCGCGCTCCCGGGCGAGCGCGATGACGGCCCGGCACGCCAGCTCGCTCACCCCGAACGACAGCGCCTCCGGAGAGACCCATCCGGAGGCCTCGTCGATCTGATCCTGGTCGTCCTCCGCGCGGGCCGACACGTACACGGCGGCGGCCTCGAAGAGATTGTGCGTGCGCTTCTCCTGGTGCGTGCGATCTTCCCGGTTGCTGTCCTCCTCCGTGTGAGGGGAACGGAAGAGTCTCGCCCTCGCCTTGCGCACCCTGTCCCACATGGTGACCGCCTTCCCCCTGTGTGGCTGATCCGACCGATCTTCCATCTTCCACTGTTCAACCTAGAGTTGGAGCCCCGGCGACAGAAGGGGGACGGCGTTGTGAAGCGCTTTCCGTCAGCTGTCGAGTGAGGTGATCGTCTGACACAGCCAGGTGAGTTCGGCCCGCGAGGCGGCCCGCGCGATGGTCAGCGGGCCGCGCCGGAAGGGCGCCTTCGTGGCTGCCGTCGCCGTGCAGGGCTGAGACGTCAGGAATCCCGGACGGCCAGCGCCAGGAAGCGGTCGTCCTCGTCGACGTACGACGTCATACGCCATCCGGAACCGGCCAGCAGTGACCGGAGATTGGGTTCGGCCCGCAGATCACCCGGCGTGATCTGCCGGCCCTGGCGTGCCGCGAGAGCCGCCCTGCCGATCGGGTGGAACAGCGCGAGCATGCCGCCGCGGCGCACCACGCGGGCCAACTCCCGCAGGTTCTCTGCCGGGTCGGGCAGATGCGCGATGAGGCCGGACGCGAACACGGCGTCGAGCGATTCCGGCCGCAAGGGCAGCGCGGCCACGTCGGCGAGCAGCAACTGCCCGTGCGCGCCGCGCCCCGCCCGCACGGCGGCCTCCAGCATGGCCGGGGTCAGATCGGCACCCAGAACCACCCCCGAGGGCCCCACGGCGGCACGCAGCGGTGGCAGGGCGCGCCCCGTGCCGCAGCCCGCGTCGAGCACGCGGTCCCCCTGGCGCAGCCCGAGCACGGCGACCGCGGCCGCGAAGGCGGGTCCGTCGTCGGGGAACCTGCTGTCCCAGTCGGCGGCGCGGGCCGTGAAGAACTCCTGCACATGCGTGTGGTCGTCGCTCATGTTCCGCATGATCCCTCACCGGCACGGATGACACCGCTGTGCACACGTTCGAGCGTGACGCGATCGTTCCGCTGCATCTCTGTGTCATATTCCAACAGCTTTCGAACTGCGCCCCCCTCGCGCGCCCCTGCCCCGACTAGCGTCCCGGGTCCATGGGACACCTGGACCACGCCGCCCTCGGCTGGCTGACCCCCGTGCTGTCGTACGTGATGGCGTGCATAGGCGCCGCGCTCGGGCTGCGCTGCACCGTCCGCGCGCTCGGCGCCACCGGCCGGTCGCGCCGCAACTGGCTCATCACCGCCGCCTCGGCGATCGGCACCGGCATCTGGACCATGCACTTCGTGGCCATGCTGGGCTTCAGCGTCACCGGCACCGACATCCGCTACGACGTGCCGCTCACCATCGTGAGCCTCCTCGTCGCCATGGCCGTCGTCTGCGGCGGCGTCTTCGCCGTCGGGTACAGCCGCGACCGCACCCGCGCGCTCTTCCTCGGCGGCCTCACCACCGGGCTCGGCGTGGCGAGCATGCACTACCTGGGCATGGCCGCCGTACGACTGCACGGCGACGTCACCTACGACCCCGCTCTCGTAGGGCTCTCCGTCCTGATCGCCATCGTCGCGGCGACGGCGGCCCTGTGGGCTGCGCTCAACATTAAGTCGCCCGTCGCCGTCACCATCGCCTCACTGATCATGGGCGCGGCGGTCAGCAGCATGCACTACACCGGGATGTTCGCCGTGAGCGTGGACGTCACACCGGCCGGCGCGGTCCTGCCCGGGGCCACGGCGATGCAGTTCATCTTCCCCCTCGCCGTCGGCCTCGGGTCCTACCTCTTCCTGACCTCGGCCTTCGTCGCGCTGTCGCCCACCACGGGGGAGCGCGCGGCATCCGCGTCGGCCCAGGGATCGGTCGAGAGCGTCGCCGGCTAGCGGCGGTCCGGGCCGACGACGGCCCGGAACAGCACGCCCCGAAGCACTTCCGAGCGAGGAGGCCATGCGTACACCCCGTAGGACCACCGCAGTCGGCGCCCAGACGCCGTCCCAGCCGCTCGTGCGCGGCCGCCGCGCCCACGCCGGACCGCCGGCCGACGAAGGGCCCGAGGAGCCCCTGGGCGGGCCGCCCGAGGGCCCACCCCCGCGCGCGGATCGCTGGCACATGCGGCCGCGCACCGTCCGCGCCAAGATCGTCTGCCTGCTGATGGTGCCCGTCGTCTCGCTGCTGGCCCTGTGGGCCTACGCCACCGTCAGCACCGCGCAGGACGTCTCCAGGCTCCGTCAGTTGCAGCGGGTGGACACCGAGATCAGGTCCCCTGTCGCGGCCGCCGTCGCCGCCATCCAAGCCGAACGCGAGGCCGCGGTGCGCTACGCGACCGACCCGTCCGCGGGACCGAGCGACGACTACAAGAAGCTCGCGGAGTACACGGACAAGGCGGTGGCGCGGCTACGGCTCGGCGACCGCAACACCGTCGCCGACGGCGAGGAACTCCCCGCCGGAGTGGCCCGTCGGCTGGAGGCCTTCGTCACCGGTGCCGAGCGGCTGAGCACCGTACGGACCGCCGTGCTCGACCGTCGCTCGGGCTGGGACGAGGCGTACGGGCGGTACACCAAGACCATCGCGAGCGCGTTCTCGGTGGGCGGTGCGCTCACCGGCATCCAGGATGCCGAGCTCGGCTCCGACGCGCGCGTGCTGCTCGAGTTCGCCCGCGCGGGCGAGGCGCTGGCCCAGGAGGACGTGGTGCTGGACAGTGCACGCCTCGCCGGGCGTCTCGACGGAGCGCGGCTGCGGCTGTTCACCGGGGCTGTCGACACCCGCCGTACCCTCACCGATTCCGCCGTGGCCGACCTGCGCGGCCCGGAACGCGCGGCCTGGCAGAACCTTGCCCGGGGCGGCGACTACGCGACCGTCACCGCCGTCGAGGACAAGGTCCTCGCCACCGCACCGGGCGCACGGGCGATCGACGCCGCGGCCGAAGCCACCTGGAGCAAGGCACACGCACGCGTGCAGGACGCGATGCGGACGATCGAGCAGGACGCCGGGCGCGATGTCGCGGACCGCGCCGATCCGTTCACCCGTGGGCTGCTCACCCCGGCCGGGGCCGCCGTCCTCTTCGGCCTCGCCGCCGTCGCCGCCTCACTGGTGATCTCCGTACGCATCGGCCGCGGCCTGGTCGTCGAGCTGGTCAGTCTGCGCAACAGCGCCCTGGAGATCGCCCGGCGCAAACTTCCCGAGGCCATGCGCAAACTGCGCGCCGGTGAGGAGATCGACGTCGAGGCCGAGGCACCGGCCGGACCGCCGGCCGAGGACGAGACCGGTCAGGTCGGCGAGGCCCTGGGCACGGTCCACCGGGCCGCCCTTCGTGCCGCCGTGGAGCGAGCCGAGCTCGCCAGTGGCATCTCCGGCGTCTTCGTCAACCTCGCTCGCCGCAGCCAGGTCCTCGTACACCGCCAACTGAGCCTGCTGGACAGCATGGAGCGACGCTCCGACGACCCGAACGAACTGAGCGACCTGTTCCGGCTCGACCACCTCACCACGCGCATGCGCCGCCACGCCGAGAGCCTGATCATCCTCTCCGGGGCGGCGCCCGGGCGGGCCTGGCGGATGCCGGTCTCCCTGACCGACGTGGTCCGCGCGGCTGTCTCCGAAGTCGAGGACTACGCGCGCGTGGAGGTACGGCAGCTCCCCGAGACGTCCGTCATCGGAGCGGCCGTCGCCGACCTCACCCACCTCCTGGCCGAGATCATCGAGAACGCCGCCCAGTTCTCACCGCCGCACACGCGCGTGCGCGTCACCGGCGAGCCGGTCGGCAACGGCTACGCCGTCGAGGTCGAGGACCGCGGCCTCGGCATGGGCAAGGAGGCGCTCACCGAGGCCAACCGGCGCATCGAGCAGTCCGAGGCGCTCGACCTGTTCGACAGCGACCGGCTCGGCCTGTTCGTCGTCAGCAGGCTCGCGTCCCGGCACGGCATCAAGCTGCACCTGCGCGCCTCGCCCTACGGGGGCACCACCGCGGTCGTCCTGCTGCCCACGGCCCTGCTGCACAACGCCACGGCGGAACGTTCCCGCGAGCAGAGGACGGACGCCGGACGGCCCGCCGAACGCGAGTACGCGCGCGTGCCCGTCGCCGACCGGCACCAGGAGCCCGTCCACGCCGTCGCCGACCGGCCCGCGCTGGTGGCTTCCGCCCCGGCCGCCGCGGAGCCCCGAACGGACAACCCACCCCCCGGAGTCACCACCTTGCGACTGCATCGCCCCCCGGACGACTCCGAAGCCTCCGACGACCTCCCGCGCCGCGTACGCCAGGCGAGTCTCGCCCCCCAACTGCGCGAGGGGCGCCACGACGAACAGCCGGCGACGGCCACCACCCGCGACGACGACCGGCGCACCCCCGACCTCGTCAGGGACCGCATGGCGGCCTACCGCGACGGCTGGGCGCGCGGCGGCGGCAGGCAGCCCGGCCGCGGTGACACACCCGATTCCGCAGAGCACAGCGACGGCAGCGAAGGAGACCTCGCATGATCCAGGATCCGAGCATGAGGACCGGCATGGGGGTCCCCCCGCTCGAAGGAAGCCGAGAGTGGGGGAGGTCCGGTGAACTCGACTGGCTGCTGGACGACCTGGTGCTACGGGTGAGCGAGGTCCGGCACGCCGTCGTTCTGTCCAACGACGGGCTCGCCGTCGGCGCCTCGACGGACCTGCGCCGCGAGGACGCCGAGCACCTCGCGGCGGTCGCCTCCGGCTTCCACAGCCTGGCCAAGGGCGCGGGCCGGCACTTCGGCGCCGGCGGCGTGCGGCAGACCATGGTGGAGATGGACGACGCCTTCCTGTTCGTGGCGGCCGCCGGCGACGGCTCATGCCTGGCCGTCCTCACCGCCGTCACCGCCGACATCGGACTGGTGGCGTACGAGATGGCACGGCTGGTCAAGCGCGTCGGCGAGCACCTCCGCACGGCCCCGCGCGCCACCGCGCGCCCGCCCGCCGCGGGATGAGCCGGATGGGCGGGCCGCGCAGATGACCGAGGACACGACGGACGCCCCGCGTGAGCCGGGCAGCCAGTGGTACGACAACGAGGCCGGGCCCCTCGTCCGCCCGTACGCCATGACGGGCGGACGCACCCGACCCGGTCCCGCCGGGGTCCGGTTCGACCTGATCGCCCTTGTCACGCTCGACGCCGCCGCACCCGGCGCCGACGACGACACCGCGCTCGGGCCGGAGCACCGGGCCCTCATCGAACTGTGCCGACCCGAGACACAGTCGGTCGCGGAACTCGCCGCGGGTGCCGATCTGCCCGTAGGGGTCGTCAGGGTGCTCCTCGGTGACCTCCTGGAACTGGGCTGCGTCACCGTCAGCCGTCCGGTACCGCCCGCGCAGCTTCCTGACGAACGGATTCTGCGCGAGGTGATCGAAGGATTGCGGGCGCTGTAGACGTCCTTTCAGAACCAGCCAAAAGCGGTCCAACCCCACGAACGGAAGCCGCAGTTGTCATGATGCTGACTTCGCACCGTGACGTCGACCGATGCCGGTACTCCCGAGAGAAGTGATCGATGGTCTCCGAGCACCCCGACGCCTCCGACGGCGAGACCGCCGCGCTGGCGTTGAAGATACTTGTCGCCGGCGGATTCGGCGTCGGCAAGACCACCCTGGTGGGCGCGGTCAGCGAGATCAGGCCGCTGCGCACCGAGGAACTGCTCAGCGAAGCAGGGCAGTTGGTGGACGACACCGACGGCGTGGACCAGAAGGTCACCACGACGGTCGCCATGGACTTCGGGCGCATCACCATCCGCTCCGGCCTGTCCCTCTACCTCTTCGGCACCCCCGGCCAGGACCGGTTCTGGTTCCTGTGGGACGAGCTCTCGCAGGGAGCGCTGGGCGCCGTGGTCCTCGCGGACACCCGGCGCCTGGAGGACTGCTTCCCGGCGGTGGACTACTTCGAGCACCGGCACATCCCGTTCGTCGTGGCCGTCAACTGCTTCGCGGGCGCACGGACGTACGGCGCCCAGGATGTCTCGCGCGCCCTCGACCTCGACCAGGGGACACCGGTCGTGCTGTGCGACGCCCGGGACCGCGACTCGGGCAAGGAGGTACTGATCCGACTCGTCGAGTACGCCGGGCGCATGCACACCGCCCGGCTGCTGGACTCCGTGGGCTGACCGGCGTTCGGCCCGCTGTCACTCGGCGACGCCCTTCTCCGCCAGCACCTTGTCGATCGTGACGCGGACGAGGAGTTCACCCGGCACACCGTTACGCGCCCCGAACTCCTCCGCGCGCTCCTCGCCCATGTAACGCGCCCCGATGCGACCGGCCCAGTGCCTCAACTCGGCAAGATCCTCCGAAAGCACGGCCCGCCCCCGCAACACCACGAAGTCGTACGGCGGCCGGTCGTCGTCCACGCACAACGCCACCCGGCCGTCCCGGGCCAGATTCCGGCCCTTCACGCTCGACTTGCCGGTGTTGAACACCAAGTCGTGCCCGTCGAGCACGAACCAGATCGGCGTCACATGGGGACTCCCGTCGGCCCGCACGGTCGCGAGTTTCGCGGTGCGGGTGCCCTGCGAGACGAACGCCCGCCATTCCTCATCGGTCATCTTCTGCGCCATGCCCCCATCCTCCTTGCCCATGGGCCGGATCGTCGGGAAGGGTGGCGAAGAGATCCTCCGGCGCAGGGGGAGACATCTACACGGGGAGACCGGATCATGGCGCAGAACCAGGGACTTGGCTGGCTCCTGGACGACCTGACAGAACGCGTAGAGCATGTGCGGCACGCATTGGTGCTGTCCAACGACGGTCTGGTGACGGGCGCGAGCACGGGACTGCGACGCGAGGACGCAGAGCACCTCGCCGCGGTCTCGTCCGGACTGCACAGCCTGGCCAAGGGCTCGGGACGGCACTTCGGCGCGGGGAGAGTCCGCCAGACGATGGTCGAGTTCGACGACGCCGTGCTGTTCGTGACCGCGGCGGGCACCGGCAGCTGTCTGTGCGTGCTCAGCGCGGCGGAAGCCGACATCGGCCAGATCGCCTACGAGATGACCCTGCTCGTCAACCGGGTCGGCGAGCACCTCGACGTGGACGCCCGACAGCCCGAACGGAAACCGGCCACAGACCTCTGACCTGCTGGTTCGTCATCCCCCGTGGAGTTATCCACAGGCCCGCCACGAGATCCGGCGCAGCGGCTACGGTTTTGTCACGGCGAACGCACAGAGCGTGAGCCACCGACTCCACGGGGGAGACCGATCATGTCCGACACCATCACGACACCGCACCGTCTGTCCCTCACGCCGAGCCGCGCGGCCCGGGAACTGGGACTGAAACGAGGCGAGTTGGACCTCGCCGTCCACCTCGGACTGATCCGGACCGTGCCTGACGAAGGAGGCGGAGGCAGGCGCGTCCCACGGACCGAGATCGAGCGTGTGCGTACGGGGGAGGGGTTTCCCGAGTCGTTGCAGCACCGCGTACAGGTGGTGGGTACGACGGAGGGCGCGGACGTCATGGGCGTACCCGCCGGCAGGTTCACGCGCCTCGCACGCCTGGGCCTGGTGGTGCCGGTGAAGTGGTATCTCAACCGCTACCGAGCCGTGGTCTGGCTGTATCTCGCCGAAGAACTGAAGCAGTTCGTCGCCGACGAGAAGGACGCCCCTCTGCTGAACGCCCGCCGCATGCCCGAAGGGCCGCGCGGTCTGCTCGACGCCGGCCTGGATCTGCGTCCGCGCAACTGGCGTGGACGCCATCGGGGATTCCTGCTGCGACTGGCCGAAGACCCGTGGGAGAGTGCCGGCGCCCTGGCCGCCTTCCTCGATCCCGTCCAGATCGCGGAGATCGTCCCCGACCCCTACGAACGCTCCCACCTGAACCGCTTCCGGCCAGGGCCACCGGACTCCGGTGCGCCGGGTTCGCCCGCCTCGCTGATCGCCGAGCGGATCATGACGGCGGACGCCCCGGACGAGATCAGCCTGCTGCGGGCCGACCTGGCGGCGGTTCTGGAGGAGGCACGCGAGAGGCGGCCCGCCCCGCGGCCCACGGCGAAACGGGCCCCGACGTCCACGCATCCAGCGCACGTCGGATCGCCGGGGCCCAAGCAGCCGGAATGGCCCGAGCAGCGGGAACGGACCGAGCAGCCGGGACGGCCCGATGAGCCGCAACCGCCACGCGGCTTGCTGAGCCGGTTCCGTCGCAGAGGCCGCCGGGCTACAACGACCTGAACAGACCCTCCTGGACGACGGACACCAGCAGTCGTCCCTCCAGGTCATAGATCCGCCCACGGGCAAGACCACGTCCCCCGGTCGCGATCGGTGACTCCTGGTCGTACAGAAACCACTCGTCCGCGCGGAAGGGCCGGTGGAACCACATGGCGTGGTCAAGCGACGCGATGTCGAAGCTACGTGGGCCCCACAGCGGTTCGACGGGGATGCGGACCGCGTCCAGGAGCGTCATATCGCTGGCGTAGGTCAGCGCGCAGGTGTGCACGACCGGGTCGTCGCCCAGCGGTCCGACCGCGCGCATCCACACCGCGCTGCGCGGTTCGGCGTCCTTGACCTCCTCTTCGGTCCAGCGCAGCCGGTCGACATAGCGGATGTCGAAGGGCTGGCGCCGGGCCATCCGTTCCAACTGCTCCGGCAGCGTGCCCAGATGCTCCCGGATCTCGTCGGTGACCGTCGGCAGCGACTCCGGGTCCGGGACCTTGCGGGCCGGCGGCAGCTGATGCTCGAAGCTCCCCTGTTCAGGCTTGTGAAAGGAGGCGGTGAGATTGAAGATCGTGCGGCCCTGCTGCACCGCGGTGACCCGACGGGTCGTGAACGACCTGCCGTCCCGCACCCGTTCGACCTGGTACACGATCGGCACACCCGGCCGCCCCGGGCGCAGGAAGTACGCGTGCAAGGAGTGCACAGGGCGGTCGCCGTCGGTGGTGCGCGCGGCGGCGACCAGTGCCTGGCCTGCCACCTGGCCGCCGAAGACCCGTTGCAGGGACTCCTGCGGGCTGCGGCCACGGAAGATGTTGACCTCGATCTGCTCCAGGTCGAGCAGGTCGACGAGCCTCTCGGCCGGATTCGTCGTCATGGGTGAGATTCTCCTGTGCTCACAACGCTCACAGCTGGCCTACGTCGGTGACGCGGACCACGGCGCGGCCCTCCGCGTCGGAGGCGGTGAGGTCGATCTCCGCGCTGATGCCCCAGTCATGGTCGCCGTTGGGATCGTCGAAGATCTGACGGACCCGCCACAGACGGTTCGCCGGTTCCTCCTCGATCACGAGCAGCTTCGGGCCGCGGGCGTCGGGGCCGGTGCCGAGGTCCTCGTACTCGTCCCAGTACTTGTCCATCGCCTCGCCCCAGGCGTCGGCGTCCCAGCCGGCCTCGGCGTCCATCTCGCCGAGCTCCTCGACCTGGTCGAGAGCGGCGAGTTCGACGCGGCGGAACATGGCGTTGCGGACGAGGACGCGGAAGGCGCGCGCGTTCGTGGTGACGGGCTTGACCTCGTCGGCCTTCTCCTGGGCCTCCTCAGCGGTCATCTCCTCCGGGTTGGCGAGCTGTTCCCACTCGTCGAGAAGACTGGAGTCGACCTGGCGCACCATCTCGCCGAGCCACTCGATCAGGTCCTGGAGGTCCTCGGACTTGAGGTCGTCCGGGATGTTGTGGTCGAGGGTCTTGTAGGCGCCGGCGAGGTAGCGCAGCACGATGCCCTCGGTGCGGGCCAGTTCGTAGAAGGACACCAACTCCGTGAAGGACATGGCCCGTTCGTACATGTCCCGGATGACGGACTTCGGCGACAGGGGGTGGTCGCCGACCCAAGGGTGGCTCTTGCGGTACGTGTTGTACGCGTGGAAGAGCAGCTCTTCCAGGGGCTTCGGGTAGCTGATGTCCTGGAGACGCTCCATGCGCTCCTCGTACTCGACACCGTCCGCCTTCATCGCGGCGACGGCCTCGCCCTTCGCCTTGTTCAACTGGGCGACGAGGATCTGCCGGGGGTCGTCCAGGGTGGACTCGACGACGGACACCATGTCCAGGGCGTAGGACGGCGACTCCGGGTCCAGCAGCTCGAACGCGGCCAGCGCGAAGGTCGACAGCGGCTGGTTGAGGGCGAAGTCCTGCTGAAGGTCGACGGTGAGGCGGACGACGCGACCCGTGGCGTCCGGCTCGTCGAGCTTCTCGACGATGCCGCCGTCCAGCAGCGAGCGGTAGATGGCGATGGCGCGCCGGATGTGCCGCAACTGCTGCTTGCGCGGCTCGTGGTTGTCCTCCAGCAGGTGCCGCATCGCATCGAAGGCGTTACCGGGCCGGGCGATCACCGACAGCAGCATGGTGTGCGTCACCCGGAAACGGGAGGTCAACGGCTCCGGTTCGGAGGCGATGAGCTTCTCGAAGGTGTTCTCCGTCCATGCGACGAAGCCCTCGGGCGCCTTCTTGCGGACGACCTTGCGACGCTTCTTCGGATCGTCGCCGGCCTTGGCGAGCGCCTTCTCGTTCTCGATGACATGCTCGGGCGCCTGGGCGACGACGAAGCCCGCCGTGTCGAAGCCCGCCCGCCCGGCGCGACCGGCGATCTGGTGGAACTCGCGGGCGCGCAGCGTACGGACGCGGTTGCCGTCGTACTTGGTCAGGGCGGTGAACAGCACTGTGCGGATGGGGACGTTGACGCCCACGCCCAGTGTGTCCGTGCCGCAGATGACCTTCAGCAGACCGGCCTGCGCGAGCTTCTCCACCAGCCGCCGGTACTTCGGCAGCATGCCGGCGTGATGGACGCCGATGCCGTGCCGAACGTAACGGGAGAGGTTGCGGCCGAACTTGGTGGTGAAGCGGAAGTTGCCGATCAGCTCGGCGATCTGGTCCTTCTCCTCACGCGAGCACATATTGATGCTCATCAGCGCCTGTGCCCGCTCCACGGCCTGCGCCTGTGTGAAGTGCACGATGTAGACCGGCGCCTGCTTGGTTTCCAGCAGTTCGGTCAGCGTCTCGGTGAGCGGGGTGAGTTTGTACTCGTAGGACAGGGGCACGGGGCGGGTGGCCGAGCGGACCACCGTCGTGGGGCGACCAGTGCGCCGGGTGAGGTCCTCCTCGAACATCGAGACGTCGCCGAGCGTGGCCGACATCAGGATGAACTGCGCCTGCGGCAGCTCCAGGATCGGGATCTGCCAGGCCCAGCCCCGGTCCCCCTCCGCGTAGAAGTGGAACTCGTCCATGACGACCTGGCCGACGTCCGCGTCCTTGCCGTCGCGCAGCGCGATCGACGCGAGCACCTCGGCAGTACAGCAGATGACGGGGGCGTCGGCGTTGACGGACGCGTCACCGGTCAGCATGCCGACGTTCTCGGTACCGAAGATCTTGCACAGCTCGAAGAACTTCTCCGAGACCAGCGCCTTGATCGGAGCCGTGTAGAAGGTGACCTCGTCACGGGCCAGCGCGGCGAAGTGGGCACCCGCGGCGATCATGCTCTTGCCGGAGCCGGTGGGCGTCGACACGATCACGTTCGCGCCGGAAACCGCCTCGATCAGCGCCTCCTCCTGGTGCGGGTAGAGAGTCAGACCGCGCTCCTCGGCCCACGACTCGAAGGCTTCGTAGAGGGCGTCGGGGTCGGCGTTCGGCGGCAGCTGATCGATGAGGGTCACCCACCCATCTTGCCCGCCCTCCTCCCTCACAGGGGAATCGGCTGCGAGCACGAAGATCGCGAACGCTACGCTGTGTCGCCGACTACAGGTCAGCGAACCCGGTCAACTGGACAGCGGTACACGAGAAATGGGGCGGGCAACGGCGATGATGGGACCAGCACACTCACTGTCGGGCGCTGCCGCCTGGCTCGGCGTCGGAGCGGCGACGGCCGCTGCCGGGCACGGAATGCCCTGGCCGGTCCTCCTCGCCGGGGCGCTGATCTGCGCCGGGGCCGCCCTCGCCCCGGACCTCGATCACAAGGCGGCCACCATCTCGCGCGCCTTCGGACCGCTGTCGCGCTGGCTGTGCGAGATCGTCGACAAACTGTCGTACGCCGTCTACAAGGCCACCAAGAAGCAGGGCGACCCGCGTCGCTCCGGTGGACACCGCACGCTCACGCACACCTGGGTGTGGGCGGTCATGATCGGCGGGGGCGCCTCCGTCCTGGCGATCACCGGCGGCCGCTGGGCCGTGCTCGCGATCCTCTTCGCGCACCTGGTGCTGGCCATCGAGGGCCTGCTGTGGCGTGCGACCCGCGGCGCCAGTGCCGATGTCCTGGTGTGGCTGCTGGCCGCGACCAGCTCGTGGATCCTGGCCGGCGTCCTGGACAAGCCGGGCAACGGTTCGGACTGGCTGTTCACGGCGCCGGGCCAGGAGTACCTGTGGCTGGGTCTGCCCATCGTGCTGGGTGCGCTGGTGCACGACATCGGGGACGCGCTGACGGTGTCCGGCTGCCCGATCCTGTGGCCGATCCCGGTGGGCCGCAAGCGCTGGTACCCCCTGGGCCCGCCCAAGGCCATGCGGTTCCGGGCGGGCAGCTGGGTCGAGCTCAAGGTGCTGATGCCGGTGTTCATGGTGCTGGGCGGAGTGGGCTGCGCCGCGGCGCTCAACGTGATCTGAGCGCGTGGGGGCTGCCACATGGCCGCGCGAGGGATGCGCACTCCCGTGTTCCTCGTGCCCCTGATCCGCACTCCCGCGAGTTGCACTCCCGCGAGTCGCACGCCGGTGATCCGCCCGCGGCACCCCGTGGCGGGGCGGCGCCAGGGGGCTCCGGTCCGCTTCGCGGATCAGCCGCCCTGGCCCGCCTCGCCGCCGTAGCGCCGTTCGAAGGCCGCGATGCGGCCCTCGGAGTCCACCGTTCGTGCCTTGCCGGTGTGGAAGGGGTGGCTCTCCGAGGAGATCTCGACGTCCACGACCGGGTAGGTCTCGCCGTCGTCCCACTCGATGGTCTGGTCGCTGGTCGCGGTGGACCGGGTCAGGAAGGCGTAGCCGGCGGCACGGTCGCGGAAGACGACCGCGTGGTAATCGGGGTGCTTGTCCTGCTGCATGCGAGCTCCTCGGGTGCGGTGGCCTCGATGGCAGCCGTCGGCAGGGGCCGACGGCATGACGCCGAAGGCGCGGGGACTGCGGCACAGGGGCCGCGGGCATCAGCCGTACCGGGATCGCGACGGTCAGCCGTACAGGGCGTCCTCGTCGACGATGTGCATGGCGGCCTCCTCGGCGGACGCCGCCGCACCGTCGATGCCCACGTCCGTCGCGACAAGGGCGCTCTCCTCGTCCTCGTGGGCGCCTTCGTCGGGTGCCACGAGGCGGCCGGAGCGCAGGGCGCCGACCTCGTTGTCGAGGAGTTCCCCGTCGGTGCCGTCGGCGTCGCCGAGACCGTCGCCGTCGGGGGCGACGAGGTCGGGCTGCTCTTCGGCGAGCCGCTGGTCGAGTGTCTCGCCCTGATGGCGCTCGGCGGCCGTGACACCACTGTGCTCCACCGCCAGCGGCCTGTCCGGAGGGGACCAGCCCCGGTCCAACGGGTCGTCGACGCCGTCGTTCTCCAGAGTGTCCTCCGCGTCGAGCAACCCTGTGTCCTCACGTTGATCGGATGCGTCGGGCTGGTAGACGTCGTCACCCCATCCGTCGGCGCTGTTCACGGGTACCTCCAGGTGGTGGGGACGGGCCCGAACTCACCGCGGTCGGCGGCGGGCCGCCACTGCGCGGGGCACAGGCCGCACCCGGCGCGAAACGCGTGGTTCCCGGGTGCTCCCCGAACCGGTGCCGCTATCCAGCCTTCCACCCCTTTTCGCCCCTGCGCAACGGCACGGGTGCCCTCCGGTACGAGAGCAGGGGGCGGCGGCGAGGGCTCGGGATCTCCGGGCCGGGAGCCGGGCGAGCCCGACCCGTGGGTGACGGCGGGCGAGCCGCTCGATCCGGCCCATCGCACTGAGCCGCTCCAGCCAGCCCATCGCACCGGGCCCCGCCGGCCGGGCCCACCCGCGCACCCCATCGGGTCCCCCTCCGCACCGATCGCCGACAGCCGTGCGTCGCGGGCTGCGCGGCTGCGGCAGCAAGCGCCGCTGTGCACCGACCCGCGTTCCGGGCCGTGGTCGGCACGGTGCTCCCGCCCTGGGGCGACCGTGCTCACGGCCGAGACGGCCTCGTTCTCTCCCGCCTGCGCCCACGGCCTAGGAGGGTCCCGGTCCTGCCCGACGGTGCTTCCGTCGCTTCCGTCGCTTCCGTCGCTTCCGTCGGCGTCGGCCGAGGCTCCCGGCGCCCCCGGCCCCGCGCCCTGCCGGCCCCACTCACCCGTGCCACGACCGCCACAGCGCCGCGTAAGCCCCCTCCGCCCTGACCAGCTCGTCGTGGCTGCCCAGCTCGCTGATCCGGCCGTTCTCGACAACGGCGATGACGTCCGCGTCGTGGGCGGTGTGGAGGCGGTGGGCGATGGCGACGACGGTGCGGCCGTCGAGGACACGGGCCAGGGATCGTTCCAGGTGGCGGGCGGCGCGGGGGTCGAGGAGCGAGGTCGCCTCGTCCAGGACCAGCGTGTGCGGGTCGGCCAGGACCAGGCGGGCCAGCGCGATCTGCTGGGCCTGGGCCGGGGTGAGGGCGAACCCGCCCGAGCCGACCTCGGTGTCCAGGCTGTCGTCGAGCGCACGGGCCCAGTCGTCCGCGTCGACCGCGCCCAGCGCCGCCCACAGCTCGGCGTCGGTCGCGTCGGTGCGGGCCAGCAGGAGGTTGTCGCGCAGGGAGCCCACGAAGACGTGGTGCTCCTGGTTGACCAGGGCCACGTGCGAGCGGACCCGTTCTGCGGTCATCCGGGACAGTTCGGCACCACCGAGGGTGATCCGGCCGTCCCGGGGCGCGTAGATGCCGGCCAGCAGCCTGCCCAGGGTCGACTTGCCGGCGCCCGAGGGGCCGACCAGCGCCAGACGGGTGCCGGGGGCGACCTCCAGGGAGACCTTGCGCAGCACGTCCACGCCCTCCAAGTAGCCGAAGTGCACCTGGTCGGCGTGCACGTCACGGCCGTCGGGCGCCAGCCCGGAGTCTCCGGCGTCCGGCTCGATGTCCCGGACCCCGACCAGCCGGGCCAGCGACACCTGGGCCACCTGGAGCTCGTCGTACCAGCGCAGGATCAGCCCCACCGGGTCGACCAGCATCTGCGCGATGAGGGCACCGGTCGTCAGCTGACCGACCCCGATCCAGCCCTGGAGGACGAACACACCGCCGACGATCAGGACCGAGGCGAGGATCATCACATGGGTGACGTTGATGAACGGGAAGAGCACCGACCGCAGCCAGAGCGTGTAGCGCTCCCAGGCCGTCCACTCCTTGATCCGCCGCTCCGACAGTTCGACGCGGCGCTCGCCGAGGCGGTGGGCCTCGACGGTGTGCCCGGCGTCCACGGTCTCGGCGAGCGCGGCGGCCACGGCGGCGTACCCGGCCGTCTCCGAGCGGTAGGCGGAAGGCGCCCGCTTGAAGTACCAGCGGCAGCCGATCACCAGCAGCGGCACGGCCAGCAGCACAGCGGCGGCCAGCGGCGGTGCGGTGACGACGAGCCCGCCGAGCAGCAGGATCACCCACACCACGCCGATCGCCAGCTGGGGCACTGCCTCGCGCATCGCGTTGGCCAGCCGGTCGATGTCCGTCGTGATCCGGGAGAGCAGGTCGCCGGTCCCGGCCCGTTCCAGGACACCGGGCGGCAGCCCGACCGAGCGGATGAGGAAGTCCTCGCGCAGATCGGCCAGCATCCGCTCGCCGAGCATCGCGCCGCGCAGCCGGACCTGCCGTACGAACACGGCCTGCACGACGAGAGCGGTCACGAACAGTCCGACGGTGAGTTCCAGATGGAGCTCCCGGTCGCCGACGCCGTCCGACACCCGCTCCACCAGGCCGCCCAGCAGCCAGGGTCCCGCCATCGAGGCCACCACGGCGGCCGTGTTGACGGTGATGAGGAGGAGGAAGGCACGGCGGTGCCGACGGAACAACTCGACCACGTAGGCGCGTACGGTCGCGGGGGCGCCGACCGGCAGGGTGTTCGCCGTCGTCGGGGCCGCCGGGTCGTACGCCGGGGGCGCGACGCCGATCATGCTGACTCCTCGATCTCTTGCAGTTCCTTGACACCGTGGTTGAGGGCGGCCTCGTCGTCGGTCTCCCGGGTCACCACGGCCCGGTACCGCGGCTCGGTGTGCACCAGTTCGCGGTGCGCACCGACCGCCGTGACCTCGCCCTCATGGACGAGCACGACGCGGTCGGCGCGGTCCAGGAGCAGGGGCGAGGAGGTGAACACCACCGTCGTGCGCCCCGCCCGCAGGTCCCGTACGCCCTCGGCGATCCGGGCCTCCGTGTGCGAGTCGACGGCCGACGTCGGCTCGTCGAGGACGAGCACCTCCGGGTCCGTGACCAGCGACCGGGCGAGCGCGAGACGCTGGCGCTGGCCGCCGGACAGGGACCGGCCGCGTTCGGTGATGCGGGCGTCCAACGGGTCGTCGGCGTCGATCGACCCCTGGACCAGTGCGGCCAGGACGTCCGCGCACTGCGCGGCCGCCAGCGCCGCCTCGGCACCGACGTCGCCGGACCTGGGCACGTCGAGAAGTTCACGCAGGGTGCCGGAGAGGAGCACCGGGTCCTTGTCCTGTACGAGGACGGCCGTACGGGCGTTGTCGAGCGGCAGCTCGTCGAGCGGGACGCCGCCGAGGAGCACCGAGGTAGCGCCCCCTTCCGAGGGGTGTCCGCCCAGCCGTTCGGCCAGCCGCCCCGCCGCGTCCGGGTCACCGCAGACCACGGCGGTGAGCCGGCCGGCGGGTGCGAGCAGACCCGTGGCCGGGTCGTACAGATCTCCGGCGGGCAGCTCGGACCCTTCGCGCGTCCCGGTGGTGTCGGTGGCCCGCTCCAGCGACAGCACGCGCGCGGCTCGGCGCGCCGAGGGCCGGGAGAAGGAGTACGCCATCGCGATCTCTTCGAAGTGCCGGAGCGGATAGGTGAGGATCATGATCGAGCTGTAGACGGTGACGAGCTCGCCGACGGTGACGCGGCCCTGGCGGGCCAGGTGGACGCCGTACCAGACGACCGCGATCAGCAGCAGTCCCGGCAGCAGCACCTGGATCGCCGAGATCAGGGACCACATCCGGGCGCTGCGCACGGCGGCGTGGCGTACCTCCTGGGAGGCGCGGCGGTAGCGGCCGAGGAAGAGTTCCTCGCCGCCGATGCCGCGCAGGACGCGCAGTCCGGCGACGGTGTCGGAGGCCAGCTCGGTGGCACGGCCCGCCTTCTCGCGCTGGAGGTCGGCCCGTCGGGTCGCCGGGGGCAGCAGGGGCAGCACGGCGATCGCCAGGACGGGCAGGCCGACGGCGACGATCACACCGAGCGCGGGCTGGTAGACGACCAGGCCGCCGCAGACCACCACCAGGGTGACCGCCGCCGCCGTGAACCGTGACCAGGCCTCGACGAACCAGCCGATCTTCTCGACGTCACCCGTGGAGACGGCCACGACCTCACCGGCCGCGACACGCCGGGTCAGCGCCGAGCCCAACTGCGCGGTCTTGCGGGCCAGCACCTGCTGGACGCGGGCGGCGGCGGTGATCCAGTTGGTGATGGCGGTGCGGTGCAGAAAGGTGTCGCCGAGCGCGTTCCCGATGCAGCACAGGATCAGGAGCCCGCCCGCGAGGGCGAGTTGTGCACCGGAACGGTCGACGACGGCCTGCACGGCCACGCCGACACAGAACGGCAGCGCGGAAACGGACAGGAAGTGCAGCAGCCCCCAGGCCAGGGCCTTGAGCTGTCCGCCCACCTGGTTCCTGAAGAGCCACCACAGGAATCGGGGACCCGAGCGTGCGTCCGGCACACCTGGATCGGGATACGGAAGGTCTTGAATCTGCATGACGTCCCAGTGGCTCGTGTCAGTGGGGGGATCAGGGAGGAGGACGGGGTGTGAGTCGGGTACCGATGCGCGGAACGGTGCGGCGCACGGCAGCAGCAAACCGTGACAGGTTCGCGTCGCAGCGTGGCCGGACGCAAACGGTTTTCCACGGCGCCGTACAGATCCGGCTGCCGCGCCACGCGGGGTGCCACCATGGACCGATGCGGAACGGCGGAGTGCGCGGTGGACGCGGAGCGTGCGGAGTACGGCGTGCGACGGACGCGAGGCCGGCCCATGGATCCCTCCTGGCGGCCCTGACGACCTTGACCGCTCTGGTGACCCTGACCGCCTGCGGCGGCGCGGCGCCCGGCAGCGGCGCGGACGTCGGCAAGGGCGCCCGCACGGGCCCGGCCGCCACCATGGATCCGACGCGCATTCCGGGCATCGGCGACCGATGGCAGCGGCGCATTCCCGCGGACTCCCGCCAGGTCGTGGCGGTCTACGGCGACAGCAAGAACGCCTCGACCGCAACGGTCGTGCTCTACACCAGACATGGCTCCACCTGGGACCGCGTCCGCAGCTGGCCCGCGCACAACGGCAAGAAGGGTTGGACCACCAGCCACCACGAGGGCGACAACCGCAGCCCTGTGGGCGTGTTCACGCTCAGCGACGCGGGCGGTGTACTCAGGGATCCCGGGGCGAAGCTGCCGTACACGCGCTCCGCCGCCTTCGCCGCGCCGCGCTGGTGGGCGAAGTCGTACTGGCACGACTTCGACTACGTCATCGCCATCGACTACAACCGCGTCAAGGGCACCCCGCCCCACGACCCCACCCGGCCCGAGGGCGAAAGCAAGGGCGGTGGCATCTGGCTGCACATGGACCACGGCAGTGGCACCTCGGCCTGCGTCAGCCTGTCCGAATCGGCGATGGCGTATCTGCTGCGCACGCTCGATCCGGATCGGCATCCTGTGGTGGTGATGGGGGACAGGGCCGACCTGAAACGCTCGCGCTGACGCGGGAGGCCTCATTGCCGCGATGGCCCGACTCCCCGTAGAACACCGGCCATGAAGAGTCGAATCGTCATGTCCATGCTTGCCGGGGTGACCCTCCTGACGGGCTCCCTGTCCGGCGCGGCCCCCGCTCGATCGGCCGATGTGCCCGCCGAGTTCGGCACCGACTGGCACGACCCGGTCACGGCCGCCCCGCCCGTGGCCAAGCCGCCCGGCAAGTCCTGCCAAGTCACCGTCGCCGAGGCGCAGTTCCGCGACTTCACCCCGTACAAGGGCACCTACACACCGCCCGACGGCTGCGGTGAGCGCTGGAGCAAGGTCGTGCTGCGGATGGACGGCAAGGTCAAGGGACGCCAGTTCGACCGGCTGGGACATCTTCAGGTCGGCGGGGTGGAGATCTTCCGTACCTCGACGCCGGAGCCGTCACCCGACGGGATCGAGTGGACCGTCGAGAAGGACGTCACGCGGTACAGCGACACCTTCCGCCGCGACCAGGACGTCGAGATGCTCATCGGGAACGTCGTCGACGACACCTACACCGGCATCATCGACGTCAAGGTCACGCTGACGTTCTACGCCGGCCGCCCCGCCATGAACTCCACCCGCCTCGCCATGAACTCCACCCAGCCCGCCATGACCACCGCCCGCTCCGCCGCCACGCCCGACCGTGTCCTCACCCTCCGGGACGGCACCGTCACCACCCCGCGCAACAGCGAACGCATCGTCGCCGAGGTGTACGCCACCGGATCCGGCGGCGGCTGTGAGGAGTTCTGGTATCTGGCGGCGCCCGACCCGGCGCCCTACTCCTGCAAGGCCGGCGACGGACCCTACCGCGAGGTGCAGATCGAGGTCGACGGCCGACTGGCCGGAATCGCCGCGCCGTTCCCGCACGTCTGGACAGGCGGCTGGTCCAACCCCTTCCTCTGGTACGTCACTCCGGGACCGCGCGCCTTCGACGTCAAGCCGATCGAATACGACCTGACTCCGTTCGCAGGCCTCCTCAACGACGGCCGCCCGCATCGCGTCGAGGTCTCCGTCGTCGGCGTCCCGCAGGGGCAGAGCGGGTGGAGCGCACCCGTGAACGTCCTCGTCTGGCAGGACGCGAAGAGCGTGCACGTCACCGGTCGGCTCACCGAGCACAAGATCGGAGACCTGGCCAACTCCTCGACGTACACGCCCGGTTCGGAGCATCGGGTGGACACCGAGGGTGGTCACCGGCTGGCCGTCGGCGGATACGTCGACACCTCGCACGGCCGGGTGACGACCACCGTGAGGCGATCGCTCACCAACACCTCCGCGCACCGTTGGACCGACGGCGAGAACCTGGACGCACTCGACGCCGTCTGGAAGGACGACCAGTCGGTCACCGTCGACGGACGGGGACCCGTCCGCACGACCCGTACTCAGCGGACGTACACGATGGACGGCTCGATCACGATCGGCGCGGACGACCGGCTGCGTACCGTGCTGACCCTCGGTGACCGGGTCACGGTCGGGACGACCCGGGGCGGACGGCGGATCGCGTGGTCGTGGCTCGACGACACCGTCGAGGGCGACGCCTCATGGACGTTGAACGTGCCGCGCGACCAGCGGCACGCGGTCGGCACGACGAGCGAGCGCTATCGGCTGTATGGCTCGGAGGGCTGTTACGACCGCTTCCTCAGCAGCGTGCAGGGGGTGCTCACGGAGGATCGCAGGGGCTGCTGACGCGAGCGATGTGCGATGCGTCACTCGGGGAGTGATTTACACGGATGCAACACAGGGGTCTTGTGCGGGACCAACATCACCCGCAAAGTATCGGCACGGAATCCGCTTTCCGTATGGCAGAAGTCCCCCGTCCCCCATGGCTTCTGTGTGCCGCCGTCCCCAAGGAGTGCCCGTGCCGCCGTCCGTACCGTCACCGTCCCTGTCGCGACGCGTCGCACGCATGCTGCGTACCTCTCTGTTCGCGCAGGTCGCCTGCGCGCTCGTGCTCGGAATCGTCGTCGGGAAGCTGTGGCCCGGCTTCGCCGCGGATCTCCAGCCGCTCGGCGACGGTTTCATCCGGCTTATCAAGACGATTATCTCCCCGCTCGTGTTCTGCGTGGTCGTCGTCGGTATCGCCAAGGCCGGTGACCTGAAGGCGTTCGGCCGGATCGGGTTGAAGGCCCTGATCTGGTTCGAGGTCGCGAGCACGCTCGCGCTGCTCATCGGCCTCCTCGCGGCCAACGTCGTCCAGCCCGGATCGGGGATGAACGTAGACCCGTCCACGCTCGACGCCTCGGCGGTCGACGCGAAGACCGGCGGGGGTCACCTGCCCTCGACGACCCAGTTCGCCCTCGAGGCGATTCCCACCTCTTTCATCGGCGCTTTCGCCGAGAACTCCCTGCTCCAGGTGCTCGTCCTGGCCTGTCTGGTGGGTGCCGCGCTGTTGCATCTCGGCCACACCAAGGTGCCGAAGGTGCTGCCGGCCATCGAGCAGGCCCAGGAGATCATCTTCGCGATCGTCGGCTTCGTCATGCGGCTGGCCCCGATCGCCGTGTTCGGTGCGATGGCCGTCCTGATCGGCAACTACGGCCTCGGTGTCATCGAGACGTACGGCAAGCTGATCATCCTGTGCTACGCGGCCGCCGCGCTCTTCATCGCGCTGCTGGCCGTCGCGCTGAAGGTCGTCACCGGACTCAGCCTCTGGAAGTTCCTGCGCTACATCCGTGAGGAGATGCTGCTCGCGCTCGGCACCGCCTCCACCGAGTCCGTCCTGCCGCGCGTGATGCAGAAGCTGCGCAAGGCGGGTGCCCGCGACGACGCCGTGGGTCTGGTGCTGCCGACGGGCTACTCCTTCAACCTCGACGGCGCCTCGCTCTACCTGTCCATCGGCACGCTGTTCATCGCCCAGGCCGTGGGCGTGGACCTCAGCCTCAGCCAGCAGATCACCGTCATCCTGGTGCTGATGCTCACCAGCAAGGGCATGGCGGGCATCCCCGGCTCGGCGTTCCTCGCCCTGTCCGCGACCGCCTCCTCGCTGGGCGCGATCCCGGCCGGAGCCGTCGCGCTGCTGCTCGGCGTGGACCGCATCATGGACTCGATGCGCGTCGTCACCAACCTGCTCGGCAACTGCGTCGCCGTCTTCGCGGTGTCGCGCTGGGAGGGCGCGCTGGACAAGGAGCGGGCGAGGAAGGTCCTGGACGGCGAGATCGTGGTCCACCTGGAGGACGACGAGCCGCAGGCGGAGCCCAAGGGGGCGAAGGCGGAGCTCAGGAAGCCCGAGGCCCCGCAGTCGGAGGCCCCGGTCGTGGTACCCGTCCAGACGGGCAAGGAGACGGCCGAGGTGGCCTCCGAGAACGGTTGACGTCCACTCGGTTCAGCAGCACGGGCCGCGGCCATCGCTCCAGCAGTACGGAGCGATGGCCGCGGTCTCTTGTGCTCGGCACCCTCGGGTCCGGCGCCTGCCGGCTCGGCATCCTCGTGCCCGGCACCTTCCCGTCCAGCACCCCGCGTGTCCGGCACCCTCCCGCTCCGTGCCGTCCCGCTCAGCACGCGCGCGGCGCGGTCCCGTCGATCAGCGTGTCCAGCAGCTCGCCCAGCACCGACCGCTGTTCGTCCGTCAGCGGCGCCAGGATCTCCTCCGCGGCCGACCGGCGCGCACCGTGCAGCTCCCGCAGGGCCCCCCTGCCGTCGTCGGTGAGCTCGATCCGGATCACCCGCCGGTTCGTCGGATCCGGCACCCGGCGTACCTTCCCGCTCGCCTCCAGCCCGTCGACGAGCGTCGTCACCGCACGCGGAACAACCTCGAGGCGCTCGGCGAGGTCGGCCATCCGGGGCGGCGAGTCGTAGTGCGCGAGGGTGCGCAGCAGGCGTGACTGGGCCGGGGTGACCCCCAGGTCGCGCTCCAGCAGGTGGCGTTTCTGGATCCGGTGCACCCGGCGGGTGAAGCGCAGCAACTGCTCGGCGAGCGGGCCGTCGGGATCGGGGCTGGTCATGCGGGAACAATATCAGGACGACATTCATTGTGAGCATAGGTAACAATGAGCTAAGCTCCGTCAGTCCCGCATCACCACACCTCCCGAAGGAGCCCATGCACCCCGACAACGAACCCTCCTGGACGCCACCGGCCGCCGACAGCAAGCACACCGCGGGCCGCGCGGGCAGCCCGGGCAACGCGGGGCGCGCGGACAGCGCGGACAAGCCGCAGCCCCGGCAGGTGCGCCGCATCCTGAAACTCTTCCGTCCCTACCGCGGACGCCTGGCCGTCGTCGGCCTCCTCGTCGGCGCCTCGTCGCTCGTCGGCGTCGCCACGCCCTTCCTTCTCAAGGCGATCCTCGACGTCGCCATCCCCGAGGGCCGCATCGGTCTGCTCAGCCTGCTCGCGCTCGGCATGATCCTCAGCGCCATGCTGAGCGGCGTCTTCGGCGTCCTCCAGACCCTGATCTCCACGACGGTCGGCCAGCGCGTCATGCACGACCTGCGCACCGCCGTCTACGGCCGCCTCCAGCGCATGTCGCTCGCCTTCTTCACCCGCACCCGCACCGGCGAGGTCCAGTCCCGCATCGCCAACGACATCGGCGGTATGCAGGCCACCGTCACCTCGACCGCGACCTCCCTGGTCTCCAACCTCACCAGCGTGGTCGCCACGATCGTCGCGATGATCGCCCTCGACTGGCGGCTGACCGCCGTCTCGCTGCTCCTGCTTCCGGTCTTCGTCTGGATCAGCCGCCGCGTCGGCAAGGAGCGCAAGAAGATCACCACCCAGCGGCAGAAGCAGATGGCCGCGATGGCCGCCACCGTCACCGAGTCGCTCTCGGTCAGCGGCATCCTGCTCGGCCGTACGATGGGCCGCTCCGACTCGTTGACCACGGCGTTCTCCGACGAGTCCGAGCGGCTGGTCGACCTCGAAGTGCGGTCGAACATGGCCGGCCGCTGGCGCATGGCCGTTATCGGCATCGTCATGGCCGCGATGCCCGCCGTCATCTACTGGGCCGCGGGCACCGCCCTCCAGCTCGGCGGCCCACAGGTCTCGATCGGCACGATCGTCGCCTTCGTCTCGCTCCAGCAGGGGCTGTTCCGCCCGGCCGTCAGCCTGCTGTCGACCGGCGTCCAGATCCAGGCCTCGCTCGCGCTGTTCCAGCGCATCTTCGAGTACCTCGACCTGCCCATCGACATCACCGAGCGGAAGGACCCCGTCCATCTCGACGCCGTCAAGGGCGAGGTCCGCTTCGAGAACGTCGAGTTCCGCTACGACGGCGACGAAGGCAAGAGCGGCGGCCCGATACTCGACGGCATCGACCTCACCGTCCCGGCCGGCGGCAGCCTCGCGGTCGTCGGCCCGACCGGCGCCGGAAAGTCGACGCTGGGCCACCTCGTGCCGCGGCTGTACGACGTGACCGGCGGCCGGGTCACCCTCGACGGGGTCGACGTGCGCGACCTCGACTTCGACACCCTCGCCCGCGCGGTCGGCGTCGTCTCGCAGGAGACGTACCTCTTTCACGCCTCGGTAGCCGACAACCTGCGCTTCGCCAAGCCGGACGCCACCGACGAGGAACTGCGCGGGGCGGCGAAGGCGGCCCAGATCCACGACCACATCGCGGCCCTGCCCGACGGTTACGACACGGTCGTCGGCGAGCGCGGCCACCGTTTCTCGGGCGGTGAGAAACAGCGCCTGGCCATCGCCCGCACCATCCTGCGCGACCCGCCGGTACTGATCCTCGACGAGGCGACGAGCGCGCTGGACACCCGTACCGAACACGCGGTCCAGGAAGCCATCGACGCGCTGTCGGCCAACCGCACCACAGTCACCATCGCCCACCGTCTGTCCACCGTTCGGGGTGCCGACCAGATCGTGGTGCTCGACGCGGGGAGCGTGGCGGAGCGGGGTACGCACGAGGAGTTGCTGGAGCGGGACGGGCCGTATGCGGCGCTGGTCCGCCGTGACGCCCAACTGGAGCCGACGGTGTGACGTTATGCCAGGTTTGTGAGCATGTGCGGGTTACCGTGCCCGCATGCACATGAACACTCCGTCACGGAGCACGATTCGACTGACGCGCCGGGGTCGTATCGCCCTGATCGCCGCCGGCGCCGTCGTGGCCGGCACCGCCGTGGCGGTGCCGCTGCTGAGTCTGGGCGAGGACGAGGAGGCGAAGCCGACCTCGCTGGTGATCCCGGAGGGCTGGCGCGCGAGCCAGGTCTACGAGGCCATCGACAAGGCCCTCACCCTGCCGCCCGGGTCCACCAAGAAGTCCCTCGGGAAGCTCGACCTCAAACTGCCGAACGACGCCGACGGCAACCCCGAGGGCTATCTCTTCCCGGCGACGTATCCGCTGGAGCGCGCGGGCAAGAAGGCGACGCCGGACTCCCTGCTGTCGGCCATGGTCGACGCCGCCAACCAGAAGTTCAGCGGCGCCCCGATCGCCGCCGGTGCGCAGCGCAACGCGATGAACCTTTATCAGGCGGTCACCATCGCGAGCATCGTCCAGGCCGAGGCCGACACGAAGGCCGACATGGGCAAGGTGGCCCGGGTCATCTACAACCGGCTCGAACGCGGCATGCCGTTGCAGATGGACTCCACCGTCAACTACGCCCTGAACCGCCGCACGCTCAGGACGAGCGACACCGACACGCGGATCGAGAGCCCCTACAACTCGTACCAGCGCATGGGCCTGCCGCCCACGCCGATCGCCAACCCGGGCGAGGACGCGATGCGCGCCGCGATCAACCCGGCCGCGGGCGACTGGCTCTACTTCGTCACGGTCAAGCCCGGTGACACCCGCTTCACCGCCGACTACTCGGAACACCAGCGCAATGTCGCCGACTTCACCAAAGCCCAACGGAAGGCGTCCCCGAAACCGACGAAGTGAGCCATGGGGACGACATCCCCGCGGTGCGCGGCAGTCGGCCGTCGCTGGGCGCGGCCGGGTACCGGCCAGGAGCCCGGCGGGTGGTAGGCGGCAGGCAGGCAGGCGGCAGGCAGGCGGCCGCACGGCGATCGACATGCGGTCGGACGCGGGACGGGGTGGCCGGTGCGACCGGGTTGCTCGCGGGGGCGACTCGGGGCGTGGCGTGTATGCGTGCGAGGGCGGGCGCGGCCGTCACACGTGGACCAGCTTGCCCGGCGGCCGAGCCCGGCCGCCTCGGCGGGGCAGCACTTGCCCGGCGTCTCACCCCCGACGGGACGTCATGCGGCGACCGATTCGGCCCCCGACTCCTCCCGCAGCAATCGCCTGATGTCCCGTACGGCCGCGCGGCCGGCTCGGTTGGCGCCGATCGTGCTGGCGGACGGGCCGTAGCCGACCAGGTGGACGCGGGGGTCGGCGACCGCGCGCGTTCCCTCGAGGCGGATGCCGCCGCCCGGTTCGCGTAGGCGCAGGGGGGACAGATGGTCAATGGCGGCTCGGAAGCCGGTCGCCCACAGGATGACGTCGGCGTCCAGGCGCCGCCCGTCGTGCCACTCGACGCCGTTCGGGGTGATCCGGTCGAACATGGGATGCCGGTCAAGGATCCCGTCCGCGAGGCCCTGCCGGATCGCGTCGTTCAGGGGCAGTCCCGTGACCGAGACGACGCTCTTCGGTGGCAGCCCCTGACGGACCCGCTCCTCGACGAGAGCGACCGCCGCGCGGCCCACGTCCTCGGTGAAGGGACCCTCGCGGAACACGGGCGGGCGCCGTGTGACCCATGTCGTGGCGGCCGCGTACCGGGCGATCTCCAGGAGGTGCTGGGTGCCGGAGGCCCCGCCGCCGACCACGACGACCCGCTGTCCGGCGAACTCCTCCGGGCCGGGGTACTGGGCGGTGTGCAACTGCCTCCCCCGGAACGTCTCCTGGCCCGGGTAGCGCGGCCAGAACGGCCGGTCCCAGGTGCCGGTCGCGTTGATCAGCGCCCGCGTCGACCAGGTCCCCGCCGAGGTCTCGACGAGCAGCCGCCCGTCCGGGCCCTCGCGCACGGCACGCACGTCGACGGGGCGCCGGACGCGCAGGTCGAAGGTCCGCTCGTAACGGTCGAAGTACTCCGAGATGACCTCGGACGACGGCCGCTCGGAGTCGGCGTCGGTCAGTTCCATGCCGGGCAGCGCGTGCATCCCGTGCACCTTGCCGTACGTCAACGACGGCCACCGGAACTGCCAGGCGCCACCCGGCCCGGGGGAGTGGTCGAGCACGACGACGTCACGGCCCGGCTCGAAGCCGTTGCGCCGCAGGTGATGGGCGCTGGAGAGGCCTGCCTGACCAGCGCCTACGACGACCACGTCGACGGACTCGACCGTCTCGGTATTGTTCACGCTTCTACTAACAGCCTCGGAGGTGAGGATCTTCCCCGCCCCGGGCCCCGGCCTCGGCGCCCACTCGCGAACGCCACCAGGCAGGAAACCAGTCAAGACGGGCCGTCAGGTCACGAACCCTCCGAGGGGCGGGGCGCGGTGGTCGACGGCGGGAGGCCACCGTTGAACCGGGTGTCGGTGAAGCCGCCGAAGTCGACCTTGTTCGGGATCAGCTTCAGATCGGCGAAGGCGTCGACGATCTCCTGCTCGGAGGCGATGAGCGGCTTGTCGACGGCCACCGCGATCCGGGTGGCGTACGTCCGCTTCACGGCGGCCAGCGCCACGTCCTCGGGCAGCCCGGTCTCCTTCGACCAGACCTTGGCCCACTCGTCCTCATGGGTGTAGACCCACTGGTAGGCCCGCCGCAGTCGCTCCAGGTAGTCCTTGATCGCGGCGGCCTTCTTCTGGCCCTTCAGCGCACCCGGCGCCGCCACCTGGAAGGTCAGCCCGTTGGTGACGCCGTCACCGGTGGTCAGCACGCGGCCCTGCTTCCCCTTGAGCACCTGCGAGGTGTACGGGTCCCACACGGCCCACGCGTCGACCTTGCCGGAGGTGAACGCGGCCAGTGCGTCGGCGGGCTGGAGGTACTTGACCTTCACGTCGCTCAGGCTCAGCCCCGCCTCCTTCAGGGAGGCGACCAGCTGATAGTGGGCGGAGGAGCCCTGTGCCACGGCGACCGACTTGCCCTTGAGCTGCCCGGTCCCGCTCAGCTTCGAGCCGTTCGGCACGAGGATGGTGTCGCCCTTGGACGTGCCGTGCCAGGCGGCCACCACCGTGATCTTCGAACCGGCGCCCGCCGCGAAGACCGGCGGCGTGTTGCCGACCCCGCCGATGTCGACGGCCTTGGCGTTGACGGCCTCCAGCAACGGCGGGCCCGAGGTGAAGGTGGACCACTTGATCTTGTAGTCAAGGCCCTTGAGCTCCCCGGCGGCCCGCAGGATGGCCTCCGAACCACCCTTCTGGTCACCGACGTCGAGGGTCAGTGAGCCCGAGCCGTCGGTGTCGCCGCCGGTCGAGGCCGACGAACTGCCTCCGCAGGCGGACAGGAGCAGGGCCAGGGGGAGGAGCAGTGTGGCGGGGACGTGGCGACGTCGCATGACGGATCCGTTCTGTGGAACTGGGTTCGGTGGAACCGAGGGATGGGGTTTCTGTTCTGCGCGTGAGGGAGCTCAGGCGGCTTCCGCGGCGGTGTCGACGCCCAGGCGCTCCAGTAGCCCGGCGCGCAGTTCTGCGAACCGCGGGTCGGTGATGTCGCGGGGTCGGTCGAGGTCGATGTGCTGCTCGTGCGCGATGACCCCGTCGTCCATCACGAGCACGCGGTCGGCCAGGAGCACGGCCTCCTCCACGTCGTGCGTGACGAGCAGCACCGCGCAGCCGCGCCGCTGCCACAACTCGCCCACCAGACGCTGGGCCTTGATCCGGGTGAGCGCGTCGAGCGCGCCGAACGGCTCGTCGAGCAGCAGCAGATCGGGCTCGCGGACCAACGCCCGTGCGAGCGAGGCCCGTTGTGCCTCGCCACCGGAGAGCGTCTTGGGCCAGGCGTCCGTACGGTGGTCCAGCCCGACCTCATGCAGCGCCCGCTCGGCCACGGCAGGGTCCGGCTTGCCCGGGAGACCGAGCAGCACGTTGCGCCACACCTTCTTCCAGGGCATCAGCCGCGGCGCCTGGAAGGCGACGGCCTTGCGGCGCGGCACCAGCACGGTGCCCTCGATGTCCCGGTCGAGGCCGGCCAGGACGCGCAACAGGGTGGACTTGCCGCAGCCGCTGCGACCGAGGAGGGCGACGAATTCACCGGGGCGGACGTCGAGTTGCAGTCGGTCGAGGACGGCGCGGCCGTCGAACGAGCGGGTCAGTCCGTCGACGTGCACGGACTGGGGGACGGGCAGGGCCTGCGTGGTCTGCCCGGCCTGTGTGGGCCGGGGACTCACCGGCCGGTGAACGTCGGTCGCCATTGCAGCAGCAGCCTTTCGAGGGAGCGGACGATGAAGTCGGCGAGCAGGCCGAGGAAGGCGTAGACGATCAGGCAGACCACGATCACGTCGGTCCGCAGGAAGTCCCGCGCCTGCACCATCAGGAACCCGATGCCGGAGTCGGCGTTGACCTGCTCGGCGAAGACGAGCGCGAGCCAGGCGATGCCGAGCGAGTAGCGCAGACCGGTCAGGGCGCCTGGCAGCGCGCCGGGCAGCACCACGTGTCGCACGAGACCCCACCTGGACAGCCCGAGGGACTCCCCGGCCTCGATCAACTGGGCGTCCACGCCACGGATACCGGCGTAGACATTGAGGTACAACGGGAACGTCACGCCGAGCGTGATGATGGCGACCTTGGGTGCCTCGCCGATACCGAACCAGATGATGAACAGCGGGATGAGCCCGACGAAGGGCACGGTCCGCAGCATCTGCACGGGTGCGTCCACGAGGTCCTCGCCGACCCGGAACAGGCCCGAGACAAGCGCGAGTCCGGTCCCGACGAGCGTGCCGAGCGCCAGCCCGGCGGCGACGCGCTGGAGGGACGTCCCCATGGCCGAGGTCAGCGAACCGTCGGCGATCAGATCGCCGCCGACCTGGGCGATACGGCCCGGCGAGGCGAGTACGTCGGCGGTCAACGCGCCTGTGCTGCTGAGAAGTTGCCACAGGAGGAGGAGCAGGACGGGGCCGGTGGTGCGGCGCAGCCAGCGGGGGACGCGGGTGCGGCGGGAGGAGGCGGGTAGGAGGGGGACGACATCGACGGGCGGCGGCTCCTCAAAACTGGATTTGAGGGGAATATCCGCATTGTCAGCGCTGGGTGGGGCATGGCTGATGCTCATGGGTACTCCAGGGGGCGATGGGTGTGCGAGGGAGACACGTGTCATGCCACCGGGTCAGGTTCGATCAGGGCACGACGGGCCGGAGCAGGTCACGTCAGCCGGGGCAGGTCATGGCCCGGCAGGACAGATCTGGACCCGACAGGACAGATCTGGACCCGGCCGGACAGGTCAGGACCGGCCCGGTGCACGGAGAAAGCGTGGGTGAGGAGAGGAAGGGGGCGTCAGCGGCCGCGGCGACACGCGGCGGAGGCCACCCGCAGCAGGTCGATGTGACCGCGCGTGGTGAGCAGGGCTGAACGCAACATGCCGCAGAACGTAGCCAGATGACGAGGCCATGGTCAACGCTGTCTCGCGAAGTGGACCTCGTGTATCACGGCTCGGCCGTATCGTCGGAGTCTCCTCGCGCGTGAACTCCGGTGCATGGGCGAGGATGGAGTACATGTCAGACGCCTTCACCACCCGAGTTCTGAACGTCGCCTCCGGCTCCTCGGAGCGGGTCGTGGATCTCACCCGCGACTGCGAGGCCTTCCTGCGGGAGGCGGCCGCGGGCCGCGACGGCCTGCTGAACGTCTTCGTCCCGCACGCCACGGCCGGCGTCGCCGTCATCGAGACGGGCGCCGGTAGCGACGACGACCTCCTCGCCGCCCTGCACACCCTCCTGCCCGCCGACGACCGCTGGCAGCACCGCCACGGCAGCCCCGGCCACGGCCGCGACCATGTCCTCCCGGCCATCGTCCCGCCCCACGCGACGCTGCCGGTGCTGAACGGGCGGCTGGAGCTCGGGACGTGGCAGTCGGTGTGCCTCGTCGATACCAACCGGGACAATCCGGACCGGCAGGTGCGGCTCAGCTTCCTGGGCTGAGCAAAATCGTCCTGGGGCGGCCGCGAAATTTCGTGCCGGGAGACGGCGACTGATCAATTCCGGTCACTTCCGGCGGTGCTCGTCCGCGGTCCTGAGAGCCGCCACCGTTCCCCGGACGGTCGGGTGGCGGTACAGCTCCCGCAGCCGCAGGGACGGCAGACCGCGGGCCCGCAGGGCGGCACCGATCCGGACGGCGAACAGGGAGTTGCCGCCGAGCTCGAAGAAGTCGTCGTCGGGGGCCACGGGCACGCCCAGCACCTCGCTCCAGATCTCGGTCAGGATCGCGGTGAGGCCGTCGTCGGCGGCGGCCGGGGCCGTGTCCCGCCGTGACGAGCGCGGGACCGCCGGGGCGGGAAGCTTCGCTGCGTCGAGTTTGCCGTTGGGGGTCAGCGGGAGGGCGTCCAGCGCGGTGACGGTGGCGGGGAGCATGTAGTCGGGAAGGATGCCGGCGGCCCGCTCGCGGATCCCGGCGGCATCGCCTCCGGACGACAGGACCACGTAGGCGTCGATCCTGGCCGTGGCGGCGTCGGACGGGTCGTCGTGGCGCACCAGGACCGCCGCGGTGCGCACGTCGGGGTCCTCCAGCAGAACCGAGCGGATCTCGTCGAGCTCGATGCGGAAGCCACGGATCTTCACCTGGCTGTCGATCCGCCCGAGGTGGTCGAGCCGCCCGTCCGGGCGCAGGCGTCCGAGGTCGCCGCTGCGGTACATCGTGCCGCCGGTGAACGGGTCCGGTACGAACCGCCGGCGGGTCAGCTCCTCCTGACCCAGATAGCCGAGCGCCACACCGGCACCACCGACGCATATCTCGCCCGCCACCCCCGGCGGCAGCAGCTGTCCGGCCGGGTCCGTCACGTACAGGTGCCAGCCGGGCAGGGCACGCCCGACGGAGCGGGTGGCGGCGAGCGCCAGTTTCCGGGTGAGGGTCTGTTCGGTGACATGGACGGTCGTCTCCGTGATGCCGAACATGTTCACCAGCCGGCAGGACCGCTCGGGGTGCCGGTCGAACCAGGGCAGCAGCATCCGCGTGTCCAGCGGCTCACCGCCGAAGACGACGAGCCGGACGGACGCTTCGCAGTGGTCGACGCCCAGGAGCTGGGCGAAGGCCGACGGGGTCTGGCTGAGCACGGTGACCTGCTCGGCGACGAGCAGGTCACGGAAGCGGTCCGGTTCACGGGAGACGAAGTACGGTACGACGACGAGGCGTCCGCCGGTCAGCAGGCAGCCCCAGATCTCCCACACCGAGAAGTCGAAGGCGCTGGAGTGGAACCAGGTCCACACGTCCGCCTCGCCGAGCCCGTACTCGTCGCGGGTCGCGTCGACCAGGGCGATCACGTTCCGGTGCGGTACGACGACGCCCTTGGGCCGGCCGGTGGAGCCGGAGGTGTAGATGACGTAGGCGGCGTCATCGGGTGCGGGAGGCGGAGGGCTCGCGTCATGCTCCGGCGACGGCCGCCCGCCTCGCGGTTCGTCCATCAGTTCGTCCGGCGTCACCCGCACGCAGTCCGCTACGGCCGGGAACTGAGGGAGCCGGGTGATCACCACGCCCAGACCCGCGTCCCGTGCCGTGTGGGCGAGCCGGTCCGCCGGGTGGGCGGGGTCGACGGGCACATAGGCCGCGCCGGCCTTCAGTACGGCGAGCAGGGCGACGACGAGTTCGGCGGAGCGCTCCAGACACACGCCCACCCGATCGCCGGCCCTGACCCCGCGTGCTCGGAGGCCGGCTGCCGACCGGGCCGCCCTCTCGTCGAGTTCGCGGTAGGTCAGGCCCGTGTCGCCGTCGGTCACGGCGATGCGGTCCGGTGCCGCCGCCACGATCCGGGCGAGCGCTCCGGGCACGCTCACCGGCCGGCCGGCCAGGGGACGGGGCGGGCGGCCGAGCGACGCCGTGTGCGCTCGCTCCGCCGCGTCGAGGAGTTCGACGTCGGCCGGGGGAGTCCGGGGGAGGTCCAGGACCTGCCGGTGTACGTGCACGAGGTGCCGTACGAACTGGGCCGCGATCTCCGCGGAGAAGTGACTGCTCAGGTGGTCGCAGCGCAGCCGCAGACCGCCCGAGTCCCGCAGGACGGAGACGGTGAGCGGGAACGGGGGCGCGAGGCAGGGCACGTACTCGGTCTCGTCCGCACCGGGAAGTGCGGTGTCGTCGGGAAGGGCGGTGTTGTCGGTGAAGAGCAGGCCCGTGAGCGCGGGGCCGGTCGCTGAGGAGGGCTTCGACTCGCCGAGCGTGGCGGCCTCTTCGACGGTGAAGCTGCCATGGTCGGTGCCGATGACCGGCGGGGTTTCGGGGTCGTAGCGGCGCAGGGTGACGGCGAGTGCCGTGAGCCAGCTCGCCTCGTCGCCGCCGTCGTCGTCCAGGGCGACGACATGTGGGTCGCTGGGACCGTCGCCCCCTAGCCCCCAGGCGGGAGGGGACGGGGCCGAGGAGGCCTCGGGAGCCGGGCGTGCGTCGTTCGGCGCCACGGATTGTCCGGCTGCCAGCCGGTTGAGGGCCGTACGGTCCCAGCGGCCGCGCGAGGCGACGACGATCAGGTCGGACAGGCCGTCGGCGTAGCGCAGCAGGACTTGGCGCGGATCGCGGCTGGGCCGTGCGAGTTCGACGGCGCGTCGGCGCTCTGCAAGGGGGGCCGTCGCCGGCACGGGGACGTCCTCGATCCACAGCCCGGGTCGGCGGGCGGGGTCCGGGGAGTGTCCCGACCGGACGCGCAGCGCATGGCAGTGGGTCGCGTGGAGGTGGGGATCGGACAGCGACGCGGACACGGGCCGTACTCCTTGTTGTTCTGGTTGTTCTGGTTGTTCTCGTTGCTTCCCTCGGCCGGGGCAGGGGGCTCAGCGGACGCTGAACCCGCCGTCCACGGTCAGGACCGACCCGGTGATCTGCCGGGACTCGTCCGAGGCCAGGAAGACGATCGCGGCAGCCACGTCGGCGGGTTCGATCAGCGCGTTCATGGGCTGCGCCTCGACGAAGGTCTTCTCGTGCTCGTGGACGGGCACGTCCAGCGCCCTGGCGATCTCGGCGAGCATCCTGCCCTCGGCCCATGCGTCGTCGCGCACGGATCCCGGGCAGACCGCGTTCACCCGCACCTTCGTCGGCGCGAAGTCGAGTGCGGCGGCTTTGGTGAGACCGACGACGGCGTGTTTGGCGGCGACATAACCGGCGAAATGCCGGTAGCCGACGAGCCCGGCGGTGGAGGCGACGTTGATGATGCTGCCGGCGCGCCGGGCGCTCATCGCCCCGCCGACCTCGCGGATCAGCCGCCAGGCCCCGGAGAGGTCCACGTCGATCATCAGGGACCATTCGTCCTCCTCGATCTCGTGCACCGGTCTGCCCGAGGGTGCGGCGATGCCCGCGTTGTTGACGGCGACGTCGATCCGGCCGAACCGGTCCTCGGAACGGGCCACCGCCTCCCGTATGCCACGGGTGTCGCGGATGTCGGCCACCGCGGTGAGGACGGCCGCGCCGGCGTCCCGGCACAGCGCGGCGGTGTGCTCCAACTGCCCCACGGTGCCCAGCGGGTAGGGCACGCCCGGCAGGTCGGCGCAGATGTCCAGCAGGGTGAGGTCGGCGCCCTCGGCCGCACAGGCGACCGCGGCGGCCCTGCCGAGTCCGCGGGCGGCGCCGGTGATGAAGACCGACTTGCCGTGCAGACGCATCGGATACTCCCTGGGAGTCGTAGTCGTGAAGGGGGGCGGGGGAAGGAAGTGAGGGGGAAGGAAGTGAGGGGGAAGGAAATGAGGGGGAAGGAAATGAGAGGGACGGCTAGCGCAGCTTCGAGGCGATCAGGCCGACCAGATCGGGAGCGGACTCGGTCAGATACATGTGGCCGCCGGGGATCTCGACGTACGCGAAGTCGCGGCCGGACGCCTTGTTCCAGGACGCGGCGGCGTCGTGGCCGACCAGGGTGTCGTCCTCGCCCCGGACGACCGTGAGGGGAACGTCCAGCGGAAGGAGGGTGCTCGGTACGTAGGCCTCGTGCATCTCGACGTCCGCGCGCAGGGTGGGCAGGAGCATCTCGCGCATCTCCGGGTCGTCGAACGCGGGGTGTCGGTAGCCCGCGAACTCGCCGACGCGGGCGAGGAAGTCGTCGTCGGACAGGCCGGTGGCCCGTTGTTCACGGCTGCGGCCGGGATGCGGCGACCCGCTGACGAACAGGTGGGCGAGCTCGATGCCGGGCTCGGTGACCAGGCGGTGTGCCAGTTCGTAGGCGAGCACGGCGCCGAGGCTGTGCCCGAAGAGGGCCACCTTGTGGTCGCCGTCACCGAGCCGTTCCCACAGCTGGGGCAGGAGGTCGTCGAGGGCCTGGTGCACGTCCCGGTGGGGCGGCTCGTCGATCAGCCTTTCCCGGCCGGGCAGTTGGAGCGGGACGATCTCCAGCGCGGCCCCGGCCAGAGCGGCCCAGGGGCGGTAGAACGAGGCACCCGCTCCGGCGTACGGGAGGCACACCAGCTTGGTCGTGTCGGTCGGGTCGGTCGTATCGGTCGGGTCATCCGTGGGCATGGCTGCCGGTCTCTCCTTGCGGCGGGCGGGCGTTCGGGTGGTCGGTGGGTTTACCGGGCCGGTGGCTCTTCGCCCATAGCCCTGATCAGGCTCTTGGGGCGCATGTCGGTCCAGTGCTCGTCGACGTGGTCCACGCAGGACTGGCGGCTCGCAGGGCCGTGGACCACGGTCCAGCCGGCCGGGATCTCGGCGAAGACGGGCCAGAGGGAGTGCTGGCTCTCGTCGTTCACCAGGACCAGGTGCTCGATGCTGTCGTCGTCGAAGGGGTTGGTGCTCATAGCGGTTCCTCCTGTCGGGTGCGGTGGTGTCCGATGCGGTCGGACTGCTTCCGATGCCGTCGGACTAGTTGCGAAGCCGGTCGTCCAGAACCGGGCCGATGTGGTCCAGCGACCCGGGCCGCGTCATCTCTCCGTGCGTGCAGGCGACGTCGTGGTTGTCGATGCGGCCTTCGACGTACGGCTGCCAGGAGCGGTGACGGCCCTGGACCGCGTCCGGATCCTGTGCGGCGGTGAAGAACAGCAGGTCCCCGCGGTACGGCCGGGGGGCGAACTCGTCCATCAGGCGCCGGTTGTTCGCCGTCACGTCGACCAGGGCCGCCAGTTCGGCGTCGTCGAGACTGCCGGGCATGTCGGGTACGCGGCGGACCAGCTCCGCGAACCTGCTCTCGTCCAGCGGCTCCGTCTCGTCCTCGGGCACCGGCCGGCCGAGGATGGTGAGGAGGCTGCGCAGCAGCGCCGGGCGGTCGTACCGGGCGGGGCCCTGCCGGATCCAGGAGCCGGGGAAGGAGTCGAGCAGCGCGAGGAGTGCGACCTGCTCTCCGGCCGCCTGGAGGCCGACGGCGACGTCGTACGCGACGAGGCCGCCCATGGAGTAGCCGAGCAGGTGATACGGGCCGCGCGGCTGCGTCCGGCGGATGAGGGCGGTGTGTTCGGCGACCGCCTCGGCCAGGCTGCCGGCCCGGTCCTGACCCGGGATCAGGCCACGGGACTGTAGGCCGTACAGCGGGCGGCCGGGGCCGATGTGGCGGGCCAGCCCGGCGAAGCCCCAGGACAGGCCCGAGGCCGGAGGAAGGCAGAAGAGAGGTTCGAGATCGCCTCGGGTGCGGAGCGGGAGCAGGGGGCCCACCGGAGCCGTACTCGACTCAGGGGCCGTACTCGACTCAGGCGCCGTGCCCGGCTCATGGGCGGGGCCGGAGAGTCGGTCGGGCGTCCGGGGGCGGTCGCCTTCGGCCAGACGCCGGGCCAGCGCCGCCACGCTCGGGGTCTGGAAGAGGGCGCGCAGCGGCAGTTCGACGCCGAATTCGGCCCTGATGCGCGAGGTCAGGCGGGGAGCCAGCAGGGAATGGCCGCCGAGATCGAGGAAGCCGTCGTCGACCCCGACCCGGTCCGGGGCGAGGCCGAGAACCTCGGCGAAGATCGCGCGCAGGGTCTCCTCCCGCTCGGTACGGGGAGCGGTCTTCGCGGCGAGCGGCGCGTCGGGCGCGGGCAGCGCCTTGCGGTCGAGCTTGCCACTGGCGGTGTACGGGAGCGCTTCGAGGGTGACGAACGCCGAGGGGATCATGTGGGCGGGGAGGATGCGGGCGAGGTGATCGCGCAGGCCGTCCGCGCCCGCGAGCGCGCCTTGAGCGGATACGACGTAGGCGACCAGTCGTTTATCGCCGTTCCGTTCCTCCCTTACCGTGGCCGCCGCCTTGGCGACGGCCGGATGGGCGGTGAGTGCGGCTTCGATCTCGCCCAGTTCGATCCGGAAGCCGCGGAGCTTGACCTGCTGGTCGGCCCGGCCCAGGAAACGCAGGTGCCCGTCGGAGCCGCGCATCGCGAGGTCGCCCGTGCGGTACATGCGCTCCCCCGGTCCGCCGAAGGGGTCGGCGACGAACCGCCCGGCGGTCAGCCCCGGCCTGCCCAGGTAGCCGCGGGCCGGACCGCCGCCCGCCACGTACACCTCGCCGACGGCCCCGTCGGGCACGGGATGCAGGGCGTGGTCGAGGAGGTGGACGATGTTGCGGGCGAGGGGGCGGCCGATGGGCGGCCCGGATTTGTCGTCGGGGCCGGAGCCGGACTGCCAGGCGGTGGCGTAGATGGTCGCTTCGGTGGGCCCGTAGAAGTTGACGAGCCGCGCCCCGGGGAAGGCGGCCTCGACGTCGGCGCGCAGCTGTGCGGGGATCGGTTCGCCGCCGAGGGCCACAGTGTGGGGTGAGACGGCCGGTCGCTCGGCGAGCACGCCGGCCATGACCGTGGGCACGCCGCTGATCAGGCCGACGTCGCGGGGGGTGCCGTCGGTGAGCGAGAGGAGGTTCTCGACGATCTCGATCCGGCCGCCGCACAGCAGCGGCGAGAAGATCTCGAATACCGACACGTCGAAGTTGAGCGAGGTCGAGAACAGCACCTTGGCCAGCCGCTCGGGACCGAACTCGGCGTGCGTCCACTCCACGAACTCGACGGCGTTGCGGTGCGTGGCCAGCACACCCTTGGGGCGGCCGGTGGAGCCGGAGGTGTAGGTGATGTAGGCGAGGCTGTCCGGCACCGAACGGCCTGCGGGACAGTGCTCGTGACGCCCCATCAGGTAATCGTGACGCCCCGTCACCTCACTGCCCGGATCGAGCAGCGGTGTGCCCTGCGGCAACGCCCCCGCCGTCTGCGCGGTGGCGAGGACGACCACCGGGCGGGCGTCGGCGACGATGTACGCCAGCCGGTCGGCCGGGTAGGCGGGGTCGAGCGGCAGATAGGCGGCACCGGACTTCAGCACGGCGAGGACGGCGACGACCAGCTCCGCCGTGCGGGGCAGCGCGATGCCGACGACCCGCTCGGGGCCTGCCCCGAGGGCGGTGAGGCGACCGGCCAACCGCTCGGCGCGGGCGTCCAGTTCGCGGTAGGTGAGACGGGTGCCGCGGTCCAGTACGGCGTCGGCGTCCGGGGTGGCCGCGACCTGGGCCGACCAGAGGTCGCCGAGGGTACGGGCCGCGGGCGGCGCGAGCCGGGTCCGCACGGGAACTTCCCGGGGCCCCAGGAGCCCCAGGCGGCCCTGGGGAAGTTCCGGATCGGCCGCCATGGCTTCGAGGACGCGTACCAGGCGCGCGAGCGTGGCGTCGGCCCAGCCGGCGTCGAACAGCCCCGGGTGGTAGGCCAGCCGGAAGCGGGGCCGGGCGGCGGGGACCGCCACCAGGGTCACGGGGTAGTGGGTGGCGTCGCGACCGCTCGATCCGACGACACGGAGCCCGCCGCCGTCCTCGCCGGTGTCCCGCCCGTCGCCCATGGCCTCCGGGTCCACCGGGTAGTTCTCGAAGACGACGAGGCTGTCGAAGAGCTCCGGGACGCCCACGGTCCGCTGGATGTCGGCCAGACCGAGATGGTGGTGGTCGAGGAGGCGGACGTAACCGTCCTGAACCTGGCGTAGCAGAGCGCCCAGGCTCTCCTCGGGCCGCAGCCTGACCCGCGTCGGGATGGTGTTGATGAACAGGCCGACCATCGACTCGACGCCGGGTAGTTCGGGCGGGCGGCCGGAGACGGTGGCGCCGAAGACGACGTCGTCGCGGCCCGTCAGGCGGCCGAGCAGGAGCGCCCAGGCGCCCTGGACGAGGGTGTTCACGGTCACGCCGAGGCTCCGGGCGCGTGCCGTGAGGGCGGCTCCGAGCTCCGCCGACAGCTCGGTCCGCGCCTGTGCCGGTTCGGTGGCGCCGGGCACGCCCGCCGGAGCCAGCCGGGTCGGTTCCGTCACGTCGGCCAGCGCGTCCCGCCAGGCGGCCTCGGCGGCGGTGCGGTCCCCGCGGTCCAGCCACGTGAGGAAGGTGCGGTAGGGCGGGACGGGTGTGAGCACGGCCGGGTCGCTGTCGGCGGCGTACAGGGCGAGCAGTTCCCGTAGGAGCACGGAGACCGACCATCCGTCGAGCAGGATGTGGTGGTGGGTGACGAGCAGCCGGTGGCGGCGTTCGCCGGTGCGGACCAGAGTGCAGCGCAGGAGGGGCGGGGTGGCGGGGTCGAACCCGAGGGCCCGGTCCTCGTCCAGCAGTTCGGTCCACGCCTTGTCGGGGTCGGTGCCGGCCGCTCGCTCGATGAGATCGGCCTCGGCCCACGGCAGCGTCGCCCGCCGCGGGACGACCTGCACCGGCTGGCCGCCGCGGCGCCGCCGGAAGGCCGCCCGCAGGTTCGGGTGGCGGTCCAGCAGTGCCTGAGCGGCGGCGCGGAGGCGGGCGGCGTCCACCGGGCCTTCGAGTTCGAAGACCAGCTGCACGACGTACACGTCCGGGGCGTCCCGTTCGCGCTCGTACAGTGCGTGGAAGAGCAGACCCTCCTGGAGCGGGGTCAGGGGCAGTACGTCGACCGGCCCGGGCTGCGTCATGTCGTCTCGTCTCGCTGTTCGTCTCGCTGTGTTCCGGCTCAGCTGGAACCGCTGGGTCTGGTCGGAGGGCCGACTGTCGGAGGGCCGGCTAGTCGAGGCCCGCGCTCAGTTCGTCGAGCTCGTCCGGCGACAGGCCCGCGACCGACGGGCCGGTACCGTCGCCGGCCCGGGACACGAGTGCGGTGAGCGCGGTGAACCAGGACTCGGCCAGCGCCCGCACCTCCGGCTCGGTCAGCACGCCCTCGGGCCACGCCCAGTCGGCCACCAGCCGCGGTCCGGCGGCCGTGTCGTGGACGACAGCGTTGATGTCGAGGACGTGGGCAGCGGCGAGGCCGGGGTCGCGGCCGGCGCCGAGTGCCGACGACTCGGGGGCGAAGGCCCACGGCTCGGTGGCCGTGGTGCCGGGAGCACTGAACCGGCCGAGGTAGTTGAAGCCGATCGCCGGCGTGGGCGCCTTGGCCAACTCGGGTGCCGTGTCCGGGTTGAGGTGGCGCAGCAGACCGTGTCCCACACCGTGGTCGGGCAGTTCGCGCAGCCGCTCCGCGACCCGGGCGGCGGCGAGCTCGGCGGCCGGCCCGGCGGCCAGGGCGTCGCCCACGTCCACGCCCGCCAGATCCAGGTGGACCGGGTAGAGCGAGGTGAACCAGCCGACGGTGCGGGACGGTTCGCGTCCCGGCACCAGCTCCTCGCGGCCGTGCCCCTCGACGTCGAGCACGACGTCCGGGGAGCCCTGCCGGTCGGCGACGGCCAGGGCGAGGCCGGTGAGCAGGACGTCCTGGACGCCGAGGCGGAGGTGGGCCGGGACGCCGGTGAGCAGCGGTCCCGTGATCTCGGGCGGCAGGGTGAGCCGCAGTGAGCTCGTGGTGGCGGCGGTGTCCCGGTCGGGGGCGAGCGGGCGCCTGCCCAGCCGGGCGCGCGGGGCCTCGGCGATACAGCGCCACAGCTCGGCCTCGGCGACCCGCGACGGCATACGCGCCTGCCGGCCCAGCTCCAGCGACCAGCGACGGAACGACATGCCGACGGGCGGCAGTTCGGGGCTCCGTCCGGCGGCGACGGCCTCCCAGGCGGCTTTCAGATCGGGTACGAGGATGCGCCACGACACGCCGTCCACGGCCAGATGGTGGACGGTCAGCAGCAGCCGCCCGGCCCTGTCCGGTCCGGCGTCGAACCACACGGCCCGGACCATCGCCCCGGCCGCCGGATCGAGCAGTCCCACGGCCCGGTCGAACTCCTCGGCCACGCAGGCGTGGAGGTCGTCCGTGCCGGACACACCGGAGATGTCCCGGCGGTCGAGCAGGGCCGCGGCGCTGACGCCGCCGACCGGGCCGACCTCCAGTTCCGGGGTCGGGGAGAGCCGGGAACGCAGCATGTCGTGGTGGTCGAGCACCGCCTGGAGGGCCCCGGCCAGCCGCGGCAGACCGGCGCCCGCCGGGACCGTCAGCAGGACGGACTGGCTGAACCGCTGAATCGGGCCACCGCGTTCGAGCAGCCACCGCATGACGGGAGTGAGCGGGACCGCGCCCACTCCGTCGGCGTCATGGACGCCGGACGCGCCGCCCGCACCGTCGACGCGGTCATCGGCCGGCCCACGAGCCACCGCCGCCAGCTCCTTCACCGTCTGGTACTTGAAGACGTCCCGGGCGCTGATCACGACTCCGGCCTCGGCTGCCCGGCTCACCAGCCGGATCGAGGAGATGCTGTCGCCGCCGAGGGCGAAGAAGTCCTCGTCGAGGGGGACTTCGGACAGCCCGAGCAGCTCGCCGAAGAGTCCGGCGAGGATGCGCTCGGCCGAAGTCGCCGGTTCCTGTCCACCGGCGGGCCCGGCGGGCGCGTCGGCCCCGGGCGCCCGCGCGGCCCCGGGCGCCCGCGCGGGCACGGAAGCAGGCACCGGCACGGAAGCAGGCACGGGCACGGAAGCAGGCGCGGGCGACGCCTCGCGGTCCGGCTGTCCGCCGGGCGGCGGCGCCGACGCGTCGGGTCGCCGACGCCCGGCGTCCTCCGGGAGCTCCACGTCCTCGATCCGCAGGCCGGGGTCGGCGGCGACGGCGGCCAGGAAGCGGACGAGCCGCCTGTTGAGCCACTGGGCCGTGGCCGGGTCGAACAGGTCGGTGCTGTACTCGGTGATGCCGTCGATGCCCGCCGGGGTCCCGTCGCCGTGGCGGCGCTCGCTCAGGTAGAGGCAGAGGTCGAAGCGGGCCGCGCCGGTCTCGACGGGCTCGCGCACGACGCACAGGCCGGGCAGGGACAGGGGGACGTCCGAGGCGTGAGCGGTGAAGGCCAGCATGACCTGGAACAACGGGTGCCGGGCGAGGGTGCGCCGCGGACTGAGGGCGTCCACGAGGAGGTCGAACGGCACGTCCTGGTGGGCGTAGGCGGCGAGGTCGAAGTCCCGGACCCGGTCCAGGAGTTCACGGAAGGTGGGGCTGCCCGAGGTGTCGGTGCGCAGCGTGAGGCTGTTGACGAAGAAGCCGACCAGGTCGTCCAGCCTGGCGTCGGCGCGTCCGGCGACCGGCGTGCCCATGGTGATGTCGGTGCCCGAACCGAGCCGGGTCAGCGTCGCGGCGAGCCCGGCCTGGAGCACCATGAACAGGGTGCTCCGGGAGGCGGAGGCGAGGTCGGCGAGTGCGGCGTGCAGTTCCGCGTCGATGGTGAGTCCGGCACGGTCGCCGTGTCCGGTGGGCTCGGCGGGCCTGGGACGGTCGGCCGGCAGCGGCAACTCCTCCGGGGCACCTGCCAGCGCCTTACGCCAGAAGGCCGTCTGACGTTCCCGCAGACTCCCCGTCCCGTCCGCCGCCGCGCCGAGTAGTTCGCGCTGCCAGTGCGCGAAGTCGGCGTACTGGACCGGCAGCGGCCGCCACTGCGGGGCGCATCCGGTGATCCGGGCCGTGTACGCCGTCTCCAGATCGCGCATCAGGGGTGCCATGGACCAGCCGTCGACGGCGATGTGGTGGGCGAGCAGGAGCAGGACGTGTGTGTCGGCGTCGAGCTCGAACAGGGTGGCCCGAAGCGGCGTTTCGGCGGACAGGTCGAAGCGGTGCCCGGCGGCGGTGGTGAGCAGCGCGGGGAGTTCGGACTCGGTGACCGGTACGACGGTGAGGGTCGGCCGTCCCGCCTCCGGGTCCAGGATCCGCTGGTACGGAGTGCCCTGGAAGTCGGGGTGGAGGGTGCGCAGCGGCTCGTGGCGGGTCACGATGTCGGCGAGCGCCGCCTCCAGCCCCGTACGGTCGACAGGGCCGGTCAGGCGCAGGGCCCAGGGAACGGTGTAGGAGTTGCCGCCGTCGAGGCGGCTCAGGAACCACAGCCGCTGCTGCGCGTACGACAGCGGAATCGGGGCGTGCCCGCGTTCGCGCACCGTGAGTTCCGGACGACGCGGGCCCCCTTCGCTTTCGGCGATCCGCACGGCCAGCCCGGCGGGGGTCGCCGCCTCGAACACCGCCCGTACGGGCAGCGCGGCGCCCAGCGCGCTCCTGACACGGTCGGTGAGGCGCATGGCGAGCAGGGAGTCGCCGCCGAGGTCGAAGAAGCCGTCGTCCGCGCCGAACCGGTGCGGATCCAGGCCGAGGACGTCGGCGAAGAGCCCGCACAGGATCTCCTCCTGCGGGGTGCGCGGGGCGCGTCCTTCGCTCCGCACGGACGGCGCCGGCAGCGCGGCGCGGTCCAGCTTGCCGTTGCCGGTCAGGGGCAGCCGGTCGAGGACGACCACGGCGGAGGGGACCATGTGGTCCGGCAGCGTCTCTCCCACGTGGCGCCGCAGAGCGTCCGCGTCGAGGTCCCGTCCGACGGCGTAGCCGATCAGCCGCTCGTCCCGTACGAGGACGACCGCCTGCGCCACGTCGGGGTGGCCGGCGAGCGCCGCCTCCACCTCACCGAGTTCGATGCGGAAGCCCCGGATCTTGACCTGGTCGTCGGCCCGGCCCAGGTACTCCAGCGCACCGTCGGCCGACTGCCGCACCACGTCGCCCGTGCGGTACATGCGGTCACCGCGGCCGGTGGCGAACGGGTCCGCGACGAAACGCCCGGCCGTCAGCCCCGGTCGTCCCAGGTACCCGCGCGCCAGACCCGCTCCCGCCACGTACAACTCCCCGGCCACTCCCGGCGGCACCAGCCGCAGTCCCGCGTCCAGGACGTAGGCGCGCAGGTCGGGGATGGCGGGTCCGATGCCGCCGGCCTGCGACTGGTCGCGTACCGCGGCCTCGGTCAGCGGCAGCGCCGTGACATGGACCGTCGTCTCGGTGATGCCGTACATGTTGACCAGTACGGGGGCGTCCTGCGAGTGCCGGGTGTACCACTCGGCGACCCGCGTGAAGTCGAGCGCCTCACCGCCGAAGACCACGTACCGCAGGGCCAGTGCGCGCCCGACGTCCGGCAGGGCGGCGTCCGCGCGCAGCAGTTCACCGAAGGCCGAGGGCGTCTGGTTCAGCACGGTGACGCGCTCGCGGGCCAGCAGCCGCAGGAACTCCTCAGGGTCACGGCTCACCGCGTACGGGACGACCGCGAGCGTGCCGCCGTGCAGCAGCGCGCCCCACAGCTCCCACACCGAGAAGTCGAAGGCGTAGGAGTGGAACAGCGTCCACACGTCGTCCGGGCCGAAGCCGAACCAGTGCCGGGTGGCCGTGAAGAGCCGTACGACGTTGCGGTGCGGCACCGCGACGCCCTTCGGCCGTCCCGTGGAGCCCGAGGTGTAGATGACGTAGGCGAGGTGGTCGCCGGTCAGGGGCGGCGTCGTGGGTGCCGTGCCGGGGTACGTCCGCGACTCGTCCGGCGTGACCACGGGGACCGCGCACGCGGGCAGTGCCGGCGCCACGTCCGCCGTGGTGACCAGCAGCACCGGATCGGCGTCGGCGAGCATGAACGCCAGCCGGTCCGCCGGGTATTCCGGGTCCATCGGCACGTATGCGGCACCGGTCTTCAGTACCGCCAGCACGGCCACCACCAGCTCCGCCGAGCGCGGCAGCGCGAGGGCCACCAGCCGCTCCGGACCCGCGCCGCGTGCCGTCAGCAGGTGCGCCAGACGGTTGGCCCGCGCGTCCAGTTCGGCGTACGTGAGGCGGGTGCCCTCGTGCACCACGGCCGTGGCGTCGGGGGTGCGGGCCGCTTGGTCCGAGAACAGCTCGGTCAGGGTGGCCGAAGACGGTACGGCGGTGCCCGCGGCTCCGACCGGCAGCCCCTCCCGCTCCACCGGCAGCAGGATCTCGACCTCACGCACGCGACGTGCCGGATGCGCCACGAAGGCCTCCAGGACGGCGGCGAACCGGTCCAGGAGCCGTCGGGCGCCCGGCTCGTCGTACAGGTCGGGCCGGTACGACAGGCGCAGCGCGAGGCGGCGGCCGGGCAGGACGGCGAGGGTGAGGGGGTAGTGGGTGGCGTCGCGGCCGGTGAGCTGGGTGACCCGGGAGGCTCCCGGGCCATCGGCGGCCGGGTGGTTCTCGAAGGCCAGCAGGGTGTCGAAGAGTTCGCCACCACCGCCGACGGCGCGCTTGATGTCGGCGAGTCCCAGGTGCTGGTGCGGCAGCAGGGCCGCCTGCCGCCGGTGGAGCATGGTGAGCAGGTCCGTGACGGTGCCGTCCTCGTCCCAGCGGACGCGAGTGGGAACGGTGTTGATGCAGAAGCCGACCATGGAGGCGATGTTCGGCAGTTCGGGCGGGCGCACGGTCACCGTCTGGCCGAAGACGATGTCGGTGCGGCCGGTGAGCCGGCCCAGCAGCACGCCCCAGGCACCCTGCACGAGCGAGTTGAGGGTGATCCCGAGCGACCGGGCGGTGGCCTCGCCGGCACTGGTGAGCCGCTCGGGCAGTTCGACGACCAGCTCGTGGGGCAGGACGGTGTCGGCGCCGGTCCGGCCGGGGGCGAGCAGGGCGGGCTCGCCCCTGTCCGCGAGGGCGTCGCGCCAGGCGGTCTCGGCGGCGGTCCGGTCCTGTCGTTCCAGCCAGGCGAGATAGTCGCGGTAGGCGGGCGTGGGCGGCAGCGCGGTGGGGTGTTCGCCCGCGTGCAGGGCGGTGAACTCGCGGACCAGCAGCTGCTTCGACCAGCCGTCCAGCAGGATGTGATGGTTGGTGACGAGCAGGCGGTAGCGGTCCTGGTCCCACCGGACCAGGAGATACCGCAGCAGCGGGGGCCTGGCGAGGTCGAAGCGGCGGGCACGCTCCTCGTCCAGCAGCCGCTCCCACTCCTTGTCGCGCTCGTCCTCGCCGAGGGCGGACAAGTCGGCCTCCGCCCAGGGCAGTTCGATGTCCGTGGGCACGATCTGCAACGGCCGTCCGGCGTCCCGGCGGCGGAAGCAGGCGCGCAGGTTGGGGTGCCGGTCGAGCAGGGACTGGCCCGCGGCGCGCACGCGTGCGGGGTCGACGGGGCCCGCCAGCTCCAGGATCTGCTGGGTGGTGTAGAGGTCGGGGGACCGCTCGTCGTCGTACAGGGTGTGGAAGAGCAGGCCTTCCTGCAACGGCGACAGGGGCAGGATGTCGGCGATTCCGGAACCGGACCGAGTCACCGTGGGTTACCTCCACTCATTGCCGAACTCGGCTTCGAGCTCGTCGATCTCTGCTTGGGACAGGGACACCAGGGGCAGATCGGACGGGGTGTGCCCGCCCGCCGTGCCGCTGTCGCCCTCGGCCTGCGCGGCCAACTCCTCGAACCAGCGGTCCGCGAGGGTGCTCACGTCGTCCTCGGACCAGATGCCGGGGGCCCACGACCAGGTGGTGTCGAGCCGGCCGTCCTCGGTGGTCACGGCGGTGATCTCCAGACCGTGGGCCACGGGCATGGCGGGGTCGTGCACGGCACCCAGGTCGCGCAGCCCCTCCGGCGCGGGCGAGAAGTCGCCGTCGTCCGAACGGGCTGTACGGCCCAGGTAGTTGAAGCCGACCTCCGGGGCCGGGAGGGACGCGAGGAGCGGGCCGTTGTCCGGGTCGAGGTGGCGCAGCAGGCCGTGTCCGATGCCGCGGTCGGGGACGGACCGCAGCTGTTCCTTGACGGTCTTCAGGACCTGCGCCGGGTCCTCGGCGTCCACTCCGGACAGGTCGAGCCGTGCCGGTACGACGCTGGTGAACCAGCCGACGGTACGGGACAGATCGATGCCGTCGGCGATCTCCTCGCGGCCGTGCCGCTCGATGTCCAGCAGCAGGGACGGGTGCCGCCGCCATCGGGTGAAGGCTGCCGCCAGCGCGGCGATCAGGACGTCTTCGGGACCGGCGTGGAATGCCGTGGCAGCGGTGGTGAGCAGGTCGGCGGTGACCTCGGCGGGGAGGACGCGGGTGAGGTGGCGCATCGCGCCGACGACATCGCGCCGGGGATCGGGCAGCCGCGCGCCGAGCCGGGGCCCGGGGTTCTCCGACACCGTTCGCCAGATGTCCAGTTCGGCCTGACGTGCCGGCGTGCGGGCCTCTCGCTCCAGCAGACGGGCCCAGTGCCGGAAGGACGTACCCCGCGCGGGCAGCTCGTACTGGCGCCAGGCGGTGGCCAGGTCGGAGCACAGGATGCGCCAGGACACGCTGTCCACCGCAAGGTGATGGACCGTCAGCAGCAGTCGGCCGGCGACGCGGGGGCCCGCGTCGAACCACACCGCGCGCAGCAACTCGCCCCTTTCCGGGCGGAGTCGTGACGCGGACTTGTTCAACAGATCGCCGAGGTCCGTCGCCGGTCCGGTGACGCGCTCCAGCACCGTGGCCGCGTCGACGGTCCCGGGCGGCGGCACCTGCGCCGTCCGTCCGTCGGGCGCCAGGCACAGTCGTAGCGTGTCGTGATGGTCGAGGACCGCTTGCAGCGCGGCCGTCAGCCGCATCTCGTCCGCGCCCGCGGGGGTGACGAGCAGGACGGACTGGCTGAACATCCCGATCGAACCGCCTCGTTCGAGCAGCCGGCGCATGGCCGGAGTGAGGGGCAGCGTGCCGGTCGGCGCGTCCTGTTCCTGATCAGGACCGGTGGCCGGCCGTCCTGCCGCCGTGGCGGCGAGACCGGCGACCGTACGCTGCTCGAACACGTCACGCGGGGTCAGCCGCAGACCGGCGGCGAGCGCGCGGCTCACCAGGTGGATGGAGGTGATGCTGTCGCCGCCGAGGTCGAAGAAGCCGTCGTCGACGCCGATGTCGTCGGCGGGGATCTGGAGGACCTCGGCGAACAGGTCTCTGAGTGCCCGCTCCTGGACGGTGCCCGGAGCCCGGCCCGGCGTCGGCCCGGAGGCGGCCGGTGCGGGCAGCGCGGCCCGGTCCAGCTTGCCGTTGGGCGTCATCGGCAGGGCGTCCAGCGCCACGAGTGCCTCGGGGACCATGTGGGCGGGCAGCTGCCGGGCGGCGTGCGTGAGCAGGGCGGGGCGGTCGGCCTCGGCCGCCCCGACGACGTATCCGACCAGACGCCGTACGCCGGCCCGGTCCTCGGCCACCACCACCGCCGCCTGGGAGACGGCGGGATGGGAGGTGAGCACGCCCTCGATCTCGCCGGGCTCGATCCGCAGGCCGCGGATCTTCAGCTGGCCGTCGGCCCGCCCGCGCAGCTCCAGGATGCCGTCGGCCCGCCACACGGCCAGGTCACCGGTCCGGTACATGCGCCCGCCGGACGACCCGAAGGGGTCGGCGACGAACCGCTCGGCGGTCAGTCCCGGCAGCCTCCAGTAGCCGCGGGCCACGTGGTCGCCGGCGACGTACAACTCGCCCTCGACGCCGACCGGTACGGGGTTCAGGCGGGCGTCGAGCACGTACGCCTGGGTGTTCCACATGGGGCGGCCGACGGGCACCGGACCGGTCGGCAGGTCGTCGCCGGGTTCGATGCGGTGGTCGGTGCAGCCGACGGTGAGCTCGGTCGGGCCGTAGTGGTTGATCAGACGCACGTCGGGGTGGTTCCGGCGCCAGTCGCGCAGGGACTCGCCGACCAGCGCCTCACCGCCGAGCATGAACTCCTCACCGGGCGACAGGTCGTGCGGCAGGGCGGGCAGCAACGGGAGATGGCTGGGGGTCGCCTTGAGGAAGGTGTAGCCGCCGTCCGCCGGCCGCGCGCCCGCCTCGTGGAAGCCGGCGATGTGCACCCGGCCGCCCGCTGCGAGCGCCCCGTGCAGGGTGGTCACGGTGGCGTCGAAGGACATCGTGGCGTGCAGCAGCGAGGTGCCGCGCAGGCTGGGATAGGCCTCGACGCAACGGGCCAGGTAGGTGGTGAGGTTGCGGTGCTCGACGACGACGCCCTTGGGGCGGCCGGTGGTGCCGGAGGTGTAGATCAGGTAGGCGCAGTCGGCGGGCCGGGCCTCGGGGAAAGGCATGTCCGCGGCGTCCGGGACCGCGTCGGCATCCACCACGGGACAGTCGGCACGGAGGCCGAGTCGGTCCCTGGCGATCAGGCACACGGGGTCCGCGTCGGCGAGCAGGGAGGCGGTGCGCTCGGCCGGGTGCTCCGGGTCCAGCGGCAGATAGGCGGCGCCCGCCTTGAGGACGGCGAGCACGGCGACGGCGAGGTCGACCGACCGGGGCAGCGCGAACGCGACGATCCGCCCCGGACCGGCACCGTGAGAGGTCAGGACGCGCGCCAGCCGGTCGGCCCGTACGTCCAGTTGACGGTACGTCAGAACAGTCCACGCGTCCTCGACCGCGACGGCGTCCGGCGCCTTTGCGGCGCGCGCTTCGAACAGCCGGGGAAAGGTGGTGTCCGGCACGTCACGTGCCGTGTCGTTGAACTCGGCCAGCAGACGGCGGCGTTCGCCGTCGTCAAGGATGCCGAGGGTGCCGATGGGCCGGTCGGGCTCGTCCACGGCCGCCCGCAGCAGGCGCTCCAGCCGGGCGGCGAGTTCCTCGGCGGTGTTGCGGTCGAAGAGATCGGCGCTGTACTGGAGGGTGCCTTCGATACCGCCCGGGGAGCCGTCGGCGGTGCGGTGTTCGCCCAGGTTGAAGGTCAGGTCGATCTTGGTGGCGCCGGTCTCGACGGGCAGTGTGCGGGAGTTCAGGCCGGGCAGGTCGAGGCGGGTTCCGGAGGTGGGGCGGAAGGCGAGCATCACCTGGAAGAGCGGGTGCCGGGCGAGCGAGCGGGGCGGGTTGAGGGCCTCCACCAGGTGCTCGAACGGCAGCTCCTGGTGGGCGTAGGCCGCCAGATCCGTCTCCCGGACCCGGTCGAGCAGTTCCCGGAAGGCGGGCTCCCGCGAGGTGTCGGTGCGCAGCACGAGGGTGTTGACGAAGCAGCCGACCACGTCGTCCAGGACCTCGTCGGCGCGGCCGGCCACGGGCGTGCCGAGCGGGATGTCGGTGCCCGCGCCCAGCCGGGTGAGCAGGGCGGCGAGGCCCGCCTGGACGGTCATGAACACCGTCGTACCGGTCTCGGCGGCCAGCGCGCGCAGCCGCAGGTGCAGGTCCGCGTCCAGCCGGACAGGGATGTCGCCGCCCCGGTGGGTGGCGCGGGCGGGGCGTGGACGGTCGGTGGGCAGCGGGAGTTCGTCGGGGAGCCCGGCGAGCGCCTCGCGCCAGTGGTCGAGCTGACGGTCCCGCTCGTCGCCGAGCACCTGATGCTGCCAGACGCTGTAGTCGGCGTACTGAACGGGCAGCGGTGCCCGGTCCGGCTCGCGTCCCTCCAGGCGTGCCCGGTAGGCGGTCGCCAGGTCGCGCAGCAGAGGGTCCAGGGACCAGCCGTCGCAGGCGATGTGGTGCAGTACGAGCAGGAGCACATGGTCCTCGGGGCCGAGCACGAGGAGGTGCGCGCGCAGCGGGGCCTCCTCGTCGATCCGGAAGCCCACTGCGGCCGACTGCCCCAGCCGGTACGGCAGGTCGGCCTCGGTCACGGCATCGAGGACGTGCAGGTCCGGCGTGAACGGCTCCAGCAGCCGCTGGAGCGGCAGACCGTCGGCCTCCGGGTAGACGGTACGCAGGATCTCGTGCCGGGCGACCAGGTCGGCGAGGGCCGCGCGCAGGGCGTCCAGGTCGAGGCGACCGCCGGTCAGCCGTACGGCGAGCGGGATGTTGTAGGCCGCGTTCGGGCCCTCCAGACGGTGCAGGAACCACAGCCGCCGCTGGGCGGACGACAACGGGACCTCGCCCGGGCCCGTGCGGGGAGTCGGCCGCGGGGCGGGCCGTGCGGCCTTGCCGGCTCCGGCCAGCAGCCTGGCCAGCCCGGTCGCCGTGGGAGCCTGGAAGACGTCCCGCAGGGTCGGTTCGACGCCGAGGACGGTGCGGATGCGGCCCAGCAGACGCAGGGCGAGCAGCGAGTGACCGCCGAGCGCGAAGAAGTCGTCGCGGGGGCCGACGTCCGGCAGCCCGAGCACGTCGGCGAAGAGGGCGCACAGGACCTGTTCGTGCGGGGTGCGCGGGGCGCCGTGCGGTTGCGGGGCGGCAGCGGCGGGGGCCGCGGGCAGCGCGGCCCGGTCGAGCTTGCCGTTGGGGGTCAGCGGCAGCCGGTCGAGGACCACGACGGCCGAGGGGACCATGACGTCGGGCAGGCGGGCGGCGAGATGGCCGCGCAGGACGTCCGGGGCCGGGGCGGTGCCCTGCGGGCACACCGCGTACGCGACCAGCCGCCGGTCGCCGGGCCGGTCCTCCCGGAGGACGGCCACCGCCTGGGTGACCTCCGGGTGGGCGGCGAGGGCCGTTTCGATCTCGCCGGGTTCGACGCGGAAGCCGCGGAGCTTGATCTGTCCGTCGGCGCGGCCGTGGAACTCCAGCTCCCCGTCGGCCGTCACGCGCGCCCGGTCGCCGGTGCGGTACATACGGGCGCCGGGCGGGCCGTGGAGGTCGGCGACGAAACGTTCGGCGCTCGCGCCCGGCCGGCCCAGATAGCCGCGGGCCACGCCCGGACCGGCGACGTACAACTCCCCGACCGTGCCGGGGGGAAGCGGCTGAAGGGCCGAGTCGAGCACGTACGCCCGCATGCCGTCCATCGGGCGGCCGATCGGCAGCGGGTCGGGCACCGGCGCATCCGCCCTGCACGGCCGGCAGGTGGCGAACGTGGTGGTCTCGGTCGGGCCGTAGCCGTCGGTGACCGTCAGCCCCGGGCAGGCCGCCAGGACCCGGCGCACGGCGTCGGCGGGGACGGCCTCACCGCCGGTCCACACCTGGCGCAGCCCCGCGAAACAGCCCGCGTCCTGCTCCGCGGCGAGGCGGAACAGCCCCGCCGTGAGCCACAGCGCGGTCAGCCCGTGCCGCTTGGTCAGGCGGGCGACGGCGGCGGCGTCCACGTCCTCGTCCGGCCCGGCGACCACGGCGGTGCCGCCGTTCAGCAGCGGTACCCACATCTCGTACGTGGAGGCGTCGAAGGCGGTCGGCGAGTGCACCAGCACGCGCGTGTGCGCACCGTCGCCGAACGCGGAGTCGGCGGCCAGGGCGGTGACATCGAGGTGGGTGACGGCGACACCCTTGGGGACACCGGTGGAGCCGGAGGTGTGGCTGACGTAGGCGAGCTGGGCCGGATGCACGAGCACGGCCGGATCCGTGTCGGGTTCGTCGGCGAGTGTCGGATCGTCGGCAGCGACCACGACCGGGACGGCGTACGACTCGGTGGGCGTGGTGGGCGTGGTGGGCGTGGTGGGCGCGGTGGGTATGGTGTCGGTCAGCAGGACGCTCGCGCCGGCCCCGGCCAGGATCTGCCGGGTGCGGGCGGCCGGTGCGCGCGGGTCGAGGCCGACGTAGGCGCCGCCGGCCTTGAGCACGGCCAGCAGTGCGGCGAGGAGGCCGTCGGACCGTCCCATCAGCACCGCGACACGGTTCTCCGGCCGGACGCCGAGGGCGATCAGCCGGTGCGCGAGCCGGTTGGCCCGGGCGTTCAACTCCCGGTAGCTGACGGTACGTTCGCCCTGGACGACCGCGGTGGCGTCCGGGGCGGCCAGCACGTGGGACGCGAACATCCCGGGTACGGTCGTTCCGTCCCCGGGCGCGGTGGTACCGGCGAGCTGCGCCAGCCCCCGCTCCTCCGGCAGCGTCACCTCGATCCGCCCCACCGGGGCGCCGATCACGGCCGCCGCGGCGAACTGCTCGACGAAGCGGGCGAAACGCCGCTGGTGGGCGGTGAGTTCGGCCTCCGTGTAGTGGGCGGGGCCGGCGTCCAGGTCGATGCGGATGCCGTGGCCGTCCGACCGGTCGTACACGTTGAAGGCGAGGTCCTCGACGGGCCCCGTGGACAGGTTGTGCCGCGTGGTGGCGTGCCCGGCGAACCGCAACTCGGGCCCGAAGGCCATGATGTTGACGACGGGGCCGAAGAACCGCCGCTCACCGTGCGGCCAGGCCGGCTCCCGGCGCAGGTCCTCGCCCCGGTAGCGCTGGTGCGCCAGCAGGTCCCGGGTGGCCGAGGCCGCCTGGCGTACGAGGTCGTGGGCGGCGGTGTCGGGCCGTACGGACAGCCGCAGCGGAAGCACGTTGGACGCCATGCCCGGCGTGGCGAGTTCGGTCTCGCTCTCGCGGGCGGTGACGGCGAGGCCCAGGACGATGTCCCGGGCTCCGGTGAGCCGGTGCAGGTACGCGGCGGTAGCCGCGAGCACGACGCGCGACCAGCGGGTGCCGGACTGTTCGGCGGCCTCGAGCACCCGGTCCCCCGCGGTCTTCGGGAGATGACCGGTGCGGCGCAGGAAGCGCCCGGCGATGTGCGGCGCCCGGGCGGACAGGCTGACCGGCTCGGGGCGGTCGGCGAGCGCCGTCGTCCAGAACTCCCGGTCCGACGCGATCCGTTCGCCGGTGCGGTAGGCCTCGTCCGACTCGGCCAGCGGAGCGAGGGGCGCCCGGGGCGGGGTGTGGGGCGTGCCCGCCACGAGAGCGGTGTAGGCGTCGGCGACCCGGCTCGCGATGAGGGAGCAGCTGTAGCCGTCGACGGCGATGTGGTGGTAGGGCTGGTACCAGATCCAGTGGGCGTCCGAGAGCTTCAGCAGCGCGTATCGGAAGAGCGGGGACCGTTCGAGGTCGAAGGGTGTCGCGAAGTCGGCGGCCATCCAGGCCTCGGCGGCCGAGAGGGGGTCGGGTTCGTCCGTGAGGTCGACGACGGGCAGGTCCCAGGCGGGGCCGGCGTCGACGAGCTGGCGGACGGCGCCGTCGACGACGGTGAACCGGGCCCGCAGCGTCTCGGTGGCGGCCACCACCTGCGCGACGGCCGCCCGGAAGCTGACGGGATCGACGGGGCCGTGGATCTCGGTGTACTCGCCCACGTTGTAGGCGGGCCCGGCGGGATCGAGTCGCTGTCCGAACCACATCGAGCGCTGGGCGGCGGACACTTCCAGGTCTCGGGAGACGGTCATCGGGCCGCCTCCGTGGCGGCCGTGAGGCCGGTCGAGTGTTCTGCCACGAGTTCGGCGACAGCCCGGGGACCTGCCTCGCGGCCGGGCCAGGGAACCCGCAGCCAGGGCTCGGCGGGTATCAGTGCCAGGTCGCGGGCCTGGCGGGCCCGGCCGCCTCCGGTGATGTTGAGCAGGACGAGTTCGTCGCGACGGACCCGGCCGTCGTGGACCGCCTGTGCGAGGGCGGCCAGGGCCACACCGGCGCCCGGTTCGATGTCGATGCCCTCGACCTCCTCGAAGAGGGCCATGGCGTCGAGCGCGGCAACGTTGTCGGTGCACAGGACGTCGCCGCCGCTCTCGGTGAGCACGCCGCGGACCCCGCCGCGGACGGTGAACGGAGGCCGCCGGTTGGTCAGTTCACGGGCCAGCGGTTCGTGTTCGAGGCCGGTGTCGGCCGGGCCGGCGGATCGCCAGGCTTGGTACAGGGGCGCGAACGGCGCGTTCTGGCACATCAGCAGGCGGGGCAGCGCGTCGCCGGCGGAGCGCAGCCGGTGTGCCGCCTCGTGACAGCCGATCGCTCCGGTGCCGCTGCCGACGGCCTGTACATAGGCCTCCGGCAGGCCGCCGAGGGCGTCGGCGGCTTCCAGCATGACGGTGCCCAGTCCGTCCCGGCGGCCGACGTTGCGGGCGCCGCCCTCGGCGTGGTGGCCGGGCAGGGCGGAGATCAGGTCGGCGGCGGCGATGGCGTCGCTGTACGTGGCGGTGCCGTCGAGGACGACGATGCGGACGCAGGGGTCGAGCGGGGCGGGGAAGCGCATCCGCTCCAGGGCCGGGGCGGGCACGACCAGCAGGCAGGGCACCTGGTGGCAGGTGGCGGCCCAGGCGAAGGCCGCGGCGGTGTTGCCCGCCGAGGGAATCACCAGGACGGGCGGGTCGGCGGGCAGCCGGCCGAGCACGGTGTAGGCCTCAAGGTCCTTGAATGTGCAGGTCGGCAGGTACGCCCCGCGTTCCGGCCAGTAGCCGTTGAAGGCGACCCACAGCCTGTCGAGGCCGATCCGGTGGCCGAGCCGCGCGGCGTGGTGGACCACGGGACCGGGGGCTTCGGGGAAGGTGCGCACGACCGGCAGCAGCGGGGCGTGCCGGAACAGGCCGGTGCTTTCCCTTGTATGGGTTCCGGTTCTGTCGTACTCGGTGTGCAGGAATGCCGGCTCGTGCCGCCGGGAGCAGTCCAGGAGGAGGCCGTCGTCTTCGTATCGGGTTCCGCATGAGGAACAGACAACGGCGTAGTGGCGTGTTCCCGGACGTACTCCGGACATGTTTCCTTGCCTTCCGCAGTTCCGTGCTTCGCTGATCCATTGGACAGGTGTTCAGGGAAGGGCGGGCGTCCTGCAAATTGCTGTTGTCTGACGCGCAGTTGGCCAGGAGGAAGCGCTTACTGTGTTGCTTCTGTGAAGAAGTAACGATCGGCGGACTGTTCAGTTCCGCTTCATCTGGGCTTATCCGCCCGGCGATTGAGTAAGCGCTCACCGCGGAGAGCATCCGAGATGCTCAAGCCATCACGAAAGGGCGGTCGAAACATGCTCGATATGCCGGGGCATACGGCTGCGGAGAACAGAGCGGAGCCTTCCATCTGGCTTCCGTCTCATGTTCCGGTTTCCATTCTGCCATTGAATGGTAAAGGGCGGAATATCGACGCGGCCCAGGGGCAGGAGGAGTCGCCGTACGCCGAGCCGTCGCCCGGGTCGCTGCTCACGGCGTACCGGAAGATGGTGCTCGGGCGACGCTTCGACGAGCAGGCGACGGCGCTCGCCAGACAGGGCAGGCTCGCGGTCCACCCCTCCAGCCTCGGCCAGGAAGCCTGCCAGGTGGCCGCCGCGCTCGCGCTGCGCGCCACGGACTGGCTGTTTCCCACCTACCGTGACTGCGTCGCGCTCGTCAGCCGCGGGATCGACCCCGTCGAGGCCCTTACCTTGCTGCGCGGTGACGCCCACTGTGGCTACGACCCGGTACGGCACCGCACGGCACCGCAGTGCACCCCGCTCGCGACGCACGCCGCCCACGCCACGGGGCTGGCCCATGGCGAGCGCCTCAAGGGCGCGGACACGGTCGCCCTCGCGCTCGTCGGCGACGGTGCCACCAGTGAAGGCGACTTCCATGAAGCCCTCAATCTGGCGGGCGTGTTGCGGGCTCCGGTCGTCTTCCTGGTGCAGAACAACGGGTACGCGATCTCCGTCCCGTTCTCCGAGCAGTGCGCGGCACCGGGCCTGGCGTACAAGGGAGTCGGCTACGGCGTCCGCTCGGAGCACGTGGACGGCAACGACGCCGCGGCCGTGCTCGCCGTACTGACCACGGCCGTCGAGGACGCGCGGGCGGGCGGCGGACCGTGGCTGGTGGAGGCGCACACCTACCGGATGGCCCCGCACACCAGCGCCGACGACCCCTCCCGCTACCGCACGGCCGCCGAGGCCGACCGCTGGCGCGACCGTGACCCGGTGGCGCGACTGGAGTCGGCGCTGCGCGAGCGCGGCCTGCTGACCGACGAGGACGTGAAGGCCGCCGCCGCCGAGGCGGAGGCGTACGCGGCGGACGTACGCGAACGTCTGTCCGTGGACCCGGACCTGGACCCGGCGTCGCTCCTCGACCACGTCTTCGGCGCGCCGCCCGCACATCTGATGGAGCAACAGTCCTCTTTGCGGGCTGGGCTGGAGGACTGCTGACATGACCGCACGCGACACGACGATGGCCCAGGCCCTCAACTCCGCCCTGCGGGACGCACTGAGCGCCGACGAGCGCGTCGTCGTCTTCGGTGAGGACGTCGGGCGGCTCGGCGGCGTCTTCCGGGTGACCGACGGGCTGAGAGACGCCTATGGCGACCAGCGCTGCTTCGACACACCGGTGAGCGAGGCCGGTATCGCGGGCCTCGCGGTCGGCCTGGCGATGGCCGGGTGGCGGCCGGTGGTGGAGATGCAGTTCGACGCGTTCGCCTACCCGGCGTTCGAGCAGATCGCCTCCCACATGGCCAAGATGCGCAACCGCACGCGGGGTGCCCTCGCGCTGCCGGTGGTCGTGCGCATCCCCTATGGCGGCGACATCGGCGGAGTGGAGCACCACAGCGACTCCAGCGAGGCGTACTACGCCCACACCGCGGGCCTGAAAGTCGTGACCCCGGCGACGGCGGCGGACGCGTACTCGCTGCTGCGCGAGGCGATCGACGACCCCGACCCGGTGATCTTCCTGGAGCCGAAAAGCCGCTACTGGACCAAGGAATCCCTCGAACTCCCCGTCCGCACCGAGCCGTTCGGCACGGCCGCGCTACGCCGCCCGGGCCGTGACGTCACGCTCGTGGCGTACGGCCCGTCGGTCACGGTCGCCCTGGAGGCGGCCCGTCGTGCGGCGGACGAGGGGATGGACGTGGAGGTACTGGACCTGCGTACCCTTGTGCCGCTCGACGACCATGCCCTCACCGCGTCGGTACGGCGCACCGGCCGCTGCCTGGTGGTGCACGAGGCGCAGGGCTTCGCCGGGGTGGGCGCCGAGATCGCGGCACGGGTACAGGAACGCTGCTTCGACGAGTTGCGCGCACCGGTGCTGCGTGTCACAGGCCTCGACATCCCCTATCCGCCTCCCCTGCTGGAGAGCGCCCATCTGCCGGGTGTCGGCCGGGTCCTGGACGGACTGCGCCGCCTGCTGCCCGCCGGCGGGCCGGGCCGGGGCGTACGACGGGAGGCGGCTGCCACCGACGTGAGCGCGGGGGCTGATGGGACCGCGCGCATGGCGGCCGTCTCCGTCGGGACCTTCCATCTGCCGGACCTGGGAGAAGGGCTTGCGGAGGCCGAGGTGCTGGAGTGGCAGGTCGCGGTGGGCGACGAGGTCACGCATGACCAGACCGTCGTCGAGGTCGAGACCGCCAAGTCCGTCGTGACCCTGCCGAGTCCCTTCGCCGGGACGGTGACGGCCCTGCACTGCGACTCCGGCGAGATCGTCAAGGTCGGAGCGCCGCTGCTGTCGGTGTCCCGGGCACCGTCGGAGAACAGCGCGGCCGAGGAATCGGAGAACAGCTCGGCCGAGGAACCCACCGGGCGTTCGGGCGCGGTGCTCACCGGATACGGGACGGGGTCAGGGGTCGGCCTCGGACGGACCGCGACACCCGGTTCGCATCCGAGGACGGGCGGGAGCACGGCCCCCCGGTGGCCGGAACCGCGCCAACCGGGGACCCGCATACCCATGGACGCCGCCGCCGAAAAGTTCCTCCGCGCCCACCGCGACACACCCGCCGTCACCATATGGGCGGACGCCGACGCCACCGGTCTGCTCGCCGCCCGCGCGGCCCAGGGCACGGGCGTACTGCCGCTGCTGGCCCGTGCCTGCCTCGGCGGCCTCGCCGCGTTCCCCGAACTGAACGCCAGGGTGGACGCCGACCGCGCGGAGATCGTACGCATGCCGCAGGTACACCTCGGCTTCGCCGCGCAGACGGATCACGGGCTGGTCGTTCCCGTGCTGCGGGACGCCGACCGGCTGCCGTTCGACGGCCTCGCGGTCGAACTGCGACGGCTCACCGGCCTGGCCCGGCGCGGCGCGCTCCCCGCCGAACACCGCACCGGCGGCACCTTCACCCTCAACAACTACGGCGTCCTCGATGTCGACGGCGCCACCCCGATCCTCAACCACCCCCAGACGGCGATGCTCGGCGCCGGCCGTCTCCTCGACCGCCCCTGGGCGGTGAACGGCCGTGTGGAGGTGCGCAAGGTCGTCCAGCTGTCACTGACCTTCGACCACCGCGTCTGCGACGGCGGCACCGCGGCCGGATTCCTCCGCCACGTCGTCGAGGACATCACATCCGGGCGTTGCGGTGGCGCAACCGAATGCGGCGAGGGCTGAGGGGCACCGACCCTCCCTCTTCCGCGACCAAGGACGGAACCACCAGGTCAGATGTCTCACCGCGTGAGAAGGAGAGGCCCCGACAGCACTGAAAGACACGGACACGCTGGTCAGGGCCCGTCCTCTCAGTACTCGATGATGTTCACCGCCGGCCCGCCCCGTGCCGTCTGCTTGTACTCACCGACATGGGGGAGCCCTGCGCGACCAGCCCCTTGGCCTGCGGGTTCGGGGGATTTTCTTGGTCCATTCAGCCAGCAGGGACTTCTCAGGGACTTTCGGCTGGTGGCGGTCCTCCAGCCAGGCGTCCATGGCGGCAAGGCTGCGCTGACCTGCGGCGGGCATGAAGTGAGCGGAGGGGGCGAGGGTGGCCTTCGCGTAGACGGGGACGCGGCGAATGCGGTCTCCGTCGCGCCGCACCTGCTTCCCGGCGTGATCGGTTTTCACTGGCGTTCTTCCAGGGCGGTGGTTAGTGGCTCTGGATTGCGCTAGTGCAGAGTGCGCGGTGGAGCTGCCCGAACGGCGGCGACAATCTCGCGAGTCCAGGCCGCCGCCAGAGGAGTCACAGTCTGATCGACACCGCCCCAACCTCGACCGACTCTGAGCCCAACAGGGGCGTTGCCTCTGACTGGCTCCGAGCAGCTGCCCAGGTCGAACCGGGGACGAATCAGAGCGGTTTCCTCCGACTGCCTCTGATCGCCGCTGCAACCCGTCCTAGCAGGTCACAGGCGGTCCGGTCCCAGCTGACTCTCAGCGGTCGGGTGTCTTCCTCGCATGACTACGATTGAGGTTGCCCTAACGGGGTTTGGCGGATACGAACAAGGACAATCCTCGTCGGCAGGTGCGGTTGTCGTTCCTTGCGTGACGAGGGTGCCGGCTGTAGGTCTGAAGTCCGGCCGTACCAAACGAGTGCGGCTTGCCCTTGCTTTGTAGCGGCGGACTCATAATCCGTCCCCTTCGTCTGCCACCCCGATCGGTGCGCGCTCGCCGTCCGAGGACGCACGCACATCCCGGTCGCGCGTGGCCTGTCGGCGGCTGGATGCGCGGCGCTGGTCAACTGCGGCGGCGCGGTTGTCGCCACTGAAGACCGGCTCGTTCGAAACGCGCGCGAGCCGGGTGTGGCTGACCGGTGGCCCGATCGGCGTGGTGCTGCTAGGAGCGATCGGCACGGATGCCAGTGGCATCGGGCCGGGAGGATTCGCCGACCGGAGTGTGGCATCGGCTCAGGTTTCTTCGGCGCTGGGTGCGGCGCTTCGCTCTGCCGTGACGCCGGCCAAACCGTTGGGCGCGGTCGCGCAGTTGGAGCTTCTCCAGGATGCGTGAGAGGCTCCCGGTTCGCCTCGGCAGCCGATCCGCCGCCGGAGGCCGTTACCGGTTCACCAAGGGCAATGGGGCGAAGGTGTGCCGCTCCCACAGCCGTCGCGAGGCCTCCTCGGGATATGCGGCGACCTTCGGGGCGGCGTCGAGGATCTGCACGAGGCGCTCTTCGGTGTCGTAGGTGGTCCAGCCCGGGTCTCCTGTCGTTGCAAAGGCGGCCCAGGCGGAGCGGAAGCGAGTGGAAAGCGCCTCGGTCTCGGGTGACGGCGTGGGGCCGATCAGCATGCCGCCGAGGCCGCCGTAGATGCCAAAGGTCAGGGGCACGTCCAAGCCGTGGCAGGCTCCGAGGGCTCCGCCGTTGGCGGGAGCGGGCCAGGTGAGCTCGTACACGTGTGCCCGACCGCCCCCGGCCACGTGCGCCTCGGCCAGATGCAGCGAGGGCATGCGGAACAGCCAGTCGGACTGGACGAGTTCGAACAGGTACTCCGAGGAGGCATCCGGGAACGCGGCGCGGTACGCCTGCTCGGCGTCCGCTGTCGGACCGAACAAACCGAGGGTCAGCGAGGCGAGGCCGTCGTCCACGCGGCCCAGCAGCCCGCCCAGCAGGAGAAAGAGCCGGAACTCGTCCCGGTTGTGTCCGACGATCAGGTCCACGTCCCGCGCTGCGCCGCTCGCCAGCGCCTCCCACGGCGTGGAGGCCAGGACGTCGCCGTCGACGACGGGTGAGAACGGGGTGGGGGTGAAGGCCACAGGGCCCCAGCGGTGCGCGTACTCACGCATCCTGGAGCCAAGTGCGGCCCCGGCCTCGGTCAGCTTGCGCGGGTCCACAGCCGACAGATCGTCCACCGTCGGGCGCAGCCCGAGTGCGCCGGTCATGACCTCGGCAATGTCCGCTGCCAACGCGTCGGAGAAGAACGTGCCCGGCACGCTCTGCGCGATGGCCCGCTGGAACAGCCCTCGCGCCCGGGGCATCGCCATGAGGGCGGCGATGGACCCGGCGCCGGCCGACTCGCCGAAGACGGTGACCTGTTCCGGATCGCCTCCGAAGGCAGCGATGTTCTCGCGCACCCACTCCAAGCCGGCGACCTGGTCGAGCAGACCACGATTGGCGGGCGCGCCCTCGATCCGCAGGAAACCCTCGATTCCGACGCGGTAGTTCAACGTGACCACGACCATCGCGCCCTCCCGGGCGAGGCGGCCGGCATCGTAGGCCGGGTCGTCGGCGGAGCCGAACTTGTAGGCACCGCCGTAGATCCACACCATGACGGGGCGTCGTGCGGCCGGATCCGTGTCCGGTGTCCACACGTTGACGGTCAGCCAGTCGTCCCCTGCCGGCGCGTTTCCGGAGGGAGCCGCGTCGGGGCCGAACGGCTCCTGCGGGGGCGGCGGACCAAACGTCAGAGCATCCCTGACGCCGTCCCAACGGTCCACCACTCGCGGCGCACCGAAGCGCAGCGAACCCACCGGTGGCTGGGCGAACGGGATGCCACGGAAGACCGCGAGGCCCTCCTCGTGGTGCCCACGCACCGCGCCCGCCACGGTCGTGACCTCGGGATATCCGTCAATGCTCATGTGTCTCCTCATTCGACCGCCATTCGGCTGGCGGTCCGCACAGGGGAAGGGCGGCGGCCATCCTGCATCAGGGTTCTTGAAAGATCAATCGATTGATGCGAGAACACGAACCCCAGAGAATGCCGGACGCGACGCCATTGACACGCACCCGACCCGGGCCGACACTCAGAGCCAGCCCGTGGTGAACAACATTTCACCAGGCGAACAGTCCTGTTCGGGCCCCACCCATCTCCAAGGACGAAGATGCGTACCTCCGCTGTGTCCCGTCCCCCGCGGCACACGTTCCGCACGGTCTTCCCAGTGCTGTCCCTCTGCTGGATGGCCGTGTTCTTCGACGGCATGGACGTCAACATCTACGGCGCCGTCATGCCCCACATGCTCGACGACCCACAGCTCGGCCTGACCCCGGCCACCGCCGGAACCATCGGCAGCTGGACCACGTTCGGCATGCTCATCGGCGCGCTCACCGCTGGAAATCTCACCGACTGGCTTGGCCGACGCCTGATGCTCGTCGCCAGCGTGACGCTGTTTTCCCTCGGCTCGGCCATCTGTGCCGTGGCCCCCGGCGTCGGTCTGTTCGGCGCCGGGCGGTTCGTGTCCGGTCTCGGCCTGGGCGGACTCATGCCGCTGTGCCTGGCCATGGTGATGGAGTTCGCACCACCACGCCGGGCTGCCCTCACGACCGGCCTACTGATGACCTCGTACCACTTCGGAGGGATGGCGGCGACCGGCCTGGGCCTGACCCTGGCGCCGGCTGCGGGCTGGCGCTGGGTGTTCTGGGCGGGCGTGCTCCCGGCCGTGATCGCCGTACCACTGCTGCTCAAGCTGCTGCCGGAATCACCGGGTGTACTGCTGGCACGCGGCAAGCGCGAAGAGGCCGACGCAGTCGCGGACCGCTACGGCATCCCCCGCCCCGCCATCGTCGCCGCCCCGGCGGCCGGTGCGGCGGGCCGCCTCGCCGCCGTGCAGGCACTGTTCCGGCCACAGTCCCGCTGGGCCACCCCGCTGCTGTGGCTGGCGTCCTTCAGCGGACTGCTCCTCGTCTACGGCGTGAGCACCTGGCTGCCGCAGATGATGCGCGCCGAAGGCTACGGCCTCTCCTCATCCGTGAGCTTCCTTCTCGTCATCAATGCCGGAGGCATCGTCGGCCTGCTGATCGCCGGCCGCACTGCCGACAAGTTCGGCGCGGTGCGCGTGTCGGCCATCTGGTTCGTGCTCACCGCCGCCGGCGCTCTGCTCCTCAAATCCCATCTCCCGCTGGGAGTCACCTACATCGTTGTCGCCATCACCGGAGTGTGGCTGTTCAGCGCACAGGTCATGGTCTACGCAGCCACCAACACCGTCTACCGCGACAGCGAACGCGCCGCGGGCCTCGGCTGGGTCACCGGCATCGGCCGCACCGGCGCGGTCGTCGGCCCCTGGCTGATCGGCCACCTCGCCACGAGCGGCAACCAGAGCTGGGGCTTCACCACCTTCGCGTTGACCGGACTGATCGGCGCCGCCGCGATCTCCCTCGTACCACTGGCACAACGGGCCGGCAGGGGAGACGCCTCCGCCCCGGCTTCCCGTACGGTGGCCACGGCCGCTGCCGGTACCGCGGACAGTTGACGCTCGGCCTCTCCTCCTCCAGCACCGCCTCACTCCCACCCCCCGACTCTCGAAGGAGTCGGCATGCATCACGCATTCGGATACCCCTGGGGCACCTGCCCCGAGCCTTGGCGGCGGCTGCCGTGGCCGTGGCCCTGATCACGGCCACGGCAGCCACCAGTACCTCTCCCGCGCGGGCCGCCACGGATGTCGAGGTCACCAAAACCTTGCCTGCGCCCCCGCCCAGCCATCCGGCACCCAGGGCCACCTGCTCGACCTGTACGTCCCGCGCTCCGACCGTCCGCTTCCCTTGGTGATCTTCACCAGCGGCTCGGGCTGGCTGGCGGACAGCGGCCGCACGGGCGCCGACAAGGTCGCCGCCGAGCTCAACCCGCATGGGTACGCCGTCACCGGTGTCGCGATCCGCTCCGGCGGACAAGCGCAGTTCCCGGCCCAGTTGTACGACATCAAGGGCGCCATCCGCTGGCTGCATGCGAACGCGACGACGTACCACCTCGACCCCCACCGCGTCGCGATCATGGGTGACTCATCGGGTGGCTGGACCACAGCGGTGGCCGCCGTCACCGGGAACATCCCGGCACTGGAGGGCGGCGTCGGGCCGCTCGGCCCGTCCAGTGCCATCCAGGCGGCCGTGCCGTTCTACCCGCCAACGGACTTCCTACAGATGGACGCGCACATGCCGGACAACTGCCGGGCGTTCAACTCGGCCTTCGGACTGGCGAACTGCCACTCCGACGCCCGATCCCCTGAGTCACGACTGCTCGGCTGCACCATCACGGCCTGCCCCGCCAAGGTCGCCGTCCCGGTCGGTGTGGGCGAAGCGCCGCGGTTTCGCGGGTCGACAAGTGAGGCGACGCCATCTCCGAGGAGCATGGCGCCCACACCGGTGACGAAGCCGGCGGAACACCGCCCCACCACGGCCCCGGCCGGCGGCCCGGCCGTCCTGGCCTGCGGCGGCGTCCAGCGAGCAGAGCACCAGGCGGCCACCGTGCCCGAGCTGCTGTCCCCGCAGCGTCGGCAGACCGTCGACGAGTTCAACCGAGCCTTCTCGGGCCGTCGGCCAGCGGATATGTGGCCCCCTTCCACATCACTACGGCCGCCGGCAGGGACAGTGCCAGGACCTGGGACCCGTCGAGTCACCAGGGGGCGTACCGGAAGATCTGGGCAGGGGACAGCGGGGTTCGGGTTCGGAGAGCCTGCTGCCTCACGGCGGCGGGCCGGAGCCGGCGTGTGCGGACGCCGGCTTTGTCGCCGTCTGCGGTGGCGGGGCGTACTCGGTGAGCAGGAGGGCGATGTCGTCCGCCCTGTCGGCGGACCGGCGGGCGTTCCGCAGCAGCGCGTCGGCCAGATCCTCCAGGCGGCCCCCGCCCATGCGGGCCAGTGACGCGCGGAGCCGGTCGATGTCGGAATCGATGTCCGAGTCACGCCTCTCGATCAGTCCGTCCGTGTACAGGGCCAGGACCGACCCGGGTACGAGGCGCAGCTCCGACTCCGGAAAGTGCGCCGCTGTGTCGATGCCGAGCAGCGGGCCGCCGGGCACATCCAGGACTTCGGCCCGGCCGTCGGGCAGGCGCAGCAAGGGCAGGGGGTGGCCGGCACGGACGATGCGCACGACCCCCGAGCGAGGACGGAGGCGGGCGTAGCAGCAGCTTGCGAGGAGCGCCGGGTCGAGGTCCATGTGGAGCCGGTTGGTGTTGGCGACGACGTCGCTCGGCCGGTGGCCGGCGGTGGCGAAGGCCCGCACCGCGCTTCGCAGCTGGCCCATGGCGGCCGCGGCGGCGACGTTGTGCCCCTCGACGTCCCCGACGATCAGCGCGACCTCGTCGCCGGTGGGGATGACGTCGTACCAGTCACCGCCGATGTCCATCCCTCGGGTGCCCGGAAGATAGCGCCCGGTGACCTCAAGGCCCGGCAGTGCGGGCAGCCGGTGCGGCAGCAGCGCGTTCTGCAGGCCGCGGGCGAGGGCGAATTCCGCGTCGTAGAGCCTGGCTCGTTCCAGGGCTTGGGCGATCAGGCCGCCCAGTGCGGTGAGGACGCCGCGCTCCTCGTCGGGAAATCGGTGGACGTCGTTGAAGCCGAGCAGGCAGACGCCGACCGGGCGGTTCGAGGCGATCAAGGGCAGGAACGCCCAGGAGTTGGACTGACTGACCATGATCCCGGGGTACGTCTCGAGAAGCTCCTCACGGGACTCGACGAACAGCGGGGCCCCGGAGGTCAGCGCGTCCGTCACGGGCAGCCGGGCATGCAGCGGAGTGCCTTCGAACCGGGCGAGAAAGCGCTTCGAGTAGCCGCGCTGGTCGAGCAGGCGCAGGCGCCGCTCCTCCACCACGGCAATCGCCAGCTTCTGACCGCCGAACGCGGGCAGCAGCTGCTCGGCGACGGCCTCGAACACCTCGTGCGCGGTGACCGCCTCGGTGAGCGCGCTGCCCAGCGTGAGCACCCGGTAGAGGGAACCCACGCGCGGGGCCGCGGGCGGAGGCGACCAGGAGACGGGCGGCCCCCCTTCCGCGAGGGTTGCCCCGGGTCCGGTGTCGGCCGGTACGGGCTGTCGCACGGGTGCCGCCCACCCCGTCATGCCCTGAGCGCCCGGGTGGAGGGAGAAGACCAGCCATGTGGCCGGTGGGCGGCGGACCAGGAAGGAGACCGGTTGCTGGGAGACCAGGGCGGCCCGGTAGCGGTCCTCGTACATGGGATCGGCCAGCCAGGGCAGGACGTCCCAGGGGCGTTGGCCGAGCAGTTCGTCCTGGCGGACCCGCAGCAGATCCTCCATGCTGTGGTTGGCGTAGGCGACGCGTCCGTCGGGCGAGAGCGCGAAGAAGCCGTCCGCGAGCCGCTCGATCGCCGCCACGGCGGCCATGCGGCTCCCGGAGTCGAGTACGGCGCCGACCAGATGGGCCGAGGCCTCAAGGTCGTCAGGGCTCTCGGGCACCCTGCCCCACAGCTCGACGGTGTGGTGGCCTCCGCGGCCGTCCCGGATGCGCAGGCAGTGTGCCAGCACCTGGCGTTCCTGGACCGCGGCACGGGCGGCGGACCGGAAGCCGGGCAGATCCGCGGGCTCGATCATGGCCGCCAGGGTGGCTGCCCGTCCGTCGAACTCGCCGGGCGGCATTCCGAAGATCGCGCACAGCTCGTCGTCGGCCGTGAGGGCTCCGGTGCCGAGATTCCAGTCGAACAGACCCACCCGGATCACCGGAGCGGATGGCAGCGGGACTACTACGGGAGCCGTCCGTTCGTCGTACACACCGAGCGCGCCACGGGCCCGCAGTCCGGCGAGGGTGGCGCCCAGTCGGTCGGCGGCGGAGCGCAGCTTCCGGCGCTGCGCCCTCGACAGCCCTGTCCCGTCCGGCCTGGCCGTCCATACCACGGCCATGGTGCCGAACGTCCGCTCGCCCGCCCGTACGGGGACCGATGCGGAACCGAACGGGTAGGGCAGGGCGACCGAGAGCTGCGGGAAGCGCCGCATCGTCTCCTCCGCGCCGGCCAGATGGACCATGCGCCCGGAGCGGTACGCCTCCGCCACCGGCAGACCGCTGTTCACCGGGATCCGACGCCAGCCGCTGAGCAGGGAGGGCGGCGACCCGCACGACGCGGCCACTACCAGCGAGCGGTGGTCGCCGGAGAGCAGAAACACGCTTCCGGTATGCGCTCCGGTCAGCTCCACGGCACCGACGATGGCACTGACCAGCGCGTCGTCGCGCTCGGGCGCTTCGCCGGCACTCGCGGCGCCGAACGGGTACAGGTTCGATGCCACACCGTTGGCCGACACGTTGCCCTCGATCATCGATGGGTAATTTGTTCCATTTTAGGACGGTCTGTAGCTCCCCGTGGGCAGGTGCCGGGCCGCGGACGCGGCGATCAGTGCGCGCTTCCTGGGCTGAGCAAGATCGTCCTGGGAGTGGCCGCCAAATCTCCGTACCTTGCGTGTTCGAAACCGAGAAGTCCTGCGCGGTACGGACCTGAACATGATCGAAGTCCCTACGGCGGATGCGGGAAGTGCCTGCTCGGCGTGCGACGGCTGTCGCGGATGAAACTCACCACGTCGTCACCGGAGCGGCAACGCGAGGGCGTGCTGACCGCCACCGCGTCGGTCGGGGGCCACATCATCGGCTGGGCCGACGACTGGGAAGTGTCGGGCGCCACCGACCCGATGACCCGGCCGAAACTGGGCCCGTGGCTTCGCGATGAGAGGGGTCCGTACGGCGGGTTGGTGGCCGCAGCCGTGGACCGGCTCGGTCGCAATGTCGTGGACTGCCTGAACACTGGCTACAAGATAAGTGACGACGTATCCGGAGGTGCGCTCTGTGCGACGCCTTTCAGTGACCAAAGCTGGTCTGCATCTGGCTGCCTGAGGGAGCGATGGGGGTTGACGGGACATAGAGGCTTCATAGGATTCGAAGCCTCGACTCACCGGCAAGGGAGCCTTGTTGGTTTTCTGCGGCGATCTGGTCGCCCAGGAGGATCGGGAAGACGCAGCGGCCGACCGGCGCGGAACGAGTACGGTGGCGCTGGGGGAGAGGGTCACGAAAACGGCTCGAGTCACTTCGGGGTCAACACCGTCAACCATCAGTAGCCTCCGGCCACATCCTCACCGGTTATGAGGTCTTCTCATTTGAACAAGGAGGGGGCGTGCGCCGACATGATGACGGCAAGTGTTGGCTGCGATCGTATTCGCGGCTACCTCGAGCCGCACGTGGCAGCAATTGCCGTGCGCCTCGTTCGGGCCCTCGGGAGCCATGGCCCCCGTCGTTTCACGGAGTGGTTGCCACTGTTTGTGGGTGGGAGTCCGCTGCCGAGGTAGCGGACTCCCACCCACAAACGTCGCTCAAACCTTGTCCGGAGTGGATACCAACAGGTCCTCCAGGTCAAACAGCGCCAACGAGTCGAGGCGGCGGTCCGCAAGGGAGAAGTCGTGTGAGCGTGACAGTACGTGTGGTACTGCCACACAGAACGCACCGGCAGCCTTGGCCGCCTGTACTCCTCGGTTGGAGTCCTCGAAGGCCACGACGGCCGACGGTTCCACGCCGAGCCGCCGAGCCGCGAGGAGGTAGAGGTCGGGGGCCGGCTTGGTGCGGGTCACGTCCTCCTTGGTGACGACCACGTCGAACGCCTCGCGCAGCCCGAACCGCTGAAGGTGGGGCACCACCGAGGTCGCCCGGGAACTGGAGGCGACCGCAAGTGGCAGGCCGCGCCGCTTGGCGTCCGCCACCAGCCGCCGAACGCCGGGCAGCGGTGCCTCGTACGCCATCCAGTTCCGGAACAGGCTCTCCCCGCGCTGTTCCAGTTCCGTCGCACTGATCGTGCCGCACCGGGCGGCGAGGTCGCCGAACGGATCGAAGTCGTGCAGCGTGCCGCCGATGGCTTCGACGTATCGGTCGTACGGCAGTTCCTGGGAGAACGCCCTGTAGAGCTTCGTGAGCACCGCCAACCACAGCACCTCGGTATCGGCGATCAACCCGTCGAAGTCGAACACCAGCGCCCGGTCCTGCCCACTCACGACGTGGCCACCGTGTCCGGTCGGCCCCGCTGCGCAATGAGCCGGACGTCCGCCTGGTAGGACATGTGCCTGCCGAACGTGCAGATGGCGGCGACCGCGTAGAGTGCGGCGATCGCGCCGAACAACAGCAGTGGTCGTGACTCGAAGATCACCGCTGCCAGGTACCCGGTCGGGATGGACACCACCGCGGTGAAGGTCTGCACGGCCGCGAAGAACGTGGCCCGCTCGTCCGGGTGCACACAGCCCACCACGATGGCGTCGCGGTAGGACTCCACGAGGAACGGGCCCGCGGAGGTGAGCACCGTGCAGATGAAGAGCAGTGTGAGATTGCCCGGTCCGAGCGCAAGGAACAGCAGCCAGCCGGCGCAGCTGGTCACGAGCGACCACCGAGCCATGGCACCCTCCGACACCCGACCGGCCGCCCAGGGCATGACGACCGCGTACGAGAACAGCGCGGTGACCGCACCGACGGCCGGGACCGTGCCCACGACGACAGCGCTGTACTCCAGCCTCTTCGTCAGGTATACGGCCAGGAAGATGTTGAGCTGGAAGGCGACGAAGCTCAACATGTACATGAAGATCAAGCGGCGCAGTGCTGTGTGCCGCCCGGCCGCCCACAGCAGCTTCCCGCTGTCGAGCACGCTCCGCAGCATGCGCGTACCGGCATGGCGTTCCATGGCCTCGACGCCCGCCTGCGTCTCCACGGTGTACCAGTGACGCAGGCAGTTGTGGAGCAGCATGGCGAGACCGCCGACGAAGAACAGCACGCGCAGCGTCGGCACCGTTCCGTACCGGTCCATGAAGAACCCGACGATCGGCACCAGCAGGCCCGCGAACATGATCACCACCTTGATGGCGGCGAAGATGCGCGGTCGGTCCCTCTCCGGGCTGTCCTCCGTCGCGAGCAGCCAGAACGACACGTTGACGATCTTGGACGAGGCGTTGAGCAGATAGCCGAGGAGAAACATCCAGAAGTTGTTGCTGAACGCCCACACGAACATCGGGATGACCCAGGAGGTGACGTCGAACCAGAAGGTGGCCCGGCGCCTGCCCATCCGGTCGGTCACCGCGCCCGCCACGAGCTGGAACATGAACGCGACGTACAGGTTGGCCGAGACGATGGCGCCGATGGCCACCGTGCTCAGGCCGACGCTCTCCATGTACAGCGTCGCGTAGTACAGCGCCGCCGTGCCGAAGATCGCCCAGAACGGTTCGGTGTAGATGCAGTACCGGGCGTTGCGGTGCAGGTTCGCCACGAAACTTCTGCGCTTCATGAGCGGATCACGGCCTTGACGGCCTTGACCTCGGCCTTCTGCCCGGTCGCCAGGTCGACGCCCATGGTCGCCTCGAAGGCGTCGCGGAAATCGGCCATCTCGACTTCGGTGGTCACCAGCTTCGCCAGCTCCGGCATGTCGGAGGCGAAGTCGATGGCCGGGCCGATGGCATCGTGCAGCGGGACGGCCGCGATGATGCTCAGTCCGTCGTCGATGAGAGTGGTGGGCGCGACCTCGACCCGGTAGGTGTCGTCATAGCCCATCGGCACCACCCGGCCGCCCTTGGCGACGACCTCCAACGCGGTGGACAGCTGGTTGCCGACAGCATCGATCACCACGTCGAACTTCTTGCCGCCCGTGAGCTCCGCGACGGTCTGGGGCGTGAGTTCGTCGGGGTGCAGTGCGTAGTTGGCGACGCCGGCCGCGAACTCACGGCGGTACGCGTTCGGTTCCGTGGCGACGGTGAGCCGGCTCAGCCTGCGGGTGATGCTCTGGCACAGCAGGCCGATGGCGCCGGAGCCGATCACCAGAACGGACTCGTGCGGTTGCAAGCCGGCCTTGAGAACGCTGTTCAGTGAGCAGCCCAGCGGCTCGATCAGGCTCGCGACCTGCCAGCTCATCCCGTCCGGTATCGGGTAGAGGTATTGGGCGCTGCCCACGTAGTACTCGGCGAACGTGCCCGCGAGGGTGAAGCCCACCTGGTGGTCGTCGAAGTTGAAGCAGTAGCAGTACGCTCCCAGCCGGCAGTTGCGGCATGTGCCACACGACTGGGTGGGGTTGATGATGACACGGTCACCGACCGCGAGATGCGTCACGGCGTCGCCGACCTCGACCACCGTGCCGACGCCCTCGTGCCCCAGCACGGTGCCCTCCTCGGCCACCGCCAGTTTGCCCGCGAGGATCTTGTGGTCCGTGCCGCAGATCCCGGTCATCTCGACCCGGACCTTCACGTCGTTCGACGTCCGCAGAACGGGTTCTTCGACATCGACGAGGTCCATCCGGCCCTTGCCGGCGTAAATGAGTGCTCGCATTCCTGGCCTCCGTTGGAGTGTGGTGTCAGAAGCTGGTCAGGGCGGCGTCGATCGCGCGTTCCACCCTGTCCAACTGGGCCGGCGTGTGCCGGTCCGAGAAGACGAAGTAGCCCTTGGTGAAGATCTGCCGGTCCGCGAGGGTCGCCAGCACATGGGTGCGGAACGGGTCGGTCCAGAAGTCCCGCGCCCCGGGGGAGCCGAGGGAGAAGCTCGAGTAGTCGCCCCGTACCTCGACACGGCCGGCCAGGCCCAGTTCGGTGATGCGGGAGCGCAGGGCGGTCATCATCGTGAGGGTCCGCTCGCGCCACGAAGGCCACACCGGTGCGGTGTCCAGCAGTTCCTCGCATGCCAGAGCGGCGGCGAAGGCCAGTGACTCGCTGGAGTGGGCGTTGCTCATTCGTACGCCTTCGCCGCGCATCACCAGCCGACGGTCGCCCAGCATCGCCGCGAGCGGGAGGCCATTGGCCATGCCTTTGGAGATGCACAGCAGGTCCGGCCACACGCCGACCTCGCCACAGGTGGCCCGTCTGCCCATGCGCATGCCTGAGGTGACCTCGTCGAAGACCACCACCGCGCCGTGCGAGCGGGCCTCCGCCACGACTGCGCGGAGGTGGTCGGCCGACCAGCGGTTCGGGCACAGCACCACCGCCGCGATCGTCCCCGGGTGCTTGCGCAGCAGGTCGACGAGCCGCTCCGGATCGCCCGGCGGGCAGGTCAGCGTCAGAGCCGCCACCGCGTGCGGGATGCCGAGCTCCGTGTGATGCGCCGAATAGTGCGACGGTGCGGCCCAGTCGTGCCACCCGTGGTACTCGGTCGCCACGACGAGGTCGCGTCCGGTGGCCGCACGGGCGATGCGCACTGCTCCGCTCACCGCATCGGCGCCGCTTTTGGCGAACTTCACGGACTCGTAGACCCCGAACCGGGACAGGAGCCGCTGCGCCAGTTCCAGTTCGAGGGGGTCGGCGACCGAGAAGGACGTACCACGCTTCAGCTGCGCAACGACGGCTTCCTCGACCTCGGGCCGGGCATGACCCCAGGTCGCCGTCCCCATGGCCATTTCGCAGTCCAGCCAGGTACGGCCGTCGACATCGGTGAACTCAGCGTCCTTGGCTCGCGCCGCGGCGATCGCACCGCGGCCTGGCAGCAGTCGCTGCGGCGTCTTGGCCAGAGTGCTGCATCCCGCCGGGATGACCTCGCTGACCTCGGCGAGCCAAGTGAGGCTCGGTACTTCAGGTGTGGCGTCAATTCGCACGTGCGTCACCGGACCTTGACCCCGGGCCAGCAGCTCGCGTTCAGGTCCGCGAGTCCCATGGTGTTGCCGTGCAGGTCGACGACGATGTCGTCCGACTGCGTCTCCAGGCGCTGCGCCAGCCACATCCGGTTGTCCAGCAGACGGACGAAGTTCTCGACCAGGATCAACAAGGGCCGGGGCTCGGTGAGCAGTTGGGCCGGCAGGATCTGGGGCAGCAGGATGGACTGCTCGCCGTCCACCGTGGTCGAGTAGTCGAGCACGTTGTGCCGGTCGATCGTCGACCCGTCGCACAGCGCCTGCCAGAAGTCCGCTGCCTCGGTGCGGGTCTCCGCCAGGTCGAGCGGCAGGTAGTGGCTGACGTCGGCGGCGCGGCCACGCAATCCCTCGAGCAACCGGGGCGTGATGTCGTTTTCGATGTGGGCGCCCCAGGACTTCCAGAACCGCGCGAGATTGGTCTTCCGGTTGCCCGCCCGGTGCACGCCGTTGCGCCGTTCCCAGTGGTATGACGTGACCCTGGGGTCGATGACCGTGCGGTAGCCGAGCATCCTGGCCCGCATCTGGTAGTCGAAGTCCTCGTACCCGTTGAAGTACCGCTCGTCCAGCAGACCGACTGCCTCCCTGACCTCCCTGGTCATCGCGAACAGCGCGAAGGCGGCGAGTTGCACTGTGTACGGGGAATCGGGCAGGTCCGATGTCCTCGCGTTCAGGTACAGGTGCCTGCCGAGCGTCTCGCTGAACGAGATGCCGCAGTGCTGGACACCACCCGTCTGCGGGTACAGCAGGACTCCGGCGGTCATCCCGGCGTCCGGGTGGTCGCTCAGGGTCCGCAGCATCCCGGACTGCCAGCCGGACTCGAGGATCAGATCGGAGTCGACGAAGAAGACGTGTTCCCCGTCGGCGACGGCCAGGCCCTGGTTGAGGGCTTGACCGCAGCCATGGGGCTTCTGGTTGTGCACGGTCGTCACGGTGACGTCGGCGGCCCGCTCCGCCTTGATCTTCCGGGCGAACTCCTCGATTAGCTCGCTCACCTCGGTCCCGGAACCGTCGTTGACCAGGATCAGCTGTGTGTCCGGCTCGACGGTCAGCCTCAGCGACTGCAGGAAGAGCGACAGCACGCTCTGTGTCTGAAATATGGGCACAATGACACTGCTACGCACGAAAACCCCTATTTTTTCGCACAGCGCGGTTCCGGGCGCAGCATGAACCACGCCCCGGCAACGCTATTTCGAGTGCGGTGCGGATATCGGATCGAGCATTCTTGGAATGCTCCCGTACCGAATTGCCGCGTGCCCCGTCAGAAGGGACGCACGGCGACGCCGATGCGAAGTACGGAAGAAAACTGGAGTCGGCGAAACCAGAGGAAGAAGGATGCGGCCAGGCGGAAACTCAAGGAGTCGGCCGGCCGGCGTACGGCCGAGTGAACCGGGCGGCACACGACGGCGCCGCGTTCAGCTACCGGACTTGTCGGCGACCGGCCAGTCAGCTGCCGTCGCGAAGCTGGGTGAGGGTCTCCGGGCGGAAACTGATGTTGTCGAAGACGGCGGTGCATCCCGCACCGAACGGCGACTGGGCGAGGAATCCGACCTTCAGATCGGTCGAGTCGGGCAGCGCGCCGAAGGAGAAGTGTCGGATCAGCCGCCACCATTCGCCGTCATGGGAGGCATGAAGGGCGAAGGCCCGCCCCATCCGGGAGATACGCAGCCAGGTGCGGTTTCCACTCACCTCGTCAGCATTGGCGTCGTCCGAGTCCCCTCGCGTGACCACTGATACGACGCTGGGCCGACCCTGCGGAGTGTACTCGAAACACAGTTTCGCCCAGGTCTGCTCGGCCGCGCGAATGAACAGAACACCGGCATCGAAGGTGTCCTTGAAGTCCACCTCGACGCGGGCCGTCAACTGGAAGTCGCCGCTGACGTCCCCAACGAGCCGCAGAAGGTCAGCGCCCGTGGCGGGATCCTCGCGCGACGGATCGAGGAACAGGTCTGTTCGCGGACCTGCCGTAATGACGAGAGTCTCATTCTCGACACGCCATGTGGTGCCGACGTCCGGCCCTTCCGGCGCGATATCGAAGGGAAGACCGGGCACAGTCAATGAATGGTTCACGAATCCCCTTGTGCTGGCGTTGCGTACCCCTGCGAACCAAGAGCCTCGTGGGGCCGCTGTTGGCTGTCCATTCGCCGCCGTCTGGAATGAGAGCAGATGCCCTCGGCGCCGGACGTGATGCGGCCCTTGCTCCGCAGGGCGTTGAAATGATTACCCGTTGCGAGGGCGCTGTGTAGAGGCATAAACATGTCGAACACGGACATATATGTCAAATGGCGAGGATGCGGTCGACTATTTGAAGCGATCAAGCCGCCGTGGATAAGTATCGCCAAATTTGGACAAACGGTCCGGACTGGAAAGCGTTTTCTCTCGCAATGCCGGAGCGGTGCGACCGGTAAGTCCTGTTTTGGCGGGCTATCTTGAGTCGTTCGAGATTGACTGGTTCTCGCCTCCCGGAAACGTAAGACACCACTCGACTGAGCTGACCCGGATTGTGTGGCGGCCCTGAAGCCAGGCATGATCGCCTCGGTAGATGGGAGAACACACAGGGAAGCCTTGCGGCAATGGGTCCGTCAGGCCGAGGGCCGCCCGGGGCGAGCGGCCTGACCGGTCGCCGCGCTGAAAGACCTCAGTGGCTGCGGGCGACCCGGATGGCGGTGCGCAGCAATGCACTCACCGTCACCCCGGACGGAGACTTCCGACGATCACGTCGCATACCAGTTGCGATGCGCCGCACCTACCCGACAGATCGAGATCACCTACCTGGCGCTCCGTCACACCCAGCTCAATGGGCGCGTTCGCCGTTCGAAGGACCTGGTGGGCCTCAACCAGGAGATATGGGGGACTGCTCGCCCTCTCCCGGGCCCTGCGCTCGGTCATGGTGACCGCGGTGGAGACACTGCCCGGCTGCGATCCCGACCGGGCCGGCTTCACCGTCGCCCTGGAAGCCGCCCGTGACACCGTGGTCAGCCGCTCCGACCTGGTGGAACACATCGGCGCCCGCGATCTGCACGCCCTGCCGCCCGGGCGCCGGATGGGACGGTCCGCCCGCATCGTGAAGTACGGAAGCTCCCGTTACACCCTCTGGAACCGCGACGGCCGTCCGCGCGACAGCACCTCTGTCACCGCCGTTGAGATCGCCCGGCACCCGACAGTCCTGCCCAGCACGCAGGACCCGAGCCGGGCCTCTCCGGCCGTTGGGGCCAGGTCTGCCGGCTCTTGGCCGCGAACTCCCGCCCAGTCCATGCCCGCACGGGACATCGCACGGGATCTCGGGCTGCCCGCCTCTGCCCTGGAGCCAGGCCGGCACCGGCAGCAGCGGCCGGGCCTGGACCACTTCGGCTGAACCCGGGGTAGGTGCGGGCCGCCGCAGTAACGTCACCGCAGGAACCCCCGTACGTCCTCCCAGCCTGCGGCGACATCCGCCTCAAGCTGGTTGAGTCGTGCCGTGACCACTTGGTCGAACCCGTCCATGAAGAACTCGTCACCGGCGTGCGGCGATATCCGGAGGTCGTCGTTCACGAACCGCTCGACGACCTCCGCCAGGGAGGTGCCCGGTCCCACCCGGCCTGCGATGTAGCGGTCCGCTCCGTTGAGACTCGGGAACCCCGCCTCTCGGTACAGGTAGACGTCACCCAGCAGGTCGACCTGGACCGACACCTGGGGATGCACGGACGGGCGCATTGTCCGGGGCCTGATCCTCAGCAGTTCGGCGTCTGCGCCGGTCTTCAGGCTGTGCAGCGCGTAGCCGTAGTCGACGTTCAGCGTGGGGGCCCGCCGGCTTACCCGCTCCTCGAAGGCGAACAGCCCTTCCTGGAGCTCAGTGCGTTCGGCCTCGGACAACCTACCGTCTGCCCGCCCGCTGTAGTCTTCGCGTACGTTCAGGAAGTCCACCGGTCGGTCTGGCGCCGCCTCGTTCAGTTCGGCGATGAAGTCCGCAAGGTCGAGCAGGCGGTGGACGCGCCCGGGCAGCACGATGTAGCTGAATCCGACCCGTATCGGATTCTCCCGCTCGGACCGTAGCTGCTGGAAACGGAGCAGATTGGCGCGGACCCTTCTGAAGGAGGCGCGCTTGCCCGTGGTCTCCTCGTACTCCTCGTCATTGAGCCCGTACAGCGATGTGCGCACCGCGTACAGATCCCACACCCCGGATTGCGTGGCCAGTGTCCGCTCGGTGAGTGCGAACGAGTTGGTGTACATGGTCGGACGCAGGCCTCGGACCGCCGCACGACTGCTGAGCGCGCCCAACCCCGGGTTCGTCAGAGGCTCCAGGCCCCCGGAGAAGTACATGGCATACGGGTTGTCGGCCGGTATCTCGTCGATGACGGACTCGAACATCTTGTTGCCGGACTCCAGCTCCGACGAATCGTAGCGAGCGCCGGTGACACGGACGCAGAAGTGGCAACGGAACATGCAGCTCGGCCCCGGGTACAGGCCCACGCTGTAAGGGAAGACCGGCTTGCGGGCCAGGACCGAGTCGAAGACTCCCCGCTGTTCCAGAGGTAGCAGGGTGTTCTGCCAGTACTTGCCGGCCGGCCCGGTCTCCACAGCGTGACGCAGCTCCGGGACGAGGCCGAAGAGGTCGAGGAGTCGGCTGAAGGAAGCCCGGTTGACGTCCAGCAACCGGCGTACGTCCTCAAGAGGACTGAAGGGGTGGTTCCCGTAATGCTGGGCCAGCCGGACGAGTTGGCGGGCGACCGTCTCGGCCTCATCGAGTCCGACGTGGCCGCCGGCACTCAGGTCGCGGCGCACCGCGTTGACCGCTGCCGCCAGGTTGGCGCCGGGGCGAGCGCAGTTCGCGACCTGATCGGCTGAGGCGGGGGCTGTAGATGTCATCCTTCATGTCCAATCCTAGGCGTCAGGCTCGGCAACTTGATGGTCCTCACCAACTCCTGTCGGCGATGGAACACCCCGTACGCGTCCATGTCGTCGTTGGCCGCGACCACGCGCAGTACGAGCACCGCCTCGGCGCCCTCCAGCCCCCACCACCCTGATCAATTTGATCGGTGACCAGGTGCCCTGCGCCCCCTCGATCACGGCATCGGCGATCGGTCATCCTCTGGCCAACGCCGCCAGGTAGTCCAGGTAGTGCCTCTTGCCCTTCGGGTAGTGCACCGCCTCCGTGATCGGCCTGCACTGACCGCCCGTCAGTCCGGCCTCATCGGGGACCTGGCCGACATCGCGGCGTCCCGGGCGGCCGGCCGCCCTCGCCCTACCCGCCGTGATCGCCAGTCCGGACCGACGCGGCCACCCCGAACCGGTCCTGCCCGCCGACGGTGCCGCCGAGCCACCCAAGACCCTTCGGACGGATCGCCCTGGCCGTCACCGAGGCCTACACCTGGCGACGCCGCCACCCGGCCCCCTCACGGGAAGATCGCGCGGCCATCCTTGATAGCCGCATACACGACCTGGAGCAACGCAGGGGACTCTGCAATCAGCGCTGAATCAATATCATTCAGCAATTTCGCCGCCCGAGCGGCGAACTCGCGGCGATGCTGTTCACTCGCATCGACCAATTCATCAAAGAACAATGGGAGTTCCTCATCGAGGACGTTTCTGTCATAGGCATTCAGAAACGAACTTCCCGAGTCGGATTTCCATTCTTTCAGGAAAGCCCGGATCACGTCGATCGAAGAGAATCGGTCAAGCATGGCCGGGATTGTTCGGTGCTGCGTGATGGAAGGCTCTCCGGCCTCCCTGATTCGCCAGTAATAGACCGTTTGCGAGACGACGTCGACCGCTTTTGCCATGTAGTGCAAGGGGATTGTTACAGGGCTGTCGTGGTACAGCAGGCCCTCAGGGAATAGAAGGTTACTATTTTCCCAGAAGGTACGCCGGTAAACCTTATTCCACACCGTACGGTCTACAGCGAGCTCCGGAATCTCGGAGATGTGGGTCCGTGTCCGAGATTTCCGAAAGATAGGCGCATACTTCTCGAACTGGAAGGAACCTGACGAGTTGAAACGGAAGGCATTTCCCGTGGAGAAATCCGAGCCACTCTCTTCCAGGGACGCCACTAGGACGGAGTAAGCGTCACTGGGGAGCAGATCATCGGCATCGGCGAAAGCTATGTAACTACTACGAGGGTCACTGTGAGCCAATCCCACGTTCCGAGCAGAGGAGGGCCCCCTGTTCGTCGGCTGCCGAAGGAGCCGAAATCGCGCATCCCGACGGGCGAACTCGTCAGCAATTTCAGGGCTGTTATCGGTGGATCCGTCATCCACCAAGATGACTTCCATGTCACCGAATTCCTGCGCAGCGACGGATTCGAGGCATTCCACCAAATATGGATACGAGTTGTAGAGTGGAATGATCACGGAGAGCTTGGGAGGCATACCGCTCCTTTAGTGGGTCTCTTCCGGTGGTCGGGCAGCGTGACCGGCGGCGTGGTCACCTAGGCTTCGAAGCCGTCCCACCACTGGTCCGCGTTCTCGGCGCCCGTAGCGCTTCCAGGTGAGCCTGTGTGCCAGGCGTCGGCGGCCAGCGCCCACTTACCGCTGTCCGGGACCTGGCCCCACACCGGTTTTCCGCGCCGGTCTCCTCGATGCCGACCGCCGACGTCTCCTAGGGCTCGCAGGGCCAGGTGGTGCCCAGGTCACGGCCGGCCTGCACGACGGTGCGTCCGCCGTCGGTTCCGCCCGGCCCAGCTTGACGCGCAGGTCCGCGGTCAGCCTCGCCCCGGCGGGAATCTGGGCGGCGGCCTCGGTGAACGAGGTGCGCGCGCAGGCCGGCTCGGTGCGGTACCAGCGCCACTTGTGCCGGCGCAGCCGCATCTGCCCTCCCCCGTACGGGAGTTGACGCGGGGCGGTGATACGTCGGCCCTTGCGCTCCGTGGCGAAGGTTCCGCAGGCCGGGCACGCCCGCGCGGCGGGGCCCCGACCCGACAGCGGTCACGCACAGCCATGACATTCACCGTCGCCCCGCCCCTTGAGACACAACGGGCTGGCGAGTCCATGCCTCGGCCGACCGGGGGAGATCTGGAACACGGTCGCAGATCACATACCTGTGTGGAGTCATGACGAATCTACGGCCTCTGATTCCGTCAAGTACGAGCCGATGGACTTCCTTGACCGTCAGACTCCTGCCGCCCAGCACCAGGAATGCCGTGATCCTCCGCTGTGCTGCGCCCTCCGCACCCTCCAGCACCACTTCGACGTCACATGGTGAAAGACAGTCGACCAGCATCTGCCGCACTTCCGAAAGGTCGACCCAGCATCCGTCTACATACTCCAACCCGTCCTGCATGCGGGCATCGATGAGATTCCTGACTTCCTGTAGTACTCCGTCTGCTCCCGGTCCGTCATCGGCGGCGACGCTCAGAAAGAGACGCTCGAGACATGAGAGGAGATTGGACAGAACACTCGAAGGAAAGAAGGCGGTGTCCCCCCAGAGCGATATCACCAGCTGCTCTGAGACGGACCACACGTCTATGTAGAATTTTCCCGACTCCCAGACCTCGACACCCCCCCTCTTCCGGATCCTGGTGGAATTCAGTGCTTCCGACGAGGTATCGCGCACCGCACCCGAAGAGTCCTTTTGGGCGTGCAGGTTTATGAAGCACTCAAGGTCTGGATCCACCCCCAGGTCGTGGACCATCGACTCTTCGAGAACGGACAGTCTGTCCGGATGGCCTGGCCCGAGGAGGTAAGCTCGCATGGTGGTCTGCCATGTTTTCGTGGCCACCTCGCGGAAGGACAGGTTGCCCACTTCCACACTTATCGGGACCACCTGGTAGAAATTCCCCGCGGAGAACCGGCTGGCTTCGCTACGGCGATTCGCGCAGAAAAGACGGAAGGTTGCCAGATCAGTGTTACTGATCGCACCGAGGAGAATAGAGAGCGCCGCGATGACCACGGTATTTGGGGTCGTCCGATCCCTCTGAGAAATCTGTTCAATAGCCTTTGCAGCAGCCCGGGACTCCATCATGATCTCAGGGAAACGCGGTGACTCTGCCGCTCCTGTGGAGACAGGAAATCTGTCGTTGGGAAAACGCTTGAGATGCAAGGCCCAAAATTTCTCTACCCGCCGCGAGGCCGATTCGCCATTGACGCGTTCCCAATCAGACTGTTCTCGCGGCTGTATGACCGGCCTGCGCAATACCGATTCTCTCCGGTCGGAGGCCGGTGAGGCCAGGTCGACCAGTTCACGGCACAATACATCCTTACCCCAGCCGTCCGACGCCATATGGGAAAGGCACAGCGCCACCCACTGAACCTCCCCTGCCGACACAAGAACAGCGACACGCAAAGGCCACTCAACCTCGGTGAAAGGGACCGCTCTCATCTCCGCAAGGATGCTCGCGGCCTCTTTCTCCGTCGCGCACTCCCGGATGTCCAGCGGCAGCTTTCCACTGCGGTGAACGGCCTGTCGGTAGACACCGGAAGAATCCAAGATTATCCGGGTCCGCAGAGCTTCGTGTCGCTCGATCAGCAATTTGAGGGCCGCTGCTACATCGTCGACCCTGGTTGCACCGTCGACGTGCGCCAATCCGCCCAGGTTCATTTGTGAGAAATACGGCGCCGCCTGCTCCATCCAGAAGCAAACCTGCTGCTGGCTCCAAGTGAGATCGTATGTTCCGGAGCCGTCTCCGTGGAAAGAAATGAAACGGCGCGTCCGGTTCGCTCTCTCCATACCCGACATCAACGTCGTGTCATGCCAGGCACTGCGGTGTACGGGTGGCGATAGATTCCGAAAGGAAGATCACTGCCTTCGAGGATGATCGGCTCGACAGGCGAATTTCCGCCGAAATATTCATCACATGCCTGCTTGACCCCCGGTAGACCATTCCACACCCCGGGATTGGCAGCGACATCCGCGTAATCATCGATGATCAATATTCCGCCGGGTGCCATACGCGGCACACAGTATTTGAGGCTGGTCATTATAGAACCATAGAAATCCCCGTCGAGGTAGCCGAAGGCTATGGGCTCAGGAAGCTCGACAGGGAGCGTCTCGTCGAACCATCCGGGATGAATGGTCGGCAGCTTTTTGCCCCAGGTGTTGTATGCGCTCACAACATCTTCTGGAGAGGCCGCAAGGTCGCCTTCTTGAACATGATCGGAGTCGCATGGATCGGGCGTCGGCAAGCCTTGGAAGGAATCATAGACATGGATCTCACGAGCCGTGTCACCAAGGGTGTCCAGTACCGTGCGCACCCAGACGGACATGGCACCCCGGTGGCAACCAAGCTCTACGAAGGCTCCTTGTACCCCACTCTCCACGACGTGCCGAACATGGGGAGTGATGGCAGTGATGCGATCACCCGATATCGTGCCTGAATGCTCATCGAGTAGCCAAGCACGCAATTTCTGAAGCTCTTCCATCAACTGCCCCCAGGCCGATCGTGTGCTGTTGGGTTTCCCTTGACAAGCTTCGCTCAACGAGTCTTTCTTCCAGCTTCCCAGCGAGGGAAAGGTATTCTTCCGAGTGAAATCATGCAACTGCCACCATGGCAGGCGCGCAATGTGGGGAATGGTTTCCATGTCTGGCCCGAAAAATGGAGCCAGCTCCAATCGCTGATATGAAAGCTGCAACAGTGCACTTCCATTAGGACGATACTTCAGTGACGGATCTCGGGCAAACATCGGTGGCAGACATTCATCCCTGCGGAAGATCCGCCACGACTTCAGTCGTGCGACACCGAGTTCGACCGGTGCCCGGGCTGCGGACGGCCCGCGGTTGACGGCTTGACGCCCTGACATTCGCTTCGTTCACCCCGTGCCGGCAGTGATTGCGGGAGTAGTCGGCCCGGCTGTCGCCGACCCGGGCGCGCGGTCGGCGAGCAGGCTCCCGCAACGGCACAGGGGCCTCATGTGCTGCGGACACCGCTCCCCTCACCTGATCAGTGGCCATGCTGAAAGAGATCAGTTGCTGTCAGAAGAGCACGAAGTCGTCTGCCGTACTCAACGGCCGGACCCTCCCGTCGAGCCCCACTCGCCCGTTCAACTGACTGGAACTGACACTTGAACGCCGCACTTTGCGGCGGTCTGAGCCAGTGCGGGCAGGCCGCGTCCGCCCGCGCGGCCTGCGGGTATCCCTGCCCTGGCCGAGCGCGGGCGGGCGACGGCAGCCGAGTCGATGCCGGCCGGCGGCCGCCAGGCGGTCGCCGTCGCCGTCGCCGTCGCCGTCGCCGTCGGTGAGTATGACCGGGAGATCGACCGCGATGCTGCCGGGGACGTGCCCGGTGCCACGCGGTCGCAGCCGACGTAGGGCATCCGTGCAGGCGCTCGCGCCGTGACCGTCGGCCGACACGACGAGCTTTGGACGCGATCGGGTGGGGTGCACGCAGAAAGCGGGACTCGGACACCGCCGCAAGTGAAACGCGCAGGTTAGACGTAGACCCGCTGCGCGTGGTCGCGCACCTGCTCCACCAGCGCCGCGTTGCGCAGTGAGCACTCCGCGAGCCCGTCGAGCCGGTCACCGGTCCGCACGGCCCGGGCGAAGTCCCGTACGACGTTGCGGAACTGGTCGTCCGCCGGAAGGGTCCGCTCCTCGCGGTGGTCCTGCCGCTCCAGGCGGAGCACGGGCTGGTAGGACTCCGGCGGGGTGAACACCCGGTCCAGCGACAGCCGGCCGCGGCTGCCCGACAGTTCGTAGGACGTGCGGTAGGAGTGCTCCATCCCGAAGTTCAGCTGGGCGGTGACACCGTCGTCCGGGCGGAAGAGCTGAACCGAGCCGGAGACGGCGATGTCGCGCTCCCGGTCGATCCGCAGCACCGCTCCCCCAAGTTCGAGGTCGGGGCCGAGGAAGCGCATCGCGGCGCGGATTGGGTAAACGCCGATGTCGACGAGCGCGCCGCCGCCGGTCTCGGCGGAGTTGCGGATGTCGTCCGCCGGTTTCGGCGGGATCGTGAAGGCGCTGGAGAAGCCGCGCATCTCGCCGATCGCGCCGCCGGCCACGAGTTCGTCCACAGCGGCGTGCTGCGAGTGGTGCAGAAACATGAAGTTCTCCAGGAGCACCAGCCCCCGGGCGCGTGCGAGGGCCACCAACTGCCGCGTCCGGTGTTCCTCGGTGGTCAGCGGTTTCTCGGCGAACACGTGCTTGCCCGCCGCCAAGGCCCGACCGACCCAGTCAGCGTGCAGCATCGCCGGCAGCGGGACGTAGACGGCGTCGATGTCGTCGCGCGCGAGGAGCGCCTCGTATCCCTCGACGGGCACGCAGCCGAACCGGTCGGCGAAGCGCTCGGCCTTCACCGACTGCCTGCTGGCGACGGCTACGAGGCCGACGGTCTCCTCCGCGACCATCGCGGGTAGGGTGCGCCGCCAGGCGATGTCCGCGCAGCCGATCACTCCGAAGCGCACGGGCCGGTTGTGTCCGACCGGGCTCGTCACAGCGCGCTCCTGTGCTCCGGAGTGCCCTTCGCGGACGCCAGGGCCTGTTCGCAGCTCGGCAGCAGGCCCCTCGAGGGCCTTCGCGCCGGCGTCCGCGACGTCGTTCGGCCCGATGGCGCCGGGGGCGAGCCCGATGCCCACACCGACCGGTTGTCGCCGAGGTACATGACGAAGTCGTCGGCGGCGAGGTAGCCCCGGGCGATCAGCGCGGCGTGGGCTGGGCCCAGCGGGAGGCGGCGCCGAACGCGGCCGACTACTCGGCCGCCGTGGCATGGACCGCCCACGCGCGGTCCCGCCGCCGTTCCGCCAGGGCGGGGGCCGCGATTCCCGCGAGATGGAGAATACGCGTGGGCCTGAATTCCTCGAGCACGCGATTCAGTCGAGGTGACATCAGCGGACATCAATTTACCGTGATCACCTTTGCAGGATTTTCCACCGTTTCCCGGTTCGTGGCGCCCGTATTCCTCAGGAGCCCGGATACGAGACCGGCCAGCCGGCCGCACGCTCCGGTGCCGAGCCAGCGTTGTGAAAGACGTCACATCACACCTCGGAATTCCGATCCGCCCTCTTCTTGAGCGGTTCCCACCAGTCCCGGTTGTCGCGGTACCAGGCGACAGTCTCGGCGAGTCCGCGGGCGAAGTCCTTGGTGGGCCGGTAGCCCAGGCCCGTGTGCAGCTTCGACCAGTCAAGGGCGTAGCGCCGGTCGTGGCCCTTGCGGTCCGCGACGTGCTCGACCATGTCCCAGCCCGTCCCACACGCCTGGAGCAGCAGGCCGGTCAGCTCCTTGTTGCTCAGCTGGGTGCCGCCGCCGATGTGGTAGATCTCGCCGGCGGTGCCGTGCTGCCGGACGCGTTCGATCCCCTGGATGTGGTCGTCGACGTGCAGCCAGTCCCGGACGTTGCCGCCGTCGCCGTAGAGCGGGATCTTCTGACCGTCCAGCAGGTTGGTGACGAACAGGGGGATGACCTTCTCGGGGAACTGGTGGGGCCCGTAGTTGTTCGAGCACCGGGTCACCCGGACGTCCAGGCCGTGGGTGCGGTGGTAGGCCAGGGCGAGCAGGTCGCTGGACGCCTTGGCCGCCGCGTACGGGGAGTTGGGGACGAGCGGCCAGTCCTCGGTCCAGGCACCGGAGTCGATCGAGCCGTACACCTCGTCGGTGGAGATGTGCACGAAGGCGCGGACACCGTGGCGCAGCGCCGCGTCCAGGAGCACCTGTGTGCCCACGACGTTGCTGGTCACGAACGCGGCGGAGCCGGTGATCGACCGGTCGACGTGAGTCTCGGCGGCGAAGTGCACGACCTGGTCGTGACCGGCCATGAGCTCGCCGACCAGCTCCGCGTCGCAGACGTCACCGTGTACGAAGGCGAGGCGGGCGTGGCCCGCGACCGCGTCGAGGTTGGTGAGCGACCCGGCGTAGGTGAGCTTGTCCAGGACCGTGAGGTGGACGTCGGCCGGTCCACCGGGGCCGAGGAGGGTGCGCACATAGTGCGAGCCGATGAACCCCGCGCCTCCGGTGACCAGGATGCGGGTGCCGGGTGCGGATGCCGGGGACGTCATGACGGCATCTGCACACTGCCGTGGTCTCCGATGATCAGCCGGTGGGTGGCCGGCACCCGCGGCGCGAGGGTGACCTTCACGTTGCGGCCGATCAGCGAGGCTTCCACGCGGCGCACGCCCACGAAGGACGAGTCGCCCAGCACGATCGAGAACTCGATCTCGCTGTCGTGGATGAGGCAGTTCTCCGCGATGGACGTGGAGGGCCCTATGTAGGAGTTCTCCACGACCGTGCCGGGGCCGATGGTCACGGGACCTACGATGCGGGACCGGCGGACCTCCGCCCCGGCGCCTATGCGCACCCGGCCGATGATCTCGCTGTGCTCGTCGACGTGGCCCTCGACCCGGCTCTCCATCCGTTCCAGGAGCGTGCAGTTGACCTCCAGCATGTCCGCGACGTTCCCGGTGTCCTTCCAGTAGCCACTGATCACCGTGGAGCGCACGTCGTGGCCCGCGTCGATGAGCCACTGGACGGCGTCGGTGATCTCCAGCTCGCCGCGCCCGGAGGGCGAGATGGCCCGGACGGCCTCGTGCACGAGCGGGGTGAACAGGTACACCCCGGCCACGGCGAGGTCACTGGTGGGGTGCTGCGGCTTCTCCTCCAGCGCGGAGACCCGCCCGTCGTCGTCCAGGACCGCCACGCCGAAGGCCGAGGGGTTGGCGACCTTGGTGAGCAGAATGCGCGCGTCGGGGCGTTCCTCGCGGAACTCCTCGACCACGCCCGTGATGCCGTCGAAGACGAAGTTGTCGCCGAGGTACATGACGAAGTCGTCGTCGGCGAGGTAGTCCCGGGCGATCAGCACGGCGTGGGCGAGTCCCAGGGGCGCCTCCTGCCGCAGGTAGGTGACATCGAGACCGAAGTCCGAGCCGTCGCCGACGGCTTCGCGGATCTCCCGCTCGCTCTCACCGACGATGATGCCGGTCTCGGTGATCCCCGCGGCGGCCAGGGCCTCCAGCCCGTAGAAGAGAATGGGCTTGTTGGCCACGGGCACGAGTTGCTTGGCTGACGTGTGGGTGATGGGGCGCAGCCGCGTGCCCGATCCACCCGCCAGGACGAGAGCTTTCATGGCGTCCTCACAGCTCCCACGCGCCGTCGGCGCCGCAGTGGCCGAAGTCCCGACCCCACTGCCAGGTCGGCTTCTCCAAAGTCAACCCGGGCACGGCCATGCCGCGCTGTTCCACGATCTCCCGGGGATTGGGTCATGTACGCGACCCGGGCCAGGTCCGCAAGCTCGATGATGCCCGCCTCGTCCGCGGCCCGGCGGGCCACATCCTGCGTGTGCTCCGGCATCTTCATCAGCGTCATCGCCTCCTTCGGCGGGTTCCCGCGGCAGTGCTGGAACCGGGCACCGAACTGGCGGCTCTCAGCGCCATCTCCTGCGCCGGCATCTCACCGGCCACGGCGCCGCCGTGTTCGTGCGGCTCGATCTCGTCGGCGGAGTAGGGGCCCTGCGCGACCGTGCTAGCCACGGTCACCGTGGGAGGGAAATAGGACCCGAGGCCATCGATGAACATGTCTGCTGTACGCATGAAAACCGCTCCTGAAACCGCGTGTTCCCGGCTTCCCAGGGACAGTGGCTATTCGGTCCGGTGAACGGATGACGTGGCTGGAAGGGGGGCGACGATCGCATCGTGACGCAGAGGCCGGTTACGGCGTTCGGCCGCAGTATTCCGGACCGCTACCGGCACCGGATGGTGCGGGAGAAATGTGCCGTGCTCCGGGTGCGGTACGCGATCACCGTAGCAGGAGACGGCCCAATTCAGCGCCGGGCGGCAAGGGAGTAGGAGCCGCGTGACACGAGACGGGAAAGGCGCCGGACCGACTGGAGAATTCCCCGGTCGACCCGACCTCAAGCGGATCGCGCGGGTGATGCGCAGTATCGTCCTGGCAGGCGTGCGGCTGTGTCGCCGGCACCGCACCACTGCGGCGGACCCGGCCGCGGCGAACGCCCCGGACTTCGTTGGACGACTGTCCGCCCCGCGAACTCCTCGTCGGTACCGGACAGTTCATGGTGACGTGTTCGCCTTGAGCGGGGCCTTCGACCTCCCCCGACCCGGGGTGGCGGCCGAGGGCCCGTCTCGTGTGCCCGTGCCTACTGGACCTGTGCGCCGGACAGCTCACACACGATGGCCCAGAGCTTCTCCGGGGTGGCGAACGACTGTGGCTGCACCAGGTCGTCGGGGATGGAGATCCCGTAGGCGTCCTCAATGCTCAGCATCAGTTGCACCATGGCCAGGGAATCCAGTCCGTGATCGGCGGTGGACAGGTCGGGCAGCAGGGGGTCGCCGGGGTCGAGCAGACGCAACGCATCGCGCATCAAGGACTCGAACCGCGCATCCCAGAGTGGTGTCATATCTTGTTGCTCACCTTTCGTGATCGTCGGGGGAAACAATGGGGCGCTCAGCCGGCCGTGACCGGTTCGAGGCCGGCGACAGCGCGGTAGTCGGTCTTCCCGTTGCGCGTCAGGGGCAGTTTCGTCAGTCTCACCCAGTGGGTGGGCAGGGGCGTTGGCAGACTCTCGCCGAGGAACTTCTCGAGCTCCTTGGGGGTGACGTCGTCGGCAGGGACGTAGTGAACCCTCAGCCGATGCGATTCCTCTACGGCCTCGACGGTGACCGCGCACTCCGCCACGGAGGGGTGCCGCCGGAGTACCGACTCGACCTCGTCCAGCTCGACCCGCACACCCCGGATCTTGACCTGTCGGTCCACCCTGCCGACGTAGTACAGGACGCCGTCTTCAACGTACGCCAGGTCACCCGTGCGATAGAGCCTCCGGGTGGGCGAGCCGGGGTCGACGTCGTCGTGGAAGAAGGCGGCGGTCCGAGCCGCCGCTCCAGCGTCGACGTACCCGGCACCGACCGGCAGCCCTCCGACGAACAACTCCCCCACCTCCCCGGGGGAGGCCGGACGCCAGGCCGATTCCTCCTCAACGAACACATGGAGAGCCGTGTTGGCGACGGGCCGTCCCACAGGCAGCCGAGCACGCTGCGTGTCGGCGTGCCGCACCACGTGCTGGGCCACGTCGTCTGAGCATTCGCTCATGCCGTACGCGTTCATCAACCGGGCGCCGGGCAAGGTGCCGAGTACACCCGCGGCAAGGTGTGGACGCAGCTCCTCGCCGGTCGCGATCAACCATCGGAGTCTCGGCAACGGGTCGTCGGCGTCCTGCCTGCGGAGCTCGTCCACGACGAGGGCGATCATCGTGGGCACCATTTGGGCCATCGTCACCCGGTGCTCGTCGAGTGCCTTCAGCAACCGGCGCGGGTACACCGTCGTGAAGTCGTCGATGACAGCCACCGCCGCGCCCGCCGACAGAGCCGCCAGCATCTGCCACACGGACACGACGTACGTCGGCGGCGCGGTGAAGGCCACCACGTCGTCGGAGACGATGCCGAGCGTCTCGACCATGTGACGGAGGTGGTTCGCCATGCCCTGGTGCTCGACGACGGCGCCTTTGGGCGTGCCCGTGCTGCCCGACGTGTAGATGATGTATCGGGCCTGGCGGTCTGCGTCGTGCGGCCGGCCCCGGGGAGCCGGGGACGGCTCCAGCGCTGCCGCCCGCGCCATCTCCAGGAGTTCGACATCCGTCTCGGCAACGGCCCGGGCCAGCGTCGGCTCGGGTGCCCAGGAGCCCGTTCCCACCCTGCCGTCGTGCACGAGGACGTACGCACATTGCGTCTGGCTGAAGATGCGGACCAGGCGATCCGTCGGCCAGGTCGGGTCCACCGGGACATAGGTGGCGCCGAGGCTCTCCAGAGCCAGGAAGGCGACGGCACTGTTCAGGCCCCGGGGCCCCGACACGGCGACCCGATCGCCGGGTGCGCAAGCTCGCTCCAGCAGAAGAGTGCGCAACCGGGCCACTGCTTCGTGTAGTTGCCGGTACGTCGTCCTGGTGCCGCCTTCGATGAAGGCCATCTGATCGGGCCTGTCGCGGGCATGGGCGTGAACGGCGTCGGACACCAACGGTGCCGGTCGCGGCACCGGGCCGGGGCGGACCAGGGCCCGGCCGGCCGCGGTGGCAGTCACGTCGGGCGACATCGCGAGCTGTGCCGGGGCTGCTTCCTGTGCGTGACTGGTCATGGAATCCCCCTTCTGCATAGGTTCCGTAAAAGGCGGACCGGTTCGGAGAGCAGGCTGGAGTACAACTCCTGGAAGGCGTCGGTGAAGGACCCGCTGTAGAGGTGGGGTGCGGGTCCGCGGAAGGGACTTCTGCGATCAAGCGGTGAGGCAGTGTCCTGCCTGGCAGCGGGCTTGATGGTGCCGTGCGCCCGCTCGATCACGCCCGTGGCGATCGGCCACCTCCTGGCCAGCGCCGCCAGGTAGTCCCGGTAGGGCCTCTTGCCCTTCGGGTAGTTCACCGCCTCCGTGATCGGCTTGCGCTGACCGCCCGTCAGTCCGGCCTCGTCGGCCCTGTCCGATCTCGGCCGGCGTCTTATCCAGTCGCCCGGACGGGATGCCCAACAGCGCCGCACGACGGCGAAATTCCAGTAGCCGGCACACGATCACACACCAGCGCGCGCCATGGCAAACACCTGCGCCACGTCGCCGACACCCCTTATCCGGCTCGTCGACCTTCGAGTTGAGGCCGGAACGGAAAACCCAGCGGTGTGCAAGTAGAGAATCTGCGCAGTTGCACATGACCGCCTGCCTCATCAAGGTCCATTCAGCAGCGGGCCGTCTGCCCCAGCAAGGCCCGCAGCAGCGTGGTTGCCCACCTCGGATCCATGCGAACCTTGCCAGGACACGCCAGCCGGTGATCACCGCCGGGTCGGCGTCGGTGCCACCCCCTTGAGGCATGCCGTGCGCGCCGAACCGTAAGCAAATCGAGGAGCTATTTATCGACGGCTCCCCGACTGGGGCGAGCCACACACATGAACGAGTGAGGCTAGACTTCCGCACCCAGATAAACATCGAGGCATACACGGCCGGCGTAGGTAGCGACGCCAGCGATGGGAAACGAGGCTGCCTGGCGCACCGTCATGTTCGATGAGCAGTATTTGACAATGGAGGGGGAGTTCGCTGTGCGGCCCGCCATCAATGCCGCTGAGGCGGTTCAGAAGCTGCTGCGCATACCGTCTGCATACCGGCAGTTCAGTGTCGGCGCCGACATTGCCCACAAGCAGTACGGGGTGAATGAGGAGCTGCTCGAGGAGCTGCTCGATCTAGGTTTGCCACACACGGGATCCTCCACCAAGATAACGTTCGATCCGCTCGACCTGGAGAACCTCTCCATTGACTTGCGTCTACCAACTGTCTACTGGCGGTCGAATCGGTGGTGGTCAAAGTATCTCGGTGAGGTCAAACAGTCGGCTGGCGGTCTGGAACTCCGGTTCACCGCCACTTGCCCGCAGCCTGGGCATGAAGGGGACTGCGCCTTCACATTGATCCCCCGGCCCGAGGGCGCTTCCTTGACACCGCCGCAACGGCACGGTGACTCTGCGGTCTTCTGCATTCGGGTGGATTCTCCGGTCGGGTTTCACGATTTCGGCAACTCGATAGACCCAGTGATAGCAGAGGCTCGGACTCTGGAATTCCATAAGTTCCGGAAAGATCTTTCGTACGACACCGGGTTCGTAAGGGAAACGCGTCTCGCCAACTGCCTTTCTGCTGCGTTCTATCTCGTCGAGGTGGCGTGCAATAATGGCCTGGTTGCCCGTCCCGCGGCCGGGCTACTAATGGCACCGCCGCTGTCCGCCTGGCACGCGTGGATTGAGTTTCCGATTGACGGATCTTGGACTGCGGCCGATCCCTTCTTCCTGAATACCCTGCAGTGCTGGGGGGTGATCGATCCAGTGGAGTGGCCTTTGTCGGTCTCACCCGGGCCGGCCTTCTTCCACCTCGACGCCACCGACTCGCTTAACTCACCGCTCGTCCTGCACGGGAACATCCCCGCCGACTGCAGTATGACGGTGAGCCGCCAAGGCTCACCCGTTCTTGCGGTGGGGCCGAAGCGGCTGGGCTGGATGTAATGCCCAAGCCCATTGAAATCGAGGAACCGCCTCGGGCCGGATAGAAGCACGGGCAGTCGCTTCGCGTCCTCGGGGCGGGTGCGCAGGTGCTGGCGCCGTGCGGCAACGACGCGGGGGCTGGGCCCCGTCCAACACGGTGCGAGGGATTTGGCGGTGACCATGGCCGCGGTGGAGCGCTGAAGGGAGCCTTCCAGGTGCCGGCCCCGTGGGTACGGGCGGCGCGTTCGGCCACGGTGGCCGGTAGGACGTCCGCATCGGTGCGTGGGACCGGGCCGGCGTGGTGGACGGCGAAGACGGTCGCCATCCGCCGACCGGACGGGATCATGTGCACGCCGGTCGCGTCGCAGCTGAGCACCAGCAGCCGGTCTCCCTCGTTGCCGACGGCCGGGCGGGGACGGACACGTCCTGGCGGCAGAAGGCCGGGATGTGGGCGGCGATGCGACACGCGATGTCCATCAGCTGCCGAGCACCGAGCCGCTGCATCGGCTGCAATGGGATGTCGGATGGCAGCCTTCCGACGGGGCGCGCGTCATGCTTCACCGGAGACGCAAAACAGTTGTGGAGAGCCGGATGACCGAGAAACCGTCATGTCCGGTTCGGCGGGAGATCGCGCGGAAACAACATTCGCACTTACGGCGAGCACCTCTCCGCGCGGCCGACCCAACCGGTTGGATCCACATTGCCTCGATCGACAGCCTCGCCAGGTGCATAGCCCGCTTCCGCTCAAGGCCGGGATCGATATGGACGTGGCAATGTCCTAATCAGGGCGTCACCATGGATTCCACCCGCTCGTTGACCCTGTGGGTTACCTCGTGCCCCCGCTCCAGGGTGAACCGTACGATGTCGCAGACCCGGCGGATGTCCTCGCGGGAGACGGTGGGTCCGGTGGGCAAGGCGAGTACCTTCTGCGCCAGCTGCTCGGTGTGCGGCAGGGTGACCGGCTGCTCCGAGCGGTAGGGCTCCATCTCGTGGCATCCAGGGGAGAAGTACCGCTGGCACATCACCTTCTCCGACTTGAGCACGTCGTCCAGCAAGTCTCGGTGGACTCCGGTCACCGCGGCGTCGATTTCCACGATCAGGTAATGGTAGTTATTGCGCTCGGCAGGGTTGAAGTCGACGATCTTCAGCCCGGCGAGGCCAGCAAGCTCCGATTGATAGCTGTCGTAGTTGGCCTTGTTCTGACAAACCGTTTCCTCGAAGGCATCGAGTGAGGTCAGGCCCATCGCGGCGGCAGCCTCGGTCATCTTCCCGTTGATGCCCGCCTCCGTCGACACGCGCCCCTGCGCGAATCCGAAGTTGTGTATTGCGCGGATACGCTTGGCCAGCTCCTCGTCATCGGTCACCACCGCGCCGCCCTCGAACGAGTTGACCACCTTGGTGGCGTGAAAGCTGAACACCTCCGCCTGCCCGAACCCACCGATCGGCAGTCCTCCCGATGTGCAGCCGAGGCCGTGTGCGGCATCGTAGAACAGCTTGACGTCGTGGGCGGCCGCGACCTTCGCAAACTGGTCGACCGCGCAGGGACGGCCCCACAGGTGGACCGGGACGATAGCACTGGTGCGGGGGGTTATCGCCGCCTCGACCAGTGCGGGGTCCATGCAGCCGGTAGTCGGGTCAATGTCACAGAAGACCGGTGTCAGGCCCAGCCAGCGGAACGCGTGGGCAGTCGCCGGGAAAGTCAGCGACGGCATGATGATCTCGCCGGACAAATCCGCGGCGCGAGCCAGGAGTTGTAGGGCAGTGGTCGCATTGCAGGTCGACACGCAATACCGGACTCCGGCCAGCTCTGCTACTCGCTGCTCGAACTCCCGCGCCAGCGGTCCGCCGTTGGTGAGCCACTGGTGGTCCAGCGCCCAGTTCACGCGATCGAAGAATCGAGCTCGGTCACCGACGTTGGGCCGCCCCACGAAAAGCGTTTGCAGGAATGCCGAAGAACCGCCGAATATGGCGAGGTCGCCTATATTCCGTTTCATAGTCATGCCTCCCGGTATATCCGACAAGATGGGCGACCCCGTCCATCAGCGCGCCTGGAGCATGCCGATGAGGACGAAGCCGAGGCAGGACGGCCGGGTACGGAGCCGGCCGTCCACGGGGGTACTCAGGACCGTTTCGCTCAGCTGGTCTCAGAGAAGACAAAGGAGAACTCGGCTGGCTCAGCCTGGAGTTGGTACTGCGGCAGCACGCCCGGACCGCAGGAGGCGGTGCCGATGCCATGCAGGGCGTGATCGAAGTTCACCCAGACCGTGTCGCCGGGCGCGAGGTCGGTGAGGTGGGTGGCCGTGTCCAACTGTTCGGTGGTCCAGCGCCGTGCGGTGAACCAGAACTCCGGATCGCCCTCGATCCTGAGCCCGCCGAGCTCCACCCAGCGGACGTCGGCACTGGCGCCGTTCTCCTGCGGGCGGACGTACGGCGTCTGGAGCTCGTCGACGGTGGAGTGCCAGCGGCCGATCATGGACGCCGACCGAGTGTCAGGGTAGGCCTCGCCGGGGCCGCCGCCGAACCACTTGATCTGGTCCGCCTGCCCGAGCCCGAACCGGATGCCGAGCCGGGGCAGCGGGACGGGCCACTCGCCCTGCGGCGTCACGGACACGGTCAGCTTCAGCCGCTCACCGTCGGAGGTCCAGCGGTACACGATCGCGAGACCGAACTCCCAGGCGGCGGGGGCCACTCGGGCCCGCACGGTCAACGTGTCGTCGCCGATCTCCACGCCGTCGAGCCGGTGCCGCATGCGGTGCAGTCCGTACTTGCGCCACAGTGTGGCCCAGCGGGTGTCGGTCTGCCACTCGGCGCCCTCGTCGTTGTCGGTGGTGGCCCGCCACACGTCCAGCCGCGGCGCGGTCACCTCGACACCGCCGATGCTCTTCAGCGCACCGGTGCGGGCGTCGAAGGAGGCTGGGCCCAGATTGATCAGCCCATCGCCCACCACGGGGCGTTCGGTGGCCCTCAGGGACGGCAGCAGCCGTGCGGCGACCGGGACCTGGCCCCACGCCACGACATGGCCCTTCGGTCCCCACACCGTCCCGTCCGCGAGCAGCGCCCGTACGGTCCACTGCGCCTCGTCGGCCGGCCCGTGCGCGGGCGGCTGCGGCAGCTTGACGTCGGCCGACTCGCCGGGGGCGAGGTCCGGCACCGCCAGGGTGCCCGACACGACCGTCTCGCCGTCCACCTGGTACGACCACTCGAACGCGAGCGCCGACAGGTCGGCGAAGTCGTACTTGTTCGTCACGCGTACGGTGCCGTCCGCGCCGTCGCCGTCGATCCGGACCGGCTCGATGACCTTCTTGTACTCGACGAGCCCGGGGGAGGGCCGCCGGTCCGGGAAGATCAGGCCGTCGCAGACGAAGTTGCCGTC
>NZ_JAGMUL010000129.1 GCF_019049285.1 Streptomyces sp. AC550_RSS872
GTGATGCCCTTGGTGTCGGCCAGATTCTTGAGCTGTTCGATGGCGTGCACGTTGTACGTGTGGTTCTCGCCCTGCCAACGCTCGTCCCAGCTGCGCATGTCGTCCGCGGGGTATTCGCCGGCGGGCTTGATCTGGCCGGCGAGGAAGCCGCGGCCGAGCGGGGAGTAGGGCACCAGGCCGATGCCGAGTTCCCGCAGAACGGGAAGGATCTTCTCCTCGACCTCCCGCTCGAAGATCGAGTATTCGTACTGGAGCACGGAGACCGGGGTGACGGCGTGGGCGCGGCGGATGTACTGGGGGCCGACGTTGCTCAGGCCGAAGTACTTCACCTTGCCCTCGGCGATCAGTTCGCCGACCA
>NZ_JAGMUL010000015.1 GCF_019049285.1 Streptomyces sp. AC550_RSS872
CCCCACCCCCCTCGCCCTCCTTACCCCCCGCCCGGCGGGGTCCCGGAGGAATCCGACGAAGGTCTCGCCGCCCGGTTGCGGGGCCGTCCGGACGGCGAGGCCGCTCCGTCCGTCGCGCTGCTCATGGCGCGGCACTGGCAGCCGGTCCACTCATACGCGGAGATCTGCCTCGCCTCCCCGGAGACGGCTGCCGACATGGTCACCGCCGCCGCCTTCCATCAGGTCCTCGACCGCCTCGCGCTGGGCGAACCGGCCGCCGCGCTGCGTCCCCGGCTGCTCGTGGCAGTCCGGGACGCGGTCCGCCAGTGGTCGGCGGACGACCGAATAGCGGGTGTTCTGCCGGAGCTGGGGAAACCCGCGGGCGGTCGCGGTATGCGGGCCGCGAAGTCCATGACACCCGAAAATCGCAGGCTCGCCGATCGGTCATTCCAGTCGCTTCCGGGACTTGCCCGCTGTCTGCTCTGGCATACCGAGGTCGAGGCCGAGCCGCTAAGCGTGCCCGCCGGTCTGTCGGGCATGGATACTGTCACCGCCTCGGCCGCCCTCGAACAGGCGCGTGATAAATTCCGCGAAGGTTGTGTACATGCCCATCGGGAACTCGCGCCGACCAAGGATTGCCGCTTCTACAACCGCCTCCTCGACGTTCCGATTCGGCGAGGCGGGGCCTTGCTGCCCGATGTGGAGCAGCATCTGGCGCAGTGCCGCTACTGCCGTAACGCCGCCGAACAACTGAGCCATTTCGAGGGCGGGTTGGGCGTGCTCATCGCCGAGGCGGTCCTCGGCTGGGGCGCACGCCGCTATCTGGACACCAGACCCGGCCGTACGCAGTCCGCCGCGTCCCGCGCCCGCGGCTCCGCCCGGCACGGCGCCGCACGACGTCACCTGCTGTCGGGGATCCCCGCGCAGCTCCGCCGGCCACCGGGCGGACCGCGCTCCTCGCGGACGCTGCTCACGGGCGTGGGCGTGGCCTCCGCCGGACTGATCGCGATCATGCTCGCCGCAGGCCTGCTGTCGGACGACGACGGGGTCGACCCGGCCGCCTCCGCCACCGGCGGCAACACCGCGTCCCAGCCGCCCCCCGCGGTCTCCCCCTCCCCGCCCGGCACCGCCCAGCTCCCCAACGCCCCGCGCCAGACCAGGTTCCGCAACGCCGAAGCCGACCTGTGCCTCGACATCCGGGGCGAGCCGAAGGCGGGCGCCGGGACCGAGCTGGCCGAGTGCTCGGACGACGACACCCAGCAGTGGTCGTACGAGCAGGACGGGCTGTTGCGCAGCGTGGCGGACCGCGATCTGTGCCTGGACTCGCGTGCGGACGCCGGCGTGGTGATCCTCGGCAAGTGCGCCGACGACGACTCCGAGCGGGCCGACGACGTGCGCTACGACCTCACCGTGCGGGGCGAGTTGCTGTCCCGCTGGGACGAACGACTCGCCCTCGCGCCCACTATCGCCGACCAGGCCGCCGACATCGTGGTCAAGGTCCGCGACGACTCGGAGTCCCAACGCTGGCTGACCGACCCGCCGACGTCGGCGAGCCCCGGGGCGCTCTCGAGCGCGGAGGACGGGACGCCCGGGGTGCGGGCGGTACGGGTCGGGGAGGAGAACACCTAGGGGGGCTTAGTTCACCGCGTCCCGAGGCGCCTCGCCCGACAGGAAGGTCGTCACGTTCCGGACGGCTGCCAGGGCGATGCGGACCAGGGTTTCGCGGGTGACGCCGCCGGCGTGGGGGGAGAGCACCACGTTCGGGGCGCGGAGGAGGCGCAGGGTCGGGGCGGGCGGTTCGGGGTCGAAGACGTCGATGCCCGCACCGGCCACGGCGCCCTTCTCCAGCGCGTCCGCGAGGGCGTCCTGGTCGATCAGGGCGCCGCGGGCGGTGTTGATGACGAACGCCGTCGGCTTGAGGAGTGCCAGGCGCTCGGCGTTCAGCAGGTGCCGGGTCTCTTCGGTGAGCGGGGTGTGAAGGGAGATGCAGTCGGCGGTGCGTAGCAGTTCGTCGAGCGGGACGTGGCGGGCGCCGCCGAGGTCGGCCTCCGTCTCCGGGGACAGTCGGCGTCGTCCGGCGTAGACCACGTTCATGTCGAACGCGACCGCGCGGCGGGCGACTTCACGCCCGATCCGGCCCGGGCCCACGATGCCGAGCGTCTTGCCGGACAGTTCGGTCAGGGAGTGCCGCAGCCGGGGGAGGGCCCAGTCGGCCTCGACCAGCGCGGTGTGGGCGGGGATCAGCTGCTTGGCCAGGGCGAGCAGCAGGGCGAAGGTCTGCTCGGCCACGTTCTGCGCCTCGGCCCCGCTGGAACCGATGGTGCACACGCGCACCCCGCGCTCGCGCGCCGCCTTCATGTCGACGTAGTCGAAGCCGTGGCTCGCGCACTGCACCAGCTCCAACTGCGGTGCGGCGGCGAGGTGTTCGGCGGTCACCGGGGCGAGCGCGGTGATGACGGCGTGCGCGGCGCGCAACGCGGCCGGGTCCTCGTCGGCCGCCTCGACGACGGTGACGTCCGCGCCTTCGGGGAACAGCGTGGCGAGTCCGGCGCCGACGCCACGGCCTCCCACGTGCGGCGGGACGACGGCGAGGACGTTCTTGACGGCCTGGGCGGCGGTCATGCGGACTCCTCGATGAGGTCGGCGGGACCGATCGTGGCGGGCGTGGCGTGCCCGGACAGGGCCAGGGTGAGGTCGAGTTCGGCGAGCAGACAGCGGACGACGTGCTCGACGCCGGCCTGGCCGTCGAGGCCGAGCCCGTACGCGTACGGCCGTCCGACGAGCACCGCCCGCGCGCCGAGGGCGAGGGCCTTGAAGATGTCGTCGCCGGTGCGGATGCCGCTGTCGAAGAGGACGGTCAGCCGGTCGCCGACCGCCGCCACGACCCGGGGCAGGGCGTCCGCCGCGCCGATGGACCCGGCCACCTGACGGCCGCCGTGGTTGGAGACGACGACCCCGTCCATCCCGGCGTCGGCGGCCGCGCGGGCGTCGTCCGGGTGCAGGATGCCCTTCAGGACGATCGGGCCGTCCCAGTTCTCCCGCAGAAAGGCCAGGTCGGGCCAGGTCTTGGCGGGGTCCGAGAACATCCCGACGAAGTGCATCACGGCCGCGTTCGGATCCTCGTGCACCGGCTTGGCGAGGCCCGCCTGGAACGCCGGGTCGGAGAAGTAGTTGGCGGTGCCCACGCCGTGCAGGAACGGCAGATACGCCTGGTCCAGATCGCGGGGCCGCCAGGCCAGCATCGGTGTGTCCAGAGTGACGACGAGCGCGGTGAAGCCGGCCGCCTTGGCCCGGCCGAGGAAACTCCGGGCCACCTCCGGGTCCTTCGGCCAGTACAGCTGGAACCAGCGCTCTGCGTCCCCCATCGCCTCCGCGACCTGTTCCATCGGGGTGCTGGACGCCGAGGAGAGGATGAACGGCACACCCTGCGCCGCCGCAGCCCGGGCGGCGGCGCACTCCGCGTCCGGATGCATGATCGACAGCACGCCGACCGGCGCGAGGGCCAGCGGGGCGGGCAGGGCGCGGCCCAGCACCTCGACCGACAGGTCCCGCTCATGCACGTCCCGCAGCATGCGGGGCACGATCCGGCGTCGCCGCAGCGCCGCCCGGTTGGCGCGGGCGGTGCTGCCGTCGCCCGCGCTGCCCGCCACATAGCCGACGGGTCCGGGCCCGAGGCGCTGCTCGGTCAGCTCCTCCAGCCGGGTCAGATCGGTGGGCAGCCGGGGCACGGCCCCCGTCATCCCGTTCAGATAGATCTCGTACTGGAAGTCCGCCCAGTGCCTGCCCATGCGTAGGCCCCGCCTCTCGTCAGTGAGAACGCGCTGTACGCCGACCATACCGACCGGTAGGCGGGGGAGTGGATCAGGGGGCGGTCACCGACTCGTGCAGGATGCGGGCCAGTTCGCGCGGCTGGGAGAACATCGGCCAGTGGCCGGTGTTCATGTTCACCAGCTCCCAGCGGTCGCTCTTGAGGAGTTCGGCGACCTCGTCACTCGGCTCGGGCCAGTCCAGCAGACACTTGATGTAAGTGGACGGCAGCTCGGCGAGCGGGCGGGTCACGACGGCCGGTTCCGTGAGCGAGGCGCCGGGGTGGGGCGTCGAGTCGCGCACGATCCGGGCGATCTGCTCGTCGGTGAGGTCCTGGTCCGCCAGATCCTCGGCCGAGAAGGACGGCCAGAAGCCGTCGTTCGCCTCGATCGCCGCCCGCACCCCGTCGCTCGGCCATCCCCACAGGAACGACTTCCCGTCGGCCGGGACGTTCGCGTCGACGTACACCACCCGCGCCAGCCGGTCACCGATCCGCTCGGCGGCCTGTCCGACCGGTACGCCCGAGTAACTGTGCCCGACCAGCACCACGTCCCGCAGGCCGAGACGCTCCACCTCCTCGACGATGTCCCGCACATGGGTCTGCTGCCCGGCCGGTGTGCCCCGCCTCTCGGCCAGTCCGGACAAGGTCAGCGCATGTGCTTCATGCCCGGCCGCCCGCAACTCGGGCACCACCTCGTCCCACGCCCACGCACCCAGCTTCGCACCCGCCACCAGAACGAATTCAGTCATGAGGGCACGCTAGCCGACGGCACTGACAACGCCCCCGGCCCGCTGATCGGCGGCACCGGCACCTCCACGGTACGGGCCAGCCGCGCACCCTCCGGCCCGTACACCGCCCGGGGTTCGGGGAACACCCACAGCAGCGCCAGGAACAGCACGGCCGCCACGGCCAGCGACAACGGCAGGCTGATGTCCACCCCGTTGGCGAGATCGCCCAGCGGGCCGACGAACTGCCCCGGGATGTTGGTGAACAGCACGCCGATCAGGGCCGCCACCCACCAGGCCGTCATGCCCCGCCAGTTCCAGCCGTGCGCGAACCAGTAACGGCCGCCGCGCTGACGGCGGTTGAAGACCTGGAGGGCCTCGGGGTCGTACCAGCCGCGTCGGGTCCAGTAGCCCAGCATCATCACGACCATCCACGGCGTGGTGCAGGTGATGATCATCGTGGCGAAGGTGGAGATCGACTGCACCAGGTTCAGCCCGAACCGCCCGACGAAGATGAACGCGATCGACAACGCGCCGACCAGCAGCGTCGCCTGCACCCGCGACAGCCGCGGGAATACCGAGGAGAAGTCCAGCCCGGTCCCGTACAGCGCGGTCGTGCCCGTCGCCATGCCGCCGATCAGCGCCAGCAGGCACACCGGCAGGAAGTACCAGACGGGCGAGATCGCCAGCAGCCCGCCCACGAAGTCGGGCGCCGCCGGATCGACGTACTGAGGAGCCTTCGTGGCGATGATGCTCGCGGTCCCCAGGCCGAAGACGAACGGCAGCAGTGTCGCGATCTGCGACAGGAACGCGGCGCCGATCACCTTGCGGCGCGGGGTGGACGCCGGGATGTAGCGCGACCAGTCGCCGAGGAACGCCCCGAACGACACGGGGTTGGAGAGCACGATCAGGGCCGCGCCGATGAACGACGGCCAGAACAGCGACCGGGTCGCCGCGTCCGCGGAATCCGTGAAGACGCCCGCGTACGACGGGTCGAAGTCGCCGGCGAAGGCGATCACGCCGATCAGGAACAGCACGCCGGCCGACGGCACGGCGATCTTGTTGACGAACAGCATGAAGCGGAAGCCGTACACGCACACCGCGAGAACCAGCCCCGCGAACAGGGCGTAGGCGACGACGTACGACAGGTTGCCGCGGGTGAGGCCGAACAGCCGGTGCGCGCCGCCGACCAGGGCGTCGCCCGAGCTCCACACCGAGAGGGAGAAGAACGCGACGGCCGTCAGCAGCGAGAGGAACGAGCCGACCACACGGCCGTGCACTCCGAGGTGCGCGGAGGACGAGACGGCGTTGTTGGTGCCGTTGACCGGTCCGAACACCGCCATGGGGCACAGGATCAGCGCACCCGCGACGACCCCGAGGAGCGTGGCCGCGAGGCCCTGCCAGAAGGAGAGGCCGAACAGGATCGGGAAGGCGCCCAGCACGCAGGTGGAGAAGGTGTTGGCGCCACCGAAGGCGAGGCGGAAGAGATCCAGGGGACTCGCGCTGCGCTCGGCGTCGGGGATGCGGTCGACGCCGTGGGTCTCGACCTCGGTCAAGGAGGGCGCGGGGGACGGGGGTTCGGGCTGCGGGGGCTGTGACGACTGCGGAGGCTGTGACGGCTGCGGGGACTGTGGGGACTGTGGGGACACAGGAGGGCTCCAGCGTGGGCGGGGCGGTGGAGCGCGTTGTGGCGCGGCGGGGCCGACGGCCGGTGTCCGCCGCTGGGGTGTGCGGGCAGCCCGCGGATGCCGTCCTCTCGGGGGTCAGCAGACGGTACGGCGCAGCGCAAGATCCGCACCAGAGGACGGTTCATCCATCTGCGGTGCCGTCAGTGGACGAAACCTCCATCACTCGGTGTCCTTGGGCGCTTCCTCGGATTCCGCGTCCGGTCCCTGGGCCCGTACACGCTGCACGTGCTCCAGGGACTCGCGCAACTCGGTGAGCCAGTCGTCGGTGTGCCGCTGGACCAGTCGTACGCACCACGCGAGGGCGTCGCTGCGGCTGCGGGCGACCCCGCCGGCGATCAGGGTGTCGAGGACCTGTCGTTCGGGCTGCCGCAGCCGGGTCATCACGGGGGCGGCGACATGGGTGAACAGGGCGCGCTCGCCGCCGCACTCCACGCCCCAGGAGACCTTCCGGCGGAACCGGTGCTCGGCGTCACGGGCCACGGCGATCCGCGCGTCCCGGGTGCGCTCCCGGAACTCCTGGATCCGGCCCTCCACGGCCGCCTCCCGCTCGGCGGCCGAGACGTCCTGGGCCAGGTGGGGTGCGGGGATACGGCCGATCACGGTGATCTCCTCGCGGTCGACCGTCACCTCGGTCAGCTCCTCGAAGAGGTCGTCCGGCAGGCGGCCGGCGAGCCAGCCGCGCAGCTTCTCTCGTTGCTCGCTCGTAATCATGTAATGACGATTACGCGGCTCGTCCATGAACACAAGGGGGTGCGGGCATGTCCGCCGAGGGCTCAACCGGAATGTTTCAGGCCTATTAATGAGCGTGCGAGATCCGGCCACTCGGCGACTTGGAACGATCAAGAACCGCCAACTTCCGGCGTTGGAACGTTCGAACTCCGTTACTTCACGCCACTGATTCAATACGCAAGGTTACTGAAACACGTGGTGTCGATGTGAGTTTCCGCGGCGGACTCGGCAGACTCCCGCTCGTCGCTCCGGCACCGATCGCGCCGGAGCCGGCCCACCCCCGAATCAAGCGGAAGGATGCACACAATGCGGAACACCGCGCGCTGGGCAGCGACCCTCGCTCTCACGGCCACCGCCGTCTGCGGACCCCTGACCGGATCCGCCCTCGCCGCCCCGGACGCCGCCCCCGCCTCGCTCTACGCCCCCTCGGCGCTGGTGCTCACCCTGGCCCACGGCGACGACGCCACCCTGACGACGCCGGTGCGCGCCGTCACCCTGAGCTGCGCTCCGACGCCCTCGGGTACCCATCCCGATGCCGCCTCCGCGTGCGTCGAACTGCGCAGTGCGGGCGGGAACCTCGACGCCCTGAGGAGTAGAGACGGCGTGCTGTGCACCAAGCAGTACGACCCCGTGATCGTCACGGTCGACGGGGTCTGGCAGGGCCAACGCGTGTCCTATGAGCGCACCTTCGGCAACGAGTGCGTGAAGGGCTCCTACACCACGAGCCTCTTCGCGTTCTAGGACCGGGATCGCGCGGTCCCGTGCGGTGCGGCAGCGGCTCGCGGATGGGGAGTGCGAGTACTGCCGAGGGGCCCCTGCGATCTCGCACCGGGGGTCGGCCAGGCGGAGTGGGGCCGCCTGGCCGACACCTTGGATCGCCACGGGGGCATTCGCCTTCCCCGGGGATCCCGGGCAGGAGCGCGAAGCGACCCAGCGGGCCCGCCCCGCGCAACAGCAGCCGGATCCGCGGCGCGTCGGTGACGACCCGCAGGAGCCCGCCGCGGTCCCTGGCGCGCGTCTCGGCCCGGCACAGGACGCGCAGCCCCGAGCAGTTACTCGGTGACCAATGCCGCCGTCGCCAGATCGTCCGTGATCAAATCCTCGGACGGGTCGGGTCGGGGAGGGCGGGGCGCGGACGTAGGCCGGGGGTGGGTGGGAGCATCCCTGCGGAGCGGAGCGCCCGGTTGCGGCCACTGCGAGTGACCATGCAAGTGCGGGGTACTCGGCAGCGCTGTGGAACCCTTTGCCCCGCCCGTCAATTCACACAATGAGTGGGACCCGCTGGAGGAAGTCGTCGTCGGGCGTCTCGACGGCGCGACGATCCCCTCCCGCCATCCGGTCGTGACCTGCAACGTGCCCCCCTGGGCGCGACGGTTGCTGGGACTGGCCGGCGGCTTCAAGTATCCGCACGTGCTGATCGAGCGGGCGCAGCACGAGCTCGACCAGTTCATCTCCCTGCTGCGGTCCCTCGACGTCACGGTCAGGCGCCCGGACAAGGTCGACCACAGGCGATGCTTCGGCACTCCGGACTGGTCGTCGCGCGGCTTTGGCAACACCTGTCCGCGGGACAGCCTGCTCGTGATCGGCGACGAGATCATCGAGACTCCGATGGCATGGCCGTGCCGCTACTTCGAGACGCATGCCTACCGCCCGATACTCAAGGACTACTTCCGGCGCGGTGCGCGCTGGACCTCGGCGCCCAAGCCGCAGCTCACCGACGCGCTGTTCGAGGCGGGCTTCCGAGCGCCCGGGCCCGACGAGCCCGTGCGCCACATTCTCACCGAGTTCGAGCCGGTCTTCGACGCCGCCGACTTCGTGCGCGCGGGTCGCGATCTGTTCGTTACACGGAGCAACGTCACCAACCGGATGGGCATCGAGTGGCTGCGCCGCCATCTCGGGCCCCGCTATCGCATCCACGAGATCAAGAGCCGCTGCCGTACACCCATGCACATCGACACGACCTTCGTGCCGCTCGCACCCGGCAAGGTCCTGGTCAATCCCGAATACATCGACGTCGACCGCCTGCCCGACGTCCTGAAGTCGTGGGACGTCCTGGTCGCCCCCGAGCCCGATCCGATCGACGACCCCCTGCTCAGGATCACCTCGATGTGCGGCAAGTGGCTCAGCATGAATGTGCTCATGGTCGACGAGAAGCAGGTGATCGCCGAGCGCCACCACACCGGCATGCTGCGCGCGCTCGAACAGTGGGGCTTCGAGCCGATCCCGTGCGACCTGCTGCACTACGCGCCGTTCGGCGGCTCGTTCCACTGCGCGACGCTCGACATCCGCCGCCGTGGCACGCTCGAGTCCTACGTCGACTGACCGGCGCACCGGGCCTTGGCCGGTTCCCTGGCCGCATCCGTGGTCCGGTCGCGATGGCTGGTGTCGCACCAGGGGTAGCGACGGCTGCGACGGCAGGTGCACAGGGCGACCCGGAAGCGGTCGGAGGCGACGATCGTGCCGTCCTCCAGCTCCACCTCGACCGGCCCCTCCACCAGGACAGGGCCTTGGCGCTGGACCTTGATCCGGCGTGGTTCGTCAGACGGGGACTTCGGCACGAACGACCACCAGCTCTTCCCTCGGGTCCGCGGCTGCCACCAGATTGCGCTCCCGCAGCCAGCCCTCTCGCGACCGCAGCACGGGGCCGAACGGGATCACGCGACGCCGCGTCACGGAGGCCTTCAACCCCGCCCCGCGCAGGTGGGCCAGAGTCCGGTCGGGACAGCTGAGCGCCGAGTGCACGACCAGGAGGACACCGCCGGGGCGCAGCAGGGCCGGGGCCTCCCGGCAGATCCGGTCAAGGACGAGCCGTCCGTCCAGGCCGGCGTCCCAGGAGCGGGCCGCGCCGTGCGGCGCGCGATCCGACTCGGGCGTAGGCACGTACGGCGGATTGGCCAGGATGAGGTCGAACGACTGCCCCCGCACCGGGCCGAAGAGGTTGCCGTGCCGGATGTGGACGGGGAGCCGGGCCAGCCTGGCGTTCAACCGTGCCGCGCACACCGCCCGCCATGACACGTCCACCGCGGTCACCCGCGTGCCGCGGCGCGCCGCCTCGATCGCCAGCGCGCCCGAACCGGTCCCCACGTCGAGGACGGCCGCGCCGTCCGGCAGCGGCTCGTCCCACAGGGCGCCCACGAGCAGGTCCGTGTCCTCCTGAGGGGCGTAGACGCCAGGTGGTACCAGCGTTTTCATTGCGCCCGGGTACCCCCGCATTCAGGGATTAAGGGATATTCCGGATCGCAAGGGCGTGCGCAGTGACGACTTGCCCGCGCGCCAAGCGCCGAGCAGCCGGTCGGCGAAGCGATTCTCCAGATGTCCGGTGACGTCGATACCGAAGGCGACGTCGGGGCCGAGATGCGGTTCCTCGGCGAGCAGGCCTCCGATGACCTCGTGCCGTACGACCTGCTCGTGCACCGCGTCCGCCTCGACATGTTCGTCGTAGAAGTGCTCGGCGGCGGGCCCGGCGCCAGTGCGGCGCATCGTCTCGGCCAGCCGCCGCGAGGCCGGCGACGAGGTGATCTCGACCGCCGCGAAATGGCCGACGAGCGCTCCGCGCAGCGCCCGGTGCAGGCCGAGCAGGGACATCAGGTTGACGGTGGCCAGGGCTTCCGCGGTCGCCTCGTCGAGGTAGTACCCGTACGTCGTATCCAGGCCGAGGTCCGTCATCAGGTCGGCGAACAGGCGCGCGTGGACACGGTCGGGGCGGCCGCCGCCGTACTCGTCGAACTCCACCGCCGCCATGCCGGCCTTTGCCCTGCCCCACAGCCGGGGCAGCACCCAGGCGTGCGGGTCCGCCTCCTTGAGGTGGTACAGGGAGCGCTGGACCGCGTACTCGCGCACGTGCCACAACTCGCCGTTGGCGGACAGATAGTGGCTGATGCCGGTGCCGTCGACGGGCTCGACGAGGAGGTCGGCCAGCGCGTCCTCGACGCTGTCGTGGGCGGGGGTGTCCGCGCGCAGGGCGGTCAGGAAACGGTGCTCCAGGGCTCCGCGGACACGCAGCAGGTCCGGGTCCCATTCATGGGACTCGGGCACGTCGGCGAAACCGCGGTAGTGCAGCTCGTAGCAGAGATACAGGGCCAGCTGGAGATCGTCGCCGTAGACGGGCGCGCTCGCGACGTCCTGGCTCCGGGCTGGTGGGCCCGCACCCCTCAGATATTCCTCGACGGCGGCGGAGACAGCGCCCCGGGCGGACGGCAGCCAGGGCCCTTCGCCGCCGCGTGCCCTTCGGGCGTCGTGTGCCATGGCGACCGAGTACCCGTGGGTTGCCGAGCCACCCGCCCGTGTGCACTGGGTGCGGAGCTGTACAGCTTGGCCCGCGCCCTGCCGAGAAGCCCGTGGGATGCCGCCCGGGCAGTGCGTGGCCCGGTCACTCGCCCTCGGACTCCTCCTGGGCCCGCGTGTTCGCGGACACAGCCTCGCCGACCTCGCCCCCGCGGCGGCGCCGCTCGGCGGAGTCCCGCGGCACGGGCCTCTCCTTCTCTCGTCGATCAGGTCGTGCAGGCGGCTCTCGCCGCGTCGGCCCCGCAGCCGTCGGTGGCGATCAGCTGGTCGCGGGCGCGATCCGCAGTGGTACCGGCTCGGCAGGTGCGGCCTCCTCCTCGAGGCGGGACACCTCCGCCCACCAGGAGGCGCCGTCCTCGATGTGCCGCAGCATGACCCCTTCGCGGATCGCCCACGGGCAGATCGTGACCGCCCGCAGGCCGGTCAGCTTCATCGCGGTGTGCGCCACCACCGCGCCGGCCAGGCTCTGTCCGGCGCGCGGTGCGGAGATGCCGGGGAGCAGGGCGCGTTCGGTGGCGGGCAGCAGGGAGAGGCGACCGACGGCCTCGCGCAGGTCCGAGCGCACCAACTTCCGCTCCACGAACGGCCCGTGACGTCCGGGCGCCGCCCCGCACAACCGGCCCAGCTGCTGGAACGTCCGTGAGGTGGCCGCCGCCGTGCGCGGTCCCTCCCAGCGGATCCGGGCCGCGACGTCCCGCAGCTGGTGGCGGACCTTGCGGCGCAGGGCGCGTACCCGTGCCGTCGGCGGCGGGTCCGCGCCGTCGAAGAACTCATGGGTCAGCCGTGCGGCGCCGAGCGGCAGCGACGCCACGAAGTCCGGCAACCTCCCGCGCCCGAAAGCCACTTCGAGCGAGCCGCCGCCGATGTCCAGCAGTGCGAGCGGCCCTGAGCGCCAGCCCATCCATCGTCGCGCCCCGAGAAACGTCAACTCGGCCTCGACCTCGCCCGGCAGCGTGCACAGGTTCACCCCCGTCCGGGTCCGCACGGCACGCAGCACTTCCCGGCGGTTCGGGGCGGAGCGCACCACGGCGGTCGCGAAGGCCAGGGGTGAGGTCGCGCCCCACCGGAGCGCGGTGCGGTCCGCCGCCGAGACCGCCTCGACCAGCCGCTCGATGGCCTCCTCAGGCACGGCCTCCCCGGGTCTGACCTGTTCCGACAGCCTCAGCCGCCACTTGGCGGTATGAACGGGAAGCGGCACCCCGTCTCCCGTATCGGCCACAACCAACCGGACCGTGTTCGACCCGACATCCACCACGCTGATTCGCATACGACCGGGAGTACCCGATTCCCGGTCGGACCAACGGAGTCAGCCCCTGTGCGCCGCCACCATGACGCGAGCGCCGTACCCGCACCGAGAAGAGGGGCCGCCGTCTCCCTGTGGAGGCCGGCCCCTCTGGCGCCGGCGATCAGCACGGTCAGGAATGAGGCGGCGCGGTCCCGGTCCAGCGGGATCCGCAGCGGCATCAGCGGGTGCGCGGCCCTGCTCTGCCACCAGGCGAACGCCGTCGGCAGTACGCCGACCGCCAGCAGGAAGCCCCAGGTGTCGGGCGAACCCCAGTCGTGCGTCTCGGTGGTTGCTCAGCAGCAGCCAGCCGCCCACGAAGGCGAGGGCCGCGACGGGTACGTCGACCGTGGACGCCCGGCGGTTCAGGCCATCTGGCGTCGCACCAGCTCGTGCAGCCGCCCGCTGGTGTCCGCGAGCAGCTGTGCGGGCGGGCCCTGCTGGGCGACCTTGCCGTCCTCCATCACGATCACGCGGTCGGCGTCCAGCACCGTGGACAGACGGTGCGCGATGACGATGCGGGTGGCGTTGAGCGCCTTGGTGGACTCGATGACCGTGCGCTGCGTCTCGTTGTCGAGGGCGCTGGTCGCCTCGTCGAAGAAGAGGATGCGCGGCCGGCGGATCAGCGCCTGGGCGATCATCAGCCGCTGCCGCTGACCGCCGGAGATCGCGCCGCTGCCCGACACGATCGTGTGCAGCCCCATCGGCATCCGCTTGATGTCCTCGGCGAGCCCGGCCATCTCGGCCGCCGCCATCGCCTCCTCCGGCGTGTACGGCTCGGTGCCGCAGATGACGTCCAGGATCGAGCCGGTGAACGGCTGGGCGTGCTGGAGCACCACGCCGCACTGCCGCCGTACGGCCGACTGGTCCAGCGCCGACAAGTCCTGACCGTCGTACAGCACACTGCCCGAGACCGGTTTGTCGAAGCCGATCAGCAGCCTGAGCAGCGTCGACTTGCCGCAGCCGCTGGGTCCGACGATCGCCACGAACTCGCCCGCCCGCACGTCGAAGGACACGTCGTCCAGGACCAGGGGGCCGTCGTCGGAGTACCGGAAGGACAGCCGGCGCGCCTCGATCGAACCGGTCAGCGGGCCCGGCCGGGTACTCGCCGTGCGCACCTCCGGCGTGGCCTCCAGCACCGGCTTGATCTCCTCGAACAGCGGCAGCGCGGCCACCGCCGACACGAACGAGCCGGTCAGCTGGGTGACCGAGGTCAGCAGCATCGTCACCGATGTGTTGAAGGTGAGGAACGCCGCCGCCGACATCGTGCCGCGTGCCGGACCGGCCAGCAGCATGAACATCAGCAGCGTGCACACCGGCAGATAGACCGCGCCCATCACCGTGGTGAGGTTCTTGATCCGCCCCACCTTCTGCTGGAGCTCACGGCTGCGCGCGAACTGTGACGCCCAGGACGCGTACGCGTAGTTCTCGGCCGCCGCGACCCGCAGCTTCGGCAGCCCGCGCAGCGTCTGGAACGCCTGGTTGTTCAGCTTGTTGCTGAGCACCACCAGCCGCCGCTGCCAGCGCACCTGCCACAGCCCGAGCCCCAGGAACACGCCCGCGATGACGACGAGCATGCCGATCGCCGCCAGCGCCATCGGCACGCTGTACCAGAACAGCAGCGCCAGATTCATCGCGCCCACCGTCACCGACGACGCGACGACCGGGCCGACTCCGGCCATCAGACGGCGGATCGCGCTGATGCCCATGGCCTGGCTGGCCAGCTCGCCGGTCGAGCGCTCGGTGAAGAACTTCGTGGGCAGCCGCAGCAGCCGGTCCCACAGGGCCGGCTGGAGCGTCGCCTCGATACGGCCCTCCAGGCGCAGGATCGTCAGGTTCTGGAGCAGCATGAACGCCGCCGCCACGACGCTGCTGATCATCACGGCCAGACAGAACTGCACGATCAGCCCGGTCTGCGCCTTCGGCACGAACTCGCCCAGCACCTTGCCGGTCGCGATGGGTACGAGTGCGCCGATCGCCACCGTGACCAGTCCGCTGACCAGGAGGTTCGTCAGATCACCGCCCGTGCCCCGCATGCTGAACCGCAGCAGCCTCAGCGGGCTCAACGCGCGGTCGGGCAGCGGACGGTAGAACATCACCGCACGCGGCTCGAACTCCTCCGCGTTGGCCTTCTCGATCGGCGTCTCACGACCGGTCGCCGGATGGACGGCCACATAGCCGCCGCGCCGCCACAGCAGCGCCACCGGCGCACCGGACAGCGCCCGGTGACCGACCAGCGGTCCTACGTTGTCCCGCCACCAACGCCCGTCCAGCCGTACGGCCCTGGTGCGCACGCGCGACGCGATGGCCACGCGCTCGACCGGGTCGAGCCGGTCGCTCTCGGTGCCGCTCTGCGCGGGCTCGGCCAACGTGATCCCGAAGGCCTGGGCGACCAGCTTGCAGGCGGCGTAGCTGGCGTCCGCGTCGGCGGCCGTCGTCCGCTTGTCGCCGCGCTTGCCGATGGACGCCAGCAGCGTCTGGTCGGCCTGCGCGCGCACCGCCTCGCCTGCCTTGATGCCCTCCGCCGTGCGCGTCTCGTGGGTGCGCTCCAGCTGCTCGATCCAGCGGTCCAGCGTGGTCAGCAGCCGGTACTGCTGGTCGACCATGGACTGCCAGACCGCCGGGTCCATCAGCAGGTCGGCGGCGGCCTCCGCGCCGTACAGCGAGCCGTACTGCACGCTGCCCGGCGGCACCTGCATCCAGAAGACGTCGTCGTCCGTCACCTCGGCCGCCCGCTCGGTGGCCATGGGTGCCTGGAAGAGGATGGAGAGGCTGCGGCCGACGCCGAGGGCGAGGGCGTACTCCAGGGGACTCGTCTGCGGCGGGACGTACTGCGGGTTGCCGTACTCGTCGTAGGACCAGGTCTGGGTGTTCGCGGGCTGGTACAACTCGCGCAGCCCTATGCGGTGCACGACGCAGTCCCTGAGCGGTCGTGCCACCAGCGTGTGCTGCGGACCCGCGACCGGGCCGAGCAGCAGCGAGCCCGCCTCCAGGCGGCCCAGGTGATGCCAGTGGCCCTGCTGCGCGGCGTCGACCGCGAACAGGTCCACGGCACCCGACGCCACCAGCCACAGGACTTGCGGGCCTTCGAGGTCGAGCCTGTTGAAGCCCGCGCAGTCGATGCGCGTGCCCATCTGGCCGAGCGCGTTGAGGACGAGGTCACCCTCGTGGACGGAGGTCATCTCACCGCTCCCTGACCAGCGCCGCGTACGCGCCACCGCGCGCCACCAGCTCCTCGTGCCGCCCGCGTTCGACGATCGTGCCGTGCTGGAGTACGACGATCTCGTCGCTGTCGCGCACGGTGCTCAGCCGGTGTGCGATCACCACACAGGCACAGCCGCGCTTGCGCAGGTTGTCCATCACGACCAGTTCGGTCTCGGCGTCCAGCGCGCTCGTCACCTCGTCGAGGACGAGGATGCTGGGGCGGCGCACCAGCGCCCGCGCGATCTCCAGGCGCTGGCGCTGCCCGCCGGAGAAGTTGCGGCCGTCCTGCTCGACCTTGCTGTGGATGCCGCCGGGGCGCCGCATGACCACGTCGTACAGCGCCGCGTCGCGCAGGGCGTCCACCACCGCGTCGTCCGGAATGGACGGGTCCCACAGCGCCACGTTGTCGCGGATGGTGCCCTCGAAGAGGAACACCTCCTGGTCGACGAAGGAGACGGAGGCGGCGAGGGCGCCGCGCGGGATGTCCTCGATGCGCTGGTCGTCGATGCGGATGACGCCCTCCCAGGGCGCGTACAGGCCCGAGATCAGCCGGGAGACGGTCGACTTGCCGCTGCCGGAGCCGCCGACCAGGGCGACCTGCTGGCCCGGGCCCACCGTCAGGTCGAAGCCGGTCAGCAGTGGCTTGTCGAGGGGGCTGTAGCCGAAGGTGATGTTCTGGAGTTCGACGTGGCCGTGGAGGCGGCGCGTGGACTCGCCGCTGCCGGGGCGGCCGTAGAGCGGATCCGCCTCGAAGTTCTCGACGTCCTTCAGCCGGGCCACGTCGGCGGCGAAGTCCTGGATGCGGCCCGCGACGCCGTTGAGGCGGGTGATCGGGGCGGTGAAGCGGGTGACCAGGGCCTGGAAGGCCACCAGCAGGCCGACGGATATGCCGCCCTCGACCGCGCGCATGCCGCCGATCCAGAGGATGAGCGCGCTGTTGAGCGTCGCGAGCGTCGGCGCGACCACGCCCAGATAGGCGCTCGGCACGCCAAGGCGCTGCTGCTCCTCCAGCGTGGTGGCGTGCTGTCCCGCCCACTTGCGGAAGTAGCCGTCCTCGCCGCCGGTTGCCTTCATCGTCTCGATCAGCTGGAGACCGGTGTACGCGGTGTTGGTGAGCCGGGCGCTGTCCGCGCGCAGCTTGGCGGTGCGGGTGGCTCGCAGGCGGATGACGACGCGCATGGCGACCACGTTCAGGAGCGCCACCCCGATGCCGACGAAGGTGAGCTGCGGGTCGTAGGTGTAGAGGAGGAACGCGTACAGCACGACGACCACCGCGTCCACGCCCGCCGCCGCGAGGTCGCGGGCCAGGGTCTCGGACACCGCGTCGTTCGACTGGAGGCGCTGCACCAGGTCGGCCGGGCTGCGCTGGGAGAAGAACGTCACCGGCAGCCGCAGCAGATGACGCAGGAAGCGGGCGCTGGAGAGGGTGGAGGAGATGATGCGGCCGTGCAGCAGGTTCGCCTGTTGCAGCCAGGTCAGCACGAGGGTGAGTGCGACACAGGTCCCCATGGACGCGAACAGCACGCCCAGCAGGGAGGTCTGGCCGCCGATGAGGAACATGTCGATATAGGTGCGGCTCAGCGCGGGCACCGCCGCGCCGACCGCCACCAGGAGCAGGCTCGCCAGGACAGCGGCGGGCATCGTGCCCGCGGTGCCGCGCAGCCGGGCCGGCATCGCGCCGAGCACGCCCGGCTTGCGTCCGCCCTTGCTGAAGCCCTCACCGGGCTCCATCACCAGTACGACACCGGTGAAACTGCCGTCGAAGTCCTCCATGGGCACGAAACGGCGGCCCTTGGCGGGGTCGTTGATGTAGACGCCGCGGCGGCCGAAGCGGCGGCCCATGCCGTCGTAGACGACGTAGTGGTTGAACTCCCAGAACAGGACGGCCGGCGTCTTCACCTCGGCGAGGGCGGCCGTGTCCATCTGCATGCCCTTGGCCGTCAGACCGTAGCTGCGGGCCGCCTTGAGCAGGTTGCTGGCGCGTGAGCCGTCGCGGGAGACGCCGCACGCGATGCGCAGCTCCTCCAGCGGGACATGGCGGCCGTAGTGGCCCAGCACCATCGCGAGGGAGGCGGCACCGCACTCCACGGCCTCCATCTGGAGCACGGTGGGCGTGCGGACGGTCTTCGACCTGCCCTTGGGCACGGGGCGCTTCGGCGGGGCGGCGCGGCGCCTGCTGCCGCGGGTCTCCTGTGCGGCGCTCACGGCAGCAGCCAATCGACGGGGCGCTCGTCGGCCAGCTCGATCGAGGCGTTCGCCATCGTCATCGAGGTCAGTGAGAACGGCGGCCCGTCCGTGGACGACCACTTGTAGCCGCTCTTCGTGCTCGCCTTCCGGTCCAGCTGGACCAGCACGGCGACCGGCCTGCCGTCCTTGGTGAACTGCTCGCCCAGCTGGTTGTCCCCGAGGAACGCGGAGATCTGCTGCGCCGACTGCGCGGAGCGGTCCACCGACTTCACATGGCCGCGCAGGACGCCGTACTCCTGGGTGGGCACGGAGGAGACGGTGAGGTCGACCGCGGCCTTGTCGGGGATGGACGCAGCGTTCTCCGCGGGGACGTACACCGTGGCGTACAGCGGGTCCTCGGCGTGGGCGACCTTCTCCACGGCGGCGACGTTCGCGCCGGTGGAGATGATCTGCCCGATGCTGGCGGCGAGCGCGGTGACCCGGCCCGCGGCGACCGTGCGCACGACCGTCTCGCCCTTGGCCGTACGGACCTTCAGTACGGGCGAGTTCGCCGGGAGCCGCCGGCCCTGCTCGGCGAGGACCGCGGTGACCTGGCCGGCGACCGGGCTCTGGAGGATGTAGCTGCCCTGGCCATGGGTGAGGACGGCGGGTGCGCCGACCGTCGAGGCGACCGAACCCGTCACCGCCCACACGGACGCGGCGGCCATGACGACCACCGTGACGGAGAGCACCAGCCAGCCCTGGGGTCGGGCGAAGCGCACTGGAAGGTCGAGCTCCTCCGGTGACTGGAGCTTGGCGAGGGCCTGTTGGCGGAACTGCACGGAACTTCCCTCACCTGAGGATGAGTGGAGACCGGCGCGCGGGGGCCGGTCGTGGTGCGGGGCGGTGCCTGTCTGTTTCGAGGCACCCGAAGAGCCCCGGAACCGGGGAAAGGTTCCGGGACTCAGCGGTGACGAAAGGTGCGATCAGAGACCGGCGACCAGGCCCGAGACCGGGGCGGTGTTCAGGCCGGTGACACCCTCCACGGTGCCGACGACCGTGTCGACCAGGCCGGAGACCGGGGCGATGCCGTTGACAGCGTCGAGGGCACCGTTCACGGCGTTGACCTGCAGGCCGCCGGAGACGTTGTCGAGCTCGGCGTCGGAGATCTCGACGGTCGCAACCTGGGGGGTGGAGTTCATGATGGAACTTCCCTTCCTAATGGGTATTTCACAAGGGGGAGCGGCCCCCTCTGGGGACAGATGACGGCCGCGACCACAGGCACCCGGCGCCCGTTTCCGAAAGCCGTTCACGGCCCCTGCGGTGCGATGGATCAAAGCACGCTGCGGCTCCGGGCTTCCAATCAAACTCTTGCCTCACCAGGGCACTTTGGTCTCAGCGGCATCGATCCGTGCAGATGCGCGCACGTCTTGTCGGTGACTTCTTCACATGCGTCACAGCATCGGCTCGGACGGGCTGTTGCCTCCGCCCGGCGGACCTCAGGGCGATGCGGTGGCGAATCCGACACTCCCGCCTCAAGGGGGTGACCGCCGGTAGCTCCCTTGTGCAGAACCTCGGCGCACGGTGACTTCGTTGAGTATTGAATGTGCAGATTCCCTGAAGCCTGGATTCCGCTCGGGATCCTCAACCGACCGTTACTGATCGGTAGCGGACCGTGTCAGCCCAGAAGTGCGTACACAGTGCTCGCACGCGCGGCGATTTCGCCCGAACTCTCATCGGTCATCGCGATGTCCGCGAACGCCATACGGCGACCCAGCTTCGTCACGACCGCTTCGATCAGGACATCCGAACCGAGCACCGCGCGCTGGAACGACGTCGACTGCTGCACCGTCGTCATCGGCCCGTACGCCCCGCGCGCCGCCGACACGGCGATCACGGTGGCGGTGTCGGCGGCCGCCATCAACGCCTGCCCCGACAGGGCGCCGCCCTCCCGGGCCAGCCCGTCCGACCAGGGCAGTCGCAGGATCGCGCGCCGGTCCTCCACCGCCTCGACGGACAGGCCGAGGGCGAGGATCCAGGGGGCGAAGTTGGCGGAGAGGATCTTGTCGGCTTCGGCGGTGGTCATCGTCATATGGGGGATTGTTCCCGCCGCCGGAACCTCAGGCGCGGTCCTTGGCCGATTCGGTGTTTCGAGTGGGGCGCCCGCAAACGGAATTGAACGCCCCGTGCGACCCGTGCGTACCCACTGCCAACCAGGCGCCCCGAACAGCTGCCGCTCATACGGCAGCACAGACCCCGTCCCCCAGGAGGTCGAGAAGTTTGAGTCACAAGCGAATTCCGAAGCGCAAGGCCGCGATAGCCGCGGGCGGCGTGGTGGCGCTCGGAGCGGCCGCGATCCTGCTGCCCAACGCCAACGCGTCACAGGACGGCGCGGCGGACGACGCCGCGACCGCCAAGACCCTGAAGGCGGCGGACGCGTCGGATCTCGCCTCGCAGCTCGCGGGCCTGCTCGGCGACGCCTTCGCCGGTTCGTACTACGACTCCGAGAGCAAGCAGCTCGTGGTCAACGTCGTCCCCGGCGACAACAACAACGTGATCGTCCAGGCGAAGAAGGCCGGCGCGAAGGTCCGCGAGGTCGAGAACAGCCTGACCGAGCTCGCGTCCGGCGCGCAGACCCTGAAGTCCGAGGCGACCATCCCGGGCACGGCCTGGTCGGTCGACCCCAGAACGAACAAGATCCTCGTCACCGCCGACTCCACCGTCACCGGCGACAACTGGGACCAGCTGGAGTCGACCGTCGACGGCCTCGGCTCCGGCATGGCGACCATCAAGAAGTCGGCCGGCACCTTCAAGACGTTCCTCTCCGGCGGCGACGCCATCTTCGCCGGCGGCTCACGCTGCTCGGCGGGCTTCAACGTCACCGCGGGCGACGGCACCCCGGCCTTCCTGACGGCCGGTCACTGCACCCTCGGCGGCAACGAGTGGTCGGACACCGAGGGAGGCCAGCCGATCGCCACCGTCGACCAGTCCACCTTCCCGGGCGACGGCGACTTCGCCCTAGTCAAGTACGACGACCCGGCGACCGAGGCACCGAGCGAGGTCAACCTCGGCGACCAGACCCTCGCCATCAGCCAGGCCGCGGACGCCGAGGTCGGCCTCCAGGTCTTCCGGATGGGCAGCACCACCGGACTGAACGACGGTCAGGTCACGGGGCTCGACGCCACCGTGAACTACCCGGAGGGCACGGTCACCGGCCTCATCCAGACCGACGTCTGCGCCGAGCCCGGCGACAGCGGTGGCTCCCTGTTCACCCAGGACGGCCTGGCCATCGGCCTCACCTCGGGCGGCAGCGGTGACTGCACGGTCGGCGGCGAGACCTTCTTCCAGCCGGTGACCACCGCCCTGGAGGCGGTCGGCGCGACCCTCGGTGACGCCGCCGGCGGTGGCGCGGGCGCCGGTGACGAAGCCGGTGCCGGTGAGGAAGCCGGTGCGGGCGAAGAGGCCGGTGCCGGTGAGGAAGCCGGTGCGGGCGAGGAAGCCGGTGTCGGTGAAGAGGCCGGTGCCGGTCAGGAAGCCGGAGCCGGTGAAGAGGTCGGCGGCGGCAACGCCGACGGCACGGGCAACGGCCTCGGTGAGATCGTCGGCAACGGCGTCGGGAACTGACGCCCCGACACCGACGCCCTGACACCGACCCACGGATCCGAGTGATCCGGACGGACGAACACGTGGTCCGGCCCTCCGGCGGGAGGGTCGGACCGCTCCCGTTTCCGGTCCGTCAGTCCCGCGCCCGCAACAGCAGCAGCGCCACGTCGTCCACCCGCTCCCGCCGCGCCGAGCTGTGCTCCACGAGCAGATCGGCCAGCTCGTCCAACGGCCGTTCCCCGGCCTCGGTGAGCAACTGGCCGAGGTCGGCGAGCGCGTCCTCGATGTCGACGCCCGGGGACTCGATCAGACCGTCGGTGTAGAGGACGAGCACACAGCCCGGCATGAGGTCGACCTCCGTCGTCGGATAGGTGGGCGAGCCGTCGATGCCCAGCAGCGGACCACCCGCGAGGTCGAGCACCCGCACCCGCCCGTCCGGCCGTCTCAGCAGCGGCGGCGGATGCCCGGCACGAGCCATCACGGCCCTGCCGTGTGCCGGATCGAGCCGTAGATACAGACAGCTGGCGAACAGGTCGGAGCCCAGGTCGAGCAGCAGCCGGTTGGTGCTGCGCATGACGTCCTCGGGTGCCTGGCCCACCGTCGTGTACGCCCGCACCGCCGTGCGGATCTGACCCATCAGTCCCGCCGCGGTCACGTTGTGCCCCTGTACGTCCCCGATCACCGCCGCCGTCAGGCCCTGCTCCATCGGCACCAGGTCGTAGAAGTCGCCGCCGATGTCCATGCCCTGCGTGGCGGGCAGATAGCGGGCGGCCGCCTCGACACCGGCCAGCGGCGGCAGCGAGTGGGGGAGCAGGGCGGCCTGTAGCCCGTGCGCCAACTGGTGCTTGGCGTCGTAGAGCTGGGCACGCTCCAGCGCCTGCGCGATCAGCCCGCCGAGGCTGGTCAGAACCGCTCGTTCGTCCGCCGGGAACGGATGCGGCTCGGCGTAGGCGAGGACACAGGTGCCGACCGGCCGCCCCGAGGCGATCAGCGGCAGATACGCCCAGGCCGCGAAGCCGTCGGGCGTCGCGTGCCGCACCGGATAGAGCCGCTCCAGCTGCTGCTGCGAGTCGAAGAACGCCGGGACCCCGGTGGTCAGCGCATGGGCGCCCGGGGTCTGCTCGGTCAGCGGCAGCCCGTCGAACCGTTCCACGATCTGCGGATCCGGATAGCCGCGGTGACCCAGCACATGCAGCCGGCCCGCCCGCGATCCCAGGACGACCAGCGCCTGGCTGCCGACGGCCGGGACGATCTCGTCCGCGACCAGCTGCACCACGTCCTGCACACCCGCCGCCTCGGTGAGCGCGCCGGCCAGGCTCAGCACCTGGGAGATCGTCACCAGCCGCCCCGGCGGGTCGTCGGGCCGCGGCCCGCTGCGCCCCATCTCCGCCACCGCGCGGGCCCGGCTGATCCGCACACTCAGACCGGTCGTACTCGGATACATCCGGAACGACAGCCAGTCCCCGGGCGGGCGCAGCGCCACGAAGGACGTGGTGTGCTGGCTCATCAGCGCGGCCCGGTAACGGTCCTCGTACACCGGGTCGTTGAGCCAGGGCACCGACGCCCACAGCTGGTTGCCGAGCAGCCGGTTGACCGGCACGCCGATCAGCTCGGCCGCCGCGGGGTTGGCGAAGCTGATCCGGCCGTGCAGATCGAGCGAGCACAGCCCGTACGGCAGCCGCGACACCATCCGCGCCGCCTCCACCGTGCCGAGCGTGCCGGCCGCGCCGCTGAACGCAGGACCGGCGACCAGATCGGGCTCCGGGAGCGGTGGGCGGCTCTCCTCCATGGCCCGTTCCAGCCGTACGGCGAGCCGTCGGCAGGCGGCGGTCAGATGGTCCCGCTCCCGGTCCGACAGCTCCGGAGGGTGTGCGCCGGGCCAGGTCACGAAGATCGCGCCGTAGGCATGCGACTCGGTGGCCACCGGCAGCGCCGCCAGCGCGAACGGGTAGGGCAGGACGACGGCGATCCGCGGATACCGGGCCGCCATGTCCTCCTCACCCCCGACCCAGACGAGCCGCCGCTCGCGCACCGCCTCCGCGACCGGGATCGGCGCGCTCAGCCCGACCCGCTCCCACGGCGCCGCGAACGCCCGGGGCAGCCCCGCCATGACCGCCATCTCCAGCACGGGCTCGTCGGCGGCCAGCAGGTACACGGCACCGGAGTGCGCGTCCACCTCCTCCATCATCGAGGCCAGCGCCAGCGACAGCAGCGGCCGGCCCACCCGCGTCCGCGCGGCCGCCGGGGCCTGGGCGGACGTCTGCCCGTCGGACACGCCGACCACCTCCTCCGCGGGGCCGCGCGACAGGTCCCAGGGCTCAAATCTCCCCCCTCGGGGCCTGTCGCGCACGGCGAGCGGCGTCGGACGCTCAGGCCCGCGCCCTGCCGCGCGGGGGCGCATGTACCCCCTGACCGCGAACCCATGCACCACCGGTCGATGCGCGGCCCCGGCGTACGGGCGCCCCGCGTGCGCCCCCGCGCACCCTGATGGCCGGATCTTCGCGCCCGCAGACGGTCACGGACGCCAACAATGGGGCACGCGCTCAAGACCATGAACGTGACGAACGGCGAGCTGAAGGGGCACCAGTGATCCGGGTCCTTGTGGTGCACGACGCGTCTCTGGTTCGATCGGTGCTGGCCGAGTGGCTGCGCAGAGAGCCCGACCTGGGGGTGTACGACGCCCCCTGGCGCAGCGCGCCCGCCCGCGTGCGGTCCGTGCGACCGGACGTGTGCGCGGTGGACCTGGAGTGCTCGGACGCGTACGGCATCCCACCGCTGGCCGAGCTGCGCGTGCGGGACGAGGGACGGACACCACCGCACCTTCTGGTGCTGGCCAGCGTGAACCGCCCGGGCCTGCTGAAGCGTGCCCTGGAGGCGGGGGCGCTCGGCTACGTCGACAAGGAAGGCTCGCCGGACCGTCTGGTGCGCGGAATCCGGCGCGTGGCCGAGGGGGAACGTTTCGTCGACGACTCGCTGGGCTTCGCCTTCCTCAAGGCCGCCGAGATGCCGCTGACCCGGCGGGAGCTCAGCGTGTTATCCCTCGCGGCGGAGGGGGCCTCCGTCGCGGAGATCGCGGGGAGTCTGCACCTGTCCCACGGAACCGTGCGCAACTACATGGCGGCCATCACCCGCAAGACCGGGGCCCGCAACCGCATCGACGCGATCCGCATCTCCCAGGGCGAGGGCTGGCTCTGACTGCCTCGCCGATACGGGAGTCCAGCCCCCGACGAGTTCGCGATAGCGCACGGAGGACCTCAGGAGCTCGTCATGGGTTCCGTACGCCGTGTCGCGGCCGTCCATCATCAGCACCCGGTCGGCACGGCGGGCCGAGCTGATGCGGTGGGCGACCACGACCAGGGTGCCGCCGGAGCGGGCCGCGAAGGCGCGCTCCGCGCGCGCCTCCGCCTGCGGATCGAGGTGGCAGGTCGCCTCGTCGAGCAGCGCGAGCGGGGCGCGCGACAGGTGGGCCCGGGTCAGCGCGATCAGCTGCCGCTCGCCCGCGGACAGCGCCGCGGGGTCGACCCGGGCCGTCAGCCCGCCCAGCACGTCGAGCAGCGGTGCCAGGCCCACCGCCTCGGCGGACGCGAGCATCTCCGCCTCGGGAACGCGGTCCGGCCGCAGATGGGCGAGGTTCTCGGCGAGGCTGCCGGTGAACACGTACGCCTCCTGTGGGATGAGGACCCGGCTCGCGAGCGCCTCCGGCGTGGACGCGGGGTCTCCGTTGACCCGGATCGTGCCGCGGCGGGGCTCCAGCAGCCCGGCGATGAGTGCGGTGAGTGTGGACTTGCCGATGCCGCTCGGTCCTACGACGGCCAGGTGGGAGCCCGACGGAAGGGCGAAGTCGAGGTCTTCGATCACGGGGGCCGCACGGGGGCCGTAGGCGAAGGTGACGGAGGAGAGGGTGAGGGCGTTGCGCTCCGCGGTATCCCGTCGATCCCGTGGGGGCGGTGCCGAACCGGAGTCGGGACCGGGCCCGGCGGCCCCCGCCGGCGCCAGCCGCCGTACCACCACCGCCAGCCTCGATCCGCTCGTGCCCAGGCCGTGGACCAGGTTGTGCAGGGCGGGCAGCAGGGACTGGGTGACGTAGGCGAGGGCGCCGAGGAGGGCGCCGGTGGTGACGCCCTGACCAAGGAGCCAGGGCGCGGTGGCGAGGAGCAGCACGATCGGGAGCTGGCCGCCCAGGGCGAGGGCGGCCACGCGCAGCACGCCGAAGCGGGCCAGGGAGCGGGCGGCCCGCAGTTCGGCGTCCACCAGGTCGCCGGTGCCGGCGGCCACGCGGTCCTCCGCGCCGGACGCCGTGATGTCCCGCAGGCCCGGGCAGACGGCGCCGAGCCGGTCGGCCAGTGCCTCGTCGGCCGCGAGGAACGCCTCCTGCCGACGGGCCAGGGGACCCAGCGTCGCCGCGAACAGACCCACCCCCGCGGCCAGCGGAGGCAGGACGACGAGCAGCAGCAGCGGGGCGAGCGAGAACAGGCCGACCAGCGCCCCCACCGCGGTGAACAGGAACGACCGCGACACCATCACCAGCCCCGCGAAGGTGTCCCGCGCGATCTCCACCTGCTGGGTGAGCCCGGACAGCGCCCCGCGGTCCGCCTCCCGTACCCCTCGCTCCACCACCCGCGTCACGAGCCGGTCCCGGAGCGGTTCGACGAGCGCCGCGACGGCCGCGTACACCCGAGCCGTGCCGTACGCGCCGAGGACGACACCGAGACCGGCGACTCCGAGCCACCCGAGCCCGGCCTCCGTCCGGCCTCGCAGGAACCCGTCGTCCAGGGCGCGGGCCGGGGCGTATCCGATGAGGAAGCTCTGCCCCGTCTCCAGCACGGACCAGAGCCCGAGCCGCAGCAGAACCCCCCACCGGGACCGCAGGAAGCGCAGCCCGCGCGAGGAGAGGCCGCCGGCCGCACCCGTCCCGCCGCTCATGGGCACGCCTCGTGCGCCGATGCCGTTCCCGTGAACGCCTCCCGGTACGCCGCCGTCTCCCACAGCTCCTCGTGCCGCCCCACCGCCCGCACCCGCCCGCCGTCCAGCCAGGCCACCGCGTCGGCCCGGGCCGCCGTGGCCGCCCGGTGAGCGACCAGGAGACGGGTGGCGGACGAGCCGCCACCGGCCAGGGCCTCGGTGATGCGTGCCTCGGTCACCGTGTCGAGGCTGGACAGCGCGTCGTCGAGGATCAGCAGGCGGCCGCCGTGGGCGAACGCCCGGGCGAGTCCGAGCCGTTGGGACTCGCCGCCGGAGCGCGGGGCGTCGGCCAGTGGGGTGGCGTAACCGTTCGGCAGGCGGCGTACGAAGTCGTCCGCGGCGGCGGTGCGGGCGGCCTCCCGGACGGCCGTGGGGGAGGGGGCCGGCAGACCGAGGCCGATCGCCTCCTCGACGGTGCCGCCCAGCAGGGCGGGGCGTTCGAAGGCGTAGGCGACCGCGCGGCGCAGGTCGTCGTGGGTCAGCTCGCCCAGCGGGACGCCGTCGAGCAGGACCTCGCCGTCGTCGGGGTCGGCCAGCCGCCCGGCGATCGCGGCGAGCAGGGACTTGCCCGCGCCGGAGCGGCCGACCACGGCGAGGGTGGTCCCGCCGGGGACGATCAGGTCGATCCCGGCCAGCACGGTGTGCCCCCCGCGCCGGGCGGTCACGCCGCGCAGCTCCAGTCGGCCGGGGCCGGGCGGCAGCCGGCGGCTGCCGTGGGCGGGTGCGGGCTCGGTGACGATCTCGCCGAGGCGTCCGGTCGCCGCCCGGGCGCGGGCCACGCTCGCGAGTCGGGCGACCAGCACGCCGACGCCGGTCGCCAGAACCGCGTAACGGGACGCGGCGAGCACCTCGCCGACGGACAGCCGGTGCCGGACGAGCAGGACACCCGCGACGGCGACGACACCCAGGTGCAGCAGCGGGGCCACGGCGACCGCCTGGGCGGCGGCCCGGCCCTGCACCTGCCACATGCGGTGCCCCGCGCGGGAGAGTTCGGGCAGCGGCCGCAGGATCCGCGCCGTCTCCCGGTCCGCCGTACCGGCCGCCGCGATGGTGCGACGGCCGTCGACGGCCTCGGCGAGCGCGGCCGCGATCCTGCCCTGTTCCTGCTGGTAGCGCGTCTCGCAGCGGGAAGTGTCGCGGGCGAAGGCACGCAGCAGGGCGGCCAGCACGGGCGCCCCGGCGAGGAACACGACCGCGAGCCATACGTCGATCAGGCCGAGGGCGACGATGCCCCCGACCGGTCCGGCGAGCGCGGCGAGCAGCGCGGCACGGGCGGCCGGAGCAGTGCCGGCCTGCGCGGCGTTGCCGACGAGCCGTGCGACCAGGTCGCCGGCCCCGAAGCGGGCGGTGACCGCCGGGCCCACGGCCAGGACGTGCCGGGTCAGCCGCCCCCGCAGCCACGCGGTCGTCCGGGCGTCGACGGTGCCGACGAGGACGCTCTGGCAGCCGTCGAGCAGGGCGAGCAACAGGACGAGCCCGGCGCAGCACAGCACCCAGCCCGTGGCCGGGGCCCGCGCCAGAACGAGGTCCAGGGCCCGGCCGAGCGCGGTGGGCAGCAGCAGCCCCGCCCCGGTCGCGGCCGTACTCACCAGGCACAGGGCCACGGTGCGGGACCCGCTGTGGCGCGTGGCCGCACGCAGCAGCGTGCGGGACGGCGCGTCGGCAGGAGTCGGAGTCGTCATACGGCTGCGGCCTCGCTCCCTGGTCCGGGCAAGGGCCCCGGGCGGCCCCTCCCGTGAGGGGAGGGGGCTGCCCGGGGCCGCGAGTGCACTCGGTCTGTCAGAGACAGAGCGAGATGCTGGCCTGGCTGGCGCACAGCAGCAGGCTCGCGACGCTTCCGCCGCCGGTGTGCTCCTCGGTCTCCATCGTCTGCAGGTCGAGCAGTGCCATCTCGTTGTCCTCTCATTCCGTGGGGACGGGTTGTGTCACGACTGCGTCAGGTGACGGAGCCGCGCTCTCGGGGCCGCGGTGGCGGCGGGAGGAAGGGCAGGTGGGCCGGGGGCGTGCCGCCCGGGTCGGCGGCGAGGGCCGCTCCGAGCGCGAGCAGGCAGCCGGCCGTTCCGGTGCCGAGGTCCATGGAGAGCCGCATCATCTGGTGCCCGGGGAAGGCCAGCTGGCCCTGGTAGGACATCGCGTACCAGCCGAGCCCGGCGATCTGCCCGGCCCGACGGTCGGCGCCCACGTCCGGTGCGGTGGTGCGGCTGAGGTGAAGGATCATCCCGGCGCGCCCCTGGAAGAGGCCGGGCTGGGCGTAGAAGCGGGAGGTGGCGGCGGTGAGGATGCCGGAGCGGGCCTGCTCCAAGGCGCCGACGTCGTCACCGGCGTGGGCGAGGTAGTCGTCGAGGACCATCCCCACGCCCACGCTTCCGTCCCCCAGATAGGGCATGGTCCGCCAGCCCTCGTCGACCTCCAGCGAGCCGCCCTTCTGCTCGACGCAGCACGCCAGGTCCTGGCGCAGCGCCTCACCGGCGGCGTCCAGCAGTGGGCGGTCGCCGGTCCGTTCGTACTGGCGCAGCAGGAACAGCGCGGGACCGCTCGCCCCTCGCATCAGTCCGGCGCGCGGCCGGGGGCCGGAAGGGGGCGGTGCCGCGAGACGCCGTACGAGGATGTCCGCGGCCTCCGCCGCCCGCTCGCGCAGCTCGGGCTCGCCCGTGGCGTCCGCCAGGCCGCCGAGGACCAGCCCCAGCCCGGCGAGCCCGCCGCGCAGGTCGGAGGAGAGGCGCTGCCACCGCTCGCTCAGGATCATGTCGACGAGGTCCAGGGCGCGCTGCCGGTGACCGAGCAGGTCCAGGACATGGGCCACGCCCGCGAGCCCGTCGTACAGGCCCAGCGGGGAGCCGATCGGTGGCGGGTCGGTGCGGTCGAGCAGCCAGCGCTCGCCCTCGTCGTAGCGCTCGGCACCGGTCGCGGCGAGCGCGTACAGCACGCCGGCCGCGCCGTGGGCCAGACCCAGCCCGCCGCCGTCGGAGAACTGGGCGACGTCGCCGGGGAAGAGCCGGTCCTCGCGCTCCGGAGTGGCGGAGGCCAGCAGCGCCTTGACCATCGAGTCGCGGCTGTAGGGCCAGTCGCCGGGCTCCACGAAGGACGCGGGGACCGTGCGGGCCGTGGATCTCCGGAGCGCGGCGGGCCCGCCCGCCTCAGCCCCCGCACGTGCTGCCCCGTCCCGGCAGATCTCGGCGACCGCCTCGTCCAGGAACGCCCGCGGTACGTCCGGGAACTGGCCCGCGATCACGTCCGCCAGGTGGGCGGCCTTGTCGCGGTCCACCACGAACAGCGAGGTGAGGGGGAGGAAGATCGCCAGTCGCAGACAGGCCAGCGCATAGCGGTCGACGTCCACGCCCCTGCGGTCGGCCGGTGCCAGGAAACCGGGGTGGGCGACGACCTGGCGGCCGTTCACGCCGACCGGAGCCGCGGCCTCGAAGTCGAGCAGGAACACCGACTCGTCGTCGGGGGCGACCATGATGTTGAAGACGTGCAGGTCGTTGAAGACGATCCCGCACTCGTGCACCGTCTCCACCGCACGCTCGACGGCCCGGTGGACGCGCAGCGCCCAGGCTGTGTAGTCGGCCACGGCACGCGGATCGGGGTCCGGGCCGATCAGCGGGTGCCGCTCGGCGAAGAAGGAGTTGAGGGGGCGCCCTTCCACGAAGTCCATGACCAGGAAGCTGTGGTCGCCGAGCTGGAACCAGTCCCGCACCTCGGGCACCACGCCGGTCCCCGCCAGCTGCTCCAGCGCGTACCGCTCCCGCTCCAGCCGGGCCACGGCGTCCGCGCCGTCGGCGGCGAGCCCCGCGTGCGGCCGGCCCTCTTTCAGGACCACCTTGCGCCCGTCCCGTGTGTCGGTGCCCGCGTACACCCCGCCGCCGTTGGAGAAGTGCAGCGCCTTCTCGATGCGGTACGGCAGCTCACCGACCGTCGTGGTGTTGCGGGCCGCCAGCTGCGGCGCGAGGAACGCGGGCAGCGTCACCCACTCGGGCACCTGGAAGGACGGCGCCCGCCGGTCCGGCACCAGCTGCCCCGCCCCGTCCCGCACCGCCGGTACCAGCGAACCGCGGTCGTCCACGACGAAGAGACGCGCGAAGGCGCCGTAGCGGACGTACAGCGGGCCCTCGTCCCAGCGCAGATCGGTGAGGATGTACGGCCCCTCGAACCCCTCCAGCAGCCGGCCCAGCTCGCGCAGCACCAGGTGGAGCTGCTCCTCGTCGGCCGGATAGACGGTGACGAACTTGCCGCTGGAGTCGCGGCCCGCGTACTTGGCGTTGCGCAGGTGCAGCAGGTGCGGGCCGGGCACGAACTTGAACGGGATGCCGCGTGGCACGCAGTAGTCCCACACGATCCGCGCGATGTCCTCCGCGTTCGCCAGGGTGGCCGAGGCATGGATCTTCCAGCCCTGGGCCGGGCCCGGCAGCGGGGCGCCGTCCGGGCCGACCGGCGTCAGAGTCAGCCAGTCGCCGATCCGCGCCGCCGTCCAGCCCTCGGGGGTCTGGCGCCGCGCCGTCTCGTACAGGCGCCCGGTTCCCTGCCGGTCGGCCGACAGCCGGTCCGGTGTCTCGTAGAAGTGCGGGTCGGCGAGCGCGTACACCTCGTAGCGCCTGTCCATACATCCCCCTCCGCCGGCTCGGCACCGAGACTTCCAGCGATACGGCGGCTACGGACAGTCACTACTGTCACGAGATCACCGTGCGAAACGCATGCGTCAACACATGTTCGGTGCCTTTCGAGCAACGGACTCCCCACGGCTCCACGGAACGGTCACAGGGGCTGCGCAGGTGTCTCATAAGCGCTGTAATGGCGGACGTGGTCGGTGAGGGCGCTGCGGAACGCGGAACGAGGACCCTGCGTGCCGAGATCGCCCTCAAGACGGTCGCCGCCGACCCGGACTCGCCGCAGCGGCTGCGCCGGGTGCTCGAACAGGCGCTCGTCTTCAGCGGGGCGACGCTCGCCGCGGTGTACGCGCCCGGTGAGGACGAGGACCTGCTGTGCCTGGTCGAGTCCGCCGGTGTGCCGAGGACCCTCTACGGGCTGCGCGACAGCTACCCCCGCTCCGGCCGGTCCGCGGCGGCCGACGCCCTGCGCACCGGCCACCCGGTGTGGCTCGGACCGGCGGAGCTCGCCGCCGGCGCGGCATTCCGACGGGCACCGGCCCGGGACTTCTTCGTGGCCGCCCTGCCCGCCCACGGCGGCGGTGGCTGCCTGCTGGCCGTGAGCGAGCACCCAGGCGGCTTCGACGCCGACGACCGCGCCTGCCTGGAGCTGATCGCCGACGCCGTCGCCTTCCCCGCCCCGCCCGCGGCTGCCGAAGGCGGCGAGCTGCCCGCCAACGCGTTCAGCCTCGCCATGGACTCCGGCCGCGTCGAGGTCGGCGACGACATCCTGGCGCTGTTCGGCCTTGGCCCCGGCGACTTCGACGGCAAGGTCGAGACCCTGCTGGGCCGGACCGTCCCGGAGGACCTTCCGTCTCTGATGTCCGTCGTCGAGGCCGACCACATGTCGCTCGGCGACCGCGAGCTGGAGTTCCGCGTCCTTCAGCCGGCCGGCCCGCCCAAGTGGCTCAGGCTGCGCGGCCGCCTGCTGCCCGGCGGCGAGGGCCTGCCCGCCCGTCTCGTCGGCACCGTCGCCGACGCCTCCACCCTGCGCGCCGAGATCACCGACGTGGCCCGCGTCCAGCGCCTCGCCGCCGCCCTCGCCACCGCAGGCACCGTCCGCGACGTGAGCCACGCCGTGGTCACAGCGCTGCGCAAACCTCTGCGCGCCGACCGCATCGCGCTCGCCGAGCTGGAGAACGACCGCCTCGTCGTCACCGTCCTCGACCCGCCCGAACCCGAGTCCTGGCCCGAGCTGTGGCGCCTTGAGTGGCGTACCGAATGGCCGGACGCGCCCGTACGTGCCATGCCCACCCTCGCCGCCGCCCTGCGCGAGGGCCGCGCCCAGATCTGGCCCGCCGGCACCCCGCTGGAACCCGCCCTCGCCGACGTCGGCCCCGGTGGCCTCGCCATCCTGCCGCTGCCCGCCGGGGGCCGGATGGCCGGCGCCTGTCTGATCGGCTGGGACGCCCCGCACGACTTCGGCCCCGACGAACGCGCCCTGCTCACCGCCTCCGCCGGCCTCGCCGGCCAGGCCCTGTCGCGTGCCCACGCCTTCGACGCCGAGCACGAACTCGTCGGCATGCTCCAGCGCCAGCTGCTGCCCCGCCGCCTGCCCCGGCTGCCCGGCGCGGAGGCCGTCGCCCGGTATCTGCCCACCACGGCCGGACTGGAGGTCGGCGGCGACTGGTACGACGTGATCCCGCTGCCCGACAACCACGTGGCCCTCGTCATCGGCGACGTCCAGGGCCACAGCGCGGCCGCCGCCACCCTCATGGGCCAGATGCGCACCGCACTGCGCGCCTACGCAGCCGAAGGACACCCCCCGGACGTCGTCGTCCACCACGCCAACCGCCTCCTCATGGAGATGGAGACCGACCTCTTCGCCACCTGCTGCTACGTCGACGTCGACCTGGAGGAGGGCTCCGCCTGGTGTGTGCGCGCCGGCCACCTCCCGCCCGTCCTGCGGCACCCGGACGGCAGCACCGAGATCGCCGAGGCGGAGGGCGGCCCACCGCTCGGCGTGCTGCGGCAGGCCGACTTCCCGATGAGCCCGATCGGCCTCCGGCCCGGCATCGTGGTCGCCCTCACCACCGACGGCCTCGTCGAGTCCGCCGACGCCGACATCGACACCGGCATGGACCGGCTCGCCGACGACCTCGCCCGCTCCGACCCCGCCCACCTCGGCCTCGTCGCCGACGCCCTGCTCGTCGGCGCGCGCCGCAGCGACGACATCGCCCTGCTCCTGATGCGCTACGACGGCATGGCCGTACGCCCGCTCCGGGAGAGCTGGACGGTCTGGCGGGTCCCCGAGGCCGTCGGTCACGCCCGCCGCTTCACCCGGCGCACCCTGCGGACCTGGGGCGTGACACCGCCGGACACGGACACCGTCCTGCTCGTCGTCTCCGAACTCGTCACCAACGCCCTGGTGCACACCGACGGCCGGGTCCGCCTCGACCTCACCCTCGTCCACCACCGGCTGCGGGTCGCGGTCGCCGACTCCTCGCCCCGCACGCCGGTCAAACCGGCCAGCATCAGCTGGGAGGCCACCGGCGGCCGCGGCATCCTCCTCGTCGAGGCCATGGCCGCGGAGTGGGGAACGGTGCCCGTCAGCGGCGGAAAACAGGTGTGGAGCGAGATTCCGCTCAGCGGATGAGGCCGGATCTCGACGCAGGTGAGGCCGTGTCGCGGTGAACGGCAGGCGGCACAGCAGCGGCGAACAAGCCAATCCGGGACCGTCAAATCGGCGGAATCGGGGCTAAGGTGAACCGATGAAGGCTCTCGTGCTGTCCGGTGGCGCCGGTACGCGCTTGAGGCCGATCACGCACACTTCGGCCAAACAGCTCGTGCCGGTGGCCAACAAGGCCGTGCTCTTCTACGGGCTGGAATCCATCGCAGCGGCCGGCATCACCGACGTCGGCGTGATCGTCGGCGACACCGCCGCGGAGATCCAGGACGCCGTCGGCGACGGTTCCAAGTTCGGTCTGGAGATCACCTACATACCCCAGGAACGCCCGCTGGGCCTGGCCCACGCCGTGATCGTCGCCCGCGACTACCTGGGCGACGACGACTTCGTGATGTACCTCGGCGACAACTTCATCGTCGGCGGAATCACCGGCCTCGTCGAGGAGTTCCGCACCCACCGCCCCGACGCACAGATCCTGCTCACCCGCGTCCAGGACCCGCGCTCCTTCGGCGTCGCCGAACTCGACGACGCGGGCCGGGTCATCGGCCTGGAGGAGAAGCCCGAGCGGCCCAAGAGCGACCTCGCCCTGGTCGGCGTCTATCTGTTCACACCGGTGATCCACGACGCGGTCCGCGCCATCACCCCGTCCTGGCGCGGCGAGTTGGAGATCACCCACGCCCTCCAGCACCTGATCGACGCCCGCGCCGACGTGCGCTGCACGGTCATCAGGGGCTACTGGAAGGACACCGGGAACGTCGCCGACATGCTGGAGGTCAACCGGACCGTCCTGGAGGGACTCGCGCGCCGCATAGACGGGGACGTCGACGACGCCTCGGAGGCCGTCGGACGCGTGGTCGTGGAGGAGGGGGCGCGCATCGTCAACTCCCGCATCGTCGGCCCCGCCGTCGTCGGCGGCGGCACCGTCGTCGAGGACTCCTACGTCGGCCCCTTCACCTCCATCGCGGAGAACTGCCGTATCACCGACAGCGAGTTGGAGTTCTCCATCGTGCTGCGGGACTCCTGCATCGACGGGGTGGGCCGCATCGAGTCCTCGCTCATCGGCCGGCACGTCCAGGTCACCCCCGCGCCCAGCGTCCCCAGCGCCCATCGACTCGTCCTCGGCGACCACAGCAAGGTGCAGATCCACACATGAACCTCCTCGTCACCGGCGCCGCCGGGTTCATCGGCTCGACCTACGTCCGCACCCTGCTCGCCCGCCACGCACCTCACGCGCCCGAGGCGCCCCGGATCACGGTGCTGGACAAGCTCACCTACGCCGGCACCCTCGACAACCTCGAACTCGGCCACCCCCGGCTGGAGTTCGTGCACGGCGACATCCGGGACGCCGAACTCGTCGACAAGCTGATGGCCGCGGCCGACCAGGTGGTGCACTTCGCCGCCGAGTCCCACGTGGACCGCTCGATCACCGGCGCCGGCGACTTCGTCCTCACCAACGTCGTCGGCACCCAGACCCTCCTGGACGCGGCCCTGCGCTACCGGGTCGCACCCTTCGTGCACATATCGACCGACGAGGTCTACGGCTCCGTCGAGTCCGGCTCGGCCACCGAGGAGCACCCGCTGCGGCCCAGCTCGCCGTACTCCGCCTCCAAGGCCTCCGCCGACCTGCTCGCCCTCGCCTACCACCGCACCCACGGCCTCGACGTCCGCGTCACCCGCTGCTCCAACAACTACGGCCCGCACCAGTTCCCCGAGAAGGTCATCCCCTTGTTCATCACCAACCTCCTCGACGGCCGGCAGGTCCCCCTCTACGGCGAGGGCCTCAACGTCCGCGACTGGCTGCACGTCGACGACCACTGCCACGGCGTCGACCTCGTGCGCACCCACGGCCGCCCTGGCGAGGTCTACAACATCGGCGGCGGCACCGAGTTGAGCAACAGGGACCTCACCGCCCTGCTGCTGAAGGCCTGCGGCGCCGGCCGGGACCGGGTGCGGCACGTCGAGGACCGCAAGGGCCACGACCTGCGCTACTGCCTCGACTGGAGCAAGGCCCGCACCGAACTCGGCTACCGGCCCCGCCACGACTTCACCGCCGGCCTCGCCGCCACCGTCGCCTGGTACCGCGAGCACCGCGACTGGTGGGAACCCCTCAGGCGGCGCGTCGACGGGGGGCACGGATGAGGTGGCTGGTCACCGGCGCGGGCGGCATGCTCGGGCACGACGTGGTCGACGAACTCCGCGCCCGCGGTGAGCAGGTGGCCGGCCTCGCCCATGCCGCCCTCGACGTCACGAGCCCCGACGCCGTCGACCGCGCCTTCGCCGCGTACCGCCCCGAGATCGTCGTCAACTGCGCCGCGTACACGGCCGTCGACGATGCCGAGCAGGACGAGGGACGGGCCCTGCGCGTCAACGGCGACGGACCCGGCCTCCTGGCCCACACCTGTGTCACGTACGAGGCCCGCCTGATCCAGATCTCCACCGACTACGTCTTCGCCGGGGACGCCGACGCCCCCTATCCGGAGAACCACCCCCCTGCCCCGCGCACCGCCTACGGCCGCACCAAACTCGCCGGAGAGCGAGCCGTACTGGACGAACTCCCGGCCGCGAGCGCCGTCGTGCGCACCGCCTGGCTCTACGGGGTCCACGGCCGCAGTTTCGTCCGCACGATGATCGAGCTGGAGGCGAGCCGGGACACCGTCGACGTCGTCGACGACCAGCGTGGCCAGCCCACCTGGACCGCCGACGTCGCCGCGGCCATCGCCGACCTCGGCCCCCGCGTCGGCCGCGACGCCACCGGCGTCCTTCACGCCACCAACGCCGGCGAGGCGACGAGGTACGACCTGGCCCGCGAGGTGTTCGCCCACCTCGGCGCCGACCCCGACCGGGTGCGCCCCGTCACCGGCGACGCCTTCTCTCTGCCCGCACCCCGCCCCGCGTACAGCGTCCTCGCGCACGGCCGGCGGCAGCGGCTCGGCCTTCCGGCACCGCGGGACTGGCGCACCGCCCTGCACGAAGCACTGCCCCGGATCCGCAAGGAGGCCCTGCGTGAAACGCCATGAGTTCCTGCGGGAACTGCACAAGGCCAGCGGCAACCGCAACTACCTGGAGATCGGCGTCAACGACGGCCGCAGCCTCAGACTCTCCCGCGTCCCCACCATCGCCGTCGACCCCGCCTTCAAGGTCGTCACGGAGATCCGCTGCGACGTCCACCTGGTCAGGGCCACCAGCGACGACTTCTTCGCCCGCGACAACCCGCTGGTCCATCTCAGGGGCGGGCGGCACCCGCTGCGCAATCTGCGCCGGGGCCGCAGTCCGCTCGGGTACTGGCGGCGTACCGTCCTCGACCTGGCGTTCATCGACGGCATGCACCTGTTCGAGTACGCGCTGCGGGACTTCATGAACATCGAACGGCACTCCGACTGGACCAGCGTGATCGTCTTCGACGACATGCTGCCGCGCAATGTCGACGAGGCGGCTCGGGACCGGCACACGAGTGCGTGGACCGGGGACGTGTACAAGATCGCCGAGATTCTCGGGCGGTACCGGCCTGACCTGGTGACCGTTCTTGTCGACACCCGGCCGACGGGGCAACTCGTGGTATTCGGCGCCGATCCTCGCAGTACGGTGCTGCGTGAGCGGTACGACGAGATCGTGGCCGAGTACGAGGTGCCCGATCCACAGAAGGTGCCCGAGACGATTCTGGATCGGGCGGGGGCGCTGGCGCCGGAGGCGTTGCTTCAGTCGGGCTTCTGGCGGCCGCTTGCGCGGGCTCGGTCGTTGGGGATCAGGCGGTCACGGGGGTGGGAGCCGTTGCGTACGGCCGTGGAGGGTGTTGCCGGTCGCCGTTCGTAGGGCCGGGATGGTTGTGGCTGGTCGCGCCCACGCGGCGGAGCCGCATGTTGATACAGCCCGCGTCCCCAGGGGGTTGCCGATCCCCGCGTCAGGCGCGACCGTCTCGCAACTGCTGGTAGCGCGCCGCACAGGCCTCGTATGTCGGGAGCAGCCCGGTTTCTCGTGCCTCGGCCAGTGACGGAGCCTGTGCATCCTTGGGGGACAGTACGGGCGCGATGTGCCCGGGCCAGGCGATGCCCAGCTCCGGGTCCAGCGGGTCCAGGCCGTGCTCGCGCTCGGGGGCGTAGCCCGTCGAGCACAGGTAGATCACGGTGGCGTCGTCGGTGAGGGCCGTGAAGGCGTGGCCGAGGCCTTCCGCGAGGAACGCGGCGTGGTGGCCGGTGTCGTCCAGGCGCATGGCCTCCCAGCGGCCGAACGTGGGGGAGCCGACGCGGATGTCGACGACCACGTCGAGGACGGTGCCGCGCACACAGGTGATGTACTTGGCCTGGCCGGGAGGTACGTCCGAGAAGTGCACGCCGCGCAGGACGCCCCGGCGGGAGACCGAGCAGTTGGCCTGGGCCAAAGCCAGGTCGTAGCCGGTGGCCTCGCGGAACTCCGTGCCGCGGTACCACTCGTGGAAGCTGCCCCGGTCGTCCGGGAAGACCTTGGGCTCCAGCGCCCAGGCCCCTTCGATGCCGAGGGACCGCATGCCGTCACCTCCTCCGGGCCCTGGCGCGCACGCGGGCCGCCGTTCGTCCCAGGGCCGTACCGAGCCTGCGCCGCGCCCTGCGGACGAGGCGCCGCAGCGCACTGGGCCGAGGGGCCCGCACCACGCGCACTCCGCCGGCCCCCGCCCGCACCGCGAACGGCAGCGTGAGGTAGCGCGGCCCCGGCGTGCCGAGCGCCGCCCGCCAGGTCGCTCCCCGTAGCTCGCCGGGGGGCAGCACGGCGTCCAGCAGCGCCCCGGATCCGTGCGGGGACAGGCCGGCGGGCACGTCATGGGCGGTGCCGGACGAGGTGAGACGGAGCGACAGGTCGGTGCCTTCGTCTGGGACGTGCAGGGGCAGCAGCGCGCGCAGTCGGCCGCCCTCGACCGTGACGCCGTCCGGCTCGATGGCGCCCAGGCCTACGCGGTGGGTCGCGCGGTCGACGTCCAGGGCGAGGTTCGCGTGCGGTGAGGTCCAGTAGGGGAGGACCACATGGCCGGCGGCCACGGCGGCGTACGGGCTCGGGCGGTTCGCTCGCGGGGCGGGGCCCAGGCGGCACTCCTTGGTCCAGCCGCCCAGCTTCACGCGGACGAAGGCGTCCCACAGGCCGGCGCCGGTGAGGGCGGCGGGGTCGACGGTGGCGGTCGCGCGCAGCAGCAGACGGACGCTGCCGTCCTCGCCGGCCGGCACCTCCTCCCGGGTGAGATCCACCCGCTGGAAGTACTGGGCGGCACTGGCGCGCTCGCGCACCAGCAGGTCGGCGGTGGCCTTGCCGAACCGGGCCACGGTGTCGGCGTCCACCCAGGCGACGGCCGCGTCCAGGTTCTCGGGCGGGCCGTCCAGAGGTGTGCGGGCCGTGCCGGCGGCGAAGGTCATCGGCCGGCCGGCGACGGCGTACTCGGCGGTGAACGCGACCCGCAGTGTGCCGTCCTCCCAGGCCACGCGCTCGGGGACGGCCGTGAGGGCGATGGCGGCCTCCCACTCGGCGAAGGCCTCGACGTCGTCGTACCGGTCCGCGGCGATCAGCGCGGCGACGACCTGCTGCGTCGGCTGGAGCCCGGCCGCCACGCCGGGCCCGAAGCGTTCGACGACGACCTGGTGGATCTCCTCGAAAAGGTCCCGGCGATAGTCGGGCGGGAGGGCGAGGAGGCGCCGCCCGCGCAGGCGCTCGACCATCTCCACGCGCAGCCAGCGCCGCAGGAGCCGATCCCGCAGCGGGCCCGGCTCGGTGTACCGCTCGACGACGTCCAGGGCCTCCCGGAGGTTCTTGAAGTACCCGCCGGGGTCGAAGCGCTGGAAACCGGCGTTCGAGGCGTCGTCGCGGCGGACGTGGTAGTAGCAGACGTAGTCGCTGAGCACCGAGACGTTGCTCGCGCGCAGATAGGCCTCCGTGACGAAGACGTGGTCCTCCAGCCGTCGTCTGCCCTCGGGGAAGCGCAGGCCGATGTCGTCGAGGAAGGCGCGGCGGAACATCTTGTGCGGGGTGAGGCTGTCGATCAGGGGCGCGTCGGCGACGGTGGCGCGCGGGTGGTTGCGGCGGAACAGCTCCACCGGCACCCCGCGGCGCTTGCCGGCCATCTTGCCGACGACGACATCGGCGCCGTTGGCCACGCCGTAGTCGTACATCCGCTCCAGGGCCTCGTCGCCGACGTGGTCGTCGTTGTCGACGAACATCACGTACTCGCCCCGGGCGGCGGCGATGCCGACGTTGCGGGGCTTGCCCGACCAGCCGGAGTTGTCCTGGTGAACGACGGTCACCCGGGGTTCCGCGGCGGCGAGGGCGTCGAGCCGGGCGGGTGTGCCGTCGGTGGAACCGTCGTCGACGAAGATCACTTCGTACTCGTCCGGCGGCAGCGACTGCCGAAGCAGGGATGCGATGCAGTCCTCGACATAAACCCCGGGGTTGTACACGGGGACGACCACGCTGACCTTGACCGGCATCGGTCTCCGAGCCCCCTAGGGGTCGCTGGGCGTTTACGTCGGATTACGGCGTTCGTGGCCAAATCCTAACCCTGTCACGCCTTTTGTCCACGGCTCAACGAGCGAGGCCGCGCGTGCTGTGCGGGACTTTCAAAAACACCCCCTGGGCGTGGAGAACCGGCCGAAGATCGCCCACGCCGGTAGCCTGGCGGCGTGCGCCTGCTGCTGATGTCCGACACCCACCTGCCCAAGCGCGCCAAAGCGCTGCCCGAGGCACTGCTCGCCGAACTCCCGCGCGCCGACGTGGTGTTCCACGCCGGGGACTGGGTCGACACGGCCACGCTCGACCTGCTGGAGAGCCGCTGCGCCCGGCTGGTCGGCGTCCACGGCAACAACGACGGTCCGGACCTGCGCGCACGGCTCCCCGAGGTGGCGTACGTCGAGCTGGACGGCCTGCGCTTCGGCGTGGTCCACGAGACCGGGCCCGCCCAGGGCCGCGAGACGCGGTGCGCCGCCCGCTTCCCCGACCTCGACGTGCTGGTGTTCGGCCACAGCCACATCCCCTGGGACACCACGGCCCCCACCGGCCTGCGCCTGCTCAACCCGGGTTCCCCGACCGACCGCCGTCGCCGGCCTCACTGCACCTACATGACCGCGACCGTGACCGACGGCCGCCTCACGGACGTGGAACTGCACCGGCTGCCTGCGCGAAACCCCTCCGCGGCCGACACACCCTGACGCGAGCCGCCCGCGGGCGTTCAGCGCCGGGTCGAAGAAGCCCCCGCACCCCGCGGGTGGATGGCGCCGGAGGTCGCCGTCAGCGGGGTGCCGCTGCCTCCCCAGCGCAGGGCGACGATCTCGGCGGCGACGGACACGGCGACCTCCTCGGGCGTACGGGCGCCGAGGTCGAGCCCGACGGGGGAACGCAGCCGGGCCAACTCGCCCTCGCCCAGCCCGGCTTCGACCAGCCGACGCATGCGCTCGTCGTGGGTACGGCGGCTGCCCATCGCCCCGATGTACGCCGCCGGGCGACGCAGCGCCTCTTCGAGGAGCGGGACGTCGAACTTCGGATCGTGGGTGAGCACGCAGATCACCGTGCGTTCGTCGGTGTCGGTGCCGCTCAGGTAGCGGTGCGGCCAGTCCGCGATCACCTCGACGCCCTCCGGAAAGCGTTTCGGCGTGGCGAAGACCGGGCGGGCGTCGCACACCGTGACCCGGTAGCCGAGGAAGTCGCCGATGCGGGCGACCGCGGCGGCGTAGTCGATCGCGCCGAACACCAGCATGCGCGGCGGCGGTGCGAAGGAGTGCAGGAAGACGCCGACCTCGTCCTCGCGGCGCTCGCCGTGCGGGCCGTAGTGTCTGAGGCCCGTGGCGCCGAGGGCGAGTTCGCCGCGCGCGTCGGCGGTCACCGCGAGGTCGAGGCCCGCGGCGCCGAGGGTGCCGGCGACCCGGTCCGGCCACACGGCGAGCGTCGCCCCGCCCGGCGCGGGCCCGCCGGTCACCGTCGCCACGGTCACCGGCCGGCCCGCCGCGACCGACTCGGCGACCTCGCCGAAGGAGGGGTCCGAGCGGGCCGTGACGGGCCGCACGAGCAGGGTGATCTCGCCGCCGCAGGTCAGCCCGACCGCGAACGCGTCCTCGTCGCTGTACCCGAAGGTCTCCAGCCGGGCCTCGCCGCTCGCCACCACCTCCTGCGCGAGCTCGAACACGGCCCCCTCGACACAGCCGCCCGACACACTGCCGACCACCTCGTCGTCCGGGCCCACCGCCATCGCGGCCCCCGGGTCACGCGGGGCGCTGCGGCTGGTGGCGACCACGGTGGCGAGCCCGAACGGCAGGCCCGCCGCGTACCAGGGGGCGATCACCGGGAGGATGTCACGCATGGTCGTGGGCACCTCCTCACAGGCGGTCGAAGCGGCCGCTTACAGCAGTATCGACCTTGCGGAAGCGAAGTTCGACCTGGTGCGACATGGGTCCTCGGCAGGTGCGGAGGTGCTCGGCGGCCAGCCACACCAACCAGGGCTGGGCCGACACCACCCTCATGTGAACTGCCGCGTGCTGTCCTGGGTCCGCGAGCGAGCCGGGCGTCCACGTAGGCTCAACATCGCTGCATGGGCAGGGAATTGGAAGGCGGGGGCATGAGACGTGACGAGCTGGTCCGGCCGGTGCCGGAGCTGTTGAAGGAGCACGCCGAATCGGCGGCGCGACGCATCGCGTACGCCGACTCCTCGCGCGGCGTCACCTACGCCGAGCTGGACCGCCGCACCCGCGCGCTCGCCGGGTATCTCACCCGGACGGGACTGCGCCGCGGCGACCGAGTCGCGATCTGCCTCGGCAACCGCGTGGAGACGGTGGAGAGTTGCCTGGCCGTGCTGCGGGCCGGGATGGTCGGCGTCCCGCTCGATCCGCGGTCCTCCGACGCCGAACTGGCCCACTTCCTCCAGGACAGCGGCGTCGCCCACGTCATCACCGACGCCGCGCACCTCGCACAGCTGCGGCGCCTGGGACGGCCGTACGACGGCCTGGGCGTGCTGGTCGCGGGGGGTGGCCCGATACCGGACGGCGACATCCGGCTGTTCGAGAGCGTGGCCGAGAGCGACGGCGGGTCCGCGGAGATCGACCTGCTCGGGCTCGATGAACCGGCCTGGATGCTGTACACGTCCGGTACCACCCACCGGCCCAAGGGCGTGCTGTCCACGCAGCGGGCCGCGCTGTGGTCCGTGGCCGCCTGCTACGCCCCGATCCTCGGCCTCTCGCCCGACGACCGGCTGCTCTGGCCGCTTCCGCTGTTCCACAGCTTCAGCCACTCGCTGGCCATCCTCGGCGTGACGGCCGTCGGCGCGAGCGCCCGCATCGCCGGTGACCTGCTGCCGCCCGGCGGTCTCCGGCAGGAACTGGCCACGGCGTACGAGACGCTCGGCGGGCCGTTCACCCTGCTGGGCGGCGTGCCCACGACGTATCACCGGCTGATCGACGCGCCCGGCGAGCCCGCGCGGGCCCTGCGGTTGTGTGTCGTGGCGGGTGCGCCGAGCGGTCCCGCGCTGCGCGCGGCCGTCGCGGACACCCTGGGGGCGCCGCTGCTCGACGCGTACGGCAGCACCGAGACCTGCGGAGTGATCGCGGTCAGCCGTCCCGGGGGACCCCGGATCGACGGTTCCTGCGGGCCGCCCATACCCGGCGTGGACATACGTGTCGTCGATCCGGGTAGCGGCGAGGACGCCCGGGACGGCGCCGAGGGCGAGGTCTGGGTGCGTTCGCCGGGCCTGATGACCGGATACCACCGGCAACCCGAGGCGACGGCCGCCGCGCTGCGGGACGGCTGGTACCGCACCGGTGACCTCGGCCGCCGCGTCGAGCACGGCCATCTCCGGATCACCGGCCGGGTCAGCGAACTGATCATCCGCGGCGGCGAGAACATCCACCCGACGGAGATCGAACAGGTCCTGGCGCAGTGCCCCGGCGTGTCCGACGCCGTGGTCGTGGGCGCCCCGCACGACGTGCTCGGCGAGGTCCCGGTCGCCTTCGTCGTACCGGGCCCGGACGGGCTCGACCCGCGGCGGGTGCTCGCCGAGTGCCGTACCCGGCTGGCCGGCCACAAGGTGCCGGCCGGGATACACGAGATCGCCGCCGTCCCGCGCACCGCGTCCGGCAAGATCGCCCGCCATCAGGTGGTCGTCCCCGCTCCGGCCGCGGCCGACACCGCCCCCGCCTTTACCGCCACCGCCCTGCGCGAGCGGCTCCTCACCCTCGCGACCGCCGACCAGGAGCGCGCGCTCCGCGCGACGGTGCTCGCCGAGACGGCCGACGTCTGCCGGTACACGCCGGGCGATCTGCCCGACGCGGACAGCCCGTTCGCCGATCTCGGCATGACGTCCGTCGGCGTGGTCGAGCTGGTCGAGCGGCTCGGTGCGCTGACCGGACTGACGCTGCCTGCGACACTGGTCTTCGACCATCCGACACCGGCCGAGGCCGCCCGGTACCTGCGCGCCGCCCTCTTCGAGAGCGAGCCTGAGACACGCCCGCAGGCGTACGGCGGACCGGGCCGGACGTCCGACGACGACGATCCCGTCGCCATCGTCGCCATGGGCTGCCGGTACCCGGGCGACGTCAACTCCCCCGAGGGCCTCTGGGAGTTGGTGGCGCAGGGCCGGGACGCCATCACGGAGTTCCCCACCGACCGCGGCTGGGACCTGGACGCCCTGTACGACCCCGATCCCGACCGGATCGGCGCCTCGTACACGCGGCACGGCGGATTCCTGCACCGGGCCGCGGAGTTCGACGCCGGGCTGTTCGGGATCTCGCCGCGCGAGGCGCTCGCGATGGATCCGCAGCAACGGCTGCTGCTGGAGACCTCCTGGGAGGTGTGGGAGCGGGCCGGGATCGACCCGGAGTCGGTGCGCGAGAGCGACACCGGTGTCTTCGTCGGCGTGATGTACGACGACTACGCCACCCGCCTCACCCGCCCCCACGAGCTGGAGGCGCACCTGGGTCTGGGCTCGACGGGCAGCGTTGCCTCCGGGCGGATCTCCTATGTGTACGGCCTGCGCGGACCCGCGATCACCGTCGACACCGCCTGTTCGTCCTCGCTCGTGGCGCTGCACTGGGCGGCGCGGGCGCTGCGCTCGGGCGAGTGCTCGCTGGCGCTGGCCGGCGGGGTCACGGTGATGGCGACGCCCAGGTCGTTCCTCGCCTTCAGCCGGCAGCGCGGGTTGTCGGCGGACGGGCGCTGCAAGTCCTTCTCGGCGGCGGCCGACGGCACGGCCTGGGGCGAGGGCGTGGGACTCGTCCTGCTGGAGCGGTTGTCCGACGCGCGGCGCTGCGGCCACCCCGTCCTGGCCGTACTCCGCGGTTCGGCGGTCAACTCGGACGGCGCCTCCAACGGGCTCACCGCACCCCACGGACCGGCCCAGCAGCGGCTCATCACCCAGGCGCTGGCGGACGCGGGGCTGCGCGCCGGTGACGTGGACGTGGTGGAGGCACACGGCACGGGAACCCGGCTCGGCGACCCCATCGAGGCGCAGGCCCTGCTGGCCACGTACGGGCAGGATCGTACCGAGCCGCTGTGGCTGGGGTCGGTCAAGTCCAACCTCGGGCACACCCAGGCGGCGGCCGGAGTCGCCGGCGTCATCAAGACGGTGCAGGCCATGCGGCACGGCACCCTGCCGCGGACCCTGCACGCCGACCCGCCCACACCGCACGTCGACTGGTCCTCGGGCCGGGTGGAACTGCTGACCGAGCCCCGGCCCTGGCCGTCCTCGGGCCGGCCGCGGCGTGCCGGCGTCTCGGCCTTCGGGATCGGCGGGACCAACGCGCATGTGATCCTGGAGGAGGCACCGGGGGCCGAGAAGCCGGTGGGCCCCCAGGACACGGCCGCCGCGCCGCCCGTTCCCTGGCTGTTCTCCGCCGCCGACGAACCCGCCCTGCGCGCCCAGGCCCAACGCCTCGCGGCCGAAGTGGCGAACGGGCCGGCCCTGTCGACCGCGTCGACCGCCGACATCGCGTACGCGCTCGCGGTGTCGCGCTCCGCCCTCTCCCACCGGGCGATCGTGCCGGCCGGTGACCGGACGCGGATGCTGGAGGCGCTGACCGCGCTCGCGCAGGGCCGCGACGCACCGGGAGTCGTCCGAGGACTGGCGGACCCGGCGATCCGTACGGCCTTCCTGTTCACCGGACAAGGCGCCCAGCGCCCCCGGATGGGCGCCGAACTGCACGCTGCCTTCCCCGTCTTCGCCGAAACCTTCGACGACGTCTGCCGACATCTGGACGACCGTCTCCCACAGCCGCTGAGCGCGGTGCTGTCCGCCGAGCCGGGATCACCGGAAGCGGCCGTCCTGGACCGTACGGACTTCACGCAGGCCGGACTCTTCGCCTTCGAGGTCGCGCTCTTCCGGCTGCTGGAGTCGTGGGGCGTACGCGCCGACCGCCTCGTGGGCCACTCCGTCGGTGAACTGGCCGCCGCGCACGTCGCCGGTGTACTCGATCTCCCCGACGCGGCCACGCTCGTCGCCGCTCGCGGCCGGCTGATGCGGGCACTGCCCGACGGCGGCGCGATGGCGGCGCTGGAGGCGACCGAGAAGGAAGCGGCCACCGTGCTCACGGAGTTCGGGACGCAGGTGGCCATCGCTGCCGTCAACGGGCCCCGCACGGTGGTGATCTCGGGCGAGCGGGACGCGGTGCGCGCGGCCGCGGCGCGCTTCGAGGCCCGCGGTCGCAAGGCTGTGCGGCTACGGGTGAGCCACGCCTTCCACTCGCCTCTCATGGACCCGATGCTCGAAGAACTCCGGGCCGTGGCAGGACAGTTGACCTTCCGCCCGCCACGTGTCCCCGTCGTCTCCACCGTGACGGGCAGGCTCGCCGAGCCCGCCGAGCTGTGCTCGCCCGAGTACTGGACGCGGCAGGCCCGGCTCCCCGTGCGCTTCGCCGACGCCGTGCGGCGGCTCGCGGACGACGGGATCTCCGCCTACCTGGAACTCGGTCCCGCTCCCGCCCTCACCGCCGCGGCCACCGACTCCCTGACCGACGCGTCCACGAGCGGCGCCGTGCTCGCGGTGGCCACGCGAGGCGGTGCGTACGAACCGGAAACCCTCCTGTCGGCCGTGGCGCGGCTGCATGTGGCCGGGGCCGCTGTCGACTGGAGGGCGGTGTACGCCCGGTCCGGCGCGCGGCGGGTGGATCTGCCGACATACGCCTTCCAGCGGCAGCGGTACTGGCTGGACGCACCGCCCCCGACGGCCGCCGACGCCGGTCCGCTGCTGGGTCCGGCGTTCTCGGTGCCGGACACCGAACGGACCGTGCTGACCGGGGTGTTGTCCCTCGCGGCACACCCGTGGCTCGCGGACCATGTCGTCGCCGGGCGGGTGATCGTGCCGGCGACGGTGTTCGTGGAGATGGCCGTGCGGGCGGGCGACGAGGTGGGCTGCGCCGCGGTCGACGACCTCGTGATGCTGACGCCGCTGGCCCTGCCCGGTTCCGCGGGGGTGCGGGTACAGGTCGTCGTGGGTGCGCGGGAGGACTCGGGACGACGGTCGCTCGACCTCTACTCGCGGCCGGAGGAGTCCGACGAGGACACTCCGTGGACCCGGAACGTCACCGGTCAACTGGGCCTCGGGCGGGCGGCGGCGGAGAGCGAACCGGACCCGTGGCCGCCGCGGGACGCCGAGGCGGTGGACCTCACCGACGCGTACACCGCCCTCGCCGATGCCGGGCTGACCTACGGGCCCGCCTTCCAGGGAGTCGGCGCGCTGTGGCGGCGCGGCGACGACGTCTTCGCGGAGGTGCGACTGCCCGCGTCGCAGGCCGCGGAAGCGGGCCGCTTCGGGCTCCACCCGGCGCTGTTCGACGCCGCGTTGCACGCGCCGCTCCTGGCAGGCCCCGCTGACGTGAGCGCGGTGCGGGTGCCGTTCGCGTGGAGCGGTGTCAACCTGCATGCCTCGGGGGCCACACGGTTGCGGGTCAGGGTGACCTCGACGGGCCCGGACACGGTCTCGGTGACGATGTCCGACCCGTCCGGTCGGCTCGTGGCGCGCGTGGAGTCACTGGCCACCAGGGAACTCCCGGCCGGCCAGGCCGACATGACCGGCGAGGGGACGGACGGCATCGCACGAAGGGCACTGTTGCGCCCTGACTGGGTTGCTCTCGAACTCCCGGGCGGTGCGGAGGACCGCGCCTGCGCCGTGCGCGGGCCGGACGAGTTGAACCTCGCCGAGTTCCTGTCCGACGCACCGAACCTGGAGTTCGTAGCTGTCACAGCCGTTACCGCCTCTGCGTCTGCCTCTGTCATCGGCTCCGATCCGCTGTCCGCCGTGCACGAGTTGACCGGCAGCGTGCTCAAGGTGCTCCAGGACTGGCAGGACGATCCGGGCACGGCGGGCTCACGGCTGGTCGTGGTGACGCGGGACGCCACCGCGCCGGTGCCGGATCTGGCGGGTGCCGCGGTCTGGGGGCTGGTGCGTGCGGCACAGTCGGAGCTGCCCGGTCGTGTCGTCCTGGTGGATGTGGACGGACGGCCCGAGTCGCTGCGGATCCTCGCGTCGGCGGTCGCCACCGGCGAGCCGCAACTGCGGATACGGGACGGGCAGGTGACGGTCCCGCGACTGGCGTTGGCTGGCGACACCTCGGACACCGGGGCCGGGCTCGACGCGGACGGCACGGTGCTGATCACCGGAGGCACCGGTGCGCTGGGCGCGCAACTGGCCCGTCACCTGGTCGTCGAACACGGCGTACGGCATCTGCTGCTGACCGGCCGCCGTGGGCCGCAGGCACCCGGGGCCCGGGAACTGCGCGGTGCACTGGAGGAGTTGGGCGCGCGGGTCGGCATCGTCGCCTGTGACGCGGCCGACCGAGCCGCGCTGGCCGAGGTCGTCCAGGGCTGCGAGCCGCCGCTGGGCGCCGTGGTGCACGCCGCCGGAGTGCTCGACGACGGCGTGCTGGACTCGCTGACCCCCGAGCGGATGGCGGCCGTGCTGCGGCCCAAGGCCGACGCGGCGTGGCATCTGCACGAACTGACCCGTGACATGGGACTTTCGGCGTTCGTCATGTTCTCCTCCGTCTCCGGTCTGCTGGGCCGGGCGGGCCAGGGCAACTACGCGGCCGCGAACTCCTTCCTCGACGCCCTCGCCCACCGCCGCGCCGCCGAAGGACTGCCCACGCTGTCGCTGGCGTGGGGCCCCTGGGAGCACGCCGCAGGCATGGCGGCCGGGCAGCTCCAACAGCGCCCACAGGCCAGGGAGTTGCTCGTGCCGCTGTCCATCCGGCAGGGGCTGGCCCTGTTCGACGCGGCCCTGCGTTCGAGGGAGCCGGTCCTGGCGCCGATCCTGCTGGACCGGGCGGCGCCGCGTTCCGGCGCGGGGCACCTGCCGGCGCCGTTGCGCGGCCTCGTCCGTCCCGGCCGGCCGACCGCCGCGGCGACCGCCTCCGGCTCGGTCGGGTCTCCTGGGCGGACGGCCGAGGCGGGGGAGTGGCGCAAGCGGCTGGCCCGGACAGCCCCGGGTGAGCGGGAGGCGGCGCTGGTGGCCCTGCTGCGGGCCGATGTGGCAGCGGTCCTCGGCTACCCGCACGCCGACGCGCTCCCGGCCGGCAAGAGCCTCGCCGACCTGGGCTTCGACTCCCTCACCGCCGTACAGCTCCGCAACCAGCTGAGCCTGGGGCTGGGACTGCGGCTGTCGGCGGCAGCGGTGTTCGAGCACCGGACGGCCGAGGAACTGGCCCGCCATCTACTCGGTCTGCTGGACGGCGAACCGGCCGCCCTGGACGCCCCCGAGCCCACCACCGAGCCCACCACCGAGGCGGAGCGGCCGACGTACACCCTCTCCTCGCTGTTCCGGACGGTCAGTGCCTCCGGGCAACCGGTGGCGGCGATGCACCTGCTCGTCACCGCGTCCTGGGCGCTGCCCACCTTCCCGGCCGCCCGAGGCCATGAGCACGCCCTGCCCCCGATCCGCCGCACCCACGGCCGGCCCGGCTCCGGAAGCCCGACCATCGTCTACTTCCCTGCCTACCATCCCTCGCTCGCCTCGGACGGCGGAGAGTTCCCGCGGTTCCACCGCGCCTTCGAGAAGGATCCGGACGCCATGCAGGTCCTGGAGTTCCCGCACCCGGGTATAGGCGCCGGCGCCGCCGTCCCGGAGGACCGTGCCGCGCTGGCGCGTACGCAGGCCGAGAGCGTGCTGCGGCACGTCGGGGACGGGCCCTTCGTGGTCGTAGGACGGTCGGCGGGCGGCAATGTGGCGCACCTGGTGGCCCACGAGTTGGAGGGTATGGGCCGGGCGCCGAGGGGCCTGGTCCTGCTGGACACGTACCACATCACACTCGGCAACAGCGGCAAGGACTGGCTGCTGTCCCTGGCCGCCCCGCCACCGCAGGACACCGGACGGCCCGTCCTCACCGGGGACGACGACACCGCCCTGGCCGCGATGGGCGCCTACAACCGGATCTTCCTCGGCTGGGATCCCGAGCCGGTCACCACGCCCACGCTCCTGGTGCGCGCGCTGCGGCCCACGCCCGCGATGGCGGCCTCCACGGACGCGGACGACTGGCGGACGTCCTGGCCGACGGAACACGACGTCGTGGACGTCCCGGGCGACCACCTGACGATGATGCAGGAACACGCGGAGACGACGGCAACGGCGATCCGGACGTTCGCAGCAGGGGTCGTTGAGCGTTGATCGATTGCCTGCGCAGGGGCGGCCCTGCTGCACTGCGCAGGACCCGTCGTCACCCTCGGGATCCTCGCCCATGTCGCGCCCGCCTCGCGCGGCGCGCTCCCCGAGCGTCGACGTACCGACCTCAGTCCGCTGAGCCGGAAGGAATACCTGTTGAACGTGACGCGCAGAGTGGGTAACTGAACTGATTGAGAAGGAACTTACTGAAGGGTCAGGGGTGTTGACTGTGTCCTGACATCACCGGACTGTAGTGGACATGCCGAACATTCGGGCGCGTCTACTGGTTGTCCTGGTCGTCCTCTTCGGATCCCTGTCGGTGGCGGGCCCCTCTCCCGCCACCGCCGCCACCCTCCCCGACTCCCTCTGGTTCGACGAAACCCCGCTCACCGTGCAGAACGGCCGCTTCGTCGACGGCAACGGCCGCGAGGTCGTGCTGCGCGGCTACAACGTCTCCGGCGAGACGAAACTGAAGGAGAACAACGGCCTGCCCTTCGCTTCGACCGCCGACGCGAAGAAGTCCGCGACCGCGCTGCGCGCCCTTGGCGGCGGCAACTCGGTCCGCTTCCTGCTGTCCTGGGCCTACGCGGAACCCGTACGAGGCCAGGTCGACACCGCCTACCTCACGAAGGCCACCGACCAGATACGCGCCTTCCTGGACGCCGGGATCCGCGTGTACCCCGACTTCCACCAGGACCTCTACTCCCGCTGGCTGTTCGACCCCGACAGCTGGTACACCGGCGACGGCGCCCCCAAGTGGGCGGTCGACCTCGGGAACTACCCCGACGAATACTGCGGGATCTGCCCGTTCTGGGGCCAGAACATCACCTCCAACGAGGCCGTGAAGCAGTCCACCTACGACTTCTGGCACAACGAGTACGGCCTCCAGGATGCCTTCCTCGACACCGCCCAGAAGACGATGACGTACCTGAAGCAGAACCTCACCACCGCCCAGTTCGCCGGCGTCGTCGGGTTCGACCCGTGGAACGAACCCCACGCCGGCACCTACGACTCCGGCCAGACCAGCCGGACGTGGGAGAAGGACGTGCTGTGGCCCTTCTACGTCAGGTTCCGCGCCCGCATGGACGCGGCGGGCTGGCAGACCAAGCCGGCCTTCGTCGAGCCGAACCTCTTCTGGAACGCCAACATCGACTTCCAGAAGGAGGAGGGCGGACTCCTGGACGCGGGTACGCTCGGCCCGCGCTACGTCTTCAACACCCACTTCTACGACCAGAAGGCCATCTCCGGCGTCTTCATGTGGGGCAAGGCCCAGGACGGACAGTACGTCGGCGACTTCGGGACCGTCCGCGACCGCGCCTCCGCCACCGGGACGGCCGCGATCATCAGCGAGTTCGGGCACCCGCTCACCGGAAACGTCTCCGACAAGGCGCCGACCGTCTACAAGGCGATGTACCAGGCCCTCGACTCCCGTGTGAAGGGCGCGAGTTGGTGGTCGAATCCGGCGGGCTCCGGCCCCGTCCTCTCCGGCTCCCAGTGGCAGTGGGACATCTACAACGGCCGCCACCACGAGCTGATGAACGACAACCCGGACAAGGCGCAGACCGACGGCGACGCCTGGAACGGCGAGGACCTGTCCGCCGTACGCCTCGACGACTCGGGCACGCCGGCGCTGCGGCAGGACGCCCGGCTGCTCGACCGGATCTACCCGAGCGCCACCTCCGGCACGACGGTCGCCTTCACCTACGAGGACCGCTCACGGGACGGCTCGACGACCCTGACCTGGAACCCGGTGCCCAGCTCCATGCCGAACGTCGCGCAGCTGGTGGGATCGGGCCAGTACGGGCTGCTGGTGTGGCGCTCGAACAGCGGCACGGCCCCGACCGAGCTGCACCTCCCGGCGTCCTTCCCGAGCGGGTCCACCACGGTGGTCTCCGACCTGGGCACTGTGAACTCGCCGCCGTCGTACACCTCGACGACCCCGGTCGGCGTGGCCGCGGAACCCGGCGGTACGGGAAGCCGCCGGCTCCTGCTCACCGACACCGACTCCGGGGTCCTGCACTACGCGCTGGTGACCAACGGGGCGACCGCGCCCTCGACCGCCCTGCTGAACGCCGCACGGTCCGAGCTCTCCGCGTGGGCCGCGCAGAACGCCGGATAAGAACCGCCGTTTGACCCTCCCCTTACGTCAGGCTGCACGCTGTACCCGACGAAAGGGCAGGTGAATGAGCTATTCCGTGGGGCAGGTCTCGGCCTTCGCCGGGGTGACCGTGCGCACGCTGCACCACTACGACCGGGCGGGACTCCTCTCGCCCAGCGGTCGCAGCGGCGCCGGTTACCGGCTGTATGACGACACAGACCTGGCCCGGCTCCAGCAGATCCTCTTCTACCGTGAACTCGGCTTCTCCCTCGACGAGATCGCCGAGATCCTCAAGGACCCGCAGGCGAACGCCGTGGACCACCTCCGGGCCCGCCTGCGGCAGTTGAGCGAGGAGATCGGCCGCCTCCAGCGGCTGGCCGAGGTGGCCGAGCAGGCGATCGAGGTCCGCCGGACGGGCGTCGAGCTGACACCCGAGGAGCGCTTCGAGGTCTTCGGCGAGATCACCTTCGACCTCTCCTACGCCACCGAGGCCCAGCTCAAGTGGCAGCACTCGGCCGGGCACCAGGAGTCGATGGCCCGCGCCGCGGCCCACACCAAGGAGGACTGGCGGCAGCTCATGGGCGAGGCCGCAGCCTGGCGCGTGGAACTGCTCGCGGCCTTCGACGAGCGGGAGCCCGCCGACGGCGACCGGGCCATGGATCTCGCGGAGGAGCACCGGCTGCACATCGCCCGCTGGTTCACCACCTGTCCGCCCGACATGCACCGGCGCATCGCGGACGACTTCGCCGCCGATCCGCGCGCCTTCGCGCTCGTCGTACCGCCGTCGCAGCAGCGGCCGGGCCTCGCCGCCTATGTCTGCAAGGCCGTGCACGCGAACGCGGCCCGCCGGGCGCACCGTGAGGAGGACAGATGAGGATCCTGATCGCCGCCGCCGGATCGCGAGGTGACGTGGCTCCGTACACGGGCCTGGGAGCGGGCCTGCGCGAGGCCGGGCACGACGTCACCCTGGCGACGACCGACGCCTTCGCGCCCCTTGTACGAGAGGCCGGCCTGGGGTTCAGGAGTCTGCCCAGCCGCCCGCAGGCCCAGGGCGGAGTCGTGAGCAGACGTGAACTGATGCGCACCGCCGCCGCGTTCGTCACCGAGCTCGGTCAGGGATTCGCCGACGCGGTGGACCCCGGCACGGAGCTGCTCCTGCTGTCGGCCACCACGGCTCCGCTCGGCTGGCACGTGGCCGAGGCCCTGGGCATCCGGACGATCGGCACCTACCTCCAACCGACCGCCCCCACCGGCGACTTCCCGCCCAACGTCATGGGCAGCCGCTCCCTGGGCCGCCTCGGCAACCGCGCCGCCGGGCATATCGCGCTGCGCATGGCCGACCGCGTCTACACCGAGGCCGTGACCGAGCTGCGCCGCCGCCTGGACCTGCCGGCGCTGGGTCCGGCCGAGACGCGCCGCCGACAGGAGCGGGCACACCGGCCCGTCCTGCACGGCTTCAGTACGGCGCTGGTGCCGCGCCCGTCCGACTGGCGCGCGGGACTCCACGTCGTCGGCACGTGGTGGCCGTACGTCGCCCCGGACCGTCGGCTGCCCGGCGAGGTGGAGGACTTCCTCGCGGCGGGAGCGCGCCCGGTGTTCATCGGCTTCGGCAGCATGGCGGCCGGGCACGGGGAGCGGCTGAGCGAGATCGCCGTCCAGGCGCTGCGCCGGGCCGGGCTGCGCGGCATCGTGCAGTCGGGCAGCGCCGGGCTCGCGGCCGACGGCGACGACGTCCTGACCATCGGCGACGTACCGCATGCGCTGCTGTTCCCGAGGGTCGCCGCGGTGGTCCATCACGCCGGGGCGGGCACCTCTGCGGCGGCCCTGCGCGCCGGAGCCCCCGCGATCCCGGTGCCGGTCACGGCGGACCAGCCGTTCTGGGCCGGACGGCTGGCGTCGATCGGCGCGGCCACCGCACCGGTCCCCTTCGCGTCCCTCACCGCCGAGCGGCTCGCCGACGCGCTCGCGCAGGCCGTACGGCGTCAGACGTACGCCCGTGCCGCCTCGGTCGCCGCGCGGCACATGGCGACCGAGGACGGGGTGGGCGCGGTGCTGAAAGCCCTGGGCTGATCAACCGGCCGATGGACTCGTCCAGTCGGCCGGGACATGGCCCAGCCGGACCCGCTGCGGGTGGTCGCCGACCGGGACGGACACCTGCTTGCGGCCCGTGGCGAAGTCGATGGCCGTGACCTGGTCGGTGCCGCTCTCGGAGACCACGCAGGACTTGCCGTCCCCGCTGACCGTGGCCCAGTAGGGCTTGGAGGCGGTGACGAGTGGGCCCTCCTGGAGGGTGGTGCGGTTCACGACGGTGGCGTAGTCGTCCATCGTGCCCGCGACACAGAGCTTGCTGCCGTCGGGGCTCATCGAAAGGCCGTGGTGGCGTGAGTCGTTGACGAACGTGGTGCGGTCGTCGCTGGTCGCCGGGTTCTTCGGCAGGGTCTTCGTGCGGGTGATCTTGTCGGTCGCCAGGTCGTACTCGAAGAAGCCGTTGAAGAACGACACCTGGAAGTACAGCTTCGACTCGTCCGGCGAGAACACGGCCGGCCGGACCGCGTCGGAGTAGTCCGTCAGCCCGAGCGCGTCCAGTTTCGGGCGCATGTCGATGACCTTGACCTGCTGGTACGTGGTCGCGTCGACGACGGTGATACGCCGGTCGCCCTTCGTCCAGTCCAGCCAGGGGGCGTCGGTCTGCGTGTTCACGTCGCCGATCGCCATGTTATAGATGTACTTGCCGTCCTGCGTGAAGATGTTCTCGTGCGGCTTCGCGCCGGTGGCGAACCTGCCCAGTTCCCTCCCTGTGCCGATGTCCAGCACATGCACGGTGTTGGAGGTCGACGCCGACACCGCGACCCGCTTGCCGTCGGGGGAGACCGCCATGTGGTCGGCGCGGTAACCGGACACCGGGAAGCGCCAGTTGACGGCCCCCGTGGCGAGGTCGAGGGACACGACGTCCGCGAAGCTGGGGCGCGAGACGACCACGGACCTGCCGTCCGGCGTGGAGTACATGTCGTCGACGAACTGGTCGTGGCCCTCACCGACGCTGTTGCGGATCGCCATGAAGTAGATCCACTTGATCGGATCGGCGTTGATCTGCGCCATCCGCTCGTCCTTGTCGGGGATGACGTCGATCCGGCCGATCTTCCCGAAGTCCCCGGAGGACTTGATGACATCGGCGGTGCCGTCCCAGTTGTTGCCGACGAACATCACCTCGCGCAGGGCCGCGGCGGAGGAGCCGGCGGCGGTGGCGGCGGTGGCGGGGGCGGCGACGGTCAGGGCGAGGGCGGCGGCCACGGAGCACAGGTGCCTGGTTCTGATGGCAGGCATGACTGCTCTCTTCCTCTGAGTTGGGAGTCCTCCGAGAGGGGAGGGAGAATCTGAACACGTGCGCTTTCAGAATCAACTTACTGAAAAGTAAGGAGGGGGTGCCCTTCTCCACAAGACTGCGTACACGACAAAATTGGCTGTCGGGGTCGGCAAGGTGCTGGGAGGACAGCGTGACGGGCAGGATCAAGGCGCCCACCGGCCGCTACGGCGGCAAGTCGGCCGCGGAGCGTCAGGCCGAGCGGCGGCGACGCTTCCTGGACGCGGCGCTCCGGCTCTTCGGCGACAGCCCCGGCTACCGGGGCACGACCGTCGCGGCACTGAGCGAGGCCGCCGGCCTGTCGACCCGTCAGTTCTACGAGGAGTTCCGCGCCCTGGAGGACGTGCTGGCCGCTCTCCACCTGGAGGTCAACGCGTGGGCCGAGGAGGCCACCCTGACCGCTGCGGCCGAGGCGCAGCACCTCCCGCTCGCCGACCGCGCCACCGCGATCTTCCGCGCCTACGCCGCGAACGTCACCGCCGACCCGCGCCGCATCCGCATCACGTTCGTCGAGATCATCGGCGTCAGTCCACGACTGGAGGAACAGCGCCTCGCGCGCCGTGCCCGTTGGGTCGAGCTCGTCTGTGCCGAGGTGGCGTCCGCCGTGGCGCGCGGGGAGGCGGCGCCGCGCGACTACCGGATCGCCGTGACCGCGTTCATCGGCAGCGTCAACGGGCTGCTGCACGACTGGAGCGCCGGATGGGTGGACGCCACCCTCGACGAGGTCGTCGACGAACTGGTCCGCATCCTCCTCGGCATCCTCCAGCCGACGGACGCTCGGCTCGCCGGGTCCTGAAGGGCATCGGCCGGTGACGTCGCCGGCCCGGGCGGTTCAGCCGCTAAGCCGGTTCACCGCGTCGAGGACGGGCGCGACGCCGTCCTCGGCCCGCAACCCGTCGGCGAGGTCGCGGGCGCGGCGGCCGAAGGACGGATCGGTGGTCGCCCGCCGGACGGCGTCCGCCAGGGCGTCGGCCGTGAACTTCCTGAGCGGCACAGCTCGGGGTGCCACGCCGAGGGCGACCAGACGGCCGGCCCAGAAGCCCTCGTCGAACTGGACCGGCACGGGCACGGCTGGCACCCCGGCGCGCAGTCCGGCCGCCGTCGTGCCCGCGCCGCAGTGGTGGATCACGGCGGCCATCCGCGGGAACAGCGCGGAGTGCGGCACCTCGTCGATGGTCAGGACGTCGTCCCCGACGGCCTCCAGACCGCCCCAGCCCCGCTGGATCACCGTGCGCAGCCCGGCCCGGCGCAGGGCGCGCACCACCTCGCCGCTCAGCCGCGCGGGATCGGGCACGGTCGCGCTGCCCAGGCCCACGAAGACCGGCGGCGGCCCCGCATCGAGGAACTCCCGTAGCTCGGAAGGGAGTTGCGCTGCACCGTCGTACGGCCACCAGTAACCCGTCACCTCCAGGTGCGGCGGCCAGTCACGCGGCCTGGGCACCACCAGGGAGCTGTAACCGTGCAGTGCGCGGTGCCTGTGTGGGGTGCGTGGCCTGCGGGGCGGCAGTCCCAGGCGGACGCGTGCGTCCGGTACGGCCGCCGAGAAGACGCGGTCGATGGCGAGGCTCACCACATGCCCCGCGGCCCGGTTGCCGACGGCGCCCCAGGAGCCGCCGCCGAGCATCGGCGGCCCGAACTCCCGGGTGGGCGCGAGGGGTTGCAGAGGGACATCGAGGCTCGGGAGCGACAGTCCCTCGGCGATGGCGTGCCCCAGCGGAGCCGTGGAACCTGCCAGGAGCAGGACGTCACTGTCCCGCGCCGCGGCCAGCAAGTCGTCCGTCAGCCGGCCGGCCAGGGCCCGCGCCAGCCCCACCACGCGGACCAGCTTGCCCAGCCCGCTCGCGCTGCGGTGCAGGCTTCGACCGCGAGCCGATTCCAGTTCCGCCCGTGGGTCCAGCGGTATCGGATGGAAGCGGACGCCTGATCCCGCGACCAGCCGCTCGAAGCAGCCGTGCGTGACCAGGGTGACCTCGTGTCCGGCCCGGGACAGGGCGAGCCCGAGTCCGGTGTAGGGGGCGACATCGCCCCGGGAGCCCGCCGTCATGATCGCTACGCGCACGTCCGTCAGTATGGCGGCGCGCGACACGGAAGGGGAACGGCGCGTGAGCGCGGGTGATTAGAGCTGCGTCCCATCCGTTGACTTCGCCCTCGCCCAACTGCGGGACTGCACTGCCGGGCAGAACCAGGTCCGGCAGTACAACAGCACCCGCAAGGAGCTCGTGGTCTACGGCGACAAGTGCTTCGACGCCTGCAACCGCGGCACCACCAACGGCACCCGGGTCGTCATCTGGGACTGCAACGGCCAGGACAACCAGAAGTGGACGGTGAGCTGGCCCGGGCCTAGGCGAGACACAGGACAAGGACGCCGAAGGCCACGGCGCAGGTCAGCAGCCAGCCGGCCAGCAGACGGCGCCGCAGATCGCGGTAGCGCGCCTCGTACTCGTCCCGCACTCCTCCGGCACGCGCCGCCGTGCGCCGCCAGGAGGCGCGGGCGAGTGCGAGGTACTCCGCCTCGAACCGCCGCTCCACCTCGTCTCGCTGCCCCTCCGTCAGCCAGTACAGCGGCGCGCTGAACCGTGCCGCGGCCGTACGGCCTTCCTCGCGGGTCGCGACGAGCAGCAGATGTCCTTCGACGTCGTTCAGGAACTTGTCCGTGATGCTCACAGGGACGTCAGCTCCCTTTCCGGAGTCGGAGTGCGGTGCAGGTCGAACGCGGGCGACTCGGAGCGAATCCGGGGCAGCGTCAGGAAGTTGTGGCGCGGGGGAGGGCAGGACGTCGCCCATTCCAGCGAGCGGCCGTAACCCCACGGGTCGTCGGCCTCGACCTTCCGGCCGTATTTCGCGGTCTTCCAGACGTTGTAGAAGAACGGCAGCAGCGAGGCGCCGAGCACGAACGAGAAGACGGTCGAGAGGGTGTTGAGCGTCGTGAAGCCTTCCACGGCCAGATAGTCGGGAATGCGACGCTGCATTCCGTTCACGCCCAGCCAGTGCTGGACCAGGAAGGTGCCGTGGAAGCCGATGAACAGCGTCCAGAAGGTCATCTTGCCGAGGCGCTCGTCGAGCATCCTGCCCGTGAACTTCGGCCACCAGAAGTGGAATCCGGAGAACATCGCGAACACCACCGTGCCGAAGATGACGTAGTGGAAGTGGGCCACCACGAAATACGAGTCGGAGGTCGGGAAGTCCAGCGGTGGTGAGGCGAGCATGACTCCCGTGAGGCCGCCGAAGACGAAGGTGACGAGGAATCCCAGGGCCCAGAGCATGGGGGTCTCGAAGGACAACGAGCCGTTCCACATCGTGCCGATCCAGTTGAAGAACTTCACGCCGGTCGGTACGGCGATGAGGAACGTCATGAAGGAGAAGAACGGCAGGAGGACGCCTCCGGTGACGTACATGTGGTGCGCCCACACCGTCACCGACAGACCCGCGATCGCGATGGTCGCCGCGATCAGACCCATGTAGCCGAACATCGGCTTGCGGGAGAAGACCGGGATGACCTCACTGATGATGCCGAAGAACGGCAACGCGATGATGTAGACCTCCGGGTGGCCGAAGAACCAGAAAAGGTGCTGCCACAGCAGTGCTCCTCCGTTGGCCGCGTCGAAGACCTGCGCGCCGAACTTGCGGTCCGCCTCCAGCGCGAACAGCGCCGCCGCGAGGACGGGGAAGGCGAGCAGGACCAGCACCCCGGTCAGCAGCACGTTCCAGGTGAAGATCGGCATGCGGAACATGGTCATGCCCGGGGCGCGCATACAGATGATCGTCGTGATGAAGTTGACCGAACCGAGAATCGTGCCGAAGCCGGAGAGCGCCAAGCCCATGATCCACATGTCGGCACCCACCCCCGGGCTGCGGACGGCGTCGGACAGCGGGGCATAGGCGAACCAGCCGAAGTCGGCCGCACCCTGCGGGGTGAGGAAGCCGCCGACCGCGATGAGCGAGCCGAACAGGTAGAGCCAGTAGGCGAACATGTTCAGCCGCGGGAAGGCGACGTCGGGGGCGCCGATCTGGAGCGGCATGATCCAGTTCGCGAAGCCGGCGAACAGCGGCGTCGCGAACATCAGCAGCATGATCGTGCCGTGCATCGTGAACGCCTGGTTGAACTGCTCGTTCGACATGATGTGCAGACCGGGCCGGGCGAGCTCGGCGCGCATGAGCAGCGCCATCACGCCACCGAGGCAGAAGAACGCGAACGACGTGACCAAATAGAGCGTTCCGATCGTCTTGTGATCCGTGGTGGTCAGCCACTGCACGGCTCGGACGCTCCTGATGTTTCTGATCCTCTTCACGCCCCGCCTGTGTCCGCGGCCCACCCGGACGTCACACTCGGGGGACGCGACAAGAATCACGGAGACGGGTGTGACGATCCGGCGGGTGCCGGACACGAACGGAACATGAGCAACGACGAGATCTTCGCCGCTGCCTATCGCGAGCACTACTGGGCGGTCAGCCGCTACGTCGCGCGGCGACTGGACGGGCGTACGAGTGAGGTCGAGGAAGTGGTGGCGGACGTGTTCACCATCGCCTGGCGACGCCGTGCGGACCTGCCGGCCGCCCCGCTGCCCTGGCTGTACGGCGTGGCACGCAACTGCCTGGCGAACGCGGTACGCGGCTACGGGCGCCGCCGGCGCCTGGTCGACCGGCTCGGCAACGACGAGACCGCGCACGGCCGGCACATCGTGGACAGCCCGGACACCGAGCCGCCGGGCGCCTGGGTGCACGAGGCGCTGAACCGGCTGTCCCCGGCCGACCAGGAGGTACTGCGGCTCACGGCATGGGAGGAACTGGCCGTCGAGGAGGTCGCCGTGGCCCTCGGCTGCGGCAGACGGGCAGCGGCGATGCGGCTGCACCGGGCCAGGCGCCGGCTGAGAGCCGAGATCGACCGTCTGTGCCCGCCGACCGTGTCCAAGGAACGAAGCCATGGCTGACGAACTCGAACTGCTGCGCCACGCCAACCCCGTCCCGGGCGACGGCCCCCACTTCGGCGACGGCCCCCTCGCCCACCACGCCGAACGGCACCTCGACCGGCTGCTGCGCGAACAGCCTCCGCCCCGTCCCCGCCGTACCCGGCCGGCCTGGGGCCTCGCGGCCACGGCCGTCGTGGCCGCGCTCGTGTCGGCCCTGCTGTTCACCGGCCGGACGACCGCCCCCGCCCTCGCCGCACCCCGCCCGCTGCTCGTGCAGGCCGACTCCACCCCCGTACCCCTGAAGACCCTGGCCGAGCGGGCCCGGGTGGCCGGGGCAGACGGTGCGCCGAAGCTGCGCAAGGGCACGCATGTGCAGTCGTGGAGCATGGGCATGAGCGACGACAAACCGCCGATCACGCTTCCCGAGGAGCGCATCGTGCGCTGGCACGCCGACGACAGCCGCACGGAGGTCGTCGTGGCGACCGACCCCCGCCACCCGGGCCGGCCGGTCCTCGGCGGCGAAGGGCAACTCGTCGAGGACGGCCACGTCCTCAGCAGGCAGACATATCCGCCCAGTTGGAGCGACGCCCCGCCGCAGTCGCCGCCTCCCACCGACGTCACACGTCTGCGCGCCTACCTCCAGGAGGCCGCGCACAGCAGGACGGCGCTGAGCACCGGCGAGCTCCTCGACACCGTCGCGTCGCTGCTCGACACCTGGACCCTCGGCGCCCGCGAGTCGGCCACGCTCGCGCGGCTCCTCGCGGACACGGCGGGGCTCAGACCGCTCGGGCAGGTGACGGACCGGCTGGGACGGCGCGGACAGGCGTACGTGTACGACGGGTCCGGCTCCCGCCGGTTGCTGATCATGGACCCGGTCAGCGGCGCCGTACTCGGGCTGGAGACCACCTTCACCGAGGCGGAGCCGGAGTACGGCGTCGAGGCCGGCGACGTGATGTCGTACCGCGCCTGGATGCGCTGACCCGGAGCCCTCACACCCCGAGCCACCCGGACAGTGCCTCCGTACGCCCCCGGTCATCGATCTCGCAGGCGTCGCCGGTCCTGTTCGTCCCAGGCGCGGGTGTCCCGCGGAGTCGCGTAGGGCTCGTCGTCGGGTGGGTGGCCGCCGGCGATCGCGCGCTGCCGTGCGGCCTCGGCGTCGAACTCCAGGCCGAGCAGGATGGCCAGGTTGCCGACCCACAGCCAGACCAGGAACACGATCACGCCGGCCATGGTGCCGTAGGTCTTGTTGTAGGAGGCGAAGTTGGCGACGTAGAACGCGAAGCCGGCGGAGGCGGCCAGCCAGATCACCAGGGCGAGGAAGCTGCCCGGGGTGATCCATCGGAAGCCGCGCACCTTGGCGTTCGGGGCCGCCCAGTACAGGATCGCGATCATGGTGGTCACGAGGACGGCCAGGACCGGCCACTTGGCGATGGCCCAGACCGTCAGGGCCGTGTCGCCGATACCCAGGGTGGAGCCGACCTCCCGGGCCAGGGAGCCGGTGAAGACGACGATCAGCGCGCTGAGCACGGCCAGCACCATGAGGACGACGGTCACCCCGAGCCGGATCGGCAGGATCTTCCACGCCGGGCGTCCCTCGGGCATGTCGTAGACGGCGTTCGAGGTGCGGATGAAGGCCGCGACATAGCCGGAGGCCGACCACACCGCGAGAACGAGGCCGACGACGGCCATGACGGAGCCGAGACCGCCGTTGCCCTGCAACTGTTCCACCGCCCGCGTGAGGATGTCCCGGGCCGAGCCGGGCGCGAGCTGGTTGATGTTCTCCAGGACCTTGTCCGTGGCAGACCTGCCGACAAGACCGAGCAGGGACACCAGCACCAGCAGCGCCGGGAACAGCGACAGCACGCTGTAGTAGGTCAGCGCCGCCGCGCGGTCGGTCAGCTCGTCGTCCTTGAACTCCCGCAGGGTGCCCTTCAGCGCCGCCCACCACGATCGTTTCGGCAGTTCGGTCGGTGTGTCCGGTGCCTGCCGCTCGACCTGCGGATCCGGCCCGAGGCCCGGGGGAGCCGGATCGTGCGGCGCCCGCTGATCTTTGTGCCTGGATCTGAGTAGTCGGGTCATGGCCCCCGGGTAACCGGACCTGCCCCGCTCAAGCGCGATCCGTGCGTGCGTCCGGGGGCGGTGGAAAATCCGGCGACGGTTCCGCTGCGGACTGTTACCGTCGAGCCCATGAAGGTCATCAGGCACAGTCACACCGCAGCCGCGCGAGCGCCCCGCTCCACGGCTGCCGACGCCTGACCCACCCCTCCCGGCGGCCGGAAACGGACCGCCGGTGTACGTGCGCTCTCCCTCCCCGGTCGCACCCCGTGCCGCGGCTCTTTCCGGTCCCCACGACCGAAGGAACCCCGATGAACACGACGAGCACGATGGACACCGACCGGATCGTCCGCACCTTCACCGACTACTTCCGTGAGCGCGGACACGAACTCCTCACCGGCGGCACCCTCCTGCCGCCAACCACCGACCCCGTGCTCTTCACCACCTCGGGCATGCACCCCCTCACGCCGTATCTGGAAGGCCGCCCGCATCCACAGGGACGACGCCTGGCCGGCGTCCAGCGCTGTCTGCGCACGACCGACCTCGACGAAGTCGGCGACCGCACCCATCTGACCGTGTTCGAGATGCTCGGCTCCTGGTCCCTGGGCGACTACAGCCACAGCCAGAGCCTGCGTTGGGGACACGAGCTGCTGTGCGACGGATTCGGCATCCCGCCGCAGCGGATGTACGTCACCGTCTTCGGCGGAGACGACCAGGTGGGCCCCGACGGCGAGTCGTGGGACACCTGGCGCGAGTTGGGCGTGCCCGTGGAGCCGACCAGCGACGACAACTGGTGGTCCCACGCCCCGGTCGGCCTGTGCGGGCCCGACTCGGAGATCTTCGTGTGGACCGGCGACGCCGGCACCCCACCCCAGGGCAGCCCGACCACCGACCCGCGCTGGGTGGAGGTGTGGAACCACGTGAGCATGCGCTACCACCGCCTCGAGGACGGCAGCCTCCGACCCCTCCGGCAGCCCAACGTCGACACGGGCATGGGACTCGAACGCCTCGCCACGGTCCTCCAGGGCCACGACTGCGTCTACGACAGCGACCTCTTCGAACCCTGGATGCGGCTCGTGCCACCGCTGTGGGACCTGGACGAGCCGTCGCTGCACCTGGTCTGCGACCACCTGCGCTCCGGCATCGCCGTGATCGGCGACGGCGTACGGCCGTCCCACACCGGGCGCGGCTACGTCCTGCGCCGGCTGACCCGCCGCGTCCTCACCACGCTCTGGCGCGACGACCCCTCACGCACCCTGTCCGACCTGCCGACCGAGCTCCTCGGGCACACCCTGGACCGCTTCCGGCAACCCGGCGGGACAGCCCTCGTGCGCGAGGTGCTGCTGGACGAGGAGCGGCGGTTCGGCGGGCTCCTGGAGCGGGGGCGTCGCGTGCTGGGCAGGTCGCGGTTCGAGGGCCCGCTGAGTGACGAGGACTACCGGTACCTCCACGACACCCACGGACTGCCACGTGACCTCGTCATGACGCTCCGCACGCCCTGACGCCGGGAAGGTCCAGGTCGGCCACCCGCTGACCTGGACCTTCGGCTGATTCCTCGCCTCCTGGTGCCTTCCTGCTCGTGCTCTCCTTCTCGTGCTCTCCTGCTCCTCTACTCGTCCCATGCCTCGATGATGATCTGCTGGGAGATCTTGCCGTCGCGCAACGTGAGCATCGACTCGGACAGCACGCGCACCCCGTCCGCGTACTCACAGGACTCGCTGTAGGCCGCGCGGTCACCCTGGACCACGCATCCCTCCAGCTTGTGCGTCATGTCGCGGCTGTAGACATCGGTGAGCATGCCGGCGATCTCGTCGCGGCCGTGCAGCACCTTCGGGTGGCTGGGCTGGGCGTTGCGGTTCACGACGCGTATCTCCGCGTCGTCCGTGTACAGCGACAGAAGTGTCTCCGGGGTGCGTCCTTCCACGGCCCGGCGCAGTATGTCGGTGTCGAACGAGGGGCGTGCGGCTGTGCCCATGGTGACCTCCTTTGAGGCCCGCGGCAGGAAGAGGGGCGGCCGCGAGGGCCTCACCTTCGAGAGTCCTCCGCCGCGCCGGAGCAGGCAAGCGCAGCCGGAGCGCTGGGCCTGGTGGGTGAGCGCCGCCGCACAGCCGTGTCCGGCGGCGGGCGCCCGCGTTGCTGAGGACATGATCTCAACACGACGTATCGTCGCGGCCGTTGGTCTTGCCGCCGGTCTCACCGGCCTCACCGCACCCATGGCACAGGCCACCGATGTGGACGCCCCGATCGCCGGCCGGATCGATCCGGTCGGCACGCTCGACTCACTCGCCGCGAGCGGCATCCCCGAGCGGCACAAGCACCGGGTTCCGCCGGTCTCCCAGCACCTGGGCCACCTCGACCAGGTCAAGGGCCTGAACGGGCTCGGTTAGGTCGTCGCCCCCACTTCCTTGAGCCGTTCTCTTCAGTAGTTCTCTCTCCTGCGAGGGCCGCCGGACCGCTCCGGCGGCCCTCGTCCGCGTGCCGAGAGTGACGTGCCGTCTACCCGGCGGTGTCCAGGAAATGGAAGCCGGGCCCGGGGTGCATCAGGAAGTCGTGGTGCGAGATGTTCCACGCGTACGCCCCTGCCAGCGCGAACACCACCCGGTCCCCGGCCCTCAGCCCGGGCGCCGGGACCCGGCGGGCGAGGACGTCCTTCGGGGTGCACAGCTGCCCGGACAACGTGACCCGGTCACTCTCCGCGGCAGGCCGCGGCCACGGGTGCGGCCAGGCGTCCACCGGCAGCACGGAACACGGCTGGTCGTGCCCCTTGGTCGCCGGGGTCCGCAGATGGTGCGTGCCGCCTCGGACGACGGCGAACTCCTCGCCGTGGCTGTGCTTCACATCCAGCACCTCGGTGGCGTACCAGCCGCAGTACGCCGTGAGCGCCCGGCCCGGCTCGATGCGCAGGGTCAGCTCCGGGTGCCGCTCGCTGAGCCGGGCGAGCCCTTCGCCGTACGCCGTCCAGTCGAAGCGGCGCTCCGGGTCGCCGTAGTCGACGTGCATGCCGCCGCCGACGTTCACCTCGCCGAGCCGGACCCCGAGGCCCGTCGCCCAGGCGACGACGGACTCGGCGACCGCCACCTGCGCCGGGGCTTCGAGGCCGCTGGCCAAGTGGGCGTGCACACCGCGCAGTTCGAGCTGCGGATACGTGCCGTCCGTCAGCGCCGCGATCACCGGCCCGACCTGCCCGGGGTCCATGCCGAACGGGGTCGGCCGGCCGCCCATCGCGAGTGAGCTGCCCGCCAACGACCCGTCGGCCACCGGCAGGTTGACGCGCGGCAGCACCGCCACCCGCCGCCCCGGCGCCACTCGCCGCGCCAGCTCGGCCAGCATCCGCAGCTCGTACTCGCTCTCGACGTGAAAGCGCTCGGTGCCGGCCTCCAGTGCGGCCGTCACCTCGTCCGGTGTCTTGCCCGGACCGCCGAAGGCCAGCGGGCGCCCGGGCATCGCCTTGGCGACGTGGGCGAGTTCCCCGCCCGAGGAGACCTCGTAGCCGTCGACGTACGGGCCGAGCGCGGCGAGGATCTCCGGTTCGGGGTTGGCCTTGGCGGCGTAGTACAGCTCGACCCGCTCGGGCAGGGCGCCCCGGACGGCGGAGGCGTGGGCGCGCAGGGCCGTCAAGTCGTAGACGTACGCGGGCAGTTCGGTGGGCGGCAGGGAGCGGACCCGGTCACGGACCGCGGGTGTCGGCCGGGTCATCGGGTGCCTCCGGTCGTGTCACGCAGGATGTCCGCGGCGAGCGGCGACGGCAGCCGGACGTAGCCCGCCTCCCGGTCGGCCTTGCGCTCCCACCGGGTGAGGAGGTTGGCCTTGGCGGGCAGCGGTACCCCGGCGAGGAGCGCGGCCAGCCGGGGCGGGCAGCCGAACCGCTCGGAGTACGCCCGCAGCGTGTCGTGCACCCGGCCCCACAGCGCGGCCTCCGCCCGGGGGTGCAGGTCGGCGAGGGCGGCGAGCACCTCGGCGACATGGTTGACCAGCAGGCAGTACACGACGCGGTCCCAGCCGCGCTGTGCGTCGTACGTCATGGGACCGGCGACCTCGGGCGGCAGCGCGCCGAGGGTGTCCTCGTGGTGGTCGGGGACCAGCTTGGTGCCCTCCAGGTCGCGGAAGAGGACCTGGACGGGCCGGCCGTCGCCGTCTACGCAGATCAGGACGTTCTGGAGGTGGGGTTCCAGGACCAGTCCGTGGTCGAAGTAGGCGGCCAGGACGGGCGGGAGCAGCAGGTCGAGATAGGCCGTCCACCAGTCGAGGGCCGTCTGTTCGTCCGCCCCGGCGAGGAGGTGCGAGACATGAGCGGGGCCGGTGGGGTACTCGTCGGCGACGGCCGCCGCGAGCAGGGGAGTGGTGCCCGGTGCCAGCCGCCGGGGCAGGCCCTCGCGGACGATGACGCCGAAGCCCTCGAACAGCGCGCGGTCCGGTGTGCCGTCGGGGCCGGGGAGAGCCAGCGTGCGATAGGCGGGCTCGCGGAGCATGTCGTTGCCGGGGAAACGTTCGGCCAGGTCGGCCAGTGCCGGGGCCAGGACGCGGGTGAGGGCGACGGCGCCGGACAGCTCGTAACTGCTGTTCTTGCGCAGGCAGTTGGTGATCCGCACGTTCAGGCTGAACTTCAGGAACGTCTCCCCGTCGTACAGCGTGCGCACCGACGCGGTGGCGGCGAACGGCTGTCCGCCCGGGCCGAGGTCCAGGACGTCGCCGCGCTCGAGCGCGGCGCGCAGCAGCGGGTGCTCGCGGAGCGTCTCGTACTGCCAGGGGTGGGCGGGCAGCAGGCGGTAGCCGTCCGGGAGGTCCGTGCGCTGCCGGTCCAGCGCGGCGACGGCCGACGGGTCGGCGTACTCCTCGCCGATCAGGTCGGCGCGTACGGCGAGATGCCGCAGCGGGAAGGAGGCGCCGGCTTCGGGGGCGTACGCGGACCAGGCGCGCGGGTCGCCCGTGCGGGCCTTCGGCGTGGGGTGGAAGCGGTGGCCGAAGAGAAGGGACTGCTCGGACCTCATGTAGGCGGAGAGGCGGTCGTCCGGGGGAGCGGTCGGCCGCGTGCCGGTGAGGGCCGTGTCGATGGCCTCGTGGCTGGAGGCGATCTGCTCCAGGAACTCCTCGTTGCGTACCCCCGTGCGCAGCGCCAGTTCGTCGTGGGTGTACTCGGCGAGGCGCCGCCAGTCCACCGCGCCCCACGCGTCGCCCCGCTGTTCCTCCACGGGACCGGTGAACCGGTGTGCGCCGAGCAGCGACGTACGGCGCAGGGCGACCCGCAGCAGGACCCCGCGGCGGGGCAGCCGCAGCAGCAGCCGGCCGTCGGCGACGACGGACTGGTGCTCGGGCGCCGACACCTCGCGCAGCAGACAGTTGAGGAGGGTGTGGGCCACCGCGTCGTCGGCGCCGGGCAGGCCGGCGCGGGCGACGGGGGTACGGCCCTGCTCGTGGAGCGAGTCGGTCAGGGAGGGCATCAGTGGCTCCAGCGGGTGCGCAAGAGGAGTGTGGGGAGGAGGGCGGCGGTGACGGCGGCGGCCGCACCGCCGATCAGCACGGGTGCGGCCGGCCCGTAGCGGACGCTGCCCGCCGCCGCGGTCACGCCGGCGGCGACCGCGCCGGCCTTGGAGAAGAGCTCCAGCGACCCGAACATCCGGCCGGGCGACCGGCCCTTGGCGCAGTCGGCGGCCAGTACGGACAGACAGACCAGGCCGAGGGTGAGCCCCGCGCCCAGCAGCAGCCGTACGGCGATCAGCGCGGGCAGCGAGGCGGCGATGCCGTGACCGGCGAGTCCGAGCGCGATACAGGCGAAGCCGAGCGCGAGCCCGGCTCGCGGACGGTCCTGGAAGACGGAGTGCACCGTCAGCGCGGACACCAGGTAGCACAGGTGGGGCAGGGCGAAGAGGACGCCGGTCAACGTCGGTGAGGTGCCGGGGAGCCGCTCGTCGACGAGCTCGATGAGATAGGGGAAGGAGATGACGGTGGAGAACACGAAGGCGAACTCCAGCGCGAACAGTCCCCTGAGAGACACCCGCGCAGGCGCCTTCGCCACCGCGGTCTCGGGCTCGCGCCGCCGCTGCCCGGCCGGGGCCGGTTCCGGCAGTGCCGCCAGCAGCAGGGCGGCCGTCAGCGGCAGCACGGCGAGCAGGGCGTACTGCCGGTGCGGGGACAGCCAGCCCGACAGCGAGCCCACCACGATCGGTGCGGCGACCAGCGCGGCCCGGGCGCTGCCCTGCATCAGGGTGAGTGCCTTGGACAGGGCCGGGCCCTCAAGTGCCGCGCCCAGATAGCCGTTGGACGCGGCGAACGTACCGCCCAGGATGCCCTGGAGGACCAGCGCCACCGTGAACGTGGCCAGCGAGTCGGCCCAGCCCGCCAGCAGGAAGGACACCGCGAGCCCCAACTGGGCGCGCAGCAGCAGCCGTTTCCGGCCGAAGCGGTCCGCGAGCCGCCCCCACAGCGGTGCCCCGAGCGCACCGAACACCGTCGGCACGACATAGAGCACACCGGCCCAGCGAGCGTCCCGGTCGCCCAGCTCGGGCAGGATCTCGGTGAGATACGGCGGCAGCCCGAGTGCGGCGAACGACGCCACGAAGTAGCAGCCCGCCACCGCGTGCACATGCGCGCGCCCGAACTCCGACCTCGGCATCCGCAATGCCTCCGCACTCATGCCGAACTCCCGGGCCGCAGTAGGTAGTTGGGTCCGCTCGTGTAGTGCTTGTTGATGTCGGCGGCGCCCGACCGCTCCTTGGACAGCAGCGTCCCGGCCGACACCATCGCCTTCACCGGCAGCTCCGCCGCGTCCAGCACGCGGGCGCGCAGCACGTCCGCCGCGTCGCCGCCGAGCCGGTCGACGGCCTCCGTGAGCCGGACCCGGACGAGATCCAGCAGCGCACGGCGGTACCGGGGGAGCCCGAACGCGTAGGCGCCCGCGCACAGATGCACGGTGATGGTGGTGAACACGTCGGCGACCGGACCGTCGTCCGTGCCGAGGATCCGCGCGTCGTCGAAGGGCCACGGCCCCGGCAGCCGGGCGTCCAGCCGTACGGTGTTGACGCGCGGCCCGTCGTTGTCCTTGAACAGCAACCGCAGACTGCCCGGCCGCAGCACCAGCGAGACGTTCTGCTGGTGCGACTCCAGGGCGATGCCGTAGCCGAACAGCGTGGTCTGCCAGTCGAACAGCAGGGTGAGGGCCGCGTCCAGCAGGGCGAGCGGGTCGCCGCCGTAGAAGCGGTCGGCGAGCCCGTCGATCACCAGGCGTCCGTCCGGCGCCTCGGCCAGCAGCGCGGCCAGCGGCACCACCGTGCAGTCGTCGAGCCCGGACGGGTAGCGGCGGCACAGCACGGCCAGCAGTTCGTGCCCGGCGTGGGCGTACGTCGTCTCGTCGGCGTGCAGGACCGTCTCCCGGAAGCGGGGCTCGCGGGCGGTCACCGCTTCCAGCAGCCGCTGGCCCACGGCCCCGTCGACCAGGGTGCCGGGCTTGATGGTCCGCCTGTTGCGCAGCCCCAACGTCGCAGTGGCCAGCGGGAGTTTGAGGTGCACGGAAGGATCGGCGACCGTGGCCACGGTCCGCATGGACAGCGTCGGTACGACATCCAGGCAGGCGCGGTCGGCCAGTACGGTGCCGCCGGGCAGGGCGTCGACGGTGAGCGGATGCACGGGCAGCGCCACATGCGTGTCCCGCAGACCCGGCAGTCCCACGGTGTCGGGCGTCGGCCAGAACTCCGGCAGCTTGCCCGCCAACACGACCTCGTCCCGGGGCACGGCGAGCCAGCGCAGCGCGAAGCGCGGGCCGAACTCCGGGGCGTACGCGCGCAGTTGCTCCTCCGTCAGCCCCGATCGTCCGCGTGCCGTCGGGTACACGGGGTGGTCGTGGCGGGCGGCGAGCGTGTCGTACATCAGGCCGCCGCCGAGGCCGGGCTCGTCCGTGAGCCGGGCCATGACCTCCGCCCGGGTCGCCGCGTGCATCCGGACGGTCGCCAGCGTCTGACGGCACTCCTCGGTGAACGCGTCGAAGCCGCCCCGGTCCTCGGGATCGGCGAGCTCACGCAGGGCGCCGAGCACGCTCTCGTACGAGGTCAGCTCCGCGCCGTCCGACGCGCGTACGAGGACGGGCCGCCGGGCGGCGTACCCGCACTGGAAGCCGTCCTCGGCGACCGGCAGCAGCAGGGCGTCCTGTCCCGTGGAGAGCCGCAGCCAGGGACCGTCCGGTTCGTGGACCGTCGTGCTCCGGCTGCGCAGGCCGACCACGTCCTCGCGCAGCAGAGCGCTCAGCACACGGGTAAGGAGTTCCGCCTCGCAGACGTCCGGCGCGGTCACGGCTGGATCTCCCAGCGCCGCTCGGCCAGGAAGTCGGCCACCACGCGGTCCACGGTCGGCTGGTCGGTACCGGTGGCCCGCAGCACGCCGAGGTAGTCCCGGTTGGTGCGGTACAGCTCGTGCCGCTCGCCCACCGCGCGCAGGGGACGGTACGTCAGATGGACGCTGTCGACGTCCACATCGGTGGCGGCGGGGGCGCCGACGAGGAGGCCCGCGCGGTCGGCGCACGGGTATTCCAGACGGGCCGCGCCGTCCCCGCGGGCGCCCAGGTCGGCCGGGAGCCGCTCGCCGAGGTGGGTGCGCAGGATGTGCTCGAAGAGCGGGATCTCCAGCAGCCGGGCCAGCAGCAGGTCGCACTGGTCGCCGATGGCACGGTAGTTGACCTCGATGATCCGCGCCCGCCCCTCGTGCACCACGAACTCGGTGTGGCACGCCCCGAACCCCACGCCCAGCGCGTCCAGTTGCGCCAGCACCTGCGCGACGACCGGCTCGGGGTGGGCGGGGACGAAGGTGAGGCGCTCCTCGATGAAGTACGGCGGCGGCGACAGCTCGGTGTGGAAGCCGCCGAGGACATGGCGGACGTGCCCGTCGCCGAGGGTCTCCAGGGTGAACAGCTCGCCGGGCAGGTACTCCTCGACGACCAGGACGGCGCCCGGACGGCGGTCGAGGATCTCCTTGGTGTGGGTCACCAACTCCTCCGGGCCGTGCACGAGAACGACGTCCTCGCTGGCCACACCCTCGCGCGGCTTGACGACACATGGGTACGGCGCGTCGCCGGGCGCGACCGGTTCGGTCAGCTCGGCCGACCACACGGTGTCGACGCCGGCCGCGGCGAGCCGGCGCCGCATCTCGGCCTTGTCCTTGCAGCGCAGGGTGGCCCGCCAGTCCTTGCCGGGGAGGCCGAAGTAGGCGGCGGCCAGGGCGGCCTGGGTCTGGAGGTGGTCGCTGTTGGTGAAGACGGCGTCGGGCTCGTGGTGTGTCGAGACGCGGGTGATCACGGCCCGGAAGTCACGGACGTCGCACTCCAGGATCTCGACGTCCGGGTAGACACGGCGGTGGGCGTCGGGCTGGTCGGTCAGGACGGTGACGTCCAGGCCGAGCCGGGCAGCCGCGGGCAGGAATCCCTCGGTGACGGCGTCGGTCGGGTTGAGGGCGAGCAGATACAGGCGCATGCCGGATGAGCAACTTCCGCTAGCGGATGGGGGGTTGAGAGGGGCGGGCCGGGCCGGTCGGGCACGGCCCGCCCCTGACAGGTCAGCGGCGGCTACTTCGCCGGGAGCTCCACGCCGGTGGCCTTCGCCACGTCCTTGAGCATCTCCTCGGCGGCCTGGACGCCGATGCCGGACATCCATGTCTCGTCCGGGACCTCGAAGACCTTGCCGTCCTTCACGGCCGGGAGGTCCTTCCACACCGGGTTGGACACGACCTGCTTCTTCTGGGTCTTGTCCTCGGCGTCGGCGGCGGTGACGAAGATCAGGTCGGCGTCGGCCTGGTCGATCTCCTCCGGGCTGACGTCCTTCATCGTGACCTCGGGGTCGTTCGAGATCTGCGAATTGGGCCGCTGGAAGCCGATGTCGTTCAGCACGACACCGCTGTAGGAGTTGGTCTGGTACAGGCGGGTCGGGCCGGCGATGAAGCGGACCACGGACGCGGTCGGCATGGCGTTGCCGTCCTTCTTCTTGATGGCCTCACCGAGCGCCTTGGCCTGCGTCTCGTACTCCGAGAGCTTGGCCGTGGCCTCCTTCTCCAGACCCAGCGCCTCGGCGTGGACCTTGAGGTTCTCCTTCCAGACACCGCCCGTGGTCTCCGTGAAGACGGTCGGGGCGATGGCGCTGAGCTTGTCGTAGACCTTCTCGTGCCGGACCTTGGAGGACAGGATCAGATCGGGCTTGAGCGAGGCGATCTTCTCCAGGTTCGGCTCCAGGAGCGGGCCGACGTCGACGGTGTCCTTCAACTCGCCGTCCAGGTAGGTCGGGAAGCCGCCCGAGGTCTTGAAGTGCGGGGCGACCGCGCCGACCGGGTCGATGCCGAGCAGGGTGACGTCGTCCAGCTCACCGGTGTCGAGCACGACGACCCGCTTCGGCTGGGACGGGATCTTCACGTCGCCCATCACGGTCTTCAGCGTGCGGGGGAAGGCCGAGCTGTCGCCCGCGGCCTTGGCCGTGTCACTCGTGTTGGAGGAGGAGTCCTCGCTGCCGCAGGCGGCCAGGACGGCCGTACCGAGTACGACGGCGAGCAGCACGGCGATCAGCCGGCCGATTCCGCGCAGGGGAGATCGGTTGAACATGAGGGGTCTTTCTGTGAGTGGGGAAGGATCAGGCGGTGGCGGCGGATGTCCGCCGGACCGCGCTGCTCTTGGGGACGACCAGCGGGGTGCCGGTCTCCGGATCGGGGATCACCCGGCAGTCCACGTCGAACACGGACTTGACCAGCTCCGCGTCGAGGACCTCGGCCGGGGCACCGGCCGCGGCGAGACGGCCGTCCTTGAGGACCACCATGTGGTCCGCGTAGCGGGCGGCCTGACCGAGGTCGTGCAGCACCATCACCACGGTGCGGCCCGCCTCGGCGTGCAGCGCGGCGACCAGGTCGAGGACGTCGAGCTGGTGCCGCAGGTCGAGGAAGGTGGTGGGCTCGTCGAGCAGCAGCAACTCGGTGTCCTGCGCCAACGCCAGCGCGATCCAGGCGCGTTGCCGCTGACCACCGGAGAGCTGGTCGACGGGCTGGTCGCGCAGGGCGGCGGTGCCGGTGCGCTCCAACGCCTCGTCGACCGCCTTCTGGTCGGCGGCCGACCAGGGGCTCAGCAGCCGCTGGTGCGGATACCGGCCCAGCCGGACCAGCGCCTCGACGGTGATCGCCTCCGGTGTCACCGGCTGCTGCGGCAGCAGACCCATCCGCAGGGCCAGCGCCTTCGCGGACATGCGGTGGATGTCGGCACCGTCCAGCGTCACGCTCCCGGCGGCCGGCGCGAGCAGCCGGCTCAGTCCGCGCAACAGGGTCGACTTCCCACAGGCGTTGGGCCCGACGATCGCGGTGACGGCCCCGCCGGGAAGCGTCAGATCGAGCCCACCGACCACGAGACGGTCGCCGTAGCGCAGGTCGAGGCGCCGGGTGGAGAGCTGGTTGGGGGTGGCGGGCACGTGCGGCTCCTGAAGGCCGATGGGAGGTTCATGAGGTCGGGTGAGGGAATCGCCCCCAAGGGGCGCGGGACTGCTTTGAACATGCGGCTTCCGCCGCGCGTGCGCGACCAGCCACGACGGCGCCGCACCCGCCAGACCACCCCTCGCGGCACCCCCAGAAGAGCGCTTCGTCATCCACGGCCCCTCTGAACAGGCGAGCTCTGCCGCAGCATCAACACCAACAGCCAGGGCGCGCCCAGCGTGGCCGTGACCGCCCCGACCGGCAGCCCCTCGATCGGCAAGAGGTGCTGCACCACCAGGTCGGAGCCGAGCAGGAGCACCGCCCCGGTGAGCCCCGCCAGCGCCAACGACGCGGCGGTCGGCGGGCCGGTGACGAACCGCACGATGTGCGGCACGGCGAGCGCCACGAACGTCACGGGACCGGAGAGCGCGGCGGCCAGCGAGGCCAACGCGACGGCCACGAAGAGCAGTTGAAGCCGCGCGGCGGACGTCCGCAGCCCCAACGCCCCCGCCGAGTCGTCCCCGAGGTCGAGCACGGCCAGCCGCCGATGCATGACGAGTACGGCGGCGAGCGCGAGCACCATGGCGCCGCCGGCACCCCACACCTCGGTCCACGTCCGCCCGTATACAGAACCCGTGGTCCACTGCAACGCCGACCCGGCGAGCTCCGCGGGAAACCGCACGATCATCAGGTTCACCGCGGCCGCCAGACCCGCCTGCACGGCGAGCCCGGTCAGCACCAGCCGGGTGACCGCGAGGCCCGAGCGCCAGGCGAACACGCCCAGCAGCAGGGCCGCGAGCAGCCCGCCGCCCAGCGCCCCGACGGGTATCAGTGCCTGCGAGGCACCGGCCGCGATCAGCGCGACGGCGCCCAGTGAGGCCCCGCCGGTCACGCCCATGACGTCGGGGGAGGCCAGCGGGTTGCGGAACAGCCGTTGCAGCACGCATCCCGCCGCGCCGAGCCCGGCACCGGCGACGATCGCCGCCACCGACCGCGGCGCCCGGAACTGCTGCACCACCAGTACGTCACCCGGATCCCCGAGCCCGACGAGCGCGCGCAGCGCCGTGCCCGCGGGCATCGGCATCTCTCCCGTCGTCAGCGACACGGTGAGCAGCACGAACAGCAGGGCCACAGCGGTCGTGGCGAACAGCAGGACGCGGCGCCGGACCCGGGACCGGGCCGTGGACTTCGCACGCACCGAGACGACCGCGGCGCTCATCGGGCCACCCGCCGGGCCAGCAGCGCCAGCAGGGGGGCACCCAGGAACGCGGTGACGATGCCGACCTCCAGCTCCGAGGGACGGATGACCAGCCGGCCGAGCACATCCGCCGAGAGCAGCAGCAGTGGGCCGGCGATCAGGCAGCCGGGGACCAGCAGCCGGTGGTCGCCGCCGAGCAGCGGCCGTACGAGATGAGGGGCGGCCAGTCCGATGAAGGCGACCGGGCCGGCCACCGCCACGGCCGATCCGGCCAGCAGCACGACCGCGATGCCGCCCGCGAGCCGGATCCGGGCCACGGGCACGCCGAGCGCCTGGGCCGAATCATCGCCCAGGGCAAGGGCGTTGAGGGCGGGGGAGACGGCCAGCGCGACGACCAGACCGAGCAGCAGGGTCGGCAGGACCGGCCACAGGACGTCGAGGGTGCGCCCGGACAGGGACCCGGCCAGCCAGAAGCGGGCCTCGTCCAGGGTGCGCTGGTTCATCAGCATCACGGCCGACGTCCAGGACAGCAGCACCAGTTGGAGCACGGTGCCGCCGAGCGCCAGTCGTACCGGGTCGATGTCCCCGGCGCGGCGGGCCAGCGCCTGGGCGAACAGGGCCGCCCCGGCCGCGCCGGCGAACGCGAACCACACGTACTGGGCGGGGCTGTTGAGCCCCAGCGCGAAGATGGCGACGACGACCGCGAACCCGGCGCCCGCGTTGATGCCGAGCGTGGTCGGCGAGGCGAGGGGGTTGCGGGTGATGCCCTGGGCGACGGCGCCGGCGACCCCGAGTGCGGCGCCGACCGCGAGCCCGATGACGGTGCGCGGCAGACGCAGCCCGGTCACCACCAGGGCCTCGCGCCCGTGGACATGGCCGAGGAGCGCGTCCGCCACCGTGCCCAGCGGTACGGAGCGGGCGCCGAGCGCGAGGCTCAGCGTGGTGCACAGAGCCAGGGCGGCGAGGCCGGTGAGGAAGAGCGGAATGTGCTTGAAGGCACGGAAGGGCACACCGATCGGTGCGCCCCGTTGGGTCGCAGTCACAAGCCGTGAGCTTAGGTTAGGCTTGCTTTATGATTCAACCGCTGTGTGATCACTGTGATGTGCGCGATAGTCGATCACCCGCGCCGAGCTCACCTGGTATTTCCACTTGAACGCGAGTGTAAGGTAAGCCTTACCTGTCTGGCCTTTCGCTGCAACCTCGCCCAGGAGCGCCGATGTCCGTGGCTCGCACGATCCCGCCGCCCGGCGCCGTCGCGCGTACGCTTCGACACGACTTCACGCGGCTGACCGACCTCTGCGAGGTCCTGAACGTGCGGGTCGCCGCGCCCGGGGTCCAGGAGACCGGGACGGGTGTGTCGGCTGCGGAACTGGTGAGGGACGAGGCCGTGCTCGACGCGTTCGTGGCGGCGGAGGCGGCCCGGATTCACCACCGCCACGGGACCGTCGCGCGTCGCGACGCCGCAGCCTCCCGCGCGCTGCACGACTACGCCTGGTCCGTCGCGCTCCTCATGAGCGGACCCTGGTACCTGGCACGCCGCGTGCCCCGGATCCGGCCCGAGGACCTGCGCCTGGACCTGGCCACGGCCGAGTTCACCCTGACACCCGGAAGCGACCTCGCCTGTCTGGCCGACGACCCGGCGGCCATGCTGCCCCGCGTGCTGACGGCACCTCACGAAGAGGCCCTGCGCGCCGAGTTGCGCGCAGCCGTCGCCGAACACATGGGTCCGCTCCTGGACGCGATCGGCCCCATCACACGACGCCGCTCACGCGCCCTGTGGGGCATGGTCGCCGACGACCTGGTCTCCGGCATCTGGTACCTGGGCCGGACGCTGGGCCGCGAGGACGACGCCGTACGGGCGGCCACCGAACTGCTGCCGAAGAGCGTCGCCCCCTACCCGGGCGGCGCCGACTTCCGCCACCTGACGACCGACGACGGACGCCGGCACCCGACACGTACCCGCGCCGGCTGCTGCATGTACTACACGATCCGTCCGGCCGAGGCGTGCTCCACCTGCCCGCGCACCTGCGACACGGAGCGACTGCGCCGCCTCCAGGGCTGAACCGACCGCTCGGCAGGGCCCCCTCAAGGGGCGCGGGGCTGTATCGATATGCGGCTCCGCCGCGTGAGCGCGACCAGCCACATTGACGCCGCAGACGACCGGCGACCCGCTGTGGCACTCCCTGTCGCGGCCCACCTGACGGAGCCTCAGTCGGCTGTTGCCAGGAACTGAGTAGCCGCCAACTCCGCATACAACGGGTCGGACGCCACGAGTTCGCGATGCGTGCCCACCGCACGCACCCGGCCCGCGTCCATCACCACGATCCGGTCGGCCATCGTCACCGTCGACAGCCGGTGCGCGACGACCAGAACCGTGGTCGTACGCGCGACATCGGCGACCGTGTCGCGCAGCGCCGCCTCGTTCACCGCGTCCAGTTGCGAGGTGGCCTCGTCGAGGAGCAGCAGCCGGGGGCGGCGCAGCAGGGCGCGGGCGATGGCGACGCGCTGGCGTTCGCCGCCGGAGAGCTTGGTGCCGCGGTGTCCGACCAGCGTGTCCAGACCGCCAGGCAGGCGGGCGACCAGGCCGTCGAGCCGGGTCGTCTTCAGCACGCGCGTGAGGGCGTCGTCGGTCGCCTCCGGGTTGCCCAGCAGCAGGTTGGCACGCAGCGAACCCGACAGCACCGGCGCGTCCTGCTCCACATAGCCGATCGCGGACCGCAGCTGTGGCAGCTCCCAGTCCGTCAGGTCCCGCCCGTCGAGGGTGATGGCGCCGGCCTCGGGGTCGTAGAACCGCTCGATGAGCGAGAAGACCGTGGTCTTTCCCGCGCCCGAGGGGCCGACGAACGCGGTCATGCCCTGTGCGGGCACGGTGAACGTCACCCCGTGGTGGACGTACGGCAGATCGTCGGCGTACCGGAAACGGACGTCCTCGAAGGACAGCGCGGCCGGCTCCGCCCCGGCGGCGGGCAAGGGCGCGGGCGCTGCGGCCGGTTCGGCGGGCAGCCGCAGCGCCTCCTGGATCCTCGCGAGCGCCGCCGAACCCGTCTGGTACTGGGTGATCGCGCCGACGACCTGCTGGATCGGCGACATCAGATAGAAGACGTACAGCAAGAAGGCGACCAGCGTGCCGACGTCGATCGCCCCGGTCGCCACCCGCGCCCCGCCCACCGCGAGCACCGTGATGAACGCGATCTGCATGGCGAGTCCGGCCGTGTTGCCGGCCGCCGCCGACCACTTGGCGGCCCGCACGCTCTGCCGCCACGACTCCTCGGCGGCGTCGTGCAGCGTACGTTCCTCCCGGTGCTCGGCCCCCGACGCCTTCACCGTGCGCAGCGCGCCGAGGATCCGCTCCAGCGAGGCCCCCATCACGCCGACCGCGTCCTGCGCCTGCCGGCTGGCCCGGTTGATGCGCGGCACGATCACGCCGAGGATCGTGCCGGCGGCCAGGATGACGCCGAGCGTGACCAGCAGCAGTACGGGATCCACCAGGCCCATCATCGCCACCGTCGCCACCAGCGTGAGCCCTCCGGTGCCCAGGCCCACGAGCGAGTCGGTCGTGACCTCGCGCAGCAGCGTGGTGTCGGAGGTGATACGGGCCATCAGATCGCCGGGTTCGCTGCGGTCCACCGCGGTGATGCGCAGCCGCAGCAGATACGACGACAGGGCGCGCCGCGCGCCGAGCACCACCGACTCGGCGGTGCGCCGCAGCACGTACGAACCCAGCGCGCCGAGCGCCGCGTTCGCCACGACCAGCCCGGACATGATCAGCAGCGCTCCGGTGATGGCGCGGTCGTGGGACAGGTCGTCGATCAACTCGCGGGCCACCAGCGGCAGCAGCAGCCCGGTCGCGCCCGTGACCAGCGAGAGCACGGCACCCGTCAGCAGGGTCCACCGGTGCGGGCGGACGTAGCCCAGGAGCAGCCGCCAGGTGGGCGGGGCGGGTTCGGTCGCTGCGATGCTCACGGGACTCCTCCGAGGCGGTAGGGAGCCTTCAGGCTACGTCGGCCTCCTCCCGCGGATCCTGCCAGTTCCGTGCCACGGCGAGCGTCAGGGGCCGTTCGGCCCCCTCGGCCAGGCAGTCGTCCGGCATGCGGGTCAGGACGTCACCCGGACCGAGCTCGACACTGACCGTTCTCGTACGGCAGCCATGCCGCGCGGCACGACTCCGGTGACCGCGCCGCCGGCGGTCAGGGCCCCGTCCGCGACGGCCCCCATGAGCCCGGTGCGCGCACCGCCGTGGACCAGCTTGAGGCCCGCCCCGGCCAGTGCGCGCCCGAGCTCGGCGGCGGTGCGCAGATGGCCGGGGCGGCGACCGGGGGAGGCGCCGCAGAAGACGGTCACGGCCGTCATGGCGGTCAGTTCCACAGGCCGTACCCCCTGGTCAGGATGTGGTGCGGGTCGTACTGGTCCTTGGCGCGGACCAGTTCGGGCCGGCCGGGGCCGAAGTGGGCGCGCCAGTCCGCGGGCGACATGGGCGGCGCGCCGACCGGGTGCAGGACGCCGCCCACGGTCCTGGCCCGCTCGTACAGGGCCCGGTCGGCGGCGACCGTACGGCGTTACGACGTCCGGGGCGGCGGGCGGTGCCGTGCGCATCAGGACGAGCAGGCAGAGGAGTTCGCGCACGGGCCGGCGCAGCGCGAGTGGAACCGCCCGCACCCCTGGCTCACCCTGCTGCTGCCGGAGGAGGCCGCGAGGCGGTGTGAGCCCCTCGGCCAGAGCGGCCCGCACGACGTCGCGCCACAGTGCACCGGCCCCCGCGCTCAGCGTCCGCTCGCCGCCCCTACAAGGCCTGTCCGGCGCCGCGCGCGGAGACCGGCAGCCCGGCAGGGCCGGCGAAGGAGACGAGTTCCCGTACGTCGGCCGTGGAGCGGGCGGTGACCACGCCGAGCGGAGAGGAGGCGACGATATGGCCGAAATCCGTGGAGGCTTCCTTCACCCCCGAGGCGCCCTTCATGCCGCACGCTCCAGCATGTCGAAGTCGAATGAGGGGACCGTCGTTCCGTTCGCGAAAAGCTCGGTGAACACGCGATGCTGGAGAATGCCGTGTTCGGCATGCCGTACGGCGATGAGTGCGGCCATCCGGTGCAGGACGTGTTCGGGTATTTCCCGTTCGCCGACGGTCTCCGCATCGATCGAGTACTTGGCGCAGCATTCGAGCACGGCCTCGAACCCGTTGACGGACGCGGCCAGCCGCCGCTTCCCCGGATCGCGCCAGAGCGCGGCCAGCTCCTGGAGCAGCCCCGGGCCGCAGACGCCCGGCGTGAGCATCGACCGGGCCCGGTGGGTGAGGGCGGTGAGGTACGTGTCGTACTCGGGAAGCGGCAGAAGGCGTACCGTCAGCCGCCAGTCGAGCTGCGCCCGACGCGCGCACAGCACCCGCAGCAGCGAGATCGAGCCACCCTCGATGATGACCAACCGATGTTGAACGGCGAGCAGTTGGACGAGTCCCACGAGCGAGTCGGCGGCCTGGGGCGCGGGCAGATCACCGTCATTGAACGTCCGGTCCCCGAGCCAGTGGCGGCGCACCCCCGGTACGTCCGCACCGGCGCGGGCGCTGGTGGTGGCGAGGTCGGTGAAGCACTGCAAGCGGTCGGCGACGACGATCGGGGCGCCGGTCGCGCGGGCCAGGTCGGTGGCGGCCGTGCTCTTCCCGACGCCGGTCGGCCCCGCGATCAGATGGACCAACGGGCGGACCGCGGGAGGCGTTTCGTTCTCTACCATGGCGGGATGTCCCCTTCCGTTCTCGGCAACGGGAAATACCACTGCCAAGTTACGCAGCACGGAGAGCGGGAACACCACGGGAAATGCCCGGACCGGGCAAAGAGACGGTCACGTTCCTTTGCGCTTGTTAAAGATTCACTCGCAGTGTGCTGGAATGGACAACTCCGGGGAATCCAGGGTCATATGAGTGACCGTCGATTTTGTTTCTCAACGAATTCATGACGCGTCGCGGGAACCCGCCCCGAGGAGGATTCGCCATGCACCCCGACATGCTCCAGGCCGTCACCGACTCCCTGCCCGCGGCCCGCCCCGACGACCCCGTCGGGCACGGAAGCGGCACCGTCCTCGTCGGCTACGGCGCCGTGGAGGAACTGGCGCGCTTCGCCATCGACCCGCGCTGGACCGTCCATGTACCCGGCCATCCGGACGAGGTGCGGCGCGCGATCCGGTCCGCCGTGGGGCGCGGCGAGCGGGCGTTCGTGCATCTGTCCGGCGACTCCAACGCCGAACCGCACGGCCTGGCCGACGGCTTCGAACTCGTCCGGGAAGGCCTCGACGGTGTCGTGCTCGCCGTCGGCGCCACCCTCGACCCGGTGCTGCGCGCCACGGCCGGCCTCGACGTGGGCGTGCTCTACGCCGCCACGGTCCGGCCCTTCGACGAGGTCGGCCTGCGCACCGCCGTACTGGCCGCCGACCACGCCGACGTCGTGCTCGTCGAGCCGGGGCCGCCCGGACTGTCGGCCCGGCACGTCGCCGAGACCCTGGTCCATGTACCGCACCGGCTGCTGCCGCTGGGTGGCGCGGACGGCCTGGACGAGGGCGTCATCGCCCGGGCCGTCCGGGACTTCCTCAGGTGACCGGCGCCTGGCCGCGCCGCGCCAGGGCGGCCAGGGCCGCTTCGAGGTCGGCGGGGCGCGGGCGGTTGTGCGGCAGCTTCGACAGCAGGGCGGCCATGCCGCAGGTGTTGCTGATCGCCGAGAAGACGAGGCCGCCCGCGATACCGGCGGACAGCAACTGCCAGGCCGGGTGCAGGAGTCCGAGTCCGAGACCGACCAGGACGATCGAGCCCGCGGTGAAACGGACCTGGCGCTCCATGGACCAGGTGGCCCGCGGGCTCGACGTCGGCCGGTGCAGCTCGTGCCCGCCCCGCGCCCAGCCCTGGGTGCCGCCCGACAGGGTCATGGCCCGGATGCCGTGCTCGGCGAGGACGCGGCAGGCGTTCTCCGAGCGGGCCCCGGAGGCGCACACCACCAGAAGCCGCCCGCCGGGGAGCCGGCGGAGCGCCGGCAGGGCGCTGTCGAGACGGTCCAGCGGGATGTTCAGCGCGCCGGGCAGATGACCGGCGGCGTACTCGCCCGGCGTGCGGACGTCGAGGACGGTCAGGACGGTCGAGTCGGTCGAGTCGGTCGAGTCGGTCGAGTCGGTCGAGGCGGTCAGGCGGGCGTGGGCCTCGTCGACGTCGAGCGCGAGGAAGCTGTGGGGCGGTGTCATGGGAAATGAGATCCTTTCCGGGGTGGAGGTAAAATACCCCCAAGGGTATGGAGCGGGGTATGCAGGGGAGTGATCGTGGAGTTGCAGTTCGAGGGCGACGACCTCAAGTCGGTGCTGAACCGCTTGCGTCGGGCGCAGGGGCAGATCTCCGGAGTGATCAAGATGATCGAGGAGGGCCGTGACTGCGAGGACGTCGTCACTCAGCTCGCCGCCGCCTCCCGCGCCCTGGACCGGGCCGGCTTCGCGATCATCGCGACCGGGTTGCAGCAGTGCCTCACCGACGTCGAGCAGGGCCGGCGCGACGGCGAGACGGTGGGGCAGATGAAGGCCCGGCTGGAGAAGCTGTTCCTTTCACTGGCATAGGGGGCCGGGACCGGGCGTCCCGGGGGCGCCCGGCCGTCAGACGACGGCGTCGGCCAGCATGAACACGGCCACCGCCAGCAGGGCGTACGCGAAGATCCGCCGAAGCGTGCCGCCGGAGACCTTCCCGGCGAGCCGCTTGCCGTCCCACGCGCCGAGCACGGCGGCCGCGGCGAACGGCCCGACCGCGGCCCAGTCGACACTCGCGGCCGAGCCGGCCCGGGCCGCCAGCGCCACCAGCGAGTTGACGGTGATCACCAGCAGACTCGTACCCACGGCGACCCGCATCCGCAGCCCCACCACGCTCACCAGCGCCGGTACGGCCAGGAAGCCACCGCCCACGCCCAGTACCCCGGTCACGGCACCGAGCCCGGCCCCGGCCCGGACGACCCGCCCCGGACGCACCGGCGCGTCCTCGTGCCGTACGGCGGCCGAAGGGCGGAGCATGCGCAGCGCGGCGACAGCGGCGGTCACCGCGAACGCCCCGGTGAGCACCCCTGCGGGCAGTCGCCCGGACACCGCACCGCCGACCGCCGCAGGCAGTAGACCCGCCGCCGCGAACAGTGCCCCGGCGCGCCAGCGCACCGCGCCCGCACGGGCGTGCGCGCCGAGCGCGGTGACCGAGGTGACGGCGACGACGACCAGACTCGCGGTGGCCGCCGCTGCGGGCGTGAAGCCGAGCAGGTACATCAGCGCCGGTACGGCCAGCACACTGCCGCCGCCGCCCAGCGCACCGAGCGAGAGCCCCGTGACGCCACCGGCGAACAGGCCCAGGACCAGCGCGCTCACGTGCGGTCACTGGAGGTGGTCGGACAGGACTCCGTCACCACCGGAAGCCCCGCCTGAGTCCAGGCCCGCATGCCGCCGATGACGTCCACCACGTCCGTGCCGCGTGCCGTGAGCAGCGCCGCGGCCTCGCGGGAGCGCTTGCCGGAGCGGCAGATCGCGACGACGGGGCGGCCCTGCGCGGTCCGCGGCAGCGTCTCACCGGCCGTCAGCGCGGACAGCGGCGCGAGGAGGGCGCCCGGTGCGTGCCCCGAGGCCCATTCGTCGGGTTCGCGGACGTCCACGAGGACGGCGTCGGCGTCCGCCAGCGCCCGGGCCTCGGCGGGGGTGACGCGGGCCATCGGCAGACCGGCGTCGTGCGCCGCGGCGAACCCGTCGTCGACGGCCACTACGTCACGTCCCACGGCGTCGAGCAGCGAGGCGGCGATGGCCGCCCGCATCCCGCCGGCGCAGTGCACCCACACGGTGCCGTCCGGTATCTCCGCGAGCCGGTCGCGCAGTTGGTGCACCGGTATGTGCACCGAGCCCCTGATGTGCCCGGTGGCGCGTTCGGAGTCCCGCCTCACGTCCAGGATCACCACGCCGTCCTGCGCGGCCAGGTCGGCGAAGGTGCCGCGCGGGAAGGAGCGGGGCCGCTCCCCCGGGCGGGTCCAGTCGGCGGGGGAGCCGGTCGCCGCCGCGGCCGGCCGGTCGATGCCGACACGGACGAGTTCCCGCTGGGCGTCGGCCAGTTGGGCCGGTGTCCCGGCGAGCAGCGTGACCGGCTTGCCCCACGGCAGCAGCCAGGCCAGATAGGCGGCGAGCTGCCCCTCCGCCTCGAAGTTGAGCGACCCGGCCACATGCCCCTCGGCGAACGCGACCCGGTGGCGCAGATCCACCACCCACTCCCCGGCGGCCAGCCGCGCCGCGATCTCCTCGGCGTCGGCCGGGCGGGGCGGCGTCAGATCCACCGGAGCCGGGCCCTCGGTGTTCGCCGGGCCCATGTGGGTGTAGTACGCCGGGATGTCGTCGAGGCCGGCGAGCAGGTCGGCGACGAAAACGTCGACGTCCTTCACCAGAGCCTCGTTGACGGCGCGCTCATGCCCGATCGTGGTGGTCGCCCCGCCGGCCACCCGGGTGGCGGAGCAGAAGCTGCCGAAGCCGTGTGTCGGCAGGACCGCCGTCTCGTCCGGCAGCTCTGCGGCCAGCCGGTGCGCGGAGTCGTACTGCGCCCGTGCCAGGTGGTCCGTCAGCCGGGGTTCGACCAGGTCGGGCCGCCCCACCGTGCCGATCAGCAGCGAACCCCCGGTGAACACGGCCACCGCCTGTCCCGTCTCCTCCAGCACGTACGACGTGTGGTGCGGGGTGTGTCCGGGGGTGGCCAGGGCGCGCAGCACCAGGCCGTCGTCGATCTCCGTACGGTCCCCGTCGGCGACCGGAACCCGCTCGTACCCGACCCGCGCCGCGGCCGGCACGAGATAGGCGGCGCCGGTGAGACGGGCGAGCTCCAGGCCGCCGGTCACGTAGTCGTTGTGCACATGGGTCTCGACGACCTGGGTGATCCGCACGCCCCGCACCGCGGCGGCCGTGATCACCCGGTCGATGTCCCTGGGCGGATCGACCACCACGGCGCTGTGCGCACCGCCCGCCAGATAGCCGCGGTTGCCCAGTCCCGGCACGTCGATGGTGTCGACGAAGTACACAGCGGCACTCCTCTCCTGGTGAAGCCTGTGAACACCCCGGGGGAATTACCCCCGGGGGTATATGGACCACAGTAGCAGGGTACCCCCAGGGGTATTTCCGAAAGCCGGCCGGAAGCAGATGTGAGGGTCGTGGGTCCGTGCCTTTACCGATCAGTCACGTCTAGGGTCGGAGGTGGACGGAGAGCCGCCGAGGGAAGGGTTCAGCACCATGGCGCAGGAAGTACGAGGCGTGATCGCACCCGGCAAGGACCAGGCCGTGCGTGTGGAGACGATCGTCGTGCCGGACCCGGGGCCGGGCGAGGCCGTCGTACAGATCCAGGCCTGCGGGGTCTGCCACACCGACCTGCACTACAAGCAGGGCGGCATCAGCGACGACTTCCCCTTCCTGCTGGGGCACGAGGCGGCCGGCGTGGTGGAGTCGGTCGGCGCCGGCGTCACGGACGTCGCGCCCGGTGACTTCGTGATCCTCAACTGGCGTGCGGTGTGCGGGACGTGCCGGGCCTGTCTGCGCGGGCGGCCCTGGTACTGCTTCGACACCCACAACGCGCGGCAGAGGATGACCTTGGCCTCGACCGGTCAGGAACTCTCACCCGCGCTCGGTATCGGCGCCTTCGCGGACAAGACGCTGGTCGCGGCCGGACAGTGCACCAAGGTCGACGCGGCGGTCGCGCCGCAGGTGGCCGGCCTGCTGGGCTGCGGCGTGATGGCCGGGATCGGCGCCGCGATCAACACCGGCAACGTCGGCCGGGGCGACACGGTCGCGGTGATCGGCTGCGGTGGCGTCGGCGACGCGGCCATCGCCGGATCGAACCTGGCGGGAGCGGCGAGGATCATCGCCGTGGACATCGACGACCGCAAGCTGGACAAGGCCCGCACCATGGGCGCCACCCACACGGTCAACTCACGTCAGAGCGACCCGGTCGAGGCGATCCGCGAGCTGACCGGCGGGTTCGGTGCCGATGTCGTCATCGAGGCGGTCGGCCGCCCGGAGACGTACCAGCAGGCCTTCTACGCCCGCGACCTCGCCGGCACCGTCGTCCTCGTCGGCGTGCCCACCCCCGAGATGAAGCTGGAGCTGCCCCTGCTGGACGTCTTCGGCCGCGGCGGCGCACTGAAGTCCTCCTGGTACGGCGACTGTCTGCCCTCCCGGGACTTCCCGATGCTGATCGACCTGCATCTCCAGGGCCGCCTGGACCTGGAGGCGTTCGTGACCGAGACCATCCAGCTCGACGAGGTGGAGAAGGCGTTCGAGCGCATGCACCACGGCGACGTCCTGCGCTCGGTGGTGATGCTCTGATGGCCTCCCGCATCGAACGCCTCGTCACCTCCGGACAGTTCACGCTCGACGGCGGCACCTGGGACGTCGACAACAACGTGTGGCTCGTCGGCGACGACCACGAGGTCGTCGTCATCGACGCCGCCCATGACGCCGACGCCATCGCCGAGGCCGTAGGCGACCGGCGCCTGACCGCGATCGTCTGCACCCACGCCCACAACGACCACATCGACGCCGCGCCCGCCCTGGCCGACCGCACCGGCGCCACGATCTGGCTCCACCCCGACGACCTGCCCCTGTGGAAGCAGACCCACCCGGACCGCGACCCCGACGCCCACCTCGTGGACGGCCAGATCATCGAGGCCGCGGGCGCCGACCTCACCGTCCTGCACACCCCGGGCCACGCCCCCGGCGCCGTGTGCCTGCACGACCCGGGCCTCGGCGTCGTCTTCACCGGCGACACCCTCTTCCAGGGCGGCCCCGGCGCCACCGGCCGCTCCTACTCCCACTTCCCGACGATCATCGACTCCATCCGCACCCGCCTCCTCACCCTCCCGCCCGACACCAAGGTCCTCACCGGCCACGGCGACCCGACCACCATCGGCGCCGAGGCACCCCACCTCCAGGAGTGGATCGACCGCGGCCACTGAGGCCGCCCGGGTGACGGGCCGGCGCGATCGGTAAAAGGCGACAGAAGATGTCCGGCTTACCCGGCACCCTCGACAGCGACAGAACTCGCAGAGGGTCGGGAGGCCGAACATGTCACAGCCGCTCAAGGGCAAGGTCGCGCTGGTCGCCGGGGCGACACGGGGAGCCGGCCGCGGCATCGCAGTGGAGCTCGGAGCAGCCGGGGCCACGGTCTACGTGACGGGACGCAGCACGCGCGCCCGCCGCTCGGAGTACGACCGCCCCGAGACGATCGAGGACACCGCCGACCTGGTCACCGAGGCGGGCGGCCACGGCATCGCCGTACCCACCGACCACCTCGACCCGGCCCAGGTCCGCACCCTCGTCGACCGAATCGCGGACGAGCAGGGCCGCCTGGACGTCCTCGTCAACGACGTCTGGGGCGGCGAGAAGCTCTTCGCCTGGGACAGCCCCGTCTGGGAGCACGACCTCGACAAGGGCCTGCGGCTGCTCCGGCTCGCCGTCGAGACCCACGCCATCACCAGCCACCACGCCCTGCCCCTGCTCCTGCGCCGGCCGGGCGGACTGGTCGTCGAGATGACCGACGGCACGGCGGACTACAACCGCGCCAACTACCGGGCCTCCTTCTTCTACGACCTCGCCAAGGCATCCGTCCTGCGCATGGCCTTCGCCCTCGGCCACGAACTCGGACCGCGCGGCGCCACCGCCGTCGCCCTGACGCCCGGCTGGCTGCGCTCGGAGATGATGCTCGACGCCTTCGAGGTGCGCGAGGACAACTGGCGCGACGCCCTCGAACGCGTCCCGCACTTCGCCATCTCCGAGACCCCCCGCTACGTGGGCCGCGCCGTCGCCGCCCTGGCCGCCGACCCCGACGTGGCCCGCTGGAACGGCGAGTCCCTCTCCAGCGGGCAGCTCGCCCAGGTGTACGGCTTCACGGACCTCGACGGCAGCCGCCCCGACGCCTGGCGCTACCTCGTCGAGGTCCAGGACGCGGGGAAGCCGGCGGACACGACGGGTTACCGCTGAGGCGGCACCGGGTCGGCCGAGCGGACCGGCCAGCGCGCGGAGTGGCCGGGCGGCAGGCCGAGGTCCTCCCGTACGGCCGTGTAGTAGCCCTCGCGCCCGGCGCGCTGCTGGTCCAGCAGCGCCCGCCAGGCCGCGGTGTCCTGCCCGCCGTCGCGCACGAACCGCTCCATCTCCATCACGGTCACGACCCATGCCCGTGCCCTCTCCACCACCGCGTGGCTGCCCAGCATGATCAGCGCCTCACCCGAGGGATCCCTCGCACCGTTCGCCTCGGCGAGCAGTGGCTTGGCCTCGTCGATGGTGAGGGGGTCAGGATGGTTTCCGTGGCCGAGCCCGGCGGCGACCCGGTACGCCAGCGTGACCGTCTGCTTCACCGACCGCGCGTAGTCGGCGTACACCGCCAGCCGCCGCTCCTCCCAACGCGCCGTCTGCTCCCTCCGGAACCTCGCCTGATCGCCCCGCACGACCACCACATACGAACCGAGCGCGCCGATCACGACGCCGATGAGAGCGGGGAGTTGCTGAATGAACACGGACATGGACGCACGCTATCGCTGGGCCGGGTCGGCGAACCCGAGGACATCGCGGCGGCGGTCGCCTTCCTGGCCTCCCGGGACGCGGCCTGGATCACCGGCACCACCTCACCGTCGACGGCGGCCTCACGCGGTCCACACCGGCTTCCGGGCAGTGGTGCGACGCTCGGGCGACGCCTGAAGGACACCTGAGGGCTCCGGCGAAATTTCACCGTTCGGTCACAGCCCGGCCACGGCCACAACCGATCCCCCCGCACACCGGTCTAGCTGGCAGAAGTCCACAGGACCACGCAAGGGAGAGGCCCGGCCATGGGGGACATACGCAGACGGCGCGCCGTCGCACTCGGCATCACATCAGGACTCGTCGCACCGCTCGCGCTGACGCTCGGCGCCGCACCGGCGCAGGCGGCGCCGAGCTGTACGACCCAGACCGGGCCGTATCAGAAGAAGGTCGAGAAGTTCCTCGGCCGGCCGGTCGACGGCAAGCAGTCCACCGCCGACTGCAAGGCCATCCAGGCCTTCCAGACCAAGCACGGCATCACCCCGAACGCCGGCTACGCGGGCCCGGTGACCTGGGGCGTGATGGACCTGATGCTGAAGCAGAAGGCCGTCGGCAACAACCCCAACAAGGACGGCAAGTGCCCCGTCAACAAGGGCCGCATCGCCTGTGTGAACCTCACGCTCCAGCTGAGCTGGATCCAGGACGGCAGGAAGCTGGTCTACGGCCCGGTCCCGGTCCGCACCGGCCGCAACGGCTATGAGACGCGCACCGGCCTGAAGAAGATCTACTGGCGCAACATCGACCACGTGTCGAGCATCTACGACGTGCCGATGCCGTACGCCCAGTTCTTCGACGGCGGCCAGGCCTTCCACTCCGTCGGCGTCAGCATGTGGAACCCGCCGGGCTCGCACGGCTGCGTCAACATGACCAAGACAGACGCGAAGAAGTACTGGTCGCTGCTGAAGAACGGCGACGACGTCTACGTGTACGGCCGCAAGCCGGGCACCTGAGTCAGGACAGGCACCCGGCTCGCGAGTCGATGTCGGGGAAACGTCACACCGCGGGGGCGTCCCCGAAGTCCGGGATCTCCAGCCTGACCCCGCCCTGTCGCGCGGACTCGTGCGCGACGATGCCCGGCAGGGTGTAGCGGGCCGCCACCCACGCGTTCACGGACGGCAGGGAGCGGCCGTTGACCGCGGTCACGAAGTCGTCCACCAGGAAGTGGTGGCTGCCTTCGTGACCGTTGTGCAGGTTGTCGAACTCCCGGGGCAGCCGGGACCGGTCGTGCACCGGCGCGGAACCCGAGGTGAAGGCGGCCCGCAGGTCCGGCGCGATGTGCTGGAGCGACGGGTCGTCAGGAGCCATGGTGGGCTTGGGTTCCAGCAGCTCGCTGATGTCCTGGACGCCCTTCTTGTCCTGCCACAGGGCCACGGTGGCGAGCTGCTCCATGCTCGCCTCGGTGCCGAAGAAGCGGAAACGGGATTCCCGGATGTGGGACGGGTATCCCACCCGCCGGAACTCGTTCGTACGGAACGAGCCGCCGCCCGCGACCTCGAACAGCGCGGTCGCGTTGGACACGTCGTTGCCGAACTGGCTGACGGCCTTGTCGAAGACGCCGTCGCCGCGGTCGTCCACGACCCCGATCGCCGACACGCTCACCGCGTGCGTCCGCCACGCCCCCAGCACCCCGCCGACCGCGTGCGTCGGGTACAGCAGCGGGGGATAGCTGGCCGTCGCCTTCCAGTTCTCGCCGCCGCTGTACTGGTACGCCTCGTAGAACCCCAGGTCCATGTCGTGGACGTAGTCGCCCTCGGCGTAGAAGAGCCGCCCGAAGGCGCCCTCCGCGATCTGGTTGCGGGCGTGCACCGTCGCCGGGTTGTACTCGCTGGTCTCGCCCATCATGTACGTCAGACCGGTCGCCTTGACGGCGTCGATGATCGCGGCGATCTCCTCCGTGGTGATCGCCATGGGGACGGCGGAGTAGACGTGCTTGCCGGCGTTCAGGCCCTGGAGGACCAGCGGGCCGTGGGTCCAGCGCTGGGTGAAGATGGCGACCGCGTCGACGGCCTGCGACTCCAGCATCGCCTCGTACGAGGCGAAGGTGCCGGCGAGTCCCTGTGCGTCGGCGAGCTGCTCGGCCCGCTCGGGCAGCAGATCGGTGACGTACACGTCGCTGACACCGGGGTGGGCCTGGAACAGCGTGGCGAACTGGCCGGAGAACTGGCCGGCGCCGACGATGCCGAGGGAGAACGTCATGGAGTGGGTGCCTTTCACTGGCCGAGGACGAGGTTGATCTGGTCGTTGGTCTGATCGAGGCTGCTCACGGGCTTTCCATTGCCGTAGATGTCCTCCATCGCGGGCGCCATGAGCGCCGTCATGTCCGCCGAGTAGCTGGCGATCGGATAGGAGAAGGTCCTGAAGCGCTTCTTGTCGGCCACCGGTTCGGTGAAGGCCGAGACGTCGATGCCCTTCTTGTCGTAAGCGGCGACGGCGGCCCTGGTCCCGGCCGGAGTGGCGGGGAAGACGACGCCGTACCTGCCGACGACGGTCTGGCACTCGTCGGAGGCCAGATACGCCACCCACTTGCGGGCGCCCTCCTTGTTCCTGGCGGCCTTGGTGATCGAGTCGGCGAGACCGTTCATCATGGTGGCGCGTTTGCCCGTCGGGCCGACCGGGGTGAGCGCGGTCTTGATGTCCAGGCCCTTGAAGCCCGCGTAGGTGGAGATCATCCAGGCCCCGTCGAACGCGGCGGCGGCCTTCCCAGCGGCGACCTGGGTGTTCGCCTGGTTGGACTGGACGTTGTAGTCGGAGAGCGGGGGCATGTAGCCCTTCTTCGCGAGTCCGAAGTACCACTGGACGACGGACTGGAAGGTCTTGCTGTCGTACTGGTACTTCGTGCCCCAGCGCGGCTTGTCCAGGTAGCTCCATCCGGCGGAGGCCGCGAAGTTGCTCCACTGCGTCTGGCCGTCGCCGAAGCCGCCGCCGTTGCTGGCGAGGCCGTACACCTTGACGTTGTTCTTGTCGAAGCCCGGCTCGTCGCCGCGCCTGCCGTTCCTGTCGATCGTGAGATGGGCGACGGCTTTCTCGAACGTGCCGCCGTCCTTGGGGTTCCAGGCCAGGTTGTCCAGCTGCTCGGCGGTCAGTCCGGCGTCCTTGGCCATCTTCTCGTTGTAGAAGAGCGCGACCGTGTCCCAGTCCTTGGGAGCGCCGTACCGGTGGCCGTCCTGGCCGATCCAGTTGGCGCCGAGTCCGGGCTGGTAGTCGGAGTCCTCGATGCCGAGGTCGTCGAGCGGCTCGAGGACCTTCAGGTCGGCGAACTGGCCGAAGTTCTGGATGTGGTCGGTGAACACGTCCGGCTGGGTGCCCGCGATGAAGCCGGCGGTGAGCTTGGTCCAGTAGTCGCTCCAGCCCAACTGGGTGATCTTGACCTTGAGCCCGGGGTTCTCCTTCTCGAACCCCTTGGCGCAGGCCTGGTAGGCGGGCAGCTGGTTGGCGTCCCAGAGCCAGTACGTCACCGTGTTCGCGGACGATCCGGCGGAGCCGCCGTTCGCGCAGCCGGTCACCAGGGACAGTGCCAGCGCTCCGGCGAGCGCGGTCAGCGTACGAAGTCGCATGCTCGTTCCCTCACTTGATCCCGGTGAAGCCGATGGAGCTGACGATGCGGCGGGCGAAGCAGGCGAACAGCACCAGCATCGGCAGCGCGGCGATCAGCGTCGCCGCCATGAGCCCCGACCAGTCGACGCCGGTGGCCGGGGTCTGCGCCCGGAAGACCGCCAGCGCCACGGTCAGCACGCGCGAGCTGTCGCTGTAGGAGACCATCAGCGGCCAGAAGTAGTCGTTCCAGGAGGTGATGTACGTCAGCACGCCCAGCGTGATGACCGGCGTGGACGCCATCGGCAGCACGACCCGGAAGAAGATCCTGACCTTCCCGGCGCCGTCGAGCAGTGCGGCTTCCTCGACCTCCCCGGGGATGTTCATGAAGAACTGCCGCAGGAAGAACACCGCGAACGGGGTCATGAACAGACTCGGCAGCGCGATGCCCAAGAGGGTGTCCACCAGGTGGAGTTGCTTGATGAGCACGAAGTTGGGCAGCAGGGTGAAGATGGTCGGCACCATCAGTCCGGCCAGGAACAGCCCGAACACCTTGTCGCGCCCGCGCCAGCGCAGCCGGGAGAAGGCGTACGCCGCCATCGCGGAGAAGAAGATCTGGCAGCCGGTGATCAGGGTCGAGACGATCACCGAGTTGAGCAGATAGCGCCAGAAGTCCAGCCCACCGCCCGCGCCGCCCTGTGCGACCGCCTCCTCGGCCGAGTGCAGACCCAGGGCACGCTGGAAGCCGGTGCCGGTGAGATCGACGGGGAGTGGATCGGTGGGGTCGGCGCTGAGACCGGCGTTGGTGGAGAGCGCGGTGCGCAGGATCCAGTAGAACGGCAGCAGGGTGATGAGGACGATGAGACCCATCACGGTCCAGGCGGCGGCCCGCCCCGGGGAGAACCTGCGCCTGACCGGCCGTACGGTGGTCGTGGTCGTGGTCGTGGTCGTGGTCGTGGTCACGGCAGCCATCTCGGTGTCTCCCTTCCGTCAGCCGAGGTCGGTCCGGCCGGCCCGGGTGAGCCGGTACTGGAGCACGGTGATCGCGCTGAGCACGATGAGCAGGGCCACGGACATCGCCGAGGCGTAGCCGAACTGGAAGCGGCCGAAGGCGGAACCGTAGATGTAGTACTGGAGGACGTTCGTCGCGTTCGCCGGACCGCCCGCGGTCGTCACGGCGACCGTGTCGAACACCTGGAACGAACCGATCACCGTCATGATCAGAACGACCGCGAGGACCGGGCGCAGCAACGGCATCGTGATCCGCCAGAACATGCGCCACTCGCTTGCGCCGTCCACCTTCGCCGCCTCGTACATGTCGTTCGGGATCGCCTGAAGACCGGCGAAGAGCAGGAGCGCGGTGTAGCCGACGTGCCGCCAGACGTTGATCAGGGCGATGGTGGGGATCGCCCAGGTCTCGTCGGCGAGGAACGGTATGCGGTCCACGCCGACGGCGCTGACGATCTCGTTCCCGATGCCGAGCTGGGTGTCCAGGATCCACAGCCAGACCAGGCCGGCCACGACGTTCGACATCAGGTACGGGGTGAGCACGACGCCCCGCAACAGTGCCGACTGGGTCAGTCGCTGGAGCAGGACGGCGATGGCGAGCGCCGCGACCGTCTGGACGCCGATGTTGATGAAGACGTACTCGACGGTGACCGTCAGCGAGTTCCAGAAGATCGGGTCGTTGACCATGCGGACGTAGTTGTCCAACCCCACCCACTGCGCCGGGGTGAGCAGGTTGAACCGGGTGAAGCTCAGATAGATGCCCCGCAGCGTCGGCCAGAGCAGGAAGACCAGGAAGCCCAGCAGCGCCGGAGCGATGAACACCGCGGCGAGCCGCCCGTCCCCCTGGTTCTCTCGGGAGCGGGCCCGCCGTTTCCTCGGGCTGCTGGAGGCGATGGTCATCGGGAGACTCCCTTGTCTGCGCGGCTCGTCCTCGGCCACTTACTTTTGTGGCGGAAGAATCCAGCCGTCAAGAGGTGCGCTGACATCTTCTTCAAGCCGGATCAGAGGCTCTAGGATGGTGGTGTTGGTTTCATGAAGAAAAAAATCATGTGGGAGTCTGACGACCATGACCCCAGTAGCCGCCAGCTGGCTTCCGCTCAGCCCCGGTGAACGCTCGGTGGCGATCGAGGTGCTCCTCGGTGGTCCCCTGTCCCGCACCGAACTCGCCCGGCGCCTCGACCTGTCCGCGGGCAGCCTCACCCGGCTGACCAAACCGCTGATCGAGTCGGGCCTCCTGGTCGAGGTCACCGAAGCGGGGGTCCCGGCGGAAGCACGTCAGGGCCGCCCCTCCCAGCCGCTGGACGTCGTCGCCGAATCCCGCTCCTTCATCGGCTTCAAGGTCACCGAGGACATGGTCTACGGCGTCGTCACCACCCTCAGAAGCGAGATCGTCGCCCGCTACGACCGCACGCTCACCGGCCGTGAGCCCGCCGAGGTGGTGGAGGTGCTGGGGGAGATGACCGACACCCTCGCCGCCGCTCACCCGCGGCTCGCCGGCATCGGCATCGGCGTGGGCGGCCTGGTCGAGGACCGGTCCGTGGTCGGGGAGTCACCGTTCCTGAACTGGCGTGACGTACCGCTCGCCGAACTGGTCGAGGACCGCACGGGGTTGCCGGTCGTCGTGGAGAACGACGTCGCCGCCCTCGTCGAGGCGGAGGCCTGGTTCGGCGCCGGCCGTGGTCTGGAGCGCTTCGTCGTCCTCACCATCGGCGCCGGCATCGGCTACGGGCTGGTCCTGGGTGGCAAGCGGGTGCCCTATGCCGAGGAGGACCGCGGCTTCGGCCGTCACTGGATCGTCGACCCCAACGGTCCGCTCACCCCCGACGGGGCGCGCGGCAGCGCCGTCTCCCTGCTGACCATCCCCAACATCCGCTACCAGGTCCAGGCCGCCACCGGCCGTGACTCGACGTACGAGGAGATCCTCGGGCTCGCCGCGGCCGGCGAGCCGATGCCGGCCCGCGTCATCGAGGAGGCGGCCCGGGCGCTGGGCACTCTTGTCGCCCAGATCGGCAACTTCGTGCTGCCGCAGAAGATCCTGCTCGCCGGCGAAGGGGTGGGCCTCATGGACGTCGCCGGGAAGACGGTGACGGAGACCATCCGTGCTCAGCGGCATCCGCTGGCCGCTCCGATCGACCTGGAGACCAAGGTGTCCGACTTTCACGACTGGGCCCGTGGTGCCGCCGTTCTCGCGATCCAGGTTCTGGTCCTGGGGGCGGCGGACGCCTGAACTCCGCGATCTCTGCTGACAGATGCACGTGATCAGTAACACGGTCCGCTATGTCCGTATTGTGCGAGCTTGCTCACAGCGCCTTCACCTGCGGAACCGTATGCTTCACAGCATGTCCACCACTGTTGCATTCGCCTCCGAGCGATCGGCTGACGAGGTCAACGAGGAGATCCGGGCGCTGTGGCGCCGGTCGGGCGGGACACTGAGCGTCGAACAGCGCGAGGAGTACCAGCGCCTTGTCCTGGAGTGGGCCGCCGCGGCCCCCCAGCCGGCGAAGGCGGCCTGAGTCGCCCGCCTCGGCGCAGACCCGAGCACCCTCCTCCTCGACACACCTCTCCACGCATCGCCACACCCTCCGGTGGGGCACCCCCTGCCCCACCGGGCCCTGTCACCCCCAGGTCGCCGAGTAATACCGCCGATAGGCCTTGCGGTCCTGTTCCGCGCGGATGAACCGCGTCGCCGCAAGCGCGACCAGGCTGCCCGCGATGATCAGCAGGCCCGGGCCGACGTTCTTCGGGTCCGCCAGCCGGGACAGCAGTGTCACGGCGTCCGCGCCGGTCACCGGGGCCGACGAACCGGGCGCCGCGTCACCGGGTGAGGCCGCGCCCTGCGGGGCCGACGCGGACGGCGCCGGCGAGGCGCCCTGACCGGAGCCGTTCTGCGCCGCCACGAGCAGCTTCACGTCGAGCGCGGCCAGTGCCTTGGTCACCGGCTGGAAGAACGTCGTACCACCCGCGTTGCAGTCGCCGCTGCCTCCCGATGTCACACCCAGCGCGACGCCCTCCGAGAACATCGGGCCGCCGCTGTCGCCCGGTTCGGCGCACACATTGGTCTCGATGAGCCCCGTGACCGTCCCCTCCGGGTAGTTGACCGTGGCGCCCAGCGCCGTCACCTCGCCGTCGCGCAGCCCGCTCGTGCTGCCGCTGCGGAACACCCGCTGCCCGACCGCGGGATCGGCCGCACCGGTGATCCGTACGCCCTTGCCCGCACCGATGGACACGACGTCCGCACCGGCACCGGCATCCCCGCTCGCGTACTGGACCAGGGAGTAGTCGGCGCCCGGAAAGTTCTGCTTGATCGTCTGGCCGACCTGCTGGGTGCCCCGGTTGTCGGCGAACCACACGGAACCGTCGGGCCCGCAGTGCCCCGCCGTGAGGATGAAGTCACGCTGTCCGTCGGTGACGTTGAAACCGGCCGAACAGCGCCCGGCGGTCGACAGCAGCGGCAGCGCGCCGTTCAGCCGCGTGGTGAACGTGCCCTCGGTGCGCTCCATGCGCACAAAGCCGCCGATGCCGTCCGCGACCTTTGTCATCCGCGACCAGTCGGCGGCCGACACGGTGCTGTCACCGCGCACGACCACCTCGTTGGACCGGTAGTCCATCACCCATGCCGTACCGGCCACCCGGGGCGCCGAACGCAGTGTCGACGTCGCCGAGTTCAGCTCGTCCATGCTGTGGTCGACCATCTTCGCCTCGGCACCGGCCTTGCGTACCTCGGCGGCCGCCTCCTCGTCGGTGACCGCGACGACCGGCTTTCCGTCGGCGCCGATCCAGCTGCCCGCCGTACGGGAAGCGCCCAGCCGCGCGACCAGATCACTGCCGGTGCCGGCGGCCGAGGCGGCGTAGGTGCGTGGGACGGATGAGGCGTCGGGGGGTTCGCTCGCAACCGCGCGGGTGACCATCGTTCCTCCGAGGAGGAGTCCGCCGACGGCCGCCAGCCGTGTCACTCGCCGGACGAGACGTCGTCGTGCGTGCCTCATGCAGGGCTCCCGAACCAGTACAGCGCGGCGTCAACGCCGCGGGGCCCTCCCGTAGTTGAGCACCCTCTCTCCATACGTGGCCCGGCCCGCCCGTGTTCACCGCACGGCCGATCATTCCCGCGCCGGCGTCCTCACCAGCGGTTCCCGCCCACCGCACCGGCGCCTATCTTGTGCCCCATGACCAGGATCCCGCACGCGACGTCCGGCGAACCGAATCCCCTTCACGCACTCACTCTCGACCGTCTGCGATGTCGTACGAGCACGAAGTGGCGCACCCACCCCGACGACGTGCTGCCGATGTGGGTGGCCGAGATGGACGTCCCGCTCGCCGAAGCCGTCGTCCACGCGCTCACCGAGGCCCTCGCACTCGGCGACACGGGATATCCGGCGGGCACCGGCTACGCAGAGGCGCTTGCCGGATTCGCCGAGAAGCGGTGGGGCTGGGACGGACTCGCCGTGCAGCGGACCGCGATCGTGCCCGATGTGATGCTCGGTGTGGTCGAAATGCTCAAACTGGTCACCGGAGCGGGCGATCCGGTCGTGGTGAACTCACCCGTCTACCCGCCGTTCTACCAGTTCGCCGAGCACATGGACCGGCAGGTGATCGAAGCGCCGCTCGACGCCGATCTGCGCATCGACCTCGACATACTGGACGCCACGTTCCGGCAGGCGACCGCGGGCGGCTCGCGCGCCGCGTTCCTGCTGTGCAGCCCCCACAACCCGACCGGCACCGTGCACACCGCCGGGGAACTGGCCGCCGTGGCCGCACTCGCCGACCGCCACGGCGTCCGGGTGGTCGCCGACGAGATCCACGCCCCGCTCACCGCGGCCGGCGTCGACTTCGTGCCGTATCTGACCGTCCCGGGCGGCGAGAGCGGGCTGTCGGTGATGTCGGCGTCGAAGGCCTGGAACCTGGCCGGCCTCAAGGCGGCCGTGGCCGTCGCGGGCCCCGAGGCCGCCGCCGACCTGGCCCGGCTGCCCGAAGTGGTCAGCCACGGCCCCAGCCACCTCGGCATCATCGCCCACAGCGCCGCCCTGCGCGACGGCACCGCCTGGCTCGACGCCCTGCTCACGGGCCTCGACGACAACCGGCGCCTGCTCGCCGACCTCCTCGCCGAGCACCTCCCGGCGATCACCTACCGCCCGGCCGAGGCCACCTACCTCGCCTGGCTCGACTGCCGCGCCCTCGGCCTCGGCGACGACCCGGCGGACGTCTTCCTGCGGCGCGGCCGCATCGCGCTCAACTCCGGGATCCCGTTCGGCACCGGGGGAGCGGGGCATGTACGGCTGAACCTCGCGACGTCACCCGAGCTGATCACGGAGGGTGTGCGGCGGATGGCGGCGGCCCTCGACTGAGCCGCGCGGTGGGGGCGCCCCTCGGCGTCCCCGCACCCGCTGCCTACACTTCCGGCCATGGACGATTCGTCGCTTCAGACGCAGGGGCCGCTGGAGTCGCTCGGCGCGGGCAAGTACCTGCTCATCACCAGCTACCGCAAGAACGGCACCGGCGTCGCCACCCCGGTCTGGGTGGTCCGCGACGGCGACGCGCTGGGCGTGTGGACGGTCGCCGACTCGTGGAAGGTCAAGCGCATCCGCGCCCGCGGCGACGTCCTCGTCGGCCCCTGCGACCTGCGCGGCAGGCCGACCGGCGACCAGATCCCGGCCACCGCCGAGATCTGCGACCCGCCGACCAGCGCCCGCTACCGCCGGCTCATCGCCCGCAAGTACGGCCTCACCGGCCGCCTCACCCTCCTCGGCAGCCGACTTCGCCGGGGCGCGAACGGCACGGTCGGCATCCGCGTGACGCTCACCCCGGCCGGCTGACCTTCACCTCGCCGCGTAGGTGGTGTTCGGCCGGGGCGACCGGGTCGTTCCGGCGCCCAGGAAGCAGCCGACGTGGTGCGACTGGACGTATCCCTTGAGGGCCATGGCGTTCCGGTATGCGGGGGTGTGTGCCGGCGTGTACAGCCACGGCACCGCCTCCGGGAGGGTTCCCGACCGGGTCGGGTGAGCATGGGCGGCGGGGGTGCCCCGCCTACGGCGCGCTCCCTGCGTCGTGGACGCTCAATGCGCACGGAAGGGGCGAGAGCTGGTGGCTGGGGAGCGGATCATCGCCGGGCGGTACCTGCTGCGGCAGCGGCTGGGCTCCGGGGGCGGCGGCAGCGTCTGGCTGGCCGAGGACGACAAGCTCCGGGCCCAGGTCGCCGTCAAGGAGATCGACGTACCCGACGAGCCGGACGGAAGACTCGGCGACGCCGCCGACCGGGGGCGCAACGAGGCGCTGAAGGCGGCGCAGCTGCGCGAGCACCCGAACGTGATCACGGTGTACGACGTCGTGGAGGACGACGACCGCCCGTGGATCGTCATGGAGTATCTGCCGGGCACCCGCGACCTGCACGCCGCGATCAAGGAGCGCGGTCCGCTGTCGAGCGAGGAGACGGCCCGCATCGGAGCGGCCGCCCTCGACGGACTCCGGGCCGGGCACCGGCTCGGTATCGTCCACCGCGATGTGAAGCCCTCCAACATCCTGCTGGCGCCCGACCATTCGGGCACCGCGGACGGCCGGGTCCTGATCACGGACTACGGCATCTCGCTGCGGGCCCGTGAGACCCGGATCACCCAGAGCGGCATGGTCGTCGGCACCCCGGGCTATGTGGCACCGGAGCGACTGTCCGGTGGCGAGGCGACCGCCGCCTCCGACCTGTTCTCGCTCGGTGCCACCCTCTACCTCGCCGTCGAGGGCACCGCCCCCTTCGAACGGGACACGCTCGACGCCAGCCTCCTGGCGGCGCTGAACACGGAACCCTCCGTACCGGAACGGGCGAGCGCCCCGCTGACCCGCGCCATCATGGGACTGCTGGCGAAGGATCCGCTCAAGCGGATGCAGGCGGACCGAGCGGCCGAACTGCTCGCCGAGGCCGCGACGGACACCACATATGACGTTCCGTCCGCTCCCTCCACCCCGCCCCGGGACGGCGGCCCCACCTCCACCCACCGCACCCCGCTCGGCGCCCCCGCCATGCAGGTCCGCCGGCTGCCCGTGCTGCTGACGCTCGCCGCCGTGCTCGTGGCGGGCGGCGGATTCGGGCTGGGCGCCCTCACCTTCGGCGGCGCGGACGACGGGACGCGGAGCCCCGAGGTCAGGGCGAAGCCCGTGGCCACGCCTTCCGCGCTCCCGTCCCCGACCGTGACCCGCGGCGCGTACCCGTACGGCAGGCAGGTGGGCCTGCGCGACGGCCTCGGCGCGGGCCAGTGCGTCGACGCGGACTGGAAGGGCGAGGACTTCGAGGGGCGGCCCGGCCTGAAGCTCGTCGACTGCCGCGACGACGACCCCCGGGGGCAGGTCATCGCGACCGTGGCTGCCGCGGGGGACACACCGGCGACCGACGCGGAGGCCGTACGGGCCGAGTGCACCCGGCGCACCGCCGCACTGCGGGCGACCATGCCCGACCCCGTGCTGTACGTCCTGACCCCCGAGCCCGGCCAGAGCGAGCCGCCCGCCTCGGCCTGTCTGCTCTTCCTGAAGCACGCCACCCTCGGCGGCCCCCTCGGCGACTTCCGCAGATACGGCGACGAGGTGTACATCACCCAGCTCGGCCCCGGTGACTGCATCAACTCCGAGGAGGACGAGGACGGTTCGACCACGGAGACGCTGGTGTCCTGCGACGAGCCGCACGACGAGCAGGTCGCCGGCTGGACGTGGGCCTCGGGCGAGGGCTCCTCGGACAGCGTCGACACCGGAGGGCTCTGCGAGGAGAAGTACGGCGTCGACTGGGCTCGTGGCAAGGGGCACGAGATGTGGGGCTGGTCCTCCACCGACGAGGAGTGGGACGCCGGCTTCCGCCACGTGATGTGCAGCGTGGCCCGCGAGGACGGCAAGAAGCTGCCGGCGGGAGGAATGAAGCCGGCCTACTGACGGCAGGTTTCCGGTGGGGAGGGGTCCCGCGGCGGGTGCGGGATCCTGCTGAGCGCGGCAGCGCGAGCCGGGGCGCCCGCGCACCATCGGGCCGGGACCCCGCCCACCCGCCACCGCGCCGAGATCGCCATGAACCACCGAGGGAGACCAGCGATGCCTCTGTCCGCCAGCCTCGCGCGCGGTGTCACGCCCACGACACCCGGCACCCTGCACGCCCGCACGGTGACAGGCGATCTCACGGCCCCGCCGAGGCCGGGCCTGACGGTGCGCTTCGGGCGGGGCGACCGGCCGGACGTGGACCTGGGGGTCGGCGTGGACGATCTGCGGGTGAGCCGACGGCACGGCGAACTGACGTACCAGCAGGGGCAGTGGTGGCTGCGCAACACCGGACAGCAGCTCGTCCGCCTGCCGCGCGGACGGATGATGCACACGGCGACCGAGCCGATGCCGCTCGCCACCGGCTACACCCCGTTGTTCGTGAAGGGTTCCGGCTACCGGGAACACCTGGTCGAGTTGTACGTGGCCGGTCCTGACGATCAGGGCCCGGTCGCCCGGCGCAGGGCGGAGACGGTCCGGCCGCAAATGTGGCCGCTCGACGACGACGAACGGCTGCTGCTGGTCGTCCTGGGCCAGCGCTATCTGCTGTACGAGGAGGACCCGCGCCCTCTGAGCTACGCCATGGCCGCCCGGCAGCTCGCCCATCTGCGGCCCGACGCGGGATGGAACGAGCGCAGGATCGAGTACCGCATCGAGGACGTCCGTCGTCGGCTGGACCGCACCGGCTTCCGCTACCCCCTGCTGCACGACAAGTCGCAGGGCCGCCCCGGCGACAACCGTCTGCTGCACAACCTGCTGCGGGGCCTGGTGGAGTCCACGACGCTCGTTCCGCCGGACCTGGACCTGATGGAGGACGACGACACGACCTCACCGGACCACGAGTCGCACTGACGCGACCGACCGACCGACCGGCTGCGTGCGCGAACGTGCCTCGCGGGCGGGCATCCGGCACCCGCCCGCGAGGCGTGTCTCACGACGCGTCGACCACTGTGCCCGTCACCACCGGCGCACCGGGCACCGGCTCACCGGAGTCGTCGGTCAACCGCAACCGCACCGACTCGGCCGGCTCGGTCACCGCGTCCTTGAGCGTCGGCACGGTCACCTCCGCACTCGTCTCGCCCGCGGGGACGGACACCCACAGGGACAGCCCCTCCACCTCGGACAGCGGTCGTTCCGGATCCGGCGAGGCGCCGGAGGAATCCTGGAGCCAGGCGGGGTCGACGTCCTTGCTGGACAGCTCCCGACCGTCCGTGACCGGAACCACGGCGAGCATGGCGCCCACTTCGACATCGGCCGCGGCGGACAGGGCCACCCGCCACTTCAGCGGTTTCCCCTCGGTGACCCGGTCCGCGACCGGGGCCACGGCGAGTGTGGGGACCGGGTCGTCGTTCTCCGCGGTCACCCCGCCGAGGTGCGAGCCGACCACGCTGGTGCGGACCGCCTTCACGAAGACGTCGTGCGCGAGGTCGTCGCCGTAGCGGGTGTTGCCCTGGACCTTCACCGGTACGTCGATGCCGTGAGCACCGGGCCGCACCGTGACCAGCCGGTCCGTGACCTTGTCCGTGACCGGGTCGGTGACGAACAGCCGTACCTGTCCGGCGCCCCGCCCCGACACCTGGACCGGCACCCGGTACGTCCGCTCGCCCGAGTCCCCTTCCTCGACGCTCAGCCGGCCCACGTCGACGCGGGCCAGCGGAGCTTCCCGCACCGCCGGTGTGCCCGGCCGCCAGGCCCAGGCGTCCATCAGCCAGGCCCGTCCGGACCCGGTGCGCGGCGTCAACTCCAGTGACTCGACGTGCCGCAGGTCGAGCGCGGCCGCGTCGTCGGCGCCGATCGGCACCCGCACCTCACGCGCCCAGTACGACGCGGTCCGGTTCGATCCCGGCAGCCCGTCGACCGTGACGCGGCCGAGCGTCCGGTGCCGTCCGGCGGTGTCGGTGACGGAGACGTCCAGCCGTGTTCCGGCGCTGTTCGGAGGCACGATGACGCGCAGCGCCAACGCCTTGGCACCGGTCAGGGACAGCGGCAGGCCGGGACGGACCCGTACCGGAGAGCCCGCCGCGGACCAGCGCATGGCGACCGCGCGGCGCCCGGGCTCGCGGTCGGTCGCCCAGCGCGCGAAGTGCGGTGACGTACCGGCAGTCTCCGACGCGAGACAGGCGACGGCCGAAGACGGATGCACCGCCGAGCACAGCCGTCCTCCGCTCACGGTGACCTTGCCGTCCGGCAGGAAACCGGCCCCGCGCCGCGCGCCCACCGCATGGGTGAGGACACGCGCGGGATCGGCCGAGGGCGCGCGCCGGCCCGAGCCGTCGAGCAGCGGGCGGACCCGGTCGTCCCCGGCGACGAACAGCCGTGCCGCCGCCGCGATGTAGGTCGCCCCCGCCCGGTGCTGCTGGTCGGCGGTCAGCCGGGTTCGGGTGCCGGGGGAGCAGACCGGGTCGGGCTCCTCCTCGTCGTGCCAGAAGTCGTCGTCGGCGGGCGCCACGGCCTGCCCCGGTGTCCACTCGCTGTTGAAGTAGTTGTGGTTGGCGCCCACCATGTACACGGCGCTGTGCAGCGCGGCACCACGGCTGACCTGCCGGGTGCCGTCGACGAACACCTCGCCCTGGAGGTCGGAGACGTCGCCGTCACAGCCCGGCAGGATCGTCATCGACGGCACGTCCGGCACCGGGTTCTGGCCGAAGATCGTGGGGCCGATGAGCACGGTGCCGCGAATGTGCCAGCGCACCGGGCCGCGATACCCGTCCTGCGGCGCGGGCGGCGGATAGAGGCTGTCCATCGCCGCCCGGTTGACGCCCTCGCCGCCCCGCGAGTGCCCGACCAGCAGCACCCGGGACAGATCGGCCCGGGGCGCCTTCCGTACGGCCACCGGTGCCGTGCTCGGATGAGCGGACCAGCCGGCCCAACGGGCGAGGTGCTGCCGTACGAGCGAGGAACGCGCCTGCGCGCCGCCGTCCTCGGCGCTCCAGTCCTGGCCGTTGATGCCGTTGGCGGAGATCGACACCGTCACATAGCCCTGCGAGGCCAACAGCCGCTGGTCGCGCAGATAGCCCCGATGGCTCGGTATGGGCCTGGTGCCGGCGGCGCAGGGCCAATCGCCGCCGATCTCGCCCTGCGGGGTGTAGCAGGTGGCATGGCGTCCGTGGAGGAACAGCGCGAGCGGACGGCGGCCCTGAGCACCCCGGGGTGCCACCACCACGGCCTTCATCTCCACGGGCTGGGCGAATCCGGGCAGTCGTACCGGGTCGAGGCCGTACTCGCCCGTGACGGTCCGGTACGCGCCCGGTCTGCCGGGGTCGACCTGGTTCGCCGGCAGCAGCCGCGGGACGGTCACCGCCGAACGCGAGCCGCCTGACGTCGACTCGGGCGCGTCCAACCGGCGCCCCGCCGCCCGTACTTGCAGATCCTGCGGGGAGTCCAGCGGGACACCGTCGAGACCGAGCCGGAACGTCCGCCCGTCCTTCGCCGGTGCCGGACGGCCGAGCAGCCGGTCGCCGGCGTAGAACTCGACCCGGGCGTCCCCCATCGGGACCCTTTCGCCGGACCGCCACACCAGCTTCCGCGCGGCCCCCTCGCCGGTGATGCTCCAGTCCGCCGGCAGACCGTCACCGTCGACGGCCGCCTTCGCCAACGGCCGTATGCCGGACGCCTGCTGAGCCTGAGCCCATCCTGGCGACGCCCCCACCACCGTGAGCGCCGCCAGGACGGTGACACCTATTCGCCGGGCACGGATCACGTGCCCCTCCCTTCCGTTCGCACCGGGACGGCCCCGGCCCCCTCACTCGGGGAGGACGGAAGGCGGGACGTGTGCGTTGCCTGTGCGGGGAGGGAAGAACGAGGACCGTCCAGGCGCGCAGGACTGGGCGGGCGTACGACGGGAAAGGCCACCCCAATGAGCCGAACTCCCGAGCGCCGGGCCGCCGTTGTCGGCACCGGCCACCGCGCCCAGACCTTCACCCGGGCCCTCGCCGAACGCCCCGACCACCGCCTGGCCGCCCTCTGCGACCCCAGCCCCACCCGCATGGCCTTCCACAACCGGCTGCTGGCCGACCTCGGCGAACCCACCGCCACCCAGTGGGAGCCGGACCGCTTCAGCGAGATGCTCGCCAAGGAGGACATCGACGAGGTGGTCGTCACCACCGTCGACGCCGAGCACGACCGTTACATCGTCCCCGCCCTCGAGGCGGGCTGCCGGGTGATCACGGAGAAGCCGATGACCGTCGACGCGGACCGCTGCGCCCGCATCCTCGACACGGTCCGCGACACCGGGAACTCCCTCACCGTCGCCTTCAACTACCGCTTCAACCCCGTGCACGAGAAGGTCCGCGCGCTGCTCGCCGACGGCGCGGTCGGCGAGATCCTCTCCGTCCACTTCGAGTGGCTGCTCGACGTACGCCACGGTGCCGACTACTTCCGCCGCTGGCACCGGGAGAGGGACCGCAGCGGCGGCCTGATGGTGCACAAGTCGGGCCACCACTTCGACCTGGTCAACTGGTGGCTCGCCGACGAGCCGAGAGACGTCTTCGGCTACGGACGGCTCGGCTTCTACGGCCGTGAGGCGGGCGAACGCCACGGTCTGCGCCGGGACTACGACCGCGCCCACGGCGCCGACCGCGCCGCCGACGACCCCTTCGCCCTGGACCTGGCCGCCGACGCCACCCTGCGCGCCCTCTACTTCGACGCCGAGCCGGACAACGGGTACATCCGCGACCGCAACGTCTTCGACGGGCCCGTCACCATCGAGGACGACATGGCCGTCCTCGTGCGCTACGCGCGGGGCACGACGATGACGTACCACCTCACCGCGTACTCACCGTGGGAGGGCTACCGGGTCATGTTCAACGGCAGCGGGGGGCGCCTGGAACTCGAGGTCGAGGAGAGCCGCTGGCAGCCGCCCAGGGTCCGGATCGCCTCGAACAGCGGGGCGCTGCACGGTGACACGGCAGCGGAACACGCGGGCGGCGCACGGCTCACGCTGCGCGCCCTGTGGCGGCCTCCCGTGGACATTCCGCTCGTGACCGCCCACGAGGCCCACGGCGGGGGAGACCTGCGCATGCTCGACGCCCTCTTCGGCCCCGTCGATCCCGCGCGGCCGGCCGACACGGGGACGGCGGGCCGGAAGGCGGCCTGCACGGCGGCGCATCCCACGGCCACCGAACGCGACGGCGCGCTTGCCCTGGCGGTCGGGCTCGCCGCCAACCGGTGCTTCGAGACGGGGCGGCCCGTCGGTGTACGGGAACTGATCCCCGGGATTCCTCAGGTCCAGGCGCGGTAGGGCTCGTCGACCAGCTGGAACACCGGCTCGCCGCGGACCGGGTCCTTGGCCGTGGACAGCCGGACCCGGTCCCCGCTGTGGATGCCGATGGGCGGGCCCATGACCCGGCCGCGCACGACGAACCCCTCGGCCATCTCGATGAGGGACACATTGCGCGCGGCGGGGGTGTTGCGGTGCACGATCGTGGAGTGCCGGACGGTCCCCACACCCTCGCTGCGCTCCGTCCGCAGATCACTGCCCTGACAGACCGGACACAGCAGCCGGTGGTACATGGCGGTGCCGCACCAGGTGCAGCGCTGGAAATGGATGGCCTCGCGGTCGGCGGCCGTGGATGCCGCGGGGTCGAGGACGCCGACCGCGGAACCGGCGGTCTGACGAGCAACGCTTCCTGAGTGGTGGTACACGCTGGTCAACTCCCTGCACTGGGCCGGAATCCCCCGTGCGCGGGTCACCCGTGCACGGACGTGCCCGGTTCACCGTGCCACCGTGCACGGCCTCAGCGTATGGCACTCAGTGCCACTCGTAAAGGTACTGCGTACCCTGAATATGCAGGGGGAGGGCGAGGTGTGCCCTGCGTGTCGCTCAGTCGCGTCCGAGTGTCGTCTCGATCTCCTGCACGACCCGCCACAGCGGTGCGCCGCGCCGGGACACCACGACCACCACGTCCTCGCCCGGCTCCTCGGCAGGTTCGTCTGCGGGACGTGGGGGAGAGGTGACGCCGAAGGCGGACTGCACATACCCGAGGGCGTGGTCCACCTCGGCGCTCGCATCGCCCTGGCCGTCCGAGCGCAGCCAGGAGCGCAGCGCGTTGTTGTGCGCCGCGACCACGGCGGCGGCGATCACATCGGCCTGGAGGGTCCCGTCGCGCCGGCCGCTGAAGCGCCGGCGCAGATACTCGGCAAGGGCGCGCTCGTACCGCCACACGACCGACAGTTCGTAGGCGCGCAGTCCCGGCACCTGCTTGGTGAGGCGGTAGCGCTGCACCGAGAAGGTCGGGTTCTCCGCGTACATCCGCAGCACCAGCCGGGCCGCGTCGCACACCCGCCGCACCGGCTCGTGCTCCTGCTTCTGCTCCTGTTCCTCGCCGCTCGCGGCGAGGAACGCCGTCATGTCGGCCAGGCACCGCTCGTGGTCCGGGAAGACCACGTCCTCCTTGGAAGGGAAGTAACGAAAGAACGACCGCCGCCCGACGCCGGCGAGAGTCACGATGTCGTCGACCGTCGTCTGCTCGTAGCCCCGCTCCAGGAACAGCTGGAAGGCCGCGGCGACCAGCGCCTCCCGCATCGGGGGCTTCGCCGCCCCGGCCTCCGCTTTCTCACCGCGACCCGGCGTCGCACTGCTGGAGCTCATGAACGGGAACGTAGCACCAGAGCGAGGGACGTGGCACTCAGTGCGCCGCTCGCAGGGTACTGAGTGCTGTGCGGTAGGCCGAGGTGACGGTCTCGGCCTGTCGGGCATTTGTTCGATGAGCGGCGGTCCGCATACGATCGGCTGCCCCCGCAGCCGAGGAGCCTCGCATGCCGCCCGCCCGCCCCCGCATCCTGTATGCCACCGACCTGGCCTACCCGGCGCGGGGGCGGCGCTACTGCGACGAGGACATCTTCCTCACCTCCCGACTGCGCGACGACTTCGACCTCGCCCTGTGCCACCCCCGGGACGCGGCCGCGCTCATGGCCGCCTTCGACGCGGTCGTCGTCCGCAACAGCGGCCCCGTGCTGCACTACCAGAATGCGTACGACGACTTCCGCCGCCGTGCGCTCGCCGACGGGACGCGCGTGTACAACCCGCTCTCCGGCAAGGCCGACATGGCGGGCAAGCAGTACCTGCTCGACCTGACCACGGCCGGATACCCGGTCATCCCCACCGTGGACAGCGCCGATGATCTGCACCTCCTGCCCGACGCGGACCGGTATGTCGTCAAGCCCGAGCTCGGCGCCGACTCGATAGGGCTGCGGATCGTTCCGGCGGAGCGGGTGCGCGATTCGGCCGACGGGAACGTCCTGATCCAGCCCTGCATCGACTTCGCCTACGAGGTCTCCTTCTACTTCGTCGACCACGTCTTCCAGTACGCCCTGTACGCGCCCCACACCGACCGGCGCTGGGAGCTGGAGCCGTACGAACCCACCGAGGGCGACCTGGAGTTCGCCCGGCGCTTCGTGGAGTGGAACGCCATCGGGCACGGCATCCAGCGCGTCGACGCCTGCCGCGCGCCGGGTGGTGAGCTGTTGCTGGTCGAGTTGGAGGACCTCAATCCGTATCTGTCGCTGGACGCCCTGGACGACACGGGGAGGGACGCCTTCGTCGCCGCCATGAAGGCGTCCCTGCACCGTTTCGTCGCCGCGGAGGCCTGAGCCCGAACGGGGTCGTCGCCGAGGTCACCGTGGCACGGACTGCTCGCGACAAGAGGTGGTCGACGTACCTCGTCAGGTACTTGCGGTTTCGTACGGTCGTGGAGCCGCTCTTGTTGATGTCGCTCCATTGCGCGAGGCGGTTCGCTGAACCGGCGGGGCGGCAACCCCGTATCACTTCTCGGGGAATGGTGAATCCCGTGAAGACGGGACGGAAGGAGAGCGGCGTGCCCACACGGCCCGACCCCGAGCAGTCCGACGAAGGCCCGGCCCTGGAACCGATCCGCGTCCTGCGCCCACGCCGCACCGACGCCCTCGCGGAACTCTTCAAGGAGTTGGAGCGGGACAGGAACGGCTACGAGGCCGTGGCCGTGCCCCCGTCCCTGCCCGGCACCGAGGACGCGACACAGGAACTCCCGCCCGTCGCCGAGGAGACGAGGATCGCACCGCTCGGCGGCGGCGCCCGCCCCCGTCCGGCCTCGTCCGGCGGCCCCGGTTCTCGCAGGGCCGCCGTTGCGGTCGCCGTCACGGCGGCGGCGGTCGTCGGCTTCGGCGGGGCGCTCCTGCTCTCCGGCCGTGGCGACGACGCGGCGAACGGGGCTCAGGATCCGGACCCGACCGCGAGCACGTCGGCATCGGCCGAGCCGGCCCCGAACGCGCCGGGCGCACCCGGGGCCGACGACTCCGGTGGCGCCGGCGACTCCGGTGGCCCCGGGGGCTCCTCCGTCTGTACCGCGTCCTTCCGGGCCGTCAACAGCTGGCAGGGCGGCTACCAGGGTGAGGTGACCGTGACCAACGCGCCCGCCGCCTCCGTCTCCGGCTGGACCGCGACGGTCGTACCGGACGGCGGCGCCCGCCTCACCCAGGTCTGGGACGGCACCCTCACCACGACGAGGGACGGCACCGCCACTGTCGCCAACGCCTCATGGAACGGCAGGCTGGCGCCCGGTGCGAGCGTCACGTTCGGGTTCATCGCCGACACCTCGCAGTCCGGTGCCCCCTCGGCGGAGGTCACCTGCGCGGCGACGGCCGAGGCGTCCTGACGCCCGGCCCGCCCGCCCGGCCCGCAGGGCGGCGCCCGGTGACGACCGGTCAGCGCCGGTCGACCAGCGCCTGGGACACCGCGCGCACGCTGCGGGCGATGTGCTGCAACTGCATGACCTCCGCCGCGTACATCTTGATGGTGAGCTCGATGACCGACTCGGGCATGCCGAGGGCCGGCAGGTCGGCCCGCGCGGTCTGTAGTGCGGTGCGCGCGACCCGGATCTCGTTCTGGACCTGGATCTGCGCATGGCGGGCGAGCAGCACGGGGTGACGGATCAGCGCCGGATAGCTGGCGTAGCGGGCCGGCACCAGCTCACGCAGCCACTTGGCCGCCGAACGTTCCCAGTCGTAGGAGCCGGGGGTCTTGACCTGGCACGGCCAGTCCGGGCTGATGCGCGTCGTCGTCAGGGTCATGGTCATCGCTTCCGGGTGTGCGTCGTCGTCTTGGGTGTCCGACGGGGTCGGGGCGGCCCCGGCCTAGGGGATGACCGGGGCCGCCGCCACGGGCGCTCGCGCAGGCGATGCCCGACCGAACAGCCCTAGCGCCGACGCGGGTAGGAGACGGCGGCAACGGCTGTTCGTTGGGGAGCCCGCCGGGGCAGCCGACATGTGCACGACGGATGGGGTGAGGTGCGCATGAGCGGACCGGCTGCTTTCGGCGGGCGGATGGTGCGTGTGAAGTATTTATATATGCCGTCTGCTTTTCAAGGCGCATGAAAACATTCATGCGTGATTTGAACGGAAAGGCCCCCGCCTGTGGCGGTTCGGCGGCCGGTTCCGGCGGGATCAGTCCCGGAGGAAGAACTGGTGCTGGTCGGAGACGTGCTCGTAGTCCTCGAGCCGCGCCTGTGTGCGCTCCGGGTCGGCGTCGGTCATGGCCTGGAGCAGCGCGGCGGCCATCACGCCGGGCGCGGCGTAGGAGTCGAAGACCAGCCGGGAGCCGGTGCCGGTGGCGAAGACGATGTCGGCGGTGTCGGCCACCGGCCCCAGCGCCAGGTCGGTGACCAGGGCAACTTTCAGGCCGGCGCTGCGTGCGACCCGTACGGCGGTGAGGGTCTCCTGCGCGTGCCGGGGCATCGAGAACGCCAGCACCCAGGTGCCGCCGGCCTCTCGTGACTGGAGCAGCGCGTCGTAGGCGACGCTGCCGCCGCTGGTCACCAGCCGCACATCGGGGTGGATACGGCGTGCCGCGTAGGCGAAGTACTCGGCGAGAGAGGCCGAGATGCGCAGCCCGAGGATGGTCAGCGGCGTCGACTGCGACAGTTTGCGGCCGATGTCGATCACCTGGTCGGGGTCGGCGAAGTCGCGCCGCAGGTTCTCCAGGTTCTCGATCTCGGCGTCCACGGCGGACTGTAGTTCGTTGGCGCCGTTCTCCTCCGCCGCCGCGGGACCCCCGGCGAGGCTGCCCAGGGCGATCGCCTGGAGCTTCTCCCGTAGCGCCGGGTAACCACTGAAGCCCACCGCCCCGGCGAAGCGCGTCACCGAGGGCTGGCTGACCCCGACCCGCTCGGCGAGATCGGTGATCGAAAGGAATGCCGCTTCGGTGATGTGCTCGATCAGGTACTGCGCGATACGCCGCTGGCCGGGCGACAGACGGGGCTGGTCGAAGAGTGTCCTGAGCTGGGAAGTCGGGGACGCCTCGGCTTCCGGAGCGGTCTTGCCCGAAGTGATCGCGGACGCCTGCGCGCGCGCCTGCTGCGGCGATGGCAGGGCGCCTCCTTTGTCTTCCACAGTGCTTCAACATAGCTCACACACCGTGCTGACCAAGGTGGGTGCGAGGACGGCGAGCGCTGCGTTCACCGACGATAGATCGTGATCGAATGGCCGACCGTGTCGATCGGACGACTACTGTCGATCAATCCAGCCAGCGGCCCGGTCGCTTTGGCCGCCGAGGAGTCCGACACGACGAGCAGTCCGCGCACTTCACGCGCCGGCACCCTGCGCGGATCGGCGGCGCGGATGCCGTAGAAGGACGGCACACCGCTGCCCTTGTAGACGAGCCAGATCCGCTCGCCCGGATACCGCTCGCGCAGCCGCTCCGCGAGCCGGCCCAGGTCCTGACCCCAGTCCACGTTCGAGTCGTGCAGCCGCAGCCTCGTCTTCGCCGGACCGCCGAACGCCTCGTTGGAGTACGGCAGGTAGTACGGGTACGTCCGCAGCGAACTGAACGCGACGAACAGCACCAGCGCCCCCACCACGACCGGCGCCCACCGCCACCGCACCGCGACCGCACAACCCGCGGCCACCGCCAGGAACATCGGCACGAAGACGGCGTACCGCGTGCCGAAGTCCCGCGACCCGAGCATGGCCGAGGCGAGCAGCACGGCGCTCGGCACCAGCAGATACGGCGCCGCCGGCCGCAGCCGCCGCACGGCCACCAGCGCCACCGCACCCGCCGCCCACAGGGCGAGCATGCCGAGCGGCGTCTTCACCAGCAGCGCGGCCGGCAGGTAGTACCAGAGCGAGCCCGTGTAGAGCCGGCCGAACAGAAAGCCCTGCCACGGATGGTTCTCGAAGCCGAACTGGATCCGCATCCCGTCCCGGTACGCCTCCGGGAACGGCAACAGGTCCACCGCGAGACCCCGCAGCCCGTGCACGACCGGCACATGCTGCTGCGGCGCCCACCGCAGCCGTGGGTCGACCACCAGATACGAGGCCCATACGACGCCGATCGCGACCAGCACGACGACGCCGGCGCCCGCGACCGCCCGTACGAGACTCCTGCGCCGGGGCTCGGCGGACGGCCTCGCACACCACACCGACCAGGCCGTCAGGGCCGCCACCACCGGGACCACGGCCAACGCGCTCATCTTCGTCGCCAGGGCCGCGCCGAGCGCCACTCCGGCGAGGGGCACGTACCACCGCGGCCGGTGAGGGGCACGCCACAGCAGCCAGACCGACGCCAGCACGAACCCGGCCGCCGGCACGTCCAAAGTGGCCAGCGAACCATGGGCGATGACGTCGGGGGAGAAGGCGTACAGACCGAGCGCCGCCAACCCGCCCACGACACCGGCCAGTTCACGTGCGAAGGCGTACACGATCAGCCCGAACAGAAGAGTCAGGACGATCACGGGGAGCCGGGCGAACAGCATCAGCCGCCATGGGTCGTTCCCGGACTCGTACAGCAGCTGTCGGCCCAACCGGCCCTGATCGCCGGTGAAGGAGCGACCGACCTGCGGATCGGCCAGCGCCACGCCGGTGCCGATGACCAGCTTGCCCAGCGGCGGATGCTCGGGGTTGTGGACCAGACGGTGCTCGTACAGATACTCGGCCGCCGCGCCGACGTACACGGGTTCGTCGATCGTCGGAGTCTGCTGGACGGCGGTCGTCACCATCGCGACGGCCATCTGGCCCAGCAGCACGAGCACGAGGAGCGGGACCAGCCGGCTCCTGCGGGCCGACAGCTGGTCGGGGGCCGTGGCCGAGTGCCGTTCGAGCGCCATCATCCGCTCCGCGGCGCCGTCGGCCCCACGGCGGCGGGAGCTGATCCGGAGCCGGCCCATGGGCCCACTCTGCACCAGCCCTCGCCGGGGACGGCGTTACCGCCTGAGGAGTCGTACCGACAGACCGTCTGCCGTATAGACGGGTACGGCTCGCAGCTTGTCCGAGTTCAGCTCGATTCGGTCGAACTGACCACGCAGCCGCTGCGCCTCGATGACGGGAACCGTCGTCCCCGCCACCGGCGGCCGCTCGGCGTCGAGGCGCAGCGACAGCACGCCGCCCCGCCCCAGCACCACCCGGCCGGACACCTCGAGCGCCGGACCGTGGTTCTTGCGCAGCAGCAACTCCAGGGCCGTCTCGCCCTCCTGGACATAGCAGCCGCGTACCCGCAGCACCTTGTCCGCGCGGAGCACGCCGCCCTTCACCCGCACGTCGCCCCGCCCGAGGGCATGGGCGGACCCGGCGACCAACGCACCCGCCTCGACGGCCGTGCCGCCGTGGTACCGGTTGTGCCCGGTCAGCGTGAGCGTGCCGGTGCCGCGCTTGGTCAGACCACCCTCGCCGCGGATGTCGTTGCGCCACACGTCGGCCGCGCCGAAGCCCCCGGCCGCCGCGTCGAGCGTGACGGTCACGTCGGAGTCGAAGGCGCCGTAACCGTCCGCCGCCGTGAACAGGTCGAGCCGCCCCCACTGTTCGAAGCCGTCCAGCAGGACGTACCCGGCGGGCAGCGCGGTCGTGCGCAGGACCTCGCGGCGCTGGGCCGCGCTCAGGTACGGCTGGCGCGTCTCCAGCAGCACCTCGGCTCCCTTCGGCACGGTCAGGGGCTCGTCGCGGCCACGCCGGGTCAGCACATACGTCAGCTTGGGCCTGACGGTGCGGGCGTTGGCGTCGCGGTCGGCGTACGGGTCGCTGTCGGCGCCGGCCGAGTGGGCGTAGGCGTACAGCGTGTCGGCCGTCGTGCCGGTGCGCTCCTTGAAGTACGCGAGCGCCTGGGCCCGAGCGGCGGTCTTGAGGCCGGCGTTGGCCGGGTCGGCGAGCGCGGCGGCGGCCAGGGCCGTGGCCATGATGCGGCCGCCGAGGACGTCGACGGTGGAGTGCATGCCCGCCACGATGCGGGTGTGGCTGAGCTCGAAGGCGCGGGTCACCAGCTCCTGGAACCGCTCCGGAACGGCGTAGGCGTACGCCAGTGCCGCCAGGTGCAGGGCGTTGGTGTGGCCACTGGGGAAGCCGCCGTCCTCGGCCGCGGTCTCAGCGCGCTGGCGCAGCAACTGCGGGGCGACGACCACCTTCGAGTCGTAGACGGGGAAGCCGAACTCGTCCTTCTTGCCGGTGTCGACGACCTCGCTGTCCTCGTTCATCCGCCACGGACGCGGGTACTGGAAGGCGAACTTGGCCGGGTTGCCGGAGGCGAACGGGCCGCGCACGGTGTCGACCAGCTTGGCCACCTGGCCGAGATCCGAGTCGTACGACCCGGCGCCGATCGCGGAACCGGCCGGGGCGTCGGCCGGCAGGGCGTCGCTGATCTTCCCGGCGGGGGTGCCGTCCGGCGCGCTGGTGATCGAGGTGACCGCCTTGGCGCCCGACTTGTACAGGTCCGCCAGCGGACCGAGCCCGGCGATCACCGAGTAACTCTGGTGCTGACGGTCGACGATGAACGATTCCTTCGCCTGAGCGTCCGTGCGCACGGCGGTGATCCGCGCGCAGTAGCGCATGTTGGCGCGCAGCACCTCGGGCGCGAGCGGCGTGCCGGTGTCCCAGGCGCCGCCCGTCTTCCATACTTTCGCGAAGCCGCCGAGGATCCGGACGACCGCGTTGGTCTCGGGTGTCTGGTTCGCGACGACGTTCGTCCTGTAGTCGTCGACGAACGCGGCGGGGGCGGCCGCGGCCTTGGCGTCCGCCGCGGCGAGCCAGGAGACGAACGTGGGGGCGGCCAGGACGCCGGCCGAGGCGCCGACGGAGGTCTTCAGGAACCCCCGTCGTCTCATGGCGGGTACGGCGGTCTGCTGCCCGGCGGATGGCGGCATGAAGGGGGCCTCTCTCGAGTTCTGCGGCCGTGCGGCCGGGAGTCGTACGAGCGAAGATCTACGGGCGAGTCGTGTCGGAACGGCGGAGAGCCGACGACCGGGACGTGTCATACGAGTGAACGGGCCATCGCCACGGCCCCCTCCACGGGCGCCGCCCGCAGAGGCTGTGTGCGTGCTGTGGGAACGCCTTGGGCAAGAGCCGCCGTGAAGGCGTCGTACAGCGAGGACTGGGCGAGGACCGTGCTCCCCGCGACGACGACGTCGTCGACCACCACCCCACGGGCGGCGAGCCGTCCGACCAGCGCGGCCAGTGCGCGACCGGCATCGGCCACGACCGTGCGGGCGAGATCCGAACCGGCCTCGGCGGCAGCGAACACGGCCGGGGCGTGCCGGCCCCATTCGGCGGAGGGAGCGGTGGCGGCCTCCAGGGCCGCGCCGAGCCCGGGTACTTCCGGGACGTCGAAGGCGGTGAGCAGACCGAGCGCGAGTGCGTCCGGCCGTTCACCGCGGTCGTGCGCCGCCCATACGGCGCGCACGGCCTCGCGGACGAGACCGGCGGCGCCGCCCTCGTCGCCGAGGAGCGCGCCCCAGCCGCCGACCTGGACGGCGCGGCCGTCGGGGAGGCGGCCCACCGCGACGGACCCGGTGCCGGCGACCAGGCCGACCCCCTTGTCCAGGCCCGCGGCGGGCACGAGCAGTTCCGCGTCGCCCACGACCAGCGCGGGGACGGCGAAGTGGAGCTGGAGAGCGGTGCGGATCTGTGTGCACTGGCGCGCGGTTTCGCAGGCATGGGCACCGACAGCGAGGGCGGAAGGACGTACGCCCTTGGGAAGGGCCTCGCTGAGGAGCGCGGCCAGCCAGCCGGCGGCGGCCACCGGATCGTGCGGCCGCCAGCCGCCGCTGGGACGGACGTGATCGGCCACGACGGTGTCGCCCGTGAGCGCGCGGAGATGCGTCTTGGTGCCGCCCACGTCGATGCCGACCACCAGGGGGCCGGACAAAGGGGTGTCCTGCACGGATCCTCTTTCGTCGGTGCGCTGTGTGCTGCGACGGCGGGCGAACCGTGCCGGAGGGCAAGACAGTTGAAGAACTAGGGAAGCCCCGGGACGGGCCTCTGGACGGATCACGGCAGGCGAGTACCGTGACGTTCGTTAGGAAGTTAACTAACGAAGTACAGTGCGTGTCAATAGGCGTCGCGCACCCGACTTCCCGGGCTCCCCGCCCGGGTCGGGACCGCATGCCGCCGGAGCAACCCATCGCCGCCTCCCGCCGAGCCGATCGGCCCGGGAGAGCAGCCCGTGAGCTGGGGGAACTGTGGAATACGACGTGGTGGGAGCCCCCCGTCTGACCGAGAGCGCAAGCGCCGTATTCACCGTGCTGGCCCAGGCCGGCGCTGCGACGCGGCCGCAGTTGGCGAGCCTTGCCGGGCTGTCCAAGCCGACGGTCTCCTCCGCCGTCGCCGAACTCGAGGGCGTCCACCTCGCCGCCCACTCCGGCACCTCGTCCGGCGGTACGGGCCGTAGCGCCGCCGTCTACCGTCTCGGTCCGGCCGCGGGCGCCGTGCTCGCCGTCGACCTCGGCCCGGCTGTCACCCGGGTGCGCGGCTGCGCCCTGGACGGCAGCCTGCTCGCCGAGGCCACCGGCCCCCGGGAAGACGCCGCTGACGTCGTGCGGGAGGCGCTCTCGGCGCTGCCCGCCGACGCCCCGCTGCGCACCATCGTCGTGGCCGTCGGCGACGTCACGGCGCGGGCCGAGGAAGGCGCCGTGCGCCCGGCGACCGCCAAAGCGCGGCCCGTCTTCGACGCGGTGGCCGTCGCCCTGCCGCCCGGTGTGCCCGTCCATCTGGAGAACAACGTCAACTGCGCCGCGCTCGCGGAACTGCACGAGGGCGCGGCACGCGGCCGGCACACCTTCGGCTACCTGCGGATCGGCGTCGGTATCGGTCTCGGCATCGTCGTCGGGGGCCAGGTGCTGGCCGGGGCCAACGGGGCGGCCGGAGAGCTCGCCCGGCTGCCCTACCCCTGGGACGACGGCCTCGAGCCCCGCCACGAGGCCCTGGAGGAGTACATCGGCGCCCGCTCCCTGCTGCGCCGGGCTGCCGAGGCCTGGCCGGAATCGGACGGTCCATGCCCCCGTACCGCCGAAGGCCTGTTCTCGCTGGCCGCACAGGGCAGCGCCACCGCCTGCGCGATCGTCGCCCGGCACGCCGTGGACGTGGGCCGGCTGGCCGCCGCCGTGACCGCCGTACTGGACCCCGGGCTGCTCGTCCTGGGCGGCAGCACCGGTGCGTTTCCGCAGCTCCTGCCCGGTGTGCGGGCCGAGCTGGAGCGGCTGAGCTGGCCCACCGAGGTGGTCAGCAGCCAGGTCGGTGATCTCGGCACCGTGGTCGGCGCGGCCCGCCTCGCGGTCGCCAGAGGAGTCCAAACCGTGACCGAGGCGGCGCGGATGAAGGATTGACGGGTTCGGACTCGGTCTGCCAATGTCCGGACAAGCGCTTTCTAAGTCGGCCGGGACGCCGACTTGGGGCGAGCGTCCCGCCCGTACTCGACGTACGGCAACCGCACGAGGGCGAGCCCGTGCGGTGACGGCCAGGACGGCCGGGGACCTCGCACCCGCGTGGACGACGCGGCCGGGCGAGGCCGCGCCCCCGGAAAGCGAACCTTCCTGCAAAATGCACCCGTGCCGCCTCGGTCGGCGCCGGGGCTCCGTCCCCTACGACGAAAAGGGATCGAAGATGACCACTGTGGGTGTGCGGCGCTCTCGCCGACTCGGCCGCGGCGGCATACGCCGCCTGGTCCCCCTCGCTGCCGTGGCCACGGCAGGTGCCCTGCTGCTCTCCGCCTGCGGAGGAGGATCCGACTCGGGCGGGACCTCCAAGTCGCTGACCTTCTGGATCTCCACGGTGCCGGGGCAGGACGCGGGCTGGAAGAAGATGGTGGCGCAGTACGAGAAGGAAACCGGCGTCAAGGTCAAGCTCGTCAACATCCCCTACGACGGCTACACGACGAAGCTGCACAATGCCGCGCAGGCGAACTCCCTGCCCGACGTGGCGGCCGTGCCGGCGCTGGACCCGATCTGGTCGAACAAGCTGATCGACCTCAGCTCCATCGCCAACAACAAGACCAACAAGATCAACGCCAACTTCCTCGCCAAGGACTCGTCCGGGAAGGTGCTGTCCATTCCCTCGGACGTCACCGCGTCCGGCATGTTCATCAACAAGTCGCTCTTCGAGAAGGCCGGCGTCTCCTACCCGACCTCGCCCGAGAAGACCTGGACCTGGACCGAGTTCATCAAGGCGGCGGACGAGGTCCGGGAGAAGACCAAGGCCAAGTACTCCCTGACGTTCGACCAGTCGCCGTCCCGGCTGCGCGCCATGGTGTACGAGATGGGCGGGAAGTACGTCCACGCGGACGGCTCCGGCAAGTTCTCGGTGGACGCGGCGACCAAGAAGGCAGTGAACACCTTCGTCGGATGGAACGACGACAAGACCATGCCGAAGTCGGTGTGGACCAGCGGCGCCGACCCGTCGGCCATGTTCCAGAGCGGTGACGTCGTGGCCTACTGGTCCGGCGTGTGGCAGGTTCCCGCCTTCGCGGAGAGCATCAAGAAGTTCGAGTGGGCGAGCGTCCCGACTCCCGCCCAGCCGGTGCAGGCCAGCGACGTCAACAGCGGCGGCCTGACGGTGGGCTTCAACAACAACGCCGAAGCGGCGACCGCCTCGAAGAAGTTCCTGTCCTGGTTGTTCGAGCCGGCCCACTACCAGGCGCTGTGTGAGGCGTCCGGGTTCCTGCCGGTCGAGAGCGGTCTGAACCCGAAGTACCCCTTCAAGTCCGAGGCGGCGCAGGCGGCGTTCAAGCTGTACAACGAGTCGATCCCGCTCTACGACCCGATCTCCGGCTACTTCAACAGCGCGCAGACGAACTGGGTGCTGAAGGGCAAGAGCCTCACCGAGGACCCCACCAAGACGGAGCTCGGCAAGGCGATCAACGGCCAGCAGTCGGCAGACAAGGCCCTGCAGAACATCGTGGACGGCTACAACCAGCAGGTCGGCGGCTGAGCGTAGCCCGGCGGGCCCGGGCGGCGGGGACGAGACACCGCCGCCCGGCCTCGGGCCCCCAGGTGATGCCGGGCTCATGGCGTGAGCCCACAGGAACCCATTCCACCAGCACGGAGTCAGGAAGATGACAAAACGCGCCTCGGCCGTGTCCGCGAGCCCGCCCAGGAGACGCAGTAAGTACACCCTTGCGCCGCTCGTCCTCATCGCGGCCAACGTCGTGCTCTTCTCGCTGTTCTTCGTCTGGCCGGCGGTGATCGGGCTCGTCTACTCGTTCACGAACTACACGGGTGTGGGGGCGTTCCAGTTCGTCGGACTGGACAACTACAGCAACCTGGCAGGGGACTCCACCTTCTACGACGCGCTGAGCCGGACGCTGCTGTACACCGTGCTCTTCGTTCCGCTGAACTTCGTGTTCTCGCTGCTCATCGCCAACGTGCTGGTGAGCAAGCACGCCAAGGGCGTGTCGGTCGCCCGGGTCTTCTTCTTCATCCCGTGGCTGCTGTCGCCCATCGTCGTGGGTGTCCTGTGGCGGTGGCTGTTCGGTGAGAACTTCGGACTGGTCAACTACCTCATCGAGAAGCTCGGCGGAAGCGCCGTTCCGTGGCAGTCGAACGCGGACCTGTCGCTGCTCGTGGTCGTGGTGGCGGCGTCCTGGGCCTGGACCGGCTTCTCCATGCTGCTGTTCATCGCGGCCATCAAGAACGTGCCGCAGTCGTACTACGAGGCGGCCGCGCTCGACGGCGCCGGCCCGTGGCGCCAGTTCGTCAGCATCACACTGCCGAGCATCGCGCCCACGTCCTTCATCGTCATCCTGCTCAACACGATCCACGCGATGAAGGAGTATCCGCTGTTCGCCTCCCTCAACAACGGCGGACCCGGAACCTCGAACAACCTGCTTGTCCAGTACATCTACCAGACCGGCTTCAAAACGGGCCAGATCGGCTACGCGAGCGCCGCGTCGTTCGTGCTCATGCTCATCCTGATGGCCGTCGCGATCATCCAGCTGATCGTCAACCGACGGGTGGAGAACCGATGACAACCACCGACACGCTGCGCAAGGCGGACGCCGATTCCGTGCGGGTCTCCAAGAACCGGCCCCGCAGGCCGACCGGCGAGGGGCTTCGGCGCGCGGTGCCCGCGACGACACTGCTGTGGGTCCTGGCCGCCCTCTACGCGGTGCCGGTGCTGTGGTTCGTCCTCAGCTCCTTCAAACCGGCGGGAGACCTGTTCTCCCTTCCGCTGACGCTGATTCCGCACGACCCCACGCTGTCGGGTTACAAGGAAGCGTGGGCGAGCGCCAACTTCTCCCAGTACTTCATCAACACGACCATCGTGTGCGTGATCGCGACGATCCTCACGGTGGGAGTCAGCTGCTGCACGGGGTATGCCCTGGCCAAGTACGACAACAAGTGGCTCAAGGCCTTCTTCGTCGGCATCCTGGCCACCACGATGCTGCCGGGCGAGGTCATGCTCGCCCCGCTGTTCCTGGTGGTCCGTGACCTCGGCCTCTACAACTCGCTCGCCGGTATCATCCTCCCGGCTCTGCTCACGGCGACCGGGTGCTTCATGTTCCGCCAGTTCTTCCTGACGGTCCCCGACGAGCTCATCGAGGCCGCCCGCATCGACGGCGCGCGTGAGCTGTCGATCTTCCTGAGGATCATGGTGCCGATCTCCCGGCCCATCATGCTGACGCTCGCCATCCTGTCGTTCCAGTGGCGGTGGAACGACTACATCTGGCCGTTGCTGATGCTCAACGACCCCGAGAAGTTCACCGTGCAGATCGGCATCCAGAGCCTTGTCGGAGCGCAGAACATCAACTGGTCGGTGCTGCTCGGCGGATCGGTCATCTCCATGATCCCGCTGATCGTCGTCTTCCTGGTGTTCCAGAAGTACGTCATGAACGCCGACATCAACGCCGGCCTGAAGGACTGACCTTGCCCCACCCGCTCGACCACGAGTTCGTCCGCTCGGCGGCGCGCGCCGCCGACCGGTCGGCCGCCCCCCTGGCGGCCGACCCGGACGTGGAACCCGCCGGCGTGCCGCACCGTGGTCTGGCGCGGCGGGTGAAAACCCTGACAGCGGCGTACCGTTCCCCCGACTCGGCACTGCACGGCAGCGGACAGGCGGTCGCCGCCGCGATGACCCACCTCCGCGCCCTGCGGGCCGTGCAGACCCCCTCCGGTCTCTTCGCGGGCGGCGACAACGTCCAGTCACCGCCCGACTCCGCGTTCACCGTCAACGACGTGTGCGACGCACACGTCCTCGCCGCCGACGCGGGACCGGAACTGGGCGAGGTGACGGCCGCGCTCGCCGAGATCGCCGGCGCCGCCACCGCCAGTCTCCTGACCGGTGGCGTGCACACCCCGAACCACCGCTGGGAGCTGAGCGCGGCGCTCGCCCGTCTGCACCGGTCGTTCCCCGACGAACGGCTGCTCGACCGCGCCGAGGAATGGCTCGCCGAGGGCGTCGACATCGACACAGAGGGCCTGTACTCGGAACGCAGCGCCGTCTACGCGTCCATCGTGACCAACCCGGCAATGCTGTTGCTGGCGGAGGTGCTCGGGCGTACCGACCTGCTGGACGCCGTCGAACGCAACCTCGCCACGACGCTGGACCTGATCAGGCCGGACGGCACGGTGGAGACCGTCCACTCGCGCCGCCAGGACCAGAGGCTTTCGTTCGCGCTGTGGCCCTACCTGCCGCACTACCGGCTGCTCGCGATCCGCACCGGCCGGGGCGACTTCGCCCGTGCGGCACGGCTGGCGGCCGCCGCCGGCATCGAGGACCCCGACCTGCTCGCCCAGACCCTCCTCACCCCGGACCTGTGCCGCGCCCTGCCGGCCCCGGACGCGGAGAGGCTCCCGCGCGCCCGGTACCTCACCACCGCACGCCTCGCGCAACACGTCTCGGCCACCGCGCACACCGTGGTGTACGGCGGCTCCGACGTGCCCGAGCACCGGCGCATCCGCTCGGGCCTCGCCTGCAACCCCACCTTCCTGCGCATGTTCGCCGGTGCCGCCGTCCTCGACGCGGTCCGCCTCTCGCGGGTGTTCTTCGACCTGGGCCCGTTCCGTGCCGCCGACATGGAACAGCTCGCCGACAACCGGTACCGGCTCACCCAAACCCTCACAACCGCCTACTACCAGCCGCTCCCGAAGGACCGGAGGCGCGACGACGGTGCCTACCGCCTGGTGGACGAGGGCCGCTTCTCCGCGGCGATGGCCTTCCCCGACCGCCCTCAGGACGAGGTCTCCCACACGACCCGGGTCGAGGTCGATCTGCGGGAGGACGGGGCCGACCTGCGGATCGACATCAGCGGCCCACCGGTGCCCTGGGCCCTCGAACTGACCTTCCGGCCGGGCGGCGAGCCGCAGGGCGCCATACCGCTCGGAGACGGACGCTGGTGCCTGACGACCGAGCCGATGAGCTACCGCGTCGGCGACGACGAGATCCGGGTCCAGGCCGCCGTAGAGACGGGCGAACCGCTCGCCGGACCGGACCAGAGCGATGTACTGCGCTACGACCCGGGGCAGGACTACACCGTGGCCGGCGGCACCGACGCGACGACCGGGAACCGTGTCTACCTCGGTGGGCACGGACCGCAGACACTGACCCTCACACTGCGCGCCACCTCTCAGGCATGAAGGGCTGATCTCCTTGCACCTCCCACGCCAGCTCGGCCCGTTGCACAACCTGCCGGACACCCCGGAGGCGTACGACGCCGTGCTCGCCGACGTCACTGAGCAGGCCCTCGCGCGCCTCACGCCCGAGGGCAACCTCGAACACCCCGACTGCGTCGACGACATCGGCGACACCTCGCTCGGCATCACCTCCCTGCTTGCGCTCGACTGGCAGCGCGGCAAGGACCCGAGGCTGCCGGAGGCGGTGAGCCGCAGCCTCGCCTTCCATCTGCGGGAGCGGGTCTACACCGAGGACAACCCCGGCTACCCGAACCTCAAGGTACGCAACTCCGGGCTCCCGTACGCCCGTTACACCCTCGAGGCGGGCGCCCACCCCATCGGCGACTGGCCGAGCACGGTGTGGGCGCTGCTCCAGGCCGTCAACGTGCTGGACCTGGCGGAGGGGCTCGTCGAGGGCGAGCAGCGCGCCGAACTGCTCGACGTCGCGCACGGCTACTGGCGCTGGCTGACCGAGGCGACCTTCTTCAATCCGCAGGAGGCCGGCAACCAGGCCATCGGCTGCGTCGTCGGCGGACTGATGCTGGCCCGCCATCTCCCGCCCGGCACGGGCGAGCAGGTGCGTGCGCGGGCCGTCGCCCTCTACGCCGACAAGATCCGCGCCCACCGCGTCGCGGACCGGGGCGCGCTGCTGCCTCCCGAGCACGGCGGCGCGTACGACAACAACTACGGCCCGATCTCCCTGTCCTTCCTCGCCCAGGCCCACCGGGTCAGCGGCGAGCGGATCTTCGCCGAGGACGGCGACGCGCTCGCCCGCTACATCGACGCCCGCCTCACGGTCGGCGGCTTCGACAACGGCGGCCCGCGCTACAGCGAGCAGCACAGCGGCTTCGAGTCGGTTCTGGGCCTGCGCTACTTCAGCCGGCGCGTCGGCTCCGACCTCGGCCGCTACCGGGGGGACACCCGGTGGGGCCGGCACGCGGTCAAGGCGGACGGCGGGGTCGACGGCCACTTCGCGTGGATGCTGGTCTGGCAGATCCAGGACACCACACGCTGGCACCGCACCCCGTCACCGGTTCCGGCCCGCCACCAACTGCGCGCGGGCACGGTGTCGGTGGCCTTCGACGACCGTATGACCCCGTCGCTGGTCGAGGCGGCGGGCACGTACTACCTCCCGGCCGCGGTGAACCGGCAGCACGGCTTCGGCCCGGTGACGGACGGCTTCCTCTTCTGCCGCCCGATGGGCGAGGTCCGCGTCCGGGACGTCCGCGCCGACGGCCTCACGGCCAAGCTGGTCACCAAGCCCGTCGTCGGCCGCGACCACGTCCTGCGCCATGTGCGCTCGCTGTACGTCACCGACGGCACGCGCCTGTGGCTGACCGTCGCGGTGGAACGGCTCCCCGGAACGCCGTATCTGCTCGCCGGACTGCCGTACGCCGCCGACGACGGCGACCGCGTGCGCAGGACGGCGGACGGTGAGGTCACCTCGGCCGGCGAACTGCGGCTGACGCACCCCGAGTCGGACGGCGTGGACCACTTCGACGCCCGCGCCGACCGGACCCAGGAGGAGGCGGCCTTCGCCCTGGCCGCGGACCCGCGCGGCTATGGCAACCCCGACGAGGGCTGGCGGCACCTGGTCGGCTCGACGGCCCTGGAGGCCGAACCGGCCCCCGGCGGCCCGGAGGACCTGCACGTGTTCGCCGTACGCTACGGACCGTCGGGCCCGTTCGGCGCGCTGACCGTCGAATGCGACGGTCAGCGGCTGAGGGTCCGCACCGAGGCATTCACCGCCGTGCTCGGCGAGGCGGCGGGCGACGCACACGGGGAGCCGGAGCTCACGCTCAAGGCGTCATAGGCGCTCACGGCTCACCACGGCGAGGCCGAGCAGCTCCCACCTGCGCTGCTCGGCCTCGCCGACACTCTCCAGGCCTGTCCGGTCAGGTCCCCGCGTGTGCGGCCGGCGGTTCCTGCGGGACGGGCAGGGCGGTGGCCGGCACCACCAGTTCGGCCCGCTCCCGGGTGGCGGCGACCAGGTCCGCGTTGCGTTGGTCGGAGCGCAGGACCCAGGCCACCGCCTGATCGTGCGGCTTGCCGAACTCCTCGTGGCGGGCGATCAGCCGCCGGATCCGCTCCGGCTCGTCGGCCTCGCAGAACCACACCTCGTCCAGCTGCGGCCGCACCCGGGCCCACGCACCTGTGTCCAGCAGCAGATAGTTCCCCTCGGTCACCACCAGCCGGGCGGCCGGCTCCACCGGAACGGCACCGGCGATCGGCTGCTCCAGCACCCGCTCGAAGCCGGGCGCGTACACGATGTCACCGTCGGCCTCCTCACGCAGACGCCGCAGCAGCGCCGCGTACCCCGCCGCGTCGAAGGTGTCCGGCGCGCCCTTGCGGTCCCGGCGCCCGAGCCGGTCCAGCTCGACATCGGCGAGATGGAAGCCGTCCATGGGCACATGCGCGACCCACGGGTCCCCGGAACCGTTGAGCTCGCGCACCAGGTGGTGGGCGAGCGTCGTCTTGCCCGCGCCGGGGCTGCCGGCGATGCCGAGGACGGCACGGCGGCCGTCGCGGGGGAGGGACCGGGCGCGGGAGAGGAGATCGTCGAAGGTCAGGGCCACACAGCAGAGTGTGTCACCCCTCGGTCAGGCACCTGGCCGAACCTCACACTGCACACCCGTCCCATGCGGGTTAGTCTGTCCGTGTTTTTAATCTTCTCATCACTTTCTTGGCTCCCCGCTGCCCAACTCGCCTGGCCGCGGGGCTCGCAAACCCTACGACGCGTAGGGGGAGGGGCGGACGATGGCGCACGGCACGAAGCCCATGGGACTGAGCATGGGACGGCGCGACGAGGCGTTCCTGTCCGGCCGGTCGTGGCAGGCGCGCGGCCACGGCCTGCTCGCGGCGGTGGCCGGAGCCTTCACCCTTGCCCAACTCCTGCTCGTAGGGCCCTCGATGGGCCTCGGCTGGGACGAGGTGGTGTACGTCAGCCAGGTCGGCGGCGACGCTCCGGCCGCCTTCTTCAGCGCACCACGCGCGCGTGGCGTCCCGCTGCTGGTGTGGCCCATCGCCTCCTGGTCGTCCTCCACACCGCTGCTGCGCGTCTACCTCGCCGTCCTGTCCGGGCTCGGCCTGTACCTGGCCCTGCGTGTGTGGCGCGGACTGTTCCCGCCCCGCGTCCTGGCCGGCGCGGCAGCCTTCTTCGCCACTTTGTGGGTGACCCTCTTCTACGGCCCGCAGGCCATGCCCAACCTCTGGGTCGCCTTCGGCGCCCTGATCTGCGTCGCCTGTTTCCTGCGGGCCCGCACGGACCGCCTCGACCGACGGGCCCTGTGGGGCGTCGTGGCGGGCGCCGCGCTGATGGCGTGGATGCGGCCCACCGACGCCGTCTGGGTGGCACTGCCGCTGCTCGTGCTCGCGGTGGCGGCACGGCACTGGCGGCTCGGGGGTGCCCTCGCGGCGGGCCTGGTGGCCGGTGGCCTCCAGTGGGTGATCGAGGCGTTCGTCAGCTACGGCGGACTGCGCGAGCGGCTGAACGAGGCCTCCCGTATCCAGGGCGGCCTGGGCTGGAACTTCGCCGTCGACGACCAACTGCGCAGCCTGGCCGGCAGCGGCCTGTGCCGGCCCTGCAACGGGGAGATGCCCTCCCCGGTCGTCTACGCCTGGTGGTTCGTGCTCCCGCTGCTCGCCGTCTGCGCACTGGCGGTCGCGGTCCTCGCCGGCCGCACCACCCGCACCCTGGTTCCCCTGGCCTGCGCCGCCACGGCCGCCTTCCCGTACCTCTTCATGATCGGATACGCGGCACCCCGCTTCCTCCTGCCCGCCTACGCGCTGCTCGCCATCCCCGTCGCGGACGCGCTGCTCCACCTGGCCACCAGGCCGAACGGCCGGTGGCGCCCGGTGCCGGCCGCCGTGATCGCGCTCGGCCTGGCCGGACATCTGGCCGTGCAGTTCGTCGTCCTGGACCGCATCGTGGACCGCACCACCGCCAACCGTGAGGCCTGGTCCCGTTCCGCCGCCGCACTCCACCGCCTCGGCGTGCGCCAGCCCTGCCTGCTGACCGGGCACGAGGCCATTCCCGTCGGCTACTACACCGGCTGCGACTCCGGCGCGATCAGCGGTAACAACGCCAACACCACCGAGGCCGACATCCTGCGCACCGCCCGCAGGATCCCGGTCGGCGCCCTCACCGACCCCGGCGGCACACCGCCCCGCTACGCCCGCGACTGGCAACTCCACCGCCTCGACGGCCTGGAGGTCCGCATCGCCCCGGCGCCGGGCGCGGGCGGACCGGAATGACGCCGGACCACCTCCTCGACGCACCCCAGCGCAGACGGGCGTACGGGCATACCGGAAGCTGTTCCGCGCGGGGATGCCCCGGCACGGGGCGGCGCTGACCGCGCTGTACGACGCGGCCGACGACGACTCGGCGACCGGCGGACCGGACCTCAACCGCCGTATCCTCCCGACCGTTTCGGTCATCACCGAGGACGTCTTCGAGCGGCTGCCCGAGTCGGAGACGGAGGAACTGAGCCGCGAGACGGTCGCCCGGCGCCGCGGCCGGACGTGCCGAACGCCCTGCCGTGATCAGCCGCGCACCCCCACCTCCTTGCGCCATCTGACGAACTGCTTGTCCGGATCGCCGGTGTAGGCCCACGGAGTCCGCGTGGCCCGGCGCTCCAGCATCCGGAACAGGGCCGCGGCGATGTCATGGGCCCCCGCGTGACAGGCCGCGTGTGCCAGGTAGTTGACGTCACGCAGCTCGCCGGGGGCGATGCCGTCACCGGTGCGGCCGGTGATCCAGCGCTCCCAGGTGCGGCGGACGTCGCTGACGGCGCCGTCGTTGCTCCAGTGCTGGCCCAGTCCCATCGAGGCGTGCCGGCCCCTGGCCGCGTCCAGGGCGTAGCGGAACTCCTCCACCCGGGCGTACTGCACGAGCACCGGCAGCGGACAGCCGGACGGTGCCACGCCGGCCGCGTCGCGGGCGAAGTCGTACATCAGACCGTGGGTGCCGTGCCAGCGGGCCGAGTAATAGTGCAGTACCTGGAGGTGACCCTCGACGCTGTACGGGTCGCGCTGGTGCAACTCGTCCCACCAGCGCGCCAGTTCCTGCCGTCGTACGCCCGACGGATACAGCCGGGCGACGGAGATCAGCGAGATCCACGGGGTCGGATCGTCCGGGTAGGAGTCGGCGGCTCTGAGGCACGACAGCACCGCGCTGTCGATGCGCCGCCGGTCGATCGGCACACCCCGGCCCGCGGTGATCGCCAGGTTGAACGCCCGGGCCGTCTCCGTCGCCGCCCGCAGCACCAGAGCGTCGGCGCTGTGCGGCTCGGCGGCCAGCCACGACTCCGACGTCGAACTGCTCGCACAGGCCTGGGCGAGCAGCCGGGTCCGATGGCCGCGGACCAGCCAGTCGGGACCGGTGACCCGCAGCAGTTCCCGTAACCCCTGCCAGCGGCCGATGACGATGTCCTGCCGGGCACTTGTCAGCGCGGTGTCACCGCAGTCGGGGTCGAAGTCGGGAGCGAAGCGGTCTTTCGCCATCGAGGGCTCCCTCAGAAGTCGGTGGAAAGACCCTCGTGGACAAGGGAGTCGCTGCCGCCCGCGCCGGCCGGAACGCAGTCGGCCTCGACGGTCCGGGCGGCGTCCAGCTTGGCCGGCCGGTAGTAGTCGCTGCCCTGCCGCCAGTACCAGAGCATCGGGATCAGCCCGGCCGCGAGACCACCGATGCCGATCGTGAGGGCGGAACCGCTCAGCTCACCCAGGGACTCGACGAAGATCCAGAACATGAACAGGGCCCCGATCAACGGCCACAGGCCGCCGAACACGAAGTTGCCCACCGACTTCAGCAGCATCCTTCGGTAGGCGACGACCACCGCGAGCCCCGTCAGCCCGTAGTACACGGCGATCTGGAGCCCCATCGCCGAGATGGCGTCGGAGAGGATGTCGCCCACCGTGCCCAGGAAGTTGGAGGCGATGAACATCGCCAGTGCCACCACGCCGACCACCGAGACGGCCACCCACGGCGTGTTCCACCGGCGGTGCACCCGGCCCAGCGCGGACGGCATCGTACGGTCCCGGCCCATCGCGAACAGCGAGCGCGTGACCTGGATGAGCGTGGTCTCCAGGGTGGCGATGGTGGACAGCATCACCGCCACGATCAGCAACTTGCCGCCCCAGCCGGGCCAGACCTCCTCACCGAGCACGGCGAGCACGTTGGCGTCGTTGTCCTGGATCTGTTGCGCGGACAGGATGACGTTCACCGCGATGGTGAACACCTCGAAGAGAAGGAACACGATGCCCACCCCGATCAGCCCCGCGAGGCCGGTCGTACGGCGGCTGTTGCGGGTCTCCTCACTGAGGTTGCTGGTGACGTCCCAGCCCCAGTAGTAGAACGCGGCGATCAGTGCCCCCGACGCGAACCCCGTCACCCCGTCGAAGTGCCCGAAGCCGAGCCAGGACCAGTCGAACGCCCGGGCGTTGTCCGAGTGGAGAAGGGCGAGTACGGCGAACAGGGCCAGTATCGCCAGCTCGACACCGGACATCACCAGCTGCGCCCGCACGGTGAGCCGTGCGCCGCCCAGCACCACCACGAGCATGATCAGGAACCAGCCGGCGCCGACCAGCGTCGACAGCGCGGTGTCGTCGGCGAGTTCCTCGTCGAAGAGGGCGAGCGTCATCGATCCGGCCGGCAGCGAACCCGCCACCATGAAGATGGTCGCCGAGATCACCAGCGCCCAGCCGCTGATGAACCCCAGAAAGGGATGCAGCGTACGCCCCACCCAGGAGTAACTGGCAGCCGCGTTCACGTCGATCCGGCTGAGGTAGCTGAAGGCCAGGGCGATGCCCAGCATCGGTATCGCGCAGTACAGCAGCGTGGCCGGGCTGGCCAGGCCCACCGCCGAGACGAGCACCGCCGTGGTCGCGGCGATCGAGTACGCGGGGGCGGTGCCCGCGACCGCCATCACCACCGTGTCGAACGTACCGAGGGCGTTGGCCTGCAGCCCTCTGCCCCTGTTGTTGCTCATGGATGCGCTGCTTTCCGTCTTGCACGACGCGAGGGCGGACCGGCCCCGACGACGTAAGGGTTGTGGGGGGTGAAACGACGCCACGAACCGGGGAGGGATGACCTCGGGTCAGGGCGGTGGGGCGGAACGGGGTGGCGGACACTGTACGCCGTTGCGTTGCCGTGCAGTCACACCGTGTGTGCGAGTGATGATAGCCACACTCCTTGATGCTTCAAGAGCCGCGAGATCTTCCGGGGTTGGAGAACCCGCAACGGGAAACGCGGTTCAGGACATGCAGGAGCGAAACCAGCCGACCGCGCGAGCGAGGGAGGCAGTCATGGGCACCGAACACACGCCCGCAGAGCCGATGGCCGACGACGCGTACCAGCCCACCGGAAGCAATGAGGAACAGCAGGACGCGGCGCCGCTCGACCTTCAGGACGCCGTGGACGAGCGGACCTACGACGACACCCTCGACGAGGGCTACTCCCCGCCGGAGAAGCCGCTCGGCGTGACCAAGCACGGCACCACGGCCGCCGAACAGCACGACGGCGAGACCCTCGACGAACGGCTCACGCAGGAGGTGCCCGACGTGACCGAACCCGCCGGTGACGACGTCGGTGACCTGCCGGACGGCGAGGGTGAACCCGTCGACCCCGAGTCGGGCACCGATCGCGCGGGTCGCCTTCTCGCCCCGGACGAGGGGACCGGTCCCGACACCACGAAGGAGGAGATCGCCTTCGACCAGGGCATCGACGGCGGAGCGGCCGGCGCGGAGGAGGCCGCGATGCATGTCGTCGAGGACGACTCCCGGCTGCCGGAGGGCGGCCAGGAGACGCCCTGATGCGCGAGCCCCGGCCCCGCGGGCTCAGTCCCCGATGTGGTCGATCTGCCGCAGCCGGTTCGTGGCGTCCAGGGCGGCGACCTTGTACGACTCCGCGAGCGTCGGGTAGTTGAACACGGCGTCGACCAGATAGTCCACGGTGCCCCCGCACCCCATCACCGACTGCCCGATATGGATGAGCTCCGTCGCCCCCGTGCCGAAGCAGTGCACCCCGAGCAGCGTGCGGTCCTCGGGCGATACCAGCAGCTTCAGCATGCCGTGCGAGTCACCGATGATCTGCCCGCGGGCCAGCTCGCGATAGCGGGAGATGCCCACCTCGAACGGCACCCGGTCCTCGGTGAGCTGGTCCTCGGTCCGGCCCACGAAACTGATCTCCGGGATGGTGTAGATGCCGATCGGCTGGAGGTTGTGCATCCGGCCGACGGGCTCCCCGAAGGCGTGGTACGCCGCCGCCCGCCCCTGCTCCATCGACGTCGCGGCCAGCGCCGGGAAGCCGATGACGTCGCCGACGGCGTAGATGTGCGGCACCTCGGTGCGGTAGTGCTCGTCGACCGTGATCCGCCCGCGCGTGTCCGCCGTCAGCCCGGCCTTGTCCAGGTCCAGCTCGTCGGTGAGCCCCTGCCGGCCCGCCGAGTACATCACCGCCTCGGCGGGGATCTTCTTGCCGCTCTCCAGGATGGTCAGCGTGCCGCGCGGATGCCGCTCGACCGCGGCGACGGTCTCCCCGAAGCGGAACGTCACGGCGAGGTCCCGCAGGTGGTACTTGAGCGACTCGATCACCTCGACGTCGCACATGTCGAGCATCCCGGCCCGCTTCTCCACCACGGTGATCTTGCTGCCGAGGGCGGCGAACATCGAGGCGTACTCCATGCCGATGACGCCGGCACCGACGATGACCATGGAGCGCGGCACCCGTTCCAGCGCCAGGACGTTGTCCGAGTCCATGATCGTCCGCCCGTCGAACTCCACACTGCCGGGCCGCGCCGGCCGGGTGCCGGTGGCGATCACGACATGCTCGGCGGTCAGCAGCCGTTCCTGGCCGGTGACCTCGCGCAACGCGACCGTGTGAGGATCGACGAAGCGGCCGGTCCCGGCGTACAGGGCGACGTGGTTGCGGGACAGCTGGCTGCGGATGACGTCCACCTCACGACCGACCACATGCTGGGTGCGGGCGGCCAGGTCGGCGACGGTGATGTCCTCCTTGAGCCGGTAGCTCTGACCGTACAGATCGCGCTGGGTGAGGCCGGTCAGATACAGCACGGCCTCGCGCAGGGTCTTGGAGGGAATGGTCCCGGTGTGGATGGAGACGCCGCCCACCATGTCGGGGCGGTCGATGACGGCGACCCGGCGGCCCAGCTTGGCCGCGGCGATGGCGGCCTTCTGGCCACCCGGACCGGATCCGATGACGAGCATGTCGAAGTCGGGCACCTTCAGGAGTCTGACAGTCGTGCGCCCTCTTCCGAAAGGGTGAGCCGGAAACCATTGCCCGGGTGAAGTGCCGCAGGGGGAGCGGAAGTTGTGCCGTCCGTCGGGGAGCTCACGGTGGACCGGAGCGGTCCTGAGCATATGGGTCGATAATGCCGGTATGGGGCATCGGCATCGACTCGTCGACACGAGCGCACCGGCCCGGCTGGCCGCCCCCGACGAGGGCATCGGCCGGGACGAACTGGCGCTCGCGACCCGCAACCACGGCCTGCCGCTCGAAGCCCTGCGCTACGACCTCACCCCGCCCGGCCTGCACTACGTCCTGACCCACTACGACATCCCCTACGCGCCCGACGACACCCCCTGGCCCCTGACCCTCGGCGGCGATGTCCACCGCCCGCTGCGTTTCGACCTGGCCGACCTGAGGGCCCTCCCGCAGGTCACCACCCGGGTCACGCTGGAGTGCGCGGGCAACGGCCGGGCCCTGCTGACGCCCCGGCCCGTCAGCCAGCCCTGGCTCGTCGAGGCGGTCGGCACCGCCGAGTGGACGGGCGTACCGCTACGGCTGCTGCTCGCCGAGGCCGGAGTCGGGGCGGACGCGGTCGACGTGGTCTTCACCGGCGCCGACCACGGGGTCGAACGCGGCGTCGAGCAGGACTACCAGCGCGCGCTCCCCGTGGACGTGGCCACGGGTGACGACCCCGAGGTGCTGGTGGCCCACGCGATGAACGGCGCCCCGCTGCCCCCGCAGCACGGCCGGCCGCTGCGGCTGGTCGTACCCGGCTGGTACGGCATGGCGCACGTGAAGTGGCTGCGCGAGATCACCGTCGCCGACGAACCGTTCCGCGGGTTCCAGCAGGCCGTGGCGTACCGGCTGCGCCAGGAGCCCGAGGATGAGGGCGAGCCGGTCACCCGCATCGCCCCCCGCGCCCTGCTCGTCCCGCCGGGCTTCCCCGACTTCATGTCCCGGGCCCGCGTGCTCCGGCCGGGCACGGTGACCCTGGAGGGACGTGCCTGGTCCGGGCAGGCTCCAGTGACGAGCGTCGAGGTCAGCACCGACGCGGGGCGCACCTGGCAGGAGGCCGGGCTGGAGCCGGACGGAGGGCACCGGTGGGCGTGGCGCCGGTTTCGGCACAGCTGGACCGCGCTGCCCGGCGCGTACGACCTGAGCGCCCGGGCCACCGACGCCGAGGGCCGTACGCAGCCGCTGGAGCCGCCTTGGAACCGCGGGGGCTTCGCCAACAACCTCGTACAGCGGATTCCGGTGCTGTGCGTGGACGCGCGCAAGGCCGCCCCGGGTGCCGACACGCACCCGGGGCCGACCCGCGGGGATTGCGGACGGTGAAGCCGGGCTGAGGCTAGGGCAGCAGCTTGTCCAGGGCGGAGGGACCCTCGTCCGCCAGCTTGCGCTTGGCCCATTCCAAATTGCGGGGGGTGAGATCCTTGCCTGAGGCAAGCACTATGTCCTCGGGCGACACTTCGGTGCCGGTGCGGGCGTGGAGCAGGTCGTCCGGGGTGACGCGCTCCCCGGACGGCCCGGACGCTTCGGGCTGGGACGTCGGCATCATCTCTGCTCCTCGGATCCGGGAGTCTTCCTTCGGGCCCGGTGCGGTCATCGGGTCTGTTAACACCATTCAACGCCGGAGCCGACCCTGCATCCGGAGGCGCCGAAAGCCCGCTGGACACCTGCCGGCCCCTGGACCCCCGGAGTACCTCTCCGGCCCCCAGCGAAACCGCCCGGTCCCCGAGGGCCCGGCACCCGCTCGGCCGCGTCGGACCTCGACGGGCCCGGGATCAGTTCTCGAACGGCGTGAGCGTCAGCCGGATCCCCGTCGGCGCCGTGTCCTGGATGTACGAGGCGAAGTCGGCCACGTCGTCGAAGGCGAAGCCGTACGCCTTGCCGTCCTCGGTGGCCGCGTGCATCGCCTTGGCGTAGTGGTTGGTCAGGTCGCCCCGGTAGAAGGTGGCGGCGTCGGTCGTCGGCTGGGCGGGATGGCTGAGCAGCGTCGAGCGGTTGAAGCCCGCGCCGAGGATCGCGGCGACCGGGCCGGTCGTGCCGTCGTTGGGGGCGGCGAGGTTCCCGTCGCAGAACAGCACGTCCCGGGTCGACGGCTTGGCGAAGGACACCTGCGCGGGCCCGTCGAAGGTGAACCGCTCACCGCGCACCCGCCCGGTGAACGTCCCCGCGTTGGTGGTGACGGTCAGGTCCCGTCCGGTGTACGTACTCCACACCTCGTCGATGTACGGCGCGAAGTGGTCCTTGGCGAACAGCCCGGCGTCCAGGCCGTGCCCCGGGGCGATAACGCGAGTGTCGTCCACGACGAGCCGCGCGAACTCCGCGACCTGGCGGACCGCCGCGAACGCGGCCGCGCGCCCGCCGGCCCGCAGTTGGCCCGCCGTCTGGTCCTTGGCACCGGTCAGCCGGATGCTCAGCGGCACGCTGAACATGTCGACCATGGTGGTGTTGCAGAACATTCCGGCGGCGTTGTACGTGAACTCCGCGCAGTCGTGCAGCACCGGGTAGTTGGGGTCCGACGTCACCCAGCCGGCCGGGTACTGGAGCGCGGCGTTGCCGTTGCCGTCCGTGACGGCCTTGAACTTGAGCTTCTCGCCGAGCGACACATAGATCCGGCCGGACATCTGCGGCAGGGACAGCCGGGTCTCGCCACTGCCGGCCAGGCTGATCGCGTAGTCGGTGAAGCCGTCGGGTCCGTTGTCCGACAGCGCGATCGGCGTGAGGGCGCCGTCGGGCGTGACGCGTACCTGGCGTCCGTCCTGGTTGCCGACGATGTAGACGTGGACGTTCGCGTTGCCGAAGGAACCGCTGTCGTTGACGATCGTCAGCGGCAGCGCGGCCGCCGCCGCGGCGGGGGCGTGACCGTCCTCGGGCGTGCCCGCGAGGGCGTACGGGGCCACGGTGGTGACGGCGGGGACGGCCACCGCCGTGCCGCCGAGGGCGAGGAGAAGCCTGCGTCGACCGAGCCGGCGCTGATGACGGGAAGTCATGTGGGGGGTCTCCCGGAGTATGTGTGGGGGGTGACTGCTGGGCTGCTGCGGCGACGTGGACCGCCGATCTGAGAGCGCTCTCGAAACGGGGCCACGACTGCCGATGGGCCCCGATGGTACGCACGACCTCCGCATCGGCCAATGGGTCTGCATCGGGCCCAAACTCCTCTCAACTGCGGGAACTTGAAGGACCACGGAATACCCACGACGGCTTAACCCTCTCCTAAGGTCTACTTAAGTCACTTCGACTGGTGAGAGCGCTCTCGGTCGCCGCCGCGGCTTCGCTGCGGACCCACGAAAAACCCGTGGACGGCACCGATGAAGATCACGTACGGTATGGCCCCACGCCCTGAGACGGACGGAAGGAGGCGAGTGCCGTGCGGTGCACACCAGTCCAGCGCTCCTCTTTCCATTGCCCCGGCGTGTCGCGTCAGATCTGACCGGGAGCGCTCCGAGCAATCCTCATCCCGGAGGAATCCGTGACCGATCTGGTCATCCGCGCGCTCTCCGCGAGCGACGCCCATCTCTTCGACGCACACCCCGACCCGCTCGGCGCCCGTGAGGGGCACCGGCGGACCCGGTTCCGCCCCGAGTGGAAGCGGGTCGCCCTGCGCGACGGCACGGTCGTCGCGCGCGGCGCCTGGTGGGGCGGGCCCGACGACTCGGAGCCCGTCAACATCAACTGGTTCGACGTGGCCGAGGGCGAGGAAGAGGCCGGCGCCGAACTCCTGCGCTCCGCTCCCTGGCAGGTCGAACTCGAGATCAACCTGCCCGGCGGCCGGCGGGACGAGCCGGGCCTGAAGGCCGCCGCCGACGCCCGCTTCAACGCCGCCCGCGCGGCCGGCTACGAGCTCCTGGTGGAACGCTTCCTCTACCGCTGGACCCCGGAACTCGGCCTGCCCGAGCGACCCGGACGCCTGAGCTTCAGCCCCGAACCCGATGACGCGGTCTTCTTCGACGCGCTGCGCCGCATCCACTCCGTCACCCTGGACGCCCACGCGCTGCGGGCCATCGAGGAGGGCGGCCTCGACCAGGCAGCCCAGGAGGAGCTGGACTTCTTCCACTGGTGCCCCTCGCCACGGCAGTGGTGGCAGATCGCGCACACGCCCGAGGGCGACCTGGCCGGCATCCACATCCCGGCACACAATCCCTCCGGCCCCACGATCGGCTTCATCGGAGTCGTCCCGGAACAGCGCGGCCACGGCTACGCCTACGACCTCCTCGCGGAGTGCACCCACGTCCTCGCCGAGCAGGGCGCGGAGTTCATCAGCGGCGCGACGGACCACGGCAACTTCCCCATGGCCGCGAACTTCGCCAAGGCGGGCTTCCCCGTCGTCAGCGAGCGCATCAACTTCCGTGCGCCGAAGCCGGCATAGCCGGCAGCTCACGGAGGCGGCCCGGCCCGGCTGCGGGGCCGGGCCGCCTGTCAGTGGTGGGTGGCACGCTCGCCGTCCAGCAGTGATTCGGCCGTCGCCAGAATCTCGGTGACCCGCAGTCCGAACGCCGCGTCGCACCCGTGCGGCCGCCCCGTACGGGAGACCGCCAGCAGGGTTTCAGCGGCCCGGGCGAGGGCGGACACCGCGCTCTCGGTGCTCTCCGGCAGGAGCGTCACCCCGGCCGAGCCCCGCAGCTCCACCGCGGCCCCTGCCGCGGCGGGCGGTGCCGTGAGGCTCAGCGCCAGGGTGCTCGAGGCACCGCTGACGTGGTCGAGAACCAGGTGGACGGTGTCGCCGGGCCCGGGCGCGGCCGCCGTCACGCGCCTCGCGTCACCCAGGATCGGCAGCAGCACCGACAGCGCGTGGGGACCCACGTCCCACAGAGCGCCCTTCTCCCGCCGCCACGGCGAGTCGGCGAACGGGTTGCCGTCCCCGCCGAACACCGCACCGAGCCACTCCGCCCGCGCCGTGAACCAGCCCTCCACCGCGGCCTGTTCACTGATCCACGCCTCGGTCTCCGCCTGGAAACGGGTGGTGAAGAAGACGACCGAGGCCACACCGGCCTCCTCGACGGCCTCGGCGACCGCCCGGGCCTGCTCCACCGTCGGCGCCAGCGGCTTCTCGAGCAGCAGATGGCGGCCCGCCCGCGCGGCCCGCACCGCCAACTCGGCCTGAACGGCAGGAGGCAGGGCCACGGCCACCGCGTCCACGTCGGCGAGCAGCGCGTCGGCCTCGTTGTAGGCGCGCACGCCGTAGGCGTCGGCCAACTCCTTGGTGGGGGCGGTACGGCGGCCCCACACCCCCACGAAGTCCAGTTCGCCGTGCCGGCTCAGAGCGGGAGCGTGGGCCATCTGAGCCCACGGGCCGGTGCCGAGCAGTCCGATGCGCATGCTGCCGCCTCTCACTGTGCCGAGCTGTGACGAACGAGCTGTGCGAACATCGCCGAACCTTGTTCAGCCCGTCGGTCGAGGGTGAGCGTGTCACACCGGACAGGAGGCCGCGCAAGCGGTGGGGCGGCCGATCTCAGCAACAGAGATTCAGCGGCGCCGTCTCTGAATGCGTTCTCTTTCTTCCATTGGACCTTGCACCACGGGACGGCCAGGCTGGTGTCGCTCCGGTTCCCGCACGACAGCCGGGAACACGACAGCCGAGAAAAGGGGTCACGAGCCCATGCACACCCGCCGCATCGGGGACGTCGAGGTCAGCGCCATCGGGCTGGGCGCGATGCCCATGTCCATCGAGGGACGCCCGGACGAGGCACGCTCCCTCGCCACCATCCACGCCGCGCTCGACGCCGGCGTGACCCTGATCGACACCGCGGACGCCTACCACCGGGACGCCGCCGAGATCGGTCACAACGAGACCCTGATCGCCAAGGCCCTCGCCTCCCACGACCTGGGCAAGGACGTCCTCGTCGCCACGAAGGGCGGCCATCTGCGCCCCGGCGACGGAAGCTGGACGCTCGACGGCAGCCCCCGCCACCTCAAGGAGGCCTGCGAGGAGTCCCTGCGCCGGCTCGGCGTCGAGGCCATCGGGCTCTACCAGTTCCACCGCCCCGACCCGCGGGTGCCGTACGCCGAGTCGGTCGGTGCCGTACGCGACCTGCTGGACGAGGGCAAGATCCGGATGGCCGGGATCTCCAACGCTGACCCGGACCAGATCCGGCAGGCGAACGACATCCTCGGCGGCCGGCTGGTCTCCGTGCAGAACCAGTTCTCCCCGGCGTTCCGCTCCAGCGAGCCGGAGCTGCGCCTGTGCGACGAACTCGGTATCGCGTTCCTTCCCTGGAGCCCGCTCGGCGGCATCTCCCGGGCCCGTGAACCGGGCTCCGCCCATGCCCCGTTCGCGCGGGTCGCCGAGGCCCACGGGGTGAGCCCGCAGCGGGTCTGCCTGGCCTGGATGCTCGCCAAGTCGCCGGTCGTGGTCCCGATCCCCGGATCGAGCCGGCCGGAGACGATCCTGGACTCGCTCGCCGCGACCGAACTCGTGCTCACCGCCGAGGAACTCACGGAGCTGGACGCCGTCTGAACCGCTTCGGGATCCACGCCGGCCGATGTGCCGGTCCGGCTCCCCGCGTGCTCGCCGAGCGGGCGTGACCTGCAAGACAACAGAGATATAACAACGGACAACTAAACAGGGGTCGCCGCGGTCTAGTCCGCCATGAAGATCTCTTTCCTGCTGCACAACGCCTACGGGATCGGAGGCACGATCACCACCACCTTCAACCTGGCCCAGGCACTGGCCGAGCGGCACGAAGTGGAGATCGTCTCGGTGCTGCGGCACCGCGAACACCCGAACTTCGCCCTGGACCCGAGAGTGTCCTTGAGGCCGCTGGTGGACCTGCGGCACGAGAAGGAACACCCGCTGCATCTCAGACCGGCGAGAGTGTTCCCTGTCGCCGAGTACCGCTACGGGCAGTACAGCGAGTTGACCGACCTGCGGATCGGCGAGTGTCTGGCGGCGACCGACGCCGACGTCGTCATCGGTACCCGGCCCGGCCTCAACGTGCACCTCGCGCTCCAGGCGCCCGAGCACGTCGTCCGCGTCGGGCAGGAGCACCTCACCCTCGACAACCATCCGCCCCGCCTGCGCACCGCGCTGCGCCGTGCCTACCGCCGGCTCGACGTGCTCACCACGGTCACCGAGGCGGACGCCGCCGCCTACCGGCGCAAGATGCGGCTGCCCGGGGTCCGGGTGGAGGCCCTGCCGAACAGCGTGCCCGATCCGGTGCTGCCCGCGGCGGACGGCACCGCGAAGGTGGTGGTCGCGGCCGGCCGGCTGGTCCCGGTGAAGCGCTACGACCTGCTCATCGAGGCGTTCGCCCCGGTCGCCGCCGCACACCCGGACTGGCAGCTGCGCATCTACGGCAAGGGGGAGGAACAGACACGGCTGCGACAGCTGATCCAGCGCCTGGGCCTGTCCGACAACGCCCTGCTGATGGGCGCGGCTGCCCCCATGGAGGCGGAGTGGGTCAAGGGCTCGATCGCCGCCTGCACGTCCAACTTCGAGCCGTTCGGCATGACCATCGTCGAGGCCATGCGCTGCGGCCTGCCCGTGGTGAGCACCGACTGCCCCTACGGACCCGGCGAGATCATCGAGGACGGCGTCGACGGCCGACTGGTACCGGTCGGGGACCGTGAGGCGCTGGGCGCCGCGCTCCTCGACCTCGTCCGCGACGACGAACGGCGCCGACGGATGGGCCGTACGGCCATGGCGAACGCCCGACGGTTCGCCCCGGCCCCCGTCGTGGAGCAGGCCGAGCGGCTGATCGACGAGGCGAGGTCGGCGCGCGGCACGGGACGTCCGCTCCCACCCCCGGAAGGCCGCCGAATACAACGCGCCCTGGTCAGCCAGGGCTTCGCCGCACGCGACGCCGCGTACGCCGTGGCCTCCGGCGCGCTTCGCACCGTACGGAGGGGACGGCGTTGAACACGAAACCCGACACGAAACCCGACACGACGCGGGGCGCGCACCTGCGTGTCGACTGCACGGCCGACGCGGACGGCCGGATCGTCTTCGACCTTCCGCCGACAGCGGCCGACGACGCCGGGTCGCCCCAGTTGCTGCTCCGGCTGCGCCCCAAGAAGGGCCAACCGGAGAAGACCGTCCACCTCCTCGACCTGGAACCCGCCCACGACGGCCGCCTTCTTGCCGTCCTGGAGCGGCAGCCCGCTCTCGCCGAGGGCCGGTGGGACGTCTACCTCGTGCCCGAACCCGACGCGCCCCGACAGCGCCTTCGCCCCGGGCTGCGTGACCTGCGGGCCCTCGTCGACGGCCACACCCGTGACCGGCCGTCACCGGTGGCGGTGCGTGTCCCGTACGTCACCAAGGACGGCTACCTCGCGGTGCGGGCCTGGCTGCGCACCGCTCACGCGGAGGTCGAGGGCATCGAGGTCACGGACCGCTCGATGACGGTCCGGGCCCGGCTGCACGGCGCCTCGCTCGCCGAAGGAGCCGCCGTACTGCTGCGTTTGCGGGGCGGCGAGGGCACCGCACGGATCGTGGAGTTGCGGGGCGGCGAGGGCGACGGGCGAGCGTTCTCCTTCGTCGTGGACTACGCGGAACTGGTCGGCGACGGCGCCACCCGCAATCGGATCTGGGACCTGAGCGTCCGGGTCTCGTCCGGCGAGGGAGCGGCTCCGGTCCGGATCGGCCGCCTGCTGGACGACGTGGCGGACCGCAAGGAGGTCTTCGTCTATCCGACGGCCGTGATCGGCGACGCCGTCGTGCGTCCCTACTTCACGGTCGACAACGACCTCTCGGTGGAGGTGAAGTGACGTACGGCTGAGGCTTGCGGACAGAAGCTGACCGCAAGCCTCCCTACGGTCGTTCCATGACTCAGACGCAGAAGATCCTTGTCACCGGTGCCACCGGAACCGTCGGCCGCCAGGTCGTCGCCGAACTCCTCGCCCGCGGCCACACGGTGCGCGCGCTCACCCGGGATGCCGCGAGGGCGGACTTCCCGGCCGGAGTCGAGGTCGTCCAGGGCGATCTGACGGAACCCGAGACCCTGATCCCGGCACTCGAAGGCGTGACCGGGCTCCATCTGATCACCTTCGGCGGGGCGTACTTCGCCTCGCTGGAGACCGGCCCGCGCATCCTGGAGTCGGCCCGCGCGGCCGGTGTGCGGCGGGTCACCGTGCTGCACGGCGGCGGCCCGTCCTTGCTGGAGGACGCTGTGAGGGCGGACGACGGCGTGGACTGGACCGTCCTCATGCCGGTCGAGTTCATGGCCAACGCCCTGGAGTGGGCCGACGGCATCGTGACCTCGGGCGAAGTCCGCGAGCCGTTCGTCTCGCGGCTGAGCGCCATGGTCCACGAGGGCGACATCGGGGCCGTCGCCGCGGTCGCGCTCACCGAGGAGGGGCACGGGGGCCAGGAGTACGTGATCACCGGACCCGAACTGCTCACCGTCACCGACAAGGTGGCCGCCATCGCCGCCGCCCGCGGCCGGGAGATCGCCCTGGTCGAGCTGACCGAGGAACAGGCCGTCGCGCAGTGGCGGGCGGCCGGTCACCCGCAGGACGTGATCGGCTTCCTGCTGGAGGCGTACGGCAACACCCCGGAGGTGGGCCGGACGGTCGTCGACACCGTGGAGAAGGTCACCGGCCGCCCGGCCCGCACCTTCGGCCAGTGGGCCGCCGAGCACGCGGACGCCTTCACGGCACAGCCGGGCGGGGCCACGCCGTAGCCCCACGCCCTCGTCCCGTGTGGCGGCAGGGCCCTCATCGCTCTGCCACCATGCGGGCCGCCGCGTCATGGACCAGTTGCGCGTGCAGCTCGAACAACGCCACGAACACGGACTCGGGTGAGGAACGGGCGTCGGCGAGGTGGGCCGCGACGCGGACGGCTCCCTCCACCTCACCGGGCGGGCGAGGTCCCGGTGGCGTAAGTGACGGTCGCCGACCCGGCCGTCACCGAGGACGACCTCCGCACCTGGGCCGCGGCCCACGTCAGTGGGGCCGTCGCCGCCCCAAGGCCGTCCGCGTCCTCGACGCGCGCCGAGGCCGGCTCCGGGCCGGTCACCGTCACGCCGCGCTGCTGCTGCGGGGCATCCCGTGCCGGCAGGTGACGTCGTGCTCGCTGCCGAGGCTCGTCCACCAGCGTTCGCAGCACGCGGAGTCGAGCTCCGCACGGACGATCGCCTCGGCGGCATCGCCCCTACGCTCCGCTCGCGCGGCGAACTCCAGCAGCCAGCGCCGCTGTTCACCGATCACGGTCTCCCTTACGACGGCGATGACCGGCACGAGACTGGCGGCGGCGAACAGGCAGGCAGCCCAGACGAGGCCGTAGCGGACTTCGAGGACCGTGGTCCAGGCGAGCCCCGCGCTCGTCGCGATGTAGAGGGCGCAGAGGAAACGGCTGGAGCAGTTCATGGGCGTACACCGTCCTTGGGGAGGATCGATACCCCTTGTCCAACTGCTGACGGCCCGTGTGGACTCGGGTGAATTATCCCACCGTGACTGACGCGGCCGTCTTTCCCTGGAACGCGGCGCGATAGGCGTGCGGCGTGGTGCCGACCACCCGGCGGAAGCGCTCCCGGAACGCAGTCGGTGACCCGAACCCGGCCTGTCGTGCGATCCGTTCGATCGGGTGGTCGCTGTTCTCCAGCAGATACTGGGCCCGCCGCACACGCGCCCGCAGCAGCCACTGGAGCGGGGTGGTGCCGGTCTGCTCACGGAACCGGCGGCTGAAGGTGCGCTCGCTCATGGCCGTGCGCTCCGCCATCGCCCCGAGGGTGATCTCCCCGGCCAGATTGTCCTCGATCCACTCCAGCAGGGGTTCGAGTGCCGAACCGCGTGGCACGGGCGGGCGCTCGTGCACGATGAACTGCGCCTGCCCGCCCTCCCGTTCCAGCGGTACGACGGACATGCGCGCGGTGTGCGCCGCCACGGCCGAGCCCAGGTCCCGCCGGATCATGTGCAGGCACATGTCCAGACCCGCGGCGGCTCCGGCGGAGGTGAGGATCCGTCCGTTGTCGACGTACAGCACGTCCGGCTCGACGTGGACGTCCGGGAAGCGTCGCGCCAAGTCGTCGGTGGCCATCCAGTGGGTGGTGGCGCGCAGCCCCTCCAGCAGCCCGGCCTCGGCCAGGACGAAGGCGCCCACGCACACGGAGGCGATCCGTGTGCCGGCCTTTGCCGCCTCCCGCAGGGCCGTCACCACCTGGGGGGAGGGCGGCCCGGTGTCCTCGCATCCCGGCACGATGATCGTGTCCGCGTCCGCCAGCCCGTCGAGCCCTCGGCCGATACGCAGGGCGAAGCCGTCCGTGGGCACCTCCGGTGACTCGGCGCACAGCCGGACCCGGTAGGGGCGGCGCCCGTCGGGCAGCCGGGTCCAGCTGAACATCTGGAAGGGCGCCGCCATGTCGAACGGCACCACGTTGTCGAGAACCAGGATCGCCACGGTGTGCATGGGGAACACCCTAGGCGGATTCCCGCCAGCCGTATAAGCCCAGGTCATGTGTGTGAGCCGCGGTGAGGGAGCGGGTGCAGGCGTTGGCGGGAACCCGTTGGAAACTGGCGTTTCAGCCGCTGTCCGAGCATCCGTGAAGTCCCTAGCGTGGGGCGGGTGACCAAGATCCTTCTCACTCTTCACGTCCTGGCCGCCATCGTCGCCGTCGGTCCCGTCACCGTCGCGGCCAGCATGTTCCCGCCGGCCGCGCGCCGCGTCCCGGCGACGGACGGGGCCGTGGCGCAGGGCACGGTCCGGCTGCTGCACCGCATCTGCCGCGTCTACGCGGGCGTCGGCGTGTCGGTCCCCGTCCTCGGCCTGGCCACCGCGCTGGCGATGGGCGTGCTCGGCAGCGGCTGGCTCATCACGTCCATCGCCCTCACCGCCGCGGCCGCCGGCATCCTGATCGCCTTCGTCCTGCCCCGCCAGGAGGAACTCCTCGAGCAACTGGGCGCCGAGAAGGCCGTCGAGCACGCGGCCACGGCGCGACTCGCCATGTTCACCGGCATGTTCAACCTGCTGTGGGCGACCGTCACCGTCCTGATGATCGTCCGGCCAGGATCGACGACGGGTGCCTGAACCGACCGGCGGGCGGTGCCTCGACGATGCCGTAGTGCCGGTGCGGCGGCCGTCAAGCGCTCTGGCAGAATTCGTACTTCAGTGTGCGTCGGCGCCTAGACTCGACAGCCGTGCCCACATGCACACGGGGCCACGACAGGAAAGGCGCGTTGACGGGTGTTCCAGGATTCCCCCATTTACGACCGGCTCATCGCGGAGCGCGGCGACATCCCCCTTCAGGTGCGCAGGGAGGCCGAACGCGTCAGCAGGGAAGTCGAGTTCGCCATGCAGCCGTTGCTTCAGTCCGGGCAGTCGCTGCTGCCGCCCGCAGGCCCCGGACGCCCGACGCCACCGGCCCCGACCTGGCAGCGCAGCGCTCTGCCGCCCGGGCCTCAGCAGCGCTGAGCCGGTCAGGGGATCTTCGCGCTCGCCCCGTTGCCGTGCGGCTGCTTCCCTGCGGCGGGCCGGGCCAGCCACTCGGCGATGCTGAGCGCTATCGGCTGGCCCGTGTCCACTTCGATGAACCCGAACTGCCCCGACTGGTTGCACTCCAGGAACCACCACGTGCCGTCGGCGTCCTCGACGAAGTCGAAGGCGCCGTAGGCGAGTTCGGCCTCTCGCATATAGGCGCGGACCGACTCGGCGACGCGCGGCGCGACCTCGACGGGATGCCACGGCGCGTCCGACGCGGCGAAGCGGACGTCCACCTCGGCCTCCGCATCGGCCACCTTGGCGGCGGCAAGCAGCCGCTCGCCCACCACGGTGAGCCGGACGTCGGCCCGCTTGGCGACACGACGTTGCAGCAGGGTGGGCCCGAACGCGACGGCGGAGAAGTCCGCGTCCGGGGCCACCCTGCTGGTCGGCACGGCCCGGGGCGGATCCTGCGGATGAGTGCCGGAGACCGGCTTGACCACCAGATCCGGATAGCGCGCGGCGAACTCGCGGGCGGCCTGCGGGAACGTCGTGATCAACGTGGCCGGAACGGGCAGGCCGCAGCGCTGGGCCAGCCGCAGCTGCCACGGCTTGTAGCGCGCCCGACGGGCCGCGTCGGGATGGTTCATCCAGCGCACGTCACAGCCGCGCAGCATGCCGTACAGCGCCTGCCCGGCCTCCTCCGTGAGCCAGGCCGACGGCGCGGCCGCGTGCGCCGCCGCGGTTCCCGGCCTGCGCATCCATATCGACCGCAGCCCGTTGATGCTCACCAGCCGTCCCCCGGACGACAGATGGCCGCGGAAGGCGCCGTGCACGAACTCGCCCGAGAGGGCGACCCCGCCGGTCAGATCGGCGGGATCGAGTCGGACCACCGGGACGCCGGACGCGTTCAGGTGCACGACCGCCATGTCCGCCGTCACGTCCTCTTCGTTGGTCACAATCAAGACAGTCATCGTCGGCGATCTGTGTTCAGTCGTCGAAGTGGGTCTTCGAGCCCGCCGTGGACGTCGTGGTTCCCAACTCCCGCAAGAGCGCGTGGTCCCGGGCGGCTATCCGTCCGTCACGCAGCACGTTCAACTGCAGACCGGAGTCGTAGACGTACGCAGCGGTGACCTCCAACTCCGCTGCCGGCCGTGCATAGTTGAGCGCGAACGGTTGCATCGTCTCTCCCTCACAGGTGCTGCTCCGATCGAGCTTGGCCGCCCACCGGCGTCATCCACCCCGCCGCCGCTTTTAGGCTTCCTCTTACTTAAACGAATCGAACGAGTGGTTGGTTTCCTTACTTTCCGTAACCAGTGGCGTCCGGCGGCCCGACCTCGGGAGAGCGGCGCAGGGTACGCAGTGCCAGCAAGAGCACGCCGATGTCGTCCAGATACACCGGATCGGGCACCAGATCGGCGGGCAGTACGAAGTACAGGACGGCACCCCAGAACACCCAGCGCGGCCCGGTCGGCAGACCCGCGCGCCGCATCAGGCGCCGGGTTCGCACGAGCCGCACCAGCAGCCGGACGGCCACGGCGAGCACGACGGCCGCCAGGACCACGGCGACGACGATCACCTCGGTGGTCGACCCCACGGATCCTCCTCCTGCCGACGGCGCGCACCGATGCGCACCTGCCGGTCGGATTCCCCCTTGCGGCGGGTGCATTGCACGGCGGCCGTCACTCGGCCGCACACCATCACTCGTCAGGACGGAAGACGCACAATCGGCCCGGTCACCTGCTCGGGCAGGCGCCCGGCCCGTCCACCCGCGCTCCGAAGCGCGCCCGCCCGACGCAGTACGCCCCACCCACGGATCCGTCGCAGCCGCGCTACGCCCACGCCGGCGGCACGCGGTGCCGCTCCCCGCCGGGCCAGGGGCTAACGGCCCTTGAGGCGGAAGGTCCGGGTCAGCTGCTGGAGGGGGGACGCCGCGGGGGAGGCGGGCGGCTGGGGCCGGGTCTCGGGAACGGCGCCGGCGGACTCCCGGTAGGCGGCCAGCGCCGCGTGCGCCTGTTCGGCGGCCTCCCGGTACAGGTCGCGGGACTTCGTCATCGCCTCGAGCGCCTCGGCGTACATCGCCACGAGCTTGCGTTCCCGGTCGAGCTCCTCCTCCAGGGTCAGCAGCCGCCAGTCCTCACGCAGCGCGGTGAGGGCCTCCTCGGCGCCGTCCGGCAGGGGGCGCGGCAGCGCCGCGAACCGTGTCACCGCGTGGATGAGCTCGGCCGGCTCGGAGCCGTCCAGGAAGACACTGCGTACGGCGAAGTCGTCCGCGTCGTAGCCGGCCGGCACCGGAGTCCCGGGCAGCACCACTGCGCCGCCGCGCGGCACCTCCACCCCGAACTCCCGCAACGCCCAGTTCACGACGCGCAGTTGGCTCGGCGCGGCGCGATGCTCGACCACCCGGTGCCGCAGGCCCGGCGGCAGCATCCCGGCCAGAGGCACACGGCCGCGCTCGTCGGTGGTCATGGCCTCGTGGACGACGACGTGGACGCACCAGCCGTCGCGCGCGGCGTCGCGCAGTATGCGCCGTACCGCCTTGTCGTCCGAAGGCAGGGGGTTGATGTCCGTCAGGCGCAGGCCCGTGACCGCCTCGTGGTCCCAGCCCGCGTCCGGCTCCTGCGGCCAGAACATGGCGACAGGGGACGGCCAGCGCGGATCCCACGGGGCTTCGGCCTCGGCGACCAGCGTCCACGCCTGCCCGTCGCCGGAGTCGTGCTCGACGGTCAGCCGGGCGCGCACGGTCACCGATCCCGCGACGCGCCAGCGTGCCTCGAAGACTGACTGGCGGGCGTCCTCTGTCTCGGGCAGCTCCATGTGGTCGTCGATGGTCCGGCTGTCCTTGAGGTGCTGGAGACGGAGCCGGAGTACGTCTTGGGCGGCGGGCCCGAGGTGGCGGCCACGGGCCGGCCACACCGGGGCGGGAGCGGTGGGGCGGGTGCTGGAGGAGCTGGGCATGGGTCCATCTGCTGGCCGGGGGCACGCGTACGCGTACCAGTATCGTCGCCGCAGGTGGATGCCGAAGGAGCGGGGGGTGCGCACACGGGGTGTGCGCGGTCCGCACCGGCCGGCCGTCGCTCACCCGTGGTCCGCGCCGCGTCCGGTCAGGAGAATGACCCGGTGAGCAGGACCCGCCCACCATCCGCATTGGGGCGGGTCCTGCTCATCGCCGAGTGCCCGCTCAGTTGTGGTACGTGATGTAGCCGTTGCCGTCCCGGTCGTTGCCGCTCTTGGTGTAGGAGTGCGAATCCGCCCCGGCGCCCGAGGGCTTGTACAGGTAGATCGAGTCCTTGTCGTTGTTCCACATGAAGTTGCAGTTGTCGCGGTAGACGACGTTGTGCGTGTCGGAGTCGGTGCCGTTGCCGCCCCGCAGTTTCACGTAGTCGCCGGGCTGGAGGTAGTGGTTGACGGTGAACTTGAACCGGTTGCCGGTCTTGTCCTTCACCAGGTAGCCCTTGAGGTTGACCGTCGTACTCGACGAGTAGTTCTTGATCGTCAGGTACTCCTCGTCGGTGTTGCCGGTCCGGCAGTTGTTGGAGTCGCGGCCGGGCGCGTCGTACTGGATGCCCTTGATCTTCAGCGCGGACGAGTACTCGGTGGCCTGCGCCGGGACGGCGGACAGCGCGGCGAGGGTGCCGGCCGCGACGGCGATTGTGGCGACGATGCGTATACGCATGGAGAAACATCCCCCCTGTATGGAGCTTCTGTGAAGATCAGGAGTGTAGGCGGCTCATGAGTGTCCTGGAGGGACTTCACAGGAATGTGAGACAAAAGCCTGTCAGTGCGGGTACGCCCGTGGTGGCCGCCGGCGCGGGACGCAGAAGTGCAGGGCCATCAGCGGATTGACGAACAGCTCGCTGTCCTTGGTGCGCTCGGTGAAGCGGACATCGCCGAAGTCACCGCGCACGGCGGCCGCGATGGAACCCTGGACGATGCTCGGGTGGTCCGGCGTGCACCGCCGGCCGTGCTCGACCGCGTCGAGGAACAGGCTGCCCTCGCGGCTGTGGCGCGGCAGCGAGAGCGTACCGAGGTAGCCGCCCTCGCGCTCCGGCGCGGCGAGGTTCTCCAGCACCAGGGAGTGGTTGACCCGGCGAGACTCGCCATGTCCTCCTCCGGCGTGCTCGGCCCGTTCTCGTCGCGGCGAGCCGGCGCGCCAGAGACCGTTCGGGGAAGTAGTCGCCGCGGATCGTGGTGTCCGGGCGTATCGACGCGACGTCGTGGTCCACCCATACGTCGAGGTCCAGCCCGTACAGATCCGAGAAGGACAGGTTGGCCAGGTGGACCTCCTTGCCGGCCGCCCGCAGCGCGAGGGCCGGCGGCACGCCGGCGTACACGTCGAAACCGCCGCCCCCGCCGGCGACGAGAACCGGGCGTGCGTCACGCAGCCGGGAGGGGGCGCACAGCCCGGAGAGGGGAGAGGGCCGGGGGTGAACCCCCGGCCCTCTCCGTCAGCCTGTCACCGCTCGCGGCTCACGCGCCGCTTTCGCGCAGCATGTCCTCGCGCTCGACGAGTTTCACGCGCTCGCGGCCCTGCGGCTCGCCCAGCGCCTTTTCGGCGGCGTCGAGCTTGTACCAGCCCTCCCACGTGGTGAAGCGGACCTCGCGCTCGGCGAGGAAGGCGTCCACGGCCTCTGGCTCCGGCGAAGCAGGCGTCTGTAGACGGCCGTTCGCGAAGTCGTCCAGGAGGTTGGCCACCGTCTCGTTGGCGTCGCCCTTGGTGTGGCCGATCAGGCCCACCGGACCGCGCCTGATCCAGCCGGTGACATACGTCGACTGAAGGTGCTCGCCGCTCTCCTGTATGACGCGGCCGCCCTCGTCCGGGACCGTGCCCGAGTCGATGTCCCAGGGCAGCTTGGGGAGTTTGTCGGAGAGGTAGCCGACGGCGCGGTAGATCGCGGTGACGTCCCAGTCCTTGAACTCGCCGGTGCCCTTGACGTTGCCGGTGCCGTCGAGGGCGGTGCGCTCGGTGCGCAGGCCGACGACCTTGCCGTCCTCGCCGAGGATCTCCGAGGGCGACTCGAAGAAGTGCAGGAACAGCTTGTGCGGCCGGTCGCCGACGTCGCGGATCGCCCAGTTCTCCAGGGTCTTGGCGACCATGTCGGCCTGCTTGTTGCCACGCCGGGTCTCGATCGAGCCCTCGTCGTAGTCGATGTCCTCGGGGTCGACGATGACCTCGATGTTGGGGGAGTGGTCCAGCTCCCGCAGCTCCATCGGGGAGAACTTCGCCTGCGCCGGGCCACGGCGGCCGAACACGTGGACCTCCAGGGCCTTGTTGGCCTTCAGCCCGTCGTAGACGTTCGGCGGGATCTCCGTCGGCAGCAGTTCGTCCGCCGTCTTGGCCAGGATCCGGGCCACGTCCAGCGCGACGTTGCCGACGCCGAGGACGGCGACCTTCTCGGCCTCAAGCGGCCAGGTGCGCGGCACGTCCGGGTGGCCGTCGTACCAGGAGACGAAGTCCGCGGCGCCGTAGGACCCGTCGAGGTCGATGCCCGGGATCGGCAGTGCCCGGTCGGCCGTCGCGCCGGTGGAGAAGATCACGGCGTCGTAGAACGCGCGCAGGTCGTCCAGGTTGAGGTCGGTCGGGTAGTCGATGTTGCCGAAGAGGCGGATCTGCGGCTTGTCGAGGACCTGGTGGAGGGCCGTGATGATGCCCTTGATGCGCGGGTGATCGGGCGCGACGCCGTAACGGATCAGGCCGAACGGCGCCGGCATGCGCTCGAAGAGGTCGATGGACACGCCGGGTTCGGCGGCCACGTCGGACTTGAGCAGAGCGTCGGCGGCGTAGATCCCGGCGGGGCCGGCTCCGACGATGGCTACCCGCAGGGGGCGGGGCATGATCAGGGTCCCTTCGAGTGGTGACAAGCGATCTCGTCGGGAAGCCTAAACTAAGGCAAGCCTAAGTCGGTACGTGGGTCCAACCTATGAGCTCATAAATCAATTCTATGGGTTGTTCCGGGGTTGCCGTACACGCGGGTCCGGCGACCCCGGTCTCCGTCAGTCGATGTGGTAACTGTCCCCGTACACCTTCCAGTCGAGCGGCGGGTCGAGGTCGACGTTGCCCTCGCGCAGGAAGACGCGCTGGGCCGTGTCGACCCTGCTGGTGTCGCTGTGGGCCTCCTCCTGCTTCATGGCCCACACCCGTGCGTCCAGGAAGGCGTGCAGATAGGTGACCTCGTCGCCGCCCTGCGCCGGCGGCCGGGCCCGGTTCAGCGCGCGCCTGCGGATGTTGCGGAAGCTGGTCGGGTCGCTGCCGTCGCCGTGCATGACGATGGCGTCGTAGTACGCGAACTGCCCGAGCACGCGCAGCCCGTCCGTCCTGCCCTGGCGAACGGCCGGGTTGAAGTACACCCGGTCCCGTTCGTCGTCCTGCGCCCGCCGGAACTCCTGGTCCTGCGCGGCCCGCGCCCAGTCGCGGGGGAAGTCCGGGTCGAGACCGGCGTGCGAGTCGGTGCCGTTCACCCGGCGCAGCGCCGGGAGGTACCGGGCGAGGACGTTGCCGGGGCGGCGGTCGGCGTACAGCTCGACCAGGTCGAGCATGTCGCCCGTGCCGGAGCAGAAGCCGATGATCCCGGCCGTGTAGCCGCGGCCGTCGCCGATGTCCTCGATGTACTTGTACTGCGCCTTCCAGTCGAGCGAGGAGTTCTCCGCGCTCGACACCAGCTGCATGGCGATCTCCTTCTTCGCCGGGTCGTCGAGTCCCGCAGCGTCGGCGCGGAGTGCGGCGGCACGCGGGGAGTCGAGGAGCGAGGTCGACGCCAGCGACGCCCCGAACAGGGCGAGGAGGGCGCGGCGGCGCGAGGTGTGCGCGGGGTGCTTCACGGCGGCTCCAAGTGATGGTGGGGGGTGGGGAGTTGGCCGTAGCTGACACTGGGAATACTGATAGGAAAGTTTCCTACCAGAAGTGGCGCGCAACGGGCACCGGCGCGTCAAAGGTTCGTACCTATGCACAAACAGCCGTGAGACTACGGCAGCGGCTGCTCCGCCCAGATCACCTTGCCCGCGGGCAGATAGCGCGTGCCCCACCGGTCGGCCAGCTGCGCCACCAGGAACAGACCGCGCCCGCCCTCGTCCGTCATGGTCGCGTACCGCAGATGCGGCGAGGTACTGCTGCTGTCGAAGACCTCGCAGATCAGACTGCGGTCGCGCAGCATCCGCACCCGGATCGGCTCACCGCCGTACCGGATCGCGTTGGTGACCAGCTCGCTCAGGATGAGTTCCGTGGTGAACGACAGCTCCTGAAGCCCCCATGCCCTCAGGGTCCGGGTCACGGCCGACCGCACCTGGCCCACGGCCGCCGGATCGGACGGCACCTCCCACTCGGCGACCAGTTCGGCGCCGAGGGCCCGAGTACGCGCCACGATCAGCGCGATGTCGTCGCTCGCCCGGCCCGGCTGCCGGGCCTCCAGTACGGCCTGGCAGGTCTCCTCCGGTGACCGTCCGGCCCGGGCCAGCGCGGCGCGCAGCAGTTCCAGGCCCTCGTCGATGTCCCGGGCCCGGTCCTCCACGAGCCCGTCCGTGTAGAGCACCAGCCGGCTGTCCTCGGCCAGCTCCAGCTCGGCCGTCTCGAACGGCAGCCCGCCCAGGCCCAGCGGCGGTCCGGCGGGCACGTCCGGGAAGCCGACCGAGCCGTCCGGCTGGATCAGGGCCGGCGGCGGATGGCCGGCGCGGGCGATCGTGCACCGCTGGGACACCGGGTCGTAGACCGCGTACAGACAGGTCGCGCCGGTCACCGGGGCGGTGTCGGCCTCCTCGGCCGTCTCGTCCTGGTCGATCCGGGCGACCAGCTCGTCGAGGAGCGCGAGCAGTTCGTCGGGCGGCAGGTCCAGGGCGGAGAAGTTGTGCACCGCCGTGCGCAGCCGGCCCATCGTCGCCGCCGCGTGCAGCCCGTGGCCGACGACGTCCCCCACCACCAGCGCGACCCGCGCACCCGACAGCGGCAGCACGTCGAACCAGTCCCCGCCGACGCCGGCCTGCGCCGGCAGGTACCGGTAGGCGATGTCGAGCGCGTTCTGCTCGGGCAGGCTGCGCGGCAGCAGACTGCGCTGAAGCGTCACCGCCATGCTGTGCTCGCGCGTGTACCGGCGGGCGTTGTCGATGGACACCGCGGCCCGGGCGACCAGCTCCTCGGCGAGCGCCACCTCGTCGGCGTCGAACGGCTCGGCCTTCCGCGACCGCCAGAAGCTCACCACACCCAGCACCAGGGTCCCGGCCCGGAGCGGGACCGCGACCAGCGAGTGGATGCCGAAGTCCACGACCTGCGCCGAACGCTCCAGATCCTGGGCGCGCCAGCCCGAAGCCTCCTCCAGCCGCGGCTCGATCACGGCCTGCCCGTCCTTCAGCGCGCGGGCCTGCGGCGAGGAGTCCACGAACCGGATCTCCTCGCCCACCGGGTACAGCGGCGCGTCCTTGCGTATCCCACCGCACGCCGTGCGCCGCAGCCGCGTCACGCCCTCCGGCTGCCCGCCGCCCAGCACGGCCTCGAACAGGTCGACGGTGGCGAAGTCCGCGAACCGGGGCACCGCCAGCTCCGCCAGTTCCTCTGCGGTCCGGGTGACGTCCAGGCTGGTACCGATGCCCACACCGGCGTCGTACAGCATGTTCAGGCGCTCGCGGGCCTCCTCGGCGCGGCCGGACAGGGCCCGCAGCTCGGTCGAGTCGCGCAGCGTGGCGACGCTGCCGGACGGGCGGCCCCTGAGCGTGGTGGGGCGCTGGTTGACCGCCAGCAACCGGTCCTTGACCAGGTGCACCTCGTCGGTGGCCATCCGGCCGGAGTCCAGCAGCTCGGCGGTGTCGGGGGCGAGACCGAGATGCAGCACCCGGTGGCCCTCGGCGTTCGCGGGCAGATCGAGCAGCCGGTGCGCCTCGTCGTTGGCGAGCAGCAGCCGCCCCTCGGTGCCGACGATGATCACACCCTCCCGGACGGCGTGCAGAACGGCGTCGTGGTGCTCGTACATCCGGGTCATCTCGTCCGGCCCGAGACCGTGGGTCTGCCGCAGCAGCCGCCTGCTGACCAGCGCGGTGCCCGCCGTCGCCAGGGCGAGCGCCACCGCGGCGGCGGTCAGGACGAGCGGCAGCTGCCGGTCGGCCGTACCACCCACGGTCGCCGTCGTGATCCCGGCCGACACCAGCCCGACGACCTTCCCGTCGGGATCCCTGACGGGGACCACGGCCTGGACCAGCGGCCCGATCGTCCCGGTGATCTGCTCGGTCACGACCCGGCCCGCCAGGGCCGGTTCCAGGTTCCCGACGAACTTCTTCCCGATCCGGTCCGTCTTCGGGTGGGTGTAGCGGATGCCGTCGGTGTTCATGACGACGATGAAGTCCACACCCGTCGCCTCGCGCGCCGCCTCGGCCCGCGGCTGCAACACGGCCGTCGGGTCCGGGCCGTCCAGCGCCTCCCGGGTGCCGGGAGCGTTGGCGAACGACTCGGCGACCGCCACCGAACGGTTGCGGGCCTCCTCCGTGGTGTCGTGCCGCACCTGGAGCACCAGGGCCACCACCGCGGCGACCACCAGCAGCAGCACGATCACCACTTGCAGCACGAACACCTGACCGGCGACGCTGCGCCCACGGACCGTCGCCCGCACCCCGGGGAAGCGTCCCTGGCGCTGCCCCTCGCGCGGCAGCCCTCCTGCGGGCACCCCGCGGACGCGGTCGGGCGCATCCCCTGTGCGCACACCGCTCGGACGACGGGCCGACCGGGCCCCGGAGCGACCCCATAGTCGGACCATGTGCCCATGTCTACACTGCCGGGCCTCCGGAGGCGAGAGACGTAACAGACCGTGACAGGGCCTGCTGCGTCCCCCACACATCGGCCACAGGTGTGAAGCACCGGATACGCGCAACTCCCGCCCCCGCAACAGGGTTACGCCGCCGGATGCCGACCGCGTCCGTGGTCACTTCCGTCGTGGGGCGGTGGCGCGTCGCGTGGCCAGCAGCAGCGCGATGTCGTCGGGGCGGTCCGTCGTGTGCCGGGCGCTCGCGGTGAGCCGGTCGGCCACGCCCGCCAGCGCCCGCCCGCCCGGCCGGGCACCGGGGGCACCGGCCTTGGCCAGCGCCACCCGCAGCGCGCTGATCCCGTCGTCGATGTCGACACCGGGCCGCTCCACCAGCCCGTCCGTGTACAGGGCCAGGACGGCGCCCGGCTCCATCCGCAGCTCCGCCACCGGATACGTGGCCTGCGGATCCACGCCGAGCACCACTCCGCCGGGCAGGTCGACGACATGCGTACGGCCGTCCGGGCGGCGCAGCAACGGCGGCGGGTGCCCGGCCACGGCGGCCTGGGCGATGCCGGTCGCGGGGTCCAGCCGGATGTAGCAGCAGCTCGCGAACAGACCGGCGTCGAGGTCGATGAGCAGATGGTTGGTGCCGCTCATCACCTCGTCGGGCGGCCGGTCGCCGAGCGCGAAGGCCCGCACCGCGCTGCGCAGCTGGCCCATGGTGGCCGCCGCCTGCACCCCGTGCCCCTGCACATCGCCGATGACCAGGGCCAGCCCGTCCCCGGCGGCGACGACGTCGTACCAGTCTCCGCCGACCTCCATGCCCTGGGTGCCCGGCAGATAGCGTCCGGCGGTCTCCATCAGCGGGTGCTGCGACAGCCGCCGCGGGAGCAGCGCCTGCTGCAACCCCCTGGCCAGCGCGGCCTCGTTCTCGTAGCGCTGCGCCTTCTCCATGGCGTGGGCGATCAGCCCGGCCATCGCGGTGAGCACCGTGCGTTCCTCGGTGCTGAAGCTGCGCGGCCGGTCGAAACCGAGGATGCAGGAACCGACGGGACGCCCGGAGGCGATCAGCGGCAGGAAGGCACGCGCGCCCTCCGTCGCGTCCAGCGCGATCCCCGGATAGGACTCGGCGAGCTGCTCCATCGAGTCGAAGAACAGCGGCCGCCCGCTGGTCAGCGTCTCGACCCCCGGCAGCCGCTCGTCCAGCCCCACACCGTCGAACGGGGCGAGGAACCCCTTGGGGAAGCCGGTCTCCCAGGCCAGGTACAGATGCCGCTCCTGGAGCAGATAGATGGCCAGCCGACGGCCGCCGAACGCGGGCAGCAGCTCCCGCATCACCACGGCGGACACCTGACGGGCGGTGACCGCCTCGGTGAGTGCGATGGCGAGCACGATGGGCCGGTACAGGGGGTTGAGCGACGGAGCGCCGGCCGGTTCCGGGGCGCCGAGCGCGTCGGGCAGGCCGGACGGGCCGTCGGCCACCCGGTGGCCCAGCCGGATCGTGCAGGTCAGCAGGTCCGGGCCGGGATAGACGGACAGGGCCAGCCAGTCGCCCGCGATGGCGTCGGCGGCGGGCTCACGCCCCTGGGCGGACGGTCTTCGGACATGGAAGTGCACCGGGTCCGGGGACAGCAGCGCTCCGCGCAGATGGTCCTCCAGGGTGGGCTGGTTCAGCCATGGCACGCCCTCCCACAGGGGCCGGCCCAGCAGCTCGGTGCGCGGCCGGCGCAGCAGCCGGGCCGCGTGCGGATTCGCGTAGACGACCGTCCCCAGCCGGTCCAGGCACATCACCCCGTCCGGCAGCAGGTCGGCCGCCGCGTCCGCCACCGTGCCCGGCCCCGGGTCGAGGACGACACCCCGCACGGTCGCCGCCCGGGGGAGGCCCGAATCGTCGTACGGCCCCCAGACCTCGACCAGCCGGGGCGCACCGTCCGGGCCGCGCACGACCAGCGGCAGAGCGGGCGGACGGCCACCGGCCGCTTCCCGCAGCGCCGCCAGGACCCGCTCCGCGTCACCGGGAGCGACCGCGTCCGCGAAGGCCTCCGCGCTGCCGTGGGCTTCAGCCGCGACCGCGCCCAGTTCGACGTTCAGGCGCTCGTCCGCCGTCAGGTGACCGGTCACCGGATCCCAGGCGAACCGTCCCAGGTGCCCGGCGGGAGGGCGGGCGGCGGGCGGCCGGACGCACAGGGGTCCGCCCTCCCAGGTGACCGCCGAGGGGTCCTGGTCCTCCAGCTTCTCCAGGGCCGTTCCCAGCTCCTCGGCGAGCCGCGCCATGCGCTCGCGCACGGGCAGCAGCTCCGTGGCATCCGCCGCCGAAGGGAGCAGCGCCGTCAGCACGCCGTAGACGCTCGACCTGCCCGCGACGGGCGCGTACAAGGAGCCGAACGGGAAGGGCAGGCCGGCCGCGTACTGCGGATAGCGGCGCATCGCCTCCGTGGCGTTCGGCAGCACGACCTCGACCCCGAGCCGATAGGCGTCCGCCACGGGGAACGGCCGGTCCACGTGCACACGCCACCACGGCCGGAACAACGGCCCGGGCAACCCCTCCAGCACCGCCAGCCGCAGCAGCCCGGGCGTGCCGCAGCGCAGATAGACCCCGCCGACATGACCACCGGCCGCGCTGATCGCCTCCGCCGAGGCATCGATCAGCAGTGCCGCCAGCCTGCCGGGCGTGCGCTCTGCGCCCTCGGCGCTCCCAGTCATCGGCCCTACCTCGTCCGTACGCCTTCACGCGCGCGACACAGCAAGAATGCGCCACGAGCCCCGTCACCCGCACCTGGGGCGACCTGCTCCGTCACCCCACCGGCCCGCCACCGCACGGTGAGCCGGGTACCCAGGGGGCGCGGACCGACGCCGCCCACGACACCGTTCGGCCCTGGGCGCGACACTCCCGTATCTGTGTCCTCGGCGCCGGATACGCCCGGACCGAAACCGCGCACCGGCCCGCCCCGTTGTCGGTGCGAGACCCGAGCCCCTCGGGAAGACTCGGGAACTGACCGGCGGGCGCAGCACAGGCAGGAGACCGACCATGGAGTATTACGACCTCGGCACCTACACCCGCTCCGTGACCACGTCCTCCGCCCAGGCGCAGCTCTGGTTCGACCGCGGTCTGACGTGGACGTACGCCTTCCATCACGAGGAGGCCGTCGCCTGCTTCGAAGCCGCCGCACAGGCCGATCCGGACTGCGCCATGGCCCACTGGGGCATCGCCTACGCGCTCGGCCCGAACTACAACAAACCCTGGGAGTTCTTCGACGAACAGGACCTCGTCCGCACCGTCGACCGCACGCACGCGGCCGTCGAGCTGGCGCACGAGAAGGCGGCGGCCGCCACCCCCGTGGAACAGGCCCTGATCGCCGCACTGCGCGCCCGTTACCCGCAGGCGAAGGCCGTGGCGGACTGCTCGGTCTGGAACGCTCCCTACGCCGACAGCATGCGTACGGTCTACGAGCTCGCCCCGGACGACCCGGACGTCGCGACCCTGTACGCCGACGCCCTGATGAACCTCACGCCCTGGCAGCTGTGGGACCTGAGGACGGGCGAGCCGGCCGCAGGGGCCCGCACCACGCAGGCCAAGGCCGTCCTCGACCGCGCCCTCGCCGGCGACGCGGGACGCGAGCACACGGGGGTGGTCCACATGTACATCCACCTGATGGAGATGTCCCCGACACCCGAGGCGGCCCTGGCCGTCGCGGACCGGCTGCGCGGCCTCGTGCCGGACGCCGGGCACCTGCTGCACATGCCCTCGCACCTGGAGGTGCTGTGCGGCGACTACCGCCGGGTGGTCTCCGACAACACCGCGGCCATCGAGGCCGACGAGAAGTACCGAGGCCGGGCCGGGGCGATGAACTTCTACACCCTGTACCGCTCGCACAACTACCACTTCAAGATCTACGGCGCGATGTTCCTCGGCCAGAGCCAGGTCGCCCTCGACACCGCGGCGCAGCTGGAGGCGTCCATCCCGGAAGACCTGCTGCGCGTGCCGAGCCCGCCCATGGCCGACTGGCTGGAGGGATTCCTCGCGATGCGGGTGCACGTCCTGATCCGCTTCGGCCGCTGGGAGGACATCCTGGACCTGCCGATGCCCGCCGACCCCGAGCTGTACTGCGTGACGACAGCGATGCTCCACTACGCCCGAGGTGTCGCCCTTTCCGCCACCCACCGCGTCCCCGAGGCGGGGACCGAACGCCGGCTCTTCCACGAGGCCGTCGCCCGGGTCCCCGAGACCCGGATGCTCTTCAACAACACCTGCGCGGACATCCTCTCCATCGCCGCGGCGATGCTCGACGGCGAACTGGAGTACCGCAAGGGCAACCACGACGCGGCCTTCGCCGCCCTGGAACGCTCCATCGAACTGGACGACAACCTCCCCTACGACGAGCCGTGGGGCTGGATGCAGCCCACCCGGCATGCCTACGGCGCCCTCCTGCTCGAACAGGGACGCGTCGAGGAGGCGGAAGCGGTCTACCGGGCCGACCTGGGCCTCGACGGCACGCTCCCGCGCCCGTCGCAGCACCCCGGGAACGTCTGGTCCCTGCACGGCCTGCACGAATGCCTGATGCGGCTGGGCCGGACGGGGGAGGCACAGATGGCGGCCCAGCAGCTGCGCCTGGCCGCCGCGCTGGCGGACGTACCGATCGAGGCATCCTGCTTCTGCCGACTCGACACGACCACCCGGACGACCGCCCGCACGGCCGCCGACGGGGACTGCTGCGCCGGCTGACTCACCGGTTCGCGGGTGGGCCGGGCAGCGGCTGCTCGAACCAGACGACCTTGCCCGTGCTCACCCTCGTCGCGCCCCAGCGCTGGGCCAGCTGGTCGACCAGGAACAGCCCCCGGCCGCCCTCGTCGCTCAGCCGCGCGTGCCGCATCCTCGGCACCACCGGGGAGTCGTCACCCACTTCGCAGCGCAGCACGTCCGTGCAGAGCAGCCGGAGCGTGATCGGCCGGGACGCGAACCGAACGGCGTTGGCCACCACCTCGCTGACCATGAGCTCGGTGGTCTCCACGAGCGAGTCGAGCCCCCACTGGCCGAGCGTCCTGCGGGTCAGCCGACGGGCCTGGCCGGCGGTCTGCGGGCGAGGCGCCATGTACCAGTACGCGACGGTCTCCGCCGGCAGACCCTCGAAGCGGGCGGCGAGCAGCGCGATGTCGTCGTCCCGGCCGCCCGAGCCGAGCGTGCCAAGGGCCTCGTCGCACAGTGTCTCCAGGGCCAGAGGCCTGGCTCCGGAGGCCGCCGCACGCAGCCGAGCGCACAGCCGCTCCACGCCGGTCAGCACGTCCGAGTCGCGGGACTCGACCAGGCCGTCGGTGTACAGCAGCAGCGCGGCCCCGGCCGGAGCATGGGTCTCGACGGACTCGAATCCGCCGCTGCCGACACCGATCGGTGCGCCGGGCGGGACCTGGAGGACGTCGACGCTGCCGTCGGGACGCAGAAGCACCGGTGGCGGATGTCCGGCGTTGGACAGCACCAGCCGGTGCTGCACGGGGTCGTACATGGCGTACAGGCAGGTCGCCGTGTGCTCGCTGCCCAACCGGCCCGCCTGTTCGTCGAGGTGGTGGAGGACCTCGTCCGGGGGCAGATCGAGTCCGGCCAGGGTCTGCACGCTGGTGCGCAGCTGACCCATGATCGCGGCCGACGTCATGGAGTGGCCCATCACATCGCCGATCACCAGCGCGACACGGTTGCCGGGCAGGGGGATCGCGTCGTACCAGTCGCCGCCGACCTGCGCGGTCCGCGAGGACGGCAGATAGCGGCTGGCCAGTCGCACGCCGGGCGGCTCCGGGAGGGACGGCGGGAGCATCGTGCGCTGCAACGCGTCCGCGACGGACGCCTCCCGCTCGTACAGCATCGCCTTTTCCAGCCCGAGAGCGGTGTGGGTGGCGAGCTGGGAGGCCACGAGCAGGTCGTCGCCGGTGAAGTCCGGGCGGCCAGGGCCGCGGACGAGGACGACGCTGCCCAGGACGTGGCTGCGGCCGTGCAGCGGGGCGATGACGAGCCGCCGTCCGGGCGGCCCCGCCGGCGGAACGTTCGCCGTTCCCAGCAGCTCGGCCGCCGCCGCGGCGGCACCTCGAGTGTGTCCCGACACCGGCCGACCGTCCCGCAGCAGTGCGGCGAGCGGCCCGTCGGGGGCGGGGCGTACGCTGCCCGCCGCCTGGCTCGGGCGGGTGCCGGGCGGGTGCGGTCCGGAGCCCTGCGGGGAGGCGTCCCGGGGCGGGGCGCGGTCCACGGTGTGCAGACGCAGCACGCCGGGGGCGGCCCCGCTCTCGTCGCCGACCGGGAGCGGGGCGTACAGATGGACGAAGGCCGCGTCGGCGAAGTCCGGGACGGCCGCCCGGCACAGCTGGTCGAGGGTCTCGTCGAGGTCCATGCCCCCGGCGATACGGCGGGTCGCCGCGTCGAGATACCGCAGCCTGTCGGTCTGCGGCCCGGTGACGGCGGGTCCGTCGCCGAGCGGGGATCCACGAAGGGCTTCCGCGGGCCGGGGCGAGGGGCCGGGCTGCTGCGGCCGGTACGCGAGTGGGGCACGTCCGCGCACGCCGGGCGTCTGTCCCCGGACGTTCTCACCGGCCCCGGGCTGCTTCGTCATCCCTGTCCTTCCGGCCGTGCGGCCCGCGCCAGAGCGGGCGGATCGGCAGTCGTCAGGCGTGCCGCCTGCACCGCAGGAAGATCTGCACCTCGGGCTGGATGTCGGCGGCCGCCGGTGCGTAGCTGTACGAGGACTCCTCGAGGATCTCGAAGCCCGCCGCCTCGACGACCTCGCGCAGCTCGTCCCGGAGATAGCCGGAGACGCGGATGCTGTTGCCGAGGAACGGGATCTCGAAGTCGTCCACGTCGGCCTCCACCATCGACAGTGCGAAAAGGCCCTGCGGAACCAGCAGGTGGCGTACGGTCCGCAGGGCGAGGGGAATCTCGTCGCGCGGCAGCATGAGCAGGGAGAAGAAGGCGGTCACCGCGTCGAAGCGGCCGAGGTCCAGAGGCCCGCCGGGGCGCAGATCCGCGATGTCCGCCTGGTGGAACACCCCGCCGGGCACATGGGCACGGGCCAGCTTGACCATCCCGTCCGACAGATCCACCCCGACGACCTCGACGCCCGCCGCGGCCAGCTGGCCCGCGGTCGGGAGCCCGGTGCCGCACCCCAGGTCCAGCGCCCGGGATCCGGCCGGCAGGGACCCGACGAGCCATTCGGCTGCCGCGACCTGCCCTTCCTTGTGCGGGAAGGCCTCGTCGTAACGCTCGCCGATGGCGTCGAAGGCCTCGGCCTGACCTGTGCGGTCGGGCCGTGGGGTCCCGTGGTCGAGCTCGTCGGCAGGGTTGCTCACAAGGCGTCTCCTCTGAGGCATTATGGGGCATTTTTTCGGATCTACACAGGAATCTCTACGGGGTGCCACGGAGACGGTCGCCCCCGAGGTGCTTCGAAGGTCAGGGCAGCTCGGCCTGTGCGGGGCTGTCGTCGAGGAAGCCGCCCGACTGGTGCTTCCACAGCTTGGCGTAGGCGCCGTCCAACGCGAGCAGGCCGTCGTGCGTGCCCTGCTCGACGATCTGTCCACGGTCGAGGACGACGAGCCGGTCCATGCCGGCGACCGTGCTCAGCCGGTGTGCCACCACGAGCGCCGTCCGCCCGTCCATGAGCCGCCACAGCGCCTCCTGGACCAGGATCTCGCTCTCGGAGTCCAGCGCGCTGGTCGCCTCGTCGAGCAGCAGGATCGGCGCGTCGCGCAGGATCGCCCGGGCGAGGGCGACCCGCTGGCGTTGACCGCCGGACAGCTTGACGCCGCGTTCGCCCACCATGGTGTCGAAGCCGTGCGGCAGCGCGTCGGCGAACTCCGTGACATGCGCCGCCTCGGCCGCGCGGCGGATCTCGGCCTCGGTGGCGTCCGGCCGGGCGAACGCGATGTTCTCTCGCAGCGTGCGGTGGAACATCGCCGGGTCCTGCGGCACGTACGCCATCATTCCGCGCAGGTCCGCCTGGCGCAGCCTGCTGATGTCCTGACCGCCGACCAGGATCCGCCCGCCCTCGATGTCCGTCATCCGCAACAGCAGCCGGGTGAGCGTGGTCTTGCCGCCGCCCGACCGGCCGACCAGGCCGATCTTCGCTCCGGCGGGCACCTCCAGCTCGAGGCCCTGGAACAGCGGCCGGCCACCGGCGTGGGCGAAGGTCACCTTCTCGAAGCGGACGTCGGCCGCACCGGGCAGCAGCGGCTCCGGCGTCGCCGGATCGAGTACGGTCGGCGGCGTCAGCAGCAGTTCGGTGAACTGCGCGGCCTCCGTCATCGAGCTCTCCAGGCGACGGTAGATCTGGTTGAACTCGAACATGATCCGCGTCGCGTTGGTGTAGTAGGTGAACGCGACCACGATCGCCTCCACGCCGTGCGCGCCCCCGCCGAGCGTGACCGCGAGCAGCAGGCCCAGCGCGTTGGTGAGCACCGACATCGGCGCGACCAGTGTGTCGATGCGCAGATTGCCGTAGTCCCACGACCGCAGGGTGAGCCGGCGCGATGCCGCGACCCGGGAGCGGTGCTCGGCGGCCTCGCGCTCCTCGGCGGCGAACGCCCGCACCGTGTCCATGTTCATCAGGCTGTCGGCGACATGCCCGGACACCCGGGCGATGGCCTCCTCCCGCAGGTCGACGAGCGCCTGACGGCGCCGGATCAGGGGCACCACGCACAGCGCGGTCACCACGATCATCGTGAGAAGTCCGACGACCAGCAGCGGTTCATAGCGCCACAGCACCACCGCGCCGAACACGAGCGGCACGAAACTGCCCACGATCTGGAACGTCAGCGTGTCGACGAACTGCTCGAAACGGGACGCGAAGCTCAGGACGCGCTTGGTGAGCGACCCGGCGAAGTTGTCGTGGAAGAACGCGGCGTCCTTGGCGAACAGCTCGTCCATCCCGATGACGTACAGATGCTCGATGCCCAGGGCGTCCAGACGGTTGAGGCAGTGCAGGGCGACGCGCCACAGCGCTTCCGCGAGCAGCAGCACACCGACGAAGCCGAGGACGTACGGCAGGGTCGAGCCGAGGGTGACGTCCTTGTCGCTCGCGATGCCGCCGACCAGCTTGGCGACGATCAGCGGCGCGATGTAGTTGATCCCGATGTTGCCCGCCGCCGACAACAGCATCGCCGGTACCGTCAGCCATCGGAGACGGGTCAACTCCCGTCCGTAGTAACGAAGTGCGAGAAGCACCGAGCGTTTGCCCGGTAGGACCCTGCGCGATTCAGGCGTTCCCATCCCACCCCTGTGAGGTTCTGCGGCGGCCCGCCGCACGCTGCCAAAGGCAGAGGCGGCAACGGCTACGTGGAGTTACGGTTCGAGTACGCAGTGTCCCGTGTCGGCAGTCGCGGCGTCCAAGGGTTTTCCGGCCGACGGTGGCGTGGACGTGACTTCCCCGTACCACAAGTAACATGATCCACTTCTCTCTCGGGTGCCCCGTCGCGGTCACCCTCGACGCCCGCTGGGCGGCCGCCCCCCTGGTAGTAGAACTCCGAGGACATCGATGTCAGCTCCGAACGAAGCCCTTCAGTAAGCGCTTGCCGACTACGAACACCACATGCGGACCTGCCGGCAGTGCCATGCGGACTCGGTCCCGTGCCCGGTCGCGAAGCACCTGCTACGCCTGTACAACAACGCCCGAAGAGGCGGTGCCCGACGCTGAGGGCGTCTGCTGACCTGCGCCGTCTTCACGCTCGCGGTGATCACCGGCCGCGCTGCGCCACGAGCGACGAACCGGGGGCCGGCGTCCCCAGGAGCCCCTCTCTTCCGCTCTCTTCCGTGATGTCCCATGGGCTCCTACCCTTCCGGACGCGTAGCCGCGCTCAGCCTGGGAACGAGCAGCGTTGGACGTACCAGGACGAGTCACCGCGGCCGGCGGCGGACGGGCCGGAGAAGGTGTGATGGCGACCGATTCGCGTGGAGGCGGCAAACCGTCTTCCGAAGGGACACAGGACTGCGAGGTCAGGTTTGACGGGGGATTCGGTGATGTGACAAGAGCCCGCCTCAGCGCGGAGAAGTATCTGACGACACTCGCGCGGTCCGCACCGCCTCAGACGCCCGAGCGCCGGGACGACATCGTGCTCGTGGTCACCGAACTCGCCGCCAACGCGATCCAGTACGCGCCGGGACCGTTCGGACTGACGCTGCGCAAGGCGTTCGACGGCGTGCATGTGACGCTCAGCGACACGAGCACCACGCCCCCGGCGCCCCGCCCCTTCCACCCCGGCACCGGCAGTGGCGGCGGCATCGGCTGGTATCTGATCCACACGCTGTGCGACCAGGTGAGCGTGGTGGTGCGGAAGGACGGCAAGGACGTGCACGCGTTCCTGCCCTGGTGATCTGCGGGGCCCTCTGGTCTGCCGGCCTGCCTGCCTGCCGGCCCGCCTAGTCGCCCCGGCACGAGCGGGCGCAGGCGGACGGACGCTCAGCTCAGCGGCACCAGCAACGTGACCGTCTTGCCGCCCGCACGGCGCCGCTCAATGTGGATCTCGCGGGACAGACGGATGATCAGAGGCCATCCGTATCCGCCGCACTCGTGCGCGTGGGGGAGCGTGCCGGGTCCGTACGCGGCGGAGGGGACGGCGTCGCTGTAGTCGTGCACGCTCAGTTTCACCCCTTCCGGCAGCAGGGCCACCTCGAACCCCGCCAGGCCGCCGCCGTGCCGGATGGCGTTGGTGACCGCCTCCGACACGACGAGCAGCAGATCCATGACGGCTCGCTCACTCGCCGGGCCGGACGGAGCACCCCAGTGCTCTTCCACGACCGACCGCACATAACTCCGTGCCGTCGCCGCGCTGGTGATCGGGACCGGCCGTGGACGCACCGTCCGGCGGTCCCCGGCCGGACGCTGCCCGGTCGGCTTCACGGTCGCTCGTGCGCCGCCCGCGAAACGCTCATCACTCCCCGAGCATCGCGGGCGCGCACCAAGAGGGCTACGGCTTCTGTCACTTCACCATTCCTCGCACGCTGTCGTCCCCGCTTCTCGTCGTCCGTCCGGGCTCCTGGGGCTGCGCTTACCCGGGCGCGGCCGAATCATGGGGCGCTGGTGCGCCGCAGCAAGGTCCCTGCTGCGCCCCCTGGTCGAGCGCCTCGTCCCGGATCCGCGCGCAGCACCGGCTGATGAGGCGGGAGACGTGCATCTGGGAGATGCCCAGCTGCTCGGCGATGCGGCTCTGCGTCATGTCCTCGAAGAAGCGCATGTACAAAATGGCGCGCTCGCGCTCGGGCAGGCGCCGCAGGCCTTCCTTCGCCGCCTCCCGGTCGACGACGACGTCGTACGCCTCGTCGCAGCCGCCGATCGTGTCGGCGAGGCTGAAGCCGTCGTCGCTGGCGGACATCTCGGCGTCGAGGGACAGGGTGCTGAAGCTCTCCATGGCCTCCAGCCCGGTGTTGACCTCGTCCTCGGTGAGCCCCGCGTGGGCGGCGATCTCGGTGGCCGACGGGTTGGCGCCGCCGGCGTGGTCGGTGAGGTCGCGGCGTGCGATCCGTACCTTGTTGCGCAGCTCCTGGACGCGACGGGGGACCCTGAGCGCCCACATCCGGTCGCGGAAGTGGCGCTTGATCTCCCCGGTGACGGTGGGCACGGCGTAGCTCTCGAAGGCGCCTCGGCCGGGTTCGTAGCGGTCTATAGCCTTCACCAGTCCGAGCGCCGCGACCTGACGCAGATCCTCCAGCGATTCACCGCGGTTGCGGAATCGGCCGGCGATGCGGTGGGCCATGGGCAGCCACACCTCGGTCAGTTCGTCACGCACCGCGTCTCGCTCGGGCCCCTCGGGCAGAGCGGCGAGGCGGGCGAAGCCGGCCGCGGTGTCGGGGGCGTCGTCGTGGACGCGGCCACCGGACACGCGGGGACGGGCGGGCAGGTCGGAACCGTGTGCGGACGTCTCAACCAGCATGCGGAACAGCTCCTGAACGGCGTTCTCAGGGAATCTCCGTGGAAACGGTGCGGGTGCGGATGCGGATGCCTGGGCGGGAACGGCCCTGGAGTGGTCACACCTGTCGCACCGGAGCGCCTCTGGTCCGAAGCACGAAATCCCGCATGCCCCGCAACTCCGTACGTAAACGAGTAGGGGTGGATGAAGGGTGGGGGAGGGGGCTTGGGCGTGGTGGTGGGGCGTTTCTCGGCGAAGGGGGCCGTCGGGGGGCGCATGAGACGCGAGAGTTCGGGCACGCGGGAAGGACAACTGGTTCCGGTGATGGGGAGGGCGGCATGGCAGCCGTGACGGTGGCGCAGGCAACGGCCACGGCAGAGGAGACGGTCACGACGGACGGGGCGGCGCTGCCGCTGATCGAGGATCCGACGAGGGTGAGCCCGCAGGACGCACGCGAATTGTCGCGTCAGTTCTTCGACCGACTGGTCATGCTGCAAGAGGGCACGCACGACCACCAGTACGTGCGCAACACGCTGATCGAGATGAACCTGTCGCTCGTGCGGTACGCGGCCTCGCGGTTCCGCGCTCGCGGGGACTCGCTGGAGGACATCGTCCAGGTCGGAACCATCGGGCTGATCAAGGCCATCGACCGCTTCGAGGTGTCCCGGGAGGTCGAGTTCACGACCTTCGCGGTGCCGTACATCGTCGGCGAGATCAAGCGCTTCTTCCGCGACACGAGCTGGGCCGTCCATGTGCCGCGCCGGCTCCAGGAGGCGCGCGCGGAGCTGGCCAAGGCGACGGAGGAACTCGGTTCCAGGCTGGGCCGTACGCCGACCACCCGTGAGCTCTCGGAGCTGATGTCCCTCTCGGAGGAAGAGGTCATCGAGGCCCGCAAGGCCGCCAACTGCTACCAGTCCGCCTCCCTCGACGCCGCCGTCACCTCCGATTCCGAGAACACCGAGTCCGTGCTGGCCACGTTCCTCGGTGAGGAGGATCCGTCGCTGGAACTCGTGGAGGACTTCCACTCGTTGGCGCCCCTGATCGCCGAACTGGGCGAACGTGAGCGCCGGATCATCCATCTGCGCTTCGTCGAAGAGCTCACCCAGGCCCAGATCGCCGACCGGATCGGCGTCTCCCAGATGCACGTCTCGCGTCTCATCAGCCGCATCATCAAGCAACTGCGCGCCGGCCTGCTGGAGCCCGGGGTCGCCTGACGGCACCTACGGAGTCGCTCCCGCGCTCGCGGAGGGAATCGGCAGCGGGGAGGGCCGTGGCGAGGTGGCCGTGGGCTTGGCACCCGTGCCCTGGCCCTGGCCCCGAAGCCCAACGCCGCGACCATGGCGATCGGCGCCGCCATGGAGGACGTACGCAAGGGGCTGGCCGGTCCGTCCCGCCGCATCTTCGGGACGACCGTGAGCCGAACCGCAAGGAGATCCCGGTGATCTGCGACGAGCAGTTAGGCCGGCACCACCGAGAAGGTCCGCGGCCGCGGTGACCGCAACCCGGCGGCCGGCCCTGTTGCTCCCGGCCTCTTCGAGACCGCGGACCAGTTCATTTCCCCGGTCTGACCCTGACTGATCCGGGGACTGATGATCCGGGGACTGATCCGGGCTGTCCGCGTGTCGGCCTGTGCGCCTGCCGGTCTTTCCGCTTCCCGGCCCGTCCGGGTCCCAGCCCCGCGTCGGGTCGGGCCCCGTCCCCACTCCCGTCCAAGTCCCGGCTCCGCCAAGCCGGTTCGCGCGGTGGAGTCGCAACCCGGCCAGCTCCGGCCGGGTCCAAGCCCTGCCCCTCCAAGGCCGCCCTGTCCAGTTACCCGGCCGCCCCCACGCCGCCCCGCTCGGCCCCACGCCACGTCCCCTCAAGGCCGATCCTGGGACCCTCCACCCTCCACCACCCCCTTCAGAGGAATCACCGCGGTGACACGCTTGCCGCCGGCAGGCAGGTCCGCGATCCGTACGGTGCGGGAGAGCCGGCAGACGATCGGCCAGCCTCGGCCGCCGCAGCGGTGGCGGCCGTGGGGGTCGGTCGGGCTGAGGGTGACCGGGTGGCGCGGTTCTCGGTCGCTGACGGACAGGTACAGGTTCTGGCCGACGACCGAGACGTCGAAGTCGGTGATGCCGCCGCCGTGCAGCATGGCGTTGGTCGTAAGTTCCGACGCCACCAGCAGTGCGTCCGAGAGCGTGTCGGCGGCGCAGGCGATGCCCTGGGCGCGCGTCTGTTCGGCGAGGATCCGGCGTACGGTTCCGCGGGCCTCGGCCGGACTGCGCGGCCTGCCGCGCGGACGGCCCGTGCCTGCCGAGGCGCTGGTGGGGCCGGTCAGGTACTTCTCACTCATCCTTTCGCTCCCTGACTGACAGAGGCGAGGAGGCGGACTCCGGCGCGTCGGCCCAGAGTTCTCGTCCCTCCTCCACATCGCGTGATGTTCCTCTCCCATCGCGTGACCCCTTGACCGACCACCAAACCGTTCATCGGGCTGTTGCACGCAAAAACGGCCAGAAGCGTGACGGCCACCGCTTGCTCGCACGAGCCCTGTGTTCTGCGGACATTCGGGGGTAGGCGGGCGAACGCATCGACGGACGGTCACCGCTCGCGCAGGACGCGATGCATCGGATCCGTTCGTCGGGGCACCCGTCCCGATCGTCAACGCCTGTGGGAGGTACTTGTGTCCGTTGCCCAGAATCCCCTGTCGATCAAGGTGGAAGTGCCCCGGGAAGACGCCGTGCTGCTGACGGTCGAGGGCGACCTGGACATGGATACGGCCACCGAGTTGCAGCACCACCTCGCCAACCAGCTCCACCACGGCCGCCGGCACTTCCTGCTCGACATCGCCGGCGTCCCCTTCATGGACTCGTCCGGCATGAACATCGTCCTGCGGGCCTATCAGGAGGTGCGGGGGATTCGGGGAGGCGTGTACGTCATCTCCCCGACGCCCGTGGTCCGCCGGATCATGGATCTCACCGGTGTCAGCATCACCGTCCCGATCGTGGGGAGCGCCGAGGAAGCGCTCGCCACCGCGGACTCCCAGCCGGGCCCGGGCCCCTCGTCCTCGGCTCAGGGGTGAAGACAGCTTCCCGGAGAGGGAGTTCGCCGGGCGGTCCATGACGCAACAGAGTGAGCGAGTCAAGCGCGGGAGGGGGGGTGGAACGTGCCGGTCAGAACGCCTCCAGGCCCTCCATCGGAGTGGTGCGCCAGGTGACGGGCATCTGCTCCAGCGCGGACTGGAGCGCGGCTTCGCGTCGCGCCCGCAGCTCCGTCAGAAAGGTCCGTCCGCGACGGCTCAGGTGCAGGCGCAGTTCCCGGGTGCGCGGCGCGGCCCGTGGCACTGGGCGCCCGCTCGACGAAGCCCCCCGCCTGGAGACGGTCGCGGAGCCGGCCGGTCGCGGAGCCGGTCGGTCGCGGAGCCGGCGCGGCTGGACCTCCTCGACGGCCGCGAACCAGAGCGTGGTCGCAGGGAATCCCGGATCCCGGGATCCAGGCCAACCCGAAGTGACGGAGACACACCGCCACGACGTCCCCGGGCCGCTCCGGGGGTCACTTCACGACCGTCTCCCAGGTGTCGACGGCGTAGTGGACGGTCATCCCGTGCCGGGCGTACAGCGCCGGAGCCCCCGTGGCGTTGGCGGTGTCGACCCCGAGCCCCACCATGTCGCGTCCGCGCGCGGCGAAGGCCGCGAAGGCGTGCCGCAGCAGCAGACCACCGAGGCCAAGACCGCGCCCCTCACGCACCACACCGATGCTGCGGATCCACCCCATCGCCTCCCGGTCGTCGCGGGCGAGCAGGAAGCCGACGTCCCCCAGGTCCTCCGTGGCGGCGATCCACACCAGCGACCAGTCGAGACGGTCCCCGTCGACGTCATGCAGCCACTGCTCGTACGTACGCGGCTGGAAGTCGAAGTGCTGGGCGAAGCTCGACTGGTACAGCGCGTGGACGCGCACCCGGTCCGCCTCCTCGGTGCAGGGCCGCAGCCGTATGCCCGGCGGAACCGTCGGTACGAGGTCCTCGGCGGGGTCCAGCGGCCGTCGCAGCACGTGATAGCGGCGCACGACGAACCAGCCGCGCTCCTCGATCAGCCGGGTGTCGAGCGTGGGCTCCGTGTTGAGGTGCAGATGCACCACCGCCCTGGATGCGCCGTTCTCACGGGCCTTGCCCAGGGCACGGGCGTCGATCGCGTCGAATATGAGCTCCCCGGCCCGCTGGTGTTCGGGCAGCACATAGTGGTCGACGTCGACCCGCTCACCGCCCGACTCGTCCCACAACAGGCCGTACGCCACCAGCCGTTCGCCGTCGAAGGCCAGCCATGAGTCGCGGTCCAGCGCGATGTCGGGCCGCTTCAGATCGGCTTCCACGGTGTGCAGGTCGGTCTCGGGCCGGCCGATCTCGATCCGGTCGACCTCGTTGAGCAGTTCGGTGATGGCGGCCGCGTCGGCGAGGCCGGCCGGACGAAGGGCGTAAGACATGTGCCCAGGGTCTGGGGGAGGGTGGCACGGCCGCAACGGAATTTCCGCTCAGCAGGCCGGGGCGAGGCGGCCGGGACCGCCGTCCTGCTCGAAGATCGGCAAGAACCCGAACGGCCGGGTGTCGCGGGGCCTGCCGGCATGTGACGGTCACGTCCTGGCGAACACGAACTGGTACTGACCGCAGACGCGCCCGGGCTGAGACGAGGCCACCGGGCCGGCACCGGAGGCAACCGGGAGCGCCGCAGGCTCGTCCTTGGGATCATGGTCACCGCAAGCATCTCAGGCCCCCTGGCGGCATCAGTGCGCCAGCTGCTCGATTTCGCGTGGACACAGACCCGGTCCTGCGCCTTCGCCATCGCCCTGATGACCGGCGTGGCGGCCTCCACCCTGCTGCCCGGCCTGCCCGTGGCCCGCTACGACCTGCTCGTCGTCTACGGGGTGCTGCTGACGCTGCTGTTCTGGATGCGCGGCTGGGAGAACGGCCGGGACATAGCCGTCATCGCCGTCTGCCATGTCATCGGCCTGGCCTTCGAACTGGTGAAGGTGTCCCTCGGCTCGTGGAGCTACCCGGAACCGGCCGTACTGAAGTTCGCGGGTGTCCCGCTGTACGGCGGGTTCCTGTACGCCGCTGTCGGCAGCTACGTCTGCCGTGCCTGGCGCCTGTTCGACCTGGAGCTGGTCCGGTACCGGCCGCGGTCGACGGCCGTGGTCGCCGCCGCCATCTACGTGAACTTCTTCAGCCACCACTGGCTGCCCGACGCACGCTGGCTCCTGGCCGCACTGCTCCTCGCCGTCACCGCGGGCTCGTCCGCGCACTTCACGGTGCGCGGGGTGCGTTGGCGGATGCCGCTGGCGCTCTCGTTCGTCCTGATCGGCTTCTTCCTCTGGATCGCGGAGAACCTCGCCACCTATGTGGGCGCCTGGCGCTACCCCTACCAGCTCGACGGCTGGCAGCCCGTCGGCGTGGAGAAGTTCGGCGCCTGGTCGCTGCTGATCAGTGTCACCGTCGTCCTGGCGGCCGTCGCCCGGTCGCGTAGCACCCGGACCGAGTGAGGGCGGGGGACGAGCCCCCGCCGATCACCGCTACGCGCTCTTCGGTCCCGCCGACTGCACGACCTCGAACGACCACAGGGTGGAACCGCTCGCCGCCGGCTTGGGACGCTCGCCGCCGCCCTCGCCGCCGCCCTGGTGGGCCGACTTCATCGGACCCTCCATCCAGGCCTGGAAGGACTCCTCGTCGCGCCACCGCGTGTACACGAGGTAGGTGTCGGTGCCCTCGACGGGCCGCAGGAGTTCGAACCACTCGAACCCGTCGGAGCCCTCCACGGCGTGCGCACGCGAGGCGAAGCGCTTCTCCAGCGTCTCGCGCTGCTCGGCGGGCACGGTCAGTACGTTGATCTTGACTACGCTCATGGTGCTCATCCTGCCGCACGGCCGCCGGCCCACGCGCGGCGGCTCGTGCGAGGGAGCGGTCCGGCGCCGGTTCACCACCCGGACCGCCCCCCCGCGGGTCAGGCCGTGTGCAGGGTCAGCCCGTACCGGCCGAGGATCTCGTTGACGGGCTGGAACCAGGTCTCGCCGCCGCCGGAGCAGTTGCCCCAGCCGCCCGAGGTGACCCCCTGCGCCTGGTCACCGCTGAGGAAGGAGCCCCCGGAGTCGCCGGGTTCGGCGCAGACGCTGGTCTTGGTCATCTGGTGCACGGCGCCCTGGCTGTAGTTGACCGTCTCGTTCCTGGCCAGCACGGTGCCGCAGTGCCAGTGCGTCGTGGAGCCGGACCGGCATATGGACGCCCCGACGGGTGCCTCGGCCGAGCCGCGCACGAGCTGGTCCGGGACCGTGCCCCAGCCGAGGACCACCGGCACCGTCCACCAGCCGCTGCCGACGCTCACCCAGGCGTAGTCGTTGCCCGGGAACGAGGAGCCCTGGAACGTTCCGACGTGCGTGCCGTCCCAGCCCCTGACCGCGGCCCCCTGACCACCGCAGTGCCCGGCGGTGATGAAGCCGCCGTGCACCGAGAAGCCTATGGAACAGCGGACGTTTCCGGTGTAGTACGGGTCGCCGCCGACCGTTCCCGCGGCGAAGGTGCGCGGGGCGGCGTTGACCGTCCGCACGGTGACGGGACCGGCCGCTCGGGCGCCGGAGACGAAGCGCCGGACATCGTTGTCGGCCCGCCGGTCACGGACGACGTCCACGACGACCGTGTTTGCCACCGGATCGACGTGCCAGCTGCTCACGCCCGACGGGGCGGGGAGCCGGTCGATGCGCGCCTTGGCCGCGTCGAGTTCGCGCGCGCTGTGCTCGACGGTGCGCACGGTCGCCCCGGTGGCCCGGACCTCCCGTACGGTCGCGGGCGGGGCGTCGGACGTGACGGCCACGGTGAGCCGCGCGCTCTTCGTGTCGAACCACGCGCCCCCGTAGGAGGATCCGGCGGCCTCGCGCGCCTTCGGGGCGAGGCCCATGGCGGTGCGTTCCGCCGCCAGCCGTGCCTCGGCCTGCGGTTTCGACAGGCCGAGGTCCCGCTGCATCGCATGCAGCAGGCCGGCGGAGGCGGACGGGGAGGCGGGGTCGGTGTCGCTCGCCGCGGCCGATCCGATGCCGCCCGCGGTCCAGCCGCCGAACACGAGAAGTGCGGCGAGACCGGCGTACACGAGTCTGATGCGCTTGCGTCTCAAGGGAGTTGCCCTTCGTCGTTCCAGCAAGGTGGGGTGGAACAACCGCAATCTGAGAGCGCTCTCATTCAGGGTCGGGCAGAGCATAGCCATGACAGGGCGTCAGGTCCATACCAAGGCTCCTTTCCCTGTCGATGCCGCCCCTGTCGATGCCGCCTCTGGCCATGCCGCCTCTGCTCATGTCTCAGCACACGTTGCCGGTCCGGGCCTCCTGCCACAGGTCGACGCCGCCGTCGGTGGCGTACTTGTCGATCTCGGTGAGTTCCTCGTCGTCGAAGTCGAGGTTCTCCAGTGCGGCGACGTTCTGTTCGAGCTGCTCGGTGCGGGAGGCGCCGATGACCAGCGAGGTCACCCGCCGGTCGCGCAGGGCCCAGGCGAGTGCCATCTGGGCGAGGGTCTGCCCGCGCCGGGCCGCGATGTCGCCCAGGGCGCGCAGCCTGCGCAGCATGTCCTCCGACAGCCAGGTCTCGTCGAACGACTTGCCCTGCGTGGCCCGCGAGCCGGCGGGGACGCCCTCGAGGTAGCGCCCGGTGAGCAGGCCCTGGGCGAGCGCGGTGAAACCGATGACTCCGAAGCCCTCCTGCTCCGCGACGTCCAGCAGGCCCTCGTTCTCGATCCAGCGGTTGAGCATGCTGTACGACGGCTGGTGGATGAGCAGCGGTGTGCCCAGCTCCCGGAGGATGGCGGCGGCCTGCCGGGAGCGCTCGGCGTCGTACGAGGAGATGCCGACGTACAGGGCCTTGCCCTGGCGGACGGCGGTGTCGAGCGCGCCCATCGTCTCCTCGAGCGGGGTGCTCGCGTCGAGCCGGTGGGAGTAGAAGATGTCGACGTACTCCAGCCCCATGCGCTTCAGCGACTGGTCGAGCGAGGCCAGCACGTACTTGCGGGAGCCGCCGCCCTGGCCGTAGGGGCCGGGCCACATGTCCCAGCCGGCCTTGGTGGAGATCACCAGCTCGTCCCGGTAGGGCGCGAGGTCCTGCTTCATCAGACGGCCGAAGTTGAGCTCGGCGGCGCCGTAGGGCGGACCGTAGTTGTTGGCGAGGTCGTGGTGGGTGATGCCGAGGTCGAAGGCGCGCAGGGCGATCTCGCGCTGGGTCTCGAAGGGCCGGTCGTCACCGAAGTTGTGCCAGTACCCGAGGGACAGTGCGGGAAGGTCGAGTCCCGAGCGTCCGGTGCGCCGGTAGCGCATCGTGCCGTTGTAGCGCTCGGGGTCGGCGAGGTGGGTCATCGAGGGGTGCTCCTGTCCGATCTGGGCGTCCGGTGTCTGATTCCGACGTCCAGCGCATCGTTCCATCCCGGGCGACCGCGAGGGCCGGGCCGCTGATGGCGATCCCACGCTTCCTTGAATTATCAGTCAAATGGCCAGGTTCCCCGGTCTCACATCACAGTCTTCGTCCTGACGTCGACGGCCTCGCCCCGAGCGGCCGTGTCACTCCTGACGCCTCCCAACCTCCAGGAGAGGCACGTGACTTCACCCGCCATCGCGACCGAGATCTCCGTGGTCCTGACCGCGTCCGCCTGAACACCGATTACGGGCTCGGCACGCCCACCGAGCAGGAGGTCCGCGGCGTCGGCGTGTCCCACGTCCGCACCGACCCCGGCCGTCCGGTCGGCCCGGTGGTGAAGGACCGGGGCCCTGCCGGGACCCGCGTGCACTGCTACCGGCGGGGCTCGGCCGCATCCGCCCTGGGCCCGAGGCGCTCCACGGCGAGCCCCTGCGCATGGGCGCGCTGCTGCACCTGACCGGCATCACGCCCGCGCTGTACGAGTCGTGCCGTCAGCTGGTGACCCGGGCACTGACCGCCGAGCCCGGTGCACGGCCGTACGCGGTGAGCTTCGACGTCCACCGCCGCGGCGCCCTCTGGCCGGACGGCACGGCACCGACCGTGCTGCGGGAGCTGGCGGACCGGGCCGAGATCGTCTACGTCGGCCTGGTCGAGGCGCAGGTGCCGTGGGGTGAGAACCTGACGCCGGCGGACGTACGGGCATAGCTCCCGCGTCCCCGCGTCGCCGCGTCCCCGCGTCCTCGTCGTCAAGGGCGGGGCGAAGGCCGTGACCACGTTCGGCGACGAGGCATGTACTTGCTGTCGGCGCCGAGTGTGACCGTCGTGGAGCCTGTCGGTGCCGGCGGCGCCTTCGCCCTCCAAGTGGCGGGAGGCCGTGGCCCGTTGTCCGACCGGCGCGAGCAGGGGGCACTGCTCGCGCTTTCGCCCTCGGAGTGGAAGGAGCGGGCCCGGTAAGGGCAGCCTGTCGCCCTGGAGCCGGGCTCGCCACGCACTCCGCGCGCGGGAGGTGGTTTGCCCGCCTATGCTCCATTTGTGTGACGACTATCTTCGAAGAGCTGGTGCAGAAGGAGCGTGCGGCCGAACAGGCGCACACGCGCGTGGAGGAGCTGCGGGGCATGTACGGCTCGCCGACCCAGCGCGGCGGCTGGAGTGCGCGGCAGGCCGAGACGTACAACACAGCCCTGCGGGCCTGGCGTGACCTCGCCCGGGAGGCGCAGGTCGCGATGGTCGAGTACGCGAGGGCGCGGGGTGAGCCGCGCAGCGATGTCGAGGAGCAGGTGCGCAAGGCCGTCTGGCGTGTGGAGACGGGCGGCGCCGGGACCTAGCGAAGCAGGCGGTAGCGGCGCCGACGTGCCCTTGACGCAGTAAGTCTCGTTACGCAACTCTGGAGGTTATGACCTCCCAAGGTCACGGCTCCTCAACGGGGAAGGGGTGGGTGCGGGGTGGAGTGGACGGGCGCGCGCTATGCGGACACGCCGACGGTGGAGGTGCGGGCGTGGGTCGACGCCCCGCCGGACCGGGTGTGGGAGATCGTCTCCGACGTGACGCTGATGCCGGACATGAGCGAGGAGCTCCAGTCGGTCCGCTGGCTCGACGGCGCGGCCGGGCCCGCCGTGGGCGCTCGCTTCGTCGGCCGGAGCCGGCATGAGTCGTTCGGCGAGTGGGAGACCACCTCGCACGTCGTCGAGTGCGACCCGCCGCGCGTCCTCGCGTGGGCCGTGGAGGACCTGTCCCGGCCGTCCGCCGTCTGGCGTTTCCGCCTTGCGCCCAGGGACGGCGGTACCGAGCTGTCCGAGTGGATGCGGATGGGGCCCGGCCGGTCCGGGCTGTCCTTCGCCATCGACAGCATGCCGGAGAAGGAAGAGAAGATCGTGTTCGTGCGTATGCGTGAGTTCGAACGCAACATGACCGCCACGCTGGGCCACATCAAGAGGCTGGCGGAGGCGTGATGAGGACCGCGATCACGGTCGAGGCGTCCGGTCTCGGCTCCTGGACCCACCAGGCGGACTTCGTCGTCGAGGCGGAGAAGCTCGGCCTGGACATCTGCTGGGTGGCCGAGGCGTGGGGCTCCGACGCGCCCTCGGCTCTCGGCTACTACGCCGCCCGCACCGAACGGATACTCCTGGGCTCCGGCGTCATGCAGGTCGGGACGCGTACTCCGGTCGCCCTCGCGCAGACCGCGATCACCCTCTCCAACCTCTCCCAGGGACGCTTCCTGCTCGGCCTCGGCCCCTCGGGCCCCCAGGTCATGGAGGGGCTGCACGGTGTTCCCTTCGCCCGCCCGCTGGCCCGCGTGCGTGAGACGGTGGAGATCGTGCGGCAGGTGCTGACCGGCGGCAAGATCGACCACTCCGGCACCGAGTACCGCATCCCGCTGCCGGGCGGCGACACCGTACCGATGAAACTGTCGATGCGGGCCGAGCACCCCGTGCCGCTGTACCTGGCAGCTCTGTCACCGGCCATGCTCCGCCTGACCGGAGAGGTCGCCGACGGCTGGCTCGGCACGAGCTTCGTCCCCGAGGGAGCGGCGGACGCCTACTTCGCGCACCTGGACGAGGGCTTGGCGCGTGGCGGACGTGTCCGCGCCGACCTGGACATCTGCCAGGGCGCCGAAGTGGCCTTCGCCGCCGACGAGGAGGCACTCGGCGCCATGGTCGCCGGCCGCAAAAAGGAACTCGCCTTCAGCCTCGGCGGCATGGGCTCGGCCTCCACCAACTTCTACAACCGCGCCTACAGCCGGCAGGGCTGGGCGGAGGTCGCCGCTGAGGTACGGCAGCGCTGGCAGGCCGGCGACCGGCACGGCGCGGCCGCCCTGGTCACCGACGACATGGTGCTCGCGACGACGTTGATCGGTACGGAGAGCATGGTCCGCGAGCGGCTCCGGGTCTGGCGTGACGCCGGCGTGGACACCGTCCGCCTCTACCCCGCCGGTGACGACCTGGCCGCGCGGCTCGACACGCTGGGCCGGGCCATCGAGCTCGTCCACGAGGCCGGAGGGCGGGCATGAGCGCGCGTACGTCCTTCGCGCACTGGCCGTGCTCGATCGCGCGGACCCTGGACGTGGTCGGCGACGCCTGGACCCCGCTGGTCCTTCGGGAGGCCTACTACGGCAGCCGCCGGTTCGAGGAGTTCCAGGGGGAGTTGGGGATCGCCCGGAACACGCTGACCGACCGGCTGCGTCGCCTGGTCGAGGCGGGGCTGCTGGAACGACGGCTCTACGAGAGCGAGCCGCCCCGCCACGAGTACCTGCTGACCGAGCGCGGCAACGACCTCTTCCCGGTGCTCGCCGCGATGGCCCGCTGGGGCGACCGCTGGCTCGCCGGCCCCGAGGGCCCTCCGGTCACCCTGCACCACGAGGCCTGCGGCCACGACGGCCACGCGGAGGTGGTCTGCTCCGCCTGCCGCGAGCCGCTGCGTGCCGATGACACGAAGGCCCGGATGGGCCCCGGCTATCCGGAACGCCTCAGGTCCCGGCCCGACGTCCAGCGCCGCTTCGCACCGGAGTGACCTCAGCCCCGGGAAGTACTCGAAGGACGACCCGGTCGGTGGCCACGGTCAGGCCGTCGAGGTCCTCGAACGCCAACTCCGCGTCACCGAATCCGGTGCTGCTTCCAGAACGGACCGAGATCCTTGCTTGTCACGGACTGCGCGGCCTTCTTGAACGCGGCCGTGGTGGAGACGCCGTACCAGTGGTCCTTGGCGTACTGCTTCAGGAGGCGGGCCATGGTGTCCGCGCCGAGAGTGCGCTCCAGGTCCGCGAGGGCGCAGGGGCCGGTCGTGTAGATCAAGTGGTACTCGCCCGGGTGCGATGCCCAGTAGGCCATGGAGTTGGTCAGTGCCGTACGGTCGCTCGGCCACTCGACCTCCGACCAGCAGTCGCGGGTCTCCCAGCCGTAGAAGCGCGCGTTGGCGTACTGGGCGAAGCTCTCGTCCAGCCAGGGCGCGCCGTATTCGTCGTTGCCGACGATGCCGTACCACCACTGGTGGGCGACCTCGTGGACGACCGCACTGCCTTCCTCGGTGGTGCCGAGGAGGACCAGGCCGGGGTACTCCATGCCGCCGCCGAACCCACTGGTCATCACGAGGTCGATCTCGCCGTACGGGTAGCGCCCGAACTCCTCGCCGAACCGGTCGACGGCGGCGGCGCCGTCCTGGCGGGTCAGGCGCACCCCGGCCGCGGACGTGCCCGGCGCCCAGTACGACCTCACCCGCACGCCGCCGGGCGTGGTCTCGGTGGCCGTACGGAACGGGCCCGCGGCCCAGGCGAAGTCCCTTACCCGGTGCGCGACGCTGAGCGTGCGGCTGCGGCCGGGCGCGGCGGGCCGGGTCCAGGTGCGGCCGGTGGCCGGGACCTCGAGGGCGGCGGGGTGGTCGAGCGCCACCCGGAAGTCGCTCGCCAGGGCGTAGAAGCTCTCCCCGGTCGACACATACGGATCGAGGTGCCATCCGGCCGCGTCGTGCACGGCGAGCACGGGCAGGGCGTTACCCAGGAAGCGGAAGGCGCCCTCGCGGCCGAAGCGGCTGTTGCGCTGGGGCACCGTGAGGGACACGTCGAAGGCGACGGCGGACCGCTCCCCCCGCACGAGCGGCTTCGGCAGGGCGATCCGCAGCGCCGTGCAGTCCACGGTCAGCCGGCCGGCGGTGCCCCCGGTGACCTTGGACACCTTGACGGGCGGCGGCGCCCCGGCCGTGCCGCACTTGTCCGCACCGTTGCCCCACAGACGTACGTACACCGCACGCAGCGGACGGTCGGAGGCGTTGCGGAACGACACACGCTGCCGGCCCGTCCAGCGAGAGCCGTCCGCGTTGCCGCGCAGCGTCACGTCGTAGCGCAGCCGGTCCGGTGTCGCGGCCGTGGCGGACGAGGCCTGGGCCGTGGGTGCGGAGAGGGCTTCCGGACCGCCGGCGCTCTGCGCCAGGAGCACGGCGAGCAGGACAACAAGCAGACGCCTGGCGGACGTTGACGACCACGCGGACAGTGACAGCATGACAGCGGATCCTGCCACAACGGGTGAGGCGTTGGCCCTCGCCTTCGCGTTTTCGGATACTGACGGCGCCCCGACTCCGCGGCCGAGTCAGGCGGGTAGCGGTGCCAGGGTCGCGGGGGTGGGGCCGCAGGGGCGGACCGTGATGCCGTACTCCGCCTTCGCGGGGGTGGCGGCGAACTCGGGGACGTGGACCGGCAGCAGGTGTTCCAGCAGGACGGTCGACTCGCGGAGCGCGAACTGGAGACCGAGGCAGGCGCGGGGGCCGATACCGAAGGGGAAGTAGGCACCCGGGTGCGCGGGCCGGCCGTCCGGGGCGGTGAAGCGCCTGGGGTCGAAGTGCTCGGGGTCAGGCCACAGTTCGGGGTCGCGGTGGGTGAGGTACGGGCAGACGAGGATGTCCGTGCCGGCCTCGACGGAGTACCCGGCGAGGGTGTCGTCCTCGGCGGCGTGGCGGGGCAGGATCCAGGCCGACGGGTAGAGGCGGAGCGTCTCGTGGATCAGGGCCTGGATCGCCTGACGGCGTTCCGGCGAACCCTCGCCGCCGGCGGCGAGAGCCTGTTCGCGCGCGGCGGGATGCCGGTCAAGGAGCAGATAGAGCCAGGTCAGAGTGGTCGCGCTCGTCTCGTGCCCGGCCGCGAGCAGCGTGACCAACTCGTCGCGGATCAGCCCGTCGGTGTACTCGGGGCGCTCGGTGGCGGCCTCGGTCAGGACATGCACCAGACCCGGGCCGTCGGGGCCGTGCGCTCCGCCGCGGGCGGCTTCGACGGCGCGCCCGGCGACGGCGTCGATCCGGGCGAGATCCGCGGCCACGGCGTCGCGGGCGTCCGCGGCGTCGGCGGGCAGGGTCGGCAGGGCCGCCGCCACGGCTTCCACCGCTGTCAGTTCGCGCTCGGTCTCGTCGTCGAGGGGGTGCCCGGTCAGGGAGCGCCAGATGGCGTCGAGGGCGAAGCGGTGCATCTCCCGCCCGACGTCGAGAACCTGCCCGGTGCGGGCGTACCCGTCCCAGCGCTCGGCGGTGGTGCGGGCGGCCGCCGTGATCCGCTGCTCGTAGCGGCGCATCCCGGTACCGGTGAACTGGCCCTGCAACAACCGGCGTTGCCGCTTCCACGCCGCACCGGTGGCGGCCATGACCCCGTCGCCGATCAACAGCCGGGCACGGTGGGAGCGCTTGACGTACCGCTCGGGAAACCGGGCGAGCACATGCTGGACCGCCGTCGGATCGGTGACGAGAACGGTGGGCGCCGGCCCGAGCCGGAACGCGGCGACACCGCCGGCCTCTTCGCGCACCCGCGCCAGCAGCTCGACCAGTTCACCACCGCCCCCCGCTCGCCATCGCTCCACGACCCCGGCATCGGCTTCGGGAACCGGCCGCCCCGTGCCGGGAGCGTGCGGGAGGGCGCCGAGGCCGGCTTCGGTGTCCATGTCTCTTCTCCAGGTGAGCCGTTGGGCTTGGCCACGACCAAGCGCGGATGCCACGGACTGTACGTGAGTGGCCACATGGAGTCACCCCATGTCCAGTCGAGGGTGCCATGATGTGTGGGGAAGGCTCCTGGGGACCGAAGACTCGAAGGGAGCTGATGTGGCGGTGGAACGAACGTCGGACCGGGCCGGCATGTCCCACGTGCCGGCGTCACGGAGCGCCGTCGCGTGACGCGCCCACACCGCCTCAGCATCGTGACGATCGGGGTCTACGGCTTCGACCGCGGGTCCTTCCTGCGAGAACTGCGGCGCGCGGACGTCCGCCTCCTGCTAGACGTACGTCAGCGCCGCGGTGTCCGCGGACCCGAGTACGCCTGGGCGAACTCACTCCGGTTGCAGCAGGCCCTCGCCCGGGCCGGCATCACCTACGAGCACCACCCCGAGCTCGCCCCGACCACCGAACTGCGTCTGCTCCAGTACGCCGAGGACGACCGCCAAGGGGTCGGCAAGCGCTCGCGCCGCGAGCTCGCTGCCGAGTACACCCGCCGCTACACCGCCGAGATCCTCGACAGCGCCGACCTCACACCGATCGTGTCGGCGCTGTCACGGGGCAGGACCGCCGCGCTGTTCTGCGTCGAGCGCGACCCGCAGGCATGTCACCGCTCGTTGGTCGCCCGGCGACTGGCCGCGGAGCACAGTGTCACGATCGAGCACCTGCGCCCGTCCTGACGTACGCAGCGGATCCCGGGCCGGGCCGCACCGGTCTCACACCGGATAGGCGTGCGTCTGCGTCGCCTTCACCGTCGCCCAGACCTCGGCGCCGGGATGCAGGTCGAGCTCGGCGGCTGCGACCGTGGTCAGGTCCGCGGCGAGGGGGAGTTCGCCCGCGAGGTCGGCACGGATCTGGTCGCCGTGGGTCTCCAGGCCGGCCACCTCGCAGCGCCAGAGATTGCGGGCGCTGGAGCCGGTCGGACGGTCCCGGTGGAGGGTGACCGCGCTCGGCGGGAACGCCACGTAGACCGGTCCTGACAGGTCCTCGGTGGTGGTGACGGCGGGGCCGCCGTCCAGCCGGACCGCGTGGCCGTCGGCCTCGCCCCGGTAGAGGTTCAGGCCGACCAGCTGGGCGATGTAGTCCGTACGGGGATGGCGGGCGATGTCGGACGGGCTGCCCTCCTGGACGACCCGGCCGTGCTCCACGACGACCAGGCGGTCGGCCAGGACCATGGCGTCGAGCGGGTCGTGTGTGACCAGGACGGCGACCGCCTCGAACTCGGCCAGATGGCGCCGCAGTCGGGCACGGACCTCAAGACGGGTGCGGGCGTCCAGCGCTGCCAGCGGTTCGTCGAGGAGCAGCAGACGCGGGCGGGTGGCCAGGGCGCGGGCCAGGGCGACGCGCTGGGCCTGGCCACCCGACAGCTTGCGTGGTTTGGCGCTCGCGTGGTCCGTGAGCCCCAGGCGGTCCAGCCACTCGGCGGCCTGCGCTCGCGCCTCCGCCTTGGTCGCGCCCTGGCAGCGCGGCCCGAAGGCCACGTTGTCGAGGGCCGAGAGGTGCGGAAAGAGCAGATAGTCCTGGAAGACGACGCCGACCGGGCGGGACTCCGGCGGCGTACGGTCCAACTCCGCACCGTCCAGCCGCAGACGGCCCTCGGTGAGCGGGGTCAGCCCGGCGAGCGCGCGCAGGGCGGTGGTCTTGCCCGCGCCGTTCGGGCCGAGCAGCGCGACCACCTCGCCCGGGGCGACGGTCAGCGCCACGTCGAGGCGGAAGTCGCCGCGGTCCACCACGAGGCGGGCGTCGAGCCCGTCCGGAGCGGTGTCGGCGCCGTCGGCGCGGACGTCGTGGGTCTCGGTCATCCGGTGGTCGCCCCCGGTCGTGCGGTCCTGGTCATCCGGCACTCATCCAACGGTCGCGCAACCCGGCCAGCACCGCGATCGACACGGCCAGCAGTACCAGGCTCAGGGCGATGGCGGCCTCCGGGTCGCTCTGGAGGGCCAGGTACACCGCCAGCGGCATGGTCTGGGTACGGCCCGGGAAGTTTCCCGCGAAGGTGATCGTCGCGCCGAACTCGCCGAGCGCCCGGGCCCAGGCCAGCACCGCGCCCGCCGCGATCCCCGGTGCGATGAGGGGCAGGGTGACCCGGCGGAACGCGGTGAAGCGGGAGGCGCCCAGGGTGGTGGCCGCCTCCTCGTAGCGCGGGTCGGCGGCCCGCAGGGTGCCCTCGACGCTGATGACGAGGAACGGCATCGCCACGAACGCCTCCGCGATCACGACGCCCGTCGTGGTGAACGGCAGCGTGATCCCGAACCACGAGTCCAGCCACTGCCCGACGATGCCGTTGCGGCCGAGCGCCATCAGCAGCGCCACACCGCCGACGACCGGCGGCAGGACCAGGGGGAGGGTGACGAGGGCCCGTACGAGGCCCCGGCCGGGGAACTCCACCCGGGCCAGCAGCCAGGCCAGCGGCACTCCGATGACCAGGCTCACCGCGGTCGCGGCCGTGGCGCAGACCAGGGACAGCCTGAGCGCCTGCCACACCTCGGGGCTGGTCAGCTGCTCCGGCAGGCTGTGCCACGGGGTCCGTACCAGCAGGGCGATCAGCGGCACGATCAGGAACGCCAGGCCGATCAGCGCGGGGAACAGCAGAGGCAGCGGAACGCCCGAACGGACGCGGCGACGCCGCGGCCCGCCCCGGAGGGCGTCGGTCGCGGCGCCGACCTTGTCGCTCGTCGAGTTCACGGCTTGAGGAACCCGGCCTCGGAGAGGACCTTCTGGCCCTCGGCGGACCGCACCAGCGCGATGAACGCCTTCGCGGCCGCGGCGTTCTGCGTGTCCCTGAGCAGGGTGATCGGGTAGTCGTTGACGGCGTCGGCGGACTCGGGGAACTCCACGCCCTCCACCTTGTCACCCGCCGCGTGCACATCGGTCTTGTAGACGACCGCCGCGTCGGCCTCCTTCAGCTCGACCTTCGTCAAGGCGGCCTTGACGTCCTGCTCGTAGGAGACCGGGGTGAGGTGCAGCTTGCTCGCGTCCAGGGCCTTCTGGGCGGCGGCGCCGCAGGGCACCTCCTTGTCGCAGAGCACCACCTTCAGATCCGACTCGGTGAGGTCCTCGAGAGAGGAGATCTTGTCGGGGTTGCCCGGCAGGGTGGCGATCTCCAGCTCGTTGCGGACGAAGGTCGCGGGGGTGCCGGAGGCGGCCCCCGCATCCGTGACGATCTTCATCGTCCTGGGGCTGGCCGAGGCGAACACATCGGCCGGGGCGCCGCCGGTGATGCTCGCGGCGAGGGAGTCACTGCCGCCGAAGCTGAAGGTGACCTTCGAACCCGGGTGCTCCTTCTCGAACTGCCGGCCCAACGCCTGGAAGCTCTCCTGGAGCGAGGCCGCCGCGAAGACGGTCACGTCACCCGAGATCTTGTCCGAGGCGGAGGCGGACGCGGCGGAGTCCGACTTCGCCGAGGCGTCCGAGTCGGTGGACGAGCAGGCGCTGAGCGCCAGCAGCGCCGCGGCGCTCACGCCGGTCATCTGCGAGATGCGGCGGTTCTGGCGCGCGGTACGGCTCATCCCGGTCCACTCCCTCTGGTCCCCACGGACACATTCACTGGTGGTCCTGACGGACCACGTACGCCATGCGTCGATGATAATGCCGCAGATGCCAGGTGAAAGTCTCCTGTCGCATCGCATGAGCGGGCACTGCGGTACCGGTGGGTTGCATGTGCGTTTGTACGGGACCGGCGGAGCGGGTGTGCGCGCCCACCTGGGACCCACGGCTGGAGCTCACCCGGCTCAGCTCGGCTGGGAGCCCGACTCGGCTTCGCTCAGGCCCGGTCGATGTGCACGTTCGTCGACTTCACCCGGGCCGTGGCCTCCATGCCGACCTCCAGGCCCAGCTCTTCCACGGCCTCCCGCGTCAGCAGGGACACCAGCCGGTGCGGACCGGCCTGGATCTCCACCTGGGCGGCGACGTCGCCGAGCTTCACGGCGGTGACGATGCCGGGGAAGGCGTTGCGGACGGACGTGTACGACAGGTCCTCCTCGCCGTCACCGGACCTGGCCAGCTCCACGGAGAACGCGGCCAGGTCCTTCCCGTCGATGAGGCGGCGCCCGCCCTCGTCGCGGTGGGTGGCGACGCGGCCGGCGTCCGCCCACCGTCGCGCGGTGTCGGGGCTCACCCCGAGCAGACGGGCCGCCTGGCCGATCGTGTAGGACTGCATACGCGCCAAGATAGGCGATCAGGGCAGAGCCGCCGGTGAGTACCCCGCGAGCCGTACCGTCTCCCCGGACGATCACCGGTCGGTCTGTTCATCGCCCCCACCGGTGTGCGTGCTCGCGGTGAGGCCCGTACGCGACGGGCCCGTGCCGCCCGCACCCGCTGCGGGGTCCGGCACCGGCCGCCCGTTCGGCCACGACCCGGAGGCGCCCCATGTGCCGGCCGTGGCCTGCGCGTTCGCGCGGCTGCGGGGCGAGCAGCGGACGCCGGACCCCACGCCCGCGAACACCGAGCCCATCCTCACCCTCGACTGCCCCGAGTCACCCAGGGCGACAGGGGGCAGACCTTCGGCGGAGGCGAACCCGATCGGAGAGGAAGACGATGGCCCCATCGGAACAGGAACCGGAACAGCAGGCCCAGCGGATCGGCATACCCGCCGAGTCCACCGCGGGCGAGACCAGGGTGGCGGCGACCCCCGCCACCGTGGCCCGGCTGGTCGCGCTGGGCTACCACGTGGTCGTGGAACCGGGGGCGGGGGAGCTGTCCCGCTTCTCCGACGCGGCCTACGAGGAGGCGGGCGCCCGGCTCGGCGACCCGTGGCCGGCCGAGATCGTGCTGAAGGTCAACGGCCCGTCGAGCGAGGAGATCGGCCGGCTGCGCGACGGAACGACGCTGATCGCGCTCATCGGCCCCGCGCTCAACCCGGACCTGGTCGAGGAGTTGGCCCGGCGGCCGATCACCGTGCTCGCCATGGACGCCGTACCGCGCATCTCGCGTGCCCAGTCCCTGGACGTCCTCAGCTCCATGGCGAACATCGCCGGATACCGGGCCGTGGTCGAGGCCGCGCACGCCTTCGGCCGCTTCTTCACCGGCCAGGTGACCGCCGCCGGCAAGGTGCCGCCCGCCAAGGTGCTCGTGGCCGGCGCCGGAGTGGCCGGACTCGCGGCGATCGGTGCGGCCCACAGCCTCGGCGCCGTGGTCCGCGCCACCGACCCCCGGCCCGAGGTCGCCGAACAGGTGCGTTCGCTGGGCGGGGAGTTCCTCGAGGTACGGCCAGAACAGGCCGAAATGGAGGTCAGCGCCGACGGATACGCCAAGGCCACCTCGGACGACTACAACCGGCTCGCCGCGCGGCTCTACGCCGAGCAGGCGGCCGACGTCGACATCATCATCACCACCGCGCTCATCCCAGGCCGGCCCGCGCCGCGGCTCATCACCGCCCAGGACGTCGCGCGGATGAAGCCCGGCAGCGTGATCGTCGACATGGCGGCGGCCCAGGGCGGCAACGTCGAGGGAACGGTCGCGGGCAAGGCGGTCGTCACCGACAACGACGTGACGGTCATCGGCTACACCGACCTGCCCGGCCGGCTCCCCGCCCAGGCGTCCCAGCTGTACGGCACCAACCTCGTCAACCTGATGAAACTGCTCACCCCCGGCAAGGACGGCCGGCTGGTCCTCGACTTCGAGGACGTGGTGCAGCGGTCGATGACCGTGGTCCGTGACGGCGAGAAGACCTGGCCGCCCCCACCCGTTCAGGTGTCCGCCGCGCCAACCCCCACCCCTGCCCATGGCCCGGAACCGGCCGCGCTCCCCGACGCCGGGGCGAGGCCCGCCCGCTCCGCGCGGTCCGGATACGCCCTCGTCGGCGCCGGAGCGCTCGCGCTCTTCCTGGTGACCGCCTTCTCGCCGCCCCAACTGATCGCCCACTTCACGGTCTTCGTCCTGGCGATCGTCATCGGCTTCTACGTCATCGGCCATGTGCACCACGCGCTGCACACCCCGCTGATGTCGGTCACCAACGCGATCTCCGGGATCGTCGTGGTCGGCGCGCTGCTCCAGATCGGGCACGGGAACACCGTGGTGACCGTGCTGTCGTTCGCCGCGATCCTGCTGGCGAGCATCAACGTCTTCGGCGGATTCGCCGTCACCCGCCGCATGCTCGGCATGTTCTCGAAGGGCTGATCACGGATGACCACCGCCACGGCCGCAGAGGCCGCATACGTCGTCGCCGCGCTGCTGTTCATCCTCAGCCTCGCCGGACTCTCCCAGCACCGGACCTCCCGCTCGGGGGTCGTCTGGGGCATCGCCGGCATGGTCATCGCCCTGGCCGCCACCGTCGGCCTCGCCTCCCGGAGCATCAGCGCCACCGGGCTCGTGCTGATCGCCGTCGCCACGGCCGTCGGCGCGGGCATCGGACTGTGGCGTGCCCGGGTCGTCGAGATGACCGGCATGCCGGAACTGATCGCCATCATGCACAGCCTCGTCGGCCTCGCCGCCGCGTTCGTCGGCTGTAACGGCTACCTCGACGTCGACGCCGGAGGCCACACCGGGCAGGAGATCACCGGCTCACTGCTGCGCATCCACCACGCCGAGGTGTTCATCGGCGTGTTCATCGGCGCCGTCACCTTCACCGGTTCCGTCGTCGCCTATCTGAAACTGTCGGCGCGGATCAAGTCCCGGCCGCTCATGCTGCCCGGCAGACACATCCTCAACCTGGGTGCGCTCGCCGCGTTCGCCGTGCTCACCGTGGCGTTCGTCGCGCGCCCCCACATGGGACTGCTCATCGCGGTCACCGTGGTGGCCCTGGCCCTCGGCGCCCATCTGGTCGCCTCCATCGGCGGCGGCGACATGCCGGTGGTCGTCTCGATGCTCAACAGCTACTCCGGCTGGGCCGCGGCCGCCTCCGGCTTCCTCCTCGCCAACAACCTGCTCATCGTCACCGGCGCACTCGTCGGCTCCTCCGGCGCCTACCTGTCGTACATCATGTGCAGGGCGATGAACCGCTCCTTCCTCTCGGTGATCGCGGGCGGCTTCGGCGGCGAGACGGCGGTGGCGGGCGACGGCGCCGAACAAGGGGAGCACCGGGAGATCAGCGCGGAGGAGACCGCCGAACTCCTCCAGGACGCCTCCTCGGTGATCATCACGCCGGGATACGGGATGGCGGTCGCCCAAGCCCAGTACCCGGTCGCGGAGTTGGCCCGCAAGCTGCGCGAGCGGGGCGTCGACGTGCGCTTCGGCATCCACCCCGTCGCCGGACGGCTGCCCGGGCACATGAACGTGCTGCTCGCCGAGGCCAACGTGCCGTACGACATCGTGCTGGAGATGGACGAGATCAACGACGACTTCGCCGCCACCTCGGTCGTCCTGGTCATCGGCGCCAACGACACGGTCAACCCGTCCGCCGCCGAGGACCCGGCCAGCCCCATCGCCGGGATGCCCGTCCTGCACGTGTGGCAGGCGGCCCAGGTCGTCGTCTTCAAACGCTCCATGGCGACCGGGTACGCGGGCGTGCAGAACCCGCTGTTCTTCCGCGAGAACAGCCAGATGCTCTTCGGCGATGCCAAGCAGCGCGTCGAGGACATCCTGCGCTCCCTCGACGCCACCACGGCGCCGGCCCCGGCCATGGTGGGAACGAACCGCTGACCGCCGAACACTGACCGCTGTCCCCGCCCCGTCCGCCGGGCCGACCCGGCGGACGGCGCGGACACGGCGGTCGTACGGATGATCCCGGCCCTCGTCGAGGCGCGCACCGGCCGCGACCGCTTCTTCGCCGGGCCAAGGTGGAGGACCTGGCCGCCGACGCGGTGGAGCGCGGCGCCGAGGTGCTCGTCGGTGGCCGTACCCCGGCCGGCCTCGGCTGCTTCTACCCGCCGACCGTCCTCACGGGCGTGGCCCCCGAGGGCCCCGACCACGCCCTCACCCCGGGCGCGGGTGGCGGACGTCGCCCGTGCCCAGCGTGATCACGGCCCGGGGCGTCATGGGCTCGTCGCCGCGACGGGAGAGCAGGACCACCTCCTCGACGGCGGCAGACAGGGTGCCGAGCCGGACGGCACACTCGGCTGCCAGGTGTTTCGGGTCATGGGTGCGGCCGAGGGAGAGATGCGGGGTGAAGCGGCCACCGCGCCCGAGGCAGAGGGGGAACCGCAGCTGTAGCTCCCGCTGGAGACGGGCCCACGGCGCCGGACCTGCCGCGGCCGGATCGAGCCAGACGGTCGCGTAGTGCCGGTGCCGGAAGTACCGCACCCCGGCCAGCCGCGCCAGGAACGGCGTGCAGGCCGCCGCCCCGGCACGGAGCAGCGGCAGCGCCCGCGCGAACTCCTCCTCCGGTACGAACCCGAACAGCAGGTTCACATGCGGCGGCCACCGCCGTACCTGCGGATCATGCTCCCAGCGGATGTCCTGGATGGCCGGCCAGAGCTCGCTCGGCGGCAGCCACGCCACCGCCGTCCGGGCCGTCGGCGCCATCTCGAGCGCATCCCCCGGCCCTGCCGGGCCGAAAGCCGCATTCCCGTCCACATGCCCATGATCCCAAATCGAGGCAGGATCATCCGATCGAGCACAGGGCGAACGATTCACCAGGTGAACGTCGCGCTGTTCGATCAACGGCGTCCGGGCCGCACGGTGATTCTTGTGCCGGTATCCAACTGACCGGCAGGCAGCAGATCTTCGAGGCTGACGTTCGAATCCTGTTGCCTCCCCTGCCCAAGGAGTCTCCCTTGAGTCTTCGTCGTATGGTGACCGGTGCTCTCGGTTCCGCCGTTCTCGTGCTCACGTCCCTCGGTGCGGTGACCGCCCAGGCGAGCCCCGCGGCGGCCGACCCGTGCGGCTTCTACGAGACCAGCTCCGACGCCTACTACAACCACTGCACGTCCGACGGCTCGCGTGTGGTCATCCATGTGCGGGTCGCCCTCGCGCCTGACTACGAGCGGTGTGTCGGGCCCGGCAGGACCTGGCTGGGCCCCGCGGAAAAGATCCAGGGCGCTCACTACGTCAACCGCACCTGCTGAAACAGCGGGCACCTGAGCTGATGCCTGCCTGATCGCCGGGGTGCATCGGTCAGTCCAGGAAGTCGGCGACGAGGAGAGCGAACTCGCCGGGCGTGGCGAGGCGGATACCGAGGTCCTCGGCCTTGGCGCGCTTGGATCCGGCCCCTTCTCCGGCGACCACGAGGCTGGTCTTCCTGGAGACGCTGGAGGAGGAGCGGCCGCCGGAGCGTTCGATGAGTTCGTTCACCTGGTTGCGGCTGAGCTTCTCCAGCGGGCCGGTCATGGCGCCGGTGACCACGACTGTCATCCCGGCGAGGGGACCGGCGGACGGACTGCCGGTCGCGGCGTCGTCGGCGCCGGTGTCCGGGTCGGCGCCGGTGGCGGCTTCCACGGGCGGGAACGTGGCGCCGGGCTCGGTCATGTTCACCCCGGCCGCGGCGAGTTTGTCGATCAGCGCGGCGAGTTCGGCCAGTTCGGCGACGATGGCGGGTGCCTTCTCGGCGCCGATGCCCTCGACCTGCTGCAACTGGTCGGCGTCGGCGGCACGGATGTTGTCCATGGTGGCGAAGTACCGGGCTATGCGGCGGGACATGGACCGGCCCGTGCCACGCACTCCCAAGGCGCACAGCACGCGCGACAGCGGCCGCGTCCTCGCTGTGGCGAGGGCGGCCAGCAGGTTGTCGGTGCTGGTCTCGCCCATCCGGTCCAGCCCGAGGAGCTGATCGCGGGTCAGGGTGAACAGGTCGGCGAGGTCGGTGACGAGGCCGGCGTCGACGAGCTGCACGACGCGGGTGGCGCCCAGGCCCTCGATGTCGAGCTGGTCGCGGCCCGCGGCGTAGGAGAGGGAGGCGACCAGGTGGCAGTTGCGGCCCTGCTCGCACCGCCAGCGCTCCTGGCCGGTGTCGATGCCCGAGCCGCAGCGCGGGCACACCTGGGGGAAGACGATCGGCTTCTCGTCGCCGGTGCGCAGGTGGGCGACCGGGGCCTCGACGCGCGGGATGACGTCACCGGCGCGGTGCACCATGACCTGGTCGCCCATCCGCAGGTCACGGCGGGTGATGTCGGCCGGGTTGTGAAGCGTGGCGTAGGTGATGGTGGAGCCGTCGATCTCGACCGGCTCCAGGACGGCGCGAGGGGCGATGATGCCGGTGCGGCCCACGTTCCACTCGACGTCCAGCAGACGGGTGATCTTCTCCACGGCAGGGAGTTTGTAGGCGATGGCCCAGCGCGGGGCCCGCGATCCGGATCCGGCGGCCTTCTGGTCGGCGGCGTGGTCGGCCTTGATGACGATGCCGTCGATCCCGAACGGCAGCCCGGCGCGCAATGCGGCGATCTCCTGCACCCGGGTCAGCACGTCGGCCGTGGTGGCCGCAGTGATGCCGGGCACCGGGGTGGGGGCGGTGGTGTTCACGCCCAGCTCGGCCGCGAGGGCCATGAGCTCACTGTGTGCGAGGTCGTCCAGCCGTGCGGCCAGAGCGCGGTCGGTCTCGGGCAGCGGCAGCAGGCCGTAGCCGAAGAACGTCATCGGGACCGTGTAGGCGCGGTCCTTCGCCCGCAGGGTGCCCGCGGCCGCGTTGCGGGGGTTGGCGAACGGCTGGCCGCCGTGGGCGGTGCGCACCTCGTTGGCGTGCTCGAACTGCGCGCTCGTCATGAGGACTTCGCCACGCACCTCCACGTCGACCGGCTCGGTCAGCGTGTCGGGCAGGCCCTCGATGGTTCCCATGGTGTGCGAGACGTCCTCCCCGGCCGTCCCGTCCCCCCGTGTGATCAGCCGCGTCAGCCTTCCCCGCGTGTACCGGGCCGCAATCGCCAGACCGTCGAGTTTCGGCTCGACGCTGTACCGCTGTGCCTCGTGTCCGATGCGGCGGGCCAGGGAGGCCGTCCAGGCCGTGAACTGCTCTGGCGAGAACACGTTGTCCAGGCTCAGCATCGCGACCGTGTGCGGCACATCGCCCTCGACCGCGCCACCGGCGACCTTCCCCGTCGGCGAGCCGGGCAGGACCTCGTCGGGATGACCGGCCTCCCACGCGGAGATCTCTCGCACCAAGCGGTCGTAGGTGTCGTCGTCCAGCGGTGAGGTGCCGTCCGTGTAGTAGGCGGCCGCGGCCTTCACGACGTCCTCGACCGCCTGCGCGTAGCCGGCGGCGTCCACGATCTGCGCAACTGGTGTTGTCATGCCGACCATCCTGCCTGCCATCACTGACAACGCCCCTGACCTGCGACGTCACCTCTCGCGGTCAGGTCGCTGTGCCGCGCGGCGACAGCAGCGCACTCAGCGCGGCGGACCCTTCGAACAGGGCCTTGGAACGAGCCGTGATGTCGGCGTCCCTGGCGGCCAGCGCGGCGAGGACGTCCTCCGTGCGGCGGGCGCGGCGCAACTCCGGCATCAGGGCCCGCAGGGGTGCGATGCGGTGGCCGGCCTTGCGCAGTTGGTGCACGATCCGCGCGTCACGCACCTGGGCCGGTGTGTACCGGCGCGTCCCGCGCGCGGGGTCGCGGTCCGGGACGACGACATTCTCCGCATCCCAGTGCCGTAACGTCGAAGTGCGGACACCGAGCGCGGCGGCGAGTTCGGAGACGTTCATCGAGTCCGACGCCCGTACGTCTTCGATCGGCTCGCCGGAGATGGCCCGGGCGGCCTCCTTGGCCTGTCTCAGATCCGCGCGCTCCGCGTCGAGCCGGGCGTGCGCCGCGTCGAGCAGGGCGAGGACCTCCGGGAGCGGGGACCGGTGCACGGCCCGAACGATCTTCTTGGCCTCGGTCGGGCCCGTGCCCGCCGCCAGCGCGCGGTAGGCCAGTGCGGACCGCAGATGCGCCTCGCCGTAGATCCGGTAGCCCTTGGCCGTGCGTGTCGCCGGCGGCAGCACACCGTCGCGCTCGAGGTTGCGTACCTGCTGCACGGAGCACCCGACGTGCCGCGCGACATCGCCGGTGCGCAGGTCACCTGATTTGAGACTTATCAACCGGAAACCCCTTCCTCCAAGCTCAAAATCTCCACAAGCACCTCAATGCAACGCTAGAGCACATGACCATGGAAGAGATCATCAGCTTCGTCGACGGCCTCGACGGCGTCCTGACCCTCAGGCCGGCACCCGGAGACGGCTCGCCCGAGATCAGCTGGGGTGACGCGTTCTTCTACTACGCACCCGATGGCGTCGTCCCGACGACGACCCAGCCGTTCGCGACGATCGTGACCAAGAACTGTCCCGGCGACGAGGCGTCACGTCTGGACCGGGCGGACACCTTCCGCCTGAACATCGCCGCCGGGAAGGAGGAGTTCATCCGGTGGACCGGCCACGCACCGCGCGACCCCGATACCGCCGAGGTGGACCCCAGCGCCACCGACACCCTGATGGCGCACCCCGTCTACGGGGCCGTCGGCTGGCTGGCGGTGGTCAACCCGGGCCCGGGCACGGACGCGGCAGTCCGCGAACTGCTCCGTGGCGCCTGCCACCTGGCCCGCACACGCCATGAACGGCGCGCTTCCTAGGCCGCCACCGTCTTCACCTTCGGAGAACCCGTCGCCACCCTTCCTGCGCTGAACAAACCATTGCAAAGAGGATGCGACAAGGTGGGCGGCGAGATCGCCGTGAAGGTGTACCCGACGAAGGACACGCAGGCCACCGCCCCGTAGAGTGCCTCTCCGTTGCCCTTTCGAGCCCCGAGGTACCGCGCAGTGACCCCCGCACGCCCCGCCCCGCCCCCCGCCGCCGTGACCGTCGTCGGGATCGGAGCCGACGGCTGGAAAGGCGTACCGGACAGCTCCCGCGCCGCGTTGGCCGATGCCGAGGTCGTCATCGGCGCCCCGCGTCAACTGGACCTGCTGCCTCCCCGGTGCACCGGGGAGCGCATCGCCTGGCCCTCGCCGCTGCGGCCCGCGGTCCCCGGCCTTCTCGCCGCCCACGCCGGCCGCCGCGTGGCCGTACTGGCCAGCGGAGACCCGATGTTCTACGGCATCGGGCGCGCCCTCACCGAGGTGCTCGGCGCCGGTGCCGTGCGCGTCCTGCCGCACCCGTCCTCCGTCTCCCACGCCTGCGCCCGCCTCGGCTGGCCGCTGGAGGACGTCGAGGTCGTCACGCTGGTCGGCCGCCCCGCCGCCCGCCTTGCCGCCGCCCTGCACGAGGGCCGACGGCTGCTCGTGCTCAGCGCCGACGCCGGCACCCCCGCCGAGGTCGCCGCCCTGCTGCGGGACCGCGGCTACGGGCCCAGCCGTATGCGGGTACTGGAACAACTCGGCGGCGAGAAGGAACGCACGACCGTCTCAACGACCGCCGACGAGTGGCGCGAAGCCCCCGGCGCCCCGCTGAACATCGTCGCCGTCGAGTGCCACCGCACCCCGGACGCCCCGCGCCTCGGCGCCGTACCCGGACTGCCCGATGCCGCCTACGAGCACGACGGCCAGCTCACCAAGCGCCACATTCGCGCCGCAACGCTGGGCGTGCTCGCGCCCGCGCCCGGTGAGCTGCTGTGGGACGTCGGCGGCGGATCCGGGTCGATCGCCATCGAGTGGATGCGCACGCACCCCTCGTGCCGGGCTGTCACCGTCGAACGCGACCCGGTGCGCGCCGAGCGCATTACCCGCAACGCCGACCGGCTCGGCGTGCCCGGCCTGCGCGTCGTCACCGGCGCGGCACCCGACGTCCTGGCCGAACTGCCCACGCCGGATGCGGTGTTCATCGGCGGCGGGCTCACCGCGCCCGGCCTCCTCGACGCCTGCTGGGAGGCGCTGCCCGCAGGCGGACGCCTCGTCGCCAACACCGTGACGCTGGAGTCGGAGGCGCTGCTCGCCGACGCCCACCGGCGCCGCGGTGGCGAGCTGGTGCGGCTCGCCGTGGCACACGCCGTCCCCGTGGGCGGCTTCACCGGCTGGCGGCAGGCGATGCCGGTGACCCAGTGGGCCGTGCAGAAAGAGCAGCGAACCCTCAACCCCGTTCCAGGAGCAGACAGATGACCGTGTACTTCATCGGTGCCGGCCCCGGTGCCGCCGACCTGATCACGGTGCGTGGCGCCCGTACGCTCGCCGCCTGCCAGGTCTGCCTGTACGCGGGCAGCCTGGTGCCGCGCGAGCTGCTCGCCGAATGCCCGCCCGAAGCACGGCTGGTGGACACCGCGGAGCTCAACCTCGACGAGATCACCGCCGAGTTGGTCCGGGCCCATGAAGCGGGGCACGACGTGGCACGGCTGCACTCGGGCGACCCGTCCGTGTTCAGCGCGGTCGCGGAGCAGATGCGCCGGCTCGACGCGGCCGGGGTGCCGTACGAGGTCGTCCCCGGTGTGCCCGCCTTCGCCGCCGCAGCAGCCTCGCTGAAGCGGGAGCTGACCGTACCGACCGTCGGCCAGACCGTCATCCTCACCCGCATCGCCCACCGTGCCACCGCCATGCCCGACGGCGAGGACCTCGCCACCCTCGGCCGCAGCGGGGCGCTCATCGTGCTCCACCTCGCCGCCAGGTATGTGGACCGTGTGGTGGAGGAGCTCCTTCCGCACTACGGCACCGACTGCCCTGCCGCCGTCGTCGCCTACGCCTCGCGTCCGGACGAGGTGATCATCCGGGGCACGCTCGACGAGATCGCCGGGCAGGTGAAGGAAGCGGGTGTGCTGCGCACGGCTGTGATCATGGTTGGCCGGACCCTGGGCGCGGAGCAGTTCCGGGACAGCCACCTGTACTCGCCGGAGCGGGAGCGGCACGTTTGCTAGGTGCCCCACCGGAATTGCCGCGATGTGTTGTCTTTTGTGTGCGGGCTCGTTGTGGCTGGTCGCGCCCACGCGGCGGAGCCGCACATGTCACAGCCCCGCGCCCCTTGGGGCGTTGTGGTCAGGGAGGTCCGCTCAGCGTGCTGCGGCCCACGATCGTGCCCGCCCGGTCGATGCAGATCACGTCGACCGCGACGGGTGCGCCGCGCAGCACGGCCAGGGCCTCGTCGCGGGCGGTGACCGCCACCAGGTCGCCGAGCGGGACCCCGGCCGCCGCGCACAACTGGAGGGCGGCCAGCCCGGTGTTGGCGGCCGCCACCTCGGCGGCGAGCGCCTCGTCCGCGCCGCCGCGCCGGGCCAGGTCGGCCAGGAAGCCCTTGTCGACCTGGGAGCGGGCGGAGTGCAGGTCCAGGTGGCCGGCGGCCAGCTTGGAGAGTTTGGCGAAGCCCCCGCAGATCGTGAGGCGGTCGACGGGGTGGCGGCGGACGTACTTCAGGACGGCGCCCGCGAAGTCGCCCATGTCGAGCAGGGCGTCCTCGGGGAGGTCGTACGCGGCGACGACCGTCTTCTCCGAGGTGGACCCCGTGCAGCCGGCCACGTGGGTGCGCCCGGCCGCCCGCGCCACGTCCACGCCGCGCCTGATGGAGTCGATCCACGCCGAGCAGGAGTACGGGACCACGATGCCCGTGGTGCCGAGGATGGAGAGGCCGCCGAGGATGCCCAGGCGGGGGTTCCAGGTGGAGCGGGCGATCTCCTCGCCGTGGTCCACGGAGAGGGTGATCTCGACGTCGCCGCTGCCGCCGTGCCGTTCGGCGACCAGGGCGACATGGTCGCGCATCATCTGCCGGGGCACGGGGTTGACGGCCGGTTCGCCGACGGGCAGCGGCAGTCCGGGCCGGGTGATCGTCCCCACGCCGGGGCCCGCCTTGAACACGACCCCGGCCCCGGCGGGCAGCCGCCGCACGGTCGCCCGGATCAGCGCGCCGTGGGTCACGTCCGGGTCGTCTCCCGCGTCCTTCACCACGGCCGCCATGGCATACGCGTCCGTCAGTTCCTCGGCCGCCAGGGCGAAGGACGGCGTCTGGCCCTTGGGCAGAGTGATCGGCACCGGGTCGGGAAACTCCCCGGTCAGCAGCGCGGTGTACGCGGCCGTCGTCGCCGCCGTCGCGCAGGCGCCGGTCGTCCAGCCGTGCCGTAGACCGGTGTGCTTGAGTTGGGCGCCGCGGCCGCCCTTGGCCTCGCTCGTCATGCCTCACTCTTCGAAAGGGAACCGGACTTCGTGCACGTACTGATTCTGGGCGGGATCACTGAGGCCCGTCGCCTCGCCGAACTGCTGGCGGCCGACCCCGTGCCCGGGCTGCGCGTGACGAACTCGCTGGCCGGACGGGTGGCCGCGCCCCGACTGCCGCCCGGCGAGGTGCGCGTGGGCGGCTTCGGCGGCGCCGACGGGCTGGCCGCGTGGCTGCGCGAACACGAGGTGGACGCGCTCATCGACGCCACCCACCCTTTCGCCGCAAGGATCAGTTTCAACGCGGCGCGGGCCGCCGCCACCGCCCATGTTCCCCTGCTCGCGCTGCGGCGCCCCGGCTGGGTCCCGGTGGCGGGGGACGACTGGCGCGAGGCCGACTCGCTGGAGGAGGCGGCGCGGCTGCTGCCGGGGGTCGGCCGGCGCGTGTTCCTGACGACCGGGCGCATGGGGCTCGCGGCCTTCGCGGACCTCACCGGCCTGTGGTTCCTCGTACGGTCCGTGGACGCGCCCGAACCGCCGCTCCCGCCCCGCATGGAGGTGCTGCTCGACCGCGGCCCCTTCACCCTCGACGGGGAACGCGAACTGCTGCGCAGGCACCGTATCGACGTGGTCGTCACGAAGGACAGCGGGGGAGCGGCCACCGCGCCGAAGCTGCAAGCGGCACGCGAGGCCGGGGTGCCCGTGGTCGTGGTGCGCAGGCCACCGGTCCCCGAGGGGGTGCGGATCGTGGCCGAACCCGAGCAGGCGCTGCGCTGGTTGGCCACCCGTCCGTCTTTCCCGGCCGCTGGCTGAAACCTGACCCGAGCTTTGCCGCGTGGATCTTTTACCTGCAACCCGTGTGCAGCAGGCTCAAGAGTGTGGCTGAAAAGAACCGGACACCGAGATGGCACCGCATCCGCGCCTCGATGACCCGCAAGGAATGGACGAGCCTCGGCGCGATGGCCGCGTTCATCGTGGCGCTGCATGTCATCGGCTGGTTCACGCTGGTCGCGATCGTGGCACCGCACCACTACAGCCTCGGTGAGAAGTCGTTCGGCATCGGCATCGGCGTCACCGCGTACACGCTGGGCATGCGGCACGCCTTCGACGCCGACCACATCGCCGCCATCGACAACACGACCCGCAAGCTGATGAGCGAGGGGCAGCGGCCGCTGTCGGTCGGCTTCTGGTTCTCCCTCGGCCACTCGACCATCGTCTTCGTCCTCGCCCTCCTGCTCTCCCTGGGCGTGAAGGCACTGGCCGGTCCGGTCACCGACGACCATTCCCGGCTGCACGACATCACCGGCTGGATCGGCACCACCGTCTCCGGGGCCTTCCTCTACCTCATCGCGATCATCAACCTGGTGATCATGGCCGGAATCTGGAAGGTCTTCCGGCAGATGCGCTCCGGCCACTTCGACGAGGCCGCACTGGAGCAACAGCTCGACAACCGCGGCTTCATGAACCGTCTCCTCGGCCGCGTCATGAAGTCCATCACCCAGCCCTGGCAGATGTACCCCCTGGGCATGCTCTTCGGCCTCGGCTTCGACACGGCCACGGAGATCGCCCTGCTGGTGCTGGCCGGCTCGGGCGCCGCCTCCGGCCTGCCCTGGTACGCGATCCTCTGCCTGCCGGTCCTGTTCGCGGCCGGCATGTCGCTGCTGGACACCATCGACGGCTCGTTCATGAACTTCGCCTACGGCTGGGCGTTCTCCAAGCCGGTCCGCAAGGTCTCCTACAACCTCACCGTCACCGGCCTGTCCGTCGCCGTCGCCCTCCTCGTCGGCACCGTCGAACTGCTGGGCCTGATCGCCGAGAAGGCGCACCTGCACGGCGCCTTCTGGGACCGGGTCTCCGGACTCGACCTCAACATCATCGGATACGTCGTCGTCGCACTGTTCTTCGCCACCTGGGCCGTCGCCCTGCTGGTGTGGAAGGTCGGCCGGATCGAGGAGAAGTGGACGGCGGGGATGGCCCAGGGACCCACCCCCGCCGAACCGGGACCGGTCCCCGCCGAACAGGGAGCCGAGCAGGCGCCCCGGCCTCACGCGTCCGGGTAGCGGCGCGGCGTCCAGACGACGTCCTCGCCGTTCCCACGCCGTACGACCTGCGTCTGCGAGGAACCGACCAGCAGGATCGTGCGCATGTCGACCTCGGCCGGATCGAGTTCGGCCAGCCGCACGATCCGCACCCGCTCCCCGGATCCGCCGACGTCCCGCGCGACCACGACCGGGGTCTCGGGCGCCCGGTGCTCAAGAAGCAGTTCGCGGGCCTTGGCCACCTGCCAGGTACGGCTGCGTGAGCCCGGGTTGTACAGGGCCAGCACCAGATCCGCCGAGGCCGCCGCGTGCAGCCGTTCGGCGATGACCTCCCACGGCTTCAGCCGGTCGGAGAGGGAGATGGTGGCGTAGTCGTGCCCGAGCGGGGCGCCCGCGCGGGCGGCGGCCGCGTTGGCGGCGGTCACCCCCGGCAGCACCCGCACGGGAATGTCCGCGTACTCCTCCTCCGACGCGACCTCCAGGACGGCCGTGGCCATCGCGAAGACCCCCGGATCGCCCCCGGAGACGACGGCCACCCGCCGCCCGCGCCGGGCCAGTTGGAGCGCGAACTCGGCCCGCTCGGCCTCGACCCGGTTGTCCGAGCCGTGCCGGAGCTGACCGGGACGGACCGGCACCCGGTCCAGGTAGGTGGTGTAGCCGACCAGGTCGTCGGCGGCGGCGAGCGCACCCCGCGTCTCGGGAGTCAGCCACAGCGGACCGGCCGGACCGGTCCCGACCACGACGACCTCGCCCAGTTCCCGCACTTCGGGCTCGGCGTCGACCTGGCTCGGCAGCACGGCGACCGAGAAGTACGGCACCGACTCCGGATCCACGTCGGCCAGTTGGGCCAGCCGCTCCCCGCTCATGGTGGCCCGCTCGACGTACCGCGCATCGCCCAGCCGCCCCGAACTCTCCAGCGCGCCGCGGACCTTGGTGAAGGTACGGCCCAGCTTCATCACCACGGCCGCGTCGGTGGCGGCGAGCCGGGCGGTCAGCTCCTCCTCGGGCAGGGTGCCCGGCAGGATGGTCAGCACCTCCTCGCCCTCCGCGAGGGGGGTGCCCAGACGGGCCGCGGCGGCGGACACGGAGGTGACACCGGGGATGACCTCGGTGTCGTAGCGGTCCGAGAGCCGCTTGTGCATGTGCATGTAGGAGCCGTAGAAGAGCGGGTCGCCCTCCGCGAGGACGGCGACCGTCCGGCCGGCGTCGAGGTGCGCGGCGAGCCGCGCGGCGGCCTCGGCGTAGAAGTCGTCGATCGCGCCCTGGTAGCCGCCGGGGTGGTCGGTGGTCTCGGTGGTGACCGGGTAGACCAGCCGTTCCTCGATGTGGTGTTCCCGGATGTGCTTCGCCGCGATCGAACGGGCGATGGACCGCCCGTGCCGCGCGCTGTGGTACGCGATCACGTCCGCCTCGGCGATGACCTCCACCGCACGCACGGTCATCAACGACGGATCGCCGGGGCCCAGCCCGACGCCGTACAGCTTCCCGCTCACTCTTCCTCACTAGCGATCGCGTTGAGCGCGGCGGCGGCGATGGCGCTGCCCCCGCGTCGGCCACGGACGATCAGGTGCTCAAGGCCCGACGGATGTTCCGCCAGCGCCTCCTTCGACTCGGCGGCCCCCACGAATCCCACCGGCACACCTATGACGGCGGCCGGTCGGGGAGCGCCCTCCTCGATCATCTCCAGGAGCCGGAACAGCGAGGTCGGCGCGTTCCCGACGGCGACCACGGAACCCTCCAGCCGGTCCCGCCACAGCTCCATGGCGGCCGCGCTGCGCGTGGTGCCCATCTCCGCGGCCAACTCGGGGACGGCCGGGTCGGACAGGGTGCACAGCACGTCGTTGTCGGCGGGCAGCCGCTTACGGGTCACGCCGCTGGCCACCATCTGCACATCGGTGAAGATGGGCGCACCGGCCCGCAGGGCCTCCCGGGCACGCGCCACCACCCCGGGTGAGTACGCGAGGTCGCGCACGAGGTCGACCATCCCGCAGGCGTGGATCATCCGGACCGCGACCTGACTGACGTCGGCGGGCAGGCCCGCGAGGTCCGCCTCCGCGCGGATGGTGGCAAAGGACTGGCGGTAGATGGCCGCACCGTCCTTCTCGTACTCGAACACCGTGCTCCTACAGGTCATGCGTGCGGGCCGCCGCCAGGTCGGCGGCGAGCTTCGATGGGTTGTCGGTCGTCGTCGTGGCGCGAACCCGGCCGTCTTCCACGACGGAGATCAGGTAGCCGCCGTCCGGTGCCGCGACGACGTCCACGTGATCGCCGCGCGGACGACCGCACCGGCGCTCGCAGCCGGACCAGTACGCCGGCAGCCCGCCGCCCGTGCCGAGCGACGCGGCCGCGTCCGTACGGATGTCCGCCCGCGACTTGGCGCAACCGGGTCGTCCGATGCAGGCACCGATGCCGATCCAGACAGAGGACGGGTCCGTGATCAGACCGACGGAGTCTAGGCCGGGAAGCCGGTCGGAGCGCACTGTGGGAAGGATCACTCCCCGCCAAGGTGTCAGGCGCAGTTCCCCGGATGCGGTCGCCGTCAGCTCGGTCCACTGGGCGGCGGTGAGCCGGCCCAGCGGGGCGAGAACGGACAGGCTGGTCGTGCCGTCGGGGCCGGTGACGACGCCGGCGGAGGGGGACGGCTCGCCCGCGAGCGGCCAGGCCGGGGAGACCTGCCCGGCCCCCAGCCGCCGTACGACCTCGTGCGCCAACTCATCGGCAGGAGCCGGGAGTTCGGCCACCCGCCAGACTTGGCCGGCACTCGCCTCCAGGAACACCTCGGCGGCCAGAAGCGCGGCCCGAGGGGCGTCCTCGGCGCTCAGGACGGCGACGGAGTCGGCGGCCCCGACCCGCAGCCACACAGCTCCGTCCGGCGCCGCCCGCAGCGTCACGTCCGCGTCGAGCCCGGCCACGTCCCCGCGCCCGTCGTCGAGCGCGAACAGGAACCGCCCGGACAGCCGGGCGGCCGCCTCGCTCGCGCACAGCAGCTCGTCCAACGCCCGCAGCCACGGCCGTACGTCGGTGTGGCCGCGCCCGTCCAGACCGGACAGCGGCGAGGCCACCACGTTGCGCACGCGCTCGTGCCGCCACGACGGCAGCAGCCCGGCCGCCTCCAGCCGGCCCGCCAACTCCCTGCCGCAGCCGGTCGGCAGACCGCGCAGCTGGACGTTGCCCCGCGAGGTCAGATGCAGCTCCCCGTCGCCGAGTTCGAGCGCGGCCCGGCCGATTTCCCGCGCCTGACCGACCTGAAGCACACCCCCGGGAATCCGGATCCGGGCGAGTGCGCCGTCGTCCGCCGTGTGGAGCCTCAGTGCGCCCGGGCATGCGTCGTCGCGGTCCCGTGTGGCCCCTGTGGCCTGGGACGACGGACGGATGGAGGGCGTGGACATGGCGGCGAGCATACCGACCGCCCCGGCGACCGTACGCCGCCGCCTCCGCATGCCGACGGCTGTTCCCGTGGCCCTTACTATGCTTCTCGGTGGATCATCCGGTCCGCCACCGCCACGACGGCGACAGGGGAGGAAGCCGGTGCGAATCCGGCGCGGTCCCGCCACTGTGAGCCCACCCCGCCAGGGTCGGGTGAGTCAGGAACTCCCGCCGTCAGACACCACCCGGGGCGCGGACACCCCGAGGAAGGCCGACGCCGCATGATCCTTCTGTTGTCGACGTCCGACACCGACCTGCTCAGCGCCCGTGCGGCGAACGGCCCCGTGCCCTACCGCTTCGCCAACCCCGCCCGGCTCCCGCTCGACGACCTGCCCGCGCTCCTGGACGGCGTCGACCTGGTCGTCGTACGCCTCCTCGGTGGTCTGCGCGCCTGGCAGGAGGGCCTCGACCTGCTGCTCGCCGACGGCCGCCCGGTCGTCGTCCTCACCGGCGAACAGGCCCCGGACGCCCAGCTGATGGCCGCCTCCACGGTCCCGGTCGGCATCGCCGCCGAGGCCCACGCCTACCTCGCCCACGGCGGCCCGGCCAATCTGGAGCAGCTCGCCCGGTTCCTGTCGGACACGGTTCTGCTGACCGGCCACGGCTTCGAGGCACCGGCGCCCGCGCCGAGCTGGGGCCCGCTGGAGCGCGAGTCCCGGGCCGACGGCCCGACCATCGCCGTGCTGTACTACCGCGCCCACCACATGAGCGGCAACACGGCCTTCGTGAGCGCCCTGTGCGACGCGATCGAGGAGGCCGGCGGCCGGCCGCTGCCGCTGTACGTCGCTTCCCTGCGGGCTCCCGAGCCCGAACTCATCGACGCACTGCGCGCCGCCGACGCCATCGTCACCACCGTGCTCGCCGCGGGCGGCACCAAGCCCGCCGAGGCATCCGCGGGCGGCGACGACGAGTCCTGGGACGCGGGCGCCCTGACCTCCCTCGACGTGCCGATCCTCCAGGCCCTGTGCCTGACCGGATCCCGGTCCGCCTGGGAGGAGAACGACGAGGGCGTCTCCCCGCTCGACGCCGCCAGCCAGATCGCCGTGCCCGAGTTCGACGGCCGGCTCATCACCGTGCCGTTCTCCTTCAAGGAGATCGACGCCGACGGCCTGCCCGCCTACGTCGCCGACCCCGAGCGGGCGGCGCGCGTCGCCGGAATCGCCGTACGCCACGCGCGTCTTCGCCACATCCCGGCCACCGACAAGCGCCTGGCCCTGGTCCTGTCCGCCTACCCGACCAAGCACTCCCGGATCGGCAACGCGGTTGGCCTGGACACCCCCGCCAGCGCCGTCGCGCTGCTCAGGCGGCTGAAGGACGAGGGCTACGACTTCGGCGACAGCGACATCCCCGGCCTGGCCTCCGGCGACGGCGACGAACTGATCCGCGCACTCATCGAGGCCGGCGGCCACGACCAGAACTGGCTCACCGAGGAGCAGTTGGCCCGCAACCCGGTGCGGATCCCGGCGGCCGACTACCGGCGCTGGTTCGCCACGCTCCCTCAGGAGCTGCGGACGGCCGTCGAGGAGCACTGGGGCCCGGCGCCCGGCGAGATGTTCGTCGACCGCAGCCGCAACAAGGAGGGCGACATCGTCCTCGCGGCCCTGCGCTTCGGCAACCTGCTGATCCTCATCCAGCCGCCGCGCGGCTTCGGCGAGAACCCCATCGCCATCTACCACGACCCGGACCTGCCGCCCTCCCACCACTACCTGGCCGCCTACCGCTGGATCGCGGCCCGCGCCGAGGACGGCGGTTTCGGCGCCGACGCGATGATCCACCTCGGCAAGCACGGCAATCTGGAGTGGCTGCCCGGCAAGAACGCCGGCCTGTCCGCCGCCTGCGGCCCCGACGCGGCCCTCGGCGACCTGCCGCTGATCTACCCCTTCCTGGTCAACGACCCCGGCGAGGGCACCCAGGCCAAGCGCCGTGTCCACGCCACCCTCATCGACCACCTCGTCCCGCCGATGGCCCGCGCCGACTCCTACGGCGACATCGCGCGCCTGGAGCAACTCCTCGACGAGTACGCCCAGATCTCCTCCATGGACCCGGCCAAACTCCCGGCCATCCGCGCCCAGATCTGGACCCTCATCCAGGCCGCCAGGCTCGACCACGACCTCGGCCTGGACGACCGGCCCGACGACGACGGCTTCGACGACTTCCTCCTGCACGTCGACGGCTGGCTGTGCGAGGTCAAGGACGCCCAGATCCGCGACGGCCTGCACGTCCTGGGCCACGCGCCGGCCGGCGCCGACCGCGTCAACCTGGTCCTGGCCATCCTGCGCGCCCGCCAGATCTGGGGCGGTACCACCGCACTGCCCGGCCTGCGCGAAGCCCTCGGCCTGGACGAGTCCGCCGCGACCCGCACCACCGCCGACGAGGCGGAGGACAAGGCCCGCGCCCTGGTCCAGGCGATGGACGACGCGGGCTGGGACCCGGCCGCCGTACCCGCCGAGCACGGCGAACAGGTCGCCGCCATCCTGGAGTTCGCCGCCCGCGAGGTCGTCCCCCGCCTCACCGCGACCACCGCCGAACTCGACCACGCCCTGCACGCCCTGAACGGCGGCTTCGTCCCCGCCGGCCCCTCCGGTTCCCCCCTGCGCGGCCTGGTCAACGTCCTGCCGACCGGCCGGAACTTCTACTCGGTCGACCCGAAGGCCGTTCCGTCGCGCCTCGCCTGGGAGACGGGCCAGGCCCTCGCGGACTCGCTGCTGGAGCGCTACCGCACCGACAACGGCGACTGGCCCACCTCCGTCGGTCTGTCCCTCTGGGGCACGAGCGCGATGCGCACGGCGGGAGACGACGTCGCCGAGGCCCTCGCCCTGCTCGGCGTCCGCCCCGTCTGGGACGACGCCTCGCGCCGGGTGACGGGCCTGGAGGCCATCCCGTACGAGGAGTTGGGCCGCCCGCGCATCGACGTGACCCTGCGCATCTCCGGCTTCTTCCGGGACGCCTTCCCGCACACCATCGGCCTGCTCGACGACGCCGTACGACTGGCCGCCTCGCTGGACGAACCGGCCGAGGTCAACCACGTCCGCGCCCACGTCCAGGCCGACCTGGCGGCCCACGGCGACGAACGCCGCGCCACCACCCGCATCTTCGGCTCCCGCCCCGGTACGTACGGCGCCGGACTGCTCCAGCTCATCGACTCCCGCGACTGGCGCACCGACGCCGACCTCGCCGAGGTCTACACGGTCTGGGGCGGCTACGCCTACGGCCGTGAACTCGACGGCCGTCCGGCGCGCGACGAGATGGAGACGGCGTACAAGCGCATCGCGGTCGCGGCGAAGAACACGGACACCCGCGAGCACGACATCGCCGACTCCGACGACTACTTCCAGTACCACGGCGGCATGGTGGCCACGGTCCGCGCCCTGCGCGGCACCGCCCCCGAGGCGTACATCGGCGACTCCACCCGCCCCGAGACGGTCCGGACCCGCACGCTCGTCGAGGAGACCTCGCGCGTCTTCCGCGCCCGCGTCGTCAACCCGAAGTGGATCGAGGCGATGCGCCGCCACGGCTACAAGGGTGCCTTCGAACTCGCCGCCACCGTGGACTACTTGTTCGGCTACGACGCCACGACCGGCGTGATCGCCGACTGGATGTACGACAAGCTCACCGAGACCTACGTCCTGGACCCCACCAACCGCGAGTTCCTCCAGGAGGCCAACCCCTGGGCCCTGCACGGCATCGCCGAGCGGCTGCTGGAGGCGGAGTCGCGCGGCATGTGGGAGAAGCCGGACCCGGCGGTGCTGGAGGCGCTGCGGCAGGTGTACCTGGAGACCGAGGGTGACCTGGAGGGCGGCGAGTGAGGTACTGCCGCCGCACGTGACACGGCGAAGGGCTCCCGCAAGCAGGTGCTTGCGGGAGCCCTTCGCCGTGTCGTCGGGGTGGAGCGCCGTCAGGTGACAGCGGGCGCGGCCGGCAGTACGTGGTCGCCGACCTTGTCCGTACTCAGGCACAGGGAGCAGACGACGGCGTCGTGCGTCTGGCAGGACGCCACGTCGGGGCGCTCGAACCGCTGCCGGCACACATGGCAGTCGTAGGTGACGGCACTGGGGTTGCCGTCCTCGTCCAGGAGCGGCTCGGCGATGCCGTCGTCGGTGCGGCGCAGGTAGTACCTGCCCTTGGTGACCACGGCCATCAGCGGCGTGAGGACGAAGGCGATGACCGCGGCGGCGACTGGGGAGTACGGCTGGAGGGTGTCGCCGAGTGCGTGGAAGTACATGGCGATGGAGAGGCCGGAGGCGGCGACGAAGGCCACCACGCCCACGGGGTTGACGGCGTAGAGCATGCCCCGGCGGAACTCGGGCTGGAGCGGGGAGAGCTTCAGCAGGTACTTGTTGACGCCGATGTCGGTGGCGACGGTGACGACCCAGGCGATGGCGCAGTTCGAGTAGAAGCCCAGGATGCTGTTGAGGAAGCTGAACATGTCGGCCTCCATCAGCGCGAGCGCGAAGGCCAGGTTGACCAGGACGAAGATCATGCGGCCCGGGTAGCGTCCGGTGACGCGGGTGAAGGAGTTCGTCCAGGCCAGGGAGCCGGAGTAGGCGTTCGTCACATTGATCTTGATCTGGCTGATCACGACCAGGGCGACGGCCAGCGGGACGACGATCCAGGACGGCAGCATAGCGTCGAAGGCGTGCTTGAACTGCTGGATCGGCTCCGGTGCCGCGGTGGGGCCCACCTCGGCCAGGATGTAGACCGCGAGGAACACGCCGATGGCCTGCTTCAGGGCGCCCAGCACCACCCAGCCGGGCCCGGCCATCACCACGGCCGTCCACCAGGCGCGCTTGTTCGCCTCGGTCTTGGGCGGCATGAAGCGCAGGTAGTCGATCTGCTCGCCGATCTGCGCGATCAGCGAGAGACACACGCCCGCGCCGAGCAGTACGGCCGCGGTGTTGACGCCGCCCTCCCCGTCGGTGCCGGCGTAGGCGAGGAACCGGTCGACGGTGCCGGGGTCGGTGGCGACCAGGTAGACCAGCGGGCCGACCATCAGCAGCAGCCAGATCGGCGTGGTCCACACCTGGAGCTTGCTCAGCGCCTTCATGCCGTAGATCACCAGAGGGATCACCATGAGCGTGGAGACCAGGTAGCCCAGCCACAGCGGCAGTCCGAGGCCCAGCTTCAGGCCCTGGGCCATGATGGAGCCTTCGAGGGCGAAGAAGATGAAGGTGAAGCTGGCGAAGATGACACTGGTGAGGACCGAACCGAAATATCCGAAGCCGGATCCGCGGGTGATGAGGTCCAGGTCGATGTTGTAGCGGGCCCCGTAGTAGGCCAGTGGGAATCCGGTCACGAAGATGACGACGGCCGCGACGGCTATCGCGAGCAGCGCGTTGCCGGTGCCGTGGGCCAGGCCGATGCCGGCGCCGATGGAGAAGTCGGCCATGTAGGCGATGCCGCCGAGCGCGGTCGTGGCCACCACCATCGGGGTCCAACGGCGGTAACTGCGCGGCGCGAAACGGAGGGTGTAGTCCTCCAGAGTCTCCTTGACCGCCTGGTCGGCGGATGGTGTGGGGTCTGTCGCAGCCGACCGTGACTCTGTGGTGCTCATGTCACGCCTCCCGGTGGCGCTCGGTTCGGGTGGTGGGGGGATGCGTGGGAGCCCCGCTCGGCGTCGTCGGCAGGACGGGGAGCCGACGGATCGTCATGAGCCCTCAGGAGGGCCTGTATACGATTCCGATCCCACGGGCTGCCACGTTAGAAAGCGGTTGTTTCCGTGGGGGTCGACTGATGTGAACGGGATGTTTCCTGGACCTCGCTCTGTGTGGCCGTGCGCGAAGCCCCGCCGCCCTGCTGGGCTCGGCCCGGCTCGGTTCAGTCCGTTCGAGGCCGTCCCATTAAGGTCGTCCGATGACGAGTAGCAGCGTGTCGCGTGCCCACGTCCTCGACGGCACCCCTCCAGCCACGGCAGCCGACAACTGGCGGGATCGTCTACGCCTGTTCGGGTACACCGCAGGCCCCCGCACCGACACCCGCGAACGTCTCGTCCCGCCCTTCCCCGAGCATGCGCGGGCGCCTCGGGCCGCACAGGCGATGAGTTGGCTGGGGCCCGTACTCGTCGCCGTCCTGGCCGGGGCGCTTCGCTTCTGGCACCTCGGAAGCCCCCGGAGCCTCGTCTTCGACGAGACCTACTACGCCAAGGACGCCTGGTCCCTGCTGAAGCTGGGCTACGAGGGCACCTGGCCGGACCGTAAGGTCGCCGACCCGCAGATACTCGCGGATCCTCAGGTGATCCCGCTCTCCGACACCGGGGCCTTCGTCGCGCATCCGCCGATGGGGAAGTGGGTGATGGCGCTCGGCGAGTGGGGGTTCGGCCTCACCCCGTTCGGCTGGCGCTTCATGACGGCCGTCCTCGGCACGCTGTCCGTGCTGATGCTGTGCCGGACAGGCCGCCGCCTGTTCCGCTCGACGGCGCTGGGCTGCCTGGCCGGCGCGCTGATGGCGGTGGACGGACTGCACTACGTGATGAGCCGTACGGCGCTGCTCGACCTCGTCGTCATGTTCTTCGTGCTGGCGGCGTTCGGATCCCTGCTCATCGACCGCGACCACGCACGGGCCCGGCTCGCGGCAGCCCTGCCGGTCGGCGAGGACGACCGCGCCCGCCCCGACGCGCTCACCGGCGACCGGGTCGGGACGGGCATACGCCCGTGGCGCCTCGCCGCCGGTCTCTTCCTGGGACTCGCGGCCGCCACCAAATGGAACGGCCTGTACTTTCTCGCCTTCTTCATGGTCCTGACCCTGCTGTGGGACGTCGGTGCCCGTCGCGTGGCGGGGGCGCGGCGCCCCTACCTCGCCGTTCTGCGCAAGGACCTCGGCTGGTCGGTGCTGTCCGTCGTGCCGGTCGCCGTGGTGACGTATCTGCTGACGTGGACCGGCTGGTTCCTGTCCGACAACGGCTACGCACGCCACTGGGCGGACGGCCGCGGCGGCACCTGGTCGTGGATCCCGGCGTCGCTGCGCAGCCTGTGGCACTACGAGTACGGGGTCTACCAGTTCAATGTCGGGCTGCACTCCTTCCACAAGTACGAGTCCAACCCCTGGAGTTGGCTGGTCCTCGGCCGCCCCGTGCTGTTCGACTACGAGTCGGTGCCGGCCGGGCGGGACGGCTGCGGCACGACCGCCGACTGCTCGCAGGCGATACTCGCGCTGGGCACACCGCTGCTGTGGTGGTCGGCGTGCGGGGCGCTGCTGTATCTGCTCTACCGCTGGGCACTGCGCCGCGACTGGCGGGCCGGCGCCGTCCTGTGCGCGGTGGGCGCCGGCTATCTGCCCTGGTTCCTGTACCAGGACCGTACGGTCTTCTCCTTCTACGCGGTCGTCTTCGTGCCGTACCTGTGCCTGGCCGTGGCGATGGTGCTCGGCGCGCTGCTGGGGCCACGGGGGGCGAGCGAGAAACGCCGAGTGTGGGGTGCGGTGCCGGCGGGCGCGCTGGCGCTGCTGATCGCCTGGAACTTCATCCACTTCTTCCCGGTCTACACCGGCCAGACGATCCCGTACGCCGACTGGCACGCCCGGATGTGGTTCGACACCTGGATATGAGCCGGAGTGCGTCCGCCGGCTCGATCAGAGGAAGCTGACCCCCTGGGCGAGGGCGAGTTCGCCGGAGTAGTTGATGGTGTTGGTGGCCGAGCGCATATATGCCTTCCAGGCATCGGAGCCGGACTCGCGGCCGCCGCCGGTGTCCTTCTCACCGCCGAACGCGCCGCCGATCTCGGCTCCCGAGGTGCCGATGTTGACGTTGGCGATGCCGCAGTCGGAGCCGGCCGCGGAGAGGAAGATCTCGGCTTCCTGCTGGTCGCGGGTGAAGATGCTGGAGGACAGGCCCTGGGGGACGTCGTTGTGCAGGGCGATGGCCTCGTCGAGGGTGTCGTAGGTGAGGACGTACAGAATGGGCGCGAAGGTCTCCTCCCGTACGACGTCGGACTGTTCCTCGACGCGGACCAGGACCGGCTCGACGTAGGCGGCCGAGGGCGCGGCCTCGGCGAGCCGCCGGTTGCCGCCGGCCAGTACCTTGCCGCCCTCGGCCTGGACGCGGGCGACGGCGGCCCGCATGGCGTCGAGGGCCTTGGCGGAGATCAGCGGGCCGACCAGGGTCGTCTCGTCGAACGGGCTGCCGATCGGGAGCCTGCCGTAGGCGGCGGTCAGCCGCTCGACGAGCGTGTCGGCGATGTCGCGGTGGACGATGAGCCGGCGCAGGGTGGTGCAGCGCTGGCCCGCCGTGCCGGCCGCGGCGAAGACGATGCCCTGGACGGCGAGGTCCAGATCGGCGGACGGAGCGACGATCGCGGCGTTGTTGCCGCCGAGTTCGAGCAGGCTGCGGCCGAAGCGCGCGGCGACCCGGGGGCCGACCTCGCGGCCCATGCGGGTCGAACCGGTGGCGCTGACCAGGGCGACGCGGGGATCGTCGACCAGCTTCTCGCCCACCGAGCGGTCGCCGAGCAGCAGGCGGTGCACGTCGCGCGGCGCTCCGACCTCGTCGGCGGCCCGGGCCAGCAGATGGTCGCAGGCCAGGGAGATCAGCGGGGTGAGCTCGGAGGGCTTCCAGATCACGGTGTCGCCGCAGACGAGGGCGACGGCCGTGTTCCACGACCACACGGCGGCGGGGAAGTTGAACGCCGAGATCACGCCGACCACACCGAGGGGATGCCAGGTCTCGGCGAGACGGTGGCCGGGGCGTTCGGAGGCGATCGTACGGCCGTACAGCTGCCGGGACAGACCGACCGCGAACTCGCAGATGTCGATCATCTCCTGGATCTCGCCCAGCGCCTCGGAGCGGATCTTGCCCGCCTCGATGGTGACGAGGTCCGCCAGGTCGCTCTTGTGCTCACGCAGCAACTCGCCGAGTCGGCGCACGAGTTCACCGCGGCGCGGGGCGGGCGTGGTGCGCCAGGTCAGGAAGGCCGCACGACCGGCCGTGATCGCCTCGTCGGTGTCCGCCCCGGTGGCGGCCGGCAGCGCGAAGAGGCCCTCGCCGGTCAGGGGCGTGCGGGCCTGGAAGTCGCCGCCCTCGGGAACAACGGCTCCGATGCGGTCCAGGGCCGTCCGGGCGCGGGCGCGCAGCTCGTCGGTCGTGGGCAGAACGGTGCGGGTCATGACGCTCCTTGTCAGATCAGGGGGTGTGGGCGGTGAGGGGGGCGAGGCCGAGCCGCTCGCTCACCTGCGCGAGGGAGGCGTTGCGCTGCTCCGCGTAGAGCGCGAACGGATCCAGCACCTCGCGTCCGATGGCGCCGGACAGCCAGGCCGCGTCGTAGGCGGTGCCTTCCCGGTCGTTGTCGCGGATGCCCTCGCCGCCGAGGTTGGACTGGAAGATTCCGGCGGCGGAGCGGGGCAGGAAGTCCTCGTAGACGATGGGCTCGGCCTGTACCCAGCCCTGCCGGACCAGTTCGCCGAGGGTGGCGGGCGGCCCGCTCCCGTCACGGGTCCGGTCGTCCACGAGCCGGTAGGTGAAGTACGCCAGTCCCCGCGCGGCGAGTTCCTCCTCGCTGCCCGGCATGTGCTGCTCCCACACCGCGCGCGCGATGTCCCCGCGGGACTCGGCGGGGCTGCGGGCCGCCCGCTCGTCGACACGGCCCAGAAGCCGGTCGTAGAGCGCGCGGCCCTGGCGGGTGAGGGCGATGCCGCGGGCCTCGACCTCACCGAAGCGCACCCGCAGGGCGCCGCTCTCGACGCTGCCGTCCGCGAGACGCATCGCGCGCGGCTCGGCCAGCGCCCGGAAGGAGGTCTGCCGCAGCAGGACGTCGGGGCCCTTCCAGGCCGGCGGGCCCTGGATGGTGTCGATCATCTCGATGCCGCGCTCCGTCATACGGCGGTACAGCTCGTCGATGTCCAGGACGCGCGGGGTGAGGTGGTTGATGTGAGTGCTGCGGACGCCGCCGATGTCCGCGGCGACGGCGGAGATCCGCTCCAGGGTCCCGTACCACGCCCTGTCGACCGGCTCGCTCGACAACTCGAAGGCTCCGACGGCCAGTTGGAGGAACCGCTCGGCGTCGCCCTCGGGCAGCCCCCGGTCGGCCTCGGCGCGGTCGGCCAGGGTCAGCAGTTCGGGCGGGAACAACTCGCGGGCGGCGAGGAAGGCCTCCAGGCGGGCGCGCAGCTCGGCGTCGAAGAAGCGGGGGTCGGCCGGTGTGAGCAGGGAGGTGAACACCCGGAAGGGGTTGCGGGCCAGTTCCTCGCCGTCGACCGGGCGGAAGGCGGTGGAGACGACGGGCACCGCGCTGGCGGCGGCCTCCCGCAGATCGTAGAAGCCGACCGGACGCATGCCGAGGGCGCCGAAGACACGGGCGACCTGCCGGAGTTCGCCGGGTGTCCCGACGCGGATGGCCCCGTGCCGTTCGGCCGTCACCCGGCCGATGGAGCCCAGGCGCTCGGCGTCGGCGCCCTGCTCACCGAGGACGTCCTCGTTGACCTCGCGCGAAACGTCCACGAGCGTGCTGTAGGCGGGCACCTCCTGCCCGTACATCCGCGACAGCCGCGCTGCGAACGCGGCCCGCAGCTGCCACTGACTGATCGTTGCCATGCGTCGGCCTTTCTACGGGGGTCACACCACGTGGGCTTCGGGGCGGATCCCGGCGCCGTGGTGGAACCGGTCGGCGCTGAGCGGGGAGATGTCGGTGAACGGCTCACGGCCGAGGCAGAGGTCGCGTACGACCTCGCCGACCGCGGGCGCCTGGAGGAAGCCGTGGCCGGAGAACCCGGTCGCGTAAAGGAAGTTGGGCAGCCGGGCCGAGCGGCCGATCAGAGCGTTGTGGTCCGGCGTGACCTCGTACAGGCCCGCCCAGCCGCCGACCGTCCGCAGGCCGGCCAGCGCCGGGGCGCGGCGGCGGGCCGCGGCGCGGAACAGCTCCAGCCACTGCGGGGTCCACGTGGTGTCGAAGCCGTCCTCCTGCCCGGGGTCGGCCAGCCCGAACAGCAGCCCGTCGTCGCTGTTGTGGAAGTAGGCGCTCGAGGAGAAGTCGATGGTGAACGGGATGCGCGGTGCGGGCGGCGCGAGCGGTTCGGTGAACGCCAGTTGCCGTCGCACGGGCCGGACGGGGAGGTCGACCCCGGCCATGGCGCCGATCTGCGCCGACCATGCGCCCGCCGTGCAGATCACGGTGCCGCAGACGATGGGTCCGTGGCTGGTGTGCACGCGGGTGACGCGTTCCCCGGCGGTGTCGAGGCCGGTGACGGCGGTGTGGGTGGCGAGGGTGACGCCGGAGCGTGCGGCCGCCCGGGCGTATCCCTGGACGACCAGGCCGGGGCGGGCGTGTCCGTCGGTGGGGGAGTGGACGGCGGCCACCAGGCCGTCGGTGCTGATGTAGGGACACAGGCGCAGCGCCTCGTCGGCACCGATCATGCGGCTCGGCACGCCCAGGCTGTTCTGGAGGGCGACGGCGGCCTCGAAGGTGCTCGCCTGCTCTTCGTCGTCCAGCAGAAAGAGGTAGCCGACGGTGTCGAGCCCGATGTCGGCGCCCGGCCGGTGCGGGAAGTCCCCGTAGGCCCGCAGGCTGCGGCTGCCCAACTCGATGTTGAGCGGGTCGGAGAACTGGGCGCGCACGCCCCCGATCGGCTTGCCCGAACTGCCGCGGCCGAGGTCACCGCGCTCGACGACGACGATGTTGCGCACCCCCGCCTCGGTCAGGTGGAACGCGATGCTCGCACCCATCACGCCGCCACCGATGACCACGACATCGGCGGAGGACGGCACGGCACGGTGGACGGAGGAGGACAACGGGCCACTCCCTTGCATGCTGTGAGTACAGAGGTACACAGGGATGCCGATCAGCTATCTGTGCGTCATCGTGCAGCAACCCAAACCTTGACGTCCATCAACAGTTACTGCGAGAGACCTTTTAGAGTTCCTACATGGACTGGACGAGTGCGCAGCTGCGCGCCCTGGTGGAACTGACCCGGCGCGGCACCCTCACCGCTGTCGCGGAGGCCCTCGGATACACCCCCGGCGGTGTCTCCCAGCAGATCGCGGCGCTGGAGAAGGCCACCGGCATGCAGCTGCTGCGCAAGGTCGGGCGCCGGGTCGAACTCACCGACGCCGGGGCGACCCTGGCCCTGCACGCCGAGCGCATCCTCACCACGCAGGCCGAGGCCGTCGAAGCGCTGGAACGCACCCGCAACGAGATCTCCGGGACGCTGCGGATCGGGCTCTTCGCGACCGCCGCCGCCGAGATCCTGCCTCCGGCCTTGCGGCGGATCCGCGACCTGCACCCGGGCGTCACCGTGCGCAGCCGGGACATGGACGTGGACGAGGTGTACGAAGCGGTCGCCGGCGGCGGCGTCGACCTGGCGCTCGGCCTCGACTACCCGGACGTACCCATCCCGCGAGATCCGTCGCTGCGGGTGCGGGAACTGTTCCGGGAGCGCTTCTCGCTCGCGGTGCCCGCGGGAGCGATGCCGGGCCGACGGCGTATCTCCCTCGCCGACGCCGGGGAACAGGGCTGGATCCTGCCGTCCGTCGGCAGCTACTACGGCCGTGCCGTGCTCACTGCCTGCCGCCGAGCCGGATTCGAACCACAGGTCCTCCACGAGGTGACCGACACGGCCGCCACCCTCGCCCTGGTCGAGTCCGGCGTGGGCGTCAGCGTCGTGACGGACCTGATGCTGCGGCTGCGCCCGTCCCGCCTCGATGTGCTGGAGCTGGAGGAGACGATGGAACGTCACATCGTGGTCGTGGTCCGCTCCTTCGCCGAGGGCCGGCCGACGGTGACCGCCCTGGTCGACGTCCTGCGAGCCCCCTCGGACGGTTCCTCCTGCACATGACGGAAGGCCCTCACGGCTGGTGATCCAGCGGGTCGCCGGCCCGCCGAGCCGCCCGCTCAGGCCGCTGTCCCAGGCCCTGAGCAGGGACGAGGTCCTCGCGCTAGAGGTGATGGCGGGTCAGGGCGTCCGGCTCTCTCTCCTCCAGCTGGATCGACACCGCCGGGTGCACGAGCCGGACACTGGTGGTCGGGAAGCTGCCCGGCCGCAGCCGGCCCGTGGCGCCGGTGGCGAGTGGCGCACCTCGGGGGAGCGGGCTTCGTCGGTCACTGTCAGTGCTGCTGTGTGCCCTGGGGCTTCGGGTCGTCCGGGTGGACCGTCTCCCCCTGGATCACCCGGGGCACCCCCGGATCGTCCCCGTCCTTCATCGCCCGGGCCTCGGCCTTGAGGATGCGTGCCGACTTGCCCGCCGAGCGCGTCAGTTCGGGCAGCTTCTTCGCGCAGAGGACGGCTATGACGACGAGGAGGATGATCGCGAGTTCGCTCAGTCCGAACATGAGGGTCCTGTCCTTCTGGAGGGCCGGGGGGAGCGGCGGGTCGGTGCAGGTGGAGCGGTATCCCGCAGCATGCCATGGGCGCGCCTCCCCGGCACCCCTGAAATCTACAGCACTGTAGATTGAGTGGCGGGCGGCCTCCGCTTCTCCTGTGCTGCCTCTGCTTTCCTTACGATGTACCGCTCGACGCGTCGCACATGACGCACAGGTCAGCGGAAGGGAGACAGGGCATGACGGATCACCGGCAGCGTTCCGGGCGCCGGGGACAGGGCGAGCTGGAGGCGCTGGTCCTGTCGGCGCTGCAAGAGGCGGACGGCCCGGCGACGGCCGGCTGGGTGCAGGAGCGGCTCGGCGGGGACCTCGCCTATACGACGGTGATCACGATCCTGACCCGGCTGCTGGGCAAGGGCGCGGTGACCCGGGAGCGCACCGGCCGGTCCTTCGCCTGGACGCCGGCCTCGGACCAGGCGGGCCTGGCGGCGCACAGGATGCGCAAGGTGCTGGACGGCGAGAGCGACCGGGAGGCCGTCCTGGCCAGCTTTGTCACCGGCCTCGGGCCGGACGACGAGCGGCTGCTGCGGGAGCTGCTGGGTGAGTCCGGGAGCGAAGGGGAATCCTGACACCTCATGGGGGTCTTCGTCTTTCTGCCGCTCGTCCTGCCGTTGACTGCGTGGCCGATCGCGCGCCTTGCCGAGCAGCATCTGCATCCCCGCACCGCGACCCGGCTGCTCACCGCGGTGGCCACGGTGATGGCGCTGTGCAGCACGGTGTGCCTGGGCCTGGTGATGGTCGTGGGCACCGCCCAACTGCCGGGGAACCCGCTGCCCGACGGCTGGTCCGACCCCGAGGTGCGGGCCGCCGTGCCGTTCGACGAGGTTGCCGGCAAGGCGGCGATTCCGGCTCTGTGCGCGGTGGTCGCGGCCTGCGGGCGGACCCTGTGGCGGCACGGCCGGGTGCGCCGCCAGGCCCACCGGGCGCTGGCCGGGCTGCCGGCGACGGGGGTCGCCGTACTCCCCGACCAGGCGCCGTACGCGTACGCGCTGCCGGGCGGACGCCGGGACCGCGTGGTCGTGACCACGGCCCTGCTGGACCGCCTCGGACCCGCCGAACGCCGGGCGCTCTTCGCTCACGAGCGCGCCCATCTGGCCGCGCGGCACCACCGCTTCCTGCTCGCCGTCCAACTGGCCGCGCGGGCCAACCCGTTCCTGCGCCCGCTGCGCACGGCCGTGTCGTACACCACCGAGCGATGGGCCGACGAAGAGGCCGCCCGAGCCGTCGGCAGCCGAAGGGCCGTGGCGTGCGCGATCGGCAAGGCCGCGCTGGTGTCGCGGGGTACTCCGGTCGCGACGCTCGCGGGTTTTGCCGCGCCCGGGCCGGTCCCGCGCCGCGTGGCCGCGCTGCTCGGCCCCGCTCCGTTGGCGCGACGCTGGCCGTCGCTGTTCACCTCGGTGGGGCTGGCGGCATGGGGCGCGGCCGCGGGGACGGCCGTCTCGGCGATGTCGTCGGCGAACTCGGCGGTGACGATGGTCCTGATCCTGCGGGCGGCGACGCCTCTCTGAGTCGCTGTGGGGGCGCGGGGGACGCGAGTGACGGGTTGGGGTTGGGGTAACGGTCGTCGGCGGGCGGGTGGTTGTCTGGGGGGGGCTGGGAAGGCGGCGTTGGTGACGGCCTTGGTCCTGTGTGAGGTGATGCCTTTCTGGGGCGCTGTGGGGGCGCGGGGGACGCGAGTGACGGGTTGGGGTTGGGGTAACGGTCGCCGGCTGACGGATGGTTGCCTGCGCGACCGGGAAGGCGGCGTTGACGACGGCCCTGATCCTGCGTGAGGTGATGCCTCTCCGCGTCGCTGGGCGGGCGAGGGCGCGAGAAATTCGTGCGGTCCGGGCAACGGATGTTGCGAAGATCGTCGTCTGTTGATGGTGAGGGGGCCGGGGCCTTTCGGCCGTACAACGACATACGTACATCTACAGAGGGGGCGCGGGTGAGTGGAACAGGGCGGCGGCGACGTACGGCGAGCGGCGGCGCGGGGAGGACCCGGCTGACGCGGCGGGGGCGGATCCTGGCCTGGGGCGGGGGTGTGACCTCGGTGGTCGTCCTCGGTGTCGCCGGGGTGGGCGCCTGGGTCTACAACGACCTCGACGACAACATCAAGTCCGCCGACGTCGACGACAAGATCGGCGGCGACCGCCCCGAGAACCTCAGCCCGGGCTCGAAGAACATCCTGGTCGTCGGCTCCGACAGCCGTGACGGTGCCAACGCCGAATACGGCAAGGACCTGGACACCATGCAGTCGGACACGCTGATGGTGCTGCACGTCCCCGCGAACCGGAAGTGGGCCGCGGTCGTGTCGTTCCCCCGTGACTCCTGGGTGGAGATACCGGCCTGCGACAAGGGCGACGGGAGCGATTCCGCACTGCATCACGCCAAGATCAACGAAGCGTTCGCGCTCGGCGGCAGCAGCGGTGAGGTCGCCGGGGCCGCCGCCTGCTCCATCAAGACGGTCGAGGCCAACACAGGCCTGCGCATCGACCACTTCATGTCCGTCGACTTCCAGGGTTTCAAGGGCATGGTCGACGCCCTGGACGGCATAGAGGTCTGCCCGGAGCAGGCCATCCACTCCAAGAAGGCCCGCCTGGACATGGACGCCGGCTGCCAGACGGTCGAGGGCGAGAAGGCCCTCGGCTATGTACGGGTCCGCTACGGGGTCGGCGACAACTCCGACATCGGACGCATCGGACGCCAGCAGGAGTTCATGAACGCCCTGGCCGAGAAGGCGCAGAGCAAGCTGACCAACCCGAAGGCGCTGTACGGCTTCCTGGGGTCCGCCACCAAGTCCCTGACCACGGACCCCGATCTGGCCGGCGTCAAACCGCTGTACGGACTCGCCTCCGAGCTCAAGGGCATCCCGAGCGACCGGCTGGCCTTCCTCACCGTGCCCAACTACCCGCGCGAGGCGGACGTGCCCACCGACAGGGCCAACGTCGTCTGGCAGTACCCGCAGGCCGCCGACCTGTTCACCTCCCTGGCCAGGGACAAGGAGATCGACAAGAAGCGACTGGAGGCCGACGCGAAGAACCCCGTGTACGCCTCCTCCGTGCGCGTGCGGGTCCTCAACGGCACGGGAGTCTCGGGGCGGGCCGCCACCGTCGCGGAGAAGCTGGGCACGGCGGGTGTCACCGTCGCCGGTACGGGCAACGCCCCGCAGGACACCGGCAGGACGACGGTGACCTACCCCGCGGGCCTGGAGAAGCAGGCCGAGGCGCTGGCCGCCCGGTTGCCCGGCGTGCGGGCCACCCAGGCGTCGGATGCCGAGGCGGGTGTGGTCACCCTGGTCGTCGGCAAGGACCTCGACCCCGAGGACATCCGCTGATACGCCGCGCCGGGCGGACACGGGTCGCGTCCGCCCGGCACGGGCTCAGGCGAGTGCTGACGCCGGCCGATCAGAGGTCGAACTCGTGCGGCGGCAGGTCGAGCGCGTAGCACGCCTCGCGGACCACCGCCTGCTCGTCCTTGTCGAAGTCGCCGTCCGCGCCGCCGATGACGATGCCGATCTGGATCACGGCACGCGCCTCGGCGGGCTTCTTCTTCGCCTTGGCGATCTCCTGCATCACACTCACCTTGCCGAAGTCGAAGTCGGTGGTGAGCCGGTTCAGGTTCTCCTCGAACCGCCGGCGCAGATCGTCGGCGGGGAAGTTCTGCAACACCTCGTTGGTGGCGATCAGTTGGGCAACGCGCTGCCGTTCGGAGGAGTCGACGGTGCCGTCGGCCGCGGCGACGAGCGCGCACATCGCCATGCTCGCGTCGCGGAAGGCGCCGCTCTTGAGGTCGTTCTTCTTCGCCACCAGCTGGGTCTGCATCGTCGATGCGGACTCCTTGATGCGGTCCCACAGGGCCATGAGGGCTCCATATGTCGTTGACTTCTACAGCAGTGTAGAAGTTACCAGGTGTCGAGATGTCGGTCCGAACCAGAAGCCTGTGCGCTGTTCGCCGCGGCCGAGTTCTGGTGATCGGTATGCTCGCCGAACCGTCGCTCGCGGCGCTGCTCAGCGGCCCGCTTCAGGCGCTCGGCCTGGGCGGGGCCGCCTGGTCCGTGGCGACCGTGCTGGGCGCGGTCGTCTCCACCGTCGTACTGACGGTGATCGGCGAGCTGGTGCCGAAGAACTGGGCGATCTCCCGGCCGCTCGCGGACGCGAAGGTGGTCGCGGGGCCGCAGAGCGGCTTCACGGCCGGCGTCGGCCCGTTCATCCACCATCTGAACAACACCGCGAACCGTGTCCTCCGCCGCTTCGGCCAGGAGCCCGCCGAGGAGCCGGACTCCGCCCGCAGCCCCGAGGAACTCGTCGCGCTCGCCCGGCACTCGGCCGCCCAGGGCGCCCTGGAGCACGACTCCGCCGAACTGTTCGTCCGCACCCTGCACCTGGGCCGGCCACCGTGTGATCACCGAGCCACTCGGTGCGGGGCGCGGGGACGGGGTGGCTCGTACGTGTGCGACAGCCGGCCTTGTGGTTGAACCAGCACGGGGAAGTGTGCTTAGGGTGCTGGCGATGTCCGCTGACACCACACCCGTACCCACTGTCACACGCGCACCGGAACGACGGCAGCAGCCGCTGCCGTCCGCGGGGGCGGGTGAGAGACGGGCCGAGCAGCGGGACCCGTTTCTCGACAACGCCAAGTACCTGGCGATCCTGCCGGTGGCGGCCGGCCATGCCTGGGAGCCGCTGCGGGACGGCAGCCGGGCCGTCACCGCGCTGTACATGCTCGTGTACGCCTTCCACATGCCGTTGTTCGCGGTGGTCTCGGGCTACTTCTCGCGCGGCTTCGAGGCGGAACCGCGCAGGATCGGACGCCTGCTGACGGGTGTGGCGCTTCCCTATGTGGTCTTCGAGGTGGCGTACACCCTGTTCACACGGTGGACCAGCGAGGATCCCGACCGGCCGATCAGCCTGCTGGACCCGCTGTACCTGACCTGGTTCCTGGCGGCGCTGTTCATCTGGCGGCTGACGTCCCCGGTCTGGCGGCTCGTGCGGTGGCCGCTGCCGCTCGCGCTCGCCGTCGCCATGCTCGCCACGCTCTCGCCCTCCATCGGCGACGACCTCGGTCTGCAACGTGTCCTTCAGTTCCTGCCGTACTTCGTGCTGGGCCTGCTGCTGAGGCCGGAGCACTTCCGACTGGTCCGCCGCCGTTCGGCGCGTGTCCTGGCCGTACCGGTCGCTGTCTGTGCCCTCGCTGTCGCGTACTGGGCGGTCTCATGGATGAACTACGCCTGGTTCTTCCACAGCGAGAGCGCCGAGGAACTGGCCGCGCCGGCCTGGTACGGCCCCGTGATGACCCTGGCCGCCTTCGGCTGCTCCGTCGTCCTGGTCGCCTGCTTCCTCGCCTGGGTGCCCGGACGGCGGACGTGGTTCACCGCGCTGGGCGCCGGCACACTGGCCGGCTTCCTGCTGCACGGCTTCGTCGCCCAGGCCGCCAAGTACGGGGACTGGTACGAGCCTGCCTGGATCCGGCAGCCCGTCGGTGAAATCACTGTCACGCTGGTCGCCGCAGCCGTCATGACCGCGCTGTGCGCCCCCGTTGTCCAGCGCGTCTTTCGCTGGGTGATCCGCGGGACGGCAATCCCCTTGGTGCAGGGCCGTCGGATGTCGTCGGCAGGGTTCGTGCAGGCCCTTCGTCGAGCGTTTGTGCGTGTGTGCCGCCAGGAAGGATGACTGGTGGGCGCGGTGGCGGGAGTGGGCGGGAGCGGCGAGACGCCCCCGACCGGCAGACGCGTGGTACGCCGACGGCCTGCCTGACCTTGTGCACGACGCCCGGCGTCGGAGAAACCACCCATGGCCCGTCAACCCGCCGTCTCAACCGCCCCTGGACGGTGACGGTCTCCGGGAAGGAGGAGCCATGCCCCACCCCGACGACGAGCGCCTGGTCGCTCTCGAAGCGCGACTCGCACGTGACGATCCCCGGTTCGCCGAGGCGCTGCGCACCGGGCGCCCCGCACCGCCCCGTGAGTACCGGCGTACCGGAGCGTGGTGGATGCTCCTGACCGCCGTGGCCGTGCTGATCACCGGTGTCGTGCTGCCCGACGGCCTGCTCATCGCCACCGGTCTGGTCCTCTCCGGTATCGCCGTGCAGTTGCTCGACCCGCATCGCGCGCGGCCGGAGCAGCGCCTTCCGCCGTACCTCTGAAGCCCATGGCACGCCGGTGAACCACCGTCCGTACGACGACAGGCTGTTGGGGTGCGCTAGAATCTTTTACCAAGCCCTTACGCTCCGTTGAGCGAGGGCTCGCTCAGTCGTTGGGGTGGTCGTCGCCGCATTCCGGCCGACGTGATGGGGGGCGTGGGATGAGCCGAGTCGCCTGCGTGCGCGTCGACGTCCCGGTCCGCGTCGAGAACGCCGCCCGCGACGGCGTCCCTGATACCGACAGCGCCACCGACCCGGCCGGGCGCTCCTCGCGCTGACGAGCGTCCCGCCCTGCCCCGGCCCGATGCCGGGGCCCGCGAACCCCATCGCGCCGCCCGCTGAGCCGTCGCGCTCGGTTCCGGGACACGAAGCTCGGCGCCGTCCCGCCGGGCGACGCCACGAATCCGACCCGTCCCAGCGACGGCGCGCGAACCGGCAACAGCACCCCACGGCCCGTCCGGAGCTCAAGCCCGGCCGCCTGCACCCGCAACAGGCACAGACGCCGCCGAACCGATCACGGAGGTCCGACGCCCGTGCACAACACCGCTGCCATGCTCATCGAACTCGGGGCGATCATCCTCGTCCTGGGGCTGCTGGGCCGCCTCGCCGGCCGGGCGGGCTTCTCGCCCATACCCCTGTACCTGCTCGCCGGACTCGCCTTCGGCCACGGCGGCATCCTCCCCCTGCAAGCCAGCGAGGAGTTCGTCGCCACCGGCGCCGAGATCGGCGTCATCCTGCTGTTGCTCCTGCTCGGCCTGGAGTACAGCGCCTCGGAACTGGTCGACACCCTCAAGACCCAATACCCCTCCGGCGCCGTCGACTTCGTCCTCAACGCCGCCCCCGGCGCCGCCATGGCCCTGCTGCTCGGCTGGGGCCCGATCGCCGCCGTGGCCCTCGCCGGGGTCACCTGGATCTCCTCGTCCGGCGTCATCGCCAAGGTCCTCGGCGATCTGCGCAGGCTCGGCAACCGAGAAACCCCCGTCGTGCTCGGCGTGCTGGTCCTGGAAGACCTCTCCATGGCCGTCTACCTGCCGATCCTCACCGCGCTGCTGGCCGGGGTGAGCCTGGCGGGCGGCGCCGTGACCCTGCTGATCGCCCTCGGCACGGTCGGCGCCGTGCTGTACGTGGCGCTGCGGCACGGCCGCCTCATCAGCCGTGCCGTCTCCTCGGACAGCGCGGAGATGCTGCTGTTGGTCGTCTTCGGGCTCACCTTGCTGGTCGCGGGCATCGCCCAGCAGCTCCAAGTGTCGGCGGCGGTGGGCGCGTTCCTGGTCGGCATCGCCCTGTCCGGCGAGGTCGCCGAAGGGGCCGGCAACCTCCTCACACCGCTGCGGGACCTGTTCGCCGCGGTGTTCTTCGTCTTCTTCGGCCTGCACACCGACCCCGCGGACATCCCGCCCGTACTGCTGCCCGCCCTCGCCCTGGCCGCCGTCACCACCTTCACGAAGATCGTCACCGGCTACTGGGCCGCCCGCCGCGCCGGGATCTCGTCCAAGGGGCGCTGGCGGGCCGGTGGAACCCTCGTGGCGCGGGGCGAGTTCTCCATCGTCATCGCCGGACTCGCGGTCGGGGTCGAACCGCGCATCGGCCCGCTGGCCACGGCCTACGTCCTGATCCTGGTCGTCCTCGGCCCGCTCGCCGCCCGCTGGACCGAGCCCCTGGCCCGCCGCCTCACCCGTTCCTCGCGCCGGCGGCAACCGGAGTTCCACAGCGGCCGGTCACTCCCGGCGGAGGATGCCGGCGGCCGCGTCCACGCCCTCACGGGTGCCGATCACGATCAGGATGTCGCCGCCGGCCAGCCGGAAGTCCGGCCCGGGGGAGGGGATCGCCTCGGCGCGTCGTAGGACGGCCACGATGGACACGCCGGTCTCGGTGCGCATCCGGGTCTCGCCGAGGACCCGCCCGTTCCAGTGCGAGAGCGACGACAGCTCGATCCGTTCGGCCACCAGGCCCAGTTCGGTGGTGGACAGCAGGTTCGGGCTGTGGTGCGCCGGCATCAGGGCGTCGATGAGGGCCTCGGCCTCGCCCGAGGTCATCCGCACCGACAGCGCGCACGCGTCCGGATCGTCCTGCCGGTACGCGTTCAGGGTCCGCGCCCCGTCCCGGTGCGCGACCACCGACAGGCGACGCTGCTCGCGCGTCGTGAGGTCGTAACGGACCCCGATGCCCGGCAACGGCGTACGGCTCAGACGCGTGACCCCCACGACTGTCCCCCTGTCTGGTTCGGATGTTCCTCCGGTCAACGTTCGGTGACACCCTAACGAGGGCCCGGAGTCGACCGCGGGGAAGGCGGCCGTGCGGAGCCTGGGACAATGGAGGGCCAGGATCCACGGCGCCGATGCCGGGGGACCGGAGTCCCGCCTCCGTCCGCATCGGGGAGATGACGGGGAGGGAACGTCAGCATGATCGAGTGGGTGTCCGTCAGCAGCGGTGCCAGGCCTGTCCCACGGCCCGTCGCCACCCCGCTGGTGTGGGCCGCGGCGTTCGGCGGGGCACTGGTGCTGGTGGCGCTGCTCAACTCCGTCGTGGGCACCGACCGCCCCGGCCTCGCCCTGGCCGTGCTGTCCCTGCTCGCCGCCCTGCTCGGCCTGTGCGCCCGTTTCACCGCGGCCCCCGGCACCGCCCTGCTGTGCTGGCTCTTCCTCAACGGCTTCGCCATCCCACCCGCCGGAATCCTCACCTGGGTAGCGCACCGCGACACCTTCTGGCTGACCTGCCTGCTCGTCGCCGCCCTCGTCGGCACCGCCCTGGCCCGCCTGCTCCACGCCCGCGCGGCCTACCGCCGCCTCACCGGCGACACCGGCTCCGGCGCACTGGAGCCCGGGGATGCGCAGTACGACACCTGACCGAGACCGTGAAACGCGCTTGCGAAGCCGTCCGGACAGGCGGTACCCAGCATGGGACGACAAGGAGCACACCATGCCGCCCCGCCTGGGTTCCCTGAACGAATTCTGCTGGATGGACCTCAAGACCCGGGACTTACCCGGCACCGCGGCCTTCTTCGCCGAGACGCTCGGCTGGCGCTTCGCGGTGGATGAGGGGGACTGGCGCAAGGCCACGAAGATAGCCACCGGAGGTCACTCCATCGGCGGGGTGAGCGACCTGGCCAACCCGGTCTACCCCTCGCGGACGCCCGCACATGTCTCCTACTACCTGGCGGTCGACGACGTGGACCGCCGCACCGAAGCGGCGACGGAGCTGGGTGCGCGTGTTGTGGTGGCGCCCTTCGACGCGGGGGACCAGGGCCGTACGGCGACATTGGTCGACCCCATGGGCGCCGCCTTCTCCCTGTGGCAGCCCCGCCGATTCACCGGATGGACGTTCCCGCCCCACCTGGCCGGTGCCCCGCACCGCATGGTGCTGGCCTGCGATCAGCCCGACGAAGCCCGGCACTTCTACCGGCAGGCCATGGGAACGCCGCCGGAGTGTGCCGACTTCGTCGCCCCCGACGGGTCCGACCCGGCGGCCCCGCGCTGGGAACTCGTGGTCGGGGTCGATGAACCGCACCACGTCGCGGGGCGCGCGCAGGACCAAGACCGGGACACTTCCACCTGGTTCGACGAGGCCGGGCGTCCCGTTGCCCGGATCAGCAGCCCGGAGGGACTCACCTTCCAGGTCCGGCGCATGCGCCCGTGAAGGGCACGTACCTGTTCGCCGGTGTCGGGGGCGGCGATGGCGACGATGGTCCGGTCGACCGAGGTGAGGACGCGGTCTCGCCACGACGCAAGTACGTGTCACTCACCCGTCCGGTCTGCGCCCGACCGGGCGACGCCGCATCACCGGCGGATCAGGCCGGCGCCCCCGGCCCACACCGACCCGGCCTGGTCAGCCGCGCTCCTCGACCTGACGCCAGAAGGCGTCGACCCGGGCGTTGAACAGCTCCGGGGTCTCCTGGAAGGGCTGATGGGCCTCGCCGGGCAGCACCTCGAACTCGGCGCCCGGGATCCGCTCCGCGACCTCGCGGCCGAATCGCGGCGGCGTGGCGATGTCGAGTTCACCGGCCAGGACGAGCGTCGCGGCGGCGATCTGCGGCAGCCGGTCGAGCGTGTCATGGCCGGTGAACGAGGCCAGTTGGCCCTGGAAGGCTTCGACCGACTGGGGGTGAGGAAAGGCCAGCGTCTCCTCGACGAGCCGGTCGACCGTGCCGTCCGCGTGGGCGCGAGGCGTGTAGATCCACAGGTAGAACGCCTCGAGCAGGGCGCGTTCGCTCGGCGCGCTCTCGACCATCCAGCGCCAGAAGCCCGTCATGGAACGGAAGTAGGCGTCCGGGCGGGCCACCGTGCTCATGAGCACGAGGCTGCGGACGAGAGCTGGGTGACGGAGTGCCAGTTCCTGGGCGATGAAGCTCCCTCCGGAGAATCCGGCGATGTGGGCGGCCGGCACGTCGAGCGCCCGCAGCAGGGCGGCGGCGTCGTCGGCCATCCGCGCGACGGTGACGGACTCCTCGGGTGAACGCGTACGCCCGGCGCCGCGGTTGTCGAAGGCGGTCAGCCGGTAGCGGTCCGACAGACCGTCGAGTTGTGCCTGCCAGGCCTCGGCGGGATCGCCGAGCCCCGCGATGAGCAGGACGTCGGGCCCCCGGCCCCGGCGCTCGACCCAGAGTTCGACACCGTCGGCGTTGATCATTTCGCCCATGTGCACCTCCTGGACGGCCGTCGCGGTACTCCCACCGTCGCACGGGCCGAGCAGGTCCGCCTGGAGTTCCCGCGGGACCTAGGGCTCGATGAGGCCCACACGGATGGCGTAGCGGGTGAGTTCCAGGCGGTCGCGCAGGCCCAGTTTCTGAAGCAGGTTGGCGCGGTGCCGTTCGACCGTCTTGACGCTGATCACCAGGAGACGGGCGATCTCCTTGGAGGAGTGGCCCTCGGCGACGAGTTTGAGGATTTCCTCCTCACGTTCGGTGATGGGGCGGGCGGGCAGCCGGGCGCCTGCGCGGGCGCGGTCGAGGTAGGTACGGATGAGGGCGGACTCGGCGCCGGGGTAGATGAAGGGTTCGTCACGCAGGGCGGCACGGCAGGCCTCGACCAGGTCGCGGTCGGCGACGGACTTCGGGACGTAGCCGGAGGCGCCGGCCTTGAGCGCTTCGAAGAAGAACTGCTCGTTGTCGTACATCGTCAGCATCAGCGTGCGCAGTCCGGGACGGATGCGGGCGAGTTCACGGGCGGCCTGCAAGCCGGTCCGGCGGGGCATGGCGATGTCGAGGATGGCCAGGTCGACGTCGTTGTCCCGGACCATTGCGATGGCTTCCGCGCCGTCGGCCGCCTCGGCCACGACGGTCAGGTCCGGTTCCGCGTCGAGGATCAGGCGGACGCCGCGGCGGACGAGCGCGTGATCGTCGGCGAGCAGGATGCGGGCCGGTGCAGTCATCGCACGTTCTCCCGAGGACGGTGGTCGGATGTGCCGCCGGTCACGTCCAGCCGTATCTCGGTTCCGCCCCGCGGGACCTGGCCGATGGCGAGGTCGGCTCCGATGAGAAGAGCGCGCTCGCGCATACCGCTGATGCCGGCACCCTCGGGCGCGGTACCGATGCCCTGGCCGTCGTCGCGGACCAGCAGACCCACCCGGGAGTCCGGCAGCGGGCGCAGATGGATCTCGACGCGCGTGGCGCCGGCGTGGCGTGCGGTGTTGGTGAGCCCCTCCTGGGCGATGCGGTAGAGGACGAGTTCGGTGGCCGGGTCGAGCGGCGGCAGGCCCGGCGCGATATGGGCCGTCGCACTGAGACGGGAGTTCGTGAACTCGGTCGCGAGGGCCCGCAGGGCGCTGTGCAGGCCGAGCTCCTCCAGGACGCCGGGGCGCAGACGGCGGCCGATACGGCGGATCTCCTCCAGGCCGGCGCGGGTGGTCTCCTGCGCCTGACGCAGGTCGGCGCGCACCGCGTCGGGGGCGTGATCGGCCGTGTGCCTGAGCTGCAGCAGCACGGCGGTGAGGGTCTGCCCGACCTCGTCGTGGAGCTCCTGGGCGAGGCGTTGCCGCTCGGCCTCCTGCGCGGACAGGGCTCTGCCGGAGCTGGTGGCCCGTTCCGCCTCCAGCCGGGCGAGCATGGCGTTGAAGGCCGTGGTGAGCTCGGCGATCTCGCCGGGGCCGGTGACGGTCGTACGACTGCCGGGTCTGAGGAGGTCGGCGGTCGCCATGGCCCGGGTCAGCCGGGCCAGCGGCGCGAGCCCGATCCTCAGCAGAAGGGCGTTCGCGATCAGCATCACCACCAACCCGGCGAGCAGGACCAGCGCCTCGCCGAGGAGGACCGGGGTGGAGACGGTGACCGGGCCGAGGAGCATCAGGATCGCGGCGAGGAACACCGCCGCGTTGAGAAGGAAGATCCGCCAGTACAACGTCATGGTCGCGTTCCCTTCCCGGTGCCCCTCACCTCCACTGTCTCCTGTCACCGCCGCCCGGCCCGCACCGGGGGTCTGACCTGGGACGGGGCCCACTGCCCCGCACCACTCTGACCGCCGTGGGCGCGGTGCGTCCATCCGTGCTGACACCCATGTTCCCGGCCCGTCCGCACCTGGCACGATGACCTTCGCCGCGGCGGTCCGACAGGTCCGCTCCGCCGCGTGCCGCACGACCGTCGCAGTGAAATGAACAGGGAGGGAGGGGTTGTGCCTGCTCCGCGGATGAGCACCACCCCCTTGCCGGGTATCGGTGTCCAGTACGACCTCACCACGCGGGAACACCGCCATCTGTCGGTGATCGCGCACCGGGACGGAACCCGGACGGTGAACGTGTACCGGCCCGACGACCCGGACGCGTGCGCCCAGTCGCTGCGTCTGACGGAGCCGGAGGCCGCCTCCTTGATCGATGCGCTGACCCCCTCCCACCACAGCCCGAACCTGCTGTCCACGACCGACCTGGGACTGGTGGCGGAGCGCATAGAGCTGTCCGCGGCCTCCTACTGGAACGGGCGGGTCCTGGGGGACACCCGGATGCGCACCGAGACCGGCGCCTCGCTCGTCGCGGTGCTCCGGCGGGCCCAGGCGATCCCCTCGCCGACGCCGGACTTCCGGCTGGCCGGCGGAGACATCCTGATCGTGATCGGCACCCGCGAGGGTGTGGAGGCGGCCGCAGAGATACTCGGGCGGGACTGAGCGATGCACTCCTCCGCGATCTTCCTGATCGAGTTCGGCGCGATCATCCTCGGGCTGGGCCTCCTCGGCCGACTGGCCGGGCGTCTGCACTTCTCACCCGTACCTCTCTACCTGCTGGCCGGGCTCGCCTTCGGCGAGGGCGGTCTGCTGCCGCTCGGCACCAGCGAGGAGTTCGTCGCGATCGGCGCCGAGATCGGCGTCATCCTGCTGCTCCTCATGCTCGGCCTCGAGTACACGGCAAGCGACCTGGTCTCCAACCTCAAGACCCAGTACCCGGCCGGTCTCGTCGACGCCGCGCTCAACGCCCTGCCCGGCGCCGTGATGGCCCTGCTGCTGGGCTGGGGCCCGGTCGCCGCCGTCGTCCTGGCCGGCGTCACCTGGATCTCCTCCTCCGGCGTCATCGCCAAGGTCCTCGGCGACCTGGGCCGGCTCGGCAACCGCGAAACCCCGGTCATCCTGAGCATCCTGGTCCTCGAGGACCTCTCCATGGCCGTGTATCTGCCGATCCTCACCGCCCTGCTGGCCGGTGCCGGGCTCGCGGCGGGCAGCCTCACCCTCGCCATCGCCCTCGGTGTGGCCGGTCTCGTCCTGCTGCTGGCCGTGCGCTACGGACGCCACATCTCCCGCTTCGTCTCCAGCGACGACCCGGAGAAACTGCTGCTCGTCGTCCTCGGCCTGACCCTGCTGGTCGCCGGGATCGCCCAACAGCTCCAGGTCTCCGCGGCCGTGGGCGCGTTCCTCGTCGGCATCGCCCTGTCCGGCGAGGTCGCGGAGGGAGCCCACAACCTCCTCGCGCCGCTGCGGGATCTGTTCGCCGCGGTGTTCTTCGTCTTCTTCGGCCTGCATACCGACCCCGCGAGCATCCCGCCCGTGCTCCTGCCCGCTCTCGCGCTGGCCGTGGTCACGGCCGCCACGAAGATCGCCACCGGCTACTGGGCCGCCAAGCGGGCCGGAGTGGGCACCAAGGGCAGCTGGCGAGCCGGCGGCACGCTGGTCGCCCGCGGCGAGTTCTCCATCGTCATCGCCGGCCTCGCGGTCACCGCCGGCATCGAGCCGTCCCTGGGCCCGTTGGCCACCGCCTACGTACTGATCCTCGTCGTCCTCGGCCCGCTCACCGCCCGCTTCACCGAACCGGCCGCCGCGTGGATCACCCGCCCTCGCACCCCGTCGGTACCGCGGCAGGCGGAGGCACCCGTCCCGGAGGAGGCCACGAAGGCGGTCCAGGGCAACGGCCCTGTCGGCCCGGCATGAGAGACCACACCTGAGGCCGAGGGGGCGGGGCCGGCGCGGTCTCAGGGACGAGGGAGCCGCGCCCCGTCGGTTCGGGCTTCGAGTGCGCGCAGTACGGCGATCATGTCCTCGCCGCCATGGCCCTGGGAGACCGTCTCGCCGTAGAGGGCATGGCAGATGTCGAGCAGGGGCGAGGCCACATCGGCCTTGCGGGCGGCCTCGGCGATGAGCCGGTTGTTCTTCAGCACGTCCGCGGCGGCCGCCTGGACCGCGAAGTCCCGGTCCAGCAACTTGGGCCCCTTCATCCGGGAGACGGCGCTGGCCATCGGACCCGCGTCCAGGACGTCCCGGAGCAGGCGCTGGTCGAGCCCGTGCCGGTCGGCGAAGTGGAACGCCTCCGTCAGACCGGTGACCAGGGTGATCAGGAACAGGTTGACCGAGAACTTCATCAGCAGGGCCCCGGGTACGCCGCCGCAGTCGAACGTCTGGCGGCACATGGGCGCGAGGAGAGGGCGTACGGCCGCGACCGCATCGTCGTCGCCCGCCAGCATCGCCACCAGCTCGCCCTGCTCGGCGGGGACCCGTGAACCGGAGACCGGGGCCTCGACGTAGCGTCCGCCCACGGCCCGGACGGCGCTCTCCAAGGCTGCCGAGTGCTCCGGGGCGGTCGTGCCCATGTGGACGACGGTCCGCCCGGCGGTGCGCGCCGCGAAGTCCGGGGTGCCGGGCCCGAGGACGGTGTCCAGGGCGGTTTCGTCGGCCAGCATGAGGATCACCGTCCGCGCCCGCTCGAACACCTCGGCGGGGCTCTCCGCGATCTCGGCGCCTGCGGCGCGCACAGGGGCGCAGCGGTCCCGGGTGCGGTTCCAGACGACGAGAGGCGTCCTGGCACGAGCCAGGTTGAGCGCCATGGGCTGTCCCATGACCCCGAGTCCGACGAAACCCACGTACACGATGCACCGCCGCTTCTCATCCGCACCAAGGCCGAGGTGTCCCTGCCGCCTACTATGACAGCGGTCATAACGATCGGCACTATGACGGCGGTCATAGGATGGATTCCAGTACCTTCGGGCACCTTCGGGAACGTCTGGAGACTTCTGAGACGGGCGGACGGAGATCAGGGATGGCGGTGTCCGAACGGGGGCCACGGGAGCGGATGGTCTTCAGCGCGGCCCAGCTGATCCGGCGCGACGGGGTCGCCTCCACGGGGATGCGTGAGGTCGCCGCACATGCCGGGGCACCGCGCGGTTCGTTGCAGCACTACTTCCCCGGCGGGAAGGAGCAGCTGGTCAACGAAGCGGTGGGCTGGGCGGGCCGGTACGCGGGCAACCGAGTCGCCCGTTTCCTGGCCGCGCTGCCCGAGCCGACGCCCAGTGGGCTGTTCGCGCAGATGGTGCGCCAGTGGACCGACGAGTACGAGACTTCAGACTTCGCGGGCGGGTGCCCGGTCGCCGCCGCCACGGTGGACTGCGCGGAGGCCACCGTGTCCACGCGGGAGGCCGCGGCCGCCGCGTTCGCAGCCTGGACCGGGCCCGTGGCCGGGGCGCTGGTGGACATGGGCGTGCCCGAGGAGCGGGCCGGCGCGCTCGCCACGCTCATGATCAGCACCCTGGAGGGGGCGATCCTCATCGCCCGCGCCGAACGCGACGTCCGCGCCCTGACGACCGTGACCCACGAGCTGGGCCCCCTCCTCGACGCGGCGGTACGGAAGGCCGACTGAACGAGTGTCGGTGACCTCCGGGGCCGGATGCGGCCGGCCGGTCATGTCCCGCGCCACGGGCAGCGTCCTCTTCCTCGGTTTCGCGGTGGCCGGCAGCCGTCTCGGCGCCGCCACGGCCGCTTGCCCGCGCCGGTGGCTGCTGACCTCCGCCGCGGGTGCGCAGCGCGACGATGTGGCGGCACGGGGCGGGCCTGAACACCACGCCGGTGACGCCGGTGCGGCCATCGGCACCTTGTTGTTGTGGGCGGGCGTGGCCGTGGCCCTGCCGGTCGTTGCGGCCGGGGTACCGGCCGGCATCGGGGGCTGTGTGGCCCATCCGGCATCCAGGCGGGCGGCGAGCGCCTGAGCCGCTGGTCCGGTCGGCCCGCCGGGCCGCTCGCCCCCGCAGGACGGGACCGGACGGAGTGAGGCATGCGCAGGGTGCCCCTGGGAACTCCGCAAGCATGCGTCCCCACCACGATGAAGCGCCCGTACTGGACGCCCTCTCCCGCTACCACGAGACCGGCGAACTGGGCTTCAGCCCGCCCGGCCACAAGCAGGCGCGCGGCGCGGACCCCAGGGCACGAGCCGTCCTCGGCGACGCCGTCTACCTCGGTGACGTGCTGGCCGACGGAGGCCTGGACGATCGCCTTCTGCGGAGCCGGGTGCTGGAGCGGGCCGAGGAGCTGATGGCGGACGCCGTGCACGCCGAGCACACTTTCTTCTCCACCTGCGGCAGCTCATTGTCCGTGAAGGCGGCCATGCTCACGGTGACCTGCCCGGGTCACAGCCTTCTCGTCGGACGGGACGCCCACAAGTCCGTGGTCGCCGGACTCATCCTGTCCGGCGTCCGGCCGGCGTGGGTCGAACCGCAGTGGGACGCGGAACGCAACCTCGCCCATCCGCCGTCGGCCGCCGCCTACGACAAGGCGTTCACCGAACATCCCGATGCCGACGGCGCCCTGGTCACCAGCCCGACCCCGTACGGCTCGGCGGCCGACCTGCGCGCCATCGCCGAGGTCTGCCACCGCCGGGGCAAGCCCCTGATCGTCGACGAGGCCTGGGGAGCACACCTGCCCTTCCACGACGCGCTGCCGTCATGGGCCATGGACGCGGGCGCCGACGTCTGTGTCACCAGCATCCACAAGATGGGCAGCGGCCTGGAACAGGGGTCGGTCTTCCACCTCCAGGGCGACCTCCTCGACCCCGCCGAACTCGCCGCGCGCGCCGACCTGCTCGGCACCACCAGCCCCAACGTCCTGCTGTACGCCGGGATCGACGCGTGGCGGCGGCAGATGGTCCAGCACGGCCGTGCGCTCATGGACCGGGCGCTGGCCCTGGCCCTGCGGACCCGTGCCGCGATCGAGGAGATCGACGGTTTCCACGTCGACGACGCGGCGGACTTCTGCGGTCCCGGACGGGCCGCCGAGTTCGACCCGCTCCCGGTCGTGATGGACATCGACGCCCTGGACACCACCGGCTATCGGGCCGCCGACTGGCTGCGCGAGCACCACCACATCGACATGCACCTCTTCGACCACCGGCGCGTCAGCGCCCAGCTCACCCACGCCGACGACGACCGCACCACCGCTCGTCTGCTCACCGCCCTGCGTGACCTGGCCGACCACGCCGACGCACTGCGTGACGCGCCCCGCGTCGAGGTGCCGGCCCCGGCCGACCTGCGCACGGAACAGGTCCGGCTGCCCCGCGACGCCTACTTCGGCGACCACACGGACGTACCCCTGGACAAGGCCGAGGGCCGCGTCGCCGGCGAGATGATCACGCCGTATCCGCCCGGCATCCCCGCCATCCTCCCGGGTGAACTCCTCACCGAGCCCGTCCTGCGCTACCTGGCGACCGGCGTCCGCGCCGGCATGAACCTGCCCGACGCGGCCGACAAGCAGCTGGGCACGATCCGGGTCGTCGCCGAGGACTGACGACCGAGCCGGAACACGCAGAAGGCCGACCGAGCCGGAAGGCCTTCTGTCCCTGCCCTACGTCCCTTCGGACCTGCCCGGCACGCACAGCCGTGCGAGGACGGCGGCAGTCAGGTAGGCGAGCGCGCCGATGGCCATGCAGGTGCGCAGCCCGGTGTCGAAGTCGGTGGCCGAGGCGAGCAGGCTGCCGCCGAGGGCCACACCGGTGGCGCTGCCGACCTGGCGGGTGGTGTTGAACAGGGCCGAGGCGGCCCCCGAGTACGCCGGGGGCGCGGCACCCATCACGGTGGCGGTCGAGCCGGTGAGGGCGAAGGAGGTACCGAACCCCGCAGCCATCATCGGGGCCACCAGCAGCGCGTAGGCGGCGTCGGCCCCCGCCGCGGCCCAGCCGGCCAGCCCCAGGGCGGCCAGGACCATGCCGGAGACGACCAGCGGACGGTCGCCGGTGCGGCCGCTCAGCCGCCCGGACAGGACGGAGGCGAACATGGTCATCGCCACGGCCGGGAACAGCGCAAGGCCGGTGCCGAGGGCGCTGAAGCCGCGGTGGTGCTGGAATGCCAGGCTGGCGGTGAACACCATGCCGTAGAAGCCGAAGTTGAACAGCAGACCGATGACGGCCCCACCGCTCATCGCACGTGAGCGCAGCAGGCTCAGCGGAAGCACCGGGGACCGGGCCAGCCGCTCGCGCACCGCGAACGCCACGGCGGCCGCCACGGCCAGGCCCACCCCGGCGAGCACCACCGGATCGGACCAGCCACGCCGTCCGGCCTCGTTGAGCGCCGCGGTCAGCAGCGCCACCGCCGCCACGACCGCGCACTGCGCCGGCCAGTCCAGGGGCCGGTCCGCGTTCCTGGGCGAGCGGGCCACGTGCCGCAGCGTCAGCACCAGGCAGACGGCGCCGACGGGCAGGTTGACGAGGAACACCCAGCGCCAGCCCACCGTGGAGACGAGCAACCCGCCCAGCAGCGGCCCGGCGGAGGCCGCGATGCCCGCCATCGAACCCCACAGCCCGAAGGCCCGCGACCGTTCGGCCGCCCCCGGGTACGCCTGTTGGAGCAGGGCCAGCGAACCGGGCACGATCAGAGCCGCGCCGAGTCCCTCCACCAGCCGGGCCACCACGAGGAAGGGCGCGTTCGGCGCGAGCGCACACGCGGCCGAGGCCAGGGTGAACACGGCCACGCCCGAGCAGAAGACCCGACGGTTGCCCAGCCGGTCGCCGAGCGCGCCACCGGTCAGCAGGAAACCGGCGAAGACCAGGGTGTAGCCGTCGGTGATCCACTGGATCCCGGTGAGCGACGCCGACAGTTCGCGGCCGATCACCGGCACGGCGACGTTGATGACCGTCACATCCAGGATCACCATGAAGTACCCGGCGCACACCGCCAGCAGCGGTGCCCAGGACCGACGCTCGGACTCCGGGTCCGACTCAGGAAGGCCGTACATCCCTAAGCCACCGTAAGGGACAAGTGCCGCCCCCCACATGCGGGGGAGCGTCCCACCCCCCACCCTGGTGCCATGGCCAGTGCGCAGCCCGTCGTCGTCTACCCGCCCGCCGTGGACGGCGGGCGGCGGGTGCGGGTCGACGACCAGTTCCTGGGGATGGCGTACGGCCTGCTGGACGTGGCCGAGTTCCTGCGCCGGGCCGGGATCGAGGGCGCGGACCCCGACTACGTGCGGCAGACCGGGCTGATCGAGTGGCGCGGCGGTGGCCCGGACGTGTGGGACTCCGGCGCCTGACCGAGGTCCAGCCTGCTGCGCACCAGCTGCGCGAAGTGGTTCAGGGTGCGGTCGCCGGTCATCGGTTCGGCGGCGGCGGGACGAACGTCGAAGTGCTCCCCCGCCGTCTGCTGCCCGCCCAGGGCACGGCCCGGTTCAGCGGCGTCGTGCCGGCCGACGCCGCGCCCGGGCCCGCAGAGGGCTTCGGTGACGGTGAGGGGCAGCAGGCCGTGCAGGGGCAGCAGGCCGTGCAGGGGCCGCCGCCCAGCAGCGCGCGCCGGCCCGTTCCGCCGCGGCCGTGAACCGGTCGTGACCGCTGTCGTCCAGTTCGGCACGGGCGGCGAGGCCGCCGAACAGGCCGCCCCCTCGGCCCCGTCCGCCGCCGCTCTGCTCACCAGCTGGTCCACGCTGGGAAACGCCCTGTCAAAGCCTTGGTGCAGGCCAATCCCTTGCCTGCTGACGACCCCTCATGTCCGGCCGCAGCAGATGACCGAACCCGGCACTCTCCAGCCGATGGCACAGTTGCGCCTTCTCCATGCCGAGTGCGGCGGCGGTGTCGGCCAGGTGCCAGTCGTGGGCGGCGAGCCGGCTGAGCAGATAGCCGCGGCGTACCTGACTCTCGGACAGCCGGAAGGTCTTGAGGTAGACGGTCCGCCCCTGCTCGTCGCTGATCGCCTCACCGATGTGGTTGTCCTGCTTGGGACGGAACCTCGGCAGAAAACGGGAGAGCGTGAAACGCCCCATCCGCCGCACCTCCTCCCAGGTGCAGTCCTGTTCGAGCAGCCCCGCCGCCATGGTGGTGTCGTGGAAGGCGGCCCACTGAGCGGTCTGCCGGACGACGGCTGCCCGCAGATCGCCGAGCGAACGGACGCCGGCGTCCGTGACGCGGGCCCTGAAGTCCGGCACCGGCGGCATCAGGGTCGCGTAGTGGTGCACCAGGTCGCCGTACAGATCCCGCACCAAGGTGGGGTGCAGCGTGCGGTAGTCGTCCGGGTGGGGCACGACGAACGCCGCGGCGAGCGCGTCGGCCAGATGGACCAGGACACCGCACTGACCGGGGTGGATCTCGAAGACGCTCAACGCGTCGGCCAGTCCGGGCACCTCGGTGCCGAGAAAGGCCGCCTCGACCCGTGGGGACAGCCCTTGGCGCACGGCCTGCCGCGACCACTCCTCCCAGGCGATCGAGGGTCCGCCGAAGTGCAGGGCGAGGTAGCCCTCCAACGCCAGGTGGAGCGGCAGGAAGCGCAGCCGGTGCTTGGCCTCCCGACGCGCCATACGGCGATGAAAATGCAGCCGTACGGCCTCCACTGCCTCCTGCTCCGGCCGGGTACCGGTCAGCTGGGTGCCGTACGCGGCGGCGGGGGACCCGTCGCCGGTCCACTCGGCGACGAAGCTGTGCGGAATGTACGAGTAGTAGGCGCCCTTGCGGCGGCCCAGGTCGACCAGGCCGGGCCCGTCGTGGATCCGCGGATGCAGCCGCAGGTCCTGGACGGGCTCGGGACGGACGAGCGGCACCAGACGCACGGCTCCCCACACCTGGGAGGGGCGCGTCCGAAGCCCGGCGAGCAGCCCGGAAGGCCCGGCGGAGGGGACCGTGTCCGGTTCGTACGCCGTCATCGAGGACTCCCCTCGGTGAGCCGGGCCGCGCGAGCGTCGAGGTAGGCCTTCAGCTCGGCCAGACCGGTCCGCCCCTCGCTGAACTGGGCGATCTCGACGAGCGCCGGCAGGTCCTCCGCGTCGCGGATACCGGCGGTGGGCACACTCGCGGCCAGCCGACGGACGTCGAAGTCCGCGGCGTCGTAGACCGGGTTGAGGTGGACGACGCTGGTGCGGCGTGCGGCGTCGAGGCGGGTGCGCCAGACGCGCAGGACCTCGGCGGCGAGTCCGGGCGGAGCGTTGTCCCAGCCGTCGGAGACGACGACCAGCCGGTCCGGGCCCGTCTCCAGCCCGTCGAGGATCCGCTCACCCAGCGGCGTCGGACCCACCGGGTGCGCCAACAGCGCATCGCGGCGCCCGGAGGTCCACAGCCCGCGATAGTCCCCGGCGAGCGCACCGAGCAGATAGTGGCAGGCCAGGGCCACCGTCAGCGGCCGACGCCGCTTCACGCCCGAACCGTACGAGGAGAAGCTGTCGTCCAGTACGGCGGTCACCCGGCCCCATGTCCCGCGGTGCACGCCGGCGACCCGCCGGGCGGCGGTGCGCAGCGCGCCGTTCAGCTCTTCGCGCCGCTCGGCGCGCTCCGCGGCCGGCAGCGAGAGCACATATCCGGCCAGCCGCGTGAGCGGCATCCGGGACAGGTCGGTCCGCAACGCCTGCGCTGCCGCAGGTCCTTGCGCTTGCGCGGCCTCCTGCAACCGCAGCGCCTCCCGACGCGTCAACCGCGGCGCGATGCGCTCAAGGAACACCTTGCGGGGGATGCCGTGCCGGGCCGCGAAGCCCTCGGCCACGGTGTACGGAAGCTCGTAGAGGGCCGCCTGCTCGAAGTGCGCGCGACGCCAGGTCTCCAGGATCGGGGAGGCGTAGCGGGCGCGGCTGAGCGGCGCGAACAGGAACGTGCCGATCTCGTCGTCGCCGGGCGGCAGATGCGCGTGGCGCAGCGCCGCCTTCAGGCCACTTCGGTACTTGACCGCGTCGAAGGCCAGATCGGGCCGGGTGGACAGCCAGTCGCGCAGCAGCGCGCGGGTGCGGCGGTTGTTCATCCCGGCACGGCGCAGCGCGCCGAAGAGCCCGTAGACCCGCTGCGGCGGCAGCAGAGCCAGCCGCCCGGCGATCAGACGCCCCTCGCTTCGCCGCTGCTCCACGGTGGCCTCGGCGGCCGACTCCAGCAGCCGGCGGATGATCAGCGCGGCGTTGTGGTCGTTGATGTCGAGTGCGAGCACGCCCGCATAGAGGTCGCGGTAGTTGCCCAGCATGTACGCGTGCAGAAAGTCGAGGGAGAGCCGCTGGGCACCGGCGTCGGAGTGGAACTCACGCTGCCCGGTGGCGGTGATCGCGGCATTGACGAACAGCAGCACGTCATCGGCCGCGATCAGATCCCCGAACGTCTCCATGCCCCCGCCCACTCCCGCGTCCCCCTGCCTGAAGCCGGCCGGGGAATGGAGGCACGAGCTGCGAATCATTGCTTTACAGGCAGGTTCCGGAAGTCGCACCGAAGTCCCGCGGCCGGCGTGCGGACGCTAGCACGGCGACGATCACCGACTCCACGGGGTTTCCTCTCCGTGTACGGCGGTCGGGGCCGCGCCTTCCGTCCCCGACCGTCCTAACTGTCGGACGCGGCGAGCCGTTCCACCTCGTCGGCCGCCTCGCCCGCCGCCTGCTCGGCCCGGGCCAGGGCGTCAGCGTTGACCTGAAGCCGATCCTGGGCTTCCTGCTGTTCCCGGTCGGCACGCTCGAGTTCCTCGCGTGCCTGCTGGAGTTGCCGCTCGGCAGCCGTGGCCTCCTGACGGGCCCGGTCGTACCGGTCGCGTGCCTGCCTCAACCCGGCGTCGGCGTCCGCCTGCTCCGCACGCCGATCGCGCAGGCGCCGCTCGGCCTCCTTGGCCGCCTTGCGAGCCCGGGCGAGTTCCTCCTGCCGCTTGCGGCGTCGCCGGTCGGCCAGGTCGTCCTTCGCCCGCGCAGCCGGCGCCGACGCCGACGCGGGCGCAGCCGCTGTGCGCTGCGGCGCCTTGCGCGAGGTACCGGCGGCCGTGGTGGTGCCGGCGGGGGAGGGGAAGCCGGAGGGAGGTGTGAGGGCGCTCTCCAGTCGGCCCGTGGCCCACTGGTCGGCCGCGTCCTCGTCGGCGAGCACGGCCCGCAGGGTGGACTCGACGTCCTGCTGCGCCGCGTCCGACAGGCGGTGTCCGCCCGCACGGGCCAGCTCGGCGGCCTGCCGGGACAAGGCGGAGACGACACTCCTGCGCTGCTCGGACAGCTCCTTGATCCCGTCGGCATCCAGTGTTCGATAGGCGTCGCGCAGCGCCCGCCCCAACTCCAGGAAGCGCCGGCTCTCCTCCGGCTGGGAGCGCAGCAGCAGGTTGGCCGCCCAGGCCGCGCGCGTGGGGCGGCGGGCGGCGTGGATGCGCCGGGCGTCGTCGGCCCGGCCGGACGTCCTGGCCGCGGCGGCCAGCTCCTCACGACGGGCCACGAAGCCGGGCGGCGGCGTGGTGTAGAGGTCGTCGAGCGCGGCCTCCACGTCGGAGGCCGCGTCGGCCCGCCGCCCGTGCTTACGCTCCATGATCCCCAGACTCCACCGAACCGGTCGACCGCGCATGTCGGGCCGAGGGCACTGCTTCCTGGAGCCGGGGCGGGCGCTTCGTGCGGGTGAAGGACACACGACCATCCGGACGCCACCCGCGCGGCGCGCGTCCGGCCCTCGGCATGCGTGGTGTGCCCTAGGGGGTGTTCTGAAGGTCCCGCACAGCACCCGCAGCGCCCGGCACGCCGAGGGCACGCACCGGCTGCGACACAGCCGCTGCGGCGGCGGGCGCGGGTACCGCACGGGACTTTCAAAACAACCCCCTGGGTTGCCAGGACGGCTCACCGCGAAGGAGACACACGGCATGCTCGGACAATCGCAGGCGTTCAGCGGCTTCTCGGTCGACGACCTCGGCGAGGCCCGCCGCTTCTACGGTGAGATCCTCGGCCTCGACGTGGCGGAGTCCGGGCAGGGTGACATGCGGATGCTGATTCTGAGGCTCGGCAGCGGCGCACAGGTCTTCGTCTACCCCAAGGAGAACCACACTCCGGCGTCGTTCACGATCCTCAACTTCCCCGTGGACGACATCGAGGCCGCCGTCGGAGAACTGGAGCGGCGCGGCGTGACTTTCGAGCGCTACTCCGGATTCGACCACGACGAGAAGGGCGTCGTCCGGGTCGGCAACGGCGGCCCCGCGGCGATCGCGTGGTTCACCGACCCCGCCGGTAATGTCCTCTCCGTCCTCCAGGAGAACTGATGGCCCGGGCCGGCCGCAGGCGCGGGCAGGCCTCCTGTGCCGCTCTGCGGCCGACGCCCGTACACGGCCCCGGGGTTGGCTGATGCCGTACGCGGTGGAGGCGGTCCAGTAGCCCTCGGCAAGGTCCGCCGCCGGTGAACGGCCCGGCCCTCCTTGCGGATCGTCGTCCCCCGCCCTCGCCTCTCCGGAGGCCGGGAGGCTGGGGATCACACGCATCCCGGGCGCGCGTCCACCGCGCAGACCACCCGATGCCGCCGCTGCGGCGAGCTGACACAGGTCAGCCCTCCCCTTGGATCTCCCGCGCGCGATCGGCTTCATCTTCGCCCTCGCGTTGCCGTTCTCCACTCATTGCCCATTGCCCATTGCCCACTGCCTTCGGCGAGCAGTTCCAGGGCGGGCAAGACCTCCCGGGTCCCGGAAGGGCTCAACGCCCGCGCCCGCACGGCCATATCGCCGCTCGTGTCGGGGGAGTCATCGACGGAGCAGCCCCAAACCGGCTCGACGGACACACGATCACCGTGCCCGAGGCTGCGTAGGATCCGAACACGGACATCCCCGACCCGGTTCCACGCCGCAGAACCGACTTCCTTCCTGGAGATGACATGACCAACGCCCTTCTTGTGATGGACGTCCAACGGGCCATCGTGGACATCGCCGACGACGGCTCGGGATACCTGCCGCGCCTGCGCAGGGCGATCGACGGTGCCCGGGCGGCGGGCATCCCCGTGATCTACGTGGTCATCGGGTTACGCCCCGGCTTCCCGGAAGTCGGGACGCGCAACAGGGCTCTCGCGGCCATCGCCCGGGCCGGCCTCTACGTCGAAGGTGACCCGGGCACCGAGATCCACCCCGAGGTCGCGCCCCGGCCGGGCGAGGTGGTGATCACCAAGAGGCGGGCGAGCGCGTTCTCGGGCAGCGATCTCGACGTGGTGCTGAGGGCCCGCGGCATCGACAGCCTCGTGCTCACCGGCATCGCCACCAGCGCGGTGGTGCTGTCGACCCTGTGCCAGGCGAACGACCTGGACTTCGGCCTCACCGTCCTGTCCGACGCCTGCCTGGACACCGACCCGAAGGTGCACCAGGTCCTCGTCGAGCGCCTGTTCCCGCAGTGGGCGGATGTCATCACCGTCGACGACTGGGTCAAGACGGTCACCCCTCGATAGCGGCGGGGGCGTCCAGGTCGGTCTCCGGGACGGCGACACGCCTGTCCTGGGAGCAATCATCACCACCGTGTCCGGTATGACATATTTTCTGATTGCTCGCCGACCTCCCCACAGGAACATCGAGGCCCGCCCGCCATGTTCGACGGACAGAACCGGACGCACACGGCGCGTGGCCTGCGCGCACCCTCGCTGAGGGGCTGCGCCGCCTCTTGTGTCGCCACCGCGGTCGTGGTGTCGCTCGCCGGCTGCTCCGCCGTCGGTACGGCCCACGAGAGGCAGGCACCCCTGCCAAGGGCGGGGGCCCCGGCCCTCGGGCCGGCGGCGCCGCGCGAGAAGCGGGGCACGACGCTCTCGCGGGCGCTCAGGCCGGTCCTGCCGCGCGGCGACACGCGGCTGGCGGTGGCGGTGCTCGACCTCGACAGCGCCGACCAGGAGATCGCGTCGTACGGGAAGAGCGCGACGTTCGAGACGGCGAGCATCATCAAGGTGGGCATCCTCGCGACGCTGCTGCTCCAGGCGCAGGACGAGGGCCGGGAGCTGACGGTCGACGAGCGCCAGTACGCCGAGGCGATGATCCGGACGAGCGACAACTACGCGGCGGACGTCCTGTGGCACGCGATCGGCGAGGCGGAAGGTCTGGGCGCGGCGAACGAACGGCTGGGCCTTTCCTCGACACGAGGCGGCCCCGGCATCAGATGGGGCCTGACCCGGACCACGGCCACGGACCAGATCAGGCTGCTGCACGCGGTCTTCGCCCGAGACCCGGTCGCCTCCGCCCGCTCGTCCCAAGGGCTGAACCAGGCGTCCCGTGCCTACATCGGGGACCTGATGGGCTCGATCACCGAGGAGCAGGACTGGGGAGTGTCCGCGGCCGCCTCCCGTGGCTCCCGCTGGGCGCTCAAGAACGGCTGGCTACAGCGGAGCACGACCGGTCTCTGGATCATCAACAGCGTCGGTCAGGTCACGGTGCACGGGCACCGCTATCTGGTCTCCGTCCTCAGCGGCGGCAACAGATCGATGGAAGCCGGCATCTCGCTGGTCGAGCGGGCGGCGAGGGCGGCGGTCGGCGCGGCCAGCGCACATGCCAGGCCCTGGCCGCAGTGATGCCTGCGCCAACTGAGGCTTGGCCGGGGGACGGATCAACGGGCCGAGCGGCAGAGGTTGGCGCGGGACGCGTCCGGCTGGGCGGGTGGGTTATCTTCGCTTCAGGTGGGAGGGCGGGACAGAGCCCACAACGAGGAGGCGATGGTGCTCGGACGGGGCGCGTGGTTACTCGTGGGTGCCGTGATCGCGGCCTGCCTGGTGCTCGTCGGCCCCAGCGCACCCCTCGGTGCCCCCTCCGCCGGCTCGCAGCCCGTCGAGGCCGCCCGGGACGTCGTACCGAACCGGGTCATGACGTGGAACATCTGCAACCCGTGCGAGGTGAGCAACGTCGACCGGGCGGCGGAGATCGCCGCGTACGCGCCCCAGGTCATCGGCATGCAGGAAGCGTGTGTGCGTGACGTCGAGATGATCCGGGACTATCTGCAGAACCTCCATGGACTGGTCTACCACGTCAAGTACGGGTCGGTTCTCCGGAGTTGGGGTCGGTGCGGGGGAGTGCCGTGGAGCCCGGGGGGCTTCGGCCAGGCGATCCTCTCGGCGGCACCGATGACGGACGGGGTCGACGTGGAGTACCCCGACGGCGGATCCGAGGACCGTGGTTACATGGCAGTCACCACCACCGTCGGCGGCAGTTCCGTCCGGGTCTTCAACACGCACCTCGCCCATCGACGTCAAGAGGCGGTCCGGGCAGGCCAGGTCGGCGTCCTCGCCGCAGAGGTAGCCCGGCACGACCGCGCGATCGTGCTCGGCGACTTCAACGCCGTGCCGGACGCCCCCGAGCTCGCCAAGATGTGGGCGCTGGCCACGGACACCGACCCCCAGTGCCGTCCCTTGCGGATCGGCAGCTGCGAGACGACCACCGACTGGCACACCAAGTTCGATTACGTCTTCCTGCGAGGCATCGCCCCGCTCAAGCACCGCGTGCAACCCAGTGCGTACTCGGACCACCACGTGCTACAGACCGACGTGGCCCCAGCGCGCATCTCCTCCCCGAGCACCGGCACCACTCAGCCATGACCGGCGTGCGCCGCTTGCCTGCCCTGATACGGGGTGGCGCAAAAGGGCTGTAACGCGGTCAACCCGCTCGGCGGTCCGGAATACTGGTGGCTTCTCACGACGTGGCGATTCAGGGGAGCGGCTCGGTGAACTCTGCCGGAAAAACGGGCGGTTGGGGCGTGGGGCACGAGGGCGGGCGGCACGCGGTCGTGGTCGGTGGGAGTCTGGCAGGGCTGCTCGCGGCGCACGTTCTGGCCGGGCACGCCGACCGGGTGACCGTCGTGGAACGCGACCGGTTCCCGGACGGGACGGGGCCCCGGCCCGGCGTACCGCAGGGGCGGCACCCGCATGTCCTGCTGGAGGGCGGGCAGGTGGCGATGGAGTCGCTGCTGCCGGGTTTCCTGGCGGAGCTGCGGGCGGCGGGAGCGCCACGTGTGGGCATGCCGTCGGACCTGGTGCTGTGGCAGAACGGCCGCTGGTTCCGCCGACTGCCCGCGACGACACACATCTACACCGGCTCCCGCGCCCAGTTGGAGGAGCTGGTACGGCGGCGGGTCCTGGCCAACCCGGTGATCAGTACGGTGCAGGGGAGCGAGGTCGTGGGGCTCCTCGGCGACGCCTCACGCGTGCGGGGGGTGGTCCTGCGGGACCGCTCCGGCGAGGCCCGCGGGGAGCAGCGATCCTTGGAGGCCGACCTGGTCGTCGACGCCTCCGGCAGCGGCACGAAGGCTCCGCAGTGGCTCCAGGCGGTCGGGGCCGGGGTCCCGCACGAGGAGACCATCGACACGGGTCTCGCATACGCCTCGCGCGTATACCGGGGCCGCAACGGCGTCCTCGGCGGCGACACCGCCGGCTACTACGTCTACCCGAGCCCCGACCAGGTCCACGCCGGCGGCGCGTTGCCGCTGGAGGACGGCAGCCATCTCGTCATCGTCTCGGGGCTGCGCGGCGACGAACCGCCCACGGACGACGACGAGTTCGTGACGTACGCCAAGAGGCTGCCGCACCCGCTGCTGCACCGGTGGCTGGACGAGGCCGAACCGCTCTCGCCGGCGTTCGGCTTCCGGCGTACCGCCAACGTCCGCCGCCGCTACGACCTGCCCGGCAGCTGCCCGGCCGGATTCCTCGCCACCGGCGACGCCCTGTGCACCTTCAACCCGATCTACGGCCAGGGCATGGCCGTCGCCGCGATGAGCGCGGTCGCCCTGCGCGACGCCCTGGCCGATCCACGCCGGACCCCGACGACGCGGCGCGTGCAGCAGGCAGTCCTCGCCGCCTCTCGGCAGGCGTGGGACATCTCCGCGGGGGCGGACCGCAAGATGCCGGGCGCGGTCGGCAACGCGGTGGCCGGCGGGCCCGCGGACCGCGCGGCCGACTGGTACCTCCAGCGCGTCCAGGAGTGCGCCCCCGGCGACCCGGTCGTAGGGCGTGCCTTCCGCTCCGTACTGACCCTCTCCGCACCCGTCACCACCCTGTTCGCCCCGCCCGTCGCCCGAGCCGTCCTCTTCCAGCCACCGGCCACCACCCCTGCCGAGCCACCGGCGACCCCGGAGACACCGGGAGCCTGAACGACGGCCGGGCACCGCACGGTGGTGCGGTGCTGACATTTGTCATGTCGAGGGCCGGACGATCGTTTCTACCGGTGACCCGGCGGTGGCCACGAAGCTGGGTGCATGACGACGAAAACGGGGATCACGGGGATCACGGGGACCACCAACCCAAGCGCCGCCAACGGCCGACAGGTGCTGCGGAACTTCGCGCCGCTGCTCATCGATGTCGCCGTCCCCCTCGGGGCGTACTACCTCCTGAAGAACGGCTTCGGGACGAGCACGCTGATGGCGCTCGCCCTGAGCAGTGTCGTGCCGGCCGTGCGGACCGGGTGGGGTGTGGTGAAGGCACGCGAGGTCAACGGTCTGGCCGCCCTGATCCTCTTCGTGAACGTCGTGTCGCTGCTGCTCAGTTTCGTCGCCGGTGACCCGCGACTGATGATCGCCAAGGACAGCGCGGCCAGCAGCACGATCGGGATCGGGATCATCGTTTCCGTGGTGCTGGGCAAGCCGATGATGACGGCCGGTATGAAGCCGTGGGTGGTGAAGGGAGACCCGCGCCGCGAGGCCGCCTGGACGCGACTGCGGGCCGGATCGGCGCGGTTTCGGCGGGCCGAGCGGGTGTTCTCGCTGGTGTGGGGTGTCGTACTGCTCACGGAGTGCGTGGTGCGGGTCGTGGGGGCGTACACGCTGCCCGTGGACACCATGGTGTGGGTCGGCAATGTGATCATGGTCGTCGCCATGGGTGTGGGTTTCCTGGCCGGCGGTGCGCTGGGCGCCGGTCCGATGGCCGCGATGGTCGTCGCGGAGGCGAAGACGGATGCGGAGGCGAAGTCGCACGTGGAGGCTGCTCGGGTCGTCGAGTCAGAGCCCTTCGAGTCCGATGATCTCGCCCCCGCCGAACTGGCCGCCGTCAAGCAGTGCTGAGGGGAGCCACGGCTGCTCGGGGCCGGGGTGCCAAGGGTCGCTGACTCGGCGTCATGGACAGGTCGCAGGCGCCGACTCGTCCGCGGCGTGCCGCACCAGTCAGTCGGGTCGGCCGGGAGGCGGTGGATCGTAAAGGCCGAGTTCGGCGTCGTCGGGGGCCTCGAAGAGCTTCACGTACTCCTGGAGCATCTCGCGGGTGACCGGGGCCGTGCCGCTCCCGCCCGTAACGCTGCGGGCTTCGAGACGGCGGCACAGTTCGTCGATCGGCGCCGAGAGGTAGTGCAGCTCCACGGGAACGCCGAGGGCACGCGCCCCGAGACGCTTCTCGTCCCGCTCGGAACGTGCCCAGAAACCGAACTCCAGGATCACGGCCTGTCCGAGCCTCAACAGTTCCTGGGTGTGTTCCCAAAATCGCCGCTCAAGGCGGTCCCGCGTGCCCTCGTCGAACAGGTCGACACCGAGATCCGCCATCCACTCGTCCGGACACCGACGCACTGCGGGCACCGCATCGGCCAGACGTCCGGCCAGCGTGGTCTTCCCGGAGCCGGGAAGACCGCACAGCAAGATCAGCCTCGGTCGGGGCGTCGCGTTCACCGGTTGCCTCCAGGCGCCTCACGATCGCCGTCGATGACCCGCTCGCGAAGGTACGCCTCCAGCTCCGCCGCCCCGGTCAGCATGGCCCGTCCGCGGGCGGACAGGCGGCCGTGCCAGTCGCGCAGCGCGGCCTCCAGCGGCTCGAGCCCGCCGGCCGCCCGTACCTGGGAGATCAGCGGCGCGATCTGTTCCAAGAGGTAGCCGCCTCGCCTGAGTTGATGGACCAGCCGGGCATCCCGTATGGCGTCCTCGCCGTAGACCCGGTACCCGGTGTGCGGGTCGCGGCGCGGGTGCACCAGCCCGGCGCGCTCCCATTTGCGGAGCGTCGCGGGCCGGATTCCGAGTCGCTCCGCCAACGGCCCGATGAAGCTGCCGCCGGGCTCGGACCTGGGTCCGGGGTCGGGCGGCGCGACGGGCTCCAGGTCGCGCAGGGCGCTCTCCACGGCTTGGAGGGTCCGCCGGTCGTCGAGGAGTTGGGCGTGGCTCTCGTCGATGAGACGGAACGCCTCATCGGGCGCACCCTGGTTCACCGCCCGCATGATCGACGTCGCCGTCCGGTGGCCGTGGCCGGGCACCAGGGCGAGGAACGCGCGCAGGGCGCCGGCGTGCAGCGAGGTGTAGGCGCGGTAGCCGTGGGGTGTGCGATCGGCGGCAGGAAGGATGCCGGCCTCCTCGTAGTTCCGGACCGCCTGCGTGGACAGACCGTGCCGACGGGCCAGATCAACCGGCCTGAGCCGTCCACCGTTTTGAAGGTTTCGCCCCATGGCTCCGACGGTATCGCGGAAAAGTTTCAACCGAAGGTTCAACGATACCGTTGAAGCCATGGCCAACGACATCAAGGACACCGACTTCAAGCACACCGACTTCAAGCACACCGACTTCAAGCACACCGCCCATGCCGTCTCGGCTGCCACTCTCATGAGGCTGCTCCCGGCGGCCCGGCCTCGGCTGCTCGCGCTGGGCGAGCCCACCCATGGGGAGGACGCTCTGCTCGACCTGCGCAACGGGCTCTTCCGACAGCTCGTCGAGCAGGAGGGCTACCGGACGATCGCCATCGAGAGCGACTGCATGAGGGGCCTGGTCGTGGACGACTACGTCACCTCGGGCAGGGGCACGCTCGACGCGGTCATGGAGCACGGATTCAGCCACGGCTGGGGCGCCTCGGCGGCCAACCGTGAGCTCGTGCGCTGGATGCGCGCCTACAACGAAGGCCGTCCCGCGCCGGAGTGGCTGCGCTTCGCCGGGTTCGACGGCCCCCTGGAGATCACCGCCGCCGAGAGCCCTCGGCAACCCTCACCGCACTCCACGGCCACCTCTCGACCTGGGTGGACGCGGACCTGCTCCCGTGCAGCGCGGAAGCACTCGACCGCCTGCTCGGCGCCGACGACCGGTGGACCGATCCCGCCGCGATGACGGACCCGGCCCGGTCCGTGGGGCAGTCGGCCGAGGCCGCTCGGCTGCGGCTGCTCGCCGACGACCTGGTGGCACTGCTCGACACGCAGCTGCCGCACCTCGTCGAGGCGACCTCGGGCGACGACTGGGACCGAGCGCGCCTGTACGGGCGTACCGCGACCGGCCTGCTGCGCTACCACCACTGGATGGCCGACACCTCACCGGCCCGCATGACCCGGCTGTGCGCGCAGCGGGATGTGATGATGGCCCACAACCTCATCGCCCTCGCCGAACGGGGCCGGACCTTCGTCCACGCCCACAACTCCCATCTCCAGCGGCCGAAGAGCTCCATGCGGATGTGGCAGGGACGGGTGGAATGGTGGAGCGCCGGCGCGCTGGTGAGCGCCGAACTCGGCGAGGAGTACGCCTTCGTCGCCACGGCCCTCGGCACCATCCGGCACCAGGGAGTGGACACCCCGCCGCCGGACACCGTCGAAGGACTCCTGTACGCGCTCCCGGAGGACCGACGCGTCATCGACGCCACGCGGCTGAACACGGCCCTCGGCGACACGCCGCCCGCGCCCCGCGTGTCCCCCTGGTTCGGCTACTCCCCGCTCGACCCGGCCCACTTGACGGCCTGCGACGGCATCGTGTTCGTGAAGGACGTCCCGCAGAGTCAGGGGGCCGCCGCCTTCGCCGCGGTGACCCCCGTCCTGCGGATGCAGTACTAGGAGCCGCTGGAATCCGCATCCGCCTTGGGGAGGGTGATCGCCCCGGACGGGCAGACCCCGGCGGCCATCCGGGCGGCCGCGCGTCGAGCGGCGGGCGGCTCGGTGTGCAGCAGGACTACGAGGCCGTCCTCGGGATCCTGGTCGAAGACCTCGGGGGCGGTCAGCGCGCACATCCCGGCGCCGATGCAACGCTCACGGTCCACGCGCAGGCGCGCCGTCGTCATGACCGCTCCTTGTCCCAGGTGACCGGGAGGCTCTTCACCCCGTAGATGTCCGCGGTCTCCGGGCGCAGGGCAACCTCCTCGGCCGGTACGGCCAGGCGCAGTGTGGGGAAGCGGTCCAGCAGCGCGCGGAACGCGACCCGCATCTCGACACGGGCCAGTTGCTGGCCCAGGCACTGGTGGATGCCGTGGCTGAAGGCCAGGTGCCCGCCCGCGTCCGGCCGGCGGAGGTCGAGCGCGTGGGGGTCGGCGAAGCGGTCGGGGTCGCGGTTGGCGGTGTTGTACGACAGGACGACCGTGGTGCCGGCCTTGATGGTCTGGCCGCCCACCTCGACGTCCTCCAGCGCCGTCCTCATGAACGTCTTGGCGACGCTCAGATACCGCAGCAGCTCCTCCACCGCCCGGTCGGTGAGCTCGGGGTCGGCGCGCAGCGCGGCCAGTTGCTCCGGGTGCTGCAACAGCGCGAAGGTGCCGAGGGACAGCATGTTCGCGGTGGTGTCGAACCCGGCCGCCAGCAGGATCAGGCTGATCCCCTTCAGTTCCTCGTCGGTCAGATCGCTGTCGGTGAGTTCGCTGAGCACGTCGTCGGTGGGCTTGGCGCGCTTGGCGGCAACCAGTTCCGCGAGGTACTCCTGGGTCGCGGTGTAGGCCGCTATCAGCTCCGCTTCGCTCACCTCACCGCCCATGAAGGCGTCGATCTGCTCCTGGAAGGAGCCCCGGTCCTGGTACGGCACCCCCAGCAGCTCACAGATGATGATGGTGGGGATCGGCTTGGCGAACGCGGTCACCAGGTCGGCCGGCGGCCCGGTCTTCTCCATGGCGTCCAGGCAGTCGGCGGTGACCTGCTCGATGCGCTCGGTGAGCAGTCGCATCCGCCGTACGGTGAACTTGCCCACCAGCGGCTTCCGGTAGCGGCTGTGCTGCGGCTCGTCCATCTGGAGAAACTCGCCGGGCGGCGCCGGAGGAATCTCGAAGTCGACCACGTTCAGGAGGTCCTTGCGGGAGCTGAACCGCGAGTCGGCCAGGACCGACCTGACCAGGTCGTACCCCGTGATCAGCCAGCCGGGCTGTCCACCGGCATGGGTGTAGCGGCTGATGGGGCCGTGCCGACGGGCGTCGAGCAGCTCGGCCGGCGGGTCGAAGGGGCAGCTGGACTGACGGGTCGTCGGCAGCGTCGTGGCGGTGTGGACTAACTCACCCATGGTGCACATCCCTCATCTCGCGATAGTACGTGTTTGATCGATGTCGAAAGCTACGTTGCGTTCATGTCTGAGTCAATTGCAGAAAACGCCTTCTCCCAGGTTAAGGCCGCCAAATTGATGCAATGACGCTGAGATCGAACGCAACGCACCGTTGCAATGAATGACGGCGAAGGCAATACTCGTCGTATGCCAGGAGGACGGTTGACCCAGCAGGATCGCCAGCGCATCGCGGCCGGACTCGCCGATGGTCTCTCCTACGCCGAGATCGCCAGGCGGCTCAACCGGCCGACCTCGACGATCAGCCGGGAGGTTGGACGCAACGGCGGCCCCGGCGGCTACCGGCCGCAGCAGGCACACCATGCGACGGCCCAGCGGGCGCGGCGCGGCACACCGGCACCCCCGCGAGCGGCCGGAGCGTCCGGCGGCACGATGGCGGAGGAGATCGTCGAACTGGCGGTCAGATCGGGGATGCCGAGGATGACCGCGCGCGTGCACGCCGACCTGTTGCTGTCCGAGGACGGCAGGCGCACCGCGGCCGAGCTGACCCGCAGACTGAAGGTCAGCCCGGCCTCGGTCTCCGTGGCCGTGAACTTCCTGGTCCAGCAGGGGTTCGCCCGTCGCGAGCGCGACCCGCAGCGGCGTCGCGACATCTACGTGGTCGACGACGACGCCTGGTACCACTCGGTCGTGATCAGTGCGCGTACGACGCTTGAGGCGGCGCAGGCGGCCATGGCGGCGGCGCAGAGGTTCGGGCTCGACGGGCCTGTGGGGCAGCGGCTGGCCAAGGGAGGGACGTTCCTGGAGCGGGTCGTCCTGGACATGATGGAGTCGGCCGAACGCTGGCGCACCCTGCTTGCGTGACGGGTGAGCGGCTGGCCGCGGGCGGAGCTCGCCAGTCGGTCTGCGCAGCCGGTGATCACCGTCGGGTCGGCGGGTGTTGAAGGGCGATCAGCCCGGCTGCCGTCTCCTTGAAGCCGCAGGCGTCGAAATGGAACGAACGCAGGTGCTCCTCGAAGTCGACATGAAGCCACTGGCACTTCGCGGCGCGGGCTTCTCCCGCCGCGGTTGCGACGAGCGCGGCACCGACTCCCCTCGACCGGCAGTCGTGCGCCACCACGGTGTCCAGGATGAAGGCGTGAACTCCGCCGTCCCACACGACGTTGACGAAGCCGATCAGACGGCCGTCCTCCCAGGCGCAGACCCAGCCGAGGCTGTGGCGCTCAAGTCGTGCTCGCCAGTCGGTCCGCGCGACCGGGTGGCCGAAGCCGTCGGCGTGGAGCGCGTTGAGGGCGGCGTTGTCGAAGTCGCCCCGCCACTCGTAGCGGGTCGTCACCCCCGACTTCATGTGGCGCCTCCGGAGTTCCGTGCGCTGCGGGCTCTCGTGGTTCGTCTTCAACGCCGCGTGCTCTCTCAGCCTGTGTGCAGGATCCGAAAGCGTTCGGGTTCCGCCGGATCCCGGTCGACGACCTGGACCGGCGGCCAGGCCCATTGCCACACGCTGATCCCCGGAGCGCGGGAGAAGCGGATCTGACCGCGTGTGCCTTCGACGGCAACGTGCGGCCAGGCACCGGCAATGCGCGCCCGGTCCGTGCCCTGAGAACGCAGCACCTCGGCGAGGACGGCGACCGTGTCGTAGCCCTCGTAGGCGACGAAGGACGGCGCTTGCGCCAGTCGCTCGCGCAGGGCCGTCTCGACTCGGGCACCGAGGGGGCCGAGGCGTTCGGGCAGATAGCGCAAGAACGGGATGCCGGTGCCGTCGTCGCCCAGCGACGTCGCCCATTCCGCGAACTCCGGTTGCCCGGCCGGAGCACCGATCATCATCTCGGCGAGCCGCTGGTCGCGGCGGACGGACTTGACGATCGGCACGGCCGGTTCCGGGTGGCCCACCAGGAGCAGGAGGGCTGTCGCGCGGTGGTCGACGAGTTCGCCGCACAAGGCCGTAGGAGAGAGCGTGCGCATGTCGAGTTCGATGACGGTGCCGCCGCGCGGAGCGAGGTGGTCCCGCAGGATGCGGGTCCCGGACGCCCAGTAGACACTCGGTTCGGCTGCCACGGCGATGCGACTGTGGCCCGCGGCGAGGAGGAAGTCCGCGTAGATCCGCCAGCCGCGCGACTGTGGCGGGGAGAGACGCGCGACCCAGTCCGTCTGCGGTTCGGGTGTGAGGGTGTCGAGCACCGCCGACGAGCACAGATACGGCAGGCCGAGCGCGTCCGCCCTGGTGGCAGCGGCGCGAGCTACGACACTGTGGTATTCACCGGCCAAGGCGGCCACGCCCGACCGAGCCAACTCGTCCACGGCCGCCGCGGCCTTCTGCGGATCAGCGGCGGTGTCTCGGACCACCAGCTCCAGTGGCCGTCCGTCGATCCCGCCGGCGTCATTGACCTCGCGAACGGCCAGTTCGAGTCCGGCGAGCAGGTGTTGGCCTGCCTGGACCCAGCCCGGCCGGGTCAGCGGAACGAGAGCGCCGATCTGGACGGACGGCCCGTCAGTTCGGACTGCTCCAGGTGGCGTTGACGGCATACTCATGCGCGGGCCTCTCCCGTGTGAGGGGGCAGTTGCAGCGTTCCCTGATCGCTGGGCGGCATGGCCCGGTGGTACGCGTTCATCTCATGTGGTCTTGCCTGGCGCACCTCGGTGATCATGCCGGACATTGCATCCACCACGATCGCCGACAGGCAACCGAATAATGCGGCGTGATGAGTTGCCCGCCCCGGCCGGTCCCCACGCCTCCATGCGTGAGGCGACGCCGGCTGGTTACCCGTGTCTGTTGTATGGAGGAGGCGTGGAACTCACCGACTGGCTGCTGACCCCGGGCGAACGCGGCAACAGCGCCACGCGGCTGGACAGCCGCCGAGCGGATCGAACCGCCTGGTCGCACGGGAACCTGGTGCGGCCCCTCATCCATGGCTCGACGTACTTCCCGGCGCTCCTCGGCGCGATCCGAGCACAGCGCGCGGGAGACCTGCTCCTGTTCACCGACTGGCGGGGCGACCCCGACGAGCGCCTCGACGGCCCCGGCACCGAGATCGGCCGCGTCCTGGGTGAGGCAGCCGCGCGCCGGGTGATCGTCAAAGGACTGCTCTGGCGCTCCCACCTGGACCGTTTCCAGTTCAGCGAGGCCGAGAACCGCCACCTCGGCGAGGCAGTCGAAGCGGGTGGCGGGGAATGCCTGCTCGACATGCGGGTACGGCCCGGCGGCTCGCACCACCAGAAACTCGTCGTGCTCCGCCATCCCGACCGGCCCCAACTCGACGTCGCGTTCGTCGGCGGAATCGACCTGTGCCACAACCGCCACGACGACGCCACGCACCGCGGCGACTCCCAGTCACTGACCATCGCCGCGGCGTACGGACCGCACCCGCCGTGGCACGACATCCAGCTCGCGATACGCGGACCGGCCGTCGGCGACATCGAGGCAGGCTTCCGCGAGCGCTGGAACGACCCCGCGCCGCTCACCCGCAGCCCCTTCGTCCGCCTTCGCGAGCTGGCTCACGGCGAGGACACCAACGCCGACACGCTCCCGCCCCAGGCACCCGACCCCGCACCCTGCGGCACGCACACCCTTCAGGTCCTGCGCACCTACCCCAACCGTCTCGGGCGCGGCTACGACTTCGCACCCGACGGCGAGCGCAGCATCGCGCGCGGCTACCGCAAGGCACTGCGGCGGGCCCGGTCCCTGATCTACCTGGAGGACCAGTACCTGTGGTCTCCGCATGTGATCGAGCCCTTCGCCGAGGCACTGGCCGCCCATCCCGGCCTGCGCCTGATCGCGGTCATCCCGTCCTTCCCCGAACAGGACGGCCGGCTCACGCTGCCCATGAATCTGATCGGCCGGATCACGGCCCTGGACAGGCTGCGCCGCGCGGGTGGCGGGCGGGTGGCGGTGTACGGGCTGGAGAACCACGCCGGGACGCCGGTGTACGTGCACGCCAAGGTGTGCGTGATCGACGACGTGTGGGCCTCGGTCGGATCGGACAACATCAACCTCCGCTCCTGGACCCACGACTCCGAACTCACCTGCGCCGTCCTGGACGAGTCCACGGACCCACGCGAGCCTCGCGACCCCGGCGGCCTCGGGGACGACGCCCGCGGCTTCGCCAGGGAACTGCGCCTGGAACTGGCGCGCGAGCACCTGGACCTGACGGCCCCCACGCCCCCGCACGCATCCGACCCGCTCTGTGACCCCCTGAACGCCTTCGAGGCCTTCGCGGCGAGCGCCGCCGACCTGGACGCCTGGCACGACAAAGGCCGCCGCGGCCCCCGGCCCGCTGGGCGCTTGCGCACGTACCACCGGCCGAGCCTTTCCCGTACGGCCAGGACGCTCCACGCCCCGTTGCATCGCCTTCTCGTCGATCCGGACGGCCGCCCCTTCGGGCTACGGCGTCGCAACGACTACTGACGGACGGCAGCGTGAGGGCGTGAGGGACGGCTGCGGCGGAGTGAGCGATCACCAAGGAGCCGGACGCCTACCGCCGGCTACGGCCCGTCATGGTGTGTTGAGGCCTCGGCCACCTTCTTGAGCGCCGACGTCGTGGCGGGGTCACCGACCTTGGCGGGTTGCTCGTGCCTGCCGGCTTCCGGTCTGTCGTGCTGGAAGTGGGACGGAGCCAGCCTGCCTCCGGGACCTGGGGGCTCCGACTGGGCCTCGGAGGCTCCTGCGCGGACGTGGCCGGTGCGGACCGCCGTGGGACGCCCGCTGTCCTGCGCCATGTCGTCCTGGTCCGTCCCTCCTTCCTCGCCCTGGGGCGGGCGCGGCTGGGTCAGCCAGGCGACGGCCGCGCCGGTGATGGCCAGGGGCCACTCCACCACGCCGGCCACGCCGAGCACCCCGGCTCCGGTGTACACCGCGATCCGCCGTCCGCGCGGCGAAACCGCTCCGATCCGATCCAGCGCCCCATCGGCGACCCTGCTCACCTGCCCCGCTCCGGGCAGGCGGCGCAGCCCGGAGCCAAGCATCCGCAACGGCTGAGGAAGATCCGAGGAACGCGTCGTGCTGACCTGACTCACTGCGCACTCCCTCCGCGCGTCATCAACGACCCCGTGCGTCATCGACTCCCGTCCGGGTTTCCCATCTCGCGCCACATATGCGGTATGCGGTGAGGGCATGAGGTGTTACTGGGCCTCGGGGAGTCAGGAAGCGGTCAGCAGGGCCGCGCCGGCAGCAGCACCCCCGGATTGAGGACGCCGGCCGGGTCGAGGGCGGACTTGGCGGCGGTGAGCGCGGCGGCGAAGAGGGCCGGGCGCTGGTGGTCGTACCAGGGACCGGCCTCGATGTGGTTCCACTGCCCGGCTGACCCGGGCACGCGGAACCCGTGATCGACGTGGCGGCTCCGATACGTCCGCGACGGGCGCGCCGGGGGAACGCGGCCCGTCCGCCATGGCCGAGCGCGGTTGTCGGTGACGCCAGCGCCTAGCGAATGATCGCGTTCGCGCCCGCCTGCGCGAACTTCTCGTCCAGCGCACCGGACGGGGCGCCCGCGACGCCGATACCGGCGATCGGCGCCTTGCCGGCGGTGACGGGCACGCCGCCCGCCAGGAACAGGGTGCCGGGGATGTCCTTGAGGTTCGGGGCCTGCTCCAGGCGCTCGGCCAGCTGGGAAGTGGGGGCGTTCCAGGCGACCGCGGTGAACGCCTTGCGCTCGGCGGACTCGTACGACTGCGGGCCGGCGCCGTCGCCGCGCAGGGTGACGATCGTGTTGCCGTTGCGGTCGACGACGGCGACCGTGACGCGCTGGTTCTCCTTCCCGGCGGCGTCGAGCGCTGCCTGCGCGGCCTTGGTCGCGGCTTCGACCGTCAGGTGGGTGGAGGTGGTGGTGACCCGGCCGGGGGCGGCGGCCGACGTGGCGGCGGCCGACGTCGTGGCGGGCGCCGAGGCGTTCGCCGACACCGCGCCGAAGCCGGCCAGGGCGACCACGGCGAGCACGGCACCGCCGGTGGCGACGCGGGCACGGCGGGAGAGGTTCTTGTGCACTCGGTTCATGGGTCGGTCGACTCCTTCGGTGGGCGGGCGGCCCGGTTGCCGCCCCGCTTCGTCCGCTCTCCACCCTCGGCCCGGAACCAGGCCCCGACGGTCGACGTTCCGGCTGCCTCCCGATCGCCCGCCGGACGACACCGGGGTCATCCGATCGGTTGACCTGCCCAGCCCCGGGGCCGGGCCACAATGGAGGTGTTTGCCCAGCTCAGCGGCACGAGTCGGAAGGGAGGCGACCCCGCATGGGACACCGGTCGTACGAGCCGGACACCGTGGACACCCGGTGGCTCGGCGCCGTGATGCACGCGGCGTTCTTCCTGCTGCTCGGCGGAGCGCTCGCCCGCTTCCTGCTGCGCCACCCCGGCGAACCGCGCACACCATGGATCATCGCGCTGTGCGCCGTCCTCGCCGTCCTGCATCTGCTCGGCCCCAAGGCCGGCGACTCGGCCCCCCGGCCCACCCGGCGCCGCACGGCCTGGCCGGCGCTGGTCGTCGTGGTGTGGATGATCCTGGTCGTGCTCGCCCCCAGCTTCGCCTGGTGCGCGGTGCCCCTGTTCTACACCGGCCTGCGCACGCTGCCGCCGCGTGCGGCCCTGGTGCTCGTGGCGCTTCTGACCGTGTTCGTCGTCGCCGCGCAGGTGCAGCTCGCCGGCCGTTTCGACCCCAACCTGGTCCTCGCCCCGCCCGCAGTCGCCGCCCTCGCCACCGCCGTGTTCCTCCAGATGGAACGGCACACCGCACGCCAGCGCGTCCTGATCGACGACCTGATCCGCACCCGCCACGAGCTGGCCGCCGCCGAGCGCCGCGAGGGAACCCTCGCCGAACGTCAGCGGCTGTCCATGGAGATCCACGACACGCTCGCCCAGGGCCTGTCCAGCCAGCGGATGCTGCTCCAGGCGGCGGACCGGGTGTGGGACACCGAACCGGACAAGGCCCGCGCCCACGTCCGCACCGCCGCGTCCGTCGCCGAGCACAACCTCACCGAGGCCCGGCGCTTCGTGCACGACCTGGCCCCCGCCGATCTCGCCCCCGGCGGCGGCCTCGCGCAGGCCCTGCGCGCCCTGGCCGCACGGGAGTCCGGCTCCGGTTCCGGCGCGCGTCTCGCCGTACGCGTCCACATCGACGACGACGGCCGCCTCCCCGGACTGCCCGACCGGGTCCAGTCCGGTCTGCTGCGCATCGCCCAGGGCGCCCTCGCCAACGTCCGCGAACACGCCGCCGCCGACCACGCCGCCCTCACCCTCACGCTCCTCGACGACACCGTCGTACTCGATGTCGCGGACGACGGAGACGGCTTCGACCCCACCGCACTGCCCGACGCCCCCGGCGCGGAACGCGGCCACGGGCTGCCCGCGATGCGGGCCCGGCTGCGCGCCCTCGGCGGCACCCTGACCGTCGAGTCCGCCCCCGGCGAGGGCACCGTCCTGTCGGCCGCCGTTCCCCTGGAGACACCCCGATGACCCCCCACCGCGTTGCCCCCGTGCGGATCCTGGTCTGCGACGACCACGCCGTCGTACGGGCCGGGCTGCTCGCCCTGCTCGACAGCGCCCCGGACATCGAGGTCGTAGGTGAGGCCGGCACCGGCGAGGAGGCGCTCGCCCTGGCCGCGAAGCTCTCCCCGGACGTCGTACTGATGGACCTGCAACTCGGCGAGGGCATCGACGGCGTCGAGACCACCCGCCGGCTCACCTCCACCCCCGGCTCCCGCACCCATGTCCTGGTCCTGACCACCTACGACACCGACGCCGACATCACCCGCGCCATCGAGGCGGGCGCCACCGGCTATCTGCTCAAGGCCGAACGCCCCGACGAACTCTTCGCCGCGATCCACGCCGCCGCCGAGGGACGGACCGCCCTGTCGGCACCGGTCGCCGGCCGCGTCATGGCCAACCTGCGCCGCCCCCGGCCCACCCTCACCGACCGCGAACGCGACATCCTCGTCCAGCTCGCCCGAGGCATCGGCAACCGCGACATCGCCCGCGCCCTGTACATCAGCGAGGCCACGGTCAAGACCCACCTACGGCGCATCTACGACAAGCTCGGCGTCGACACGCGCGCGGGCGCCGTGGCGGTCGCGAAGGAGCGACGTCTGCTGCCGTGACCATGAAGGGGCGGGCCGCCCGCAAGGGTGCGCCCCGCCCGCCGTGTTGCTCAGAAGGCAAATGCCGCTGCCCCCTGAGTTTCCTTGATGCAAGGATTGGCGAAGGTGTGCTCGTAGTTTATCCGTGTACCACGCCATACACCTTGGACCGTCACGACAATGGGGCGGTATTCCCTGGTGCAGGGTTGCCCGGCGTCATTCCCGCGGAGGGTGGCCAAGCGGTCGAGATCCCCGTTCACGCGGTCCAGGTCCGCACAGGCCTGCCGCGGATCGGGGTGCGTTCCCGAGGTGGTGTACGCACAGTTCACCGTCACGGCGCGCTCCGGCGTCGTGGTGGCGGCCTTCTCTCCGTGGCCGGTGGTCATGACCAGCGCCGACGGGGCGTACAGCGAGGCGGGGGCGACGGGCGCACTCTGAGCGGGCACGCTCAGGGGCCCCACGAGTGCCGTGGTCAGCAGCGCTCCTGTCATGGCCCAGCGCGTCATGGGACGCATGGTGTAACTCCCTTCTGTTCGCGGTGTTCGATGCCTCGAAGTACCCGCCTTGTCTCTGTCGTCTCAGGAGACTAGAGCCGAATTCCGTTCCGCCGCTGGAATTCGGACCCTATTGCCCATTCAATCAGTGGCCTGATGGGGAGGCCGGTTCGTGAGGTCGAGGAGGTGAGAGGTATTTCATTTCGATGGCCGGCCGAAGGGGTGGCCGATGTGCCTGTGCTATGAAATGGCCGGAATCTGTGAGGGGGTTTTCGGCCCGAAGGGGAGGGGGCAGCCGGGTCGCGCGGACACGCCGACGGGCCGCCAGGCGCTGCTCGTCCTGGCGGCTCGGGATCGGCGTCGTCCTGAGGGAGGCTCGTCGGCGGTCAGAAGTCGGTGGGCAGGCCGCTCACCTCGGCGATGCCCCGGAGCTCCTCCGTCTGCCTGTGCCGTTCTCGGATGTAGTCGGCGATCTCGCCGAGGCGGGCTGGGTCGGAGGCGGTGGTCGCGTCGGTGACGATCCTGACCGGGCCGGTCTCCTCGACGTCGATCTCGATCACTTTGTTGTCCATACGGCCGGTGACGGCGGTGGCGATGACAAGGGCGGCCTCGTCACGGACCTCTTGGGGCAGCTCGTCGGCGGCCCCCGCGTCGAGCGCGAGGTCGTGGCTGGAGAGGCGTTCCTCTTCGATCGCCTTCAGGACCGGTTCCACCGCTCGCAGCAGAAGGCGGTAATCCTCCGTGTCCATCCGGATGCGCAGGAGGTCCAGGTACACGTCCACGGCCCGGCCGTCGCCATGCGGAATCTCGGAATCGCTCATCCGCTTCGTGTTCCCCACCAGGCGCGATTCAGACGCGCCGCCACCGGGCCATGGCGAAGGAGGACACCCCGAACAGCACCAGTCCGGCCGCGACGCAGACCAGCAGCCAGGGGCCGAGCGGTGTGTCGGCGAAGGTGCGCAGAGTGTCGTCCAGGCCCTTGGCCCGTTCGGGTTCGTAGTCGACGGCCGCGCGGACGGCGAAGACACCGGCCACGGCGAACACCAGCCCGCGGGCGGCGCCGCCGGCCACGCCGGTGATGTCCACCAGCTGCCTGGTCCGGCGGCTCATCTGCCCGAGCCGGAGCTCGTCGCGGTACCTGCGCAGGACCGCCCGTACGCCGATCCAGCCGCCGGTCACGATGACGGCGATCCCCGCCGCGCCGACCAGCCACTGGCCGGCGGGGATCTCCAGCGCCCTGGCGGTGGCATCCCGGGACTGCTGGTCGCTGGATCCACCGCCGCCGCGGTTCCGGCTCGCCGCGAACGACAGCACGGAGAAGGCGACGACGACGTAGAACGCGAACCGGGCCACCGCCAGCGCCCGCTTGCGCGCGCTGCGGCCGTCCTGCCCGACGGAGCCGAAGACCGCCTCGGACAACCGCCACAGAGCCATGCCGACAAGCCCGATGCCCAGCGCCCACAGCAGCACCGCGCCGAACGGCTGCTGCGCCAGTTCCGCCAGAGCGCCACCACGGTCGGCTTGCCGGCTCGTGTCGCCGAAGGCGACCTGGAGCGCCAGTGCACCGACCAGCAGATAGATCACACCCCGGGCGCAGAGACCGGCCCTGGCCGCCCCCTCGACGACCGAACCCCGTGCCACCCGCCGCGCCCGAAGACGTGCGGTCCGTGCCGGCGCACTCGTGTCCATCGAGACCTCCCGGCATCCGGATGCCCCGACTGGACCGCCACACACCCCGGACCTGCTTCCGTGCGGTACCCCTCAGCCGGCGGGCGGCATGTCCGTGGGGCTGGAGTCGAGTCCGGGGCGTCTGCCGGCCCAGGCTCCGCGCGTGAAGTCGGGGAACTCGACCGGGCGGCCGTCCCTCGCCAGGGACGCGGCGCTCAGCGGGACCGCCGCGCACCAGGCGGCCGAGTCGTACACGTCGATGTCGGGGACCAGTCCGGCGCGCATCAGCTGGACCGTGCGCCATTGCAGGACGTAGTCCATGCCCCCGTGCCCGCCGTTGTTCGCGGCGTCGTCGCCGACCTTCCGCCACAGCCAGTGGTCGTACTCCTTGCGGTAGTCGGCGAAGTCGCGCCAGGTGTGGCCGGCGTGGTCCGGTTCGAGGTAGACCCGTGCGCCGGTCGGGGAGGGGCCGGCGTAGTCCTCCACAATCCCGCGGCTGCCGGCGAGGGTGTTGATCCTGCTGTACGGGCGAGGCGAACTCACCTCGTGCTCGGCCCGGATGACCCTGCCCCGCTGTGTCTCGATGAGGCAGGTGACCAGGTCGCCGTTGATGTACGTCTCCTTCCAGGACGGGTGGTCCCGGGGGACGAGGCGTTCGCGGTAGTCGGCCAGGCCCTTCGGGGCGGTCGCGGTGGCGCGCAGGGTCGTCATCCGGTCGCCGCGGTTGATGTCCATGGCCGCCGCGATCGGGGCCAGTCCGTGCATGGGGTACAGGGAGGCGGTGCTGCGGGTGTGCCACAGCCGTCGCCAGGAGTCGGTGTAGTACGTGTCGGAGAAGAGGAGTTCCCGCAGGTCGTGGCAGTAGCCGCCATGGCCGTTGGTGATGTCTCCGAACAGACCGGCGTGCGCCATCCTCAGCATGGCCAGCTCGTTGCGGCCGTAGCTGCAATTCTCGGCGAGGAGCAGGTGCTTGCGGGTGCGCTCGGAGGTGTCGACGAGGTCCCAGAGCTGGCGCAGTTCGGTGGCGACGGGAAGCTCCACCACGGCGTGTCTGCCGCTCAGCAGCGCGGCCCTGCCGTGCTCGTGGTGGAACTCCCAGGGCGTGGCGACGTACACCAGGTCGATGTCGTCGCGCCGGAGCATCCGGGCGTAGGAGTCGGCTGATCCGCCGTACTCGGCGGGGCGGGGCTCGCCCTTGCTCTCCAGCCGGTCGGCGGCGCTTCGTGCGCGGTCGGCGCGGATGTCGCAGACGGCGGTCACGGTGCAGCCGGGTACGGCAGCCCATCCCGTGATCATGCCGCCGCCCCGGTTGCCCAGGCCGATGACACCGACCCGGACGGTTCTGTGGACCTCGAACGGCACGCCGATCATCGACTTCTGCCCGGGACGCCGACCGGGCGCCGGTCCGGTCGCGGCGGACGCGGCCGGTGCCGCGGCGCTCATTCCGGCCGCGAGCGCGCCGGTGGCGACCGCTCCACCCAGGAGCAGTCGGCGTGAGACAGCGGGGGTTTCGGACATGACGACAACACTCCTCGTGGGGTGGCCTGCATCACTGCCGGTGCACTGTCGGGACTGTGGGGTCTGTCGGGGCATGACTCTGCGGGCTTCGCGAGTGCATGTCAATATGTGCTCGATAGAAAGCAGTTACGAGCAGGATCGAGCATCGACGAGGTCGGCTGACAGCCTGTCAGACCGGTCTGCGGGCCCCTGTGGGCGTACGGCACCAGGAGTCGCCGCCGCGCCGTCTGGCGCCCGTTGATGCCTCGTTTCGGTGAATGTCGTCCGGCATGCGGCGTGCTGATCTCCCCTCAGCAGCAGGCAGGCGGAACGATGAACGGCGACTCCCGACCCCCAAGCCGCGGCGCCGGGGGCTGCCTGGAGACCACGCGTGTACGGCGAGCGGATGTGGGCGGTTTGCGTGACTGGCGGACTGACGCAGGTTGTACTGCTGGAGCGCCCCGAGGCGGCGGTGCGGTTGTACTGCCTGCCGCCGGCCGGCGCCGGAGCGGGGTTCTTCGCGCCGTGGGTGGACATGGTGCCGGCCTGGGCGGAGATGTGCTCGGTGAGCCTGCCGGGCCGGGGAAGCCGTACGGAGGAGCCGTCGCTCACGGACACCGCTGCCGTGGCCGCGCTTGTCGCGGAGATCGTGGATGACGACGCCGATCCGCGGCCGTTCGCCGTGTTCGGGCACAGCGTGGGCGCTCTCGTGGCCTTCGAGGCGGTACGGACCCTGCGGGCCTCGGGTGGCCGTCTCCCGTTGTGGATGGGCGTGTCGTCGCTTCGCGGGCCGCAGGACGGCGCGTATGCGAGGGGTCTTCTGCCGCTGCTGATGGCGGGACTGGAGGGGGTGGGCCAGTTGGTGGGCGGGCCGATCCCGCAACGGCTCCTGAAGGACCCGGGGTTGATGGCGGTGGCGTGCACACCGCTGCTGGCCGACTGCCTGCTGCTGTTGCACCATCGCCACCGCGACGAGCCTCCCCTGGAGGTACCGCTGGCGCTGTACGGAGGCGCGCAGGACCCGACCACCAGCGTGCGGCAACTGCTCGAATGGAACGAACTGTTCAGCACGTCGGTCCAGCCGCGGCTGTTCGAGGGCGGCCACATGTACATGCACGGGCAGACGGAAGCGCTGGTACGGCAGGTGGCGGACGACCTCGGTGCGGTGGTCCGCGAGGCGGTGCCCGCCGTATGACGGCGCACCCCGGTCGACGGGCGGACACCGGGATCCGACGGGGTTGGGCGGCGGGGGTGGTGTGCCTCGGACTGTTCATGCTCGGCATGGACCTGACCGTCCTCAACGTGGCCGTGCCGCAGCTGCGCGAAGCCCTGGACGCCACCACGGCGCAGGTGCAGTGGATCGTCGACGGCTACGCGCTGATGCTGGGCGGCAGCGTCCTGGCCGTCGGAGCGGTGACCGACCGGTGGGGGCGCCGGCGCTGCTTCGTGCTGGGGGTGGCCGTGTGCGGCGCGTCCTCGGTCGGCGGGGCGCTGGCCGGTGAGCCCTGGCAGGTGATCGCGTCGCGGTGCGGCATGGGAGCCGGCGCGGCACTGCTGATGCCGGCGACCCTGGGTGCCCTGCACCACATGTTCCCCGAGCCCGAGCTGCGGCGTCGCGCCATCGCCGTGTGGGCGGCGGTGGGAGGACTCGGCGGGCTGAGCGGGCCGGTGATCGGTGGCTGGCTGGTCGAGCACGCCTCGTGGCGGGCCGCGTTCTGGATCAACCTGCCGCTGACCGTGGTGATCATCACGGCGTGCTGTCTGCTGGTCCCCGAGTCGCGCGCACCACGGTCGGCCGCCTTCGACGCCGTCGGGGCGCTGCTGTCCACCGCCGGGCTGCTGGCCCTGGTCTGGGCGATCATCGAAGGCCCGCACAAGGGCTGGACCAGCGGGCAGGTCGTCACGGGCTTCGCGCTCGCCGGGCTGATCCTGGCCGCGTTCCTCGCCTGGGAGCGGCATGTGCGGGCGCCGATGCTGCCGTTGCACCTGCTGGCCCGGCCCGGCATCGGAGTCGCCGCCGCGGCCCTGGCTCTGATGTCCTTCGCCCTGTTCGGCTCCCTGTTCGTCCTCACCCTGTACTTGCAGGGCGTCCTCGGCTACAGCCCGGTCGAGGCAGGGGTGCGCACCCTGCCGTTGCCGGCCGGGCTGGCCGTGGGCGCGGCGGCCGCCGTCGCCGTCCAGCGCCGACTGGGGATCAAGGTCACCGTGGTGAGCGGGCTGTTCGTGGTCGCCGTCGCGCTCTGCGTCTGGGCCACCACCACGGCCGGGTCCGGCTACGGGCACTGCGCGCTGTTCCAGACGATCGCGGGCGTGGGAGCCGGGCTCGTGGCGGCGGCGGGCACCGAATCGGTGATGGAGTCGGTGCCCACCGAGCAGGCCGGTCTGGGCTCCGCCGTCAACGACGCGACACGGCAGGTCGGTTCCGCGCTCGGCGTGGCGGTACAGGGCTCCCTCCTGACGGCCGTGTTCACCGCCCGGTTCGTCGAGGCACCTGCCGTGACGGCCACCGTGCCCGAGGTGGCCGACGCCGCACGGCACAGCCTCCTCTCCGTGCCGGACCAGGCAGGCCTCCTGTCGCCGGCCGAGCGGATCGCCGTGCTCTCGGCCGCCCGTGACGCGTTCATCGACGCCATGACGCTCACCGCGACGACCGCAGCGGCCGTAGTGCTGCTCACCGCGGCGGCCGCGGCCCGCTGGCTCGCCCCGCGCACCGCACCCCTGGCGCCACCGCACACCCGACCGGGACCACCGGTGCCGGAAGCGGGGACGCCCCTTTCCGACTGACCCATCCACACCGCTGACCCGCCCACAGTTCTGGAGGCACGCATGGCGACGACCCTGGACACCATCACCCAGGTGCTCACGGAGACCTTCCCGATCGACGCCGCCGACATCACCCCCGAACGGACCTTCGACGACCTCGGTCTCGACTCGCTGGCCCTGCTGGAGATGGGCCTGGCGGTCCAGGAGAGCACCGGCATCACACTCAACGACACGGAACTGCCGAAGACGGTCGGCCAACTGGTCACCCTGCTGGACGCCGCACAGGCCGACGTCGCGCAGGCCGACCCCGCACCAGCCGACCCGGCCCTGGCCGTCACGGACAACAGCGCATGACCCGTGTCGCGATCACCGGCCTGGGCATCGTCAGTCCGGCCGGCCTCGACGCGCAGAGCACCTGGCAGACCCTGCTCCAGGGCACGTCGACCGCGCAGCGTGACGAACAGCTGGCCGGGCTGCCCGTCGACATCTCCTGCCAGGTACCCGACTTCGACGCCCGCCGGCTGGTCGGTCCGTCCGCCTGGCGGCTGGACCGGTTCACGGCCATGAGCCTCCTGGCCGCACGCGAGGCCCTCGCCGATGCCCGCCTCGACCCACGGACCTGGGAACCGCTCCGGGTCGGCGTCGTGATCGGTTCGGGCACCGCCAGCATGGAACGCTACGGCCACGAATTCGCCAAACTCGCCGACGACCGGCCCCTGGACATCTCCCCGCTCGCCATCCCGCGCAGCGTGCCGAACATGTCCGCCGCCGAGATCGGCCTCGACACCGGCGCCCGTGGACCGAACTTCACCGTGTCCACGGCGTGCGCGTCCGGAGCCACCGCGATCGGCATCGCCCGTGACCTGCTGCGCGCCGGGACGTGCGACATCGTGCTCGCGGGCGGCGCGGAGTCCGTACGCCACCCCATCCCCGCCGCCTGCTTCCACCGCATGGGCGCTCTCTCCCAGCGCACCGACGACCCGGCCCGGGCCAGCCGGCCCTTCGATTCCGCCCGGGACGGGTTCGTCCTGTCCGAGGGCGCGGCCGTCCTCGTCCTCGAACGCTCCGACCACGCCCGTGCCCGCGGCCTCAGACCCCGCGCCCACCTCGCCGGATACGCGGCCACCTGCGACGCCCACCACTACGCGGCCCCCCACCCGCAGGGAAGGGGCGCCGCAGAGGCCCTCGTTGCCGCACTCGCCGACGCCGCTCTGGAACCCGCCGACATCGGGCACGTCAACGCCCACGGCACCGCAACCCGCCTCAACGACCTCGCCGAAGCCCGCGCCCTCACCACCGTGTTCGCCGCGCCGCCACCCGTCACGTCCCTCAAGGGGGCGATCGGCCACGCGATCGGTGCCGCGGGCGCGATCGAGGCGGCCGTCACCGTCCTCACCCTCCAGCACGGGCTGATCCCGCCGACGGCCAACCACGAGGACACCGCCCTCGACATCGACCTCGACGTCGTGGCCAAGGCCCCCCGCACCACGCCCGCCACAGCTGCCGTCAGCACCTCCTACGGCTTCGGCGGGCAGAACGCCGCCCTGGTCTTCACGACCTGCTGAGCGATGTGAGGGAGACCCGGGACCGCAGGGTCACTCCTCACGGCACACCGTGTCCGGGTCGGCGCCCTTGCGTCCCGGCGGCGCGGAGAGCGGCTCGTCACTGCCGGCCGGCCGCCCGCACACGGTGACCGACTGCACCTTGTGGCCGCGGTAGGTCACCCGCACGATCTTGTAGGCGTGGCCCCGCTGGTCGGCGTAGGGCTGGCTGCCGGCGAAACTGACCGTGCCGACCGGCAGGTTCGGGTTGGGGCGCCAGCGCAGGTCGGCCCAGGTCTCCGGGGCGGTCTGCGGGGCGTCGCCGTTCTTCGAGGCCCGGTACAGCACCGCGGTGGCGCTGTAGGCCAGCACTGCCTGGCCGCTGGAGAAGAGCGCGTCGTCCCAGGGCCGTGCGGGATCGGCGAGCTTCGTCTCCCCGGTGCCGCTGGGGAGCAGGGCGGTGAGCACGCGGTGGGCGTCCTCGTAGAAACCGGTGGCGCCGACGAGGTCCATCGGTGCCAGCGCGAAGTGGTAGAGGGTGACCTCCGGAGGGATGCGCAGACTCTCGCCCTCGTCGTAGTTGCTCTTGGCCAGGTCGTCGCCGGTGAACACGGTGATGTGCCGGCCGGAGCAGCCGGGCGTGGAGCCCAGTTGGGACATCAGGTTGGGCACGTCCTCCACCCGGCCCGCGAAGTACAGGGCCCTGGGCACCGGGTCGCTCGCGCAGATGTCCTCGACCGGGTCGGTCAGTTCCGGTTCGCCGTTGGGGCTCAGCCGGTAGGAGTGGGAGGGCAGCGGCGTGAATCCGGCCCGGTCCAGCATCTGCTTGCCCACTCTGGCCTGTTCGGTCGTGTAGAAGTCCTTCTCGCTGCCGACCTTGCGGGCCAGCACCACGGCACGGGCGCCCTCCTCGCGCCGGGCGAGCTGCCGGGCGACGACGAGCAGCGCGTCGGCCTCCTCCTCGTCGGTGGCGGCCAGCCCGAACCAGTTCGACAGGTCCCGCGCCAGATGGCTGCCGGAGTTCGTGGTGCTCACCACGGGCAGGCCCGCGCCCTTGAGGATCGCCACGGCGTCGTCGCTCTCCGTGGTGTCGCGTCCCAGGCCGACGACACCGACGACCGACCGGTCGCGCCGGGCGAGGTCCGCGATGTGCCGGGCCATGGGCAGCACCTGGAGCATGTTCTCACCGGCGTTGGCGAGCAGGACCCTTATCTTCGTCGGCTGATGGGTGCTGACGTTGGCGTAGCGCTGGTAGAGGTAGACCCCTGTGATCTCCTCCAGCCCCTTGCGGGTGCCGGACACGTCCGCCGCGGTGACCGGGCCGGCGTAGACGATCGTCACGTACTTGTCCTCGGGGCCGATCTTCGCGTTCTCGGCCCGGATCGCCTGCTCGACGGCGTCGAAGGTGACGCCCTTGCCCGCCCCGTACAGTTCCAGCCCGTTGCCCGCGGCCAGCCGTACGTCCCCGGTCGCGACGCCCACACACTCGCCGGCCACCAGAACGGAGTCCGTGTTGGAGCCGACCAGCCGGCCCTGGCAGTAGCGCTGGGCCATCCACCGGTTGCCCAGGAAGCCGAGGCCGAGGGCGATGGCGAGGACCACCGCAAGGCAGGGCCGGGACCACAGCAGCCAGGCGGCGGTACGGCGGATCCGGGTGGTGGAGTGCTGTGCGGAGTGCCGGCGTCGCAGCTCTTCGGCGGACAGCGGTATCCACAGGATCCACGGCAGCGCGGCCGAGCGCCCGGGGGACTGGCCGACGTTGAGGCCGGTCACCCACTCCTGGTACCGGGCGTCCGCCGCGAAGGCGCGCTCAGGATCGTCCGGCTCGGGCCCGTCGGGCCGGGGAAGCGTGAGCCGCTCCGGGTCCTCGGAGCCCGGCGGCCGCAGCCGCTCCGCCGCCGGGATCGCGGCCAGCATCAGCAGCGGGTCCACCTCGCTGCGGCGGGTGCGCACATTGCTGATCGCCCGCAGCAACAGCAGGCCCCCGTCGTCCTCGGTGGCACACGGCAGATACACCACCGGCGGCACCGTGCGCTTGCGGCGGCGCAGGTCCAGCGTCCGCGGCCGGAAGTTCTCGCGGAGATCCTCCAGCAACGCCAGCACCCGTAGCTCCAAATGGAACTGACGCGCCGTCATGTCGCCCGCCTGTGCCGCCACCACCTGCTGGGCGACGGCGAACGCCCGGCCGCGGATCGTCTCCCAGGACTTCGTCGGCCGCCACCGGGACCATTCGGCGGCCTCCGGCCGGTCGCTCGAAGGCGCCAGGAACGTGGTGGTCGCGAACCACCTGCTGGCCCGGCGCAGCCACAGCAGCGGCGGCGCGCTGCGCGCCAGCAGGTGCACCACCCCGAACGCCGCCAGCGCCATGGCACCGCCCCACACAGCCGTCTGCCACCCGCCCTCGCCCAGCAGCACGCTCAGACACGCGATGAACATCGCGCCCACGAAACCGGACGGGTTCACCACCGCACCGACGGTGTCCGCGAGCGCCGCGGCACGCCTCGTCTCATCGACGCCGTCCGGATCGCGCTCCGGCCGCCAGCGCAGCTCGGCCAGCCGCCGCATCAGCCGTTCGCGGCGCTGGGCGGCCGACCACACCGTGCTCACGTCCCCGCCGACCTCCGGCGCGGCCTGCTCGATGGCCCGCAGCAGCCGCGAGCGCGGAAAGCCGAACGGCTTGTACTGCGACTGGCTCTGGTTGTCCCAGGGGTGCTCGCACAACTGGCGCACCATGTCGATCGCGGAGGAGTACGCGTCCGCGCCGCCCCCGCCGTCCAGCCGCTTGGCGATCAGCCCCCGCGGCTGATGGCCCTGCCGGACGAACTCCACGACCTGCGCGACCCGCCGGTCCAGGGTGCCGGTGGCATCCTCCTCACCGGCCTGAAGGACCACCAGCGGCGTCACCGGCGGGTTGTCCCGGAAGTTGTCGATGAGCCGCCTCATCAACTCGAACACCGCGTCCGCCGCCTCTATCCCGGCGCTGCCGCTCCATGCCTCTCTCGCCACTCGCTCCGCCCCCGTCGCATCCGCCCGAACCGGCACTGCCGGATCCGATGCTGATACCCACACCGAAACACGCTGCACCGCACGGACATCGGATTCTCACGAGCGGCTCCGTGACACATACGCCGCGTCTCCCGCGCCGAGACCAGCGTGATCATTGCCCCCGACTGAGCCCGAACAGTTCTACGGCGTTGTCGTGGCACACCGCCCGCAGCCACTCCTCGCCGAGCCCCAGCCGTTCCAGGGCGTGGAGCTGATGGACGTACGGATAGGGGATGTTGGGGAAGTCGGAGCCGAGCAGGACGCGGTCGCCGAGACCGGCCAGCCGGGGCAGGGCCCTGCGGGGGAACGGGATGAACCCCTCGGTGAAGTCCGTGAACGCCATCGTCGTGTCCAGCCGCACCTCCTCGTACCGCTCGGCGAGCCCGAGGAACTCCTCGTACTCGGGCATGCCGAGATGCGCGACGACCAGTCGCAGCCGGGGATGCCGTGCCAGCACGAGCGCGATCGGCTCGGGGCCGGTGTGCTTGCCGGGTGCCGGCCCGGAGCCGCAGTGGATCACCACGGGGATCCCTGCCTCCGCCAGCAACCCCCAGGCCCCGTCGAGGAGCTCGTCGGCCGGGTCGTACGCCCCCACCTGCACATGCGCCTTGAAGACGCGCGCGCCCGCCTCGACGGCCTCCTGGACGTACGCCTCGACGCCCGGCTCCGGATAGAGGGTGGCGGTGTGGAGGCAATCGGGGGTGCGGCGGGCGAAGTCGGCGGCCCAGCCGTTCAGCCAGGACGCCATGCCGGGCTTGTGCGGATAGAGCATCGAGGTGAAGGCCCGTACGCCGAACTGCCGGAGCAGCGCGGTCCGTTCCTCCTCCTTCGCGCGATAGGTGATCGGCCACTCGAGCCCACCGGTCAGCGGTCCGAGCGCATCGAAGTAGCCCCACACCTTGCGCAGCACGCGCTCCGGCATGAAGTGCGTGTGGACGTCGACCAGCCCGGGAAGACCCAGCTGCCCCCAGAAACGACGAACCTCACCGGACCCGGGGTCCGGGTCGGGGTGGGCGGAGGCCGGGTCGAGGGATGGCGTGCGGTGATCGTTCATGGCTTTCACGATCGCCCTCGCTGAGGCGGGGGTCCATTCCTCTGCGCGGGGATGCGTGAGGGATCACTTTCGGCCGGGTGCTCCTGACAGATGACAGGGACCGGCGGGCGGGGGGAGTCCGTACGTTCGTGGGGAGACCGTCGAGACCAGGGGGAGTGCCGTGACCGACACAGTGCGCGCAATCGGAGGAACGGGAAGAACGGGGTGGGCAGAGCGGTCGTGGGTTCGTCGGGTGCGGCTCCTCGTGGCCGCGCTCGTGACGGTGGTGAGTCTCGGCCTGCCGGCCGTCTCGGCCGCTCCGGCGGCAGCCGCGACGGGGTGCGCCCCGCTCCAGTCCGGTGCGAGCGCGGCGGCGCAGGCGGCCGTCGAGGTCGCGTGCCGGTACGTCGGTGAGCCGTACGCCTGGGGTGGCGGTCACGCACAGGGGGTGCCCGGGCCGAGTCAGGGCATGGTCGACCGCTCGACCCCCCTCAACGCCATCCAATCGGCCGCGGACCCCACGTACTGGAGCTTCGACTGCATCGGTCTGGTGCGCTGGGCCTGGTACAAGGCGACCGGCCGGGACCTCATCACCGAGCGCACGACACAGGCGACCTTCGCGGCGCCGGGGTACGCGCACACGAAGTTCATGAAGTCGCAGGGGTCGGGCGTCCTGCTGCCCGGCGATATCATGTACTTCGGCCGTGAGGGCTTCGGCCCGACGCACGTCGCGCTCTACCTCGGCAACGGCTGGATGGTCGAGGCGCCGGAGTCGGGCATGAAGATACAGGTCAACTCCATCAGTGCCCGCTGGGAGCGCTACCAGGGCGCCTTCCGCCCGCACGCCGACGCCACGCCCGGTGTGTGGTCCTGGGACGGCCACGGCTCCTACCAGAAGACCTGGGGCCAGCCCAACCTGCGGCAGGACTCGAACACGAGCAGCCGCATCAACTTCACCAACGGCAACGGCATTTCCGTCAAGGTGCGGGTGCTGTGCCAGCGGGTGGGGGAGCGGGCCACGCTCGACGGCATGGTGAACAACGTGTGGTCGTTCCTGCCGGACTACCACAGCTGGATCAGCAACCTCTTCGTCCAGGGCCCGGCCGTCCTCAGGGACGTGCCGTCCTGCGGCAACTATCCGCAGATCGGCGGCACACTGGCCGGCGCCGAGAACAACACGTCCTGCGGCGACGGTACGGAACCCGACTCCGCGGGCGCCTGGACGGCCAAGTCGACCACCGTCTTCGGCCGCACGGTGGAGCTCCGGTACAACAGCACCACCCAGTGCGCCTGGGGCCGCATCATCGGCGGCACGGTCGGCGACGAGATCTGGGTCGACCGCAGCGCCGACGGCGGCACCACCTGGGACCCGATGCTCGGCTTCACCACCATCACCTCGGGCAACGACGCCTACACCACCCAGTGGAACGACGCCGGCCTGGTCATGCGGGCCTGCGGCACCAATGGCCCGGGCGGAGCCATCGAGTGCACCGGCTGGTTCTGACCACCCACCTCCAGCCCTACTTCGCCCGGTAAGCCCGGAGGAAGGTCCGCACCCCCTCGACGAGGAGGGGCCGGACACGCGGGTCCTCCGCGGCGTTCGCGGAACCGAACCTGTTGAGCGCGACGTTGAAGGTCAGCGCGATGAACTGGTCGGCCGCGAGCCGGGGGTCGGGGACGTCGAGGAGTCCGGCCTCGGCGAGGGCGGCGAACCGCTCGGCGAGTGCCTCGTCCGGGGTGTCCGCCATGGAGTTCTCGCCGCCTTCGCCGAGGCCTGCCTGCGCGCGGACCAGCCGTTGCAGCGTCGCGTACTCCGCGGAGCCGAGCATGTCGGTCGCGATGCGCATCGAGAACGTGACCAGGACGTCCTCGAGGCCGGCGGCTTCGGTGGGTTCGGTGAGGGTGTCGTCGAGGATGCGCCGGATCGTGGTGATCAGTGACTGGCCGACGCCGTCGACGACTGCTTGGAGCAGCGTCCGCTTGTCGCCGAAGTAGTCGTAGACCGTCCGCTTGGACACGGCGGCCCGGGCGGCGACCGCGTCGACGCTGGTGCGGTCGAAGCCGTCGGCGAGGAACAGTTCCCGGGCCGCGGTGAGGATGGCGGCCCGCTTCTGGGTGGAGCCCTCGCGCAGTGTCTTCGTGGTCGGCATGGCCGCATCCTAACCTGATTACACTGCACGGTGTAGTGTAATCTCTCTGGATGTACCCGGCCACGAGGGAAAGGACGTTCATGACCACGACCCTGGCTCGCCCGGTCCGCGTCGGGAAGGCCGCTGTCGGGGCTCTCGGCATGCTGGCAGTCGCCACGGGGGCCCTGGAGTCGGTGGTGGCACCGACGCTTCCGCTGTTACAACGCGAGTTGTCGATGAGCCCTGCCCAAGGGGCCCTGCTCAGCATCGCGATGCTCATCACCGGCGCCCTCGTCACGCCTGTCGCGGGCAACCTAGGTGACCGCTACGGCGGGAAACGGGTCATGCTCCGGCTGATGGCGGTGGTCGCGGCCGGCGGCCTGGTGTCCTCGCTGGCACCGAACCTGCCGGTCCTGCTGCTCGGACAGGTGCTGGAGGGAGCGATGGTGGGCGCGATGCCCCTGTCGTTCATCCTGGTACGCAAGCATCTCCCCACGGGGGAGTCCCAGGTGGCCATCGGGGTGGTCAGCGGGTTGTTCGTGGGCGGCGGCATGCTGGGCACGCTGATGGCCGGGCCCATCGCGGAAGGACTGTCCCGGCACTGGATGTTCGCGATACCCACGATCGCGATCGTCGTGGCGACCCTGTGCGTCCACAGGCTGATGCCGGACGATCCGCCGAACCGGTCGGACGCCAGGATCGACTGGCCCGGCCTGGTCCTCCTGAGCGGCATCCTGCTGACGCTCATGCTCGGGCTCTCGATGGCGCCCGAACTCGGCGGCCGGCCACTCGCCCTCGGCGCCCTCGTCGTGCTCCTGGCCCTCCTCGTGACCGGATGGATCCGCGTCGAACGCCGGTCGCACTCGCCGATGGTCGATCTGCGCCTGGTGGCGAAGCCGGAGATATGGAGCTCCTATGCGATCACCTTCGCCGTGTGCGTGGGTACCGCGGTGTCGATGTTCCTCGTTCCGCAGCTGTTCGCGGTGTCCGCCGACGGGTACGGCTTCGGGGCCGGTTCCAGCGACATCGGGCGGTACCTGTTGCCCGGCGCCGTAGCGGGGGCGATCAGCGGGCCGCTCGGCGGGGCCGCGGCGCGGCGCTTCGGCTCGACTGCCGTGGTCACCGCCGGAATCGGCACCATGACGGCCACGTTGGTCGCCATGGCCTTCCTGCACACCGAGGTCTGGCACCTCGTCGTCGGCAAGGCGCTGATCGCCCTGGCCAGTGGTGTCTGCATCACGGCGATGGTCGTGAAGACCGCCACCTCCGTCGATCACGGCAGCACCGGCACCGCCACCAGCCTGGTCCTGGTGACGCGCGTGATCGGCATCGCCGCGGGCGCACAGGTCAGCGGTGCCTTCCTGGCCGCAGGAACCCACCCCGGGACCGAGGACCCGGTCGAATCGGCCTTCGTCACCGGCTTCGTCATCGCCGGCGCCGTCACCGCGCTGTCCCTGCTCGTCGTCCGCACCATGAGCAAAGGAGCCAAGGAATGACCCCCACCGATCCGTTGACGGATGTCCGTACCCCGCCCCGGAGGCACACGGTCTTGATATCCGGGGCCGGCATCGCGGGTCCCGCCCTCGCCTTCTGGCTGAACCGCTACGGATACGCGGTCACGGTGGTGGAGAAGGCGAGGGCGTTACGCAGCGGTGGCTACCCCGTCGACGTACGTGGCACCGCACTGGAGGTCGTCCGCAGGATGGGGATCCTGCCCCGACTGCGGGACACGCACGTCGACTTGCGTCGGCTGACCTTCGTCGACGCGGACGGCGGCGAGGTGGCCTCGGCCGACCCGCACGCCGTCGCCGGCAGTGTCCCGGGACGGGACCTCGAGGTGCGGCGCGGGGACCTGACCGAGGCTCTGTACAGGGCGGTCCGTGACGACGTGGAGTTCCTGTTCGACGACTCCGTCGACACCCTCGACCAGTCCCACCACGGGGTCGACGTCACCTTCCGCGGGGGCGGCCGGCGTACGTTCGACATGGTGTTCGGTGCGGACGGGCTGCATTCACGTACCCGGGAGTCGCTGTTCGGCCCCGAAGAGCAGTTCCACCGCTACCTCGGGTACTGCTTCGCCGGGTTCACCATGCCCAACACCTTCGGCCTCTCCCACGAGATCATGATGTGGAACACCCCGGGCAGAGCCGCGGCTCTCTACGCCGTGGGGGACAGCGACGAGGTGCACGCCTTCCTGAACTTCGCCCATCCGGAACCTCCCACCTCATTCGGCGCGTTCCGGCAACCAGGAGCCCAACGGGACCTGGTCGCCGCGACGTTCGCCGACGGGGGATGGGAGGTCCCGGGCATGCTCGCCGCCATGCGCGACGCCGATGACCTGTTCATCGACGTGGTCAGCCAGATCCGTATGCCTCGCTGGTCCAGCGGCAGGGTCGCACTGGTGGGCGACGCCGCGTACGCACCCTCCTTCCTCACCGGGCAGGGCTCCAGCCTCGCGCTCGTCGGCGCCTACATGCTCGCCGCTTCTCTGGCCGACCGGGACCACGCCGCGGGCTTCGCCGCCTACGAAGACAGCACCCGTGCGTTCGTGACCCTGAACCAGGACCAGATCGGCGAGGGCGAAGCCACACTCTTCCCCACCACGGCTCGGGGACTGGAGCGGCGCAACGACATGCTGCGCAGGCTCGCCGGCAGCAGCACACCTCCCGCCACGGAGGGCAGGCCGGCCCACTCGGCGCTCACCCTGCCAGTTAGGTAACGCGGGGGACGCGCGCAGATGATGGGCGTCATCGGACGACCGAAGGCAGAGAACATGACCACGCAGATCCAGGACGTCGACCACGAGCTCATCCAGGCCGCCGCCCACGTCGCACGCACGCGCTGCCGGGGCGACAACCACACCATGGCGGCGGCGGCCCGCGCCCGGGACGGCCGGATCGTCACCGCCGTGAACGCCTACCACTTCACCGGAGGCCCGTGCGCCGAACTGGTCCTCATCGGCGCGGCAGCCGCCCAGGGCATCTACGAACTGGACATCGTCGTCGCCGTGGGCGACCGCGACCGTGGAGTCGTTCCCCCGTGCGGCCGGTGTCGTCAGGCTCTTCTCGACTACTTCCCCGACCTCAAGGTCATCGTCGGCGAAGGCGACCGCGTCCGAGCCGTCCTCATCACCGACCTGCTGCCCGCCAGCTATGTCTGGGCCGACCACCAGATCGAGGCCGAATAGGCCGCCCACGCCGCGGCATCAGAGTGCGGGACCCGTCATGACCGCCGGATCGCGGTGACGTCGAGCGTCAGCGTCACCTTCTCGCCGACCAGACCTGCGGCCCCACTCACACCCCAGTCCCTGCGGCTGACGGTCGCCGTGCCGGTGAAGCGGACGCGACCGGTGCCTCGCGGATCCGTGTCGGCTTCGGTCAGGTGGAAGGTCACGGTGACCGGACTGGCCGTCCCTCGGATGGTCAGGTTTCCGGTGACCTTGAAGACCGTCCCCTCGATCTGCTCGACGCGGGTCGAGGCGAAGGTGATCGTCGGGTGGTCGAGGGCGGCCAGGAAGTCCTCGCCGCGCAGGTGGTCGTCGCGCTTCCGGTTGCGGGTCCGGACGCTCGCGGACCGAATCGTGAGCCGGACGGTGGACCTAGACGGGAGGGCTCCGTCCAGGTGCGCGGCGCCCTCGAACGCGTCGAACTGCCCGCGCACCTTGCTGATCATCGCCGCCCGGGCGGTGAAGCCGATGCGTGTGCGGGCGGTGTCGAGGTCGTAGTCGCCGGTCAGTGCGCTGAGCTGGGTCGTGGTGGTCATGCTTGATCGCTCCAGGAAGATGCAGACGGTCGCCGTCTGCGGGATGGTGTCGGTCTCGGAGGTACTCGGAGGTACTCGGAGGTGCGACGACGCAGCCCCCCGGAATGTCAGGCGGAACCGCACCTCACATCTCGGTGGGCTGTCTCGTCGCAAGGGGGACAGACGATGCGACCGAGGGAGCCGACGGCCCATGACCAGCCCATCTCTGCCGGACGACGGCGGATCAGATCCCGGCCTGAGCGTGATCATGCGCGAGCGGCGCCGGCTGATCAATGTCGCCTACCGGCTGCTCGGCTCCCTGGCCGAGGCCGAGGACGTCGTGCAGGAGGCATACGCCCGCTGGTACGCCATGTCCCCACAGCAGCGGGAGGGCATCGAATCCCCCGGCGGCTGGCTGACGACCGTCACCAGTCGTATCTGTCTCGACCTGCTCGGCTCGGCACGGGCCAGACGGGAACGGTACGTGGGGGAGTGGATCCCGGAGCCGCTGCCGAACGGTACGGAGTGGGTCGGTGGCCGGTCGGGCGGTGCCTCCGTCGATCCCGCTGATCGCATCACCCTCGACGAGTCGGTCAACATGGCCTTGCTCGTCGTGCTCGAATCGATGACCCCGGCCGAGCGGGTGGCGTTCGTCCTGCACGATGTCTTCCGCTACTCGTTCGCCGAAGTCGCCGAGATCGTCGGCCGTACACCGGCGGCGTGCCGTCAGCTGGCCTCGTCGGCCCGTCGGCGCATCCGTGCGGCGCAGCCTTCCGCGACTCCGGCAGCGGCAGCCCGGCGTGCCGGCGTCGTCAAGGCGTTCAAGCAGGCGTGGGAGGCGCAGGACATCGACGCGCTCATCGGCCTGCTGGCCCCGGACGCCACGGCGACCGGCGACGGCGGTGGCATCGTCCCGGCCGCCCTGCATCCGGTCGAGGGGGCCGAGCAGGTCGCACGGTTCTTCGTGGAACGGGCCGGGGCCGTGCCCGACGTGGTGATCCTGGAGTGCACCGTCAACGGGCAGCCCGGCCTGGTGGCTCAGCTGGACGGCGTCGCCGTGTCGGTGCTGGCGTTCGACTTCGCCGGCGACCGGGTCCAACGGGTCTGGGCCGTACTCAACCCCGAGAAGCTCCGGCCCTGGAGGGCGAGCTGACCGGGGCAGGGGCTCTCATTCCTCGCCGCGCACCCGCAGCACCAGTTTGTTCAGCACCCACAACCCGATGCCGATCGCCAGCAGCACGCCCGCCCGGATGTAGACGTTCGCGGGCCGGTCGGACAGCGGGCTCGCCAGGATCAGCGAGGTGATCGCGCCGAGCACCGGCAGCACGGTCGGCGTACGGAAGTGCCGGTGCTCGACCCGGTCCCGGCGCAGGACGAGGACGGCGATGTTGACGACGGCGAAGACGCACAGGAGCAGAAAGGCCGTGGTGTCGCCGAGGCCCTCGATCTCGCCGGTGGAGACCAGGCCGATGGCGAGGAGGGAGACGAAGACGATGCCTACGACCGGCGTACGGCGGCGGGGGAGGACCCGGCCCAGGGCGCGCGGCAGGATACGCTCGTTCGCCATGCCGTAGCACAGGCGCGAGGCCATCATGATGTTGATCAGGGCCGAGTTGGTGACCGCGAACAGGGCGATCAGCGCGAACAGCTTGGGCGGGAAGCCGAGCCCGCCGGCCTTGACGACCTCCAGCAGCGGCCCGCTGGAACCCTCCAGCACACGGTAGTCGACGAGCAGCGAGGAGACCAGGGCGACCAGGATGTAGATGGTGCCGGTGACGACGACACCCGTGAAGATGGCGCGCGGGAACGTACGGACCGGATCCTTGGTCTCCTCGGCCATGTTGACGGAGTCCTCGAAGCCCACGAACGCGAAGAAGCCGAGCGCGGTCGCCCCCAGCACGCTGGTGACCAGGGCGAATCCGGTGCCCTCCGCCTGGAACTCGCCGAGCCGTGAGGGTTCGCCGTCGCCGGACAGGACCGCCCAGGCGCCGATCGCGAGGATGATGACGAGGCCCGTCAGTTCGACCACGGTGAGGACCACGTTGGTCTTCACGGACTCCGACACGCCCCGCAGGTTCAGGGCCGCCAGGGCGAGGACGAACAGGATCGCGATGAGCGTGGGCGGGAAGAAGTCGGTGAACTCGGCGAGATAGTCGCCGCTGAAGGCACGGGCCGCCGCGCTCGCCGAGGACAGGCCCGAGCACATGACCATGAAGGCCACGATGAAGGTGAGGAACGGGACCTGGAACGCCTTCTGGGTGTAGAGCGCCGCGCCCGCCGCCTTCGGGTACTTGCCGACGAGTTCCACGTACGAGGCAGCCGTCAGGACGGCCACGACGAAGCCGATGACGAACGGCAGCCACAGGGCGCCGCCGACCTTGCCGGCGACCTGCCCGGTGGTGGCGTAGATGCCGGTGCCGAGGATGTCCCCGATCACGAACAGGACCAGGAGTCTGGGGCCGATGGCCCGCCGCAGCGGGGTGTCGTCCTGGCTCTCCGGTACGGCGGCGGCATCACTTCCGATTGCGGACACGAAGGCTCCCCCTGAAGCGTCGACCGCTGAGCAGGACAACGTCTCACCTGCCCGCCAGACCGTGAGTGATGCGGGTGACCTGAAACCGGCGCGGGGCCGACCGGCAGACCGGTCCACACCAGTGGCAGTCGCACCGGTGTTCCCCGTCCGGCCGCGGATGCGGTGATTCCCGCTCCCACCTGCGCGGCAGAGGCCGAAGCGGCGCCCGCGGGCGGCCGCGATCCCCGGTCGAGCACACGGTCCGGGCGGAGCGGCCCCGCATCGCACACCTGCGTTTTTCCGTCAGGTTCCGCAGCAAGAGCACGAAAGCTCCACAGATACCTCACTATTTGACGCGACGGATGGGTCGACGACCGGTGACTGAGGGGGAATCCGGCGTCACGCGCGGGGGTGCGTCCGCTCAGCGGAGCCGTACTCACCCCTGCCCTGGGAGGGGACAGCACCGCATGAAGCGGACCTTAGGCACCACCTTGCTCACGACGGGCGCGCTCATGGCCGCGCTCGGCGCGCCGGCCGCACACGCGGCGGCCCCGCCGCCCCGTATCGATCTGCGGGTGCTCGTCGTCAGCGACGGCGGCCCGGCCACCGATGCCATCGCCGCCGAACTGGACACCGCGGGAACGCCGTACACGGAGATCGACCTCACGCGGTCCGACCGCCCGGTGATCGACGCCGGCTATCTCGCGGACACCGTGGACGGCCGGGACCGCGCCAGGTTCCAGGCGGTCGTGCTGCCCAACGACAACCCGTTCCCGGCGAACTCGCCGGAGATGGCCGCCCTGGCGGCGTACGAGCAGGCCTACGACATCCCACAGGTCGACGCGTACACCTACGCGCGCCCCGAGACCGGGCTCCAGTACCCGGTGTACGGCGGCTACTCGGGCAGCGTCGACGGGGTGCGGGCCCAGGTGACGGACGCAGGACGGGCGGGTGCGTTCGGCTACCTTGACGGGCCGGTGCCGTTCGAGGACAACTCGTCGGCCGTCGGGGAGAGTTACGCCTATCTGTCTACGCCGACGGCCGGTGCCGACTTCACCCCGTATGTGGAGGCACCGATCCCGGGCACCGCCAAGCGGGGCTCGCTGGTGGGGGAGTACCGGCACGACGGGCGGCGTGAACTCGTCGTCACCTTCGTCTACAACCAGTACCAGCAGCAATACCGGTTGCTGGCCCGCGGCATCGTCGAATGGATGACCGGCGGGGTGCACCTGGGCGCCTCCCGCAACTACTTCGCCGTACACGTCGACGACGTCTTCGCGGCCGACGACCGCTGGAACTCCACGCTCAACTGCACACCCGGCGACGTGGACTGCACGGACCCGAACGCCACGCCCGACCCGATCAGGATGACGCCCGCCGACGTCGACCACGCCGTCACCTGGCAGCGCGAGCGCGGCTTCACCCTCGACCTCGCCTACAACGCCGCCGGCAGCGTCGACCACCGCGAGGACAACAACGGAGCCGACCCGCTCACCGACCGGTTTCTCGCCCGGCGGGCCGAGTTCCGCTGGATCAACCACACCTACACGCACGCCTTCCTCGGCTGCGAACAGGACACCTCGGTGGTTCCCTGGCGCTGCGCCACGAACGCCGACAGCAGCACCAAATGGGTCAGCCGCACCGACGTCGCCGACGAGATCGCCCACAACAGTGCCTGGGGCCGGGCGGCCGGACTCCCGCTGGCCGACGACGAGTTGGTGACCGGCGAACACTCCGGGCTCAGGGTGCTGCCGCAGCAGCCGGCCGACAACCCCAACCTGGCGCTCGCCCTCGCCGACACCGGCATCGCCTGGCTCGCCTCGGACAACTCCCGCGAGCCCGGCCAGCGACAGGTCGGCCCCGCCACCACCATCCCGCGCTACCCGATGAACGTCTTCTACAACGCGGGCCGCGCCGCCGAGCAGGTCGACGAGTACAACTGGATCTACACCAGCCGCGGCCAGGGCGGCAGCGGTATCTGCGAGGACAACCCGGCCACCACGACCTGCCTGCCCGAGCCGCTGGACACCGCGACCGGCTACGACCGGCACATCGTGCCCCTGGAACGGCAGATCGCCCTCGGTCACGTCCTCGGCAACGACCCCAAGCCGCACTTCATCCACCAGTCCAACCTGGCCGAGGACCGCATCGCCTACCCGGTCCTGGACGGCGTCCTCGACACCTACGGCACGCTGTTCGCGCAGAACACACCGCTGGTCAACCTGAGAATGAAGGACATCGGCAACGAGCTGAAGCGGCGCGCCTCGTGGCGGACCGCGGTGGCCGACGGACAGGTCACCGCCTACCGGATCGGCGACACCGTCACCGTCGAGAGCCCCGCCGGCGTCGACGTCCCCGCCACGATGCCCGAGGGCACCACACGGGACGGCTCGGCCTTCGGCGAGGCGTACGCCGGCGAACGCTCCGCGTGGACTCCCGCGACCGCCACGGCGCTCACCCTCACCCTGCCGCAGTCCGCGGCCCCCTCCACGGTCGCCGGCACGGACGCCTCCGCGCCGGTCACCGCACCGGCACCGGACGCCCGTGTGCCCGAGGGCGTGGCCGAGCCCGTCTCTCCCACGGGGAGCTGACCGGCGCGACCGGCAACCCTCACCACACCTCGGCCGTGGAGCACATCGATGCACGTTCACCACGGCGCGCGACGCAACGACACCGCGCGCGTCACCCTGCTCACCGAAGGCACCTATCCGCACAGTCATGGCGGTGTGAGCGTCTGGTGCGACCAGATCGTCACCGGCATGCCCGACATCGAGTTCGACGTCATCGCCGTCACCGGCACCGGACGGGAGCCGATCGTGTGGGACCTGCCCAACCATGTCCGCGGTGTCCTGTCCGTCCCCATGTGGGGCGCCGCACCCGAGGGCCGTCCGCCCCGCGGCCGGTCCCGCAGGCGGCTCGCCGACGCATACGAGCGGTTCCTGACCGCGCTCGTCGACCCCGGTGCCGAGCACGGCTTCGCACCTTCGCTGCACACCCTGGCGCGGGCCGCGTCGGGCGGCGAACTCAGCGCGTTCCTCCGGGGCGACACGGCGATCAGCATCCTGACCGCCGTGTGGACGCGGCCCGGGCTGGCCGTGCGCGAGGCGCGGCCGACCCTGCACGACGCGCTCACCGCCACCGCCCTGCTCGAACACGCGCTGCGCCCGCTGGCCGCGCCGCCACCGCAGCACGGCGTCGCGCACGCCGTCAGCGGAGGCGTCGCCGTCCTGCCCGGGCTGGCCGCACGCGAACGGTACGGCGTTCCGTTGCTGCTCACCGAGCACGGCGTCTATCTGCGCGAGCGCTACCTCGGTTATCGCACCGCGCCGTACCGCTGGCCGGTGAAGGCGGTGATCCTGGGCTTCTTCCGGCTGCTGGCGGAGGAGAGTTACCGCCAGGCGGCGCTGATCACTCCGGGCAACCGCTACAACCGGCTGTGGGAGGAGCAGGGCGGCGCCGACCCCGAGTCGATCCGAACCGTCTACAACGGCGTTGACCCCGCCGCCTTCCCGCCGGCCGGGCCGGAGCCGGAGACCCTCACCCTGAGCTGGGCCGGGCGGGTCGACCCGATCAAGGACCTGGAGACCCTGATCCGCGCCTTCGCCCTCGTCCGGGACCGACTGCCGGACGTACGCCTGCGGCTGTTCGGCGGCACACCCCGGGGCGGCGAGGGGTACCGGGAACGCTGCGAAGCCCTCGCCGCCGAGCTGGGGCACGGGGACGCGGTGACCTTCGAGGGCCGCGTCGACGACATCAAGGACGCCTACGCGGCCGGGAACGTGGTGATGCTCTCCAGTATCAGCGAGGGCTTCCCGTTCACGCTGATCGAGGCCATGTCGTGCGGCCGGGCGACCGTCTCCACCGACGTCGGCGGCGTACGCGAGGCCGTCGGTGACACCGGGCTCGTGGTGCCACCGCGAGACCCGGCCGCGATGGCCGCCGCCGCGCTGGAGCTGCTGGGCGACCCCGTGCGGCGCCGGGCGATGGGCGAGGCGGCGCGGCTGCGGGTCATCGAACAGTTCACCCTGCGCCAGACCATCGACACCTTCCGGGCCATCTACCACGAACTGGCCGCAGGAAAGGCGGAGTTGCCCGCCAGAGTCATGCTGCCCGCCCCAGTGGTCAGTGGCACGGCGTGCACCGGCCCGGCGGTCACCGGCACGGGGAGTCTGACCGGATGAGCGGTCCGATATCCCTCGAACCCGGCGACGCGGGGCAGGACACCCTCGCCCTGCGGCTGGCCGAACCCCGACCGCCGCGCCGCCGCCCGCGCTGGGCCCTGGACGACGCCACGCTCGCGATCCGGCTGCCCGGGCACGGCCCCGATGAGGAGGCGGTCAGCACCCTCGCCGCCGAACTCGCCGACGCCGTCGGACCCGCCGTCCATCCCTACGAGGTCGCGGCACTGCTGGAGGCCGAGGGCCTGTCCGCCACGGTGATCAAGGAGCGGTACGGCCACCCGAACCTCTTCTCCCTGGCGACCGCGCTGTACGAGCGGGTGCCCCGGACGTTCCCCGAGCCGCCTCGCGCAGCCGACCCATGGCGGCCCGACACCCTGCGCTGCCTCCTGCGCGGCGTCCTGTTCGCGCTGCCGGCCCTGGCCTACCTGCTGACCGCGCCCCTGTGGGCCGTCGACCGGCACGCCCCCGTGCTGATCGTGGCGGGCATCACCTCCTGGGCATGGGGGCAGGCGCTGGGCCACCGTGCGCATCTGCGCCTGGTGGCCGGGCGCCGGGAGGCGTCCGGCACGCTGCTGACCGGGTCCCTGCTGGGCGCCGCCGCGGCCACGGCACTCGCGGCGCTTCCCGGGAGCAGCGCGTTGTCTCTCGCGGTGGCGGCCGCCCAGTCGCTGTACCTGGCCGGCGCGAGCGTACTGCTGGTGCTGGCCCGGGAGCGGCTGCTGCTGGCCGCGCTGAGCCCGCTGATCGTGGGCGCCGCGGTGCTGCCGTGGTGGGAGCCCGGACCGGAACTGCGGGTCGGCTTACCGCTGTTGGCACTGCTGGCCACGCTGGGGGCCGCCGGTCGGATCCTGTGGGCCGGGCGCGCGGGCCCGGCCGCTCCCGACACCGGACGGCCGCCGCTGCACGCGTCCCTGCCGTACGGACTGTTCGGGCTCGCCGCCGCCGTGCTCGTCATGCTGGAGGGCCGACGGCAGCCGTACGCGGTGATCGCCCTGACGCTGAGCATGGGCCCGGCCGAGTGGCTGCTGTACCGCTACCGCGGCTGGTCGGTCGCCGCGCTGCGGGTGAGCGCGACTCCCGCCGGATTCCTGCTGCGTTCGACCGCCGTCCTCGGCCTGTGCCTGACCGGCTATCTGGCACTGCTGCTGCCCGCGGCGCTGCTCACCGGCTCCGACCCGGCCACGCTGCTCCCGCTCGCGGCCGTCCTGTGGACCGCCCTGCTGCTTCAGGCGTTCGGGGTGGCCTGGCCGTCGGCCGTGCTCTGTCTGGCCGCGGCCGGCCCAGCCGGGGCGGTGCTCCTCCTGGACCTGCCGCCAGGACCGGCAGTACTGCCCTGGGCCTGCGGTGCGGCCGCCGTCGCTCTCGCGGCCTGTGCGATACGCCTGCTCGGCAGGCCCTCCCCGCACTCCTGACCACGCGCACGACCCGCACGACACGCACGACACGCACAACCCCCATCGGACCGCAGACCCGCGCCCCGTCCGCGCCGGGTCTCCCGTCCGACGACCACGACGAAGGGACCAAGAGTTGACCTCCGCACCGCTCGCCGCCGTCACCGGAGCCGAAGGCTTCATCGGCTCGCATCTCACCGAGGCGCTCGTCGCCTCCGGCCACCGCGTCAGGGCCATGGCCCAGTACAACTCCTTCTCCTCCTACGGCTGGCTGGAGACCCTGCCCGCCGACGTCCTCGACCAGGTGGAGATCGTCCTCGGGGACGTACGCGACCCCGGCTCGGTGCGCGGCCTGCTCGACGGCGCCGACTGCGCCTACCACCTGGCCGCGCTCATCGCGATCCCGTACTCCTACCAGGCCCCGCACAGCTACGTGGACACCAATGTCACCGGCACGCTCAACGTGCTGGAGGCGGTGCGCGCGCTGGGAACCCCGCGGCTGGTGCACACCTCGACCAGCGAGACGTACGGCACCGCGCGGACCGTGCCGATCACCGAGGAGCACCCCATCAACACCCAGTCGCCGTACGCCGCTTCGAAGGCCGGCGGTGACCGGCTGGCCGACAGCTACCACGCGAGCTTCGGCACTCCCGTGGTGACGCTGCGGCCGTTCAACACCTTCGGCCCGCGTCAGTCGATGCGCGCCGTCATCCCCACCGTCATCGCCCAGGTGGCGGCCGGGCAGCGCACCATCACGCTCGGCGATCTGCGCCCCACCCGGGACTTCACCTTCGTCGAGGACACCGCGCAGGCGTTCCTCGCGGTCGGCACCGCTGAGGCCGAGCGGGTCGTGGGCCGCACCTTCAACGCCGGGACCGGCGGGGAGATCTCCGTCGGCGACTTGGTCGCGCTGATCGGCAAGGTCATGGACACCCCGCTCGACGTCCAGGAGGACTCCGCGCGCCTGCGGCCCGCGGCCTCCGAGGTGATGCGGCTCGTCGCCGACGCCACCCGACTGACCACGGCGACCGGCTGGCGGCCCGGCAGCACGCTGGAGGAAGGGCTCGCGCGCACCGCGCAGTGGTTCACCGACCCGGCCAACCTGGCCCGCTACAAGACCGGCATCTACAACATCTGACCCGACCGGCACGTATCGCAGGAGGTATGCCATGCACGCAGTGATCCTGGCCGGTGGAAAGGGCGTCCGGCTACGGCCGTACACCACCGCGCTGCCCAAGCCGCTCGTCCCCATCGGCGACCAGCACGCGATCCTGGAGATCGTGCTGCGCCAGCTGTCCAGCGCCGGCTTCACCCGCTGCACCATCGCCATCGGCCACCTGGGCGAGATCATCCGCGCCTACGTCGGCGACGGCACCCAGTGGGGCATGCACGTCGACTACGCCACCGAGGAGAGCCCGCTCGGCACCATGGGCCCGCTGCTCACCCTGCGCGACCGACTGCCGGAACACTTCCTCGTCATGAACGGCGACGTCCTCACCGACCTCGACTACGCCGACGTACTGCGCACCCACCAGGCGTCGGGCACGCCTCTGACCATCGCCACCTACGCCCGCAAGGTCCACATCGACTTCGGCGTGCTGACCACCGACGCCAGCCGGGTGGTCGCCTTCACCGAGAAGCCCAGCATCGACTACCGGGTCTCCATGGGCGTCTACGGCGTCTCCCGCACCACCCTCGACGACTACACGCCCGGGCTGCCGCTGGGCTTCGACGAACTGGTGATGGACCTGCTCGCCGCCGAACGCCCGCCGCACGCCTACGAGTTCGACGGCTACTGGCTCGACATCGGCCGCCCCGACGACTACGACCGCGCCAACGCCGAGTTCACCAGCCGTAAGTCGCTGCTGCTCAAGGGGGCCTGAGCGGCCATGCGCATCCTCGTACTCGGCGCCACCGGCTACCTGGGCACGCACCTCGCCGAGCACCTGCGCGCCCTCCCGGATGCGCGGGTCCTCGTCGGCGGTCGCTCACCCGCCGCCGACGTCACCGCGGACCTCGCCGCCGACCGCCCGCAGGACCTGGCGGCGGCGCTCGCCGAGGCCGCGCCCGACGCCGTCGTCAACTGCGCGGGCGCGACCGGCGGCGACGCCGTCACCCTCGCGGAGGTGAACGCCCGCGGCCCCGCCGTGCTGTGCGCTGCCCTGCGGGACGTGGCGCCCGAGGCCCGCCTGGTCCATCTGGGCTCGGCCGCCGAGTACGGGCCTGCCGAACCCGGCGTACGGGTGACGGAGTCGGCGCCGACCCGGCCGGCCGGACCGTACGGTGCGACCAAGCTGGCGGGCACGGTGGCGGTGACCGCTTCCGGGCTGGACGCGGTGGTGCTGCGGGTGGGGAACCCGGTCGGCCCGGGCGCCCCGCCCACCGGGCTGCCCGGCAGGGTCGCCGCGCTGCTCGCCGCCTCGCTCGCGGACGCCGGCCACGGCCCGGAGGCGGACCTGCGTCTCGGTGACCTGTCCGCTCACCGCGACTTCGTGGACGTACGCGACGTGGCCCGGGCGGCCCGGCTGGCGGTGACCGCCGAGGGACCGCTGCCGCCCGTGCTCAACATCGGCGGCGGCGACGCCCGTCCGGTGCGGGAGTTGGTGCGGGCGCTGGCGGACGCGGCCGGGTTCCGGGGCCGGATCGTCGAGGAGGCGACCGGCGGATCCGCCCGGTCCGCGCAGGTGTCGTGGCAGTGCTCGGACATCACGGCGGCCCGCGCCGCCCTCGGCTGGACGCCTGCCCACACGCTGGACGCCTCCGCGGCGGCTCTCTGGGCGGCCACCGGCCGACGAATCCGCCCCGCCGAGGGGGTACCGGCGCGGTGAGCCTGCTGATCCCGCTGTACGTGCATCCGGCCGAGGACCCGGCCGCCTGGCACCGGCTCATCACCTGCGCCGCACGCACCTACGCCGTCGTAGTGAACCCCGCGAACGGACCCGGCCCGGCCCCGGATCCGGCGTTCGTCGCGGCGGCGGAGGCGCTGCGCGCGGCGGGAGCCCGGCTGCTCGGCTACCTGGACACGGACTACGGCGCCCGCGACCCCGACGACATCACCGCTGATCTGCGCCGGCACCGGCAGTGGTACGCCGTCGACGGCTGCTTCCTGGACCAGGTGCCGGCGGCACCGCACGGCCTGCCGGACTGCCGCCGACTGGTCCGCTCCGCGCGGCGGCTCGGCGCCTCGACCGTCGTCCTCAACCCGGGCGTCCATCCCGCGCCGGGGTATGCCCGGCTCGCCGACCTGACGGTCACCTTCGAAGGACCCTGGTCCCAGTACGTGTCGGACTTCAGCCGCCCCTCGTGGACCACTCGCGTGCCCGCCGAACGGCTGTGCCACCTCGTCTACGGTGTGCCCGAACCGCTCGTGCCGCTCGCCCTGCGAACCGCGCGGGAGCGGGGTGCGGGCGTGTGCGGACCGGTGACGGGAGAACCGCCGAACCCCTGGTCCCGGCTGACGCCCGCGCTGGCGGAGGCGGACCGGTGAGGCGGGCCGTGCCGGCCGCCGTCGTGGCCGCCCTGATCACCTTGGCGGCGTGCTCGGGCAACCAGCCTCCCACCCCTGTCCCCGCCACGGCGCCCGCCCCCGACGCGCGGTGGCAGCCGCGCCCCGGGCTCGCATGGCAGTGGCAGCTCGATGGCAAGGTCGACCCGTCCGTCGACGTACCCGTCTACGACATCGACGGATTCGAGAACACCGCCGACGACGTGGCACGCCTGCACCGCGACGGCCGCAAGGTGATCTGCTACGTCAACGTCGGCGCCTGGGAGGACTTCCGCCCCGACCGACGCGCCTTCCCGCGCTCGATCCTCGGCAGGCCCAACGGCTGGCACGGAGAACGCTGGCTGGACATCCGCCGCCTCTCGCTCCTGCGCCCCCTCATGGAACGCCGGTTCGACATGTGCCGGGACAAGGGCTTCGACGCGGTGGAGCCGGACCTGGTCGAGGGCTACGGCAACGACACCGGCTTCCCGCTCACGGCGCGCGACCAGCTCCGGTACAACCGCATGATCGCCGCCATCGCCCACGAGCGCGGCCTCGCCGTCGGCCTCAAGAACGACCTGGCCCAAATCCCTTATCTGCTCGACGACTTCGACTTCGCAGTCAACGAGGAGTGTGCGCAGTACGACGAGTGCGCGCTGCTCGAGCCCTTCATCTCGGCGGGCAAGGCGGTCTTCCACGTGGAGTACGCGGAGCCCACGGCCCGGTTCTGCCCGACGGCCCGCAAGCTGCGCCTGTCGTCGATGCGGAAGAACCCGGAACTGGACACCTGGCGCAGGCCGTGCTGAGGAGCGGACCGCAAAGCGGCGCTCTACTGCCAGGTCGCGGTGTCCGGGTCGATGCCGTGGGCGCGCGCACTGGCGTCGACGGTCCGGCGGAACCATGTGGCGAGGCCGGGGCGGATGCCGTCGTAGTGGGCGGCGAAGCCAGGATCCGCCTCGTACATACGGCCGAGACAGACCTGCATCTGCCGGGTGAGGGGGAAGAACGAAGCGAACACCTCGCGGTGCCGCTCGACGAGTTGACCGGCTTCCGGGCTGCCAGGTGCGACGCCGGCGTCCATCGCATCCGCGAGGGTGCGGTCGAGGTCGGCCACGGCTTCGGTGACGGCCTGCCATTCCTGCGGGCCGCGAGCGGCCGAGAGTTCGGCGTACTGCTGCCACTGCGTGGTGTCTCCGTAGCGCTTACGGGCCTCGGCGGGCCAGTCCGGGTTCCACTCTGGGCCGAAGACCGCGGCCTGCTGCTCGACGGTCAGCAGCAGGCCGCGCTCGTGGGCGTCGATCATCCGGTCCAGCCCGGCACCGAGCTGCTGGAGGCGCTCGATCCGCTCGGTGACCTGGGTGCGCTGCGCGCGCAGCGCACCGGCCACGTCCGCGGTCGAGTCGTCCAGGACGGCCCCGATCCTGTCCAGGCCGAGACCGATCTCACGGTAGACGACGATGCGGTGCAGGCGCTCCAGATCACCGGCGGTGTAGAGCCGGTACCCGCCGGCCGTGCGCAGCGACGGCCGCGCCAGACCGATCTCGTCCCAGTGGTGCAGGGCGCGGACCGTCACGCCCAGACGTGCCGAGACCTGACCGACGGTCAGGCCGTCGGCGTCGGTGACATCAGACATGGTCCTCATTGTCGCCGGGACCGAAGCCGGGTGGGGTGATCCCGACGGCCGCGAGGTTGCGCGCCTCCTCGCCGGCCGGATCGAAGGGCTTCGCCGCGGTCATGACGATCCGTGCGTTCTCGGGGGTGATGACCTCCACGTCGCGGGTGGTCCAGGGAGTGTCCCGTGGACCGTCTACCGAGCCCGGGCGCACCGCACGACAGGACTCGACAAGGGAATCGACCTCGCTCAGCACGCACGCGAAAGTGAAGCTCATCGCCGGTGCCTGCTCGGCAATACGCTCCGCCTTGACGAGGAGTACGTCCTGGAACGCCCACCGGCGCAGATGCACCAGCGTGCCGGGGATGCCGAACAGCTCGAAGAACCCGAGCCCTCGAGTCCAGAAGTCCACCGACGCCGCCAGATCACTCGTGGGGATCGTCACGAACGCCGGCATTCCGTAGATGCCGCGGAACGGCTCCGGCGCCACCGCATCCGGGCCGGGAGCGGGCACGGGGCTCATCTCGAACGCGTTGTAGTAGTCGCTCATGCACCCCACGATCCGGCCTCACGCAGCGTGAGGGTCAAGTCGGATGCGGGCTCTTCGCCGACACGGCGTGGATCAGGTCCGCGAGCAGACGAATTCGTACGGGTAGTCCCGCACGTGCTGCTGCCACTCGGTTCGGGTGAGCTCCCGGCCGGCACGGGAGCAGATCGTCCTGATGAGGTCGTCCGGGTCCGCCTGCGCGGGGATGGTCCACTGCTGGATCCTTCCGTTGCTACCGATCGTCAGCAGACCGCGGTTATCGGGGCTGAAGGCGACACGGCTGATGCCGTCGGTGCTCGCGGTGAGCGTGCCGGCCGGCCGCCCGGCCGTGGGGTCCCAGAGCCGGACGGTGTTGTCGGCACTGGCCGTGGCCAGGGTGCGCCCGTCGGGGCTGAAGGCGACGCCGTGAACGGTTCCGGTGTGGCCCGTCAGCACGAGGGCCAGGCGGGGCCGGGTCCGCTCGGTGACGTCCCACAGGCGGACGGTACGGTCGGCGCCGGCGGTGGCCAGGGTGCGCCCGTCGGAGGTGAACGCCATGCCTCGGACGACATCGGTGTGGCCGCTCACGGCGGACGCCGGCCGGAGAGGGGCCGGATCGGTGACGTCCCACAGGCGGACGACGCCGTCGGTGCCCGCCGTGGCGAGGGTGCGCCCGTCGGGGGCGAACGAGAGGGCGGTGACCTTCTGTGTGCCCTTCTGCCTGAGCCGGATGACAGGACTGCCGAGGTCGGAGATGTCCCAGATCCGGACCATCCGGTCGTCGTCGACAGCGGCGAAGTGGCGTCCGTCGGGGCTCAACGCCACATGCTCGATCCTGCCCGACGCGGTAACCCTTGCCCGGCGCTTCGCCGTGGCCACATCGGCGAACTCGACGTCGTGGTCGGTCGTGGCGGCCAGCGTGCGTCCATCAGGGCTGAACACCATGTGTCCAACCGTTGCGGAAGCGCGGTAGACGGAAGTCAGGCTCGGCTTCTTCGGCCGGCTGATGTCCCAAAGGAGCACGCCGGCGTCCCTGTCGGCGACGGCCACCGTCCGCCCGTCCGGACTGAACGCGACGGCCGCGGCGCGTTCCTTTCCGAGGGAAATGGTGGCGGCCACCACCTCGCCGTACCGGCCGATGGCGGCGATCATGCTGTCACGGGCTTCCGGCGTCCCGGCGATGCGCCAGCCGGCCACCGAGAGCAGTCCGGCGAGTTCGGCGTCCTCACCGACCAACTCGCTCTGTGCGGCGACCCGTTGGGACACGGCTCTGCGGTGTTGGCCCTGCGCCTCCTCCTTCAAGGAATACGCCGCGCAGGCGGCGACGAGGGAGAAGGCCAGGAGGACGGCCAGGACGGAGGACAGAACGGCGAAGGACCGCCGTCGGCGGCGCGCCGACCGGCGCAGCTGCGCCGCCCGGGTGAGGGACGCCCTGAGGAAGGCGCCCTCCGCAGCGGACAGAACCCCCGGGTCCACCCCCTCCCGCACCCGGTCCAGGCGCGAGCCCTGATACAGGAAGTCGGGGTCCTGCTTGTTCTGCGTCCATTCCTGCGTCGCCTCGGCCAGCTGCGTCAGCAGTCCGATCTCAGCCCTGCTGCTCTCCAGCCAGGCGTTCAGACGGGGCCATGAGCGCAGCACCGTCTCATGGGTGATCTCCGCGGTCTCCTCGCTGACGGAGACCAGCCGGCTACGGGTGAGCGCCGTGAGGGCGGCACTGACGTCCTCAGGGGGCCTGCCCGTGTCCAGCTCCGACAGTTGAATACGGCGGCGTGTGATGACCCCGTCGCGGGGGATGGTCACCATCCGGCGCAGGATCAGCATGGCGGCCGTCTGCTGACCGGGCGTCAGTTCCCGGTACGCGGCCTCGGCACTCGCCGCGATGCTGTCGGCGAGCCCGCCGATCGCGGCGTAGGCGCGATGGGTCAGCCGGTTGCCCTCGCGGTGCTGCCAGGTTTGCAGCAGGGCGTGGGAGAGCAGAGGCAGCACCGCGGGCGCGAACCCGCTGCCGGTCTCCGCTGAGCGCAGGTCGGCCAGGATGTTGTCCACCAGGCCGACTTCGATGAGCAGGCCCGCCGCAGCGGCCGGGCCGGTGATGGTGGACCGCAGTTCGGACTCGGTCAGCGGCCCCACCACGAACGTGCCGGTCTGCATGACGCGGGCCAGCGGGGCGTAGGAGGCGCAGTGCCCGAAGAAGTCACCCCGCACACTGAGGATCACCACGGCCGGCGGGGCGCCTGCGGCGGCCGCACCCGCCATCGCACCGAGAGCGCTGATGAACGCGTCGCGCTGGAGCCGGTCAGGACAGCTGGTGAAGACCTCCTCGAACTGGTCCACCACCAGGACGAGCCGCCGGGAGCGCAGCGCCGGCCCGCCCGCGTCCGCGGCGCCCGGCCGGGCCGCCAGCGCCTGCCGAACGAGCAGCCGGGCCCTGTCCGGCTCGGCGTTCGGCTCGGCCAGGGCAGCCACGGCCTCGCCCTCCTCCAGGCCCGCCAGGGCGGCGAGCCCGGACGCCAACTGCTGGAGCGGTGCCGCACCGGGCGCCATGACCAGGTGAGGCCAGTCCCGCGACCCGGGGCCCAGGGCTCCTTTGGCCAGTTCGGGCAGCAGTCCGGCCCGCAGGAGTGAGGACTTGCCGGCCCCGGACGGACCCGTCAGTACCAGTATCCCCGCGCCGTTGACCGTCTCGGCGACCCGCGCGACGAGTTCGGCCGTCGCCTTCTCCCGGCCGTAGAAGACCCCTGCTTCCTCCGGGCCGTAGAAGCCCAGCCCCTGATACGGGCAGCGGTCGCGCCACTGCGCGGGCCTCGGATCCGGCTGACCCTGGGCAAGGTAGGCAACGCGCGCCCATGCCGCATGCCAGTCGGCGAGTTCGGACACCGCCACCTTGCACGCCGACAGGTACGCGTCGACGAACTCGAGCGGAGGCAGGCGACTCGTGCGGCCGAGTGTGTCGGACAGGGTGCTGCGGCGCAGGACGTGCCCCTGTCGCTGCGCCGAGCTTTCCAGTTCGCGCAGTGAAGGGCCGCCTGCCCGAAGCCGCTGGGTCTTCAGCGCCGCGTGGAAGTCCTGTACGGACATCACCGCACTCAGCGTCGGCGCCTCCCCGGGGGGTAGTTCCACACCAACGCCCCCCGCCGAACCGCCTGCGCCCCGCGCGTCCTTCGTCGGAGCAGGAAGGTCCGGCGCGGTGGTCGCCCGGGCGCCGACCTCTCCCCAGCGCTTCCGCCATGCGTCCAGATCGCCACCGCAGGCCTGGACGAAGGCGGCCGTGACCTCCCAGCTCGGAGCCTTGTGGCCACTGGCTGCCTGCGACAGCGCACTCGCCGAGGTATGAGCCCGCCGAGACAACTCCCGGTACGTCAGCCCCGCATCGTTGCGCAGCCGCCGCAGGCCCGCCGCGAAGTCCGCGAGTGGGCCTGCGTGCGGATCAATCGGATTCTCGGGGCGGGCCACAGCCCACTCCCCTCGCGTCAGTCATGCCAACGCTCCTGAGGCGCTCAGACGGCCCGCGGGCCGCCGACCCACCCCAGCCGTCGGCAGATGTCCTCGGTGAGCAGAGCGCATGCCGCGACGGCACTGATCGCGGCGCTCACCTCGTATCCGACGCACACCAGCACGATGAGCACGGCGAGGACCACCACAAGCACGAGGGGACGTACATGCGCACCCCACGGCCGCATGTTCTGGGAACTCTGGGATCGGGACATAGCGGGACGACCTCCTGGATGACTACTGGTCCAATGCCGCTCAACTCTCAAGCAGCGATGACTGGTTGCCCCCGGTCGGTCACTGTGAGCGACTGTTCCATGGTGGTGCCCTGATCGGTCCGGCGTCGACGCCAACCTGAGAAAATGACCCGTCAGAAGGGATTCGTGAACAACACCGCCGAGCTGCCCGCACCCCCGATGCCTCCGGACACCCGGCTGAACAACTGACGCTCCTCAGCTGCCGAACACCGGACACGGCTGCGAAACGCCGTGAACAAGTGTCGGTTCTCCCAGGTCAGAGTGCGTGCGGCATTGTTCGTGCGTCCGGCTTGATCGAAGAGCGTCCGCAGGACTTGGCAGCCCCGGCGCCCATGGCGACCGTGAGAGAACAGCGTTCAAGCCACAGACGACTCCGCTGGTCCAGGCCGCTCGCTCACGAGATCTCCCGTTGCCCCGGGAGATCTTGGCGTACGTCCCAGCCGTGCGCACGGAGAGGCCTTCTTCCGCGCCCGTGTCCTCGCCGGGACGTCCGGTCTGGAACACGTGCGGGCACTCCGTCGCGTCAGGCCCCTTTGGCGTCCGAGCCGTTGCCGTCGAGTGCTGCCCGGATCCGGCGGAGCCATTCCGTGCCCAGTCGGCGCCCGTTCGGGAGCCGGTCGTCCCGGTCCCAGCGCCATGTCGTGATCATCGCCAGGACGAGGAGCCGGCTCTCGCGCAGCAAGTCCTGATCGACACCCGGATAGTGCGCGCTGATTTCCTCGGGCGCGTGGGCGAGGTCGAATTCGACGGGGCCCCGGCAACACGTCTCGAGGTCGATGAACAGTGGCCCGTTCTTCGTGCCGAGCAGGTTGCCCGGGTGCGGCTCGCCGTGCAGGAGTTGCTCGGCGCCGCCGCGCTCGCCGACAGCTCGTTTCAGGCTGCGTAACGTGTCGCCGAGCAACTCCCGGTCCGCGTCGGCGAGCGCGGGAGTCTGCTCGCGGTCGGCCACCAGTCGTCGAGCCTGCTCGACCCGGTCCGTGAAGTGCGGCGTCGGGACATCGAGCTTGCGCATGCCGACATGCAGCCGCTCGAGCGCGTCGGCGTAGCCGGCTGGTGAGATCTCTCCGGGTGTCACGGGCTCGTAGTAGGTCCACAGCGTGACCACGAAACCGTCACGCTCATGGACGCGTGGCTCCACCCGAGGATCGAGAGCAGCCACCGGACACCCGGACTCGACCAGCCGCTGAGCAAGGTCGACTTCGAGCTGTGCGACCTGATTCCCGACGGGGGCCACCCGGGCCAGGACGTCACAAGGCAGCAGACGCAGAGTGAGCTTGTTCGAGTCGTGAAGAACGACCGCGCCGTCGGCCGTCAGGCCGGCCGACGGCGCGGTCGACATGGCCGCAGCCACCGCCCGCGACACCTCTGACACCTGCATCGTGCCGGGCCTTTCTCCCCTGAGCGCTGCCAAGACTCACCGAGCGGTACGACCCGCGCACCCTACCGAGGTGCGGTCGGGGCGGGCTGCTGGAGTGGCTCGGGGAGGGCGTGTTCGGCCCAGATGACCTTGCCCTGGGGGGTGTACCGGGTGCCCCAGCGCTCGGCCATCTGCGACACCAGGAACAGTCCCCGGCCGCCCTCGTCCGTCGTCGCGGCGTACCGCAGATGCGGTGAGGTGCTGCTGCCGTCGGCCACCTCGCAGATCAGGGTGCGGTCGCGGATCAGCCGTACGTGGATCGGGGCGGTGCCGTAGCGGATGGCGTTGGTGATGAGTTCGCTGAGGATGAGCTCCATGGTGAAGCCGAACTCCGACAGGCCCCACGCTTCGAGGCGCTGGGACACGGCGTCGCGCATACCCGAGACGGCGGCCGGGTCCGCTGGTACGTCCCATTCGGCGATCCGGTCCGGTGGCAGCCCCCGCGTGCGGGCGACGAGCAGGGCGACGTCGTCCTTGGGACGCCGGGGGAGCAGACTGTCCAGCACGTCCTGGCAGGTCTCCTCGGGCGGTCGGCCGGGGTGACCGGTGAGCGCCTCACGCAGCAGTTCCATTCCCACGTCCAGGTCGCGCCTGCGGTCCTCGATGAGACCGTCGGTGTACAGGACGAGCTGGGTCCCCTCCGCGAGGCACACCTCCGCGGTCTGGAACGGCAGGCCGCCGAGCCCCAGGGGCGGACCGGCCGGCACGTCCGGGTAGACGACCGTTCCGTCCGGCCGGACCAGCGCGGGCGCCAGATGCCCCGCACGTGCCACGACATACCGGCGCGTCACGGGGTCGTAGATCCCGTACAGGCAGGTGGCGCCCACGACGCCCGCCGCGCTCTCTGCTGCCTCCTTCTGGTCGATGCTCCCGACCAGGTCGTCCAGATGGCTCAGCAGCTCGTCGGGCGGCAGATCGAGGGCGGAGAAGTTGTGCACGGCGGTCCGTAGCCGTCCCATCGTGGCGGCGGCGTGCAGACCGTGGCCGACCACGTCGCCGACGGCCAGTGCCACCCGGCTCCCCGGCAGGGGAATCACATCGAACCAGTCGCCGCCCACACCCGACTGGGCGGGAAGGTAGCGGTAGGCGATGTCGAGGGCGTTCTGTTCGGGCATGGCCTGCGGCAGCAGGCTGCGCTGGAGGGTGACCGCCAGGGTGTGCTCGCGGGTGTAGCGGCGCGCGTTGTCGATGCTGATCGCGGCACGGGCCACCAGCTCCTCCGCCAGCGACAGGTCCTCCTCGTTGAAACGCTCATGCTGTCGTGCGCGCCAGAAGTTGGCCATGCCCAGCACGACGCCCCGGGCCTGGATGGGAGCGGTGATGAGGGAGTGGATGCCGTAGTCGATGATCGCCGTGGCGCGCACCGGGTCCTGCACGCGCCAGCCCGCGGCGGTCGGCAGGTCGCTCACCAGCTGCGAGCGGCCGCTGCCGTAGCCGCGTGCCTGGGGCGTGGAGGGCAGATAGTCGAAGAGGCGGCCCTGTTCGGAGAGCGGATGGTCGTCCCGGATGCCGCACACGGCCGCACGGCGCATGTCCGTCGCCGTGGGGGCCGGCTCCTCGCCGTGCAGGACCGCGTCGGCGAGGTCCACGGTGACGAAGTCCGCGAAGCGGGGAACGGGGACCCGCGCCAGCTCGTCGGCGGTGCGCAGCACGTCCAGGGTGGTACCGATGCGGAGCCCGGCGTCGTACAGCAGCCTGAGCCGCTCCCGTGCCACCTCCGCCCTGCCGGTCACCGCCTGGAGCTCGGTGGAGTCGCGCAGCGTCACCACCGTTCCCCGGGGGTCGCCCTCGCGGTCCGTGGGCCGCTGGTTGACCGCGAGCAACCGCTCTCCCGCGAGGTGCACCTCGTCGGTGGCCTCGCGCCCGGAGGCGAGCAGGTCCTTCGTCCCGGGATCGAGGCCCGGCAGTTCCGAGACGAGCCGTCCCTCGACGTCCGGCGGCAGCTCCAGCAGCCGTCTGGCCTCGTCGTTCGCCAGGATCAGCCGCCCGTCGGCGGCCACGATCAGCACTCCTTCCCGCACGGAGTGGAGCACCGTGTCGTGGTGCTCGTACATCAGGCTCATCTCGGCCGGGGCCAGACTGTGCGTCTGCCGTCGCAGCCGCCGGCCCACCAGGGCCGTCACACCGGTGGACAACACGAGCGCTCCGGCCCCGGCGCCCAGGATGATCGGCAGTTGCCGGGCCAGCTGGCTCTCGACGTTCTTGACCTTCATCCCGGCCGAGACGAGTCCCACCACCTCGCTGTCGGCGTTCTCGATCGGGACCGTGGACTGCACCTCGCGACCGAGCGGGCCGTTGACGCTCTCCACGTACGTCCTGCCCTCCAGCGACGGCCCGATCTCGCCCACGAACCGCTTTCCGATCCGGTCCGGCAAGGGGTGCGTGTACCGAATGCCGTCGGTGTCCATGACCACGATGAAGTCGACGCCGGCGGCCTTGCGTGCCGCCTCCGTGAGCGGCTGGAGGATCTTGCTCGGATCCGGGGTCCGCAGTGCCGCGAGGACGCCCGGTGCGTGCGCGAAGGTCTGCGCCACGGCCGTGGAGCGGCGCCTGGCCTCGGCGCTGGTGTCCCGCTCCGACTGGAGGATGAGGGCGAAGACCCCGCAGGCTACGAGCAGCACGACCAGGGTCACCTGGAAGACCAACACCTGCCCGGCCACGCTCCGCGTGCCCTTGCTGATGAGGCGCTTCACCGAGAGGTGCGGAAATCGGGCGAAACGGTTCGCCATGCGACCTTTTTAACACCGGTGATCCCAAGTGGCCAGGCCCGCACGCTCGACCTCGGCTCGGATGTCCGGTGCGTGATTTCCCCGCGCCCGATGTCTGCTTAGGTCGATATGATGCATTTTGTGATCATGTCTGGGTGGCTGTCGCGCCGCCGTCCTGCCTACGGCGGCCGATGGGAAGCCGCCCGGCTGTCACCCGTGGTCCTCACCGTCATCATCGTCGCCCTGGCGTCCTCGACCCCCAGAGACATCGCCTTCAGCCGCCTTCTGCCCGCCGCGCCCGCCCTCGCCGCCGCGATGTGGCCCGTGCTCCCCACGATCCTGTTGGGGATGTTCTGCTTCCTGTTCATGATCGTCCTCAGTCTCTTCCACACCGACCTCGGGACGCAGTACACGGCCGCCGCGATCATCGCGGTCACCCTGGCGGCCGCATACGGCAGCCATGTCCGGCTGCAACGAGAGGAGATCCTCTTCCAGGTCCGCCTCGTCGCCGACGCCGCCCAGAAGGTGCTGCTGCGCCCGCTGCCGCGCCGCATCGAGGACGTCGAGATCGAGTCGCTGTATCTGGCGGCCCAGGAACAGGCCCGGATCGGCGGCGACTTCTACGAGGCGATCGGCACACCGCACGGGGTCCGGCTGCTCATAGGCGACGTACGGGGCAAGGGCCTGTCCGCGGTCGGGGCCGCCTCGGCGGTGATCAGCTGCTTCAGGGAGGCCGCGTACGACGAGCCCGACCTGCAAGGCATCATCCACCGCCTGGAGACCACCATCACGCGCCACAGCGACGCGTTTCCCACCCAGGACCAGCCCGAGCACTTCGCCACCGCCCTCCTCGCCGAGATCCCGCACGGCGGCGGCCACATACGACTCCTCAACTGCGGGCATCCCCCGCCACTGATCTCCCATTGCGGAAAGGTCCGGGTCCTCGAGCCCACCCTCCCCTCACCACCCCTCAACCTCGCGGCCCTCATCGGTGACCGCTACTGGGTCGACATGGTCTCCTTCACCCCGGGTGACCAGCTCCTGCTCTACACGGACGGCGTGTCGGAGACCCGGGACCACACGGGCCAGTTCTTCCCCCTGCCGGACTGGATGCGCCGGCAGGGCCTGGAACAGCCCCGCGAACTCCTCGACCGCCTGCACCGGGATCTGCTCCAGCACAGCGGTGGAAGGCTCGACGACGACATCGCGGCGCTCGCGCTGAGGTGCTCGGGCGCGCAGGACCGGGGAGCGGTGGGCATCGAGGGCTGAGAGCCCGGCTGCGCCCAGCCTCCGCTCACCCGGGCAGCGTCTGGGTGACGCGCCACAGCCGCCGCGGTAGGTCACCCTCCTCGAAGGCGTGGACCTCCTGAAGGCGCCAGCCCTGCGCGAGGGAGTCGACCAGTTCACGGGAGAAGAAGTGGACGGCGAAGCCGCCGTGCTCCCAGATGTCGTCTCCGTGCCCCGCCCCCGTCCGGTAGTGCGCGTCCTCGGTGTGGCGGACGGTGTACACGAAGACGCCGCCCGGTCTCAGGACGCGGCGCACTTCGGCGAGCAGGGCGTGGATCTCGTTCGTGGACAGCGCCATGCAGAGCAGCATGTGCGCGAACACGCCGTCCACCGAGGAGTCCGCGAGCGGCAGCGGCTCGCGGACGTCGTGGACTGCCGTCGTGACCCGTTCGGCCAGGCCTTGGACGCCAGCGGCCTCGCGCAGTTGCTCCAGACCCACCGGGCTGAAATCGGTGGCCAGCACGGTGAAGCCCTCGCGTGCGAAGAACAGCGCGTCACGACCGTGCCCCGCACCCAGCTCGAGCAGGTCTCCGGTACGGGCGGCCCGGAAGACCGCGGCGGCGTGGACGGCGGGTTCGGACGGCTTCTCGCCGTACATGCCCGGATGTTCGCCGTACGTCTGCTGCCAGTGCTCACGCTGGACGTCGGCCAGTTCCTGCTCGGACTCCGGCATGCGCTCACCTCGTGTTGGTGCGGTCGCCGCTGTCCGGGCGCTGCGGATGGGAGGCCAGGACCGCGGCCTGGACGCGGCGGCGATCAGGGTGAGGATGTCTCGCTCGCGCGGCGACAGGCCGGCCGGCTCGGGTGCGACGGTCGGTGTCCCGGCGGGGTCGGCGCGCAGTGAGCGCATCAGGCGGGCCGTGGTCGCCGGGGCCGGCATGGACTGGCCCGAGGTGACCGTACGGACGGCCGGGACCAGGGCGGAGCCCCTGATCTGTTTCCGGACGGCCCGAGGCGCCGGCCATGACGGCATCGAGCAGAGAGTCCTCGTCGTCGAACGAGGACAGCATCAGACAGGCCGGCTCCGGCATCAGGCCGCGCAGCTCGCGGCAGACCGTGATGCCGTCGCCGTCCGGGAGACGTACGTCGAGCACGGCTACGTGGGGGCGCAGCGCCGGGCCGCGGGAGAGGGCGTGCTCGACGGTGTCCGCGTCGCCGACCACGGAGACGTCCGGCTCTGCGTCGAGCAGGCCGGTGATGCCGCGTCGTACGACCTCGTGGTCGTCCAGCAGGAACGCGCGGATCGGGTCCTGCTCCGTGAAAGGGCCTGTCTCGGTCATGACGATCCCTCGTTCCCCGGTGCCCCCCGGTCTGCGGACCACGGAATGCTCATGCTGCCGATCATCGCTCGCCGGGGCCGGACGCACCAGGGCCGACCGGCCCCACTCGCACTTGAGACGCGCCCTCACCGGCCCACCGCCAGGACCCCGGCGGCCTCTCCTGGCCACGGGAATCACGGCCGTGTCCCGGACCCGCCCCGCGAGCCCGACCACTCCCTCGCGCACAGGGACGTCGCCCGCCGAACCCGGCTCCGGGAAGACGTAGGGCACGATCTCGCGGCGAACCTCCTCGGCGATCCCGCCGTCGCAGCGCAGGAACACCTTCAGCGGGTCGGCTCTGCCACTTCCGCCTCACGGTCACCGGCAACGGCGTCGGCATCCCGGCCGACGGGGGCACCACGCTGGTGTGGTGGGCGCCGGTGCACCATCGTCACCACCCGGTCAGCAGCAGATGGTTGAGGAGCAGCGCGAGCAGCGCCTGGGCGATGAGCCACGCGCGGGGGCGGGCGAGGAACGCGCACGCCGGGAGCAGCCACAGCGCGAAGGGCAGCCAGATCCGTTCCGTCTCCGCCTTGCTCATGCCGGACAGGTCCGCGACCAGCAGGGCGAGCAGAGCGGCGGACAAGAGGAGGGCGAGGCGGGCCTCGGCGGCCCGGCCGGGGGCGCCGTCACGGGCACGGACGAGCACCGCACCGGTCCGGCGCAGTCCCACCGCCGTCGCCAGGCCCGTGATGAGCACGGCGCAGGCCAGGTTGGCCCACACCCAGTAGCCGTAGGGACGGGTGCCGCCCACGCCCTGGTGGTAGCGCGTCACCAGGAGCCGGTACGCCTCCCACCAGTCGAACCCGGCGAGCGTGAACAGTGCCGGGACCACGGCCAGTCCCGCGAGCAGCGGCACCAGCAGGACGGGCCGCTTGCGGAGCCCCTGTCGGCCGAGCCACAGCACCGCCGCCCCGATCAGCGCGACGAGCGTGAGGCCGTACGACAGATAGCAGGTCAGGCCGAAGAGCAGACCTGACGCCCCGGCCCGCCACAAGGACCGTCCGGTCACCGCCAGTGCCAGCAGCGCCACCGCCCATGCCGCCACCGCCGCGAAGTACGCGTCGGCCGAGGTCCCCATCCACACGGCGGCCGGCGCCAGCACGAGGAAGGGCGCCGCCCTGCGCGCGAGTGCCTCGTCGGCCAGAGCGCGGATCGTGACCAGCACGGCCACACAGGCCGTCGCCCCGACGGTGATGCACCACATCCCGGCCCAGCCCCCGCCGCCGAGCCCGATCCGGTCGAGCAGGACGAAGGTGAGCGGGGCGGCAGGCGGGTGACCGGCGATGTGCGCGGGCCAGTGGTCGGGGGAGCCGAGAAGGATGTGGTCGGTGAAGCCGTGCAGGGTGGCCGGGATGTCGTCGAAGCGGTCGATGACCTGGAGGTACTCGTGGCGGGTGGTGAGCCGGCCGGCGATGCCGCGGTGCCAGCCGTCGATCAGGGCGAGGGAGAAGATCCATGCCAGGGCGGTGGCCCAGGCCAGCGGGAGCAGGCTCCGCCAGGGGAGTCGGGCGGCGAGGGCGGGCCCGTACGCCACGGTGCCGATCGCCACCGCGACGGCCGCCGGAGTGCCCGGGCCCAGATGAGGGCCCCACGATGCCAGCACCGGGGGCCAGTTGACGAAGAGGGTGTGGCTGGTCGCCTGAATGTGGCGGCCGAGCAGCACGGCTGCCGTCACGAGCAGTACGGCGGCCACGGAGGCGTACAGGTCACGGCGCTGGGAGCGGGTCACGCCCGGAACGCTAGGCCGACAGGGCGGGCGTGGACCGCCGTCCGGGCCGGACGTCAGCGTTTCGTCATCGTTCACGCACCCGTTTCCGGGGTGGTCCGGGCCTACGGTCGGGCCATGCGAGACGATCCACGCGATCCGCGGCTCCCCTCCTCACCCGGCTTCTGGCGCAGCCCGCTGCGCGGCCCCTGGCTCACCTCGATGCTGGGCCTCGTCCTGCTCGTCGGCATCACCGTGCTGTTCGTGACCGGCCTGGTCTCCTACGCCGCCTACAACCCGAACCTGTCGCCGGTGAACGACAAGACCCCGGACAAGGGGATCCTCGGCTTCTACCTCTTCGCCTGGCCGACGAACCCGCACTGGCTGTACCGGCTCAACCAGGGCGTCCACGTCACCCTCGGCATCACCCTGATCCCCGTCCTGCTCGCCAAGCTGTGGTCCGTCGTACCGAGGCTGTTCGCACTGCCCCCGGCCCGCTCGCTCGCGCACGCCCTGGAGCGGATCTCCCTGCTGCTCCTGGTCGGCGGCGGGCTGTTCGAGTTCGTGACCGGGGTGCTCAACGTCCAGCTCGACTACGTCTTCCCCGGCTCCTTCTACCCCCTGCACTTCTACGGCGCCTGGGTGTTCTTCGCCGCGTTCGTCGCCCACGCGCTGCTGAAGATGCCCATCGCGCTGCGCAATCTGCGGCACCTGCGGGAGGAGAAGAACGACCTGGTGTCACCGCGCCCCACCGACCCGACCGTCTCCCGGCGCGGCGCCCTGTGGTTCGTCGGGGGCGGCTCGCTGCTGCTGTTCGCGACCACGGCCGGGCAGAACTTCGACGGTCCGCTGCGGCGCACCGCGCTCCTCGCACCGCACGGCGGCGGCGAACCCGGCAGCGGACCGAACGGCTTCCAGATCAACAAGACCGCCGCGTACGCCGGCATCGACGCGGCGGAGACGGGCACGGACACATGGCAGCTCGTGGTGAGGGGGCGCACCGGCACCGTCCGCCTGAGCCGCTCCCGGCTCCTCGAACTCCCCCTGCACAGCTCGGCGTTGCCCATCGCCTGCGTCGAGGGCTGGTCGACGTCGGACCAGTGGTGGCGCGGGGTGCGGCTGCGCGACCTCGCGGCGCTCGTCGGCCACGACGACCCGCCCGACCTGTTCGTCGAGTCCCTCCAGCGGCGCGGCGCCTTCCGGAAAGCCGCCCTGCGCGCCAACCAGGTGGCCGACCCGCGCTCCCTGCTCGCCCTGTACGTCAACGGCGAGGAGCTGTCCCCCGACCACGGCTACCCGGCGCGGATCATCGTGCCCGCCGCACCCGGTGTACTCAACACCAAGTGGGTGGCCCGGATGACGTTCGGAGAACTGTGATGCGCCGGCCGCGGATCCCTCTGGGAAGTCCCTTCCAGCTCGTGCTGCTCGCGTGCTCGTTCGCGCTCGCCGCCTACGCGGGGGTGAGGCTGCTCGCGGACGACTGGTTCGGCGTGGCGCTGTGGTTCGTGGGTGCGGCCGTGCTGCACGACCTCGTGCTGCTGCCGTTGTACGCGGCCCTGGACCGGGTGGTCGTGCGCGGGCTCGGCGCGACCGGCCGCCGGGACCGGGTGCTGTACGTGCGGGTACCGGCGGCCCTGTCCGGGCTCCTCCTTCTGGTGTGGTTCCCGCTGATCAGCGGCAGGGTGGAGCAGCGCTACGGGCCCGGCACCGGGTTGCCGGCGGATGTGTTCCTCGCCCGCTGGCTGCTGATCACCGCCGCCCTCTTCGCCGCCTCGGCGCTGCTGTTGGCGGTGCGACCGCGGCGCCTGCGCAGGGCGACGAAGCAGCGTCCGCCGGCCGCCCACTGACCTGCCCGCTCCCAGCCCTGTGCGTACCGGAACAGTGCCCGGGTGCCCAGTCGCGCCCAGGGGAAGTGGGCGTCGGCCCCACCGGTGGCGGTGAGGCCGACGACCTGCACCTGGGCGCGTTCGTCGACGTTCACCGGGGCGGTCTCGGCGATCAGCAGGCCGCCGGGGCGCAGGAGCGCGGCCGCCCGGTCCAGGAGGGCGCGCGGGTCGCCGCCGATGCCGACGTTGCCGTCCATGAGCAGGACGGTGCCCCAGCGGCCCTCGCCGGGCAGCGGCTCGAAGACCGAGCGCCGCAGCGCCGGGCCGCCGAGCCGGACGGTGCGGTCGACGGCGGCCGCGCTGACGTCGATGCCGAGAACGGTCCGGCCCCGGGTAGCGAGTTCAGCGACCAGCCGCCCCGGCCCGCACCCCACGTCCAGCACGGTGCCCTCGCACCGGTCCAGCACCTCCCGGTCGACCGCGTCGGCCCGGGCGCACCAGCGTTCCACCTCCAGCGGCAGCAGCCAGCCGTCGGCACGGCGCAGGAACAGCGGGCCGTGGCCGCAGCGCAGGGCGGCCGCGTAGGGGTCGGCGGTCGCCCAGGCGGCGGCGGTGGCAGGCACGGTGCTCATCGGGGGCCGGCCGGGGGCGCGGTCGGCCGCGCGGTCGGCCCGGAATCCCGACCGGAGTCCCGAGAGGAGTCGGCTCCCGCGACCGCCATGCACCGGGCCAGTCGTACGGCGAACCGGCTGCGCGGGGCCAGCGCGGCCACGGCGTGGGCGTCGGCGGCGGTGTCGATGTCGCGCAGCCGCGGCAGGTCGCGCACCCGGAGCCCCGCCCGGACCAGCCGTCGGCGTTGCAGCGCGCCCGTCATGGCGGTCGACATGGGCACGCCCCGCAGCAGACCGGGGTCGGGCTGGGCCAGTCCGAGGGCCCAGAAGCCACCGTCCTCGGCCGGACCGAACCAGGCGTCGCAGTCGGTGAAGTCGACGTCGAGCAGTTCGGGTGTCACCTGGGGGGTGTCCATCCCGATGAGCAGGGCCGGGCCGTCGCAGCCCGCGAAGGCGTCGGCCAGGCGCTCGTCCAGGCCGCCCGCGCACTGCGGTACGACGTCGAAGCGGGGCGGCAGCCAGGCGCCGGGGGTGCCGTCGAGGACGAGGACCCTCCGGTCGGCGGGCACGGCCGCCACCGCGTGGAGCGTGTCGGCGAGGGCCGCCTCGGCCAGCCCGGCCGCCTCCTCGGGCGTGAACGGCGGGGTGAGCCGGGTCTTGACCCGGCCCGGTCGCGGCTCCTTGGCGATGACGAGCAGCGTGGTCGACGCACTCAACGGACGGTCCCTCCTCCATGCGCGGGCGTCTCGCCCAGGACACGGCTCATGTCCCGTACGGCCTGCCAGGTGCCCCGCCAGGTGCCCGTCACCTTCGAGGCCCCGGAGCGCGGCAGATACGGCACGTCGTGCTCCGTGATCCGCCAGCCGGCGTCGGCCGCGCGTACGACCATCTGGAGCGGATAGCCGCTGCGCCGGTCGGTGAGGCCGAGGGCGAGCAGCGGCTCCCGGCGGGCGGCGCGCAGCGGACCGAGATCGTGCAGGCGCAGTCCGGTACGGCGGCGCAGCATCCGCGCGAGCGCGAGATTGCCGACGCGGGCGTGCGCGGGCCACGCGCCCCGTCCCTGCGGGCGTCGCCGGCCCAGCACCAGATCGGCGTCGCCGCCTCGCACTTCGCGTACGAAGGGAACGAGCAGCGACGGGTCGAGGGAGGCGTCGCAGTCGCAGAAGCACACCACGTCGGCGGTGGCGGCCCGCAGCCCGGCGTGGCAGGCGGCGCCGAAGCCCCGGCGCGACTCGTGCACGACGGTCGCGCCGAGCGCGTGGGCGAGGGAGGCCGAGCCGTCGGTGGAACCGTTGTCGACGACGAGTGCGCGCCAGCCCGGCGGGATCCGTTCGAGGACCCAGGGAAGGGCCTCGGCCTCGTTGAGGCAGGGCAGCACCACATCGACGTCGGAAGGTGTCGTCGTCACGGTTTCACCCTACGAACGCGAAGGGGACATACCGGACTCCCGCTCCTTACGAAACGCGGACGTCGAAGGCCGAGGCGATGGTAGTCGCGGCATCGGAGGCGGCCCGGTGCGAGGCTGGGGGCATGCAGCAACAGCCGTACGAGCCCTCGGGGGCTCAAGCCCGCGAAGAGGCCCCCCGGATCCTGGTCGTCGACGACGATCCGACCGTGGCCGAGGTCGTCGCCGGGTATCTGGACCGCGCCGGTTACGCCGTCGACCGGGCCGACGACGGTCCGACCGCCCTCACCCGTGCCGCCGCACACCGGCCGGACCTGGTCGTCCTCGACCTGATGCTGCCCGGCATGGACGGCCTGGAGGTGTGCCGCCGCATCCGCGGGCAGGGCCCGGTGCCGGTCATCATGCTCACCGCCCGCGGAGACGAGGACGACCGCATCCTGGGCCTGGAGGTCGGCGCCGACGACTACGTCACGAAACCCTTCAGCCCCCGTGAGCTGGTGCTGCGGGTGGAGTCGGTGCTCCGCCGCAGCCGGCCGGCCGACACCGGGCACCGGCTGCGCGCGGCAGGCCTGACCCTCGACCCGGCAGCCCGCCGGGCCACCAAGCACGGCGCCGAACTCGCCCTCACGCTCAGGGAGTTCGACCTGCTCTCCTTCTTCCTGCGGCATCCGGGGCGGGCGTTCGGCCGCGAGGACCTGATGCGCGAGGTGTGGGGCTGGGACTTCGGCGACCTGTCGACGGTCACCGTCCATGTACGCCGCCTGCGCGGCAAGGTCGAGGACGATCCGGCCCGGCCCCGTCTGATCCAGACCGTGTGGGGCGTGGGCTACCGCTTCGAGCCCACGGAAGGGGAGACGTGATCATGCGTGACACCCTGCTGATCGCCCTGTACGCCTTCGCCGGCGCGGCCGCCACCGGTCTGGCCGGAGCGGGCGTACTGCGGCTGATCCGGCGCCGCTCCCTCACCGCCTCGCTCACCGTGGTCGCGGCGGTCGGAGTGGTCGCGATGCTCGCGGGCACGCTCGCCGTCGCCTGGGCGATGTTCCTCTCCCCGCACGACCTGACCGTGGTCACGACCGTCGTCGCGATGGCGGCCGTCGTCTCCCTGGCCACGGCCCTGCTGCTGGGCCGCTGGGTCGTCGCCCGCAGCCACGAACTGACCGTGGCCGCACGCTCCTTCGGAGACGGCGGCGCGTTCACGGCCCCCGTCGAGCCGGCCACCGCGGAACTGGACACGCTCAGCCGCGAGTTGGCCGCCACCAGCGCCAAGCTCGCCGAATCCCGGGAGCGGGAACGCGCGTTGGAGACCTCCCGGCGTGAACTCGTCGCCTGGATCTCGCACGACCTGCGCACCCCCCTGGCCGGCCTGCGCGCCATGTCGGAGGCCCTGGAGGACGGCGTCGCCGCCGACCCCGACCGCTATCTGAAGCAGATGCGCACCGAGGTCGAACGCCTCAACGACATGGTCGGCGACCTCTTCGAGCTCTCCCGCATCCACGCCGGCACACTCCCCCTGACCCTCGCCCGGATCTCCCTGTACGACCTGGTGGGCGACGCGCTGGCGGGAGCCGACCCGCTCGCCCGGGAGCACGGGGTACGCCTGGTGGGCGGCCGGATCGAGCCGGTACCGGTGGAGGTGGACGGCAAGGAGATGAGCCGGGTGCTGGGCAACCTGCTGGTCAACGCCATCCGCAGGACCCCGGCCGACGGCACGGTCGCCATCTCGGTGGAGCGTTCCGCCGAGGGCGTGGTGCTGTCGGTGACGGACGGCTGCGGCGGAATCCCGGTCGAGGACCTGCCGCGCGTCTTCGACACCGGCTGGCGCGGCACGCACGCCCGGACGCCCCCGGCCGGGGCGGGGCTGGGCCTCGCCATCGTCCGCGGGATCGTGGAGGCGCACCGGGGCCGGGCCACCGTACGCAACATCCCCGGCGGCTGCCGCTTCGAGGTGGTGCTGCCCGCCGCCGCTTCCTGAACACGGGCAGCACCACCGGTCCACAGGGGCATAGGGGGTGTTTTGAAAGCCCCGCACAGCACCCGCGGCGCCCGGCACGCACCCTCGCCGCACCGGCCAAAGGCCCAAGTAGCTCCGCTACGAGGGCCTTCGTCCGGCACGCCGAGGGCACGCACCGAATACCGCGGGCACCGCACGGGACTTTCAAAACACCCCCTACGCGCCGCGCATCCCGGCCCGCGCGAACTCCGTCATGCCCTCCTCGAACCCCACCTCCGGCTTCCAGCCCAGCGCGTCGCGCAGCCGCGACGAGTCCGCCGTGATGTGCCGTACGTCCCCGAGCCGGTACTCACCGGTGACGACCGGCTCGGGCCCGCCATGGGCGGCGGCCAGCGCGCGCGCCATCTCGCCGACGGTGTGCGGCTCACCGCTGCCGGTGTTGTACGCGGTGAGCACACCCCGGGCGGCCGCCGCCTCCAACGCCACCGCGTTGGCCGTCGCCACATCCCGGACGTGCACGAAGTCCCGCCGCTGCCGCCCGTCCTCGAACACCCGTGGGGCCTCGCCCCGGGCGAGCGCCGAGCGGAAGAAGGAGGCGACACCGGCGTACGGGGTGTCGCGGGGCATTCCCGGGCCGTACACGTTGTGGTAGCGCAGCGACAGCGCCGATCCGTCGGTGCAGCGGGCCCAGACGGCGGCCAGGTGTTCCTGGGTGAGTTTGGTCGTCGCGTACACGTTCCGCGGATCGGCCGGGGCGTCCTCGCCGACCAGACCGGGGGAGAGGTCGTCCCCGCACACCGGGCACGTCGGCTCGAACCGGCCCGCGTCGAGGTCGGCGACGGCACGCGGCCCGGGCCGTACGACACCATGACGCGGGCACGCGTACCGCCCCTCCCCGTAGACGACCATCGACCCGGCCAGCACGAGATGCCGTACGCCCGCCTCCGCCATGGCGGCGAGCAGCACAGCGGTCCCCAGGTCGTTGCGCGAGACGTACTCCGCCGCGTCGGCGACCCCGTTGCCGAGCCCCACCATCGCGGCCTGATGGCACACGGCGTCCACACCGCGCAGAGCTCGACCCACGGCCACCGGGTCCCGCACATCGGCGCCGGGATCGCCGCGCACATCGAACACGACAGGCTCGTGCCCGCGCGCCGCGAGCGCCTCGACCACATGGGACCCGATGAACCCGGCACCGCCGGTGACCAGTACACGCATACGCCCACGCTAGGTCGGTACGGCCGGCGCGCCCCGGTTCCACGCCCGCACGTCATGACTCCGTAAGGCATGCGAGGGCGCGTCGGACCGGGACAAAGCAGAAGTCCCGCGAGACGCTGCCCGCATGACCACCTCACCCTCCACCGACACCCCGTACCGCTACGACGACCTGACCGCCCTGTACATCAACTGCACGCTCAAACCGTCCCCGCAGGTCAGCCACACCCAGGGCCTGATCGACAAGAGCCGGGCCGTCATGGACGCCGGCGGTGTGAGAACGGACCTGATCCGCGCCGTGGACCACGACATCGCACCCGGCGTCCACCCGGACATGACGGAACACGGCATCGCCACCGACGCCTGGCCGGGCCTGTACGAGAAGGTGATGGCCGCGGACATCCTGGTGCTCGCCGGCCCGATCTGGCTCGGCGACAACAGCTCGGTCACCAAGCGGATCATCGAGCGTCTCTACGCCTGCTCGTCACTGCTCAACTCCCAAGGGCAGTACGCCTACTACGGCCGGGCCGGCGGCTGTCTGATCACCGGCAACGAGGACGGCGTGAAGCACTGCGCGATGAACGTCCTCTACAGCCTCCAGCACCTCGGCTACACGATCCCGCCCCAGGCGGACGCCGGCTGGATCGGGGCGGCCGGCCCCGGGCCGTCGTATCTCGACCCGGGTTCGGGCGGCCCGGAGAACGACTTCACCAACCGCAACACCAGCTTCATGACCTGGAACCTGATGCACATCGCGGCCCTGCTGAAGCGCGCCGGCGGCATTCCCGCGTACGGCAACCAGCGCTCGCAGTGGGACGCGGGTTGCCGCCCGGGCGCGGACAACCCCGAGCACCGCTGACGCCCCCGCTCCCGGCGCACGTGCAGTGGGCCTGTTTGACCTTGACACGGTGACAAGCCCTTCACTTGCCTGCCGAGGAGGTGGTCGCGATGACGATCACGGGACAGGACACGAACGCGGTACGAGCGCTCCAGGGATTGGAGGACGGCCGCTCGTCCGTACGACTACGGGCCGCACTGGAGGCCGGCACGAAACCCGACCCGCGGTTCGTCGGCAAGCTCATCGAGCGATGCGCGATCGAGCCCGAGTTCTTCGTCCGCGACATGCTGACCTGGGCGCTCACCCGCCACCCGCTGTCCCTGACACTTCCCGCGCTGCTCCGCGAAGTCCGCTCGGAGCGTGCGCAGGCACGCAGCCAGGCGTTGCACACGTTGTCCAAGATCGGGGACCGGAAGGCGTGGCCGGCGATCACACGTGCGCTCCTGTCCGACGCCGACGACGAGGTCGCGCGCAGCGCCTGGCGGGCGGCGGTCGTGCTCGTGCCGGAAGGCGAGGAGCCCGGGCTGGCCACGGCCTTGGCGGCCCAGCTCGGACGCGGTGGCCGGGAGACCCAACTCAGTCTCAGCCGGGCGCTGGTCGCGCTGGGCGAAGTGATCGTGCCGGCCCTGCTCGCCGTGACGACGTCGGCGCCCGACCCACGCGCACGCGCGCACGCGCTCGCCACCCAACGGCTGCTGCGCGACCCGGACACCGGATTCGAGTACGCGATCGAGGAGGCGAAGCGCGTCGTGGCCCTGGGCGGGTCCGGCCAGGAGGGACAATAGGACGTGTTGATCGGTGAGATGGCGCGACGGTCCGGGGTCAGTGCCCGCATGCTCCGGCACTACGAGTCGCTGGGGCTGGTACGTCCTTCGGGCCGTACCGGCTCCGGCTATCGGGAGTATTCCGCGGAGGACATCCAGCGGATCTTCCACATCGAGAGCCTGCGGTCGCTGGGTCTGTCGCTGCGTGAGATCGGCCGCGCACTCGACGACCCCGGCTTCACCCCCTCCGCACTCGTCGGCGACCTCATCCGCCAGACCCGCGACCGCATCGCGGCGGAGAGCGAACTGCTCACCCGACTACGCCGGATCGATGCCGCGGACCCCGCCGGCTGGGAGGACGTCCTCCAGGTCGTCGCCCTCCTCCAGGCACTTCAGTCCAACAGCGCCGACGCGCGCCAGCGCGCCGCCCTCTCCGCCGCCCACGATCTTCCGGTCCCGGTGGAGGCCCTGGTCGAGGCAGCACTGAACGAGACGGAGCCGAACGTCGCCGGAGCCCTTCGATGGGCCCTGGCGCGATCGGACGACGCCGGCACGGCACTCCTGGCGGAGGGCCTCGGCTCACCGGTGTACGCGGTGCGCGAACGCGCCGTACAGGCCCTCGTCGAGATGCCGAGTAAGGAGGCGAACGCGCACCTGCGCGATGCCCTCGCGCACCCCGACGTCGTGGTCCGCGGCCATGCGGCCCTGGCACTGGGGGCACGAGGCGTGGCCGATGCGGTCCCCACGCTCATCGACATGATCGTGGAGGGAAGGAACGACACCGACGCAGCAGACGCACTCAGCGTGCTGGCGAGCGACACCGAGGCGGCGGATCAGCTCGCGAGCCGACTCGTCGATCGCCTCGCCCACGACGCGACGCAAGCGCCCGCCCGCGGACGGCTGACCCAGGCCCTGGCGGGCATCCCGGGGGCGAGGGCGTCGCGTGCCCTCGTGGAGTTGTCGCACGACGTGGACCGTGCTGTTGCGTTGACTGCGACGTACCTTCTTCAGCTGCGGGACGTACGGTGATCCACCGGCCTCACTTCAGGTGCCGGTCCAGGAACCGGCACCCGTCCTCCAGCTCGAACCACGGGGTGCCGGTGTGCCCTCCCGGATTGGCGTGCAGCGTCTTCTCCTTGCTGCCGAAGGCGTCGAACAGGTCCAGGGCCCGTTGCCGGGGGTTCCCTTCGTCGTCCCATTGCAGCAGGAACAGCAGCGGAATGGTGACCTGCCGGGCCTCCTCGCGCAGGGCACGGGGCACGTACCCCCCGGCGAAGAAGCCCGCGGCCGCGATGCGTGGCTCGGCCACCGCCAGCCGAATGCCGAGGGCGGTCCATCCCCCGGAGTACCCGACCGTGCCGCCGATTCCGGGCAGCTCAAGGAGGGCGTCCAGAGTGGTCTGCCATTCCGGGACCGCGTTCTCGACCAGCGGGCCGACGAAGGATTCCAAGATGCCGTCGACCGGTTCGCCGGCCTGCATCGCCCGCCGGAGGTCGGCACGGACCTGCTCATCGGCGGCGGAACGGGGACGGTCACCGCACCCGGCGGCGTCGATCGTGGCCACCGCGAAGCCGCGCGCCGCGGTGTAGCGTGCCCGGGCCACCAGCCGGGGGTCCGCCTTGGGCAGGCCGTTGTTGTGGGCCATCAGGACCAGCGGGGCCGGTTCGGATCCAGGCGTCCACAGGGTGCCGGGGATCTCGCCGAGGGTGAATTCGCGTTCGAGTACGCCGTCGTCGAGGCGCATTTCAGAAGTGAACTGCACGGTCGTGCCTTTCGGGAGGGCTTTTGAACGGCGCTCCCGGACGACCTATCGCCCGACCGTGACCCCGGAGGGGAGCACCCATGTCGATACTGCGTTCACGGGTACCACCTCCTCGTTCTCTCGCACGGCCGCCGGGAGGTTAGCAACGGTCGCCGTGGTCCGCCAACGGGTTATTGCGGAGGCTCCGTGGCCCCACGCCGCCCCACCACGGAGCCGAGCGCACCCTCGCGGCGACCGCCCGGAAACAGCAGCTCGCACTCCATGAACTCCCTCCCCACGGCGCGGGGATTCCGTACGATCCCCGCAAGGAGCGCGTGCTCCACCGCCGTCGACCGGAGGGGCTCGTCTTGGCCGGGAGCGAAGACTCCGAGCGAGGACTCGCCGACCTTCTGGACGCACCTGACCTGGAGGCGGTCACCCGGGCATCGGCGGGACGGGCGGATGCAGGGGAACTGGCCCGGGCCGTGGATGATGCCCGGCGACGGGTCGCCGTCGTCGAGGTGGAGGGTCGGCCGGTCGGCACAGGCGTGCTCGTCCAGCCCGATGTGCTCCTGACCGCCGGCCATGTACTGCGCCACGCCCTCGTGCCGGGGCGGCGGCCGAAGGGTGCCACGGCGGCCCGCTTCGACTTCCACGGGCGGGCATCGGCGGGGCTGTGCGGGGCGGGGATCACGGTGCGGCTGACCGAACTCCTCGGTGGTGGACCGGACACCGAGGACGGATTCGCGCTGCTGCGGACCGACGGGCCGGTGCCGCCCGCGGAGTGCTGCGAGGGCTCTGCCGTTCCGCGCGGGCACTACGCGCTGGACCCGGCGCCCTACGATCTCCGTGCCGGGATCCCGCTGCTGCTCCTGCACCACCCTCTCGGTACACGCCTGCGCGCGGCGGTCCCGGCGGTGACGGAGTCGGACTCCGAGGGCGCCCACATCCACTACCGGAACGTCCGCACGGCGCGCGGATCGGGTGGGGCGCCCCTCGTCGACGTACAGGGACGGCTCGTCGGCATCCACGAGGACATGGCCGGAGCGGTCGGCCGGGGCCCTACGGCGGCCGCCGTCGCGAGCGCGGTGAAGAACGGGCCGCACCCCTGGATCGCGGACCTCGCGGCCGTGGTCCCCGGTCCCACGCACGGCCCCGCGATCATGCTGAGCTGGGTGGCGGAAGACAGGAGTTGGGCGCAACGGGTGCACGCCATCCTTGCCGAGGCAGGGCACCGGGTGTTCCTGGAACCCGACTCGGGCGTGCCAGGACACCGCACCGTGCGGGAACACGTGGAGGGGGGCGGCCGGGTGTTCGCCGTCGTCAGCCCGGCCTATCTGGCCGACTCCGCCAAGACCGCCGAGCGTGACTTCGTCGTCCACGACCTCGACCACGCGACCGCGCGCAGCCGACTCGTACCCCTGCTGGTGGAGGGCGAGGCCACGGGCAGCGTCGCCCTGCTGTCACCCGTGGACCTGCGCGGTACACAGGACACGGACCTGCCCGGTCGCCTCACGTCCGCCGCCCCTCCAGCGCGCGCCCCACTGCCCGCCGCGGCCGCACCGGACACCGCCGGGGCCGCGCGGGACGCCGTACTGGCATTCCGGCCCGACGATCCACTGCCCCGGCTCCAGCGGCTCAGCGCTCGGGCCCGGCGCGCGGCCGGAACCGTCTCGGGCACGGTCTTCGCCGACGGCGAGCACAGCCAGTTCGAAGCGGGCCTGTACGTCACGCGCGACCTGGAGGAGGAACTGCTCGAACTGCTCGACGCCGACCGCGACACCCCGCTCGTCGTCACCGGCGACGCCGGCTGCGGCAAGACCAGCCTGCTGTGGAGCCTGGCCAGGCGCCGGTGCGAGCCGGGCGGAGAGGTCTTCTTCCTCAAAGCGACCTGGCTCGTGCCCGACGACACCGGCACCACCCGGGTCGACCAGGAGATGCTCCTCGCGTCGATCGCACAGGCACGGCGGGACGGACGGACGGTGACGGTCCTGATCGACACCGTGGACGTCGTCGTGAACAGCGACTCCGCGTGGGACACGCTGGTAACCGTCGTGGAGTCGGCGGCGGCGGACGCCGCTGTCGTCCTCACGTCCAGGGTGGCTGAGGCGAAGGAACTGCCCTCGTCCTGGCGGCAGCGGGAGCTGTCCGACTACTCGACGCAGCGCGGGCCGGACGCGTACGCGACGAGCGAGTTCGACCGCGCGGTCCTGGCCCACAGCGCCTTCTTCAGCAGCGATCCAGAGATCCGCGAGGACCTGATCACCGGAATGCTGACGATCGCGGCCCGGGACATCTCCCTCAACCCGCTGTGCCTGCGCCCGCTGACCCTGCGCATGCTGTTCGAGATCTACACCCCGGCCCGGGTGCCCGACGTGGTGGACACCACCGGCCTGTACGAGGCGTACTGGGAGCACCGGGTGGCCCGCGACCGCCGCTCCTGGGACCGCACCGGCATCCGGGCGGAACACGAGCACGAGCACGAACAGGAACGCGACCTCGGCGCCGCCGCCATGGCCCTGGCACTGGAGATGCTCCGCACCGGCGTCCCCGAGGCGCGCGTCGACCGGGTCCGGCTGCCCGACTCCCTGACCTCCCAGGACCTCGGCCGGGACATCGCCCTCCTGGTCCGCCGGGGCGTGGGCCAACTCTCGGGCGGCGTCTTCCAGTTCTTCCACCAGACGTTCTTCGAGTACGCCGCGAGCCGCGCCCTCGTCCACCGGCGCGGCGGCGCCGGACTGCGCGCCCTGGTGCGCCATCTGCGCGGCCTGCCCGGTGACGACTACTTCCTGCTGGCCGTCCTCGAACAGGCGTGGCTGTGCGCGGACCGGCCGCAAAGCGTCGCGCCGGCCGCCGAGAAGGTACTGGGAGAACTGCTGCGGGAGTTCGCCCGGGCCACCGACGACACACGAGACCCGCTCGGCGATCACCCCGTAGTCCGTTACGGACTGCGCCGCGCGGTCCTGTCCGTGTGCGCCCAGAGCTCGCTGCTGACCGACGAGCTCATGCCGGATCTGCTGCGCCTCCTCGGCTCGGCCGACGGACTGCCGCTGCCCGCCCTGCGCCAGTTCCTGGCCCTGCTGCCGTCGCCGGCCCGGCCCTACGGCCGCCGTGACATCGCCGTGCTCACCACGGCCTCCCGCCGCTCCGACCTGGCCTGGATCACCGTGCTGGAAGTCCTGGAGCGGCTGCTGCCCAGGGACTCGGCGCAGGTCCTGGACACGGTCGCCGCGCTGGAACTCGTCGAACGCGCCGTCGCGGGCGAGGAGTTCTTGTCGACCCGCGGCGAACTGGCCAGGTTCCTCGTCTCCCTGCTGCGCTGGGAGCCGGAGCAGGCCGGCCCGCTCGTGACCGAGGTGGCCGCGGCCGCCCTCGACCGCTCCGGGTTCCAGTACGTCGCCCAGATGCTGACCAGGATGGCGACCCTGGCCGATGGCGACACCGACCCCTCCCACTGGGCCGACTGGGCGAACGCCATGATCGGGGACACGACCGTCACCTCGACCGTCCTCATCAGGGCACACACGGCCGTACTGCTGCCACACCTGCACACCCTGGACCTGCCCGAACTGGTCGACAGGCTCACGGCACTCGTCACCCGGCTCCGGTCCGGGACCGAGCCCACCACCGCCGACCGCTCGCTGCTCGGGGGGCTCCTCACCGCCATCGCCACCGCGAGCCCGGCCGACGCCGACCCGGCCCCGGTCGTGGACCTGCTGGTGCGGATCACCCGCCGCGAGCACGTGACCGACCTCTCGCACGGCGCTCTGGTCAGGCTGCTCGCCTCCGACACCCCCGTCGGCAGCGCCGTCCGCGACCTGGCCGTGCAGTGGCTCCGGGACGGCATGCCCGTGAAGGGAGAGGACGACAACCTCGCCGAGGCCCGCGCCAAGGTCGTCCGTACGGCCCTCGGCCAACTGGACCTGCCGCTGCCGTATGTCGCCGACGTGGCCGGCCGGGCGGCCACGTCGTGGACAGCCGGGACCGTCGACCCGAAGCTGGTCTGGCAGGGCCGGGAATGTCTGCGCCCCCTGCTCGTACGCGGCGCCGCCGCCGGCATCCCCGAGGCCGGTGAGGTGCTCCAGGAACTCCCCGGCGGTTTCCGGGTGTCCGGCCCCGACATCACGACGTGGGCGGACCCCTTCGGACGGCACACCCCCACCGCACACGAGACCGGAGTGCTGGCCGACCTCCTGCTGCGGATGGGCGAACTCGACCGGCTGCGCACCCTGCTGGCCCAGAACGTCACGCTGGAGGCCGGCACCCTCGACCGCCTCACCCGGTCCACGCTCACCGACCTGCGGGCCCAGGTGCCGAAGACCCGGCCCCGCACGATGAACCAGCAGACCCGCACCGGTCTGAGATCCCTCACCTCGCGTCTCGCCGCAGTGGCACACACCGGCGCCACTGTCCCGCTCGCCTGGCCCGAACTCTCCGGCTGGATCCGCCGTGTCCCCGACGGCCCCGCGGTCGGCTGGCTCGTCGAACTCGTCGGCGCCGGACTGACCCGCGAGGCGTACCCGCCCGACGAGGCCCTGCGGCTGCTGCGCGGCGTCTGCGGCGCCGAAGGCGACACCACCGCGGGCCCCGACAGCACCGCCACCATCGACTGCGTCGGAGAGGACGGGCGCAGGGCCCGGCGCTGGTGCCTGTGGTGGTACGGCGTGCACGGCACGGTGGACGACGTCGAGGAGATGTTCCGCCTCGCGTTCACGGAGCCGGTCGACGAGGACGGCCTCATCGAGATCTCCGAAATGATCGTCGGTGACATCCGGACAGACCCGCTCACCGGCGACGACGCCCTCGACCTGCTGCTCCGCATGGGCCGCGGCCTCAAGAACGGAAGACTGGGATCAGCACCGCTCAAGAAGGTGGCCCGGGCGTGGCGCGCCGCCATGCGGACCGTCGTACCGGGCTGCGGCGTCGCCGGGCATCTACGTCTGTTCGAGGAACTGCCGCTCCTGGAGGACAGGTTCGCGGCGCGTCTGCTGCACTACGTGCCGGTCAGCCGCAACCGCCGGGTACAGACCGCGCTCGACGCCGTCGCCGTACAGCCGGGGTTCGGCTCGCAGGTGCAGAAGGCGGTCCACAAGATCCTCGACGAGCGTCGACGGGCGGCCTCGGAAGGCGGCTGGCCGCACCTCTTCAGGGACCTTGAGCACTCTGACCTGTAGCACTCTGGAAGACACCCGTCCGAACCGGGAGAATGACGTCACAACGACGACGTCACACCGACGCCGTCGGACGGGGGACCGACGGAGGGGGCGGCGGTGGCGGGGGTCACGCTGAACGTGGCGATCGGACTGCTCACCAGCATGCTCAGCGCGGTGTTCGTCTGGCTGTGGCAGCGCGGGCGGAACACACGGGCGCTGCACCGCAAGGCCCGGTTCTTCGGCATGCGGCCGGGCGAGACGTGCATTGTCGTCATGAACCACAAGTGGGACCGGCCGGGAGTGGCCGCGCACCACGACGTGCAGGCCATGGTCGAGGCCGTCGTGCTGGCCCGCGAACTGGGCTGCGAGGTGTCGATGCGCGTCAGCGGCGACTTCCGCGACAGCAACGGACCCTGCGCGGAGTTCTGCATCGGCGGCCCGGAGAACGGCTCCAACGTTCGAACCGCCGGGCACCTGGAGCACAACCTCCCCGGCATCGAGGTGCGGTCCTTCAGCGACCGGCCGGACTCCATGGCCTTCGTGGTGGGGGAGGAGTCCTTCCCGTGGGACCGCGGGCGGCGCGAGCACGTGCTCGTCGCCAAGTTCCGGCCGTCGTCCGCGACGCGACCCGTGTTCGTCGTCTGCGGCCAGAGCGCCGTCACCAACCACGCGGCGATGGTCTTCCTGCGCCGCTCCTACCGGGAGCTGTCCGCCCGGCTCGCGAGCACGGAACGCTTCTGCCTCGTCCTGCGGGTCGACGCGATCGACACGTACGGCGTCCATGGGACCACGCTCGCGCGGGATGTCTCGGCGTCGGCCTTCGAACCCCGGCCCGGCCTGCGGCCCGCGGCGACCGCCTGACCCGGGATCAGTCTCCGGCTCCCATCACACACATGCCGGCCCAGTCGTACGGGCCGAGCTCGGGATGCCGGTCGCGCAGGGCCCGCGCGGCCGTCCGCAGCGCCGACCGCGCCGGCATCCCCTCGGCGACGTACCGCAGGGTCTCCGCGGCGATGCGGGCGGCGGCCTGCTCACCGATCCGGCCGACACCGGCGACGACCGTCCGCGCGCCCCCGAGAAGCCCTCCGACGGCGAGACTCAGCGGGTCCCGGCCGTAGCGGCTGGCCGCGGTGGCGCTCCAGCAGCCCACGAGCAGCAGCAGTTCGGGCAGCGGCAGGGTGGCCAGCGAGTCCAGGGTGACCCCGGACGGGCCCAGGGCCGTATCGCCCGGGGCGGCGCCATGACCGCTGACATAGAGCAGGGCCGGGTCCGGGAGATCCGCCACGTCGGCCAGGCTGCCCAGCGGCCGGTGCCCGCCGGGCCAGGTGTCCAACGCCGCCCGCTCCCGCGAGTGCGCGGGCAGCGCGTCGTCCAGAAGGCTGCCCGCCACCCCCGCACCACGCCCCGTCGGAGCGGCCCGCCGGGCCCGGTCACGGACCAGGCACAAGGTGCGCAGGCTCGGTGTCAGCGTCACCTCCGCCACGTCCACCAGTGCGGTGTCGCCGCGCAGCAGAGCACCGTACGGCACATGCCACAGACGGGGATCCGGGCAGATCACGACCGAGCGCGGAGCTTCGGGCGTGCCCTGCCAGATCTCCGGGGCGGGCAGCAGCATCTCGCCCAGCGCCCGCCACACGGCCCGTGCCATGCCTCGTGGCGGCAGCGGGGTACCGGCGGCCATCCGCCCGATCCACGTGTTCAGCCGCGCGGGCACCGGCTCCACCGTCGCGCGCCATCGGCCACCCCGCTCGCGTACGGCTGTCGACGACCACCAGCCCGTGGTGCCGTGGCCCAGCTGCACCATCACGACCACGTCCGCGAGCGCGTCCAGGTCCTCGGGCGACGGCAGCCCGCCCGGCAGGGGCAGGACAGCGACCTCGTCGGCGCTCCCGCCCGCCAGCACCCGCGCCACATCCGAGCCCAGCTCGAACAGGTCGTGCAGCCGGTCGTCGTCGGCCGGTGGGGGCAGCAGCGGCAGTCCGGTCAGCGAGCGGGTCAGTGAACTACCGTCCAGCAGCATCCGGTTGAGCACATCGGCCCGGCCCAGCTCCATGACCTGGGCGACGGCGCCGTGATCCGCGACGGCGGAGTGCAGCCGAATCGCCGCGGCGTACACCTCCTCGCGCTCCGCGTGCACACCCCAGCGGGCCTCAGGGGCACTCAGCAGATCGCGTTGCAGTTCCGCACCGGTGAGCGCGCCACGTCCGGCGGCGAACCAGACGGCGGAGGGCAGCACGGACTCGTCGGAGATGGACAGCGCCTCGTGGAGGGCCTGCCAGGTGCGCGCCAGATCCTGACGGTCCGGGCGGCAGGCGGTCGAGAGGATCACGCCCAGATGGGCTGCCGCCTCGCGCTGGTCCCCGCCGGAGGCGAGCAGGGCGCGCGCCAGATGCCGCCGCCAACGCAGGGCTTCGAGGGAGCCGTCGTCCTGCTGCCCCTGTCCGGCACGCCGGGCCGTGGCCGCCGCGCCCGCGAAGTCCCCGGCCGCGTACTGGATGTCGGCCCGCTCCAGCAGGACCTGGCCGACCCTGGAGTGCTCACCGGCCTGTTCGCACTCCTCGGCCAGTTCGTCGGCCAGCGCCAGGGCGTCCTCGGTGCGGCCCAGCGCTCTCAGACAATCGATCCGGGAAATCCGGGTGATCACGAGGTTGTCCGCGCTCACCCCGGTGAACAGGGCCTCGGCGCGCAGATATGCGGCAAGACCCGTCCGCGGATCTCCGACCATGACGTACAGCCGCGCCTCGCGTACGGCGATCATGCCGCGCGTCAGATCGTTCACCTCGCCCTCGTGCCTCTCGGCCAGGGCCCGGGCCTCGGCCAGCGTCGCGAGCGCGAGGTCCAGCCGTCCCGACAGCCGTTCACCGAGGCTGCGTTCGAGCAGAACCTGTACGTGGATCAGGGCCATCCCGGGCCGGTCCGCGAAGGCTCGGCACACCTCGAGCGCCTGCTCGCAAGAGGCGATGCCCTCCTGGTACTCCCCGGTCAGCCCCCGGAGCGTGGCCAGTTCACGCCAGGCGACCGCGTGCGCCCTGGCCGTCGACTCCTGGAGAGGGCGGGCGAGTTGGGCGTGATCCCATGTCTCGGCGACCACGAAGCCGCCCCGCAGCCGGTGTCGCATGGCCAGCAGGCTCGTCACAGCGACGACCTTCGCGTCGTCGCCCGCCCGGACGGCGACCACGCGGGCGGCCAGCAGCAGCCGAAGGCTCCGCCGATACCGGCCCTCCCGCCACGCGTCATCGGCCAGATCGCTGTAGAACCCGGCGAGTTCGCTCCACCGCCCGAGCTTGTGCAGTTCGTTCGCCGCCCGGGCCGCGCGCTGCCAGATCTCCGCATCCGCCGGCTCGCCCGGTATGCCGCGGAACACGGCCCGAGGCGCCAACAGGGCTTCCAGGAGCGGGGTTCCGGGACGTGATGTCACGTGGTCATGCAATCACGCGGAGTTGGCGAAGGGAGGGCGAAACCGTGGTTCTCTGACATCATCAGGGCATGGTCGAAGCGGTGCTCATGTCTCTGATCGTCCAGTCCGCCTCGGGCCTGATCGGCGAACAGATCAAAGTCCTCTACACACGTTTCCGGGATTCGGGACTCTCGGCGAAGCCCGGCCTCGACCTGGGCGATCGCGGCCCCGAGCAAGCGGGCGGACATGTCGTCACCGCTGTCGTGGTCAACGCGTTCGGCGTGGCGGGCGAGGACGGCGAGCGTGAACTCGGCCGCGCGTCCCAGGAGATCGCGCGATGGCTGGCGTCGGCTCCGCCCGCGGTGGCGGGCTCGGTCCGCGTCGAACTGGTCAACCGGGAGACGGGCGCCGTGGCGCGGATCGACAGCGAGACCCCCGCCGAGGCCGCCGCGCTGCTGGGCCCGGTCCTCGGCAGCGAGTGGGTGAGCGCGCCCATGGTGTGGAACGGCGCGGAGTGGACCGAGGAGACGGAGCCGGAGCCGGAGACCTCCGGAACCGCCCTGTCCAAAGGCCCCTCTGGGCAACGGGTGTTGGTGGTCGCCGACGAGTGGCTGCCCTCCAAGGGAGGTCTGAGCGCGTTCAGCCGCTACCTGTGCCGGGCGTTCACCGCCCTGGGCCTGGAGACGTACTGCCTGGTGCCCGAGCCCTCGGCGAAGGAGACGGAGGACGCCGACCGGTACGAGGTACCGCTGGTCGCCGCACCGGTGGAGGAGGGGCGGCCGCGCCAGGAAGGCCTCATGCTGAAGCCGGAACTGCCCGGCGGGGTGGAGCCGGACATCATCGTCGGACACAGCTTGATCACCGGTTACCACGCGCGAGTGATGCAGCAGCAGCACTTCCCGAACGCACAGCGGGTGCACTTCATCCACATGTCCGCCGACGACACCCAGTTCCACAAACAGCACGAGCCCGGGACCACCGTGGACGAGGCGGCGGTGGCCGAGGAACGCGGGAAAGCCGAGGTAGCGCTGGCACGGGGTGCGAAGCTCACGGTCTGCGTCGGACCGCTGCTGCACGACTGGTTCGCCCGCCATGTGCACGAGAGGGAGGGAATCCCGTCCCCGGTACGGCTCGACCCCGGCTTCGACGCCCCCGACGGATTCAGCGCGCAGCCTCGCACCCGACCGCCGGGCACCCCCAGGATCCTGCTCTTCGGCCGACTGTCCGACGAGGGGATCAAGGGAGTCGACCTCGCGGCGCGCGCGGTCGGCGCGGCCATGAGCGGTCGCAGCCCGCACCGTGAGGTGGAACTCCTGGTCCGCGGGGCGAAGCCCGGGGAGGGCAGGGCGCTCAAGGAACGGCTGGAGGACATCGCCGACTGCCCGGCGGTCAAGGTGCTGCCCCGGAACTTCACCGACGATCTGGCGGCCATCCGGGACGACCTGCGCACCTCCAGCCTGGTCCTGATGCCCTCACGGGTCGAGGGGTTCGGCCTGGCCGGCCTGGAGGCGATCACCTCGGGCACCCCCGTCCTGATCAGCGGCGCCAGCGGTCTGGGCCGGCTCCTGGAGGAACTGCTCTCCCAGGACATGCCCGAGATGATCAACCGGCTCGTGGTGCCGGTGCGGAACGGGAAGCGGCACGAGGACGCCAACGTCGACGACTGGCGTATCGCGATCACGTTGGCCCTCGGCAACCTGCATGCCGCTTTCGCCGACGCCGCCACCGTACGCTCGGCGCTGGCCGAGAAGCGGACGTGGGCCATGGCGGCCACCCGGCTGCTGGAAGAACTCAAGCACTGACATCGTCGGCGGAGAGCTCCCGCCATGACCGGTCAGGGGTGCGACGGTGCCGCCACTCAATGGAGGACGGGCCGGTAGACGAGCTCCTGGATGTGACCGTCGAGCGTCCTGTTCTCGAGCAGCTCCAGGTCGAAGTCGGCCGCGCCCCGGAAGATCGGGTCCGACCCGGTCCGACCGGTGATGACCGGGAAGAGCGTCACCTGCAAGCGGTCGACCAGGCCAGCGGCCATGAGCGCCCGGTTCAACGACAGGCTGCCGTGCGAGCGCAACGGCACTTCGGACTCCTCTTTGAGCCGGGCGACGACATCCACGGCGTCACCGCTCACAAGGGTCGCGTCCGGCCAGTCGAGTGGGCCTTCCAGGGTCGTCGAAACGACCGTCGTCGGCAGGTTCCTCATCCGGGTGACCCATGGGGCACGCACGTCGGACTCCTCGGTGCTCTCGGCCAGCATCTGCGCGAAGGCCCGATAGGTGTGGGCACCGAACACCATCCGCTGCTCCTCGCCGTACACGGCGAGGCGGTGGTCGAGCAGCTCGGGGCCCTGCTTACCCCAGTAGCCGGTCCAGTCACCGCCGGCGGCGCCGTAGCCGTCGAGGCTGCAGAACACGTCGAAGGTGTAGGTGGCGGTCATGGCGTTCCTCCTCAGGTGCGGTTCATCGCTGCGTAGACCCAGCGTGCTGCCGAAACTCATCGCTGTGCGGACCACAAGCGGCGCTGACGCTCGAATGGCACCTCATCGAGGATTCACCAGCTGATGGTGGCCGCCACCGGCAGGTGGTCGCTCCCGGTGGCCGGCAGCACCCACGAACTTCTCGGCTCCACGCCGCGGACCAGGATGTGGTCGATCCGCGCCACCGGAAACGTCGCCGGCCAGCTGAACCCGAAGCCGTCCCCGGCCTCGTCCTGGGCCGAGCGCAGCTGCGAGGTGAGACCGTCGAACGCCCGGTCGTCCACGGTGCCGTTCAGGTCGCCGAGCAGCACCACCCGCTCGTTCCGCTCGGCGGCAATGGCCCTGCCGAGCGCGTCCGCTCCGCGATCCCGGCTGTCCGTCCAGAAGCCGTTCCGGGGAAACACCCGTACGGACCCCAGGTGGGCCACGTACACCGCCAGCGGACCCTGCTCCGTGGCCACCGTGGCGCGCAGCGCCCGGGCGTAGGCCAGCTTGACGTTGGCCGGCTTGGTGGCCGCCAGCGGCCCGTAGTCCATCTCGATGTCGACCGCGCGGGTGTCCGACAGAGGCAGCTTGCTCCACAGTCCGACCGTGCCCTGCACCGTGTGATACCGGTACGCCTTCGCCAGTACCTTCTCGTACGTGCCCCTGGCCTCCTGGGTCACCTCCTCCAGGGCCAGCACATCCGCCCCGGAGGCGGCCAGGTCGCGGGCTGTTCCGACCGGGTCGGGGTTGTCGGCGCCGACGTTGTGGCCGGCGACGGTGAGGTCGCCGCCGGTGTGGGACTTGTCGCCGAGGAGGCCGCCGAAGAGGTTCAGCCACACCATGACCGGCAGCAGCAGAGCGACCACTGCGGAGGCGGAACGGCGCCACAGCGCGGCGGCCAGCAGCACCGGGACGCACAGGCCGAACCAGGGCAGGAAGGTCTCCACCAGGCTGCCCAGGCCCCCGCGGTCCGTGATCCGCGCGTGCAGAAGCATGAGCAGGCCGAGCAGCAGCGCCAGCGCGGCGAGCACCGGCCCGCGCTTCCAGGGCCCCGGCCGGAAGCCGCTGCGGACCGTCCGACGGATGCGCGCACGCCGGCCGGCGGAGCCGGTACCCCGGCGGCCGACGTTCCGTTGCCCGGCCTGCTCCGCCGTGTCGACCTGCACCATCGCCTGTCCTCGCTCACTGCCGGTCACTACTGGATCCTCGGGTCATGGGTGGGGTCGGCATACATGCGCGGGCAACCACGATCGATCGCATCGGTGCGCAGTTCGTCATGCCATGGTTCGTTCCGGTAGATCCGGCACAGCCCGTACTCGGCACCGCGCCCGGACAGCCACGCCGTCGCATCGGAGTGCCCGACAGCCTCCTCTTCGGACCCGTACCGCGGCCCGGTGGAGGGCCTTGAGCAGTCCCGGGTCGAGGTTGGCCAAGGAGCACCGCGGATCCGACTGCCGGGCGGACGCCCAGGCGTCGGCGAATCCGGCGGGCCGTTGTTCGTGGGGACGATGGCGGTCGAGTCATAGCGCCAGTCAAGGCAGCGCGGCGTTGCGGGCGCGTATGCGGTTTTCGATACGCCGACAATATGCGCCGACTCGTAGCATCCCTGCATGCGCGTGCTGATTGTCGAGGACGAGCCCTATATGGCAGAAGCCATTCGCGACGGCCTACGCCTGGAGGCCATCGCGGCGGACATCGCCGGTGACGGCGACACCGCCCTGGAACTCCTGGACATCAACACCTACGACATCGCCGTCCTCGACCGCGACATCCCCGGACCCTCCGGTGACGAGATCGCCGAACGCATTGTCGCCTCCGGCAGCGGCATGCCGATCCTCATGCTCACCGCAGCCGACCGTCTCGACGACAAGGCCTCCGGCTTCGGACTCGGCGCCGACGACTACCTCACCAAACCCTTCGAACTCCGAGAACTCGCGCTCAGGCTCAGAGCACTCGACCGCAGACGCGCCCACAGCAGGCCGCCGGTGCGAGAGATCGCAGGTCTGCGGCTCGACCCGTTTCGCAGAGAGGTCCACCGGGACGGCCGCTACGTCGCGCTGACCAGGAAGCAGTTCGCGGTGCTCGACGTCCTCGTCGCCGCCGAAGGCGGTGTCGTCAGCGCCGAGGAACTCCTGGAACGGGCGTGGGACGAGAACGCAGACCCGTTCACCAACGCCGTACGCATCACCGTCTCGGCACTGCGCAAGCGTCTCGGCGAACCGTGGATCATCGCCACCGTGCCAGGCGTCGGTTATCGGATCGACGCGCAGCCGGAGGCCGGACGCGGGGGAGGAGACCGTGCATAGAGAGCCCGGGATGAGCGTTCGCCTCAAACTCACCCTCAGCTACGCCGGATTCCTCATGCTCGCAGGCGTTCTCCTGCTCGCGGCCGGGTGGGTGTTCCTGGATCGTGTGGCCCACCCCGGGCTCATCTTCATGCCCGACTACCGCTTCGCAGTCGTGCGTCAGTTCGCTCCGATCGCGGCCTCGGTGCTGGCGTTCCTGCTGGTGTTCGGTCTCCTGGGAGGATGGTTCCTCGCCGGTCGCATGCTCGCGCCCCTGACGCGCATCACCTACGCCACACGCATGGCCGCGAACGGGACGCTCTCCCACCGTATCCGGCTGCCGGGCCGCGAGGACGAGTTCCGCGAACTGGCCGACGCCTTCGACACGATGCTCGCCCGGCTCGAAGCTCACGTCGCCGAACAGCAGAGATTCGCGGCCAACGCCTCTCACGAGCTACGCACTCCGCTCGCGATCTCGAAGGCACTCCTCGACGTGGCCCGCACCGACCCGGACCACGACACCGGTGAACTCGTCGACCGCCTCCACGCCGTCAACACCCGAGCGATCGACCTCACCGAGGCGCTGCTCCTGCTCAGCCGCGCCGAGCGGCGGACCTTCACCCGAGAACCTGTCGACCTGTCCCTCCTGGCGGAAGAAGCCACCGAAACCCTTCTCCCTCTCGCCGAGAAGCACGGTGTCACCATCGAGACCCGCGGCGACGTCGCGCCCACGGCCGGCTCGCCGACGCTCCTGCTGCAGCTGACCACGAACCTCGTGCACAACGCCATCGTCCACAACCTGCCCGAACAGGGCACGGTGTGGGTCTCAACCCGTGCCCGCCCGGACACGGTGACGCTCACGGTCGAGAACACCGGCGAGAGGCTGACCCCAGAGCTGGCCTCGACCCTCACCGAACCGTTCCAGCGAGGCACCGAACGCATACACACCGACCACGCGGGCGTCGGCCTCGGCCTGGCGATCGTCAAAACCATCACCCACGCACACGACGGAACCCTCACCCTCACCCCGCGCTCTGAGGGCGGGGTCCACATCACCGTGGAACTGACGGCGACAGCGCATGCCGGCGTGGGCCAGCCCGACGCCCTTCAGCGGTACCACCAGCGTCTTCGCACCGGAACCTCTGAATAGCGCACTTTCGGCATCCTCGCTGCACGACGAGCGTCCACTCGGACATCTTCAAGACGGCAGGCAACTGGTACGGAGGCGAGTTCGCGAGCCTGCTCTCGGTGCCGCGGTGTTCGGCCCCGGCCATGCGGTCGGGCCGAGGGCTTCTCCAAATCTCGATGTCGCGGTCGGCGTCGACTGCGCCGGTACACGCGTGAGGACGATCCCGAGTGGGTCGGTGAACCGCTGTCGTGGGAAGGCCTGCGTGTCGACGACGAGGACTTCGATCCGGAGTATGACGACGCCGAGCCCAACGAGGGCACGGCGGATGCCTTCACTGCTTGCTCCCCTCTGCCGGTGGTTCCCCACCGGACAGGGCCGACTGAGGCCGCAAGAGCGGGGCCATTTGAAGCCGTTGATGCCACCGTTCCGGCAATTCGTATATGCGAACCCGAGGTCAGGCGGAGGCGGGCACGGACGCTCCCGGCCCGCTGCGGGCTTTCTCGTCCTGCATCCTGGTCAGCGCGAGGACGAAGAGGATGGCCAGGACGGCGGCGACGACGTCGACCGCGTCCGCGAACAGCACCTGCCCCATGGCCCGCCGAATCTCTGCGGCTGTCTCGGCATTGCGGTACGAGGTGGCGGAGATCCGGCCGGCAAGCAGGCTGATCACCCAGGCTGTCCACCAGCCGTTCAGGAGACCGTGCGGCCGGGCCCTGTCCCAGGGCCCGCTGGCTTCCCAGATGTCCAGCGCGATGCGGCGGGGGAACCACAGGTTCACGACCGGCACGAACCAGCCGCCCACGGCCCAGCCACGCTTCTTGCGGTGCCCGAACGGATCGAACACCTCGGCGTTGACCCGCACCCGGTGGAACCAGACGAGGAAGACGACCGCCGTGGAGAGAAGGGCGGCCGTCTGTGCGACACCGGCCGCCGCGTAGAGGGAGTCCGCCCGATCGGCTCTGCGCTGCACGGCCTCGCTGTAGTCGCCGTCCATGAGGGCGCCCAGCACGTCGTACGACATGACGTCCACCCAGACGGCGAACAGGTCGGTGGCGATGACCAGGCCGAGCAGCACGGCGACGGCCCTGCCGAGGCCGACGGGCGAGCTGAGCCAGGCGTTGTGGCCGTGCGGCGGCGCCATGAGCGGCGCTCCGGCCGCGGCACAGGGGGCGCAGATGACCCCGTCCGGTGCCGCCTCGAAACGACGGCATCGCGTGCACAGCATGGTGGAGTAGTCCCCCCGTGTCAGGTGTCCAAGAGAACCGTGCACGGTCCTCCCCAGAACCTCACGCACGGTATGCGGAAGATACGGGTCCCCACGCCCGTACGTCTACCGCTTTCAACTGCGGCTTTCCACCGTCCTCGCCATGGGATCTGCTCGTCCGCGGCCGCAGGGAGGAGCGCGGCAAGAACCGGAAGGAGACCCAGAACTCAACCTCTGGTTCAGCCCTGTTCGGCCTGCCGAACCTCCTTCTCCATCAGCGTGAAGGACTTCGGTGCCCCGCCCGGCTGCGGCTTGCCCTCCTTGTGGCCGACGGTGCGGTAACCGGCTTGGCGGTAGTAGGCGTTGAGCGGTTCGTTACCGGCAAGGCAGTCCAGGCGCACGCAGGTCCGTCCGACTGCGGCCACGCGGCGTTCCGCAGCCCGCAGCAGCAGCCGTCCCGTCCCCGGCTCGGCGAGGGTCCGGTCCACCATGAGCCGGTGCACATATCCGGCCACAGGCGGCTGAAGACCCCAGGCGGCCTCGTCCTCCCACCACAACTCCCAGGCCCCGGCGATGTTCCCACCGGCCTCCGCGAGCCAGATCTCGCCCTGCGCCATGACCCGAGCGAAGTGGTCCTCGTCCAGCTCCCCCGGCTGCCACTGCCCTGTGATGCCGCGCGTCCGCATCCAGCGTGCCGCGTCGTCGCGAAGACGAACGAGGGCGGTGAGATCGGCGGCAGCGGCGGTGCGGAAGCGTAGATCATTCACCCGGGGATCTTCGCACGGCTGTCCGGCAGCGGGCACGCGGGCGGCGGCCAGGCCGACGCTACGCCCCAGCAGCCGGTGCCGGTGACGGTGCCGGCTTGAGGGGCTTGCGCCGGAGGTTGGGCATGAGGTCGGGGAACTTCTCGATGACTTCGGGGGTACCGGGACTTCGGGGGTACCGGGGAACGCGGGGACCAGGTCGCGGTCGCCGTAGATGTACACGGCGGGCGAGGTGACGACGGCGCCGTGCCACGCGGCAGCCAGTTCCCAGTTGCGGTCGAGGTTGCGGTACCAGTTGAGGGCTCCGGTGAAGCCATGCGAGAAGCTTTCGGTGAGCGCGTCGAGGCCGTACTCGGTGAGCCACGCCGGCAGTACCTCGGGGTCCTGCACGGCCGCGAGCCGGCCGCGCTCGGGTCGTCGATCAGCGGCTGATTGCCCTCGGCGGTGCCGGGAGCGTCGCCCCGGACGCCGAGTAGAAGAGCTTCCGGCCCACTCGTGCCCCGGCAGCATCGGACAGCGGGAGTGGCCTTGACGCATTGGCACCGGTGAAGAACTCCATGTCGGTGCCGCACACGCCGACCTCGACTTCCTGCTCGGATCCAGCGGTTCGGAGGTGAGCCGCGAGTCGCACCGACCGCGGAACCGCCCACCGGCCGGACGGGGAAAAGGAACAGGTCCGTCAGGCCCCCGTGGTGCGGGCCTGACGGACCTGAGTGGACCGGATCTGCGGCTACGACTGGGTCAGGCGACGATGCCGCAGTCGTCGATGACGATCTTCGTGCTCGTCGCGCCGGAACGGCTGCCCAGGGCCTCGACCGCCTTGACGACGTCCTCGCCTTCGACGACCTCACCGAAGACGACGTGCTTACCGTCCAGCCACGGCGTCACCACGGTGGTGATGAAGAACTGCGAGCCGTTGGTGGCCGGGCCCGCGTTGGCCATGCTGAGCAGGAACGGCCTGTCGTGCTTCAGCTGGAAGTTCTCGTCGGCGAAGGTCTCACCGTAGATGCTCTTGCCACCGGTGCCGTTGCCGTTGGTGAAGTCGCCGCCCTGCAGCATGAACTCCGGGATGACCCGGTGGAACGGGGAACCCTTGTACCCGAACCCGTGCTGACCGGTCGCCAGCTCACGGAAGTTGCGTGCCGTCTTGGGCACGACGTCGTCGAACAGCCGGAAGACAATGCGGCCGAGATCCTTGCCACCAGCCGAAACCTTGAAGAACACGTTCTCGCTCATGACCTTGATTCTCCACAAGAGGCGGGCTCAGGTCGAACCGGCGGGGTGTCGCATGCGGCGAACGGGGCCCCGACCGTCGTTTCAGCCGCCGAGCAGGGGCGCCGAGAGACGGCAGTGCACGGGATCGGCATGCGCGGGGTCCAGGGCGTTGAGGACGAGCTGCATGGCGTTGGAGTCGTAGGCGACCGAGATGTGCTCGGAGAGGTCCTGGGGACAGATGTCCTGGATCGTGATGTTGCGTACCTTCGCGCCCGGCCCCGCCGTGAGGAACTGGTTGTGGTACGGCGTGACGACCTCGTCGTACCGGGTCGCGATGACCGTGTAGTCCACGCCCGGCTGGGTGTCGCCGCCCCGGTCCAGTCTCCTGTGCACCTCGGACCCCACCATCTGGTCCGCGTACGCCTGCCCCGCCACGGCGGACACGGTCTGGTTGAGGCCGAGCGCGGTGGTGAGGGTGCCCAGACCGGACACGGTGGCGCCGTGGTTGGACGGGGCCAGGCCGACGAGCCTGCGCACCTTGTTGCGCGACGGCTTCGCCGGGTTCGTACCCCCTTCGAAGCGCAGGTACCAGCGAGGCAGCACACCGCCGCCCTGGGAGTGCCCCACCAGGTCGACCTGCCGGGCACCGGTCGCGTCGAGCACCCGGTCGACAAAGCGGGCGATCTCGCGGGCCGAGTCGGGGACATGGCCCGTGGCCTTGAACGGAATTCCCGGTCTCCCGCCGTAGTTCGGCGCGAAGACGCAGTACCCCTCGTCCTTCAGCAGGGGTGACAGCATGCCCCAGTTCATGTGAGCGTTCGTCAGGGTCGCGTGCAGCAGGACGACGGGGCGCGGGTGGGCGGCGGTCGGGCGGCACTTCCAGTCATTCGCACCAGGCGGCGGGGCGTCCGGCTGAAGGGTTCCCCGGATGAGGGCCGCGGGGGCGGCGACGGCCCCCTCGGGCGGGGCCGGGCCGTCGGCCGCGCCCGCGGTGCCCGGGAGACCGAGTGCCAGAGCCGTGACAGCGCCGATCGTCGCCCACCAGGTGATCAGGCGGGAACGCTGTACAGGCCGGGCAGGGCGATGGGACATACTTCCGCTCCTCGTCAGGGTCGGTCACGAACGGACGACCAAGATCCTCGAGGAACGACAGCCGTGGCCGTGGCCGAACCGCACCGGAGACCCCCGTCCGAGTAGCGGCTTTCATTCGTGCGGCTCTGCCCCGCGGGCTACCAGGTCTGCTTCCGTATGACGGCGATGACGCAGCCGTTGGGGTCGCTGAACCGGAAGACCAGGAGGGACCGCTCCTTCAGGCAGTGAAAACACGTTGCCGCTCACCGGTCCCGCTGACACGATCGCGGGCGTGATCCTCACTTCGCGAACCCGGGACTGTGTGATCGTGACGGGGATGCCGGGGGCGGGGAAGTCGACCGTGACCCGGCTCATCGCCGAGCGCCTGCCGCACTCGGCCCGGCTCGACGGCGACTTCGTCGGCAGGCTGATCGTCAGCGGTCGTGTCGGGGCCCTCGGCGAACCCGCCGAAGAGGCGGCGCGGCAGGTGGAGCTGTGCAACCGCAACCTGTGCACCCTGGCGAACAACTTCTCCGACGCGGGCTTCACGCCCGTGATCGACTGGGTGATTCCCGACCGCGAGCAGCTGGACTTCTTCCTTTCCCTCCTCCCGGCTCGACGCGTCCTGTTCGTCGTCCTCGCGCCGGGCATCGAGATGTGCCGGTACCGCAACACCATCCGTGATCCACGGGAGCAGTTCGCCTTCGACGGCTACGAGGATCTCGAAGCCCGGATGCGGCGCGAGCTCGGCGATGCCGGATGGTGGCTGGACAGTGCGGCCCTCACCGCCGAGGAGACCGCCGACCTCATCCTCCGAGAAGCCGGCCGGCACGCCCTGGTGAGCCGTCTCTGACAGCCGTCCCACGGATGAGGAACGGCCTGACAGCTGACAATGCCTGCGGTCGGACCGCGTGAAACCCGTGAGGCTGGGGACTTGGCGGTTAGGCCGGGCTGAGCTGCGTTCCCTTGGGGGCCGGCCCGGCCAGGCTCCTCTGGTTCAGACCACGTGCCGGGGGAGCCGCCCGCCGCGGGTCAGTACAGGCTGCCGTACTCACAGATCCGGCGGGCGACCTCACGGAGCTTGACGTTGTGCTCCTGCGAGTATCGGCGCAGCGTGTCGAATGCCTGCTTCTCGGTGAGGTGGTGGCTGCCCATGAGGATGCCCATGGCCTCGCCGATCATGTGCCGGGTGGCGACGGCGCGTTCCATCTGGGAATGCGTGCGCGCGCTCGAGAAGGCGACGGCGGCGTGGGAGGCGAGCAGCCAGCCGGCCAGCTCGCTGACCTCGGTGAACGCGCCCGGCTTGCGGGAGTAGACGTTCAGCGCGCCGAGCTCTTCGTCCTCCGTGTACAGCAGGAAGCCCATCATGCTGCCCACCCCGAGCTGATGGGCCTGAGGCGCGAAATCCGGCCACCGCGGCTGTTCCCGGGTGAAGTCCGGAATACGGAAGACCCGCTCGCCCTCCCTGGTACGGGCGGCGTCGAAGCACGGCCCCTCGCTCAACCGCTCCTGAAGCCGGTCACTCGCCGTGACCAGCTCGTCAGTGGGCGCCAGCGTGAGCCCAGTCCATCGCGTCCTCCACCTCTCGGTGCGCCGGGTCCAGTCGTCCACCCGGCATGTCACGCAAGCCTTGCAGCAGGTGGGGGAGGGGCTTGGGGCAACCTGGTCGGGTCACGGCTCGGCCGGGTGGGTGTCACGCCGCATCGCCCGCCGGCACGAGTGGCCGGCAGGCCAGGGGGCGGAGCTCCTCGCCGCGGGGCTGTGTCACGAGGACCAGCTCATGAAGCACGCTCACCCATGGAGACACCGGGAACCCTTCCAGCGGTCATCGCCCGAACCCTGCGAACTCCTCTCAGACCCCCTGGTACAACCTCCGGTCGGCTCACCTGTCCAACTCATCGGGGGTGTTCATGGGAGTGGAACAGCAAATCGCCTTCTTCCTGCGGGAGTTGAAGGACGGCGACACCTGGCGGCGAGCGGCCGCGGCGAAAGGCCTGGGCAGGGTCGGACGGGACGAGCACGCGTGGGTGCTCGTCGCATCGGCCGATGACCGGACGCCCGAGGTGCGGGAGGCCGTGGCCGTGGGGCTCGGCCGACTGGGGGTCGCCGAGGCGGGCCGTGTGGTGCTGCCCGCCCTGATGGACGACGAGGACCCGTGGGTACGGCGCCGGGCCTCGCGTGCCGCCATCCTGCTCGGGCTCGACTGCCCGGCGATCGTGGACGCCCACACGCGCCTGCTCCGCGATCCTGACCGGCACCTGCGGATCAACGCCCTCGATGGCTTGGAAGCCCTGGGCGTGCCGGGGCACGTGCCCGCGCTTGTGGCCCTTCTGGGCGACCCGGATCCAGCCGTGTGGGGACGCGCCCGCGTCCTGCTGTACCGCCTCCGGGACGACCCGGCCGTCCGCGCCGAGGTGGTGCGTACGGCCGAGCAGGGCGCGGGCGACGCTCGCGTGCGGGCTCTCGAACTGCTTCCCGCGCAGTGGACCGGCCGCCTCCATGACGCGCTGGTCGCGGGGCTCCACGATGCATCCGCCCAGGTGCGCAGCGCGGTGGCCGCCCGGTTGTTCGACGTCGAGGCCACCCGGACGCGGGACGCCTTGGTCGAGGCGCTGGAGGCGGAGCGGGAGGCGAGCGTCGCGGCCGCGCTGCTGCGTGGGCTCGGTCGGCGCGGCGAGGATCGCGTGGCAGGGCCCGCGACACGATGGCTCGGCGATGCCGCCGCCGGTCCCTCGGCCGCGTATGCGCTGGGAGCCGCCGCGACCCGGGCCGCGGTCGGGGTGCTGCGTACGGCCGTCAACGACCTCGCGCTGCCCGGTCGTACCCGTGCGGCGGTCGCGAAAGCCATCGGGCAGGCGGGCCGGTGGGACGCCGTCTGGCTGCTGCTTCCGCTGCTGGACGACGTCGACGGCGAGGTGCGCGCGGGTGCGGTCGACGGCCTGGACGCGCTGGTGGACGACGGGCTCCGACCCTGGGAACGCCGTTCCGTGGCCGGGGCGTTGGTGGCCCACCTCGCCGCCGACCCCACCACGGTCTGGAAGACGCACAACGCGCTGATCGGCCTCGCGGAAGCCCTGCCCGGCCTACGGCGGATCGTGGACCGGACCCCTACGGCCGAGGTCCGGGCCGCCGCGCTCTCGCTCCTCGACACGCACAACGCGACCGACGACGACACCGGAGCCGACCTGGCCCGGTTCGTTCACGCCCTGGACGACCCGGACGAGACGGTCCGCTTCCACGCCACGGAAGGACTGGCCCACTGGCTGGCGGACACCAGGACACGGCCCCCGGACCAGGAGCGGTTGCGCGCCCGGCTCAGCGCCCTCGCCTCGGACGACTCGGAAACGGCACCGGCCCGCGCGGCGGCGGACGAGGCGCTTCGAGCGCTGGACGACCGCCGCCTCTGAGGGACAAGGGACATCAGCCCTCCGGCACGGCGTCGCCCGAGGGTGCGTTGCCACGGCCGTAGTGGTGCGTGGTGAACGTGTGGAGCAGGCCCGTGCCCAGCAGATGTTGACGATCGCGAAGATGCCGTAGGCCAGCGAGCGCCCCGATGTTCACCGCGAGTCCCCAGCGGCCCAGCGTGAACTCCCCCGCAGGATGCCGGCCCTTGAGCCGGGCCCGCAGCGCGGCCAGGACCACCATCCGGAGCGAGGCGTAGATGCCGAGGATCGCGAACGAGACGATGTTGGTGAGGGCGTCCTCGGAGAACAGCGAGGCGAACGCGATGAGCAGCGGCACCACCGCGGCCACCAGCAGGGCACAGCCGGGGACCGCGCGGGCGTGCGCGAACCGCCGCAGCGGCTGTGCCCGACGATCATCTCGTCACGGGGAGGTGGGCACACGAGGCGGCCGAGTCGACGGCCGCCGCCACCCGGGCGGCGCGCTTCCCGCCGAGCGGCATCCGTATGCCACCGCTGCACATCCCGTACACGACCGCTCCCTGGCCCCACGCCCCGGTCCTACCGCTGCTGCCCGCCCTGGCGAACCTCGAGAACCGGCTCGTCACCCTGCGGTCGGACCTGCGAGCGATGAACGACGGCACGCCACTCTGAGGCGCGCATCTGCGTCGCCACCGCCGCACGGGGCGCAGGCCCGGGCGATCGACAGGCTGTTCTCGTACAGGTGATGCCGGGTGATCCGACCGTCCTCGACGGTGAGGTGCAGCGCGAACGGCCCCTCGAAGCTCTTGCCCGTGGCGCGTACGGTCCCGGACAAGTGCCCCATCAGCACGGCATCGGTGCCGTCGACGAGAAAAGTGTCGACGCAGGCGCGCGCGTCCTCGGGGACGGTGTGCTCCGTCAACTCGGTGAACTGGGCGGCGCATTCGGCGGCGGTGGACCGTGGCCGGATCCACGGGACACCGGGGTTCTCGGCGAGCACCCAGTCGACGTCGTCGGCGAAGAGCGAGACGAGCCGTCCGGTGTCGCCGGCCAGGCGGGCGGCGACGAACTCCTGCACGACGGACCGGGTGACCTCGGCGACGGACGCCATGGCAGACGCTGAACCGGCCGTGGACGGGGTGCACTTGACGGACATGGCGCTCAGCTCTCCTCGCGGCTGCGGGCGGATTCCGGGGGGACTCGCGTACGCGTCGGCATCGGGTCCGGTGTCGGTGTGCCCGATCCTGCCCGGGGGAGGGGGGAGCCGTCGATTACCTGGGAGGTCATGGCAGGGGAGGACTCATGGACGCAGGTGGTCCAAGAGTCCGTCGGGCGTGGGGTAGGCGGATTCCTGGGGGAGAAGCCGCTGGGCGGCGTCCAGGTCCCCGGCCCTCACATGCCGGTGAATCTGGTGCGCGAGGTGCGTGATGTCGGTGATGGAGACCGTCCACGCATCCGCGTAGCGGTGCGCGGCCTCGCCGGAGAGCCCGAGCTGTAGCGAGCGGTGGTTCAGGGGCCGCAAACGCAGGTCGCGCTCGGGGTCCCATTGGACGCGGGCCGGGGCCCGTTTCATCTGCCGCTTCCACGCGCTTCGGTCCGAGTGCAGTCCGTGCTCGTAGTGGGACAGACACGCGTGCTCCAACGCCCACTCGAAGCCGTCGCGGGCGATCTCGACCGCGAGGACGGTTTCCTGGCCCTCCTTGGTGCCCCACCCGCAGCGGTACATCATCCAGAGGAAAGACGGCTTGATCCACGTCATCCGATCACGCTTCCAGGCCGCCGGGAATCGGCCGGCACCGGCTGCGGGCAGGCCGATCTCCGTGGCGTAGGCCTGGTAGACGGTGATCGTGGAGTCGGTGTAGCGGGCGCGGATCTGGTACTTGAGTTCTGACACAGGCACAGCCTGGGACTTCAGTCCGACGCGCGCCATCGGATTAACCGGGCCACTTCCCGGAACGGGAAGATGCGAGTTCCGCAACGGCCGCAGCACGCCGAAGCGCACCGCTCATCCGTACGGCGGAGCGGCCGCACCCCGCTGCCCCCTCGCCCGCGCCGGTCGCCGGGCAGGCCACGGGCCCCGATGTGAGACTGCTGAACGAGGTGACCGCAACCGTGTCCCGCGGTGCCGGTGAGAGGAGGCGAGGTGATGACGTCGGAGCCCGGTGACGGTGTGCTGGAGGAGTTCCTCGCCGATCCGGCGAACTCGGCGCTGGACATCTCCACCGCGGTGGCCCGCTGCTGCAAGGCCCTGGGGCTTCAGCAGGCGGTGATCTACCTCGCCGACCTTCAGCAGCGCCGGCTGATCCCGCTGACCGACGTGTCCAGCGCACTGCCGGTCGACGACTCGCTCGCCGGCTGGACCTATCGCACCCAGTCCCTGCGCGTGGAGGAGTCCGAGGGCGGCCTGACGACATGGCTCCCGCTGCTGGACGGCGCGGAGCGGCTCGGCGTGCTCGCTGTGCCTTCCGCCACCCTCACGCCGGCCTCCCTGCGCCGCAGCCGTACGCTCGCCGCGCTGCTCGCCATGATGATCACGTCCAGGCGGGCGTACAAGGAGTCCTTCGTACGACGGACCCGCACCGAACCGATGCAGTTGCCCGCCGAGATGCTGCGAGCCTTCCTGCCGCCCCGCACGATCGGCACGGCACACGTCGTGTCCACGGCTCTGCTGGAGCCCGCCTACGAACTCGGCGGTGACGCCTTCGACCACGCCCTCACCGACACCACCCTGCACGCCGCCGTCCTCGACGCCATGGGCCACAACCTCGCCTCGGGACTGACCACCGCGGTGTCGCTGTCCGCCTGCCGCAACGCGCGGCGCACCGGGGCCGACCTGCCGGAGCTGGTGGAGAGCGTGGACGAGGCACTGTCCCGCTGGCTCCCCGACCAGTTCTGCACCGGCGTACTCGCCCAACTGGACCTGGCGAGCGGCGTGCTCCGCTGGACCAGCTGCGGACACCCCGCGCCCCTGCTCATCCGTGACCAGCGGCTGCTCGTCGACGCCCTGGAGCGGGAGCCCGATCCGCCGATGGGACTGCCGTCCCTGCTGGCCGACTCCTCGCGGCGGACGCACGAGGTCGCCCTCCAACCAGGCGACCGGGTGCTGCTGTACACCGACGGCGTCACCGAGTCCCGTACCCGGGACGGTGGCCTGTTCGGTCTGGAGCACTTCGCCGACTACATCATCCGCGCCACCGCCGCGGGCGAACTGGCGCCGGAAACCCTGCGGCGGCTGATCCACTCGATCCTGGACGCCCAGCCCGGGCGGCTCCGGGACGACGCGACGCTGCTGCTGTTCGAGTGGCGGCCGCCGACGCGGTGACGGCGGGACTCCGGCCGATCTTCTTTTAGCCGGGCCTCGCTTCGAGGAGGGAGAAGGGCTCGGCGTCGGCGAGCGGGGTGCTCGATGTGAGGACGAGGCCGGCCCGACGGCACAGGTCCTGGAAGTCCTGGCGGGTGCGTTCCCGGCCGCCGAGGTTGACGAGCATGTTGAGGTCGCTCAGGTAGGTGACCGCGTCATCGGCGATGCCGGTCCCGGTGTGGGTGTCGGCGACTTCGGGGAGCACGGGTTCCACGACGAGGAGGAGGCCGTCGGGCGGGAGGGCGTCGCGGCAGTGGCCGAGGATGGTGACTGCTTGGTCGTCGGTCCAGTCGTGCAGGACGCTCTTCATCAGATAGAGGCCGGATCCCTCGGGGACGGAGGTGAAGAAGTCCCCGGCGATCAGGGAACAGCGCTCCTTCAGCCCGTGCCGCTCCAAGGTGGAGGGGGCTTGGGCCAAGCCCTCGGCGGTGTCGAAGACCACGCCGGTGAGGTGCGGATGCGCGGTGAGTACGCCGGCCAGCAGGGTCGCGTCGCCCCCACCGACATCGGTGACGGTGGTGAACCGGCTGAAGTCGTAGGCGTGCGGCAGGGCCGCGGCGGTCTCGGACACAGCCTGGCTCATGGCCGCGTTGAACTCGGCGGAAAGTTCGGGGCTTTGGCCGAGGTGGCTGAAGAAGTCGGTGCCGAAGACGGTGTCGAAGGCGGGCCGGCCGGTGCGGATGCTGCCATCCAGATGTTCCCAGGCGCGAACGACGGCCGGTTCGGTGAACACCCGCACGAACGAGGCGACGGAACCGACGTGCTGGCGGTGGAGGAGTGCGCCCGCACCGGTCACCGAGTAGGCGCCGGGGGTGGGTTCGTTCAGGAGGCCGAGGCTGGTGAGCGCGCGGAGCAGCCGGGTCATGGGCTGCTGCTCGGTTCCGGCCTCGGCGGCGACGTCGGCGGCGGTGCGCGGTGTGTTGCCGATGCGCTCGACCACCCTCAGCCGGACGGCCGCGCGCAGGGTCTGCGCGGCCATGGTGCCGAAGACGAGCCGGACGATCTGGTCACGGTCGGCTGTGCTCGCTGCCGGGGCATCGGATTTCGCCACGGATGTCTTCCCTTCCTTCGGTGGGGCCTTCGGTGGGGTCCCGTTTCGGTACGGGTGCGCGTCAGCCGGCGGTCGTGGTGCTGCCGGCAAGGGCGCCCGGTGTGCATCCGGCGTGCGTGAACACGTCGCGGTGGAGGTGGGATTGGTCGGTGTAGCCGCAGGCGAGAGCGACGTCGGCGGGGCTTTGACCCGAGCTCAGCGCCCGGGCGGCATGGTCGAAGCGGACCAGCATGGCGGCGCGCTTGGGGGTGAGGCCGACCTGGTCCGTGAACCTGGACCACAGTCGCTTACGACTCCATCCGCAGGAGGCGGCGAGGTCATCGACGCGGACCCGGCCGCGGCGGGCGACGATGGTCTCCCAGGCGGCGGCGACCTCGGCCGTCATGGGCGGCGCGTCAGCGGCCCGCTCGGCGAGGAACTCGTCGGTCAGCGCGAGGCGTTCCTGCCAGGTCCTGGCCTCGGCCAGCAGATCGCGCAGACGGCGCTCGTGGCGCCCCCACAGGTCCGCGAGACCGGTGACGGACCCGTCGAGCTCTCGCGGGGAGACGCCGAGGACCCGGTAGGCGGCTCGCGGCGAGAGACGCATCTCGACGCACTCGACGCGCCGGCCGCGAATACGGGCCTGACCGGGCGACAGCGCGGCGACCAGGCTGTTCAGCGGCTGTCGCCCCGTGGCACCATCCACGCACAGCGGCTCGTCGCCGAGTCCGACGACGACGATCACGGCGGGCTGGGGGAGGACGTGCAGATCCAGTCCGGCGGCGATCCGGTCGCGGAACCCGGCCATCCGGACGCCGTCCAGCGACGTACCGCCGAGCGGGTGGGCGACTTCCCAGCCGCTCGCGGCATCACGATCCGTGGGCGCGGGCGCCATGTCGTAGCTGCGCATGCCTCCACGGTCGCCGACGTCGGGGTGTCCTGTCTTGGACGAATGTTCCCCGGGCACCTTCGGTGCGTTCACGCCATACTTTGGTCGGCCGCGCCGAGACCGAAGACGGATGTCCCGGCACCGGCCGCCTTCCTAGCGTGGCGGTGTGACGACGACTGACGCCGAGACCGCAGACAGCACAGGAGCTCCCGACGGCACAGGAGCCTCCGACAGCACAGGAGCCTCCGACAGCACCGGGGCCGCCGAGAACGCCGGGAAGGCCCGGCCGCCGCGCGGGGCCGTGCGCAGTGGGGAGCGAGCCCTCGCACCCGATCTCGCGCGGGGCATCATGCTCTTGCTGATCGTCGTGTCCAACACCGCGTTCCACCTCTGGGCGGCGCGCCACGGCCCCTCGGGATGGCAGCCGGTCGACGGTTCCTGGGCGGACCGGGCGGCGCAGTTCACCATGATCACCGTGTTGGATCTGCGGGTGTACCCGCTCTTCGCGTTCCTCTTCGGCTACGGCATGATGCAGCTCTACCAGCGTCAGGTCGAGGCCGGGGCCCGCGGGCGCGCCGCCGTCGGGATCCTGCGCCGCCGCAGCCTGTGGCTGATCGTCATCGGGCTGTCGCACGCCACGCTGCTGATGGCCGGTGACATCGTCGGCTACTACGGGGTGCTGAGCCTCGTCCTGGGCCTGCTCTTCGTCAGGCGCAGCGAGCGTGCGCTGAAGTGGTGGATCGGCGTCGCGGCCGTACAACTGCTGCTGATCTCGGCGTTGCCCGTCGTCACGGCCTTGCTGCGGGGCGAGTTGGGGTCCCTGGGGGACGCGGCGGCGGAGCCGGTCTTCGCGGCGTACGCGTCGGGTGAGGAGAGCTTCCTCGTGGCGGTCGGCACCCGGCTGACGACCGGCCTGTTCGTCACCTTCGTCGCCGCCCCGCTCGCCCTCGTCGGCGGCGGCTACCTGGTGTTCCTCCTGGGCTTCTGGGCGGCGCGCCGACGCGTCCTCGAGGAACCCGGGCGGCATCTGCGCCTGCTGCGCCGCACCGCGGTCGGCGGGATCGCGATCGGCTGGCTGGGCGCCCTGCCCGCCGCGCTCGCCCACGTCGGCGCGGTGGACGTGCCGGACGACGCACAGAGCGCGGAAGGGGTACTCACCGTGCTGCGGGACGTCACGGGGAACGCCGCCGGGATCGGCTACGTCGCCGCCGTCGCGCTCTTCGCCCACTGGTGGACCCACGCCCGCCCCGGCGACCGGAGCCGATGGGGCGGAAAAGCCGTCGTCGCGGTTTCGGCGGTGGGCAAGCGGTCGTTGTCCTGCTACCTCGCCCACTCGCTGATGTTCTCCCCCCTGCTCGCGGCCTGGGGCCTCGGCCTCGGCGAGCACCTGACCAGCGCCACCATGGTGGTCTTCGCGGTCGGCGTCTGGCTGGTGACGGTCGTCGGCGCGTACGCACTGGAACGCGCCGGGCGACGGGGGCCGATGGAGACGCTTCTGCGACGGCTGGTGTACCGCACCTGATACGGACGCGGATACGTGAGGTACCCGCGTCCGCGACGGCTCGGGCCGCTCAGCCCGCGTACACCCGGCCCTCCTTGATGACGAGGTGCGTCGGGTCGGAGCAGCCGAGGGACGGGGTGAGCAGCAGACTCACCGTCAGGGGTGCCGGTTCGGTGCTCGCGGTCGAGAACTCGCAGACCGCTCCCGTGCCGGTGAGCGGGTACCAGAACCAGCCGTCCACCTCGCCCACGGTCACACGGTCCGACTCCTTCCAGGCGCCGTTGGACTGCGTGTACACCTGTAGACGCACCGAGGCGGCGTACTCGTCCTGAGTCGAACGCAGCGCCGTCAGCGTGACCTTGTAGTCGGTGCCGAGCTGGGACGAGGCGATCTGCCGGGTCTGCGGCGCGGCGGTGCCGGCGCTGGACGCTCCGGCGCCGGCGGCACCGAGACCTGCCGCCATCAAGGCGGTGAGAAGTGCGGCCGTGCCGCGGCGCGCACGAGTGCTGGCCAAGCTCATGTGTTCCCCCGTTGGAACGAGTTGGGAAGGGCACTCTGACGAGTGCCGGTCACCGGTGAAGACTCGCGACACGGCGCGCGGGTTGTACGGCCGCATCACCGCTCGGTCTAGGAGGGGCGTCTCCGTCTCGTGGCTAGCTCTTGACGGCCACCGTCTCGTCCGGCATCCGTGCTGTCTGCCCGTCCGATCCGCGGCCGGCGACGCGCATGGCGACGCACGCCCCGAGGTACAGCAAGGCGACGACCAGCAGGAGCGCCTGATATCCCGTCAGCAGGGCCAGGTACTCGAGCGCGCCTCCGGTCAGCGCGCCCAGCAGATTCGCGCCGAACGCGGACGTCGGGTCGGGGGCCAGCGCGAGACGGTCGGAAAAGATGAGGTTGGCGCAGAAGATGGGGGCGAAGGCCAGGGCGATGGCAGCCGCGAGCCGGCCGACGGGCGGCAGCGAGAGCACGGCCTGCGTCGGAACGAGCCAGGCCACGGCGAGCGAGCCGAAGAGCAGAAGTTGCAGGAGCAGCTGGTTGACCCGCCGCAACCTGCGCCGGACCTCGACCGCGGCGAGGACGGAGAGCAGAACGCCGAAGAAGACCAGGGCGTTGACCAGCCACGTGGTGCCGAAGTACAGCGCGAACCCGATCACGTTCTTCGTTTCGAGCAGCATGAAGGCCGCACCCAGCAGGAACATGTCGGTGTAGCGGAACGTGCTGCGGATACGCACCCCGGTCACGCGCACCGCCAGCAGCGTCACCAGCAGGATCGCGCCCAGGGCGCCCACATAGAGCGTGGGGATGCTCCGGTGCAGCAGATACGGGAAGGGATGGTCGTCGGTCGCGGCCGCCGGGACCGGGCCGCTGGGCTGCCAGATCTGCTGGCAGGACTGGTCGGCGGGTGTCATCCCGGCCACCAGTACGGCCGCGTTCCGTTTGAACGTCGTCATACAGGGGGCGTGGCCGTAGAGGTCGTCGAGGTCACCGGCGAAGCGGTCGACCAGCCAGGCCTTGCGGTAGTAGTTGTACATCGCGAACGCGCCGTCCGGCGTCAGATGATCCCGGGCTGCCTCGAACGCCTCCCGCGTGAACAGGTAGCTCTCCAGCCGCAGATTGCTCGCGCCCGACACCAGCGTCAGCGAGTCCGGAAGCGCCAGGATGACGAGGTCGTACTTGGCGTTCGTCCGCTCCAGGAACGCCCGTCCGTCGTCGATGTGGACGTGCACCCTGGGATCGTCGTAGGGCCTGGCGGGATGCAGTTGTGCGCCGATCTCCTGAAGGCGGGGATCGATCTCGACCGCGTCGACGTGCTCCGCTCCGTGCGCCAGCGCGACCGCGACGTCATTGCCGTTTCCGGCTCCGATGACCAGCACGCGCTTGTGCGGGTTGCGGGGCGTCTGCTCGTAGGCCTGCCGGTAGGGCGAGTTCTCCCGCATCAGCACCGGCAGTGGCGCGGTGCTCTGGTGCGGGACGCCGTTGGCGGAGATGTAGTACGTCCGGGTGGCGGTCGGCGACGCCTTGAGCTCGATCTTGTAGTATGGCGACCAGGAGACGCTGGCCGCCGTCGACTCCAGGAACAGCGCGGCGACCATCGCGGTGAGGGGAATGCCGTACAGCAGCGTGTTGCGGCGCCCGCCCAGGACCAGCAGGGCCACGGCGGCGAGTACGCCCCACACGACCGACGGGGCACGGAGCCAGGACAGGACGGCGAACGACACCGAGCCGGTGATACTGCCGATCAGGTCGTAGCGGTAGGCGTCGAGTGAGGGGAGCTGACGGAAGAGGTCGGCGGTGATCTTCCCGATCCCGGCCATGATCACCGCGGTCAGCAGGAAGATGGCCGGCAGCGTCACCCACTGCGGCAGGCCGGTGGTCTTCACGGCGGTGAAGTAGATGACCTCGCTGCTGCTCTGACGCACCTGCACCGGATACGCCCGGACGAAGACGACGAGCAGCGCCAGCGGAATCGGTGTCCAGCGTTTGAGCCACTGTCCGCGCCTGGCCGGGATCAGGAACCCGATGCCGATGCCGAGGAACGATCCCAGCAGGATGAAGTTCGAGAAGTAGCTGAGGTGGACGACATTGGCGCCCGCCCATCTGATCAGCGCCAGCTCGACGAAGAGCATCGTGGTGCTGGCCAGCACGAGCCGCCAGCGCACCGAAAACGCTGATTGCCCCGATTTGGTCATCTTCATAACGATTTACGGTGCCAGTTTCGGGTGGGCTAGTCGAGATGCCTTGCCGGTGCGCACCGCGGACATTGGTGCCGGGAGAGGTGGAGAAGGTGCACGGGAGGCTGCTCGATGCGTACCGCGTCGGCGACGTCGACACGATCGTCGAGCAGGCCCACGCCGGGATCCGGACGGTGTCCGCAGGGCGGACTCGTCGACGCGCACCTCGGACGCGGCATGGGTCAACGCAGGCTCGGCCGAGGCGTGTTCAGGCCGAGGCGGCACCAAGCCCCTCCGCTGCTTCCTGCGGTGGGATCACGTCACAGGCTCGCGAGCAGACGGTCGAGGGGAGCGGGCACCTGCTCCGGTTCGAGGGCCTCGACGAGGAGACGGCCGTAGCGGATCTTGCGGCCCCTCTTCGTGCCGAGGAAGCGCCGCATCTGCTGCTGCGGGGGCCGACCCTGCTGTGCGGGTTGGCGTTCGAAGATCCGCCAGGCCTGGATGTCGCCCTCGGCCTGGACGATCCTCTCGACCCGTGGCACGCCCAGCGCGCGGATGAGTTCGTCCTCCAGGTCCGTCACACACACGAAGACCCCTTGGCGGGGCGCGCGGGCCCGTTCGAGACCGCGGTCGTAGAAGGGCTGCTCGCGCTCATCGCACAGTCCGGCCAGGCGCAGCCCCAACCCGGACGGCCCGAGGAGGCCGGCGTAGCGGCCGACGCTCATGGCCCCGCCCATGGGCAGGGCGCAGATCCCCTCGGCGGCCAGGTCCCGGCCATGGCGGGCGGCCAGCGTCTCCACGGCCGCGAGGTCGCTCGGCCCTTCCAGCAGTACCGCGGTTCGCACGCGCAGTCGCGCGGCCAGCTCGCTGGCCGGCCCACCGGGACTGCCCGCGGCCCAGCTGGTGACCGCGTCCCGGAACGCTCCCATGTCCGCCATGGGGCCGATTCTGCTCCAGCGGATGCGGACGCGGCACCGAGTTTTCGCGGGCCACGCTCAGGTGTGTCTGGACTCCAGTTGTGGACGGCCGCCCTGCGCCCCGGCCACTTCCCTCTCCGACAGCCCGAAGTCGCCTCACCTGCAATGAAATTGACCATGCATCATTTTTGAAAATCAAATACAACTTTGCGATTTCTTGGTGTAGCTCCGTCGTCGATTACGTGAGCCTCGTGGACATCACAAGGTGACTGCGGCCCCTTCTGTAACAGCGGGCAGCACGCGGTCGCCGAACCCCCCACGTACGTGAGAGGCAACAACGATGACGATGAGCCGCGCACTGCGGTACGGCGGCCGCACGCTGGCGTTGACGGCGTCCGCACTCGGGACGATCGCGGTGGCCGCCGTGCCCGCGGTGGCCGATGAGCAGCCCACCGCGGAGCAGATCATGGCCGACTGCGCTTCCGGGCAGGGCAAGTGCAGCTTCAACTCCCCGGAAATCGGCCGGGCCTACCTCGGAGAGCCCCGCCAGGTCTCCGAACTGCTCTACAACTGCACGGCCTCGCCGGCCTCTCAGTCGATGGCGTGGGCCGACACCGTGGGCTCCTCGCACTCGGTGGGAGGCTCCGTCACCGTCGGCGGAGGCATCGAGGGCATCATCACCGCCAGCGTGACCGCGACGTACAACTACACCTGGCAGAGCTCGCACACGGAGACCAGCACCTTCACTGTGACCGTGCGGCCCGGAGAAGTGGGCTGGATCTCCCGGGCCCAGGTCATGCAGCAGATATCCGGCACCTGGCAGACCCACTACGACGACCCCGAGTGGGGTCACTACTACTGGTTCGTGCCCGACGTGATCACCGGCCCCGCCCCGAACGGCACGGACGGCAAGCGCAACGCGGTCGTGGTCAAGTCCCGCAAGATGACGGCCGACGAGAAGAAGCTCTGCTCCAACGGAGCCAACCAGGACAGCGTCTTCACCCGCAGCGGCTGATCCGACCGGCAGGTCACCACTGCGTACGCCGCGTGCCGGTCCGCGTCGCGAAGGGTGACACGGCGGGAACGGGGTGACGTACGGCGTACCACGACAGCGCTCCGGTACGCCGTACGCGGATCCCCGGTCGCGTCGACGAGCAGGCCCGGCAGGCCGTCCCGGATCACGGTCGCCCGCTCGCGCGGCGCGGCCACGTCACCGCAGCGGATCGCCGCCTGCAACGCTGCCGTCGGCGGCGCGCCGCAGGTCGCGCCCGGCCCGGGCGAAGTCGGCGAAGGCCGCCATGTTACGTACGTTCAATCAGCGCGAAGGCGCGTAATGCGCGTGTGCAACTGAATCTCCACACGGGCGGCGTGGAGGACTTCGTCCAGGTCTGCCTCAGCTCCGGCCAGGCCTCGGCCACGACCGGCGGCGCACTGCGCCCGGAGGATCACCCGGGAGAGACTGTCGCATGGTTTGTCCTTCCGAGGCCGCGGCACTCGGAGCCGGGATCGTCCCGGCGGAGGACGGGCGGAACAAAGGGCGGTCGATGACGACGATCGGCGTGGAAGAGGAGTACCTGCTGCTCGACCCGGCCACGGGTCTGCCGGTGCCCCAGGGGGAGGAGGTGCGTCTCGCGACGGGGCTCGGGCGTCTCGCGGCGGACCGAGAGGTGCAGCACGAGCTGCTCCAGGCACAGGTCGAGGTGGCCACCCCGGTGTGCGAGACGCTGGAGGAGGCCGGAGGACACCTGCTGCGACTTCGGCAGGCCGTCGCGGTGGCCGCCGAGGAGCACGGCTGCCGGATCGCGGCCTGCGGGGCGTCGCCCCTGCGCCGCGGTCGTCCCGTCGCCGTCACCGACGAGGCACGCTATCGGGCCATGGTCACGCAGGCGCCCCAGCTGGTGGCGGAGCAGCTGGTCAACGGCATGCACGTACACGTCGCCGTGCCCGGCCGCGAGGAGGGCGTGCAGGTCCTGAACCGGATCCGGGCGTGGCTTCCGGCCCTGACCGCCATGTCCGCGAACTCCCCCCTGTGGGACGGCCAGGACACCGGCTTCGCGAGCTGGCGTACGGTGATCTTCGGCCGCTGGCCGGTCAGCGGCATGCCGCCGCTCTTCCAGGACGCCGCGGACTACGACCAGCGCATAGAGCGACTGCTGGACGCCGGTCTGATGGCCGACATCGGTCAGGTGTACTGGCAGGCCCGTCTGTCGGACCGCTATCCCACCGTGGAGGTGCGGTGCTCGGACGTCCAGTTGAGCGCGGACGAAGCGGTCATGCTCGCCGGGATCATCCGGGCCCTGGTGCAGACCGCCCTTGCGGAAACGGCCGCCGAGGCCCCCCTGCCCGACCACACCCCCGAACTGTTGCGGGCCGCCATGTGGCACGCCGCCCGCCACGGTCTCGGCGCCACCCTGGTCGACCCCGGCGGAGCATCCCGGTGCGCCGCCGAGGTGCTGCACCAACTCCTGCGCCACATCGGCCCCGCGCTCGACGCATCCGGCGACACCCGGCAGGTGACGGCTTTGACGGACCGCCTCCTGCGCAAGGGGACCGGCGCGGAGCGCCAGCGCGCCGCCCTCGCCGACGGCGGCCTCCAAGCGGTCACCGACCTGATCAGCGTCCGGAGCACCGTGCCGTGACCGCACCCGTCAGCGGCAGTGCCGTCCTGGCTACGACGCTGCCCGCCGCCCCACCGAGCAGTCGAGAATCCGTCCGTCCACGGTGCCGATCAGCAGCCGGCCCGGATCGGTCAGTTCGAGGGACAGCGGTACGACGCACCGGCCGCCGACCTTCAGGTGTTGCCGCCAGTGGACGGTTCCGTCCGAGGCGTGCAGGGCGACCAGTTCGCCGGTGTTGAAGGAGACGTAGACGGTGTCCTCGTCGCCGTCCACGGCAGTGGCGGGGTACTTCGCGGTGAACACCCAGCGGACCGCACCGTCCGTGAGGCTGCGGCGTACGACGAAGGCCCTCTCGCCGATGCCCACGTGCACGCTTCCCGTATGCACCAACTCGCGGTTCCCCGGGGGGCCCAGCTCGATGCCGGGGCCGCCGACGAGATGCCTGGGCGGGGACTGCCAGTCGAGCGGGAACAGCCGCTCGGGCACGGATTCGTCCTCGGGATCGACGGCGACCACCCACTTGTCCATCGACGGAACCCGCTCCCTGCCGTCGAGGAAGAGCAGCCGGCTGCTGTGCCGAACAGGGAAGCAATGGTTGCCGGGACCGAACTCTCCCAGGGTCGTGGTCGCCCGCGGGGTGTCCTCGGCGGGCGGTATCAGGGCGACCGGCTGGGGCTGAGGCTCGTACTGCCTGCTGGAGGCCGTCGAGCGAAGCGCGAGCCAGCCGTCCTGGCGGGTGGCGAACGTGACGGAGTGGCCGAGCGTCAGGGTGCCGAGCGTGCTGCCGTCCGCGAGGCAGACCCGGGTGACGAACGGCGCCTCGGTGCCCGGCTCCCAGCCCCTCCAGGTCTCCGGCCGTCGCGCCACGTTGACCCAGGCGTCGCGTTCACGGACCACCAGCTGACGCCCGCCCACCTCGTCCGCGACGCGCCAGTCCAGACGCCCGTCCGGCAGCCACGCCTCCGCCAGCACACCGCGCAGACAGGCCAGCACACGCCCGTCGGGCAGGCCGCGCACGTCCCACACCTGTCGGCGGGGTTCCCCACAGGACTCGCCGGCCAACTTCTCGACGGTCCGACGGGCCGCCTGACCGGACAGGGCGGACCGATCGAACTCGACCCAGTTTCCGGCCAGTTCCTTCTGCTGCACCGAACCCCGGGGCGCGGCACTCCAGTCGGGCCGTTCGACGACGACGTCGTACGCGTGCGAGTCCAGTTCGTCGGGGTCGTCGTCGTCCGTCGCGGCCACCACGAGCCGCAACTCCCGCTCGCTCTCCCACTGCACCCGCAGGACCTCACGAGGCCGGCGCATCATCGAGCGCGACCGCCCCGACTCCAGGTCGATCAACAGCAGTTCGCCGTCGAAGGTGTACTCCCCGTCGTACTCGCCGGTGCCGACGGCCACGAGCGGAAGCGTCGGGTGGACGGCGACGGAACGGACGGGCCATCGCGACTCCACGAGCAGGCGGCAGCGCAGATCGTCCGTGCCGTGGACGCCCACCCGGTACCGCTTCCACCCGTACCCGGCGACGCCGCACCCCGACCAGCTCAGGGATCCCAGGTCGCCGCCCACGACGGCGATCCCCCGCTCCTCGCTGACGGCGACGGCCGATGGCGTTCCGATCTCGGCGAAGGGGCGGTCGCCGAGGACGCGGCGGACGGTCAGGGAGTCGGGCATACGGCCATGATCGCTGGTGCGGGCCGCGCGGCGTGCGGCGGGGGCGGCACCGGCCGGTACCGGCCTTCGGGGGAATTACGGGCCGGCTGTATGGCCGGACGGCCGGGGGGTGGTACCGGCATGAGATGTCCACGTCCCCTGATCCGCCCGATTCGCCGTTCGGACGTTCGAGCAGCGGGGAGGCGCGTGTGCCGGGCGCGCTGCGGACCGCCGCCGCGTACGCATGGCGGATCATCGCCGTCGGTGTCGTCGTCCGGGTGGCCTTCTCCGTGCTCGGGCAGTTTCACCGGATCGCCGTCGCCGTGTTCCTCGGACTCGTCATCACGGCCGTGCTCCGTCCCGTGGCCGGGCTCCTGGCGCGTGTCATGCCCCGGCCGCTCGCGGTCGCCACCGCGCTCATCGGCGGCATCGTCCTCGTCCTCGGGGGGCTGGCCCTGGTGGGGGAGATCGTGGCGGATCAGCGCAGGGGGCTGGAGAAGAGTTCGTGGCGGGCATCGACCGGATCGAGCGTCGGCTGGAGGAGCCTCCTTTCCGGCTGCCGCCGGAAGCGTTCGACGACCTCCAGTCCCGGATCGGCAAGCTCCTGTCGAGCCACCGCTCCACCCTCATCAGTACTGCGCTCAGCGGCGCGAGCCGGTTGGTGGAGGTGCTGACCGTGCTCGCTCTGGCCCTGTTCTGCGCGGTCTTCTTCACGCACTCCGGCGACCGGCAGTGGCAGTGGCTGTGCGACCAGCTCCCCGTGGCCGCACGGCAGCGGTGCACGGTCGGCGGCGCGGCCGCCTGGCGGACCTTCACGGGTTACACGCACGGCATCCTGCTGGTGGCGGGCACCAACGCGGTCCTCGTGGGCATCGCACTGTTCGCTCTCGGAGTGCCACTGGCCGTGCCGCTCGCGCTGCTGGAGTTCGTGGCCGCCTTCATCCCGCTGATCGGTTCGCCGATCGCCCTGGGCGTCGCGGCCGTCGTCGCGCTGGCGACGAAGGGGCCGCTGATCGCGCTGCTGGTCGTGGCCCTGGTCGTGGTCATCGGACAGATCGAAGGACACCTCCTGCACCCGATCGTGATGAGCTGGGCCGTTCGGCTGCATCCGGTGGTGGTCGCGCTGGCGGTCGTCGGCGGAGCTGTCGCGGCGGGGGCCGTCGGTGCCGTGGTGGCCGTACCGCTGGTGGCCGTGGCATGGTCGGTGTACCAGGCGCTGCGGAGCCGTACCGCTGACGTGGTGTGAGCCGGGCCTGAGGCCCGGGAGTGCGCGGCTCCTGGCGGTGGCGGCCCCTCTACTGCGGCTGTGTCGCGATCTGGATCAGGTTGCCGCAGGTGTCGTCGAAGACGGCGGTGGTCACGGGGCCCATCTCCAGCGGCTCCTGGGTGAAGCGGACGCCGAGGCCGTGCAGGCGCTCGTACTCCGCGTTCACGTCGTCGACGGCGAACTGGGCGAGCGGGATGCCGTCCTCGGTGAGCGCGTCGCGGTAGGTCCTGGCCGCCGGGTGGCCCATGGGCTCCAGGAGGAGTTCGGTGCCGCCCGGCTCCTCGGGGGAGACGACGGTCAGCCAGCGGTCCTTCTCGCCCACGGGCACGTCGTGCTTCTTCACGAAGCCGAGGATCTCGGTGTAGAAGTGCAGGGCCTTGGCCTGGTCGTCGACGAAGACGCTGGTCAGATGGATCCTCATGGGCTGCTCTCCTTCGGGTCGGACGGGTCGGACGGGTCGGGCGCGAGCCATCGCTCGGTGATCTGCCGCAGCGGCGCCGTGTTCAGGTCGTGGAACTTGTAGCGGCCTTCCCGCCTGGTCTCGACGAGTCCGGCGGCTTCCAGCACGGCCAGATGCTGGGAGACCCCCTGGCGTGAGATGCCGAGCCGATGCTTCATGCTCAGCCGCGAGCAGATCTCGAACAGTGTCTGCCCGGACTTCTGCGTGAGCTCGTCGAGGATGATCCGGCGGGTGGAGTCGGCCAAGGCTTTGAAGAGGTCATCGGCCACACCCACAGCATAGGCAAGTGGATGCTTGCCTATCAAGCGGGGGGGGGCGTTGCGTCGGCCGGGCGCGGCTCCTGCGCGATGGCGGGAAAAGCGCGCAGTGCGTGCTCGTGTGAGCCCTGTACGCGCCCCCCGGCGGGCAGATTGTCTTACCGCGGGGCAGGTGGCCGAAACGCGCCGCCTGTTGCCTGTACCCGACTCATGAGGAAGGCAGGGTGGTGAGCGTGCTGTTGCGTCTGCCCACGTCGGTGTCCGATGCACAGGAGTGTCTGGCCGAGGGGGCCGTACCGATCGGCGGGGCGACGCTCCTTTGGGCCACTTGGCAGCGGGACGGCTTCCCCAAGGTCGCCATGTCGCTGCGTGAGCTGCCCGAGGCCAATGTCCTGGAGCGCGACACGGTGGGCGGCGCCGTAGTGCTGCATCGCATGGACGACCGGGTTCCGGACGCCCTGCGCCTGGCCGCCGCCCAGGTGGGCACCGGCGCCGTCCGAAGGAGCGCGACGGTCGGCGGCAACCTCGTCGGCAGCACGCTGCGCTGCCTGCTGCCCGCGGCCGTCGTGCTGGACGCCAGGGCGAGGGTGCTGGAGGCCGACGGCGTCCGCGAGACCGACCTGAATGAGCTGACGGTCAAGCGTCCCGTCCTGCTCAGCCTCCACTGGCGCGAGCCGATCGCCAGTTCGTTCAGCAAACTCGACGGCGAGGCGGGCGGCCCGCCGCCCCTGGTGGTCGCCGCCGCCGTACACGCCGACGACGACGGTCACCGCCGCCTTCGAGTCGCCGTCCGCGACGGTTACGACGTACTCAGCGCAAGCGCCACATGCGCCGTCGACGCCGCGCAGACCCTGCACGCGCTGCGAGGCACGGAACTCATCGACCTCTCGTCCGCCGCCTGGGACGTCGTTCGCTCGAAGGTCGCCGCCCTGTTGAGGTGACATCCTGGCGGCGGACGGCCCGTGCGCTCGTGCTGAGGTCTTCGACATGAGGTCCGAAGCCTTCCACGAGAGGAACCGCTCGGCACCGCACAGCCAGGACCGCGAGACGTACGCCGACCTGTTCCCCGGCGTACCCGACGGCCTGCCCCAGGTATGGCCGGCGTCGGACCGTGAACCACGGCAGATCCCCACCACCGGTGAGCCACACTGGCAGCAGGAGAGGGGAGGCCGACCGTGCTGACCGCAGTCCGTGAGCAACTGGGCCAGGCCCTGTTCCGGCGCGTCGCAGGACCCGACGGCCCGGCGACACGCGCCCGCATCCACCACACCCCCGGACCACGCTGGTTCGGCCCCGACCGCCCGATCCGCACGGTCCACGGGGACACCTCGATGTTCATCGGCGGGCTGAGCGCACTGCTGCTTCAGTCCCTTCACCCGCTCGCCATGGCAGCGGTGGCCGGGCACTCCGGTTACCGCGGCGATCCATGGGGCCGACTCCAGAGAACCAGCACCTTCCTGGCCGTGACGACCTACGGAACCGCCGCCGACGCTCAGCGCGCGGTCGACCACGTCCGCGCCATCCACGAACACATCCGCGGCAGGACGACGGACGGCACGCCCTACCACGCGGCCGACCCGCACCTGCTCGGCTGGGTGCACGCCGCCGAGACCGACAGCTTCCTCCGTGCCCACGAACGCTACGGAGCCCACCCGCTGGACGCCGCCTCCTACGACGCCTACGTCGCCGACACGGCGCGGATCGCCGAAGCACTGGGCGTGCCCGACCCCCCGCGCAACCGCCACGAGCTCGCCGAACGGCTCACCGCCTACCGGCCCGAACTGCGGGCCACGCCCGCCGCCCGAGCCGCCGCCCGCTTCCTCCTCCTCCAGCCACCCCTGCCCCTCGCGGTACGCCCTTTCTACGGCGGACTCGCCGCCAACGCCGTCGTCCTCCTCCCGCCCTGGGCCCGCGGCATGCTGTGGCTGCCCCGCCTACCGGTCGTCGAGGACCTCGCCGTACGGCCCACCGGCCAGGCCCTCACCCGAACCATCCGCTGGGCCATGAGCCCACAACGCTGACCGCACAGGCACGCGTGCTGGGTGCAGTACGCGTGCCCGCCAAGGAAGCGAAGGGGTGCGGAGACTCAGGACAGGTCGAACCGATCGAGGTTCATCACCTTGGTCCACGCGGTGACGAAGTCGCGTACGAACTTGGCTCCCGCGTCGTGGGCCGCGTAGACCTCCGAGACGGCTCGGAGCTGGGAGTTCGATCCGAAGACGAGGTCGACCGCGGTGGCGGTCCACTTGAGTTCGCCCGTGGCGCGGTCCCGGCCTTCGAACACGTTCTCGTCCGAAGTCGACGCCTTCCACTCCGTCCCCATGTCGAGCAGATTGACGAAGAAGTCGTTCGTCAACGTCTCCGGCCGGTGGGTGAAGACGCCGTGCGGGGATCGCTTGAAGCCGGTGTCCAGGACCCGCATGCCGCCGATCAGCGCGGTCATCTCGGGAGCGGTCAGCGTCAACAGGTTGGCGCGGTCCAGCAGGAGGGTCTCCGGCGACAACTTCTCGCCGGCCCGGAGGTAGTTGCGGAACCCGTCCGCCCTGGGTTCGAGTACGGCGAACGACTCCACGTCGGTCTGTTCCTGCGAGGCGTCCGTGCGCCCCGGGGCGAACGGCACCGTGATGTCGTGACCGGCGTTCTTGGCGGCCTGCTCAACGGCCGCGCATCCGCCCAGGACGATCAGATCGGCGAGCGAGACCTTCGTTCCGCCGGCCTGGGAGCGGTTGAAGTCCTGCTGGATCTGCTCCAGCTTCTGCACCACCTCGGCCACCTCGGGCAGGCGGTTGACCTCCCAGTCCCGCTGCGGCGCGAGCCGGATCCGTGCCCCGTTGGCCCCGCCGCGCTTGTCGGTACCGCGGAAACTCGCTGCCGCCGCCCAAGCGGTGGTGACCAGATGGGAGAGGGGCAGTCCCGAGGCGAGGATCCTGCTCTTGAGGGCGGCGATGTCCCCGTCCGCGACGAGTTCGTGATCTACCTCGGGGACGGGGTCCTGCCACAGCTGCGGCTCGGCGACCCACGGGCCGAGGTAGCGCGTGACGGGTCCCATGTCGCGGTGCAGCAGCTTGTACCACGCCCTGGCGAACGCGTCGGCGAGTCGGTCCGGGTTCTCGTGGAACCTCTTCGAGATCGGGCCGTACACCGGATCCAGCTTCAGCGCGAGGTCCGTCGTCAGCATCATGGGAGCGTGCCTCTTCGACGGATCATGAGCGTCCGGCACCGTGTCCCTGGCCGAAGGATCCGTGGGAGTCCACTGCTTGGCCCCGGCGGGGCTCGTCGTCAGCTCCCAGTCGTACCGGAACAGGGTGTCCAGGTAACCGTTGTCCCACTTGGTCGGTTCGGGAGTCCACGCGCCTTCGAGTCCACTGGTGAGCGTGTCGGCACCCTTGCCGCTGCCGTGCGTGTTCCGCCAGCCGAGGCCTTGCTGCTCGATCGGGCAGGCCTCGGGTTCCGGACCGATGTACTCGGGGCCGACGGCGCCGTGGCACTTGCCGAAGGTGTGACCGCCGACGATGAGGGCGACCGTCTCCTCGTCGTTCATTGCCATGCGCCCGAACGTCTCGCGAATGTCCCGGGCGGCGGCCAACGGATCGGGATTTCCGTTGGGCCCCTCCGGATTGACGTAGATCAGTCCCATCTGCACGGCACCGAAGGGAGTGGCGAGTTCGCGGTCGCCGCTGTAGCGCTCATCGCCGAGCCAGGTGTCCTCGGGCCCCCAGAAGATTTCCTCGGGTTCCCAGATGTCCTCTCGTCCGAAGCCGAATCCGAACGTCTTGAACCCCATGGATTCCATGGCGCAGTTGCCGGCGAAGACCAGAAGGTCGGCCCAGGAGATTTTCTGGCCGTACTTCTGCTTGACCGGCCAGAGCAGACGGCGCGCTTTGTCGAGGCTCGCGTTGTCCGGCCAGCTGTTGAGCGGAGCGAAGCGCTGAGCGCCGCTGCCGCCACCGCCCCGGCCGTCGGCAACACGGTACGTGCCGGCGGCGTGCCAGCTCATCCGGATGAAGAGCGGGCCGTAGTGCCCGTAGTCGGCCGGCCACCAGTCCTGCGACGTCGTCATCACGTCGATGACGTCCTGCTTCAGGGCGTCGACGTCGAGGGTGGCGAACTCGCTCGCATAGTCGAAGTCCTCGTCCATCGGATTGGAACGGGACGAGTGCTGGTGGAGAATCTGGAGGTCCAGCTGATTCGGCCACCAGTCCCGGTTCGTCCTGGGCCGAGTCGCCGTGGGGGTCGGGGACGCGATTGCTGGGTTTTCGCTTTCGCTGCCGGACACGTACGTCCTTCTTTCTGGTCTGGTGTTTCCGCGCGCAATGCCGATGATCGTGAGGTGTCGGCGTTGTCCGTATGGTCGCGCACCGCCAAGCGCACCGCGGTGAAACACGCAGAGCACGCCCGCACAACAACCGGGCGGGAAGAGGCCGCTTTTCCGCTGCCGCGTCCCATTCCGGCACAGAGGAATCCGGGCCGGCCCGAATCCGTGCCAAGCCGATCCCGGCAAGCGAATCCGGCCCAAGGAAGTGTCCGGGAACTCACGCGGGCATCGTGCGCAGCGCGGATATGGGTGATTCGGCCCCGGGCGGCCCGGAAACATGGCTCATCCGGCGCGGGAGGGCGGCCGGGGCGGCCGGAGTGCGAAGGGCGGCCGCTTCCGACAGACGGCTGGGGAGTGGGGGGCGGTGTCAGGCTGCCTTCTTGACGGGTTGGGTGAGTTCGGCGCGGCCGAACAGGAGGGCGTAGCCGGAGGGGAGCTGGTGCAGGATGCGGGTGAGCAGTTCGGGGCCGGCCAGGGCGGCGACGGTGGTGAGGACGGATCCGGTGTCCCAGCGGGTCGTGGCGGGGGAGGCGCCGGTGCGGGCGGCGAGTTCCTTGACGAACGCCCAGCCGGTCAGAGGCTGGGTGCCGGGGATCTGTTCGGCCAGGATGCGCGCGGCTTCCTGGGGCAGACGTGCGGCGAGTTCGACGCGCTCGTCGCCGGTCAGCTGGCGTCCGAGTCCCGCGACAACCAGGCGGACGGCTTCCTCGGCGCGTTCCCGGGTGGGGTAGGCGCCTTCGTAGCGGACCTTCTCCAGCATCTGCTCGAACGTGGGCACGGAGGGCTGCTGGAGTGGAGCACGCCGGTCGGGCATCACTGCGGTGGTCGCCTTTCTGTCGGTCGTGGTGGCGGTGCCCGGCAGGGGCGCGCGGGCACCGGTTGCTGTGGGTGGTCAGGTGGGCTGTGTGCTGCCGAAGAGCAGGTCGTAGCCTGCGGGGAGCTGGAGCAGGATCTGCCCCAGCAGGTCATGGCCGGCGGCGTCGGCGACCGTGCTGAGGACGGCGCCGACGTCCCAGGCCGCGGTCTGGGTGGTGGCTCCCTCGATCCAGGCGGCCGTTGCCCGCACGAACCGCTCCGGTGACAGCGGTTCGGCGCTGTGCATGGGGTTGAGCAGGATCAGGGCGAAGTCCTCCGGCAGGCGCGCCGCCAGCTGGGCGCGCACCTCGCCGACCAGGTGGGCGCCCAGCAGGGCGAGCACCACACGGGCCGCGCGTTCTGCCTCCTGCCGGCTTTCGTACTCGCCGCGTTCCTGCACATGGTCGAGGAACGCTTCCCGTCGCAGCGTCACGCCGGCCGCCCCCTTTCACGGGTTCTCGGGTCGGGCGGGTGCGCAGGACGGGTGAGGACGAGTCCAGGTGCCCGTCCTGCGCCGCTGATCGTTCCGGGTGGTCCGGGTGGTCCGGATCAGCCGGAGATCTCCTTGCGGGAGGATTCCCCGCCGATGGTGATCTTGCGGGGCTTGGCGCGCTCGGCGATCGGGATGCGCAAGGTGAGCACCCCGGCGTCGTAGTCGGCCTTGATGTGCTCGGTGTCGAGGGTGTCGGCGAGCACGAGCTGCCGGGAGAAGACACCCAGCGGCCGCTCCGACAGCTCCATCTGCACGTCGTCGGCCTTCGCCACGGGCCGCCGCTCGGCCCTGACGGTCAGCATGTTCCGCTCGACGTCGATGTCGATCGCCTCGGTGGTGACGCCGGGAAGGTCGAAGGCCACGACGTACTCGTCACCCTCACGGTAGGCGTCCATCACCATCGTGGACGGCCGCGTCCAGGTGCCCGGGCTCGTCAGCTGCTGGGTCAGCCGGTCGAGTTCGCGGAAGGGGTCGGTGCGCATCAACATCGCGAAACACCTCCAGAAGGTTCAGGCAGTACCTGCCAATGCGCCTCGTGAAACCGTTGTAACATGTCGTCCAATGGATGACAAACATGATGTCGTCGAAAGGATGACGCGTCTCGGAGACGGTGCAGAGGAGAAGGTGAAGTGAGGTGCCCATGACAGCATCACCCGGCCAGCCGATTCCGAACCCGGCCCCGCCCCCCGGCCCCCAGGGCCCGACCTCCTTTCTCGCAGCCGCGGCGGCCCTGGAAACCATCAACGACGCCCTGAGCGCCGCCCAGCACGAGACCTCCCGCCCGACCCACGACGCCCAGCACACCGAGGCGGAGCAGGCGCTGGCCTCTCTGCTGCTGCTGCGGCAGATCCGCGAGCAGCTCGCCGGATGGGAAACCGGCCTGATCGAAACCGCCCGCCACGCGGGCGCCAGCTGGGCCGACCTCGCCCGCCCCCTCGGGGTCGCCAGCCGCCAGGCCGCCGAACGCCGCTACCTGCGCAACCGGCCCGGCCCCGCCGGAACCACCGGTGAACAACGCGTCCAGGCCACCCGCGAACGCCGCGCCGCCGACCGCAACCTCACCGCCTGGGCCCGCGACAACGCCGCCGGGCTGCGCCGCATCGCCGGCCAGATCACAGCCCTCACCGATCTGCCCACCGCAGCCCGCAGCCCGGTCGGCCAACTCCATGCCGCCCTTGCCCAGGACGACCCCACCGCCCTCATCCACCCCCTGAACGCCACCCGCCCCCACCTGACGACCGCCCACCCCCGCCTCGCCGCCCAGATCG
>NZ_JAGMUL010000130.1:0-25505 GCF_019049285.1 Streptomyces sp. AC550_RSS872
GCCGTGCCTGGTCCCGGGGTTGGGGCCGGGCCTGGTCCGGGGGTTGGGGCCGAGCTTCCGGTCGAGGAGCCGCCGGCGGTCGAGGAGCCTGCGCCGAGTCCTGCCGAGCCGGTGACCGGGCCGCCGGTGACTGAGCCGCCGGTGACTGAGCCGCCTGTGGAGGAGCCGCCGGTGGGGGAGCCGCCGGTGGGGGAGCAGCCGGAGGCACCGGACGCACCACCGGCACCACCGGCACCGGAGGCACCACCGGCACCACCGGCACCGGAGGTACCGGGCGGTCCGGAAGCCCCGGAGGTCGAGACGCCTGCGACGCCCTCGCCGGAGCCTTCGGCTCCAACTCCCGTACAGCCGACCCCGGTTGAGGAGACGCCCCAGGCCCCGCAGGCCCCGCAAGCTCCACCGCCCCCGGACACGCCCGCCCCGCAGCCAACGCCCGAGGACCCCGGGAACTACTGCCTGAACTGACCGTGGGCCGGGTCAAAGGGGAGGGCGGCCAAGTCACCCTCCCCGACTCGACTCAGTTGGAGTCGGATCAGTTGGAGTCGGAACCCGACCCCGAGTCCGAGCCGCCCAGAACCGAGGCGTCGGAGCCCGACCCCCGACGCGAGCTCCCCGACCGCCGCACCAGCTCACCCAACCCCAGGGTCACCGCGGCCACCGCACGCACCCACCGCGGCCCGCCCCGGGACGCCCACACGACACAGACGCACCCTCCGACGGCAAGCACGAGAACGCCGACCAGCACGAGCACGATCATGCTCATCCCCCTTCTCCCTCTACGGTCGACGCCATCTTCTCAGCCGTTACGACGCCCGCCCTCAGGGCCTCACCGGCATACGCCAGTACTGCCGCCGCTTCTCATCACGCACGACGACACCAAGCCGCAACAGCTCCCCGCGCAGTTCCCGCGCATCCTCGGAATTCTCCTCCTTCTTCCGAGCCGCCTCCCGAGCCCGGAGCAAGGCATCGGCCCCCTCGGGCAGCCCGGGCATCCCCGGAACCCAGCGCTGGAACTCCTCCCGATACGGATCCTCGTCCGCCCACCGGTACCCGTGCTCGGCAAAGGCCTCGGCCAGCCGCGCCCAGGACAGGTCGCAGCGCTCCCGCGCGACCTCCATACCGTCCGGCCCGAGCAGCACAAGCTGCTTGCCGTCCCGCACCACCAAGGCGACCTCATCGCGCCCGAACTCCTGCGAGGAGTCCCTGACACCGAGGACCACGCCCCCGGGCGACACGCTCACCGACAGCGACTCATGCACCGCGATGAACCCGAGGACCAGCCCCAACCCCGCCCCCACCACAACCCCACCGATACCGAGCCAGGGCTCCGGCACGGACGTCAGCAACTTGGCCGGCCCTTGCAACGGCGCCCACGACAACGTCACGAGCCAGTGCGCCAGCAGGGTGACCAGCCAGCCGATCCCGGCCCCGCACGCCACACAGAACAGCGTCAGAAACCAGGCCGACTCCTTGAGCACGATGACTTCGCCGCTCGCCGGATCGCCCTTCTCCGTACGACTCTCCCTACGACCCCCCGCGCCCGGCCCCCCGGAACGCCCCGTATCCCTCATGTTCCCCGCGCTCATGTCCCCCGCCGTCATGCCCCTCATGCTCCGCTCTCCCGCATTCGCCGAACCTCGCCGAACACGGCCGAGTCTGACGACAGCCCGTACGGCCTGTCATCGGCCGATGGTCTACGGCGCCTGCGACTTTGGTCGCCAAGAGGGCCCAGGCGCCGGGCTGTTGCCCGGGCACCTGGGCCCTCTCGGTGAACTATGAACTACTGACGAATTCGCGGTCGATCAGTGGTGGCAGTCGGAGCCGACGTCGTTGTACATCGCGCCCGGGTTGCCCTCACCGTTGAGCAGGTTGCCCGCAAGACCGGGGAGTACCCCGACCTGACCGAGAATGTCGATGTTCATGTCGTGGGACTTGCAGTGCCCATGACCGTGACCGTGGTCATCGGCGGGCAGTGCGGAGGCGGTGCCGGTGGCTATGAGGCTCAGGGTCCCGACCATTGCGGCCGCGAGAGCGGCCTTCTGAAGCTTGCGCATTTCTCCTCCTTGGGTCGAGTAGAGCGCACACCTGAAGATCCATATTGCGCTCATTTCGGAGGCTAATCCGATCTGTCCCATGGCGCTCATCGGGGCTGCCATATGGAGCACGCCCATGAGGCCCCATCAGCTCGTGCGGCCTCCCCCGAAAGGCGGCACCGGGTCGGCAAGCGGGGCCCGCCGAGTGAGGAGGCATCAGCTCTGCCGGAGTGTGCCGTGAGGGCGACCAAGCCGTCATGCATCGCTCCAGAAGGCCAGGGTCTTCCTGATCAGTTCCTCGGCGGCACCCCCGTAAGCCGCCGCACCGCTCAAGGTGTTGAAGGCCTTCTCATGGAGGGCGAGTTCGTCCGGATCGGTGATGTCCACCCCGGAGGAGACGAGTTCGTAATGGGCCCGGTCGTCCTCGTGCAGGGTGAAGCCGGGCATGGGGACCACGCCCATTCTCGGCTTCGGTCGAGCGGGGGCGGGGGACCCATCGAGGGGCCTTCGTCCGGCACGCCGAGGGCACGCACCGGCTGCGACACCAGCCGCTGCCGCGGCGGGCGCGGGCACCGCACGGGACTTTCAAAACACCCCCTGGGTCCGTCTGCCCCCAGCGGCGGATTGCCGGGCAGGTTGGCCGGGTTGGCCGTGATGAGCCCGAGCGCGGCATACGCGGAGCGCGAGTTCATCGGGTGATCGGCGTGGCGCCGGTCGCGGCGAGAGACAGGTCCCAGAGCCGGGCGGCCTCGTCGGGGTCGATGGCGTACGCGCGCACGCCGCCGTCATCCATGGGGGTGTCGGGGGCGGAGACGCGGGCGACGTCGCAGTCCTCCAGGTAGAGGCCGCCTCGGCCGTCGAGGAGCGGGGACGTGGCGGCCCATAGGCCGGTGGCTGCCCCCTGGGAGGGGGTCTTGAAGTCGGCGCCGATGACATTGCCGTGCTCGTCCACCCACCCGCGGTCGATCTGCGCCTGGAGCGTCATCTCCCGCTGGAGACCGGTGATGATCTTGCCGGGGTGGAGGGCGAACGCCCGGACGCCGTCGCCTTGCCCAAGGACGTCGAGGTGCACGGCGAACAGGGCGTTGGCGGTCTTGGCCTGGCCGTAGGCCAGCCACTTGTCGTAGCCGGTACGGAAGTGCGGATCGTGCCAGCGAATGCCGGTCAGGGTGTGTCCGGCGGAACTGTTGACGACGACGCGCGCGCCGCCTGCGGCTGCCAGGAGCGGGTAGAGATCGCAGGCGAGGGCGAAGTGCCCGAAGTGGTTGGCGGTGAGCTGGCCTTCCCAGCCGGGCCCGACGCGCCGCTCCGGGGTGGCCATGACGCCCGCGACGGCCATCAGGAGGTCGAGCTGGTCGAGACGGTCGCCGATGTGCGCGGCGGCTGAGCGGACGCTGTCGAGGTCGGCCAGGTCCATGGGGATGACCTCGCTGCCGTTCACCTCCTTCAGAGAGGCACGGGCGACGTCGGGGCGGCGGGCGGGAACGATGACCCTGGCCCCGGCGGCCGTCAGAGCGCGGGTGGTCTCCAGACCGAGCCCGGAGTAACCCCCGGTCACCACAGCGGTCATGCCGGAAAGGTCACGGCCGGCCACGATGTCCTCGGCGGTGGTGGCGGCGGAGAAGGGCGAGCCGAGCGGCTGCTGATCAGTGCTGGTCATGCCGCTGACGCTACGATCTAGAGCGAGGTCTAGATCAAATCCAGGAGTGAGCGTCATGACGACGGCCGAAGGTGCCGTGCAGTCGCTGGGCATCGGCGAGGTGGCCGAGCGGACCGGACTGAGCGTGCACGCCCTGCGCTTCTACGAGCGCGAGGGCCTGCTCGTCGGGCCGGTCCAGCGCACATCGGGCGGCAGACGGCGCTACACCTCCTTCGATGTCGACTGGCTGCTGATCTGCGTCAAGCTCCGCGAATCCGGTATGCCGCTCGCCGACCTCAAGCACTTCGCCGAACTGGTACGCCACGGACCGGGCAACGAGGCAGAACGCCTGCGACTGCTCGACGCTCATCGACAGCGCGTCGACGCACAGATCCAGGCGCTGGAGGAGTGCCGATCCGTCATCGCATGGAAGGTCGGCGTCTACGCCGAGCACCTCGCGCGCGGCGAAGCCGGTGGGCTCTGGGACCCGACAGCCTGAGGCAAGCGAGCTCAGTGAGTGCTGCTCGGCCGGTGTGGCTTGTCCACGATGGCTCGCCGTTGGTCTTCCCGACTGGCTTCGTCCGGGTAGTCCGCATGCCTCCAGCCGGTGGCGGAGATGAACAGCGATGCGCCCAGGGCATACATGTCAGCTTCCTTCGCTTCGTAGTGGACCAGGCAGCCCCGGTATCGGAAGTCAATAGCTCGCGGGAACCGTGCCGCCGTGCGCGAGCGCCAAATCAACACCCTGACATCTGTCAGGGGCGCGATGTCCGAGGTGCGGTCTACATTTCGAGGCGTTGGCACGGGGGAACTCATGGCCGCTACGGCTGCTTGGGCAGGAACGACGTGATCATGCGGGCGCCTCAGCCCTTCGGGCGAGGAGAGGAAACAGGACCTGTCCGCAAGCCTTCTCAGCCAGGTACCCGGCACTGGCTCGCCGTGAACACCAACCCACCCGGCACCGTCCTGTACGTCTGCCTCAACAGATTTTCTTCCCGTATGTGAGCTTGCTGCCGAGTAGCCGCTCGTGATCGATATTCAAGGGGTTCCATGTTGAAGTCAGTTCGCCTATTCCTGCTCACCTTGCTGGCGGTGGGCACGCTGATGGGCGCTTCCGTCGGGTCGGCCAGCGCCGCGGAGGAGAAGATCAGCCGGGATCAGGTGCTTGCGATCCCGGACAAGGCGACTGCCGAGTGGACGCCGATCGGCGGGTTCCAGGTTCAGCTGCGCTACGGCACCTACAACGGGACCCAGTACGCCTGGGCCAAGTTGGACAACTACCCGTCGGACCGGCAGGGTGGCATCTGGCTGGAGTCCAGTTCCGACAGTGGTGCGACCTGGGCCACCCGGTCCATCTACAGCACGACGGTCAGCAACTTCACCGAAGGTATCGCAACCAGTTCGTCCAGCAGTTTCGTGATGCGAGCCTGCTACCGGGGCCCGGAAACGAACAAGTGGTGTACTGACAAGTGGTAAACCCGCTAGAACTCGTGAGTGGTGCGGCCGGTTCTGACCGGCCGCACCACTCACGGCGTTGCACGGAACCGCGAGGAGCGCGCGCCGCCCCGCGGACTGCTTGAGGCGGTTGATGCACCGCTCGACGGTGTTGCGCTGCTGTAGGTCTCGCGGTCGAAGGCCGGTGGTCTGCCGCCCCGGCTGGCGCGTCGCAGGTGGTGGCCGCGTTGGTCCGCCGGGACGGGGATCACAGTGCGGATGTCGCGTCGGCGCAGGTGTTCGCGTACCGCGCGGGACGAATACGCCTTGTCGGCATGGTCGCCGGGTTCGCCGGCCGGGGCCCCTTCTTACGGGCCCCGGCCGCGTGTTGGTGGGCCCGCACGATCGTGGAGTCCACCGAAACCGCCCAGTCGAGGTCCTCGCCGCGTCGGCCTGGGCCATCAGCGCGGTGAACACCCGCTCCCACGTGCCGTCGACGGCCCACATCCGCAGCCGGTTGTAGACGCCCTGCCAGTTGCCGTACTTCTCCGGCAGGTGCACCCACTGCGTCCCGGTCTGGAACTTGAAGGCGATCGCGTCGATCACCTCCCGGTGATCCCTCCAGCGGCCACCCCACATCGGCGTTCGGTCCGGGAGCAACGGCTCGATCCGCGCCCACTGCGCGTCAGTCAACGACACACCTGACCAGCGATCTGATTACGGAGACTGAGCGGCCAGGGCGGCCACCATCGGCTGCCAGGCCAACGCCTCGGCCAACTGCACTGGTTGATCCAGCGCGATCAGGCCGGCCTGGTGGGACAACAGCCAGCGAACCGGGATCTCCGCCTTGCCATTCGAGGCGAACTCCGGCCAGTACTCGGCCACTGGAGCGTCCAAGTCCAGCATGCCGCGCTGGGCCAGCAGATGTGCCGAGGTCGCGGTCGCTCCCTTGGTCGCCGAGTAGACCAACTGCCGGGTGTCTCGCGCCCAGGCACGACCGGTGTCGGGATCAGCGATACCACCCCACAGGTCCACTACCGGTCGCCCGCCGTGGCATGAGCATCGGCGCGTGCCTGCTGCTTGGTGATCAGCAGGCCTCCGCCATCTCAGGTTCATAGGTATGGCTCATGGTGATCAAGGAGCGTCGATTTCGCTGATCACCACGACCAAAGACTCTACGCCGCGGGTACGGGGCAGCCCAAACAGGGGAAAGGCCGAGTAGGAATGCCCGTGGGGGTGCTTCCCGCAAACTCAGAGAATCCGCCGCTGTCGTTGCGGTATATGAGGCCAATTCCGTGGTCTGAGAGCAGGCCGCGGAGGTCCTCTCGGGGGAGCTCAGGTGTGAGAATCATCAGGTGGAAAGGCTGGCCGGGAACAAGTCCACTCAAATGTCGCTGCGCATGCAACAGTTGAGCCAGGGCCTGCGTGATAGATTCCGGCGCTGCGCTGCCAGTCGGCTGGTAAACCGTGTGGTTCGTCTGGTTATAGATCTCAAATGAGAGCTGATCTGTCGAGTTTTGAAGGGATAATTCCATCTGCCCGATGTTCATCCCGGCTGCGCTCTCGTGCGATTCGAAGGCATCTGCTAGTTCGTCACGGATCGCTTCTATTCGGGCGGTGTCGGTTTGTGGTTGGCGCTGACGCCTCTGACGTCGATATGCCCGAGCGACACGCCCTGCGGTTGGCTGAAAGCGCATCCTGGAATGGCCGGCCAGCGGCAGGGTGTCGGAATCCTCCCGTATGAACGGGCCGGTTGGGCGAAGTCGGAATACGATGACGTTGCGGTCTTGCCTCAATTCATCTTTGGCTTCCCGTATGACGTACGGTTTGCGCTCGTCAACTTTAAATTCGCCTAGGTATTTGTGTGTTCGCGTGCCGGTTCCTGGAACATTTCCCACCGCGACAAAGACGTGTAGGGTGCGCCCCATGTTTGCGTGTTCCAGAATGGAAGAATTTCCGCCTTCTAAGGTCTGGTCGCCACGCTTCCCAGCTCCGGTGTACGTGAATATGGGGCCCAAAGCGTCGTCCTCGGCGAGCCATCCATCTCGATATCCATAGCGCTTACCTATTTTACTGTCAGAGAATATAAGAACGTTGCGCTTCTCCCTGGCTGGGCAGATTCCCGCGAAGCCGCTGCCTCCGAGGACGGGGTGGATCTGTGCACGCGTGAGGATGTCGCCAGGCGTGAACCCGGCCGTGGGTGTCGTCATGATCCGAGGCTAATGGTTTCAGGGTCCATGGAGTGCTGAAAGTTGTGCACGTTACGTAGGGAGGCCATTGTGGCAGCGTCGTATCCGGGTGAGGATGGCGCGATGAGTGACGCGACGGGGACAGTTGTAGCGGCAGCAATCGCCTTCGCAGCTGCCGTCATCGGTGCTGTCATCGCCGGGATGTATGCCAAGCGCGGAGCCGAAGCCGGTGGGCGTAAAGCAGTTGAGGCAGCGTTGGCTCAGGTGCACGGGCAGGCGGCAGCGGAGCACTGGCAGTGGGTTCGTAGCCAGCGACATCAGGCCTTCGCTGCCCTCCTTGAGGCCTATGCCGCGTTGGACGAAGTGCTCGTACGCATCACGCCTGAGGTACGAGGCGGGGCCGGACTTGATGAGGCGACGGGGCGTGAGTTTCGTGAGCGCACCGTTGAGCTCAAGGCGAAGACAAGCCAGTTGGCTCTGTGGGGGCCAAGCGAGGCGAACGTGCTGGCTTACGCCATGACGGGGAAGTCGATGGCGGCTGTGGGCGCCTTGATGCAGGCGGCGGCCGGGAGTTCTTCAGGCCCGAGCGTGGACTGGTCTGGATTTGACCGAGCTAGGGGCGAGATGACCCAGACTTATGCCTCCTTCCTCCAGAGAGCTGGAGAAATCATTCGTGATCCGTTGCAGCCGGTCAGCTAGCAGGTTCTTCCACGGGGCCGGCCAGGGCTCGTATGAAGCCCTGCCATGCAGTAGTGCTGAGCGTGAGTTGCGGTCCTGAGATGGCCTTAGAGTCACGGATCCTGATCACTCCGGCGAGTTCAGCTACTTCCAAGCACTCGCCACCCATGCCGTTGCTGTAGCTGCTTCGACGCCACGGGATGCTCGACGGCAGCATCATCGAGAGTTCTCCTCCAAGAGTCTTGTGATGAACAAGGCCGAGCGCTGAGGACTCAGTGCCAAGGCCCTGAGATGATCGAAGGCCTTCGTGTAGAGGGCTACGTCCTTGGGTTCTTCGAGGTAGACCGAATCGGTAAGCCCCTCTCGATAGACCACGTCCGGGTCCTCCTGTTCTGGGAAGCCGAGGATCGTGAACGACCCGGTGGTGGGATAGGCGCCTGCGTTGAACGGCAGCACCTGGACGGTCACGTTCTTCAACTTCTGGATTTCCAGCATACGTTCGAGCTGGCGGGCCATGACTTCGCGGCTCCCGACCGTATGCAGCAAGGCGCTCTCGTGCACGACTGCCCATAGATCAGGCGCGCTCTCGCTGGTGAGGAGCTCTTGTCGCCGCATCCGGACGTCGACCATGCGTTGAATGTCGTCAGGGGTGTGATCCACCCATGCGCGGCTCAGCTCGGCTGCGTACTCGCTGGTCTGTAGGAGGCCGGGGATGAACTCGGCTTGATAGGTACGCAGGTCGGAAACCGCCTGTTCGAGACCAACGTACACAGAGAACCAAGCGGGGATCGCGCTGCTGTGTGCGTGCCACCACCCCTTTGTCTTGGACTCCTTGGCCAGCGACTTCAGAAGTTCACGCAGTTCATCCGCAGTCCCGTAGAGGCGGCACAGGGCATCGACATCCGAGGGCTGGACGCGCCCTTGTCCCGTCTCCATGCGGCTGACCTTGGAACTGCTCCAGTCCAACTCCTTGCCTACCTGGCTGCACGTCAGGCTGCTCTCGTCGCGCAAGCGCTTGAGCTCGATCGCAAGGCGGCGTCGGCGAGCTGTGGGGGATCCAGACATGGCAACTCCTCGTGGGGTAGCGGATGTTCCATCCCATCGGAAGCAGGGTGAAAGGCCAATCACTCTAACGAGGGAATCCCTTCGTGCATGTTGCACGGCGACAGTTGCACTGCAACTCTCTCACTGAGAGTCATTGGCGTGAGCACCGTGCGCAACAGAGCGCGTGAGGGGTGGTCGAAGGTGATCTACGTGAGCGATCGTGTCGGGCGAGAGCCCTGGGTGTACCAGTTCGCTGCCCAGCCGAGTGAACTCGCAGAGTTGAGGCGCACGTTGAAGCTCCGACTCGTTCTGTGGGGGCTCCCCGATCATGTTGGTACAGCGCAAATCTGCATGTCAGAGCTGGTGACCAATGTGATCCGGCACGTCGGCGAAGGAACCCCCAGCACGCTGCGCACAGCGCTCAACGGGCCGTATCTCCGTTTGGAGGTTACGGACCCCGACACCCGTGCCTTGCCCACACTGCTCACCGTCAGCAGTGCACTGGAGTCGGGCCGAGGAATGGCGCTCGTCGACGCCCTGACGGATCACCGCTGGGGCGTGTCCGTCCAAGGCGATAGGAAGGTGGTGTGGTGTGAGCTTGCAACGGACACTGCTGTCGCCTGCGGCACGACGACCGCCCCTCATGTCACACGCGCCGGGGCTATCCTCGATCTATACGGATCCTGGCAACTGTCCCGCGAGAAAGTCCCGTCCGGCCGTGGCAGTGTGCTCGGCGCGGCAGCAGTAGAGGAGGCTGCCGTCGGGGTCATGGCGGACGTACTGCACTGGTTGCACGCACACGGACATGACCCCGATGACGTACTCGACCGAGCACAAACTCACTTCGAGGCTGAGCTCGGCGAGATCACGTGAGCGCCGAGTTGCTCAGCCCGCGGTGATACCCGAGTACGACCACACATCCGCAGGTAGCTCATCATGCAGCCGCCACGTGATGGCCATGGGCTTGCTGCCTTCGTGGCCGGCATACGTTGCCGGGCCGAGCAGCATCCAGGGCTGCGCCTTGCCGATGTCGGTGTCCTTGTAGCGCCGCATGAACAGCAGCACGTGGCTGCCGCGTTGCTCGTGCTGCTGGTAGCGCAGACCAGTGGGAGAGGTTGCCGCGGTCGTGCTCTGCGACTCCCAATGGAAGAGGGAGGGGCTCAGCGCGTAGTCCTTGTACCGGACCGTGGGGGAGAAGTCCTTCTCGTTCTTCTCAAGGGTGATCAGCAACGCATCGGTCTGATTCTGTTCATCCCACAGAACGCCCTGCGCGAAGGAGCCGGGCATCTGACCGCCGAGGCGGGCGACACCGAGTGCGGCCAGGATCTCCGAGCGGTTGTATGCGCTGTGGACCTTCAGCGGGATATGCGCGTGCGGGCCCTGGAGGGAGAGGGGGAAGTGGTCGGCATGCCCCATCACGTGGTCGAGTACTTGGCGTAGCTCGCTACGGAAGGCTCGCTGTTCGCGCAGCGATTCAAGCCCTTCGGCGTAGGAACTGAATCCGCCGGCCTTGTCCCAGAGGTTGAAGAACAGCATGCGTGCGTACGTCTGGTCCTTCTCACTGAGTGAGTCGTACGGCGGGGCGTCATCGTTCAGCAAGCGCGCGTATGCGTCGGCGCGTTCGCGGTCGTCGACGTGGAGGAAGGCGTGCACACGCTTCAACAGGTCTTGTTCGTCGGCTTGTTCAGGCAGGTCAGACAGGCCGGCGCGGCGAAGGACCGTCGTCCACGAGTTGCTCGACTTGTACAGTTCTCGGATTTCCCGGCGGCTCTCCTTGAGGTAGTCGGCGAGGAGCGGCGTGTCGAAGGCCTTAACCTCTTTGGCGAGGGTCTGGACTGTCGCCTTGATCTGGGTGCGGATGTTTTCTAGGACAAGATCTTTGGATTTGCCCTCAAGGATGATCTGGCAGCCGGAAGGCAGCAGCGGGAAGTCATGCTCGGCGTGCTCAAGGAGCCGATTGCGTGACAGGTTGGTCATCGCGCGGAACTGCTCCTCGAACCGGAACTCGGCTCGGTGTTGCCCGATGAAGTCGAGCACTGTGAGCACGGGCTTGTGCGGCGTGCGGCGTAGGCCTCGACCGAGTTGCTGAAGGAAGACGGTCGCGCTGTTCGTGGGGCGTAGGAGGAGCAGCGTATCGACATCGGGGATGTCCAAGCCCTCGTTGAAGAGGTCTACGGAGAAGATGACTTGGATCTCTCCAGCTTTGAGCTGGGACAGCACATGGTCACGGACCTCGGGCCGCGATGCGCTGTCCAAGGCCTCGGCCTTGAAGCCGACGTCCCGGAAGCACTTCGCCATGAAGTGAGCGTGCTTCCTGCTGATGCAGAAGCCGAGTGCCCGCATGCTCATCGGATCGGATACCTTGTCCCGCACCTGCTTGATGACAATACGCGCCCGTGCAATGTCGGCCGAGAAAAGGTCGCCGAGCTGACTCTGGTCGTAGGTACCCGAGCGCCAGTTAAGACGTGTCAGATCAGTGCCGTCCGGCACGCCGAAGTAGTGGAATGGGCACAGCAGATCGTTATCCAGGGCCTCCCACAATCGCATCTCGGCGGCGATTCGGCCTTCGAAGAACTCGTCCTGCACATTCTGGCCGTCCGCGCGCTCGGGAGTAGCGGTCAGGCCGAGGAGTTGCTTCGGCTTGAAGTGGTTGATAACGCGGCGGTACGTCGAAGCCGTGGCGTGATGGAACTCGTCGATGACGATGATGTCGAAGTGTTCGGGTTCGAACTGGTCGAGTCGCTGGTCGGTGAGTGACTGAACGCTGGCGAAGACATGCTTCCAATCACGCGGTAGCTCGCCGCTGAAGAGTGGTTCGCCGAAGGACGCGTCATCGAGTACCTCGCGGTACATGCGTAGCGACTGCCTCAGGATCTCCTTGCGGTGGGCCACGAAGAGCAGCCGTGGGTGCTGCTTGCCACCCCACTCCTCATGCAGGTTGCGGTAATCAAGCGCGGCCATGACTGTCTTGCCCGTACCAGTAGCGGCGACAAGCAGATTGCGCTGGTAGCCGCGTACCTCACGCTCGACGCGCAGTCGCTCAAGCATGTCGGCCTGGTGTGGGTACGGTCGAACCTCAAGGCCAGAGAGGCTGATCTTGGTGTCCGAGCTGGCTTGCGTACCGCCCGCCACGGTCAGGGCCTCGTCCAATTTGTGGGCGTCGCGATCGGGGTCGTACGACTCAAAAGCGATGTCATTCCAGTACGCGTCGAAGGTGGCCTCGAACTTGTTGAGCACGACCGGAGTGGCCACAGACGCAAGGCGCACGTTCCACTCCAGGCCGTCGAGCAGCGCGGCTTTCGAGAGGTTGGAACTGCCTACGTAAGCCGTGTCGAAACCGCTCTTGCGTCGGAACAGCCAGGCTTTGGCATGGAGCCGTGTCGAGCGGGTCTCGTAGTTGACCTTTACCTCGGCGCCGAAGTCGCGGACGAGCCGGTCGAGTGCGTGGCGGTCGGTTGCGCCGATGTAGGTGGTCGTGATGACTCGAATCTTGACACCGCGGTCTCTGGCAGCGCGGAGAGAGTCTTCGAGTACACGCAGGCCGTACCACTTCACAAAGGCGCAGAGCAGGTCGATGCGATCTGCCGTGGCCAGCTCGGCTCGCAGTTCACCACCGAGGTTCGGGTCCTCGGGAGAGTTGGTGATGAGGGCGGTTTCCGAGAGCGGCGTCAGCGGACGCATCGCGTAGACACCAGGGGCTTCCTTCTCCGCAAGGGCGAGGAGCTGGCGAGGGCCGTCGGCGATGAGGTCGGCCGTGTCACTGCTTTCGAAGTCGGCTGAGTTGGATGAGAGTGACTCGATGATCTGGTTGGCTACGGCGACACGCTGGTCGTGGGGCAGCTGACTGAGCCGCCGGCTTACGGCCTGACTGATGTGACGGGCCAGTACGTGAGGCGACGATTCTTCGCTGACCTCATCATCGATGGCTCTCCAACCTGCTGCGCTGAGCTGCGCCATTTGTCTTTGCATGCGTTGGGTGACGAGTTCCTCGTAGACACCCGCAACAGGCTGCGACAGATCCCCCGGCTGAGCCACACTGTTCCCCATTCCCTCACACACAGCAATGGCTCAGTTTTAGCAGGTGACGCTGAGAGCCCTCATGGAGAACGTCGGTTTCGGTCGGTGAGTGAGCTGCGTGCATGCGCGGCAATCCGATGGGCCACGTCCTCTGGCCGCTCGTGTTCCCAGAAGCGGAGGACCTTCCATCCGGCCGCGGTGAGGTGCTCTGTCGTCTCAAGATCGCGAGCCATGTTGTTGCCGAGCTTTGTTCGCCACCACTCAGCTTTTGCTTTCGGCTGTGTGGCGTGCTCGGGGCAGCCGTGCCAGAAGCAACCGTCCAGGAAGATCGCGATCTTGGCCTTGGGGAAGACGATGTCGATCGTGCGGCGAGGCATGTCGGGCACTGGGACGTCTACTCGGTAACGCCATCCTGCGGCGTGCAGGATCTTCCGGACCGCGACCTCGGGGGCAGTATCGCGGGAGCTCTGGCGGCTCATGCGAGCGGAAACGCTGGAGGAGGAAGGAACAGTACGTGGCATCTGAGCATTGTGCCGGCGGACGGAGGGCGATGAGGTGGGAGTCGTGAGACTGCGCTCCGGCCACTGAATGGGTTGATGTCGGTGGCCGTAGACCGAAGTTTGAGCTCAAACTTCGCGCGGCTGGCCATGTGCTCGCTGGACGGATTTCTGCGCACCGTTTGTCCGCCCGCTTCTTGGCCAGTGTCGTGCCTCCGCGGGCCGCGTCAAGGGCGCTCCACTCCGCTGCGCTGCGTTCCGCGTCGGCTGCGCCGATGGCCCTCCGGGCCACCCTTGACCCGGCCCGCTCCAGCACGGGGGAGGAGCGAGCGGGCGGCCCGGAGAGGCGGGTGGCCAAGGTTGGTTGGGGGACGGGTCGGTTCGGTGGTGGGGCGGGGTTAAGGCGCATTCGCGTCGCGGTGGCACGCCGGGCTGGCTAAGCGGCGTGCGGTGGCTGGGTGGCGCGGTCGTGTTGGGGCCCGTCCAAGGCGAGTGTGGGGCACCGCTCCGCTTACGCCCCGTGGCACTCCCCATAAACCCGCCCCGACCCACACCAGCACCCAACCCCCCGCTGCGGCGGCCAGGCAACCGCCCGCCCCCGCGCCGCCAACGTAGTCGCATACTGCGGCAGCAGCGTCGCATCCTCCGGTGAGGCCAGTTCCGACGCCGCGAAGGCCTCGTACGACGGCACCGTCCCTGTCACGATCCCCAGGTTCGGAGTCCCGGAAGACGCCAGCTCCCTCAGGGACGCTTCTATTGTCGCCAAGTGCTCCTCATGCGACGGGTACTCCACCGCCAGCGACGGATACGCGGCGATCAGCTCCGTCAGCTCGCCCGCCGTCCAGTGCAGCACCGCCACCGGGAACGGGCGCGACAGGGCCTCCCGGTATGCGCCCAGCTCCGCCCGTAGGCGGGAGATCTCCGCCTCCAGCTCCGCCGGGTTGTCCGAGCCCAGGGACCACACCCGCTTCGGGTCGTGGAGTTCGTCCAGGGAGATCGGCATCGAGTGGAGGGTGTCCGCGAAGGTGTCCCACTCGTCGTGGGGCGCGCCCAGCATGCGGCGGACCCGGTGACGGCCGAACAGCAACGGATGCGTCGAGTACGGGGGTTCGGCCACGTCGGTCAGGAGGAGGCGGGCGCCTTCCGTGAAGGTCTCCTGCGCCTGCTCCAGCTCGTCGTGGGCCTCCAGGGCCTCCGCGACGATCACCCATGGGGCCGGGTCCCGCGGGGCGGCTGCCCGGACGCCGTCGATGATCGCTCTCGCCTCCGCCTCGTGGCCGTACTCCCAGAGGTTCGAGGCCTTCAGGGCTCGTACCAGGTGGGGGTCTTCCAAGGGGGTCGACGAGGACAGCAGGCGGTCGTAGAGCGCGGTCGCGGCGGGGCGGTCGCCGGAGAGTTCCAGGTGGGCCGCGGCCTGGAGGAGCAGGGCCTCGGCGTCCTCGGGGTAGAGGCCGGCGGTTCGCTCCAGGCGTGCCGCTTCGGCGGTGTGGTCGACGTTTTCGGCAGGCGTGTCGGGGCGCATGTCAGACACCGTACTGGCTGGGGATGGCGGTGCGGAGAACAGAAGGGGGAAGAGGGTAGAGATATTGCCTGGTCGAGGCGGTCGCCGGCCTCGGTCACGCCTTCGCCAGGCACAGCAGCACCAGGAACGGCACCGGGATCAGTGCCGCCATCGCCAGCCATCTCCCCGGGCGGGCATCGGCCCGGCGGCGGGGGCCCAGGACGTCCACCCTCAGCAGGGCGAGCAGCAGGATCGTTCCCGTCACGGCCAGCAGGAACATCATCACCGGGGCGTGGTCGAGGGTGTGGTAGTCGCAGTTCGACAGTTCGGGGGTGGGTGCGAAGGCGTCGCAGGAGGAGGGAAGGTAGTCCGTCAGCAGCCAGTACGTCAGACAGAGCGGGATGATCGCGGGCACGCCCAGGGCCAGGTTGGCCAGCGCGGGCGCCAGCAGGCCGGGGCGGCGGCACCCGCGCTCGTCTTCCCTGCCCGCTTCTGCGGCTTCCCTGCCCGCTTCTGCGGCCGGCTTCGTCGTCACGTGGCACACGACGTGCCGGGAGCTTCTGCGGTTGCGTGACGCCCGCCGCCTCAGATCACCACCCCGTCGATCTGCAACGTCTGCACCGCCTTCGCCGCGAACGGCACCGCCACCGACTTCCCGCTCAGGAACGTGTTCGAGTACGACCGGTACCGGTCGCCGCCCGTCGTCACCGTGTTCCAGCGGGGGACCAGACCGCCCGAGCCGCCCGAAACCGTCGTGAATCTCGACAGGTCGAAGGTCAGGGTCTGGGCCGAGGCCGACGTGTTCACCGCGACGATCACCAGGCGGCGTGCCGACGTGTCGTAGGCCGCTGCCGCGTAGCTCACGCCCGTGTCGAGGATCCTCATCTCGGGGCGGATGTGGCGGCTGAACTGGGCCATCACGTAGTACTTGGTCTGGATTGTCGTCGGCTGGAGGGTGTTCGCGTCGTAGGCGATCATCGCCCAGCCCGTCGACGGGTCCATGACCTGCCAGTAGCACCAGGCCGTCGGGTGCAGCCAGCGGAAGTCGTAGCAGAGGTTGGAGGCCAGGCTCAGGCCCGTGCCGTCACTGTCGCCCGTTTCCGAGTTCCAGAGCTTCTTGCCGGAGGCCGTGACGACGTCCGTGTAGAGGAGGTCCCTGCGGCCGCCCGAGCCTTGGTAGCCGTGCACGTTGACCTGGTTGGCCAGGGCCCTCGTCGAAGAGCCGAAGGACGACCACGTCGAGCGCGCCGTGTCGTAGTTCGTCTCGTCCGACGCCGCGATGCGTACGCCCGTCAGGCCCCGCTTGTCCAACTCGCTGCGCATGTACGGCAGTACGGCCGCCTGGACCGCCGGGTCCATGTGGCAGCCCTCCTGGGTGCCGGTGGCGGTCCACCAGGTGGAGGCCGGCTCGTTGAAGGGGTCGACCGTCGCGAAGTTCACGCCCCAGTTGTTCCTGGCGTACAGGGCCGTCGCCGCCAAGTGGCTCGCGTGCTGTCGGTAGTTCCAGGTCTGGAGGTTGTTGCCGCCGCCCGCCGCGCCGGAGGGGTTGTGGTTGGAGCACATCCACCACATCGGGGAGTTGGCGAAGAGTTCCGTGGTCGCGCCGCGCGCCGTCGCCTTCTGGAGCATCGCGCGCTGGTTGGCGTCCGCGGTCCAGTCCCAGGCCGAGGAGGTGGGGTCCTCGTTGTTCCAGTCCTGCCAGAAGCCCTCGATCTGCTTGAAGCCGGGGATGTTGGGCGAGACGGCCATCGACTCGCCGTTCACGGTGTTCCAGCTGCACGCGCCGAGGTTGTAGCGGGCGATGTTGAGGCCGAGGCCGGGGAGGGCGGTGCCGTTGTAGGTCACCGAGTTGGTGGTGAAGAAGAGGTCGGCGAAGTCGTTCCGGTTGCCGAAGACGTTGGCCCACCAGGCCAGGGAGGTGCCCCAGCCCTCCCAGGTGCCGTACGACGTGCCGGGGTTGACGGCGATGGTCGCGTCCGCGTGGGCGGTGCCTGTCGCCAGGGCACTGCCGACGAGGGCGCCGCCTGTCGCCGCCAGCAGAGTTCTGCGTCGGATCATGACTTCTCCGCTTCCTTCAACGGCCGGTGTCGGCGGTGTCCTCGTCGAACCGGCTCCGTGGCTGGTCCCGCTGATGCCGACAGGAAGCATCGGGTGTGGCGGGTGAGGTTGTCGAGGGTTCCAGCAGCCCTTTCTCAAACCTGTGAAGGAAGTGTTCGGGGTGCCGGACGCCGTGCTGGTGCGGACCGGCCGCGCACGGGTCTGGAGACCTTTCGTCCCAGCCCCTATCGTGCGGGCGGCCCCGGTGGAGGAGGCGCACGGATGGTGGTGCGGGTTCGCGTCGTGCGGCACAGCGGGCTGCGGCGGCGTGCGCTGCGGCGGCGGGTGCTGTGGAGCGGCGGGGAGGCGCTCGTCACCCTCGGGGTGGTGCTTCTGCTGCTGGTCGTCCATCAGGTGTGGTGGACCAACCGGGAGGCCAGGGAGGGGGCCGAGCGGGAGGTCCGGGCGCTGGAGCGGGCCTGGGACGGTGGGAGCGGCGGGCGCGGCGACTCCCGTACGGCGGTCGGGGCGCCGACCGCTTCCTCGCCTACGACCACGTCCGCGCCCGCGGCCTCGTCCACCCGCTCGCCCGAGCGTCCCGCCGGTGCTGCCGCTCCCTCGCCCGACTGGTCCCGGGCCTACGCCATCCTCACCATCCCCCGCCTCCACCTCCGCGTCCCCGTCGCCGAGGGCGTCAGCAAGGGCGGTGTCCTCGACAAGGGGTACGTCGGCCACTACCCCGGCACCCAACAGCCCGGCCAGGCCGGCAACTTCGCCCTCGCCGGGCACCGCAACACCCACGGCGAGCCCTTCCGGTACCTCAACCGGCTCGCGCCCGGGGACACCGTGCGGGTAGAGACTCGCAGCGCGACGTACACGTACGCCGTCGACACGATCCTGCCGCAGACCACCGCGCATGACGGGAGCGTCATCCGGGCCGTCCCGCGCTCCACCGTCCGGCCGGGCCACGGCTACCGCGTCCCCGGCTACTACCTCACCCTCACCACCTGCACCCCCGAGTACACCTCGAAGTACCGGCTGGTGGTGTGGGGCAAGCTCGTCTCCATGCGGCCCCGCTGAGGTGCCCTGGTGCCTGAGCTCTCCCTGGCCTCCCCGGGCTCCCCGGCCGGCCCTTCTCGGCGATCCTGTATAACGAACACAACGAACACAACGAACATCAGGACGAGCGCCGCGACAGCGCGCAGAACGCCGTACGGAGGGGAGGGCAGCCGATGATCCGCAGTCGGGCCGGTCTGCGTCCCACCGCCGCGCTGGTGCTCCTCTTCCTCGAGGTCGTGCTGCTCGACACCGGCAGCCTCTCCGCGACCGTCGCGCTCGCGGCGACCGCGGCCGCGAGTTCCGCGTTCGCCGTCTGCTCGCTCCTCGCCTCGCGCGCCGCGCCCGCCGTGGCGCCGACCCGGGTGCGTACGGCCATCCGCGACCGGGCCCGCCGTACGGCCTTCCTGCCGCAACGTGACCCCGACGCCTCGGGCCGGCCACGGCCCAGGGCGCCCGGACACGCCCTCCCGGCGACCGTCGCGTAGGGCAGGCACGCACCGCAGCTGCAACACCCACAGCGCACCTGCCCGACCCGCGCGGGTCGTCATGCCGCCATTCCGCCATGCCGCTTCCGGCATGTTCCGTTCCGGCACGACGAGACCCTCGGAGGGCTCACCCATGTCCGTTTTCGCCGACCTTGTTCAGCGGCTTGCCGATCTGCTCCAGCCGCTGTTCGGCACATCCGCGGCCGCCGCCGCGATCGTCCTGTTCACCGCGTTCGTACGACTGCTCGTGCATCCGCTGTCCCGGGCCTCCGCGCGCGGGCAGAAGGCGCGGACCGAGTTGCAGCCGAAGATCGCCGAGCTGCGCAAGAAGCACGCCAAGAACCCCGAGAAGCTCCAGCGGGCCGTACTGGAGCTGCACGCCGAGGAAAAGGTGTCGCCGCTGGCCGGGTGCCTGCCGGGGCTGTTCCAGCTGCCGGCGTTCTTCCTCCTCTACCACCTCTTCTCGAACACGACGATAGGTGGAGAGGCGAACGAGCTGCTGTCGCACCAGTTGTTCGCCGCGCCTCTGGGCGAGCGGTGGGCCGACGCGCTCGGCGACGGCGGAGTGCTCGGGGGAGCGGGGCTCGTGTACCTCGGACTCTTCGTGGTCGTCGCCTGCGTCGCCGCGTTCAACTACCGCCGGACGAAGCGGATGATGGCCGCGCAGCCGGCCGCGCCCGTGCCCGTGGTCGACGGTCAGCCGGTGCCGGGGATGGGGGCCATGAGCAGGGTCATGCCGTTCATGTCCTTCTTCACGCTCTTCACCGTGGCGGTGGTGCCCCTGGCCGCCGCGCTGTACGTGGTGACCAGTACGACGTGGAGCGCGGTGGAGCGGGCCGCCCTCTACCGCTGATCCGGTGCACGGCCCGCCGGGCCTACGGTCCAGTACGTGAACCGGGTATTGCGGACTGGCCGCCGACCTTGGACGATCGACCAGTCCTCCGATGGCTGCACCCGTGGGAGGGCGCACGCGATCGAGGGAGATTGTGATCATGAAGCTGCTGCGAGTCGGTACGGCGGGAGCGGAGACGCCTGCGTTGCTCGACGCCGAGGGGGTTCTGCGGGACCTCTCCGGTGTCGTGCCGGACATCGACGGGCCGCTGCTCGCCGACGACGCGGCGCTCGGCCGGATCCGGGCCGCCGCCGACGCCGGGGAGCTGCCCGCGCTGGACGCGACCGGGCTGCGCGTCGGGCCGCCGCTCACCCGTATCGGCAAGGTCGTGTGCATCGGGCTGAACTACCACGACCACGCCCGCGAGACCGGCGCCGAGCCGCCCGCCGAGCCGGTCATCTTCTTCAAGGCGGCGGACACCGTCGTGGGCCCGCATGACACGGTGCTCGTGCCGCGGCGGTCGACGAAGACCGACTGGGAGGTCGAGCTCGCGGTCGTCATCGGACGTACGGCCCGGTACCTGGAGTCGGCCGAGGAGGCGCTCGCCCATGTCGCCGGGTACGCGGTGGCGCACGACGTGTCCGAGCGGGAGTTCCAGATCGAGCGGGGCGGGACCTGGGACAAGGGGAAGAACTGCGAGACGTTCAACCCGCTGGGGCCGTGGCTGGTGACGGCGGACGAGGTGCCGGATCCGCAGAACCTCTCGCTGAAGCTGTGGGTCAACGGGGAGCTGAAGCAGGACGGGACCACGGCCGAGCAGATCTTCCCGGTGGCGGAGGTCGTGCGGTACGTCAGCCAGTTCATGACGCTGTATCCCGGTGACGTCATCAACACCGGCACCCCGGCGGGCGTGGCCCTCGGCGAGCCCGAGCCGAAGCCGTTCCTGCGGGCCGGGGATGTCGTGGAGCTGGAGATCGAGGGGCTCGGGCGGCAGCGGCAGGAGTTCAAGGACGCCTAGGCGCTCCGCTGGGAGAGCCGGGAACCCGTGCCGGGATAGCGGCGGCTGCGGGCCGTGTGCGGCTCAGTGCCCATGACCCCGACAGGCGCGGAGCCGTGCGCCGGCACAGTCCCGCGCCTCTTGGGGGCTTCAGCCCCCGAAACCCCCAAGAGGCGGCCCGTCACGCCAGGAGCGAACCGATCCTGCGCCATGCTTCCCGCGGGAGTGCCTCGCGCGCATCGCCGTCCACCACCTGAAGGGCCACATGGTCCGCCCCCGCCGCGACGAAGGAGTCGATCCGCCTCCGGATCGCGGCCTCGTCGCCCCACGCGAACACCGCGTCGATCAGGCGGTCGCTGCCGCCGTCCAGCAGATCGTCCTCGGCGAAGCCGTGCCGCAGGAAGTTGTTGGTGTAGTTCGGGAGGGCGAGGTACATGGCCAGGCAGTCGCGGGCGAGGGTGCGGGCCCGGCCCGGATCCGTTTCCAGGATCACCTTCAACTCCGGGGCCAGGAGCGGGGCTTCACCCAGGATCTCGCGGGCCCGGGCGGTGTGCTCGGGGGTGACCAGGTACGGGATCGAGCCGGCCGCCCGGTCGCGGGTCAGGTCCAGCGTCTTCGGGCCCAGGGCCGCCAGGAGGCGGCGGTCCGAGGGGACGCCGGCCTCGTCCAGCTCGTCGAGATAGGCGACCAGCGCCGAGTACGGGCGGCGGTACTGATCCGCGTACTTCGCGTGGCTGACGCCGAGGCCGAGGACGAAGCGGCCGGGATGCGCCGCCTCCGCCTCGGCGAAGCCGGCCGCGCTCTCGGCGGCGCCGTACTGCCAGATGCTCTGGATGCTGGTGCCGACGGTGAGCGTCGAGGTGGCCTCCAGCAGCGGCAGGGCGTGGCGGGCGGCGCTGTTGCCGCCCAGCCAGACGGCGCCGTAGCCGAGCTGCTCCAACTCGGCGGCGGCCTCGGCGAGTTCGCCACGCCGGGCCGGGTCCTCCGAGCGCAGGCCGACGCTCCAGATGCCGTGGCGTCCGACGGACCTCTTCAAGGCGTCCCTCGCCGGGCGGTCGGTCGGCCGGCTGCCGGTCCCGCGGTTGTCGTTCAGCAGGCTTTCAGTCACTGCTCGGTCACTCACGACGCTGTCCCTCCGGTCGGTGTCCCGTACGGGGGTGCCAACCGGAGGGTGCCGCCGGTTCTTCCCGTCAGCGCTTCAAGAACTCCTCAAGGGCCTCCACGACGAACCGGTGATCCTCCAGCTGCGGCAACCCGCTCACCGTCACCGACCCGACGACCCCTACGCCCTCCACGTTGACCGGGAACGAACCCCCGTGCGCCGCGTAGACGTCGGGGTCCAGACGGGAGGAGTCCTCGAACGTCGTGCCCTTGGCGCGGAAGCGGGCGCCGACGACGTAGGACGAGGTGCCGTAGCGCTCCACGACCCGGCGCTTGCGGGCGATCCAGGCGTCGTTGTCGGGGGTGGAGCCGGGGAGGGCCGCGTGGAAGAGCTGCTGGCCGCCGCGGTGGATGTCGATGGCGACCGGGGCCTGGCGTTCGCGGGCCATCTCGACCAGCAGGGAACCCAGGGCCCAGGCGTCGTCGTAGGTGAACTGGCGGAACACCAGGCGGCGTTCCTGGGCCTCCAGTTCCTCCAGGGGCGGGGTGATCTCCGGGTGGAACTTCGGGGTGATCTCCGGGTTGTGCGTCTTGCTCGCCTTGCTCGCCTTGCTCGCCTTGCTCGCCTTGCTCGCCTTGCTCGTCTTGCTCGTCTTGCTCGTCCTGTGAGTCGTCACAGGGTCACCGCCACTCCGTCGTGGGCCGAACGACGCGCCGCCTCCAGCACGTCGAGGGCGGCGGCCGCCTCCAGGGCGGACACCGGGTTGGGGCCGCCGGCCAGCAGTGCCTCGGCCACGGCCGCATAGTAGGCGGGGTAGTCGCCGGGAAGGGTGGGTTCGGCGCGGCCGCCGCCCGTCAGGGGGGACTCGCCGGCACCCACACGGCCCCACATCGACTCGGGTTCCGTGCCCCACTCCGCGCCCGCGCCTGGCCGCTGCCCCTCCCGCAGCGCCGCCTCCTGCGGATCCAGGCCGTACTTCACATAGCCCGCCTTCGACCCCAGCACCCGGAAGCGCGGGCCGAGCTGGGCGGTCGTGGCGGAGGCGTACAGATGGGAGCGGACGCCGTTCGCGTGCGTCAGGGCGATGAACGTGTCGTCGTCAGTCTCCGCGCCGGCCCGGCGGACGGCGGCCTCCGCGTACACCTGGGTGACCGGCCCGAAAAGCACCAGGGCCTGGTCGACGACATGACTGCCGAGGTCGTAGAGCAGACCTCCGATCTCTGCCGGGTCGCCGGACTCCCGCCAGCCGCCCTTGGTCTGCGGACGCCAGCGTTCGAAACGGGACTCGAAGCGCCATACGTCGCCCAGTTCGCCCTTGGCCAGGAGCTGACGCAGGGTCAGGAAGTCGTTGTCCCAACGGCGGTTCTGGAAGACGGACAGGAGCAGCCCGCGCTCCTGAGCGAGTGCCGCCAGGTCGCGTGCCTCGGCCGCCGTGCCGGCGATCGGCTTGTCGACGACGACCGGGAGGCCCGCCTTCAGGGCGGCGGTCGCGAGCGGGACGTGCGTCTTGTTGGGGGACGCGATGACGACCAGGTCGAGGTCGGCGGCGCGGGCGAGCAGGTCCTCGGGCGTGGCGGCGACGCGTACGTCCGGGTGCTCGGCGGTGGCCTGCTTCTGCCGCTCGGGGTTCGACGTCACCACCGTGTCCAGGGCGAGCCCCTCGGTGGTGGCGATCAGCGGGGCGTGGAAGACGGAACCGGCCAGGCCGTAGCCGACCAGGCCGACGCGGAGGGGAGTAGCACTCATGCAGCCCACTTTCGCAACGCTGTTGCCAAAGTGCAAGCGCCGGGGACAATGGACGGCGTGAACAGGACGAAGGACGGCGCCGGGGGCGCGGCCGGGCGAAGCCGCGATTCGATGCGGCTGGGCGCCCTGCGCAGTCACAACACCGCGCTCGTGCTCGACCTGCTGCGCACGGCGGGTGCCGAGGGCATCAGCCGGCTCGAACTCGCCGAGCGCACCAGCCTCACCCCGCAGGCGGTCAGCAAGATCACCGCCCGGCTGCGGGAGGACGGACTCGCGGCGGAGGCGGGGCACCGGGCGTCCACGGGCGGCAAGCCGCGTACGGTGCTGCGGCTGGTGCCGGAGGCCGGGCACGCGGTCGGCGTGCATCTGGACCGGGACGAGCTGACGGCCGTGCTCTGCGATCTGACCGGGGCCGTGGTGGCTCGGCGCCGGGCCCCGCTGGACCTGGGGTCGGGGGCGGAGACGGTCGTCGAGCGGGCGGTGCGGGTGGTGGGGGAGCTGACGGCGGGGGTGGCCGGAGCGACAGGGGGAACAGGGGCGATCGGGGTGGCCGGGGCAGGCGAAGCGGCCGGAGTGGCCGGAGTGGCCCGGGCCGACGGGGTGGCCGGTGACGGTCCTCGTTCGCCGGGTGCCGTGCTCGGTGTCGGGGTCGCGCTGCCCGGGCCGCTCGACCATCGGCGCGGGGTGCTGCACCGGGTCACGGGGTTCCCGGAGTGGAACGGCTTCCCGCTGCGGGACGTGCTCGCGCGGCGCCTCTCGCTGCCGGTCGTCGTCGACAAGGACACCAACGCCGCCGCCCTCGGGCTCGCGGTGGGGGGCGAGACCGCGTCCGTCACGTCCTTCGCGTATCTGCACTTCGGGGCCGGGGTCGGCGGAGGGCTCGTGATCGGGGGAGCGGTGCACCGGGGGGCCCGTACGGGCGCCGGGGAGTTCGGGCACCAGGTCGTCCAGCTGGACGGCCCGCCCTGCGAGTGCGGCAACCGCGGCTGCGTCGAGGCGCTGTGCCTGGCCGCCGTGGCGCGCGGCGACCTGGCGGGGGCGGCCCGCGTGCTCGGCACGGCCGCAGGCAACCTGGTCGCGCTGCTCGACGTCGACCTCGTCCTGCTGGGCGGCCGCACGGTCGCCGCCGCGCCGGACACCTTCGTACGGGGCGTCGCCGCCGTCCTCGACCAACGCGCCCGGCGCGCGGGCGAGGACGCGGTGCCGGTACGGGTCGCCTCCGGTGCAGGAACGGGGGGAACAGGGAGAACAGGGGGAGCCGGAGGAGTTGGGGAAGCCGGGGAAGCCGGAGAAGCCGGAGGAGCTGGCGAGGGTGGCGAGGGCGGCGCGGGCGCTGAGCGCGGGGTCGCCGAGGGGGCCGCCCAGCTGCTGCTGGCGCCGCTGTTCGGGCGTGCCGACGGGTGATGTGGCGCGTGCGGATCGAGTGAGCGGGCACAGGACGACGTGGCGCGTGCCCGGATCGACGTAGCGCGTGTCTGATTGACATCGCGCGTGCGCTGATCGAGCGGACTTTCGATGCCGTACGGAATGGCACCGCCCGATCCCCGACCCCACCCGGCATGGTCATGTGTTTATGCGACTACTGCACTCATCCGCTTCCCTCTGCCTCGCAGCAGCCGCCCTTCTCGCCGCCGCGCCCCCGGTGCGCGCGGAACCTCCCGTCGAGCTGCCCAGCTGCGTCACCGACGACAGGGCCTTCCCCCTCACCACCCGGCTGCACGGCGGCCCCGACTCCTACACGGCCGGCGGCGGATTCGGCACCTGGTACCTGGACCTCACCAACACCACCGGCCGGACCTGCACCGGCATCCACCCCGTCGTCGTCCTCGTCGACGGCAAACGCGCCCTCAAGCCGTCCCAGCCCCGGCTGGAGTTCTACGGGACCCCGAAGGACAGCCCGGAAGGCCCGGTCGATGCCGGCAGCCCGGCCGGGGACCACCCCCTCGCCGTCCACTTCGAGACCACCGACGAGGACGAACTCGTGGGCGCCTTCGACGGCTTCGACGGCTTCACCGTCGGCCCCCGCAAGACCCTCACCGTGAAGGTCCGGCTCGCGGTCACCTCGGACGCCGTGCCGAACGAGGTCACCGCCAACGCGGCCGTCGTGCAGCGCCATGACGGCGACGGCGACTGGGTGGGGCAGTCCAACGACTACCGCTTCACCATCGACACCGACCCGGCCGACGCCGCCGAAGCGACCGGCCCGTCCGACCCC
>NZ_JAGMUL010000130.1:25565-36268 GCF_019049285.1 Streptomyces sp. AC550_RSS872
TCCCTCGCCGACGAACTCGCCCGCACCGGCCTCTTCCCGCCCCCCGGCGCCACCCTCGCCGCCACCGCGGCCTTCGTCCTCGCCGGCGGCGCGCTGCTGCTCGCCCGAAGGCGCCGCTGAGACCGCTCTGGCGCGGCGTCCGGCTTTCCTTCCCGCGCCCCACCCAGGACGCTCGCGGTCGTCGGCGACACCTCGCACGACATGATCAGCGGGGTCCGCACGGGCACTGACGTCGGCGGGCGCGGCCCATGTGCTGGGCTGCGTCGCCGGGCTGCCAGGGCTGCTCGCGGGTCCAGCATCTGGTATCGGGTGATCGACGGGGTCAGGATCAGCCACTCCTGACTACTCTGGGGGCGTCGGTACGGCGTGGTTCCGGCGCCCCCGCTCATCCGTACGTACGCCAGGAGAGTCCCAGCACCATGGCAGACCGCAAGCCCATCGAGTCATGGCTCACCGACATGGACGGTGTACTCATCCACGAGGGCGTACCGATCCCCGGCGCCGACGCCTTCATCAAGAAGCTGCGTGAGTCCGGCAAGCCCTTCCTCGTCCTCACCAACAACTCGATCTACACCCCGCGCGACCTGCACGCCCGGCTGAACCGCATGGGCCTGGAAGTGCCGATCGAGAACATCTGGACCTCGGCGCTGGCCACCGCCAAGTTCCTCGACGACCAACGCCCGGGTGGCTCGGCGTACGTCATAGGAGAGGCCGGCCTGACCACCGCGCTGCACGACATCGGCTACATCCTCACCGACCACGAGCCGGACTACGTCGTCCTCGGAGAGACCCGCACCTACTCCTTCGAGGCCATGACCAAGGCAGTCCGCCTCATCAACGCCGGCGCCCGTTTCATCTGCACCAACCCCGACGAGACAGGTCCTTCGGCCGAGGGCCCGCTGCCCGCCACCGGAGCCGTCGCCGCCCTGATCACCAAGGCGACCGGCAAGCAGCCGTACTTCGCGGGCAAGCCCAACCCGCTGATGATGCGGACCGGGCTGAACGCCATCGGCGCCCACTCCGAGAGCAGCGCCATGATCGGCGACCGCATGGACACCGACGTGCTGGCCGGCATGGAAGCCGGGATGCAGACGTTCCTGGTGCTCACCGGCCTGACCCTGCCCCATCAGGTCGAGAACTTCCCGTACCGGCCGTCCGAGATCGTGGACTCCATCGCGGACCTCGTCGACCGGATCTGAAACGCCACGGGCCCGCGACACAACCCGTACGGAGCAGTGCGGGCCCCGCTGAGGATGCGGGGCCCGTGCCGCGGGGGGAGTCTCCAGGTAACTGGAGGTTCACGATGGGATCACTGCGCGTCACCCTCTGCGCCATCGCCGCCCTGGGCACGGTCGCCGTCACCCCGGCGGCATACGCGGCGGACGGGGGTGTCGCGGTCAGCCCGTCCTCGCCCCGCCCCGGCGGCGACATCGCGCTGCTGGTGAGCGGATGCCGGGAGAAGACCGCGCTGGCCGTCTCCACGGCGTTCGTCGCCGACGCCCGCCTCACCGTCGGCACCGACGGCACCCTCGTCGGCCAGAGCCGCATCCGCTCCACGCTCACGGCGGGCACGTACGACGTGAGGGTCGCCTGCGGGGACACCGCCCGCACGGGCGCCGTCACCGTCGCACGCAAGGGGGCGCGGCCCTCGGCCCACGCGTCCCCCGTGGCCCCGGTCGAGGCCGGCGGCGGTGGCTCCGCCCACCTGGAGGGGGGTCTGTCCGTCGCGGACGCCCGCGCGGCCGGCCCCGGCACGGCGCACACCGTGACCGGGCTGGTCCTCGCGGGCGTCGCCGCGACCGCCGTGGCGCTGCGCAGCGCCCGCCGGGGCCGCGAGCAGGGCAGGCCGCGCTGACCATGTCCGACCACGAACGCCCCGCCCACGGCGGCCACCTCGTGATGGGCGTGGCCTGGGCCGTCCTGCTGCTCGGCCTTTGGCTGTGGGGCCGGGAGCTCACCGGCGTCGGCGTACGGCAGGGCATATCCGCACCCGTCTCGGGCGACGTGGCGGCCGTCGGCCGACCGCCCCGCGTGGACCTGCCGCCCGCCGCCCGCCCGCTCGGCGACGCGCTCCCGCAGCGCCTCGACATCCCCGGCCTGAAGATCCAGGCCCCGGTCGTCGCCCGAGGCCTCGACGCCCACGGCGCCATCGCCGCCCCGCCCTACGACCAGGCCGCCCACGTCGGCTGGTACGCGGCCGGCGTGAAGCCGGGAGCCGCCGGCGCCGCCCTCCTGGTGGGCCACGCCGACACCCGGACCCGACCGGCCGTCTTCCACCAGCTCAGCACCCTCGGACCGGGCGCGAGGATCCGGGTACTCCGCGACGACGGCAAGCTCGCCGAGTTCACCGTGGAGGACGTCCAGGCCGTCCCCCGAGCCCGCTTCGACGCCCACCAGGCCTACGGTCCCCGCCACTCGGGCCGTTCCGAACTGCGCCTGATCACCTGCGGCGGCACCTTCGACCGGACGACACGCAGCTGCACGGCGAACGTGATCGTGTCGGCGTATCTCACCGGCACCGGGCTGTGAGAACGGCACCGGGGCGTACCTGGCCCGGTCGACGGCCCGCTCCCCCCGAAGCCGTCGACCGGGCTGGTCCTCGACCGCGCGCGCACGGGTTGCGGGAGTGACCCGGCGACCGGCGCGGGAGGCCTAGGGGGGATGGTCCGACCGGGGGCTGGGGTCGTCCGGAAACGACTGTAGAACGGATGACGGTCCGGGCCCAGAGAAAGTTCGAAGGGGGACTACGCGCGTCCCTCGTCCCGCGCACGTTCCGCCTCCCGGCGCAGCTCGGCGTCGTCCGCGACCCGGTCGACGACCTCCCCCGCGACCTGGTCCAGCGGCACCCGGCGACGACGCGCGTACTGCCGCATCGCCGCGAAGGCGTGGCCGGCGGACGTGTTCCAGCGCTCGGCGAGCATGCCCTTGGCCTGCTCGATGCGCACCCTGCTGGACAGGGCCTGCTGCAACTGACCGGCGAGAGTACGGCATTGGGCGCACGACGCGTGGTTCCGCAGCCCGAGGGCCGCGCAGTCGGCGATGAGCTGCGCCAGCCGCAGCGTCGTGCCGTCGTCGGAGCGGGAGCCGTCGGGGAGGGCGCGGACGAAGACGTTGAGCGCGCCCAGCGGCTGCTGGTGGCGAAGGAGCGGAACCGCGTACGTGGCCGCGATGTCGTGGACCAGGGCCCGCTCGGTGAACTCGGGCCGGCGAGCCGCCGACCGGGCCGCCCGGACCGACACCGGCGGCACCGGCCGGCCGGAGCCGAAGCTGTCCAGGCAGGGCCCGCCGCCGCGCTGGGCCTCCAGCAGATCCCGCGCGATCTCCTCCCGCGCGCTGCTCGCCGCCGGCGACACCGTCCGGTCCCCGTCGATCAGCATGAACCCGGCGGCCTGTGCGGGCAGTAATCGGACACAGTGGTCGGCGACCCGCGATAAGTAGGGTCCCGCCTCGAACCCGTCCGTGAGGGTGTCCGCCGATTCCACCAACGCCTCCGCCAGCCGGATCTCCCGGGTGGATGGGTGCATGCCGCACACTCCCCTTCCCCTGTTTCGCGGTCCCCCCTGTCGGCGCCCGTCCCCGGCGCCGCTCCTCGGAGCCGTCTTAGTGGCTGTAACAGCTCCCCGACAAGACTCGGCGACCTCGTTTGCCCCACGACACGTATGTCAGGATTGAACCTTGGAACAGTGCACCCGAGGGGGAGCTGGATGTACCTGAAGAGGGGGGCCTGGAGGGGCGCTCGCGCGCGGACGTCCGCGATGGTGCTGGGGGCGGCACTGCTGATCGCGGGCTGTTCCTCCGGGGACGGCGAGGAGCCGGAGGACAACGCCGGTGCCGGGATCAGCCAACAGCCCAAGGAGACCGACCCGTTCTGGGTGAACCCGGACGGGAACGCGGCGGAGCAGCTGGCGGCCTACGAGAAGGCCGGCAAGAAGGAGGACGCCGAGGAGATCCGCAAGATCGCGCAGCAGCCGACCGGCGAGTGGATCGGCCCGGAGAACCCGGAGCAGGAGGCCCGCGGCTACACGGAGGCCGCCGACAAGGCCGGCCGTACGGCCCTGCTGGTCCTCTACAACATCCCGCACCGCGACTGCGGCCAGTACTCCCAGGGCGGTGCCGCCGACGGCGACGCCTACCGGGCCTGGATCGACGGCGTGGCCAAGGGGATCGAGGACCGGTCCACGACGGTGATCCTGGAGCCGGACGCGGTGCTGCACCTGGTGGACGGCTGCACCCCGGGCGAGTTCCACGAGGAGCGCTACGACCTCCTCAAGGGCGCCATCACCAAGCTCAAGTCCCTGAAGAACACCAAGGTCTACCTGGACGCGGGCAACGCCGGCTGGGGTCATCCCGACCAGATCTTCGAGCCCCTGAAGTGGGCGGGCATCGACCAGGCCGACGGCTTCTCCGTCAACGTCTCCAACTTCTACACGACCAAGGATTCGATCGCGTACGGCAAGCAGCTCTCCACCAAGGTGGGCAACAAGCCGTTCGTCATCGACACCAGCCGCAACGGCAACGGCCCCTACACCGAGGGCAACCCGGACGAGCGCTGGTGCAACCCACCGGGCCGCGCGCTGGGCGAGCCCCCGACGACCAAGACGTCGGACCCGCTCGTCGACGCCTACGTGTGGGTCAAGCGCCCGGGCGAGTCGGACGGCGAGTGCAAGGGCGGCCCGAAGGCGGGCGAGTGGTGGGCGGAGTACGCCTTGAAGCTCGCGGAGGCGACAACCCCCTAGGGGCGCGGGGCTGTGACATGTGCGGCTCCGCCGCGCGTGCGCGACAAGCCACAACGCTCCCGCACCCGAAGAACAAGGTGCGGGAGCGTTGAGGCGTCTACGGAACCTTTACCCACTGTGCCTTGCTGGGCGTTCCTTGGTCATCCGTCACAAACAGCATGTACCACCCCGACGGCACCAGATTCCGGTTCGTCGGCACACTCACGGTCAGTTTGTCCCCGGACTTCTTGAAGTCCAGCTTCACCGATCGCTGATCGACGTCCGTGACGTGCGTGGACGCGCTCGGCCGCATCAGCCGTACGTTCTCGATCGACGAGGCGTGCTGCGAGGTGAACGTCCCCGTCCCGCCCCGCTCGATCGTCTGCGGACCGCCCGACAGCGACGGCTGCGCATCCCGGTACAGATACGGCGGCGTATAGATCTCGATCCGCTGCTCGAACTTCCCCGGCTTGGTGTTGGCCTTGTCGGCGTACAGCGAGTCCGAACCGAAGAACATCACCCGGCCGTCGGGCAGCAGGATGGACCCCGAGTGGTAGTTACGGCCCACCAGCGGATCGGCGACCCGGTCGAGCTCCTTCGCGCCCGGCCGGTACAGGTGCGCCTGGAGGATGTTGGAGTCACCGCGTCCGCGGTAGTCCTCGGATCCGCCCGACAGCAGCACACTGTCGTCCGGCAGCACCGAAGCCTGCGGATACCGCGTGCCCTTCTCCAGCGACGGCCCGTCCACGAACTTCGGGTCGTCGTCCTTCAGATCGATGAGCCGGGTCTTCTCGCTGGACTCCTTGGACTCGCCGACGCCACCGCCGCCGATCACCATGTACTTCTCGTCCTGCGCCGGCGGCAACAGCACCGTCCCCGAGGTCTCCATGAGCTTGGGGTCGCTCAGCCCGGGCAGCTTGGTGAACTTGTTGGTGTCCACGTCCCAGATGCCCGGGTCGCGGCCCACGTCGTCAGGCCCGTAGCCCGCGTTCGACCCCGAGTAGAAGATCTTGCCGTTCTCCAGCGGGAACAGCGCCGGGTACGTCGGGAACTGGCGCACCTTCTCCAGGTACGTCCACTTCTTGGTCTTCGGGTCGTACACCTCGTTCTTGCCCGGCACCAGCTGCCCGATGTCGTCGAGGCCGGAGACGCTGAGGATCTTGCCGTCGCTCAGGGTGGTGAGCGTCGGGTACCAGCGGGCCTCGTGCATCGGGTCGACCTTGATGTACTTCTCGGCGACCGGGTCGAACTCATAGGCGTCCCGGATGCCCTGGAAGTCCTTCTTGTCGAGGGCGAGCTTCTGCGCGATGCCGTACGTGTTACGCGCGTCGGCACCTGACAGGCCCTGGATCCGGTAGTTGTCCTGGGTGCCGGTCTCGTACTTGGCGCCCTTCTTCTGCGCCTCGACATAGATCCGGCCGAGCCCGGGGTCGTTGCGCAGGAACTTGCCGGTCGCCTTGTCGAAGACCTTCTTCGCGCGCGGCACCAGCACCGGGTCCTTGGAGACGAACGTCTTGCCGTTCTCCTTGCCGGTGAACTTGGTGCCCGCGGGCAGCGTGATCGGCTCGTCCGGGTTCTCGTTGTGGACGATCATCAGGCCACCGGCCTTGGTGACGTCACCCTTGAGCTTCTCGTACCGCTTCGTACCGCCCGCGATCAGCAGGTTGCCGTTGGCCAGCTGGGTGTGGCCGGTGCAGAACAGGTCGTTCGGCGTCGGCACCTTCTTGATCGTGCCCTTGACCGGGTCCCAGATCCGGGTGTCGTACTTCTTCGCGTCGAAGTTGTCCTGATTGTTGCCCGAGCCCGCGATCAGCAGCACTTTGCCGGTGTGCAGAAGCGCCGCGTGAATCGTGTTCTGGCGGTACTCCTCCGGGAAATCGATGATCTCCCACTTGCCGTTCTCGGCTTTGTACTCGGGTCTGTTGATCTGGTACTGGTGGTATTTCTCGGAGCCGACGCGATAGAGCCACGGCCCGTTCATTCCGGCCAGCGCGAGTACCACCGCCGTACCTATCGCGAGTCGACGGGCGCGGCGGCGGCCTGCACGGTCGTTCATTCCTTACGTCCCCCAAGTCCACCAAGGGCGATCTGCATCGTCTGATCGTTACCACTACTGCCCGACGCGGCCCAACTCGGCTTGTGCTGCGGTGCGTGCGGTGCGTGCGGGCCATGCGCGGCGTGCGGGGCATGGGACGCGTGCTGCGCGGGCAGCGGTTGCGGCTCCGGCTGGTACGGCGCGGACGACTGCGCCGGGGCGGGCTGCGCCGGTACGGGCGCGGCGGGCTTCTTCTTCTCCTGCCGCAGCATGTAGCGCCAGGCGAAGATCGGCGTCGCCGTGATCAGCATGGCGAACGTCGCCCAGATGATCATCGCGGGGTGCGCGTGGCCGTACACGAAACCCGCGGTGATCGAGGCGCCGAAGATCGCGATGAAGTACCAGTGGTAACGGAAGGTCCCGAACCAGCGGTCGGGGCTCGCGGAATCGCCCTTGGGCGTGACCACGAACTTGCTCTTCTTGCGCAGCGCGGAGTCGATCAGCGCCTTCGCGTACAGCGGCGCCGACAGCGCGGACATCACCATGCCGGCCACACCGCCGGAGCCCTCGGGCTCGTGCGGCGAGACGTTGTGGCGGCGGTTCCAGACGTAGAGGCCGATCTGGAGCGCGGAGGCGTTGCCGTAGAGCATCAGCCAGATCGTCGGGTCGATGTTCACACCCGAGGCGCCCAGGCCCAGGAACAGCGCACAGCTCAGCGCCGCCAGGATCCAGTTCAGGGCGGACATCGGGTAGAAGATGATCATCATCGTGTAGTTGAAGAGCTTGCTCGGCGGCAGCGAGTACCAGCCCTTCCAGTACTGCTTGAGGATCGTCTCGTACGTCCCTCGCGACCAGCGCATCTGCTGCGTGAAGAAGTCGGTCCAGGCGCTGGGCCCCTCACCCACGGCGAGCACGTCCGGCGTGTAGACCGACCGCCACTTCTTCCCCGTAGCCGGGTTCTTGTGGCGGTGGATCTCAAATCCCGTCGCCATGTCCTCGGTGATCGAGTCGTACAGACCGCCGATCTGCTTGAGCGCCTTGATGCGTACGGCGTTCGACGTACCCACGAACATCGGGGAGCCGTACTTGTTGCCGGCGCGCTGGATGAGGGCGTGGAAGAGGAACTGCTGCGACTCGGCGGCCTTGGTGACGAAATTGTCGTAGTTGCCGTACACCTGCGGGCCGATGACGAAGCCGACGTCCGGGTCGCGGAAGAAGCCGAGCATCCGCTCCAGGTAGTTCGGCAGCGGCACGTGGTCGGTGTCGACGGAGGCGAAGAAGTCGTAGTCGTCGCCGTGGGCGTCGAGCCAGGCGTTGTAGTTGCCGTGCTTGGTCTTGGCGCGGTGCGGGCCCTTGGCCTGGTTCCACTTGGCGATGCCCTTGCGGGAGAAGTGGTGCACGCCGAGCCGCGCGCACACCTCCTTGACCTCGGGGTCGTCGCCCTCGTCGAGCAGCCAGACGTGCATCAGACCCCGGTGGCGCAGCTTGACGGCCGCCTCCAGGGTCTTCGTCACCATCTCCAACGGCTCCTTGCCGGGCACGAAGGAAGTGAGGAAGGCCACTCTCGTGCCGGTCTCCGGCACCACCGGGATCGGGTCGCGGGCGACCAGCGTGGCGTGCGCGTTGGACACCACGTTCATGCAGCGGAAGAACTCGATCAGACCGATCGAGACGAGCATCACGATGTCGAGAGCCGGCAGGAAGTCGAAGGCCGGGTAGTCGCGCTCGGTCCAGTGCTCGGGCTGGAGCAGCCAGAACAGCAGGACCAGGGAGAGCACCGGCGCCGCGGCCAGCATCAGCGCGACCCTGATGCGGTGCGGCTCCTGCGAGATCAGCGAGCGGTACTCGACCCGGTACGGCTTGTTCGGGTCGGGCTGAGTGAGGGGGCCGGCCAGCCGGCTGTAGTGCTCGTAGTCGTACTTCGGCAGCGTCTTCTTGATCCGGCGGAAAGCTCCGGTCCTGGTCTGTGACGGCACCCTCAGCTGGGTGGTTTGAGACGGGTCGAAGTTCTGCCGGGCGCCCGTCGGCGTCGACGTCATGAGTCATCCCCCCACACGCGGGTCACCCGCGTGTCTGTCGGTTCCTTTACGACTGCTCCGGTCCCCCTCGACCTTTCACAGGCGTATCAGTGGTGGGCCGCAGTCACCACATCTTCTCCACCATAGACATGGAACAGCGACCTTCCGGTTGCATCATGCCCCCCTCGGCATGCGGTCATGAACGGGGCCCCCTATGCCCCGGCGAAAACCGGCAACCGGCTCCTTGCCCCCCAACTGCCGCGTATGCGCAGCATCTTGAAAAACCAATCAACAGGGTTCTACGTCGCTCCACATGATCGCAAGATGCGAAACGAGGTGTTTACCGGTCATACGCGTTCATTGTGGCACCTGTGGGGGTCTTGTGTACCCGTCGTGGATACGCGGGCGCGGATGTTGCCGAAGTGCTCCCTTATGGCCCCCTCCGCCCGTATCGCATCGCCCGACCGCACCGCGTCCACGATCTCCCGGTGCTGCCGGCAGGTGACCAGCGGATCCTGCGGGGCGCCCCCGAGATCGGTGTGGACGCGGTGGAAGGCCTCCCAGAACGCCTCCATGACCTCGCCCAGCAGCGCGTTGTCCAACCCCCGGTAGAGAGTGGCGTGAAACGCCCGGTCGGTGTCGGCGATGCCGTCGCCGCCGCGCGCCGCCTGCTCTTCCATACGGTCGACCAGCGCGTCCAGTTCAACGAGATCGCCCTCCGGCACCCGCCCCGCGAGCCGCGACACCAGCCCCGTCTCCACGGCCTCCCGCAACTGCACCAGCTGGAGCAGGGTGTCCTCACCCCGGTAGTGCCCGGCGACCGTGCGGAAGGCGAGCCCCTCGATCATCGGCGCCAGCGACATCGCCCCGACATACGTCCCGAAGCCGTGCCGGATCTCCACGATGCCCATCGCCTGCAACCCCTTGAGCGCCTCACGCACGGAGTTCCGACTGGCACCCAGATGCTCCATCAGCTCGGGCTCCGTCGGCAGCGGGGCCCCGGAGGCCAGCCGGCGGTCGATGATGAGCCTCTTGATCCGCTCCTGAAGGTCACGCGCTGCCATGGCCAGAGGGTATCCGGCCAAACCTGAGGAGGACCCGGTTCCGGACAGCGAAAAGCCCCCTCGCTCCCGAGGGGGCCTCCGTGCCGTGCGCCGCCTCTGCGGTGGCCGGGAGGGCTCCGGCGGTATAAGCGAAGGCCCTCCGCAGTTGCGAAGGGCCTTGCGTGTCGGTGCGCCGCCAGGGACTCGAACCCCGGACCCGCTGATGCTGTATTTCCCGTGGGGTGACCCCCGGACCCCCAGCCGGCTCTGCGGTGGCCGGGAGGGCTCCGGCGGTATAAGCGAAGGCCCCCCGCAGTTGCGAAGGGCCTTGCCTGTCGGTGCGCCGCCAGGGACTCGAACCCCGGACCCGCTGATTAAGAGTCAGCTGCTCTAACCAACTGAGCTAGCGGCGCGTGCTGACGGCGTTAACTCTACATGACCTCCCGGGGTGCTCCGGACCGGCGGAGGGGGGTCGGGGAGGGGGCGGAGGGGGCCGTAAACCATTCGGACCGTCAACATGCGCGTCCGGAAGACAGTTGAGAAACTGACGACGTGCCCAGCCGCGGACATTTTCAACTGGAGTGTGAAGGGAATCGCATGGAGACTCGGACTCCGGTATTCGAGGAATTCGATCCGGCGAGTGACTGCGACTGCCCGGGATGCGTTCACTGGAGACGCGTCCTGCCGCATTCCACGACCGGCCGCCACCCCGCCGCCCACCGGGCGCTGATCCTCGCCGCAGCCGCCTCCGCCACCCTCGCCGTAGGCCACACCGCCCCGGCCGTCGCCGCCCCCCACGCCCCCGCCCGCGCCGCCGTTCCCACAGGTGACGAGCCCAGCACCCCCCAGGGCCGCAAGGCCCCGCTGCACGGCCCGGGTGGGCGGCCGGCCC
>NZ_JAGMUL010000131.1 GCF_019049285.1 Streptomyces sp. AC550_RSS872
AAGAGAGATCCCACAACCCCGCATACGCAACCCCTGCCGGGTCTCACACGTATACGGTTTAGCCTCATCCAGTTTCGCTCGCCACTACTCCCGGAATCACGGTTGTTTTCTCTTCCTGCGGGTACTGAGATGTTTCACTTCCCCGCGTTCCCTCCACTTGCCCTATGTGTTCAGGCAAGGGTGACAGCCCATGACGACTGCCGGGTTTCCCCATTCGGACACCCCCGGATCAAAGCCTGGTTGACGACTCCCCGGGGCCTATCGTGGCCTCCCACGTCCTTCATCGGTTCCTGGTGCCAAGGCATCCACCGTGCGCCCTTAAAAACTTGGCCACAGATGCTCGCGTCCACTGTGCAGTTCTCAAACAACGACCAG
>NZ_JAGMUL010000132.1 GCF_019049285.1 Streptomyces sp. AC550_RSS872
CCCTCGCGTTCGGCGGCGGCCCAGTCGCGGGGGCGCAGCTGGTACTTCTCGGAGTGGAGGTACTCCTCGCTGCCCTTGCGCAGGGGGGTGTTCTCGCACAGTTCGTAGCCGCTGTAGATGCCCCAGGTGGGGGAGAGCGTCGCGGCCAGCACCGCGCGCAGCTCGAAGGCGGGGCGGCCGCCCTGCTGGAGGAACTCGTGCAGGATGTCGGGGGTGTTGGCGAAGAAGTTCGGCCGCATGTAGGCGGCCGCCTCGCCGGAGAGTTCGGTGAGGTACTCGGTGAGTTCCTGTTTGCTGTTGCGCCAGGTGAAGTAGGTGTACGACTGCTGGAAGCCGATCTGGGCCAGGGTGTGCATCATCGCGGGGCGGGTGAACGCCTCGGCCAGGAAGATCACGTCGGGGTCGGTGCGGTTGATGTCGGCGATGACCCGCTGCCAGAACACGACCGGTTTGGTGTGCGGGTTGTCGACGCGGAAGATCCGCACCCCGTGGCTCATCCAGTGCCGCAGCACGCGCAGGGTCTCGGTGACGAGGCCGTCCATGTCGGCGTCGAAGGCGATGGGGTAGATGTCCTGGTACTTCTTCGGCGGGTTCTCCGCGTACGCGATCGTGCCGTCCGGGCGGTGGTGGAACCACTCGGGGTGTTTGTGCACCCAGGGGTGGTCGGGGGAGCACTGGAGGGCGAAGTCGAGGGCGATCTCCAGGCCGAGTTCTCCCGCCGTCGCCACGAAGTGGTCGAAGTCCTCGATGGTGCCCAGGTCGGGGTGGACCGCGTCGTGGCCGCCCTCGGTGGAGCCGATCGCCCAGGGCACTCCGGGGTCGTCCGGGCCGGCCGAGAGGGTGTTGTCCGGGCCCTTGCGGAAGGTGGTGCCGATGGGGTGGACGGGCGGGAGGTAGACGACGTCGAAGCCCATCGCGGCGATGGCCGGGAGTCGGCGTTCGGCGGTGCGGAAGGTGCCGTGGGGCTGCTGCGGGGTGCCCTCGGAGCGGGGGAAGAACTCGTACCAGGAGCCGTACAGCGCCCGCTCGCG
>NZ_JAGMUL010000133.1 GCF_019049285.1 Streptomyces sp. AC550_RSS872
GTTCGTGATCACGAACTTCTTGTCGGGCCACAGGTCGGCCTCGTCGAGGAGCACCTTGGCGCCCTCCGAGACCAGCTTGGACGCGGTCGGCTCCGGCACCCACGCGCCGTCGATCGAGCCGGACTTGTAGGCGTCGGGCGTGATCTTGTTGTCCGTGCGGACGACGGACACGTCGCCCTTGCCGCTCTCCGCGTCGACCTTCCAGCCCTGTTCGGAGATCCAGTTGAGCAGCGCCACGTCCTGGGTGTTGCCGAGCTGCGGGGTGGCGATCTTCTTGCCCTTGACGTCCTTCAGGGACTTGATCTTCTCCGGGTTGACGACGAGCTTCACGCCGCCCGAGGCCGAACCGGAGATGATCCGCAGGTT
>NZ_JAGMUL010000134.1 GCF_019049285.1 Streptomyces sp. AC550_RSS872
CGGCGGATCTCCCCACGCAGTTCTTCGGTGATCTCCCGCGACAGTTCCGCCACCTCGGCGTCCTCGATACGGCGCGGCTGCGGGATGCCGACCGTCCACTCCCGGGCGATGCGGCCCGGACGGGAGGACAGCAGCACGACACGCTGGGCCAGCCGCACCGCCTCGCGCACGTTGTGCGTCACGAACAGCACCGACAGCCCCGTCTCCCGCCAGATACGGGTCAGTTCGTCGTGCAGCACGTCCCGCGTGATCGCGTCCAGCGCCGCGAACGGCTCGTCCATCAGCAGCAG
>NZ_JAGMUL010000135.1 GCF_019049285.1 Streptomyces sp. AC550_RSS872
TCTTGCGTTTCCGACTCTATCAGATCCTTTTCCGATCCGATTTCCTCGGTGCTTTCCAGGTTCCCGCTCTCGCGTTTCCCTTTCCGGCGATTCCGACTCTATCAGATCCTTTCGGGCCTGACTCCCAGTCAGCGGGGCTTGTCTTCGCGGCCGTTGGGCCGCTCCGACGTCTCAAACCTTAGCGGATCCTCTCGGCGATTCCCAATCGGGCCGCCGAGCCCCAATTCGAATTGAATTCGGGCACGCCGAAATCAACCCCGTGAGGAGATCGTGCTGGTGGTTTGGTTTGCCGCTTCCGCGGCGGGAGGTGCTGTCGCAGAACCGTTACGGCTCGGCGGCAACCCGAAGAACTTTACGGATCCGGGAGGGGGCTGTCAAGAACCCCTTGTCAAGATCTTTTCCGGCGGTGCTGCGGGCCTGGTCAGTCCAGGTCGCTGAGGCGTCCGCCGGCGTCCGGCTGGGCGTGCTCCACCCTGCGGAGCAGGCGGGTGAGGACCTCGCCGAGGGTGGTGCGCTCCTCGGCGGAGAGGTCCTGGAGCAGCTCCTCCTCGAAGACCGACGCGAGCCGCATTGCCTCCAGCCACTTCTCCCTGCCCTCGACGGTGAGCTCGACGATGACGCGGACGCGGTTGGACTCGTCGCGCTCCCGGGTGACCAGACCCTCGGCGACCATGCGGTCGATCCGGTGGGTCATGGCGGCCGGGGTGAGGCCGAGGCGCTTGGCGAGGTCACTGGGGCCCATGCGGTACGGGGCGCCGGACAGGACGAGGGCCTTGAGGACCTCCCACTCGGCGTTGCTGATGCCGAGCGCCGCGGTCTGCCGGCCGTAGGCGACGTTCATGCGGCGGTTCAGGCGGGACAGCGCCGAGACGACCTTCTCCACCTGGGGGTCGAGGTCCTGGAACTCGCGCTGGTAGGCGGCGATCTGTTCTTCGAGTGTCGGTTCGCCGATGCCGTCGGTGTCGCCCATGGGCCGAGTATCGCATGGGTCTGCTTGGCGTTGAAGTCCTTGCATGTGTACTCTTTAGCTTCGAACTTTAGCTTTGAAGTCTTCAGATCTGCATCGAGAGAGGTGAACGTGACCAGGGCGATGGGCGCAGCGATGCGCCGGATCCACGTGGGCAACGCACTCAGCGCGTTCGGGCTCGGCTTCACCGTCCCCTACCTGTACGTCTATGTGGCGCAGGTACGGGGGCTGGGGGCCATGACGGCGGGGCTCGTCCTCGCCGTCTTCGCCGTGGCGGCGCTGGTCGTACTGCCGTTCGCCGGGCGGGCCATCGTCCGGCGGGGCCCGCTGCCGGTCCTGCTCACCGCCCTGGTCACTGCCGCGCTCGGAGCGCTGAGCCTGGGGCTCGCGGGGAGTGCGGCGGCCGTACTGCTGTCGGCGGCCGCGCTCGGGGCGGGGCAGGCCGTGATGCAGCCGGCGCTGGCGACGATGATCGTGGACTGCTCCGCGACGGAGACTCGGTCCCGGGCGTTCGCGACGCAGTTCTTTCTGCAGAACCTGGGACTGGGGGTCGGGGGGCTGATCGGGGGGCACCTCGTCGACGCGACCAGTGTTTCGTCCTTCACGCTGCTGTTCGCCATCGAGGCGGCGATGTTCCTGCTGCTCGTGGTGGTGATGGCGACCGTGCGGATGCCGCGTGCGCCTCGGATCGGTGGGGCGCCGGGGGCCGCGGCGGGGAAGGGGAGCTGGAAGCAGTTGCTCCAGAACCGGGCGATGGTGCAGCTGTGTGTGCTGGGCTTCGTGCTGTTCTTCGCTTGCTACGGGCAGTTCGAGTCGGGGTTGAGCGCTTATGGGGTCGAGGCGGCCGGGGTTTCCACGTCGGCGCTGGGGACCGCGTTGGCTGCCAACACCGCGATGATCGTGGTGGCGCAGTTCGCCGTGCTGAAGTTCGTGGAGCGGCGGAGGCGGTCGCGGGTGATCGCGGCTGTGGGGTTGATCTGGGCCGTGGCGTGGGTTGCGGCGGGGTATGCGGGGCTGGGGCACGGGAGCCAGGAGATGGCTACGGCTGCCTTCGTCTCGACGTATGCGTTGTTCGGGCTGGGTGAGGCGATGTTGTCGCCGACGGTTGCTCCGCTGGTGGCAGATCTTGCGCCGGAGGGGATGGCTGGGCAGTACAACTCTGCGTTTGCCCTGGTGAAGCAGCTTGCGTTGGCCTTGGGGCCGGCTGTGGGTGGGCCCATGGGGGCGGCGCTGCATGGGCCGTATGTGGTGACGTTCTTGTTGTTCTCGTTGGGGATCACCTGGCTCGCGGTGCGGTTGGGGCGTCAGCTGAGTGCTGTGCAGGATCAGCCGTGGTTGGGGAGGAGCCGGGTGGTGGCGCAGGGCGCTGGGGCCGCTTCTGGGCAGTCTCGGGCGCACGCCTGAGTTTTCGCCCCCGCCGCCCCTACCCGTCCCATCCCTTGAAGGGGCTCCGTCCCTTCCTCCCCGCCAAGGGGCTTCGCCCCCTGGACCCCCGTCGGCCTACGGTCTCGTCCTCAAACGCCGGACGGGCTGGAAGGTCAGGGTCTCTGTAGTACGAACTCGCACCACACCGCCTTGCCGCCGCCCGGGGTTCTGCGGGAGCCCCAGGCTGAGGAGATGGACGCGACGATGGCGATGCCTCGGCCGGACTCGTCGGCCGGTTCCGCTCGGCGGCGGCGGGGGAGGTGGTCGTCGCCGTCTGTTACCTCGATGATCAGGCGGCGGTCGGTGCGGCGGAGGCGTAGGCGCATGGGCGGGGTGCCGTGCTGGAGGGAGTTGGCGACCAGTTCGCTGGCGGCCAGGACACCCAGGTCGTGGAGGTCGGTAGGGAAGCGCCAGCTGGTGAGGACGCCGGAGGCGAAGGCACGCGCGCGGGGGGCCGCCTCGATGCCGCCGAGGAGTTCCAGGGCGGCGTTGCGGAAGAGGTCGCTGTCGGGGCCGGTGCGGGCGGGGTGCTGGAGGACCAGGACCGCCACGTCGTCGTCGTGGTCCGCCGTTACGCCCGCGCTTCGGACCAGGCGGTCGCAGATGACCTGGGGGGTGCCTGTGGCGCCGGCCAGGGCTCGTTCGAGGGAGGCGATGCCCTCGTCCAGGTCCTCGTCGCGGCGTTCCACCAGGCCGTCGGTGTAGAGGACCGCCGTGGAACCGGGGCTCAGGGCGATCGAGCCGGACGTGTGCATCCAGCCGCCGGTGCCGAGGGGCGGGCCCGTGGGTTCGTCGGCGCGCTGGACGTCGCCGTTCTCGTCGCGGACCAGGATGGGGAGGTGGCCGGCGGAGGCGTAGACCAGGCGGCCCTCGTTCGGGTCGTGGACGGCGTAGACGCAGGTGGCGATCTGGTTGGCGTCGATCTCCGTCGCCAGGCCGTCCAGGAGCTGGAGGACCTCGTGCGGGGGGAGGTCCAGGCGGGCGTAGGCCCGCACCGCTGTGCGGAGCTGGCCCATCACCGCGGCTGCTCGTACTCCTCTGCCCATGACGTCGCCGATCACGAGCGCTGTGCGCCCGCCGCCCAGGGTGATCACGTCGTACCAGTCGCCGCCGACCGCGGCCTCCGTGCCGCCGGGGTGGTAGGTGGCGGCGATGCGCAGGTCGTCCGGTTCTTCGAGCTCCTGGGGGAGGAGGGAGCGCTGGAGGGTGACGGCCGTTTCGCGTTGGCGGCGTTCGCTGGCGCGGAGGCGTTCGGCGGCCTCGGCGTGGTCGGTGACGTCGGTGGCGAAGACGAGGACGCCGCCGTCGCCCTCCGTCACGGGGGTGCAGGTGAAGGTGTAGCAGCGGCCGTCGGGGGCCTTGCGGGATTTGAGGGTGCGGGGCTTGCCGCTGCGCAGGACCTGGTCGAGAAGGGGGAGCAGGCCCAGTTCGGCCAGTTCGGGGAGGGCCTCGCGGGCCGGTTCGCCCGGAGGGCGTACGCCGAAGGCTGCCACGTACGCGTCGTTGACGTACGCCAGACGGTGGTCGGTGCCGTGGACCAGGGCCACCAGGGCCGGGACTCGGTCCAGGACCTCGCGGACCGGGAGTTCGTCCACGGCGGGAATCGGCTTGGCCTCGTCGGTGAGGTGTTCGGCGCGGGCCGCGGGGACGGCGCCCGGGCTCTCTCCCCGGCGGTCCTGGGTGACCGCCGCAGCGGGTTCGGTCCGCGCTGCGGCGCGGCGCTGCGTTCCGGGGAGCCGGGCGCTCCAGCGCGTGAAGTTCACGAATCCTTGCCTCGTGTCGTCGTCTTCGGCCAGCTCCGGACCCGGCCTGGGGTCTGAGGGGTGGCACCAGCACCCCCGGGTTGCAGCACTGTGGGGAGAGCCTTGTGGGTCGTAGGGCGGGGCGGGTGCCCGTCCGGGGTCGGGATCGGTTGGGGATCAGTCTGGCAGTGCGGCCGGCCTGGCCGACACCCGTCAGACGCCTGCCCCGTCGGTGGAGTTCCTGAGTCCGGTCAGGACGACCCCTTCGGGTCGTCTTCCGGCTTGAGAGGAGGCTTTCCACCGGCCGCGAGTTCGAACTCCGCTCGGGGATGTTCGAGTGAACCGAGGGAGACGACCTCCCTCTTGAAGAGTCCCGAGAGGGTCCATTCGGCCAGGACACGGGCCTTGCGATTGAAGGTCGGCACCCTGCTGAGGTGGTAGACGCGGTGCATGAACCAGGCAGCGTAGCCCTTGAGCTTGCGCCCGTAGACCTGTGCGACACCCTGGTGGAAGCCGAGGGAGGCGACCGAACCCGCGTGCTTGTGGGCGTACGTCTCCAGGGGTTCGCCGCGCAGGGCGTGAACGATGTTGTCGCCCAGGACCTTCGCCTGGCGCAGGGCGTGCTGTGCGTTGGGGGCGCACTCCTTGCCGGGTTCGTCCGCGGTGACGTCGGGGACGGCGGCGGCGTCTCCCGCGGCCCACGCGTGCGTCGTGCCCTCGATCGTCAGCTCGGGAGTGCACTTGAGCCTGCCGCGCTCATTAAGTGGCAGGTCGGTCGCGGCGAGGATCGGGTGCGGCTTGACGCCGGCCGTCCAGACGACCGTACGGGTCGGGAAGCGGGCGCCGTCGCTGAGGACGGCGACGCGGTCCGCGCAGGACTCCAGGCGGGTGTGCAGACGTACGTCGATGTTGCGGCGGCGCAGTTCGGTGACGGTGTAGCGGCCCATGTCCTCGCCGACCTCGGGCAGGATGCGGTCCGAGGCCTCGACGAGGATCCACTTCATGTCCTCGGGGCGGACGTTGTGGTAGTAGCGCGTGGCGTAGCGGGCCATGTCCTCGAGTTCGCCGAGTGCCTCCACGCCCGCGTAGCCGCCGCCGACGAAGACGAAGGTGAGGGCCGCGTCGCGGATCGCGGGGTCGCGGGTGGAGGAGGCGATGTCCATCTGTTCGATGACGTGGTTGCGCAGGCCGATGGCCTCTTCGACGGTCTTGAAGCCGATGGCGTGGTCGGCGAGGCCGGGGATGGGCAGGGTGCGCGCGACGGAGCCGGGGGCGAGGACGAGTTCGTCGTAGGAGAGCTGTTCGCTGCCCGTTCCCTCCTCCTCGGAGGCGAGGGTGGTGAGGGTCGCGGTGCGCCCCGCGTGGTCGATGGCGGTGGCCTCGCCGATGATGACCCGGCACCGGGACAGCACACGGCGCAGCGGAACGACGACATGGCGCGGGGAGATCGAGCCGGCGGCCGCTTCGGGGAGGAATGGCTGATAGGTCATGTACGGGTCGGGAGTGACCACGGTGATCTCGGCTTCGCCCCGTCCCAGTTCCTGTTTCAGCCTCCGCTGGAGACGCAGGGCCGTGTACATCCCGACGTAGCCGCCGCCGACAACGAGAATGCGCGCACGTTCCTTCACCATCCCATGACGCACCCGGCGCTTGCGTTTGTCCACAGGCTCGACAATTTGTGTGACCGGAGGCCGTCGACGGCGCGGTTTGGCCGAATTGCCGGAGTGCATGGAAAGTCCGCAGGTCAATGGGTGTGCGCCGGGGGGGCGCAGGTGGCGCAATCAGGGCGTAAACGCCTCGTACTCCGATCGAGGGGCGCTCCGTGCGGAACCTCCCCCTTCTGAATTGACTCCCTCTCAACTATGTTCGTGTGTCGACGGGGTGTAGGGGGATGCGCTCATCGGGTCCGTGAGTCACACAGGGCGGGCCCGTTTGTCCGGGCTTGTTCCGCGACGCTCCGGCTTTGCAATGACGGGGAGAGTCTCCGGGGGGAGACGTCATTACCGGGGGATCGCTTATGCATGTTCAGGATTCACGTTGGTCTTCCGCATCCGCCATCACATCGGGCGGCGCGGCGGTGGGCGGCACGATCAGCGCGGCTGCGGGCAACGGACGCGGGGACGCCTCGCGTACGACGCCGCTGCGCGTGGACGCACAGCGCAATCTGGAGCACGTGCTGCGTGCGGCGCGCGAGGTCTTCGGCGAGCTGGGGTACGGCGCGCCGATGGAAGACGTCGCGCGGCGCGCGCGGGTCGGCGTCGGCACGGTGTACCGGCGCTTCCCGAGCAAGGACGTCCTGGTGCGGCGGATAGCCGAGGAGGAGACGTCCCGGCTGACCGACCAGGCGCGTGCCGCGCTCGGTCAGGAGGACGAGCCGTGGTCGGCGCTCTCGCGCTTCCTGCGCACGTCGGTGGCCTCGGGTGCGGGCCGGCTGCTGCCGCCGCAGGTGCTGCGGGTCGGGGTCGAGGACGGCGTCGCACTCGACGAGGGCCGGGTGCCGCAGCAGCGGGTTCAGCCGGGCACCGGTGAGCTGCGGCTGGTGCCCGAGCAGTCGTCGGCGGGCGCGGTCGACGCGGTGGACGACGCGGGTGCGGCACTGCTCGACGTGGTGGGCCAGCTCGTGGAGCGGGCGCGCGCGGCGGGTGAGCTGCGGGCCGACGTCTCGGTGTCGGACGTCCTGCTGGTGATCGCCACGGCGGCGCCCTCGCTGCCGGACGCGGCGCAGCAGGCGGCGGCCTCGGCGCGGTTGCTCGACATCCTGCTGGAGGGGTTGCGGTCGCGCCCTCAGGCGTGACCCGGCCCGGGTGAGACCGCGCCGTCGAAGGGCGAGTGATGCGAAGGGGTGACGGCGAGGCGGGGTGCTGGGCCGGCCCTGGCCTCGAACGCCCTCACCGAACAGGCCGGGCAGGTCGCGACGCGGCACTCAACTCCCGCCCGGCGAACGCTGCTTGAGCCCCGCCCGTACGGGCGGGGGCCAGTACTGCGCTGTGGGAAGTCCCCACGGACGAGTGGATGTCCGTACGGGTGGTCCCTGGCCAAAAGCCGATATGGCACCCTGACCCGGTGTCCGGGACTGGTAGAGCTGGCAGCGGGGGCTTTCCGCGATGAGCGTTGACGGGTGGGACGAGTCACGCGGTGACGATGACTCGGCGACTCCGCAAGTGCCGAGTCAGGGCGGACGGGCGGACCTGCCACCGGGCGCCGACCCCCTGGAGGGCCGCACACCGGGCCGTACGGACGGACGTGCGGAGGGCAGCGTCCCGGCACAGCGTGACCGGCGCGAGGACAGCACGCTGCCTCTGCCGCGCGAAGTGCCGCCGCCCCGCGAGCTGCCGCCGTCGGACGCCGACCTGATCGCGCGGATGCGCTCCGGTGACGACACCGCCTACGAGGAGCTGTACCGGCGCCACGCGGAGGCGGTGCGCCGGTACGCGCGTACCTGCTGCCGCGACGCCCACACCGCCGACGACCTGACGGCCGAGGTCTTCGCCCGCATGCTCCAGGCCGTGCGCGGCGGCTCGGGCCCCGAGCACGCCGTACGCGCGTATCTGCTCACCTCGATCCGGCGGGCCGCGGCGGACTGGACGAAGTCGGCGCGGCGGGAGCAGCTGGTCGACGACTTCGCGGTGTTCGCCGCACAGTCCGCGCGGGCCTCCGAGATGTCCGACGACACCCTCGACCTTGGCGCCGACGTACGGGCCATGCACGAGGCCGAGCAGTCCATGGCCATGCGGGCCTTCCGGTCGCTGCCGGAGCGCTGGCAGGCCGTGCTCTGGCACACCGAGGTCGAGGACGAGTCGCCGAGCGAGGTCGCCACGCTCTTCGGGCTCGACGCCAACGGCACGCGCGTGCTCGCCAGCCGCGCCCGCGAAGGGCTCAAGCAGGCCTACCTCCAGGCCCATGTCAGCGCCAGCCTCGCCAGTGACGAGGAGTGCGCCCGCCACGCCGACCGGCTCGGCGCCTACGCCCGCGGCAGCCTGCGCACGCGTGCCGAGCGGGGCCTGCGCAAGCACCTGGAGGAGTGCGCCAAGTGCCGGCTGGCCGCGGGCCAGATCCAGGAGGTCGCCGGAGGTATCCCCGCCGTCGTGCCGGTCGCGGTCATCGGCTGGTTCGGCGCCGCCGGGTACGCCAAGGCGGCCGGGCTCATCGCCGGGGGTGCCGGGGTCGGCGCGGCCGGTGCCGCGGGGGCGGCCTCGGCGGCCGGCGGCGGTTCCTCGGGCGGGGCGAGCTCCGGGGGCGGCGCGGCGGCCTCCGAAGGGCTGGGCGCGCCGGTGAAGGCCGGTATCGCGGCCGGTGTGGCCGCGGTGGGCGTCGCGGCGGCGATCGTGCTCGCGCTGGCCGGCAACGAGAGACCGGCCGACAAGACCGATGCCAAACAGCCTCCCGTCCCCTCCCCCATCGTCGAGGAGACGCCGACGCCCACGCCACCGGAGCCTTCGGAGCCGGAGCCCTCGCGGAAGGAGCCCGCTCCTCGACCGCCGGCGATCGAACCGGCCGCCGAGCCCACTCCCTCCCCGACCCCGAGGCCCACGCGCACACCCGGTCCGACACCCACGCCCTCACCGAAGCCGACCCCCACACCGACACCGACGCCCACCCCCACGCCTACTCCCCCGCCCCCGCCCGCCCCGGTCGT
>NZ_JAGMUL010000136.1 GCF_019049285.1 Streptomyces sp. AC550_RSS872
CCCCAACGTCCTCGTCGGGCACAGCATCGGCGAGGTCGCCGCCGCCGCCGTCGCCGGCCTGTTCAGCCTCCCCGACGCCGTACGGCTGGTCGCCGCGCGGGCCCGGCTGATGCAGGCAGTGCGCGGCGAGGGCGGCATGGCCGCCCTCGCCGCGCCCGCCGAGGACGTCACCCCGCTCCTTGCAAGCCGCCCCGACCTCGCCCTGGCCGCGGTCAACGCCCCCGACCAGTGCGTCGTCTCGGGC
>NZ_JAGMUL010000137.1 GCF_019049285.1 Streptomyces sp. AC550_RSS872
TTCGGACTCGCTTTCGCTACGGCTTCCCCACACGGGTTAACCTCGCAACACACCGCAAACTCGCAGGCTCATTCTTCAAAAGGCACGCAGTCACGAGACACCAGCAAGCTGATGTCCGACGCTCCCACGGCTTGTAGGCACACGGTTTCAGGTACTATTTCACTCCCCTCCCGGGGTACTTTTCACCATTCCCTCACGGTACTATCCGCTAT
>NZ_JAGMUL010000138.1 GCF_019049285.1 Streptomyces sp. AC550_RSS872
CCCTCAGACACCCAACAGCGTGCCCGGCACCCCCGCCACTCGTGATCAGCGTTCCACACTCCGAAGAGCAGTACTGGCAGCCCGAGATGACTGAGAGTGCCGAATAACCAACGTTCCACCCATGAGCAACCAGCATCAGACACTCGCCGATGTACTGGCCTCTGACCTCACCCCGAAGGGATCGGTAAGAAGTGCTCCTTAGAAAGGAGGTGATCCAGCCGCACCTTCCGGTACGGCTACCTTGTTACGACTTCGTCCCAATCGCCAGTCCCACCTTCGACAGCT
>NZ_JAGMUL010000139.1 GCF_019049285.1 Streptomyces sp. AC550_RSS872
CGCCTTGCCGGCCCGGTCCACGATCTCGCCGGTGACCCGGCCCGTCAGCTTCCCGTCGACGATCTCCAGCGTGTTCGCCTGGGCGAAGTCGAGCCCGAGCCGCTCCTGGAGGTCATCGGTGACCTGGGTGAACCCACCCGAGACGACACCTACTTGATACCCGAGGCGCTTCAGTGTGCGGATCAGCGTGCGCGCGCCCGGCGTCAGCCGCACCTCGCTGCGCACCTTCTCCACCACCGAGGCGTCCAGCCCCTCCAGCAGCGCCACGCGCGCGTGCAGCGACTGCTCGAAGTCCAGCTCCCCGCGCATCGCGGACGCCGTCACCTCGGCCACCTTGTCCTCGCAGCCGGCGTGCGCCGCGAAGAGCTCGATCACCTCGTCCTGGATGAGGGTCGAGTCCACGTCCATGACGACCAGGCGCTGGGCGCGCCGGTGCAGCCCCGCCGCGACGACCGCGATGTCGACACCCAGTGCCGCCGCGTCGGTCACCAGGGCGGTGCGCAGCGGCTCGGTCTCCACACCGGACACCGCGAACTCCACCGCCGTCACGGGGTACTTGGCGAGCCGGAAGATACGGTCGATGTTGCCGCCGGACTTGGTGATCCGGGCGGCGATCGCAGCCGTCGCCTCCGCCGTGAGCGGATGCCCGAGCACTGTCACCAGCGAGCGTCCGAGGCCGCGCGGCCGGTTGTCGCCCAGGCCGGAGATGATCTCCGCCTGCATCTTCATCGACTCGGCCCAGCTGTGGACGGTCGCCCTAAGATCGCCCTCCACTCCGGCCGGAGGCTGCGTCACGAGAGCGCACAGCGTGATCCGGCCACGGGTGACGACCTGCTCGATGTCGACCACGTCGACCGAGTAGGCGGCCAGCGTGTCGAAGAGTCCGGCGGTGATGCCCGGCCTGTCCTTCCCGAAGATCTTGACGAGAAGGGTGGGGATGTCGGAGGTCTGCGAAGCGCTCATGGTGCTTCCACCGTATCCGGCACCCCGTGCCTGCCGCCCCTGAGGTCCGTCTAGCGGACACGAAACACTGGGTGTCGGCCGGGTGGCGTGCGCCTTACGTCACGGCCACGGCTGCCTCGGTGACCGAGAGGTGACCCCGACGCACCCGTGAGCCGCCGCCCGGGCGGATCGCCGCGAGACGTGCCGACCCCGCCAGGTCATGTCCGCCCCGTCGTCCGCCCGGAGGACAGGCCCCGAGGCGTCGTGGGGGAGCGTGCTCTCGGCGTGCCGGGTGGGAGCCCTCGTATTGGATGTACGTGGGCTCTCGGCCGGTGCGGCGGGGGTGCCCCTCCGAGAGACCGTGCCTGGCGTCGCGGGGGAGGCGGGACTTCGCGGACACGCCCTAGTGGATCAGGAGCGCCTCTGGTGGCTCAGGAGCGCCGCTTCGGGTTCCCCGGCGGCGGGGGAGCAGGCGGAGGAGGGGGCGGAGGCGGCGGCCCGTCGTCCGCTCCCGGCGACGGCCGGTTCCCACGCCGCCGGGGAGGCCGGGGCGACCTCGGGGGCGGCCCGATCGGCCGGACGACCGTGGGCGCGCCGTAGATGTCGTCGCCACCGTCACGCGCCGACGCGTCCTCGGCCGGCCGAGGACCGTCGGGCGGCGGGACCGCTCCGGGCGTTCGTGCACCGTCGGGCGGCGGGACCGCTCCGGGCGGTCGAGCAACCTCGGGCGGCGGCATCACTCCGGGCGGTCGAGCAACCTCGGGCGGCGGCATCGCTCCGGGCGGTCGAGCAACCTCGGGCGGCGGCATCGCTCCGGGCGGTCGAGCGTCCTCCGGCTCGCGCAGCTGGTCCGGCACGCGCAGATACGGGTTCGTCGCCGGGTTCGGAGGCCGGTACGGGGCGCCTGGGGCATACGGTCCGGACCGGCCGGCGTACGGCGAAACCCCGGAACCTTCGGTCGTAGGACCAGCGGGGCCAGCGGGACCAGCGGGACCAGCGGGACCAGCGGGACCAGCAGGGCCGCCTGTAGGACCCGTAGCCCCCGCGCCCACCGCCACCCCCGCAGCCAACGGCGCCGCCCGCTGCCCCGCGGCCCCGGTCGCCCGGGCCAGCAGCGCCCCCACGGCCCCCGCCCCCGCGCCCCACGCCGCCCCGAGAACCAACGCCATAC
>NZ_JAGMUL010000140.1 GCF_019049285.1 Streptomyces sp. AC550_RSS872
TTGTAGATCTCGCAATCCACACCGAACCCAGAGGCCCTCGCCTCGTTCAAGGACCAGCCAAGGCGTGTCGCCTGTCACCAACGTCCCCAGACAGCACATCTAGGCCCGGTCGTCAATTCCCCGCCTGCCGCCTGCCGCCTGCCGCCTGCCGCCTGCCGCCTGCCGCCTGGCGCCATGCACCCACGTACAACCAGTACGAGGGCTCCCGCCCGGCACGGTGAGAGCACGCCGCCGCGCGGCCCGTCTTCGGGCGGACGAAGGGGATTTGACGAGGGTCCAGAGGGCGGAGCAGGGCGGAGTAGGGCGGAGCAGTTGCTGGCGAAACGCTTCAGCGGTCGCGCAGATGGTGCCGCTTCCGCCACGCCACCACCACGCCCGCCAGCGCCGGTACGGCGATACAGGCCAGCGCGATCAGGAAGGCGGGAGACGTCGGAGCGGAGGCACGGGCGCCGGCGACGACGTACGCGGCGGTGTTCGGGATCGACCCGAGCGCCGTCGCGAGCAGGAACGGGACGTAGCCCATCCGGGAGACGGCTGCGCAGTAGTTCGCGGCCCAGAACGGCACACCGGGGAACAGCCGCACCGCCAGCATCGAGCGGAAACCGTGCCTGCTGAACTGGCCGTCCGCCGCTTTCAGCCACCGGCCGCGCAGCAGCGGGCGCAGCGCCTCCTGGCCCAGCAGCCGGCCCAGCCCGAAGGCGATCCCCGCGCCCAGCACCGTGCCCGCCAGGGCCGCGCCGATGCCCCACTCGGAGCCGAAGAGGGCGCCGGCCGCGAGGTTCAGCAGCGGCCGTGGCACGAAGGCCACCGTGACCAGGCCGTACGCCACCGCGAACAGCACCACCGCGGTCGAGCCCTCGACCTGGGGCGGCCAGCCGTTCGCCAGGAGCTTCTGGGGCTCGAAGAGCAGCACGGACGACGCCGCCGCCGCGAGCAGGACCACGAGCAGGGACAGCCGGGACCACGGCGAGAGCAGCGTTCTCGTGCAGCGCGCGGCGAAACCCGCGGGCACGGCAACGGGGACGGGTACGGGGACTGCGAGCTCCGTGGCGGCGGCCCGGGGAGGGGCCGTGGCGGTGCCCCCAGAGCGGGTGGTGGCATCGTCGAGCATTCGGCGACAGTAACCGAGAAAGATGTGTGATCGCCGTATGGTTCGTCTCATGAGCGTCACAGGTGCGGGAACAACAGAAGTTCCGCGCAGTGATCTGGCCGACACGGTCCTGGAGCGGCTCACCGTCCTGTACACCGCCGCCGCGAACCCGGAACGGGCCGCCGCCGCACAGGCGTACATGAAGGACGTCGCCCCCTTCCTCGGCATCCCCACACCCGAGCGCCGCGCCCTGTCGCGCACCGTCCTCCAGGACACACCGCGCCCCGACGAGGCCGACTGCACCGCCGTCGCCCTGCGCTGCTGGCAGCTGCCCGAGCGCGAGTACCACTACTTCGCCGTCGACTATCTGCGCCGGCACGTGGGGCGCTGTTCCTCCCGCTTCCTTCCGGTGACCCGGCGGCTGATCACCACCGTCTCCTGGTGGGACACCGTCGACCTGCTCGCCGCCCACGTCGTCGGCGGACTCGTCGCCGCCGACCCGACGCTCACCGTGGACATGGACGCCTGGATCGTCGACGACGACCTGTGGGTCGCCCGCACCGCCCTGCTCCACCAGCTGCGTTACAAGGAACACACCGACTCCCGGCGCCTCTTCGCGTACTGCCTGCGCCAGTCCGGGCACACCGACTTCTTCGTCCGCAAGGCCATCGGCTGGGCGCTGCGCGAGTACGCCAAGACCGACCCGGACGCCGTACGGGACTTCCTCGCGCGGGAACGGGGGCGGTTCGCGCCGCTGTCGGTGCGGGAGGCGCTGAAGAACGTCGGCGCCTGAAGTCCGGTAGGTCCCGTACCGCGAAAAACCATTCGACGTCGGGCAAAGCGTCGACGATGATCGACGTCATGTTCCGGCACGCCTTCCTCCTCGCAGCATCCGCAGTCGCGGATGCGCCGAAGGCTGCCGTTCTCGTCTTCCTGACCGCCGTCGACGGCGCCCGAAGCTGACCCTCCCCGGACAGTCCGGCGGACCCCGCAGGGGGAGGGTCGGCAAGTCCTTGGGGTCCCCATCTCCTTCTTAGAGACTTCGAGGTACAGCCATGTCCAAGACGGCATACGTGCGCACCAAACCGCATCTGAACATCGGCACGATGGGTCATGTCGACCACGGCAAGACCACGTTGACCGCCGCCATCACCAAGGTCCTCGCCGAGCGCGGCTCCGGCACCTTCGTGCCGTTCGACCGGATCGACCGGGCGCCGGAGGAGGCCGCGCGCGGCATCACCATCAACATCGCGCACGTCGAGTACGAGACCGACACCCGTCACTACGCGCATGTCGACATGCCCGGCCACGCCGACTACGTCAAGAACATGGTCACCGGGGCCGCGCAGCTCGACGGGGCGATCCTCGTCGTCTCCGCGCTCGACGGGATCATGCCGCAGACCGCCGAACACGTGCTGCTCGCCCGGCAGGTGGGCGTCGACCACATCGTTGTCGCCCTCAACAAGGCCGACGCGGGCGACGAGGAGCTCATCGACCTCGTCGAGCTGGAGGTCCGCGACCTGCTCACCGAGCACGGCTACGGCGGCGACGCCGCGCCCGTCGTACGGGTGTCGGGGCTGAAGGCGCTGGAGGGCGACCCGAAGTGGACGGCGTCGATCGAGGCGCTGCTGGACGCTGTGGACACGTACGTTCCGATGCCGGAGCGGTATGTGGACGCGCCGTTCCTGCTGTCCGTCGAGAACGTGCTCACCATCACGGGCCGGGGGACCGTCGTCACCGGGGCCGTGGAGCGGGGCACCGTGAAGGTGGGCGACCGGGTCGAAGTGCTCGGGGCCGGGCTGGAGACCGTGGTCACCGGCCTGGAGACGTTCGGCAAGCCGATGGACGAGGCGCAGGCCGGGGACAACGTGGCGCTGTTGCTGCGCGGGGTTGCGCGGGACACCGTCCGGCGGGGGCACGTCGTGGTCGCGCCGGGCAGTGTGGTGCCGGGGCGGCGTTTCACCGCGCAGGTGTACGTGCTGTCCGCGCGTGAGGGCGGCCGTACGACGGCGGTGGCCACCGGATATCGGCCGCAGTTCTACATCCGTACGGCGGACGTGGTGGGGGACATCGACCTCGGTGAGGTGGGGGTCGCCCGGCCCGGGGAGACGGTCACGATGACGGTTGAGCTGGGGCGGGAGGTTCCACTGGAGCCGGGGCTTGGTTTCGCCATCCGTGAGGGTGGGCGGACTGTTGGGGCAGGCACCGTGTCAGCCGTGGTGTGAGGGGGGTTCGGTGAGTGGGGGACTGCGGGCCGTATGTGGCTGGTCGCGCAGTTCCCCGCGCCCCTGAAAGGGGCGCCGTCGTCCCCTCGGGCAGAGAGCCCCCGGCACAATGGGGAGGTGAACGACGCCATACCCGTCACCCGCGCCGTCGACTACGGCACCGCCAAACTGATGCCCGACGTCGATCGGAAGCGGGCCTGGCTGCTCACCGTCGACGGGGCGCCACAGTCGTACGTCGACCTCGACGAACCGGAGTACCTGGAGTTCGAGTACGCGCGCCGCCTCGGCCATGTCCTGGACACCGTGGCCGAGGCGGGGCGGGCGCTGGACGTGCTGCATCTCGGCGGTGGGGCGCTCACGCTGCCCCGCTATCTGGCGGCGACCCGGCCTGGCTCGCGGCAGGACGTCGTCGAGGCCGATCGCGCGCTGCTGGAGCTGGTGGCCGAGCATCTGCCGGTTCCGGACGGGACCGGCATCCAGTTGCACGCCGGGGACGCGCGAGCCTGGCTGGAGTCGGCCCCGGACGACTCGGCCGATGTGCTCGTCGCCGATGTCTTCGGCGGTTCACGGGTGCCCGCGCATCTGACGTCGGTGGGGTACGCCCAGCAGGCCGAGCGGGTGCTGCGCAGGAGCGGCGTCTACCTGGCCAACCTCGCCGACGCCGCGCCCTTCGCCTTCCTGCGCTCTCAACTGGCCACCTATGCCACGCTGTTCGAGGAACTGGTACTGATCGCCGAACCGGGCGTACTCCGCGGCCGGCGCTTCGGCAACGCCGTACTCGTCGCCGCCCACCGCCCCCTCGACACCGCCACCCTGACCCGTCTCACCGCCTCCGACGCCTTTCCCGCCCGCGTCGAACAGGGGCTCGCCCTGCGGCAGTTCATCGGGGGCGCACGGCCGGTCCAGGACGAGGACGCCGTACCGTCACCCGAGCCCCCGGAGGGGGCTTTCAGTATCGGTTGAGTCGTGTCGGGGTCCGGTGGTCACCGGTTTGGTGCGGCGTCGTAGGCCGAAGGACGTCTGTGGCCGGCTGGTCAGAGCCGGTCGCCCGCGGGAGGCGTGCCGTCACCTGGGGCCTCCGAGGGCGCTTTCGGCATGCGTCGAGTCGTGTCGGGGGCCGGTGGTCACCGGTTTGGTGCGGCGTCGTAGGCCGAAGGACGTCTGTGGCCGGCTGGTCAGAGCCGGTCGCCCGCGGGAGGCGTGCCGTCATCCGGGGCCTCCGAGGGGGCTTTCGGCATGCGCCGGGTCGTGTCGGGGGCCGGTGGTCACCGGTTTGGTGCGGCGTCGTAGGCCGAAGGACGTCTGTGGCCGGCTGGTCAGAGCCGGTCGCCCGCGGGAGGCGTGCCGTCACCTGGGGCCTCCGAGGGCGCTTTCGGCATGCGTCGAGTCGTGTCGGGGTCCGGTCGTCACCGGCTTCGTACGGCGCCGCAGGTTCCGCACGTCCGGTACGCACAGCACCGCCGCGGTGACGATGACGACGGCTGCGGCGCAGCCCCACAGGGCAGGCGTACGGCCGAAGGCCGTCTCCGCCGGCCCGGCCAGGGCCGTTGCGAGGGGGACCAGGGCGACCGAGCCGAACCAGTCGTATGCGGCGACCCGGGAGAGTTTCTCCTCGGGTATCTCCTGGTGGAGTGCGGTCATCCAGGAGACGCCGAAGACCTCCAGGGTCACGCCGGTCAGGAACATGACCGCGCACAGGACGGTGACCGGTACCGGTACGGCGAGGGCGGCGGAGGGGAGGGCGAGGGGGAAGACGCACAGGGTGCCGGCGAGGAGGAGGCGGCGTGGCTTCCAGCGGGTCATGAGCAGGGCGCCGGCGACCGTGCCCGCCCCGAAGAACCCCAGGGCCAGGCCCCAGGGGCCCGCCCCGCCCAGGTGGTCCCGGGCGACGAGAGGGCCGTAGACCGCGTCGGCCGCCGCGACGACCGCGTTGGCGATCGAGAACTGGACGACCACGCCCCACAGCCACGGCCGCCCCGCGAACTCCCGCCAGCCCTCCCGGAGATCGGCGAGCATGCCGCCGCCCGGCGTGCGCGCCGGAATGTGACTCACGTCGAGGAACGTCCGCAGCGAACCGGCGACCGCGAACGCGGCCGCGTCCGCCGCCAGCACCCAGCCGGGCCCGATCGCGGCCACCATGGCACCACCGAGCGCGGCACCGCCGACCGCCGCCCCTTGCATTGCCATCCGGAACACGGCGAAGGCCCGGCTCGCCTGCTCCCCCTGGACGGACGACAGCAGCATCCCCTCGGCCGCCGGGCTGAAGAACGCCTGCCCGGTGCCGCCGAGGGCGGTCAGCAGCATCATCTGCCACAGCCGGGCCTCCCCGGCCAGGACGAGCACGGCGAAGGCGGCCTGCGAGAGGCAGTTGAGGGCGTTGGCCGCGACCATCACACGGTGCCGCGGGAGGCGGTCCGCGACGGCGCCACCGATCAGCAGGAAGAGCACCAGCGGCAGGGTGCGGGACGCGGCCACGAGCCCCACGTCACCGCCGTCACCGCCTGCCTCCAGCACCGCGAACGCCGCGGCGATCAGCGCACCGTGGCTTCCGAGGTTCGTGACGAACGCCGAGGCGGTCAGCAGGCTGTAGTTGCGGCCCGCCCAGGAGGGACGGCGGGAAGGGCGCGGGAGGCCGACGGCGGAAGTCACCGGCCGACTATCGCCGCCCGGCTCTCGATCTGCCAAGTGAATTGCAGGTCACGTGACCGATGCGGCGTTCCGCACGAGGCGATACGACGCTCGTCACATGACCTGTCCCTTACCCCTACTCGTGGGTAACATGACCGCCATGAGCGCAGACCAGATGTCCATAGGCGAGATGCTCGCCGCCACCGTGCCCATGGCCCGGACCCTCAACCTCCAGTTCCTGGAGACCGCGCCGGACAAGGCTGTGGTGGCCCTGCCGGACCAGAGCGAGTACCACAACCACGTGGGCGGGCCGCACGCCGGCGCGATGTTCACGCTCGGCGAGTCCGCCAGCGGCGCGATCGTGCTGGCCGCGTTCGGCGACCAGCTCTCGCGGGCCGTGCCGCTCGCCGTCAGCGCCGAGATCTCCTACAAGAAGCTCGCCATGGGCGCCGTCACGGCCACGGCCACGCTGGGCCGCCCGGCCGCCGAGGTCGTCGCCCAGCTGGAGGCGGGGGAGCGTCCCGAGTTCCCGGTGGCCATCGAGATCCAGCGCGGGGACGGCTCCGTCACCGGTGAGATGACCGTCGTCTGGACCCTGCGGCCGAACGGCTGAGCCGGCCGTACCGAGGCGAGAAGGGGCCCCATGGGGGCCCCTGTGTCTTTTTCGTGCCGTGAGCGCTCAGGCGGCGAGCCGCTTCCGCCGGTGCCCGTCGTCCTCCAGCCCCGCCACGAACTCCCGCAGCCGGCCCACGAACTCCGGCCCAGGCCGAGAGAAACCCCGGAGCCTGCTGTGCGACATGCGGAGTTGAAGATTCCGTGGACCAACCGCCTTTGCCTGCACACAACTTGGCTCTTGACTCGGCGACACTTTCGAATGCCGGTGCGGATACCGCCGGTAACATTTCTGAATTCCTCGCTTTTTGAACGTTGGTCACTCGAACTTCTTGTTTCCTGTGCGTCGCTTGTGCGAAAGTGAGCGACCCGATAGCCGGTTCCCCATCCGACACGGCTTAGGTATGCACCAATCAAGCACCTGCTTTCCGACGGACGCGCATTCCCCTTGCCGTCCTGCGGCTGGGAAGGAAATGGTTCAGTGCAATCCCCTTACCCCCCACGACCGCCGTACCCGCCACGGCCCGGGGTGAGCCCCGGAGAGTCCGACCGCGATCTCGTCGCGAGCCTGGGCAAAACCGATGCGCACGCCCGTGCCGTCGCCCTGCTGATGGCCCGCCACTGGCGCGTCACCCACGACTACGCGGCCATCTGCCTGGTCTCCACGGAGAGTTCGGCCGCCATGGTGGCCGCCGCGGCGTTCCATCGCGTGCTCGGCCGGCCCGCCGGCGGCGCGCTGCGCCCCCAGCTCCTCGCCGCCGTACGGGATCTGGTGAAGGAGTGGGCGGCCGACGAGGGTATTTCCGCCCTGCTGCCGGAACTCGGCAAACCGACCGGAGGGCGCGGGCTGCGGGCCGCGCGGCCTGTGACGCCCGAAAGGCGGCAAATCGCCGAGCGCGCATTCCGGGGGCTGCCCGGCGCCTCGCAATGCCTCCTCTGGCACACCGAGGTCGAAGCCGAACCGATAACCATACCCGCTGGTCTGCTGGGAGTGGACGCGGCCACCGCATCGGCGGCGCTGCAAGGAGCCCGCGAGCAATTCCGCACGGGCTGCGTCCGCGCCCACCGCGAACTCGCACCCACCCAGGAATGCCGCTACTACAACCGCCTCCTCGACGTCCCGATTCGCCGGGGCGGCGCCCTGCTGCCCGATGTCCAGCAGCATCTGACGGCGTGCCGATACTGCCGGCACGCCGCCGAGCAGCTCAGCCATTTCGAGGGTGGCCTGGAAGTGCTGCTCGCCGAAACCGTGCTCGGCTGGGGCGCCCGGCGCTATCTCGACTCCCGGCCCGGACGGGGCGGCTCGGGCTCGGCCTCGTGCGACCGCCGGCGACGCGGCGGACGCCACCGCCCGGAGCGGCTCGACCTGCCGCGCGGACGCGCCAAGGCCGTCGCCGTGGGTGTCGGCGTGACCGCCCTCGCCCTGCTCGTCACGGTTCTCACCGCCAAGGGCTGGACCGAGGAGAACGGCGTCCCCGGCCCGCACGCCACCTGGGGCGCGCCCAGCGGCCAGACCGTCCACCCGGGTGCCGTGTCCCCGCCCTCGTCCGGCGGATCACCGTCGGCCGCCTCGGCCGAGGAGCCCGTCGAGATCGCCCAGGGCAGACTCCGCAACCTCGACCGCGGCCTGTGCCTGGACCTCCGCGACGGCGAGGTCCGCGCCGGCGCCCGGGCCGAGCTGGCACAGTGCACGTCCGCCGTGTCCCAGCAGTGGTCGTACCGGGACAACGGCCTCCTGCGCAGCGCCGCCGACCCCACCCTCTGCCTCGACGCCGACGCCGACGCCGACGCCGACGCCGACGCGCGCACGGTCGTCCTGGCGAACTGCCTCGCGCACGCCGGCGAGGTGCGCTACGACCTCACCGTCCACGGCGAACTCCTGCCGCGCGGGTCCGAAGGCCTGGCGGTCGCGTCCGGCAAGGACGCGAGCGTGGTGCTCGACGAGCGGGACGGATCCGAGGCGCAGCGCTGGATGCTCGACGGCGGGCTCGCGGACGTACGTGAGGAGAGCCCCGAGAAGAAGCTCCAGCAGGAGAAGCCGCCCGAGGGACGGGACACCACACCCGAGGCACCCGAGGCGCCCGAGCCCCAGTCGCCGGACGGCGTCGTCCCCGCCCCACCGCAGGATGAGCCGGCCGCACCGGAGGAGGACCCGCAATCGTCGTACGAGACGCGGTACGTCCAGGACGAACCCCGCGAGGAAGCCGAGCCCGCCACCAAGGTCGACGCCGTGGTGGCCCTCCCCGCGGAGGTGCCGGCCGCCGCGTCCACGGTCATCGGCGCCGTCACGACGACGCTCGACTCCGCCCTCCGCTAGGGCAGGGGTCACCCCGGCCGGGGTGACCCTTCAACCCTTCGCACCCCTTTCCTGCCCCTTTCGACCTGTGACGGCATTCAGTCGTTTCTCGTTCACGTCATTGACACGAGTCACTGACGTTCATAGTTTTCCCGCCGCGCCACTGGTGTCCCATGCTCACGAACGCGGAGGTGGACCCGTGAAACGTCGTATGTCCGTCGCGCTGATGGCCCTCGCGGCCGCGCTCCTCACCCCCGTCCCCACGCAGGCCGCCGACGACCCCGTCGTCCGCACCACCGCGGGCTGGGTACGAGGCGAAACCACCGCCGAGGGACGCCAGTTCCTCGGCATCCCCTATGCCGAACCACCCGTCGGAGAGCTCCGCTGGAAGGACCCGCGCCCCGTCCGGCCCTGGGAAGGAGTGCGCACGGCCGACGACTTCGGCAACAAGTGTGTGCAGGGGGCGGGTTGGGACCCCGGCTATGAGCAGCCCAGCCACACCGAGGACTGTCTCGACCTCAATGTGTATGCACCCGAGGGCGCCGCCCGGCGCGCCGTCATGGTCTGGCTGCACGGCGGAGGACTCACCGCCGGGGCCGGGCAGGACATCGTCCCGGACACCTTCGCGAGGCGGACCGGAACCGTCGTCGTGACCGTCAACTACCGCCTCGGCGCGATGGGCTTCCTCGCCACGGCCGGGCTCGACGGCGAGGCACGTGACCGGGTCTCCGGCAACTTCGGCATGCTCGACCAGCAGGCCGCCCTGCGCTGGGTGCGGGCCAACATCGCCCGCTTCGGCGGCGACCCGGGCCGCGTGACCGTCGCGGGCGAGTCGGCGGGCGGCCGCTCGGTCTGCACCCAGCTGGCCTCGCCGACGGCGAAGGGGCTGTTCCGGGCGGGGATCATCCAGAGCGGGGCGTACCGCGACTGCGGTGCCCGTGCGCACGAGACGGCCGTGTCCCAGGGTGCCGCCTTCGCGGAGAAGCTCGGCTGCGCCGACCTGGCCTGTCTGCGCGCCAAGCCTGCCGCCGAGATCCTGGCCGCGCAGAACGGCTTCGACTGGGGGCCGGTGACCGGCGGCGCCTTCCTTCCCAGGCAGCCGAAGGACGCGTTCGAGCGGGGGGCCGCGGCCGGGGTGCCGGTCATGAACGGGGCCAACCAGGACGAGGGCCGGCTGTTCGCCTTCGCCCGGTTCGACGCGAACGGCACACCGATCACCACCGACCAGTACCCGACGGTCATGCGGACGGACTTCGGCGACGAAGCACTCGCGCGCTATCCCCTCACGTCCTACCCGTCCCCGACCATCGCGTACGCCACCGCCCAGGGCGACCAGCTCTTCGCCTGCCCGGCGCTCCGCCTCGACGGCACGCTCGCCGGACGCGGCAAGGTCTACGCGTACGAGTTCGCCGACCGCACCTCCCCGCCCTTCGCCTCCCTGCGCGACCTCGGAACGGACTTCGAATTCGGCGCGACCCACGTCAACGAGCTCCAGTACCTCTTCAAGCACTTCGGCCTGGAGTCACCCCTGAACACCGAGCAGCGGACACTGGCCCGGCAGATGGTCCAGTACTGGGGCTCCTTCGTCCGGGACGGGGTGCCGCGCGCCGCCGGACAGCCCGCGATGCCCGACCGGCCCGGGACGGTACTGGCGCTGCGCACCGCGTCCGCCGACGGAAATGTGCTGAGCACCACCGTGCACCGTGAGCACCAGTGCAACCTGTGGGACACCGAGACCGTCTCGGAGAACAGGTAGGCTTCCCCGGCGCACGCTCGCAGCCGAGCGTGCGCCGGGAACACAGGGTGCAGGACAGGGAGAGGAAGCGGCGTTGCACGTCCAGGAATGGCTCGAAACGGTGCCCCCGCTCGCCATCTATCTGCTGGTCGGCGTGGTCATCGGTCTGGAGAGCCTGGGCATCCCGCTGCCCGGCGAGATCATCCTGGTCTCCTCGGCGCTGCTTGCCTCACAGCACGGTGACATCGATCCCTTCGTGCTCGGCGCCTGCGCCACCGCGGGCGCGATCATCGGCGACTCGATCGGCTACGCCATCGGCCGCAAGGGCGGCCGCCCCCTGCTGGCCTGGCTGGGCAAGAAATTCCCCAAGCACTTCAGCGAGGGGCATATCGCCACCGCCGAGCGGTCCTTCCAGAAGTGGGGCATGTGGGCCGTCTTCTTCGGGCGCTTCGTCGCGCTTCTGCGCATCTTCGCCGGCCCCCTCGCGGGCGTTCTGCGGATGCCGTACTGGAAGTTCCTGATCGCCAACGTCTTCGGCGGCATCCTCTGGGCGGGCGGCACGACCGCGGTCATCTACTACGTGGGCGTGGTCGCCGAATCCTGGCTGAAGCGCTTCTCCTGGCTGGGCCTGGTGGCGGCGGTCCTGATCGGCCTCACCTCCATGCTGATCATCAAGCGCAAGGCGAACAAGGCCCAGACGGCACACGAGGACCCGGAGCTGGTAGCCGCCGGGGACTGAAACGCCTCAAAGGGCGCGGGGCTGTGTCGATATGCGGCTCCGCCGCGTGGGCGCGACGAGCCACGTGCAACCCGCAGACCGCTCACGGCCTCTACCCCCCGAGCTCATCCCGGTGAGCCCTGGCCAACTCCGCATACATGGTGCCGTTGAGCGTCACGCCCTGCCGCTCTTCCTCCGTGAGCTCCCGCTTCACCTTCGCAGGCACCCCCGCCACCAGCGACCCAGGCGGCACCTGCATCCCCTGCGGCACCAACGCCTGCGCGGCGACCAACGACCCGGCCCCGATCACCGCACCGTTCAGCACGGTCGCCCCCATCCCGATCAGACAGTCGTCCCCGACGGTCGCCCCGTGCACGACGGCGTTGTGCCCGATGGACACCCGCTCGCCCACGGTCACCGGGAAGCCGGGATCGGCGTGGAGCGTGCAGTTGTCCTGCACATTGCTGCTCGCGCCGACGGAGATCTTCTCCACGTCGCCGCGCAGCACCGCGCCGTACCAGACACTGGCCCCCGCCCCCAGGGTCACGTCCCCGATCACGGACGAGGTGGGCGCCACGAACGCGTTCTCGTCGATCTTCGGTTCCCGGCCCCCGATACCCATGACCAGCGCCTTGTGCGTCATCGCCCTCTCCTCGCCGCCGACGTCGTAGACGAACGGTACGCCACCCGGTGGGGCGAAGATCACAGGACCTCGATCTCATAAGGGCGCCGAACGCTCAGTACGGTGAGCGGGTGCTCAAGCGCAAGAACACGTTCTCGTCCTGGCGGCGCACCCTCACACAGCGCGCCGTCCACGCGGGCTGGGCCTGGGTGCAGCGCACAGGTTCGGTGACGGCCGACAGCCCGGGCCGCTTCCGTTTCGGCTCGATCGGCGAGGCCACCCGGTTGGCCTTCCCGCTCGGTACCGTCTTCGGCGAACCCTGGATCCATCTCGGCTCGCACTGCATCGTCGGCGAGCAGGTGACGCTGACGGCCGGTCTGATGCCCGAACTCGACCTCGGCCCGGAGCCGATCCTGCGCATCGGGGACGGGGTCGTGCTGGGCCGCGGCAGCCATGTCATCGCCGACACGACGGTCACCATCGGCAGCGACTGCTACTTCGGGCCGTACGTCTACGTCACGTCCACGAACCACTCGTACGACGATCCGCACGAGCCCATCGGCAAGCAGTGGCCTCGGATGGAGCCGGTCGAGATCGGCCCGGGGTGCTGGATCGGCACCGGGGCCGTGATCCTGCCGGGCGCGCGGATCGGGCGGAACGTCGTGGTGGCGGCCGGTGCGGTGGTCCGGGGCACGGTGCCCGACCACGCCGTCGTGGCGGGGGCGCCCGCCCGTGTCGTACGGCGCTGGACGGCCGACGACGGCTGGCAGCCGTCGCTGCGCACGCCCGCGCCGGTGCCGATACCCGACGGGATCACACCGGAGCAGCTCCAGGCGCTGGCCGGGCTGGACGAGGAGACGGTGGCGAAGCTGGCGGAGCTGGACGAGAAGGCGGCCGCCGACCTCGCCGAAGTGGAAGTGGAGTCCTGAGTCAGCCGGTCGCCAGCAGCAGCGTGCCCACCAGCGCGAGCCCCGCGCCCGCTGCCTGCACCGCCTGGAGCCGTTCCCGCAGGAGGCCGCGCGCGGCCAGAGCGGTCACCACGGGGTAGAGCGACGCGAGTACGGCGGCCACGGTGACCGGGCCGTGCTGGGCGGCGACCACATAGGTGCCGTTCGCCGCGACGTCGGCGAGGCCGACGAAGGCGAGCGCCGGCAGTGAGCGCCAGGGGAAGGAGCCGTCCGGGAGGGCGGTGCCGCCGCGCCGCACGGAGGCGTACAGCGCGAGACCGCCGGCCAGCACATTGACCACGCGCTGTACGAAGAGCGCCAGGAACAGGCCGGTGAGGGTGGATGACGCCTCCGCGATCAGCGCGAACACCGTGCCGAAGCCGAAGGCCGCGACCAGCGTCAGCAGGATGGCCTGCCGCTGCACGGGCGCGCCCCGCAGCTGGGGTCCGCCCGCGAGGACGACGCCCAGCACGGCGACGGCGATCCCCGCGACCTGTACCAGTCCGGGCCGCTCGCCCAGGACGAGGCCCACGCCGACCGGGACGGCGACGCCCACGGTGCCGAGCGGGGAGACCACGCCCATGGGGCCCAGGGCGAGCGCCTTGTAGAAGCAGAGCAGGGCGACCGGGCCGACCGCGCCGGCGGCGACCGCGAACCACAGTTGCGGTCCGGCCTCGCTCCAGCCGCCCGTGGCCACCACGATCGCGCCGAGCACGGTGGCCGCGATGGCCTGCGAGACGACGACCACCGTGAGCGCCGGGGTGCGTCGGGTCAGCAGTCCGCCGCCGAAATCGGCCAGCCCCCACAGCAGGCTGGTGGCCAGGGCGAAGAGTGCTGTCACGGGGGGCCTCGCAGTACAGTTCGGTGCACGATGGGGTTCACCTAACGGTAGTGCAGTCGGGTGAACTATGCCATCCAGAATATTGGACTCCGCAAGGACGGAATGTGTCGGACCTCGACCTGCTGACCCAGTCCCTGGCGCGCAACGTCAAGCGCTGGCGCACCGAGCGCGGCTTCACCCTGGACGCGCTCGCCGCGCGTGCCGGGGTCAGCCGCGGCATGCTCATCCAGATCGAACAGGCCCGCACCAACCCGAGCCTCGGCACCGTCGTCAAGATCGGCGACGCGCTCGGCGTCAGCATCACGACCCTCCTCGACTACGAGCAGGGCCCCAAGGTGCGCGTGGTCCCGCCCGAGCAGGTGGTCCGGCTGTGGCACACCGACGCGGGCAGCTACAGCAAGCTCCTCGCGGGCACGGAAGCCCCCGGCCCACTGGAGATGTGGGGCTGGAAACTGATGCCGGGCGAGAACAGCGGCTCCGACCCGCACCCCGTCGGCACCGTCGAGATCGCCCACGTCACGGCCGGTGAACTGACCCTGACCGTCGAGGGCGTGGAGTACCGCGTCCCAGCCGGTTCCAGTGTCACCTTCGAGGCCAACGCCCCGCACACCTACGCCAATCAGGGCGACGTGCCGATGGAGATGACCTTGACGGTCTCGGTCCCGCTCGTGCACTGAGATGCCCGGGTCACGGCCCCGGACGTCCTGTTAGCGTGCGCTCATGGACGCACCCATCGGACGCTTCGACGACGCCACCCCCGCCCCCGAGTGCCTCGACGAACTCACCCGCCCGGTCGCCGACGCCGTGCGCGGCTGGCACGGCAGCGTCCCCGCCGACCGGATCATCTACGTCGAGACCGATCCGCAGTGGGCCGACACCGCGGTCTTCGTCGAGCACTACGGACAGGAACTGCTCGAACAGTCCGCGAACTGCGTGGTCGTCGCCGGCAAGCGGGGCGGCGAGACCACGCTGGCCGCGTGCATCGTGCTCTCCACCACCCGGGTCGACGTGAACGGCGTCGTGCGCCGTCAACTCGGCGCCCGCAAGGCGTCGTTCGCCTCGATGGACACGGCGACAGGCGAGACCGGCATGGAGTACGGCGGCATCACTGCGATCGGACTGCCCGACGGCTGGCCGGTGCTGGTGGACTCGGCCGTCGTCGACCTGCCGTACGTCCTGGTCGGCAGCGGGCGCCGGCGCGGCAAGCTGCTGGTGCCGGGCAAGGCGTTCGCGGAGCTCCCGGGGGCCGTCGTGCTGGAGGGGCTCGGCGTCGCCTGAGTACGCGGGTTCAGGCCGCGGTGTGGTGGGCGAGGGCGAGATGCGGATCCGCCTCGCCCGGCACCGGTGCCGGATCGGCGTGCACCAGGGCCGCGGTGAGCCGGGGTACGGCGTGCAACAGGGCGTGTTCGGCGTCGACGGCGATGGCGTGCGCCTGCCGTACCGTCGCCTGCCCGTCGACGACGACCGCCACCTCGGCGCGCAGCCGGTGCCCGATCCAGCGCATCCGCAACTCGCCCACCTCCAGCACCCCCGCGACCTCCCGAAGCGCCCGCTCGGCCCGGTCCACGAGTGCCGGGTCCACGGCGTCCATCACACGCCGGAACACCTCGCGCGCCGCGTCCCGCAGCACCAGCGCGATGGCCGCCGTGATCGCCAACCCCACGATCGGGTCCGCGAGTTGCCACCCCAGCGCCGCACCCCCGGCGCTCAACAGCACGGCCAGTGAGGTGAACCCGTCCGTACGGGCGTGCAGGCCGTCCGCGACCAGTGCGGCCGAGCCGATCGCACGGCCGACCCGCATCCGGTACCGGGCCACCCACTCGTTGCCCGCGAACCCGACCAGCGCCGCCACCGCCACGGCCGGGATCTGCTGCACGGGGCGCGGGTCCAGGAGCCGGTCGACGGCCGTCCATGCCGCGAAGGCAGCGGACGCGGCGATCGTCAGCACGATGACGATGCCCGCGAGGTCCTCGGCCCGTCCGTAGCCATAGGTGAAGCGCCGTGTCGCCGCGCGCCTGCCCAGCACGAAGGCGATCCCCAGCGGTACGGCGGTCAGCGCGTCGGCGGTGTTGTGCACCGTGTCGCCGAGCAGCGCCACCGACCCGGAGGCGATGACCACGACCGCCTGCACGAGCGCCGTCAGCCCGAGCACGGCCAGGGAGACCCACAGGGCGCGCATGCCACGGGCCGAGGACTCCAGGGCGGAGTCGAGTTTGTCGGCGGTCTCGTGGGAGTGGGGTTTGAGCAGGTGGGCGAGGCGATGGCGGAGGGGGGACGAGGGATGCCCGTGCCCGTGCCTGTGCCCGTGCCTGTGCCCGTGCCCGTGCTCGGCGTGGTGGTCGTGGTGCCCGTGCGAGTGCCCGTCGCTCACAGCGATCCCCTTCAGGTACGTGGGAGTGGACGCGTGACCGCCCATGACACCATTATGTGCGTATGAGCGCACGCATGCACCTGTCACCTGCGAGCGATACGCACCCGCGCACCCCGGGCGAGGAACAGTTCGCGCTGGCCGCCGAACTCCTCGCCCTGCTCGGCGACCGCACCCGCCTCACCCTGCTGCACGCCCTGACGGCAGGGGAGGCCGACGTCACGACGCTCACCGAGGCCTGCGGCGCGGCCCGGCCCGCCGTCAGCCAGCACCTGGCGCGGCTGCGTCTCGCGGGGCTGGTGAACACCCGCAAGGAGGGGCGCCGGGTGATCTACTCCCTCCGCGACGGCCATCTGCGCCGCCTCGTCGACGAGGCGCTGAACGTCGCGGACCACCGGCTCAGCGACCGGCCCCTGCACGACTGACGCCGTCAGTAGTCGGCGTTCTCGCCCAGGTACTGCTCCGCGAACGCCCTCGCGGCCGTCGGGGAGCCGAAGATACGGCGAAGGCGGGCGAGCGTGGTGCCCGCGCGGTACGGGTCGCCCGACGACGTGCCGTGGTAGACCTCGGACAGCCAGTGCGAGAACTCCTGGCAGTCCCACACCCGGCCCAGACATGCCGCCGAGTAGCCGTCCAGACCGGTGCCGTCTCCCTTGGTGAGGTACGCGACGAGACCGTCGCCGAGCCGGAAGGCGTCGTGCAGGGCGAGGTTCATGCCCTTGGCGGCGATGGGGGCGGTGAGGTGGGCGGCGTCACCGGCCAGGAAGAGACGGCCGAACACCATGGGCTCGACGACGTAGTTGTGCATGTCGAGGACGCGCTTCTCGATCAGCCGTCCCTCCGTCAGCGGTGGCGCGCCGTTCGCCCCGAGCCGCTGCTGGAGCTCCGTCCAGACCCTGTCCTGCGACCAGTTCTCCGGGTCGTCGCCGGGCGGGCACTCCAGGTAGTAGCGGGTCACGTCGGCACTGCGCGGCATGTGTCCGGCGAACCCGTTCGGATGCATGCCGAACAGGACGCAGTCGGAGGACGGCGGCGCCTCGGCGAGCAGCGCCAGCCAGCCGATGCCGTAGTCGCTGCGGGAGATGTGAGCGCGGTCGGCGGGCAGCGCCGTGCGTGTCACCCCGCGCGCCCCGTCACAGCCGGCGACGAAGTCGCAGTGCACGACCTCCCGTCGGCCCGTCTCGGGGCAGGTGTACGACACCGATGGACGGTCGGTGTCGAGGTCGTGCAGCTCCACGTCCCGCACCCCGAAACGCATGGCCCCCGCGCGCACGTCCGCGTACTCCCGCACCAGGTCCGTCACCAGCAACTGCTGCGGGTAGACCCAGTGATGAACGCCCGTGAGCTGCGCGTACTCGAACCGGTAGCGCTCACCGGCGAACCGGAACTCGCACTCCGTGTGCCGCTGCGCCCGCTCCAGCAGAGTGTCCGCGAGACCGCGCCGCTGAAGTCCGCGTACCGCCCCCTCCTCCAGTACCCCGGCCCGCGGCCGCTGCTCGATGAACTGGCGGGTCTCGGTCTCCAGGACCAGACAGTCGACGGAAGCCGCCCGCAGGATGTTGCCGACGGTGAGGCCGGCCGGACCGGCGCCCACGACGACGACCGGAAAGCGTTGCGTGCAGCCGGAGTTGGGGTGGGGGGAGGCGGAGGTGGAGGTCACCCGAGCATTATGGGGCTGGCCGGCGAGGGAGGGGAGGCTCCGGGACGGGCGCAGGGTGCTGCTGGGGTGTGGCTCTACGCCCTGTCGTCAAATTCCCGTCGTCCGCCCGAAGGGCGGGCCGCGCGGCGGCGTGGGGGTGCCTCCCGCCCGAGCCGTGCGAAGCGCGGTCCGAGGGTGGGGGAGCGTGCATGGCGCCGCGCGGCAGGCGGGAACTTGACGACAGGGCCTAGCCCAGGCGCGGTATCTCGATCGCCGGGCAGCGGTCCATGACCATCTCCAGGCCCGCCGCGCGGGCGCGGTCGTACGCCGCCTCGTCGATGACGCCCAGCTGGAACCAGACCGCCTTGGCGCCCTTGGCCACCGCGTCGTCGACGACCGGGCCGGCGAGGTCGCTGTTCACGAAGACGTCGACCACGTCCACGTCGAAGGGGATGTCCGCCAGGGAGGCGTAGCCCTGCTCACCGTGGACCGTCTCCGCCTTCGGGTGGACCGGCACGATGCGCTTGCCGTAGCGCTGGAGCACCTCGGCGACCCCGTACGCCGCCCGCCGCTGGTTCGACGACAGGCCCACGACGGCCCAGGTGTCGCCCAGTTCGGTGAGGATCCTGCGGACCGCTGCCTCGTCGCCGTACACCCTCGGCCTCCCAGTGGTCGCCTCGGACAGCTGCCGTCCAGCTGCCCTCGAGAGCCACAACGGCCGACGGCCCCCGGGGATTCCCCCTTCGCCCGCCACGCTGACCGAAAGCGGGCCGGATGGCTGCGGAACACCGCGTGTCCGCCTACGCTCGCTCCGTGCTGCGCATCATCGACGCCCGAACCGGCGAACCCGTCGACGCCGCGCCCGCCCGCCGGGGCCTGACCCGCATCGAGGCGCATACCGAGGGCTTCGACGTCACTGCCCTGCGGGTGCTGCTCGTCGCCGATCTCCTGGTCCGCGCGCTGGAACTCGGCGGTACGCCGGTCTGGGCGCTCCTCGACGAGGAGGGGCAGCAGGCGGAGCTCCGGGCCGGGGCCGCGGCGCTGGGCATCCGGCCCTTCGAGGAGGGCCGGGACGCCGCGTCGGGGCTCGGCGAGGCACAGGTCCTCCACGTCGTACGCGAGGGCGGCGCGGAACCCGAAGGCGTACGGGTCGCCGTCGCGCCCGTGCACCCGGAGGCACCGCCCGAGGAGGCCGACCCCGCCGCCCTGCGCCTCGCGCTGCTCTCCGTGCGCAGAAGTGTCCCCGTGCGGCTCGACGTGGCCGCGCTCGCCGAGGCCCACGACACCCTCGTCCGCTGGCGCCGTGCCGTCGCCGTCTGGGCGCAGCAGCCGTCCCGGCCCATCCCCGACGAGGTGCGGGCGGAACTCCGTACCGCCTGGGCGGACGACCTCGACGTACCCGGGGTCCTGGGCGTCCTGCGCTGGGTGGAGAGCGCGCCGGACCTGCCGGACGGCGCCCGCTTCGAGACGTACGCCTATGCCGACCGGCTGCTCGGCCTCGACCTCGCCCGCGACCTGGGAGCCCCGGCATGACCGCGCGCATGGGTGCGGGCCCGCTGCGCCGCCTGGTCGTCCTGCGGCACGCCAAGTCCGCCTGGCCGGAGGGCGTCGCCGACCACCGACGCCCGCTCGCCCCGCGCGGTCACCGGGACGCCCCGGTCGCGGGCCGGATGCTCGCCGAGAACGACTGCCTGCCGGACCTCGCCCTGTGCTCGACCGCCGTACGCGCGCGGGAGACCTGGGAACTGGCCGCCGCCCAGTGGGGCACCCCGCCGCCCGTACGCCATGAACCGCGGCTGTACGCCGCCGACGTGTCCGAGCTGCTGGCGGTCGTGCACGAGGTGCCCGCCGCCGTCCGGACGCTGCTCCTGGTCGGGCACAACCCCGGCCTGGAGGAACTCGTCCTCGAACTCGCCGGTGACGGCCTCGACGACGCGCTGGACGAGGTCCGTGCGAAGTTCCCGACCTCGGCGATCGCGGTACTGGCCTGGCACGGCACCTCCTGGCAGGCCCTCGCACCCGGCACGGCGCTGCTGACGGGCGTCATGGTGGCGCGGGGCAAGAAACGGTGAGACGCGTGCGAGCCTCGCAGGGAACCAGGCCGGGGCTCGGGACCGGCGTCCCCCGAACGTCGGCATAGGCTGGCCCGATGCAGGACGAGTACCGCACAGTCGCCCACGCGGGCGTGCACGAGACCGAGGTCAACCGCTCACGCTTCATCTGTGCGCTCGCCCCGGCGGCCACCGAACAGGAGGCCCAGGACTTCGTCGCCGCCATCCGCAAGGAGCACGCGGACGCCACCCACAACTGCTGGGCCTACGTCATCGGCGCCGACGCCGCCGTCCAGAAGGCCAGCGACGACGGCGAACCGGGCGGCACGGCGGGCGTCCCCATGCTCCAGATGCTGCTGCGCCGCGACATGCGCTACGTCGTCGCCGTCGTCACCCGCTACTACGGCGGCGTCAAGCTGGGCGCGGGCGGGCTCATCCGGGCCTACGGCGGGGCCGTCGGCGAGGCGCTGGACACCCTCGGCACGCTCACACGCCGCCGCTTCCGACTGGCCACGGTGACCGTCGACCACCAGCGCGCGGGCAAGGTCGAGAACGACCTGCGCTCGACCGGGCGCGAGGTGCGGGACGTGCGGTACGGGGAGGCGGTCACCTTCGAGATCGGCCTGCCGGACGCGGACGTGGAGGCGTTCCGGGCGTGGCTCGCGGACGCGACCGCGGGATCGGCGGGGTTCGAGCTCGGGGGAGAGGCGTACGGGGACGCGTGACGCGCGTCGCGGCGCCGCCGACGTCGTCCGGCAGGGAGGAGTTCGGCGCGGAGCCACGTTGCGTAACTCGGCCACTTGCGGACATCTAGGGGTATCCGGTGCCAGATACCCATGGCAGTCCGAAGCCTGTGACGGACGGACCAGGTGCCGGCAGGCGTCAGCGTGGTCGGTGCTGCTGACCTGTGGGCACCCCTCGTCATCCCTGGTGACCTGGCCCGTGTCGATCGCGGCGGAGAGCCCTCCGGAGCCACTGACCTGGCCTGACATTGTGGTCGCAGTTGGGCCTTTCGGCATCGTGCAGTCTTGCGCAGACGCCTTTCAGGCGGGCGCGCGTAGTGCCTGAGGAGTCGCGAGCCCGGCTTGCACCTTGCCGCTGGCGGTCTGTAGTCGGTCGCTGGCCGTCCAGGGGAAAAGGGGCGGCTTCACCAAGATGGTGCGTCGTATCTTCTCAGCATGGCTTCGCATCGCCGCGACCTGGTGAGCCCGGGCCACCCGCAACGAATTCCCATCGTTGGCCACCGGCATGACCGTCCGTCCGGTCGCGGAAGCTTGGCAGAATCACAACTTCGCTCCCGTCCCGGATGACGAACTGTCCTATGACGACACGAGCGTGCGGCTGACGACACGAGCGTGCGGCGCGTTACGTACGAGTCGTATGCCGCAGTGGTCGATTGGTCGGACTACGCGCAGGTGTCCCGTGCGCTGCTCGTGTTCGAGGACTTCATCCGCTTCTACCGGCAGAGTGGGGGGCAGGGAACTGGCTGGAAGAGGTGACCGTCAAGCTGGAGCGCGATGGCCTGGGGGTCGACGAGCGAGGGCGTTTCTCCTGGATCCGTCGGCCGGTTGTCGCCAGGAACTTGGAGAACCTGACGGACCCGTCCGGCATCCTTGCCGAGCTGGAGCGTGTTGGCAGGAGTATCGGCGACGATCCGGCAGCCGCGATTGGCAGCGCCAAGCAACTTATCGAGGCTACGGCCAAAAGCGTGCTGCGCGAATGGGGCATCGCCATCGATGAGAACGCCAAGGTGCCGACCTTGGTGAAGCGGGCACAGAAGGCGCAGAAGGCACTCCACCTGGATGGAGCTTCCGCTGCGCCTGGACCAGACGGTACGGATGCCGTCAAGAAGATCCTTTTGGAGGCACCGACCTCGGTTCACCCCTGCGACCGCACGACACAGCAGCGGATAGCAGGGGCTGTCCTCCCGACAACGTGCCGATCCCTACCGGGAGATGAGCAACAGAGCCCCCTGCTATGGTGCGCCGATGTCATCGATCAAACAGTTCCAAGTCACCTTCGACTGCGCGGAACCTGCGCGCCTCGCCGGTTTTTGGTGCGAGGTGTTGGGGTATGTCGTACCGCCGGTCCCGGAGGGGTTTGCCACTTGGGAGGACTACCATCGCTCGCTGCCTCCTGAGGATCAGGTCATCTACTTCGCGTGCAGTGATCCCTCGGGGGCGGGCCCGCGCCTGCTCTTCCAGCGCGTTCCCGAAGGCAAGGTCGTCAAGAATCGGGTGCATCTCGACGTGCGGGCCGCCACCGGACTCGTGGGTGAGGAGCGCCTCGCCACACTGGAGGCCGAATGCGCACGACTGGTCGCGCACGGCGCGGTACACGTGCGAACGCTGCTGGCCGATGACGAAAACGAGTCGTGCATCGTGATGCAGGACATCGAGGGCAACGAGTTCTGTCTCGACTGAGCATCCTCCGAGCCGGCGAGGTGGGGAGCCGCCTCCCGAGCGATGCCGAGCATCGCGGTGTGAACGCCGTCGCCCTTCAGACGGCAGTCGCAAAGGATCTTCCAGGTCTTCATCCGCGCGAAGACATGCTCGACGCGTGCCCGGACCTTGCGGTGGAAGGTGTTGTGCTCCTCCTTCCATGCAGGCAGTTCGGTCTGGCCGCGTTCGCGGCGGTTCGGGATGACCAGGCCGGTGCCCCTGTAGCCGCCGTCCGCGATGACCGTGGTCCGGCCGACGGCGGCTTCGCACCGGACAGTTCCCATGCCTTGCAGTCGTTGCGGTTGCCGGTGACCGGCCGGCCGATGGCGACGACGAGTCGGGTGTCGGCGTCGATGACGACCTGGTGGTTGGTCGAGTACCTGTAGTTCTTCGACTGCTCGGCAACCGTATGATCCCGCGTGGGGACCAGGGTGCCGTCGACGATCAGCACGGCGTCTTTGCGGAACCGCCTGCGGGGCTGGAGCGCGAGCGACGGCCCGACATGGCCGATGATGCGGTCAGCGGCCGACTTCGACACCCCGAACAGCGGGGTGAGCTGCCGCAGCGTCATGAGGCTGCGAAGGCTTCTTTGAGAGCGGCAGCGATGGCTGGATTTCACTCGCCTGGGTCGCGCAAGACCCTCTTTCCACCAGCGACGTCGTCGGCTTCGAGTAAGACACCGTTTCCTTTGGTGCCGGTGATGGCTTATGGGTCCTCTGTCAGCGTTCGGTGCCAACCGCGGAGGGCAAGTTCCCTGCCTGGCGGTGGCTCAGGTAATCGCAGGGCGCCGGCCGCGAGCACATCGGGCACAAGCAGCGATTGAGGGCCGCACCCCGGGCTGGGGTGCGGCGATCGGCGCATGTGCTTACGAGGTCCAGCCGCCGTATGGCACGGTGATCAGCTCCATGGCATGGCCCGCCGGGTCCATGAAGTACACCCCGCGGCCACCGTCGTTGTGGTTGATCGTGCCGGGCTGTTGCCGGTGCGGGTCAGCGTAGTGCTCGATGCCGCGCTCGCTGATCCGCGCGTACGCCGCGTCGAACTCCTCCTCGGAGATCAGGAAGGCGTAGTGCTGCATGGCGATGTGGTCCGCGGGGATCGTGGCGAAGTCCAGCGTGACGCCGTTGCTCAGGGCGACCGCGATGAACGGGCCCCATTCCGCGGTGATCTCAAGGCCCAGCAGGCCCGCGAAGAACTGCGCGGACTCCCGGTTGTCCCGGGCGTGGACGATCGTGTGGTTCAACTCAACTGACAAGGAATGCCTCCGAAGGCACCTCCCGACACCTCCATGCCTCACCCAGCCGGTGATCGACACGCGATGTCCCGGTAGATCCTAGTCGCTGTTGTCTACGAAGTGAGTCGGCGGTAGTTGATGAGTGCTGCGGCTATACCGACGAAGGCGAGGAAGTGCTCGGCCTTGCGTTCGTAGCGGCGATGCAGCCGCCGGCATCCAGCCAGCCAGGAGACCGTCCTCTCGACGACCCAGCGGTGGCGGCCCAGTCGTGTGGAGGGCTCGATGCCCTTACGGGCAATGCGGTGACGGATGCCCCTCTTACGGAGCCATCTGCGCAGGTGGTCGTAGTCGTAGCCCTTGTCCGCATGGAGCTTGGCTGGGCGCCGACGGCGCGGGCCGCGTCGGGAGCGGACGGGCGGGATCCCCCGCGCCAGTGGCTTCAGGCCGAGGCTGTCGTGCACGTTGGCACCGGAGATGCCCGGCGACAGGGGCAATCCGTTCCGGTCCGTGATCAGGTGGATTTTCGATCCGCTCTTGCCGCGGTCGGTCGGATTCGGTCCGGTCAGTGGCCCCCTTTTACCGCCCGGACGCTGACGGAGTCGATCGCGCACCGGGACCAGTCCAGCTCTCCTCTGGAGCCGAGTTCGTCGAGAATGACTCGGTGGAGCCTGGCCCACACCCTGGCCCGGCTCCACTGGGCGAAGCGCCGGTAGACCGTGGGCCAGGCCGGCCCGAACACCGGCGGCAACTGCCGCCAGGTGCAGCCGGAGGTGGCCACGAAAATGATCGCTGCCAGGGTCTCCCGGTCACCGGTCCACTCAGGCTCGGCGACCCTGGTATGCGTGGGCGGCGGCTCGGCGGCTCGGCGGCTCGGCGGCTCGGCGGTGCGGGTACGGGAGGCGAGCAGGATCGCCCGCCGCCTCGTCTGCGGCACTCCATAATCCGCCGCGTTCAGGATGCTGATCCATCCCGTGCGCCTGGGTGAGGCTGATCCAGACGATCGTGGTCCGATGCGGGTATCCGCTGGACGTGTTGGTCGGGGAGGTCTCTGGGGGCGGTGAGGCGGGCGGTGCTTGAAGGGCCGGAGGGCGGTGGGGAGCCGGCAGTGAAGGGGCATTGCTCAAACTCGCAGACGTCGCGCTGCAAGTCGCCGAGCACACGTCGTTCTTCTCGACCTTGATCTGCCTACCAGGTGACCGGAAGTTCACGCACGCCGCAGACCGTCATGGCCGACCGCAGTGGTACTTCCTCGGGCGCGACAGTGAGACGTAGTGCCGGGAAGCGGCGAAACAGTGCGGGGAGGGCGATGCGCATTTCCGCTCGGGCCAGTCGCTGCCCGAGGCACCGGTGGAGGCCGTGACCGAACGCGAGGTGTCCGGCCGTGGAGCGGGTGTGGTCAAGCGCGTCCGGGTCGGCGAAATGGTCAGCGTCCCGATTCGCCGCGGAAAGTGCGACGGTGACGGACTCGCCGGCCTTGATCAGACAGCCGTGGAGCTCGATGTCCTCGAGCGCGACGCGGACCACGTGATGGATGATCGTGAGATAACGCAGCAGCTCCTCGACCACCGCAGGGGCGTCTTCCTCCTTGTCACGGACCTCGGCTAACTGCGCGGGATTGGCCAGCAGAGCGAAAGTGCCCAGCGCAAGCATGTTCGCCGTCGTCTCATGCCCGGTTATCAGGAGCAGGAGCGCCAGTCCGGCCCTCTCGTCCGCAGTAAGTCCCTCGTGCGCAGCGAGCCCGCTGAGCACATCTTCCTCTGGCCAGGAACGCTTGTGGCGCAGCAGGTCCCGTAGATATGCCATGAGCTCCCTGACCGCCTCTTGCCTGCGTTCCGGTGTGAGGTCGACGTTCAAGAGCGTGGCGGCGTTCCGCTGGAACCCCTGCCTGTCGGAGTAGGGCACCCCGAGCAGTTCGCCGATCACTTGTGACGGGATCGGCAGCGCGAATGCCTTGAACAGGTCGGCCGGGCCCCCGGTGAGCTCCATCGCGTTCAACTGGTCATTGACGATCGCTTCGATCTCCGGTTCGAGGAGCTTTATCCGGCGCACCGTGAAGTCACCGGTGAGCAACCGCCGATAGTGGTCGTGCTCGGGCGGGTCCATGCGGAGGAAGAATCCCGGCGGCACGGGCGCCGTTGCCGGCTGGGCAATCGGTGAGCGCATGTGGTCCGGGCGGGCGCTGAATCGGGGATCTGCCAGGATCGCCCGCGCTGCGGCGAAGCCGGTCACCAACCACCCCTGACCACCGTCGACGTAGGTCATCCGATGGATTGGGCCGAGCCCCTGCCGGCGGCGCAGTTCCTCGGGCGGATCGAACGGGTTCTGGCGGGCCGTGGGCATGACTACTGCCGGGGACGTGCTCTCCATCGGCCGCTCCTCGGTCGGTACGGACCTCCCGATAAAACAGCACTCAATGCAAAACGTCAATGAATGCAAAATTACAGCACGTGCGGTAAGGTGCTGTCGTGACCAGCGACCCAGGGCTGCGCCAGCGGAAGAAGATGCGCACGAGGCAAGCGCTCGTCGAAGGCGCCCTGCGATTGTTCGCCGAGAAGGGTTACGACCAGACAACCGTGGCGGAGATCGCGGCCACCGCAGACATCGCGACACGGACCTTCTTCAGCTACTTCGACAGCAAGGACGACATCGTCTTCTTCGACGACAGGTCGCGGCTGGAGCGCGCGGTCGAGATCATCGGAGAACGGCAGCCCGGCGAACCGGTGGCCGACCTCCTGCGGCGCGTCATCGACCAGAGTGTTTTCGCTGACACGGACTCGGAGTTGGCACGGAAGGTCGGCCCAGCTCGGACCCGGCTGATCGCGTCGGTCCCGGCACTTCAGGCGCGCGAACTGCACCTGCTGTTCGACATCCAACTACAGCTGACCGAAGCGCTCCACCTCGCTTGCCCCGAGCTGGACCTCGTCGAGGCCGCCGCGGCGGTGGGATCGCTGGTCGGGGCGATCAAGGTCGTCGTCGCCGCATGCCAAAGGCGGGGCAACAGGCCGGAGCAGACCTACAAAGCCGTTCAAAGGGCCACCGACATCGCGATCGGCGGCCTCAACTCGCTCCCCCGCCCGGCTTAGCGTGTTCAGCGCACGCGCACTCGGTCGTGGCACGGACAGCGTTGAACACGGTCTCTGGCCGGTTTCTGAGGCTCGGACGGGTCAGCCTGAGGCTGCGCTCTGCGCCCGGGCGGCCCGGGTGCGGGCGAGCCGGTAGGAATCGGTGCCGGTCTCGATGATGTTCCCGCCGAAGGTGAGGCGGTCGACGATGGCCGCGCAAAGCCGCGGATCGGTGAATGTTTTTGTCCACCCTCCAAACGACTCGTTGGAGGCGATGGCGACGCAGTTCTTCTCCCCCCGCTCCGTCAGCACCTGGAACAGCAGCTCGGCGCCGCGGCGGTCCAGCTCCATGTAGCCAAGTTCGTCTATGCAGAGCAGATCGACGCGTCGGTAGCGGGCGATGGTCTTGGTCAGGATCTTCTCGTCCGCGGCGTCGACCAACTCGTCGACCAGCTCGTTGACCAGTTCGGTGGCGAGTGTGCAGCGGACGCGGAAGCCGGCTATGGCGGCCTCGGTGCCGAGCACGATCAGCAGGTGGGACTTGCCGGTGCCGGAGTCGCCGATCAGGCAGAGTGGCAGTCCCTTCTTGACCCATTCGCAGGTGGCCAGGGTGTGGATGACGGCTGCGTCGATGTTCGGGTTGGCGTCGAAGTCGAAGGCCCGCAGCGATATCTCCCGCGGGAACTGTGCCGCCTTGATGCGCCGTTCGGAGCGGCGGCGGGCCCGGTCGTCGCACTCGGCCATCAGCAGTTCGGCGAGGAAGCCGCGAAAGGACATCTGGTCGCGGGCGGTGGCTTCGGCCAGTTCGGGGAACTGGGGCCGGATGGTGGGCAGCCGGAGCATGCGGCACGCCTGGTCGACGGCGGCGTCAGCGGCCTGTTCGGTCAGCCCGCGGTGTCGTTTGAGGGTCACGGCATCTCTTTCTGGATGGCGGGGCGAGCGGCCGGCCGCCGGGCTCGCAGCAGCTGCTCGTAGGCCGCGACCGAGGGCAGCGGCCGGGCGTCGGGTGGCAGCTGGTCCAGCCGCCGCGCGGTCAGTGAGGTCACGTTCGTCCGTTCCGGCTCCGCAGACACGACAGGAGTCGCGACCTCGTCGGCTTCGGCCGCCTTCCGGGCCTCCAGGGCGACCGCGTCCGCGGTCAGGGCCGGCGCCCCGACGTGACCGCAGATCGAGCCGCACCTGTTGTCCGGCAACGGGATGGTCCGACAGAGACCGCCAGTAATAGCAGCGCACACGCGAGGATCTCCATCCGCATCCCGGGCAGGCAGCCGATCCGACCGTGGACCGCACAGTAGGCCGGACCTCAGTGTCGCCAAGAACCACTCTTTCTACCGCCACCCCGCCCCTCGGAAGAAGAAGGTCGGCGAGGCGAACGACATCCCCACGCACAGGTGATGCCCACCTGCTCTTGATCGTCACGCACCCCCAAATCAGCGACAGAGCCCAAAAAGTGGGCCAGAGCCCGTTCTCATGGACAAAGCCACCCTGCCGACCATGCTGGTCGCCTTCGCCCGCTGCGGCCGCGACGGCAGCTTCGCAGTCCTCGGCGCCAACCGACGCTGCACCCTGGTCATGGTCGCGGGCTCGATCGCCGGAGCCGCCCTGGGCGGCTTGCTGCTCGGCGTGTTACCCGACATGGTGCTCATCCCCGCGCCGGCCGTGATCCTGCTGTGCAACGTCGGCCGCGACATGGATCAGCAAGCGCTTCTGCTCATGCGGAGTCAAATGCCACCTGATGAACCCGAGGCGCGCGATGGGTAGACGCCACCCCGGCGGGCAGGGGGATGCCGGAGCCGAAATCCCGCTGGCCGTAGGTGGGTCGAGCGAGCTCATGAGCTGCCAGTGGAGAAGATCCCGGCCAAACGAGGCGGTGATCACGAGCGTTGTCCGAGCAAGTCCGGGTTCTGTGGGCGCTGGCTCAACGACCGTCCTGGTTCGCTGGTTCAGATCGCCGCGACAGCAGAACGCCTGGGTTCGTTGCTGCCCGGGCATTGACGCTTTCTTAACACACGGGTCCGATGACGGGATTCGCCGACGGCAGACGGGAAAGAGCGCCAAAGGGCTGGAACCACCCGGGGAGGCCATGTCAACGTACAACTTCCCTGGAAAACACCCGGTCAGAGACGCCCTTGCAGGGCGGGTGACAGCAGTTTCGGCCGTCGACCTTCGTCCCGTGTCTTGCGCCATGGTCCCTACCCAGGGTCTTTGCATGAATGCGGTCTGTCCGGGTTCGTCAGGTGAGTCCGAGGGGTGACAGGGATCGGTGGGATACCGTCGACATCAGTCACCCAGCCTCGCGGGGGGAACCATTGCTGGAGACGCTCGGCCTCGACTGTTCGACCCATGACGTCTACCGATCCGTATTGCTGAATCCGCAGCGGACACTCGATGACATCGCCCTCGATACCGGCTTGCCCGCCGCCGCCGTCCGTTCCGCACTCGACCGGCTCACCCAGCTCTCGCTGCTGCACGAGGCCGCCGACCACCGGTTCGTCCCTGCCAGCCCCGAGGCCGTCCTTTCCCCGCTGCTGCTACGCAAGGAGGCCGAACTCGACGAGCAGCGGGCCCGGCTGTCGCAGGAGCGGGTCGCGCTGGCCGCCCTCAGCTCCGAATACGCGGCGCTTGCCGCTTGCCGCGCTGACAGCGGGGTGGAGCGGCTCGAAGACGTCGACGCCGTACGGGTGCGGCTGATTGAGCTGGAGCACCAGGCGCGCGTCGAGGTATGCGCCTTCATGCCCGGCGGGGCGCTCAGCGCGGCCGCGCTGAAGGCAGGCCGCCCCTTGACCAAGCAGAGCCTCGCGCGCGGGGTGGAGATGCGCACCGTCTACCTGGACAGCGTCCGCAACGACCCCGTGACCGTCGAATACGCGACCTGGGTCGTATCTCGCGGAGGCGAGATACGCACCGCCCCCACCCTGCCGATGCGCATGATCCTCTCCGACCACTCCGCAGCCGTGATCCCCATCCACGCCGACGACAGCCGGCAGGGCGCCCTGCTGATCCGGTATCCGAGCATGGTGCGGGCGCTGGTGGAGCTGTTCGACATCGTCTGGGCGAGCGCGGTCCCGCTCGGCGCGGGACCGCAGAACGCCCCCGAGGACGCGCCCACCATCCGGGAGGCGGCTCTGCTGCGGATGCTCGCGGACGGCCTCACCGACGAGGGCATCGCCCGCAAGATGGGCGTCTCCCTGCGCACGGTCCGCCGCAACACAGCCGACCTCCAGAAGCGGCTCGGGGTGCAGAGCCGGTTCCAGGCGGGCGCCGAGGCGGTCCGACGCGGCTGGCTGTAAACCCCCGACAGCGTTGGCCGCTCCCTGCCATGGCCAGGGGCTGACACGTGGAGAGCAGGATGCCGGGCACGTTCGCTGCCTAGGGTCGGACGTGTACGCAGTCGGACGGTCCTGACTCCCTGCGCGGCGAGTGAGCCGTTCAGCATGTCCGGAACAGGATGAGAGTTGTCGAATCCTTGTCGCGCAATTGCCGGTCCATGGCTCATTCATAAAATCCCAAGTCAGCCCGTTTCCGCAAAAAGGCAGAAAATGACCGAACACCTTGACAGGGCTTCAAAAGGTCCTGGACTGTGAATGCGGCCGACGTTCACTGCTCACTGGCCAATTGCAGTCCTGCTGCCATGAATGACTGATTGAGGTGGAGAAAATGAATTTGCACCTACGCAAGTCGCATGATGAAAGCCGAGATCTGGCCACCTCGAGTGACCAACGACTTCGTCAAGTAGGCGCGCCCCCGGTGGGCGTTATCGCGGCATTAGTAGATCCACTGAATCGGCATTCGATTTGCCAGCGGTAGGCGAGTAGGCATGTAACTTGATGACCGGCCGACTGCACCGCCCGGCGGAAGAGAACTGAACTGTGACCGGCAAGCAACTCCTCCAGCCACTTGCCGGCTCTCCCGATTTAGATTCACCAACAACGACCACACGAAAGAGGAAACGATGAACCGAGCATTCAAACGCACGCTCCAGGTCACGCTTGCAGCAGCAGTTGTCGCGGGACTCAACGTGGGACTGCTCTCAACGAGTGCAAGTGCCGCCGGTAACACCTGGATCCGGGGCAGTAAATCCGGTCGCTGCCTCGAGGCCAATAACAACGCGGACAAGGTGTGGGCCGCGCCCTGCGACTGGGGCAAGGGAGCACAATTGTGGAGCCGGGTGGGGTCGCAGATCAAGCGGGCGTACACGAATCAGTGCCTCGACAGCGACTTCAATGGGGACGTGTACTGGATGGAGTGCAACGGCGGCGACTACCAGAAGTGGGAGTATAGGGACGCGGGCAATGGCTACTTCCTCGTAAGTAGCTGGATAACCGGTAAGGCTTTGCAGTACCGTCCCATCCAGGGTGCAGATGATGTATACACCCAAGCCAGCTTGGATGAATCCGCGGATTACGCCTGGAGGTTCGCCGACGGGGAGTAGTCGTCCCGTAGAACTCGGGACGCCAGGGTAATGTGGAAGCTGCCGCTATTGCCACCGTACTGGGGGCCATGACGGCTGTAGTTGCAACTTCCACTTCCGCGCATGCCCTCAACAGGACAGAATGCGACCCTGGCAGGTATAGTTTCTTCGAATTCTGGGCCGACGCCGGAATACTCTGCTTTGAGAACGCGGGCCAGCAGAACGTAGTCATCTACGGTGTAGATTTCGTTAAGGCGGGCAACAACACGGTGTCGTTCCAGTACCCAACGGATGCCGCCCCTCGTCCCGTATGGGGCGTGGGTTATCTGATGAGAGCCAGGTTGTGCATTTGGTGACGCCGAGCATTGCCAGGTACAGGGACGGAGAGTGGGCGCCCGCTACGCCGATCAACAAGTGGACCGCCTGCACCTGGCCCAACAACCCTGGCGGGGTCAGCATAGGCGCGACCAAGATCCTCTGAGCCACCGGTGGTGTGGGGCGCGGTGGTCTGCCCGAGGAGCCGCGCGGCCGGCGCGGCCGTCGTTACCCGCTGTCTGCGCTGCTGTGCGCGGCGGCTGCCAGCGTGCCTGCCGGCGCTCGCTCCCTGGCCGCGATCGGCGAGTGGATCGCGGACGCACCCCGGTGGGCACTGCTCGCCCTGGGTTTCGCACCCGACACCCTGACCGGGAGCGTTGCCGTGCCGCACCAGGCCACTGTGCGGCGCCTGCTCGCCCGCCTCGACGGCGATGCCCTGGACGAGGCGAGCGGCGCCTTCTTGACGGCCCGTGCTGTCGGGCCCGCCACCGAGGGCACGCGCCCGGTGCTGCGCGCGATTGCGGTGGACGGCAAGACCGTGCGCGGCTCGCGCTATGCGCTGCGTCATTTCTTTGCCAGTAGCGCCATCGCCGGGAGGTGTCTCCCTCCTTTAAGTGTCGCGGTGGCTCGGCCACGCACCCATCCAGATCACCGCGGACGTCTACGGCCATCTGACGGTCGGATGCCGACGGCAGACTGAGGTCCGTGATGGATCAGGTACTGACAGGCGTTAGCGTGGTCGGTACTGATAGCGAGGACGGTGCTGGTTCGGTGCTGGGTCCAGGGGCGTAGTGGGGGGAAACATGCAGGTCGGAGCGGCGTCTTGAGAATCCTGCACACTTCCGACTGGCATCTGGGCCGGGCGTTCCACCGGGTGAACATGCTCGGTGCCCAGGCCGGGTTCATCGGTCACCTGGTCACGACCGTGCGGGAGCGCGGCGTGGACGCGGTGGTCGTGTCGGGGGACGTGTACGACCGGGCGGTGCCGCCGCTCGCCGCGGTCGAGCTGTTCGACGACGCGCTGCACCGGCTCGCCGACCTGGGTGTGCCGACGGTGATGATCTCCGGGAACCACGACTCGGCGCGCAGGCTCGGCGTCGGAGCAGGGCTGATCGGCCGTGCGGGGGTTCATCTGCGGACCGAACCGGCGGCGTGCGGTACGCCGGTCGTGCTGCGGGACGACTTCGGTGACGTGGCCTTCTACGGGCTGCCCTATCTGGAACCCGCCCTGGTGAAGGACGAGTTCGGCGTGGACAAACCCGGACACGAGGCCGTGCTCGCCGCCGCCATGGACCGAGTGCGCGCCGATCTCGCCGCACGCGCGCGTGGCACCCGGTCGGTCGTCCTCGCGCACGCCTTCGTCACCGGAGGCGAGGCCAGCGACAGCGAGCGGGACATCACCGTCGGCGGGGTGGCCGCGGTGCCCGCCGGGGTCTTCGACGGCGTCGACTACGCGGCGCTGGGCCATCTGCACGGCTGCCAGGCGATCACCGAACGCGTCCGTTACTCCGGCTCGCCCCTGCCGTACTCCTTCTCGGAGGCCGATCACCGCAAGAGCATGTGGCTCGTCGACCTGGACGCCGACGGCACGGTCACCGCCGAGCGCGTCGACTGCCCGGTGCCGCGCGCGCTGGCCCGGATCCGCGGGACGCTGGAGGAACTGCTCGCCGACCCCGGGCTCACCCCGCACGAGGAGGCATGGGTCGAGGCGACACTCACGGACACGGTGCGCCCGGCCGACCCGATGGCCCGTCTCGCCGAGCGCTTCCCGCACACGCTCAGCCTCGTCTTCGACCCCGATCGGGCGCCGGACGATCCCGAGGTGTCCTATGCGCAGCGGCTCGCGGGCCGCAGCGAGCAGGAGATCGCGGAGGACTTCGTCGCGCATGTGCGCGGGGCCGGGCCCGACGAGGACGAACAGGGCGTGCTGCGGGACGCCTTCGACGCGGTGCGGGCCGACGAGGCCGTGCGGGAGGTGGCGCGATGAGGCTGCATCGCCTCGATGTGACGGCCTTCGGGCCCTTCGGCGGCTCTCAGCGCGTCGACTTCGACGCGCTGTCGGCGGCCGGGCTCTTCCTGCTGCACGGACCGACCGGCGCCGGCAAGACCTCCGTCCTGGACGCCGTCTGCTACGCGCTCTACGGCTCCGTGCCGGGCGCCCGCCAGAGCGGCCAGGGCATGGCCCTGCGCAGTGACCACGCCGCGGCCGGCACGCGCACGGAGGTCCGCCTCGAACTCACCGTCGCCGGACGCCGGTTGGAGATTACGCGACAGCCGCCCTGGGAGCGCCCCAAGAAGCGCGGCTCGGGTACGACGCTCGACAAGGCGCAGAGCTGGCTGCGCGAGTACGACCCACAGGCCGGGACCTGGAAGGACCTCAGCCGCTCGCACCAGGAGATCGGCGAGGAGATCACCCAGCTCCTCGGCATGAGCCGCGAGCAGTTCTGCCAGGTCGTCCTGCTGCCCCAGGGCGACTTCGCCCGCTTCCTGCGCGCCGACGCCGAGGCCCGCGGCAGGCTGCTGGGCCGCCTCTTCGACACCCGCCGCTTCGCCGAGGTCGAAAAGCGCCTGGCCGAGCGCCGACGCGCCGCCGAGGCCCAGGTACGGGACGGCGACGCCGCGCTGCTCGCCGACGCGCACCGGATGCAGCAGGCGGCGGGCGACGCCATGGCGCTGCCCGACCTCGCACCGGGCGAGCCGGGCCTGGCGGACGCCGTCCTCGGCGCCGCGGCCGTCGCCCGCAGCACCGCCCGCGAGGAGCTCACCGTCGCCCACTGCCGCCTCCTCGCCGCCGAATCCGCTCAGGCCGCCGCCGACCGCCTCCTGGGCGACGTACGCGAGGTGGCCCGGCTCCAGCGGCGGTTCGCCGACGCGCGGGAGCGGGCCCGGGTGCTCGAGGAGCGGGCCGACGGCCATCGGCAGGCGCAGGACCGGATGGAGCGGGCCCGCAAGGCGGCGGCCGTGGCACCCGCGCTGGAACTGCGCGAGGCCACCGAGACGGAGCACCGACGGGCGGTCGGGGCCGAGGCACGCGCGCGTGGACTGCTGCCGGAGACCCTCGCCGACGCCGGCGCCGCCGGACTCGCCGCCGCCGCGCGCCGGGCCGCCGAGGAACTGGGCGGACTGGAGTCGGCCCGCCGCGCCGAGCAGCGGCTGGCCGACCTCGCCGACGAGCGCGACGAGCTGGACCGACAGGAACGGGCCGACGAGGGCCTGCTTCAGGACGCCGAGGACTGGCTCTCCGGGTGGGAGGAGAGCCGCGTCGCGCTCCAGACCCGTATGGACACCGCCCAGCAGGCCGCGACCCGCGCCGAGCAGCTCGCCGTACAGCGCGAGCCCGCCCAGCAGCGGCTCGGCGCCGCCCGGCTGCGCGACCAGCTGGCCGGCGACACGGACGCGGCCGCCGACCAGGCCCGACTCGCCCAGGAGCAGGTCCTGGAGGCCAAGGCCCACTGGCTCGACGTCAAGGAGCGGCGGCTGAACGGCATCGCCGCCGAACTGGCCGCCCAGCTCGAGGACGGCGCGCCTTGCGCGGTCTGCGGCGCCACCGACCACCCCGCCCCCGCCCGCAAGGACGCCGGACACGTGGACCGGGAGGCGGAGGAGCGCGCGCTGACCGCCTACCAGCAGGCGGAGGAGCGGCACACCGAGAAGGAACGGCACCTGGGCGTCGTACGCGAGGCACTCGCCGCCGCCACCGCCGAGGCCGGAGACACGCCGACCGAGCAACTCACCGCGTACTGCGACGAGTTGGAGCGTCTCTACGCGCAGGCCCGCCGGGACGCGTCCGCGCTGCACCCGGCGCACGAGGAGCTGCGCCGAGCCGAGGCGGAGTACGAGCGACGGACCGCCGACCGGCAGCAGGCGGCCGTCAGGGTGGCCTCCCGGGTGGGACACCGCGAGCGGCTGGACCGGGAAAGGGCCGCTCTGGAGGCGGAGTTGGCCCAGGCCCGGGGCGCCGCCGACAGCGTGGCCGCGCGCGCCGCCCAACTTCAGCGGCGGGCCCAGCTGCTCACCGACGCCGCCGACACCGTGCGCGCCGCCGAGGACGCCGCCCAGCGGCTCAAGGACGCCGACGCCCGCCTCGCGGACGCCGCCTTCCGCGCCGGGTTCGACACCCCGCGGGCCGCGGCCGCCGCGATCCTCGACGACGCCGCGCACCGCGAACTCAGGCGGCGGCTGGACGCCTGGCAGTCGGAGGAGGCCGCCGTACGGGCCGTCCTCGCCGAGGCCGACACCGCGGCCGCCGCCCAGCAGGCGCCCGCCGACGTCATGGCCGCCGAGCGGGCCGCTTCCGCCGCGGTCCGACGGGCCCGCGACGCCGCCTCCGCGCACGACGCGGCCGCCCGGCGCTGCACCGAACTCGACCGGCTGTCCGCGCGCGCGACCGCCGCCGTACGCCAACTCGCCCCACTGCGCGAGGAGTACGACCGCGTGGCCCGCCTCGCCGCCCTCACCGCGGGCACCTCGGCGGACAACGAACGCAAGATGCGCCTGGAGTCGTATGTGCTGGCGGCGCGTCTCGAACAGGTCGCCGCCGCCGCTACCGTACGTCTGAAGCGCATGTCGTCCGGCCGCTACACCCTCGTGCACTCCGACGACCGGGCCGGCCGTGGCCGCAGCGGGCTCGGGCTGCACGTCGTCGACGCCTGGACCGGGCGCGAGCGGGACACGGCGACACTGTCCGGCGGGGAGACGTTCTTCGCCTCGCTGGCCCTCGCCCTCGGCCTCGCGGACGTCGTCACCGACGAGGCCGGCGGTGTCCGTCTCGACACCCTCTTCATCGACGAGGGCTTCGGCAGCCTCGACGACCAGACCCTCGACGAGGTGCTCGACGTCCTCGACTCCCTGCGCGAGCGCGACCGCAGCGTCGGGATCGTCAGCCATGTCGCCGATCTGCGGCGGCGGATCCACGCGCAGCTGGAGGTCGTGAAGGGGAGATCGGGGTCGGTGCTGCGGCAGCGGGACGCGTAAGGCTCCCCACCCGCCGCGCGGCCGTGCCCGCCGGGACCGGTCCCGGCGGGGGAGGAGTTCCCTGGCGAGCATGATGCGTAGAACGTCATCCACCGCCGTCGTCGCCGCTGTGGTCGCTTTCGTGGTCGCCGCTCTCCCGTCGTGTTCCTCGGATTCCCCGGACGGGTCTCCCGCCGAGGGCCGGCCCGGCGTGTCCGGTTCCGGGTCACCGGCGCCCGACCCCACGCCGTCGCCCTCGCCGACCGGGCCATGCGCCGACGGGACGTGCGAGATCGAGGTCGCGGTGGGGGACGTCGTGACGGTGCCGGAAACGTACGGCCTCGGGCCGATCGAGGTGACGGCGATCACCGGACGCTCGGTCGAGATGGTCGCGCCGCTGACGGGGTCGGGCTACAGCGTCGCGGGCTGTTCCGGTGGCGGCGGCGTGTCCTCGAAGGGCAGCGGCGGTGTCGGGTTGCGCTGCGACGAGGGGACAGCCGCGACCATCAACGACGCCATGAGCCTCGAGGTCGTCGAGGTCCTCGCCGCCGCCGCTGTCCTTCGTATCGAACCCGCCGGGTGACGTACGGCTCGGTCCTCGATCTCCGGTCGTTCAGCCGCGTCCCCTGCTCGACGGCTGGTCCTGGCGGTCGACATCGGCGGGGTCACTGGCCGAGCGGGCGCCTGGGCAGGGGGGACGAGTAGACCACGCTCGTCGTCACCGAGCCCAGTGTGCCGATCTTCCCGGACACCTCCTCCAGGTGCCGCATCGAGCGGGCCGCGACCTTGATGACGAAGCAGTCGTCGCCCGTGACGTGGTGGGCCTCCAGGATCTCGGGCGTCGCCGCGACCAGGTCGTGGAAGGGCTTGTAGTTGCCGTTCGGATACCGAAGGCGTACGAAGGCGAGGATCGGCAGCCCCAGCCGCTCGGGGTCGACCACGGCGGCGTACCCCTGGATGACGCCCGCCTCCTCGAGGCGGCGCACCCGCTCCGTGACCGCGCTCGCGGACATGGACACGGCACGCGCCAGTTCGGCGAAGCTCGCGCGGCCCTCGCGCTGGAGGACGTCGAGGATGCGCCAGTCGGTGGCGTCCGGGGAAAACGTGGTCATGGGGGAGAAGTAGCAGGGGAATCCCCGGTGGATCAAGAGGAGTGCCGGGGATTGCGCCTTCTGGAAGTGGATCATCGGTCATAGGTTGGTGGGTATGACGAACGCTGCCACCACGACCGCCAACCCTGTTCTACGTGTCGCTCCCGCCAGCCCGGCCGAGGCCGCCGCCCACTTCCGCGCGAGCCTCGTCTTCCACGCCGACGTCTCCGACGTCGCCGCCGCCCTCGCGGCCGAGGGCGACCCCGGCTTCGTCGTCCTGGACTCCCGTTCCACCGAGTCCTGGGACCAGGGCCACATCCCGGGCGCGATCCATCTCCCCACCGCCCTGATCCCCGAGCAGGCCGGGCAAATCCTCGACAGGTCCGTGCCCGTCGTGACGTACTGCTGGGGCCCCGGCTGCAACGGCGCGACCCGCGCCGCCCTCGCCCTCGCCGAACTCGGCTACCAGGTCAAGGAGATGCTCGGCGGCTTCGAGTACTGGGCGCGCGAGGGCTTCGCGTACGAGACCTGGGAGGGCCGCGAGCGGCGTGCCGCCGACCCGCTGACGGCTCCGGTGGACGCGGAGAACTGCGGCTGCTGATCCGCGAGTTGGGCACGCCGGCCGGTGAGCCCACTGTGCGTGTAGGTTCTGCTGCCATGGTGCGATACGCGGAACCGGGCGCGGTGGAGTGGGTGGAGTCGGGCGGCGGCCCCCTGATAGCGATACCGGAGGCGGTGCTGCCGTTCTGGGCGGGCGCCGACGGCGACGAGACCGCCTCGGACTACGACCGGGCCTGCGAGGTCGACGGGTCCGTCGGCCTTCTGCCCGTGGGCGACAGCGCGGCCCTGGTACTGGGCGACGAGCCCGCCTCCACCGCCTATCTGCCCGACCATGGTGTCTTCGTACGCTGGTGCGCGGCCGATTCCGAAGCGGACCTGCTGGCCCGGGTCCCGGCCGCCCTCAGCACGGCCGTCTGGGAACCCGAGGTGCGCTGGAAGGTGCCAGGTGCGGTGGTCGTCTTCGACTCCGCCTGGCCGGGCCCCGAGACCGAACGGACCGACCATCTGCGGGTGGCCCTGGAACCGGGGGCGTACGCCGTGTGCGCCGCGCAGGTGCAGCCCGGACCGGAGACGTGGCTGGGGCTCGTACGGCTCGAGCGGTTGCCGCACCCCGAATAACCAGGTGCGCCAAGGCCGGCCGTTCCCCATGATGATCTGTCATGCCTCGATTCCCCCACCCCGCCCCCGAAGACCTGCGCCGCGACCCGCTGCCCCTGCGTGGCCGGACCGCTCTCGTCACGGGGGCCAGCAGACGCGCCGGCATCGGGCATGCCGTGGCCCGGCGGCTCGCCGCGTACGGGGCGAGCGTCTATCTGCACCACCATGTGCCGCACGACGACGCCATGCCCTGGGGAGCCGACCGACCCGAGGAGGTCCTCGCCTCCGTCCGCGCGGCGCTCGGTGACCCCGATGCCCAGGTCCTCGCGGGACCGGGTGACCTCTCCGACCCGGCCGCGCCCGCCGAACTGATCGCCACGGCCGCCTCGGAGCTCGGCGGACGGCTCGACATCCTGATCGCCAACCATGCCGTCAGCGGCTCCGACGGCACCCTCGACGAGATCGACGCCCAGATGCTCGACACGCACTGGGCGGTCGACACCCGCGCGGTACTGCTCCTCGTCCAGGCGCACGCCCGGCTCAGACCGGCCGGCCCTGGCGGACGCGTCGTGATGATGACCTCCGGCCAGGACATCGCGGGCGGCATGCCCGGCGAGATCGCGTACGCCCTTCAGAAGGGCGCCCTCGCCTCGATCACCCGCTCCCTGTCGACCACGCTCGCCGAACAGGGGATCACGGTGAACACCGTCAACCCCGGCCCCGTGGACACGGGCTACCTGACCGGCGAGGCGTACGAGGCCGTGGCGGCCGCCTTCCCCGCCGGCCGGTGGGGCATGCCGGACGACCCGGCCCGCCTCATCGCCTGGCTGGCGACGGACGAGGCGGGCTGGATCACCGGTGAGGTCATCAACTCCGAGGGCGGCTTCCGGCGCTGATCAGAGCGCGGACAGCTCGTCGACCAGGTCGTCCAGGCCCAGCGAACCCTGGGACAGGGCCGCCATGTGCCACGTCTTGAGGTCGAAGGCGTCGCCGTGCCGCTCGCGCGCCTGCTCGCGGCCCAGCAGCCACGCCCGCTCGCCGAGCTTGTAGCCGATGGCCTGGCCCGGGATCGTCAGATACCGGGTCAGCTCGCTCTCCACGAAGTCCGCCGGACGGCTGCTGTGCGAGCCGAAGAACTCCTGCGCCAGCTCCGGAGTCCAGCGCTCACCCGGGTGGAACGGCGAGTCGGCCGGGATCTCCAGCTCCAGGTGCATGCCGATGTCGACGATGACGCGGGCCGCCCGCATCATCTGCGCGTCGAGGTAGCCCAGCCGGTGCTCCGGGTCCGTGAGGAAGCCGAGCTCGTCCATCAGCCGCTCCGCGTACAGCGCCCAGCCCTCGCAGTTGGCGCTGACATGGCCGACGGTGGCCTGGTAGCGGGAGAGGTCCTGCGCGACGTGCGCCCACTGCGCGAGCTGGAGGTGATGGCCCGGCACGCCCTCGTGGTACCAGGTCGAGACGAGGTCGTAGACCGGGAACCGGGTCAGCCCCATCGTCGGCAGCCAGGTACGGCCCGGACGTGAGAAGTCCTCGGTCGGGGGCGTGTAGTACGGCGCCGCCGCGCCGCCGGGCGGGGCGATGCACGACTCCACCTTCCGTACCCGCTCGGCGAGTTCGAAGTGCGTGCCGTCCAGCTTCTCGATCGCCTCGTCCATCAGGCCCTGAAGCCAGTCACGGACCTCGTCGACGCCCTCGATGTGCTTGCCGTGCTCATCGAGGTGTGCCAGCGCCACCCACGGTGTCGCGGCGCCCGGAAGGATCCGCTCCGCCTCCTGCTTCATCTCGCCGAGCAGACGGTGGTACTCGGCCCAGCCGTAGGCGTACGCCTCGTCGAGGTCGAGGTCCGTGCCGTTGAAGTAGCGCGCCCAGCGGGCGTACCGCTCGCGGCCCACCGTGTTCGGCGCGCCCTCGATCGCCGGCGTGTACACGTCGCGCATCCAGTCCCGCAGCTCCACCACGGCGGCCGTCGCACCGCGGGCGGCCTCGTCCAGCTCCGCGCGCAGCGCCTCGGGACCGGCCGAGGCGAAGTCCTCGAACCAACCGCGGCCCTCGCCCGTGTCGGACCACTCGGTGAGCTGGTCGACGAACGTGGCGGTCGGCCGCGGGGCCGCGTACAGCTTGCGCTCCAGCCCCTGTGCGAGCGATTCGCGGTACCCCGCGTACGCGGTCGGCACCGCCCGCAGCCGTTCGGCGATGGCGGCCCAGTCCTCGTCGGTCCCGCTCGGCGTGACGGTGAAGACCTCACGGACCGAGTGGGCGGGTGTGGCCATGTTGCCGACCCAGCGCAGGCCCTCGTCGGCCTCGTGCACGGCGAGTTCCGCGGTGAGCCGCTCGCGCAGCAGGCGCCCGCACCGGCGTTCGCTGTCACTGTCCGCGGCGGGCGCGCGCTCGGCCTCGTCGAGTCGCGCGAGGGTGGCCCGCTGGAGCTCCGCGAGTGCCTCCTGGCCCGCGGGCGAGAGGTCGGGGAGCCGGCTCGAACTCTCCTTCACACCGAGATACGTACCGGTGATCGGGTCGAGGGCGATGAGCGCGTCGACATACGCGTCGGCGACCTCACGGGGCAGCGGGCTGTGGGTATCAGACATACGGGCCATCCTCGTACGGCGACCGCCGCCGCGTCAGCCCGGTTTCGCCGGTGCCTGCCCGCGTCAGACGGATTTCGCTGAGGGCTTGTTCTCCGGGGCGCCGGGTGGCAGCAGCGGCCCGCAGTCCCACTGCTGGAAGATCAACCGCGTCTCCACCCGCGCCACTTCGCGCTGGGAGGTGAACTCGTCGAGCACCAGCCGCTGGAGATCCGCCATGTCCGCGACCGCGACATGGACGAGATAGTCGTCCGGCCCGGTCAGATGGAACACGGTCAGCGACTCCGGCAGCGCCCGGATCCGCTCCACGAACGGCCCCACCAACTCCCGCCGATGGGGCCTGACCTGCACGGACAGCAGCGCCTGAAGCCCGCGGCCCAGCTTGGCCGGGTCCAGCCTGAGCTGATGGCCGAGAATCACGCCCGAACGCCGCAGCCGCGTGACCCGGTCCAGACACGTCGACGGCGCCACCCCGACCTGCTCGGCGAGGTCGCGATACGTGGTCCGGGCGTCGTTCTGCAACAGCCGCAGCAGATGCAGATCGACCGGATCCAGTGCGACAGATTCGGCCATGTGCCGAACGTAACACGGGGTTCCACCCATGGAGCCCGCCCGCTGTTCAGTCTTCCGCTCCATGGACTCAGCGAGCAGGGAGGCATACGCCGGTATGCACGGGTACGACGAGGTACGCACCGCATCCAGAGCACTCGCCACCGAGGCCGTCCACGCCGGCCGCGACGACCTCGCCCGGCAGGGACTGCACGCCCCGCCGATCGACCTGTCCACCACCTACCCCTCCTACGACAGCCGCGGCGAGGCCGCCCGCATCGACGCCTTCGCGACCACCGGCGCCGAACCGGACGGCCCGCCCGTCTACGGCCGTCTCGGCAACCCGACCGTCGCCCGCTTCGAGACCGCCCTCGCCCGCCTGGAGGGCACCGAGGCGGCGGTCGCCTTCGCCAGCGGGATGGCGGCCCTGACCGCGGTTCTTCTCGTACGGGCCTCGATGGGCCTGCGCCACGTCGTCGCCGTACGTCCCCTGTACGGCTGTAGCGACCATCTGCTCACCGCCGGGCTGCTGGGCTCGGAGGTGACCTGGACCGACCCGGCCGGCATCGCGGAGGCACTGCGTCCGGACACCGGCCTGGTGATGGTCGAGTCCCCGGCCAACCCCACGCTCGCCGAGGTGGACCTGCGTGCGGTGGCGCACGCCTGCGGATCCGTCCCGCTGCTCGCGGACAACACCTTCGCCACGCCCGTGCTCCAGCGGCCCGCCGAACACGGTGCACGGCTGGTGCTGCACAGCGCCACCAAGTACCTCGGCGGACACGGGGACGTGATGGCGGGCGTGGTGGCCTGCGACGAGGAGTTCGCCGGACGGCTCCGGCAGGTACGGTTCGCCACGGGCGGCGTCCTGCATCCGCTGGCCGGCTACCTCCTGCTGCGCGGCCTCTCCACCCTTCCCGTCCGCGTCCGGGCCGCCGCGGAGACCGCCGCCGAACTCGCCCGCCGCCTCACCGCCGACCCGCGCGTCGCCCGCGTCCACTACCCCCGCATCGGCGGCGCCATGATCGCCTTCGAGGTCCACGGGGACCCGCACGAGGTCATCGCGGGCGTCCGTCTGATCACGCCCGCCGTGAGCCTCGGCAGCGTCGACACCCTCATCCAGCACCCGGCCTCCATCAGCCACCGCATAGTCGACGCGGACGACAGGCGGGGCGCCGGGGTCAGCGACCGTTTGCTGCGGATGTCGGTGGGGCTGGAGGACGCCGACGATCTGTGGGCCGACCTGGATGCGGCACTGGGAGTGCGGCCGCGCCCCGAAAGGGGCGCGGGGAACTGCGCGACCAGCCACAACGAACCCGCCGCAGCCGCCGCCAGGCCCTAGCCCGAACGGCGCTCAGGCCTTCCCCCACTCACCCGCACGGGACAGCCGTTCCGTGACTGGCTCCTCCACCGCCGTATCCAGACGGGCCGTGATGACGAGGGTCCCCTCCTCGATCTGATAGTCGAGGGGGAGCCCCAACCCGCGCATCGCCGCGACCATCCCGGTGTTGGACGACTGCGTCACGGCGTACACACTCGCGCACCGCGCCTCCACCGCCATCCCCACCAGCCTGCGCAGCAGCTCGGCGCCGATCCCACGCCGCTGCCACGCGTCCTCGACCAGCAGCGCGACCTCCGTCTCGTCCCCGTCCCACAGCAGATGACCGAGCCCGACGATGCGCCCCGATGCGGTCTGCACGGCGATCGTCCGCCCGAACCGCGGACTGAGCAGGTGACCGAGATAGCGGTCGGCGTCACCGACCGGCCCGTGGTACCGCATCCCGAGCGTCCGTGCGGAGCACCGCTCGTGCATCTCCTTCGCGGCCCGCAGGTCACCGGTGTCCGCCCGGCGCACGGTGATGTCATTGCCCTCGGGCAGCGTCAGCACGTCCTGGCTGCGCGGCACGCGCGGACCGAGCCGGGCGTCCAGCTCCACCAGGGCCCGCGCCCGCGCGAACTCGGTCGGCGTGAACGGCAGATACGGCCGCTCCACGGTGATCACTCCGCCTTCCGGCGCCCGCAGCCGCATCACGGTGTCCTCGAGAGCCCCCTCCACCGGCACCGCCTTCGGTCCCCGGCCGCCACCGGCCGGCGCGACAGGCAGCGAACGGATGGTGCACCGGCCCAGCAACTGCCGCAGCGCCAGCGGGAGTTCCGCCGCGTCCAGGGCGGTGCGGGTGGCGAGACCCAGTACCCGGGTCGGCGCGTCCACCAGGTCATGGGCGTCGGCCCGCTCGATCCAGGTCCCGGTACCGCCGGCCACCGAGACCTCCTCGGTGATCTCGGCCGACGCGAGCCCACCGGGCGCACGGAGCAGGAACTCGTCCACCGTGCCCTCGGCCAGCGGATGGGTCTGGAGGCTGAGGATGTCCACCCGCAGCCCGGCGAGCGCCGTGCACAGCGCCGCGAGCGACCCCGGTGCGTCCCTCACCGTCGTCCGCATTCGCCACAACGCGCTCTCCTCGGACACCGTCGCGGACGTCTCCCGCGACTGCTCCGACGACCCGGCCTGCTCCGCGGAGGGCGGCCGGGCACCGGTATCGCGCGTCGGCGGAGCGTGACCGTGGCGGCGTGACCACCATGAGCGGAACCCGGCCGCGGCGACCAGCACCGTCGCCGGAACCAGCAGCAACGCCGGTCCGCCGGGGCCCTTCCCGCTCAGGTGCGTGATGCCGTCGATCACGGCCACCGCCGTGAGGAGTGCGGCCAGGTGGATGACGTTGCGTCGCCAGTGGTGCACGGGGCGCCCGTGCCTCGTCCGCGTCACATCAGACATGTCTCGACTCATGCAGCCACTGTGAAGGACGGGTGTTGCGTGATCACGAACGCATTGTGACCGGGCGGTAAAGAAGGCTTATGCCGGGTTTGTCGCCTATTCAATAACGTAGTGCGGTGCGGGGTGGGGCTCCGAGGGTGATCGGCCGGGGCGGTGGCGGGTCTCGTCAGGCGGCCACGCCCTCCGCCGGCGCGCTGCGCAGCCGCCGGGCCTGGGCCACCAGCCGGGACGAGCCACGGCGGTCCGCTGTCATCGCCAGGTGTGGTATCTCCCCCTGTGCCCCGTGCCCCGTGCGTTCGGCGCACTCCGCGGCGACGGCCAGGAGATCCCCGAGCCACCGGGCCGAAGCGGCCGACCGTGAGCTGAGCGGACGCTCGGCCAGTCGGTGCACCACGTCGCCGAGCCAGCCGGGAGCCCGGTCGCCCAGGAGGTGGATCAGCACCCCCGGCGACGCGGGCCACCAGCGCATGTCGGAGGCCGCGAGCCAGCTCGCCACGCCGGCCGCACCGGTCTGACACGCGGTCCCCGCCGCATGCAGGGTGGGACAGGCGCGGCGGGCCTGCGCCGTCCACTGGTCCGCCCTCAGCTCCTTGCGCAGTGCCCTCAACTCGGGGAAGCACGCCCGTCGTTCGGCGTCCGTCATGCCGTCCAGCAGGCTCACCGCCTCGGCCGTCCGCCCGGCCCGTACCGCTTCCATCAGTGAACCCATCGCGCACCCCCGTCGACTCGTGCCATGTCCCGCTCCGCCGCGGCGATGCCGCGCCGCACCATCCGTACCGCCAGGGCGTGCTTGCACGGCCCGCGCCCGCCCCGGTACTTCGCCCACCACAGGCAGCTGCAACGGAGCACGTCCGCCTCGTCGCGCACCCGGTGCACATGCCCGTCCTGCGCCGTCACAGTCCCGACGGCGCCGTCCAGCGTCACCGCGCCCGCCGCCACCAGCGCCCGGGCCGAACGCAACCGCGGGTTGTGCCGCTCCACGCGCTCGGCGTCGTACGGCAGCTCCCGGTGGAAGTACGCCGCCTCCGCCGTGTCGTATCCGACCCGCCCCGACCCGCCCCGACGTGCCCAGGCGGACCAGGGCCGCCCGCACGCCCTCGGGCGTGAGGCCCGAGGCGGCTGCCAGGTCGGCCACGTCGACACGGGGCTCCCATGCCAGGAGCACCGCGATCAGCTCCGCGTCCTCGGCGGCCTCGTCGGTGGCGAGCGCGTCGAGGACGCCGCCCTCGCCGGAGAAGCCACGCGAGGCGTCGGGCGACAGGGTCAGCGTCAGCCGCATGCTCGGCAGCACCACCTCCCAGGCACTGGCCGTAGCGGCCGCGCCGCCGGTGACCGCGGGGCCGTACACCCGCAGGGCGGTGGCATGCCGCAGCACCCGCTGGAGCGCGGCCAGCCGCTCCGGGCCGGGCCAGACACACCGCACCGGGCACCGCACGCGTGGTCGGCCGCAGCCCGCCGCTGCCCGACGGCACCACCCACCGTGCGCCCACCGACGTGCCGCGCGCCCCACCGCGCGGCAGCGCCCGCAGGAACCGCACGGCTTCGGCGGCCGACAGCTCGGCCCGCAGATCGAAGCCCGCCGCTATGACCTGCGCCTCCGCGAAGCCCCGCAGCCAGCGGTCCGGGAGCGGCACGTTCTTCTCCACGACCGGGCCGTCCAGCGTGGTCACCGCCGGCTCCTCCGGTCCCACGCGCAGATGCAGCGGATCGTCCGCGCCGATCCTGGACAGGGCCTCGCGCAGAGGGTTGTTGACGTCGACGTTCGTCGTGCCGTGCCCCACCTCACCGCCGTCCAGGCCCGGCTCCAGCACATCCAGACGGGCGTACACCCCGCAGCAGCCGGAGAACGACTCGAAGCGCAGCCGGTCGCCGTTGCCCGTCACGACCGGGTCGAGGGAGGCCCGCAGCTGCCGCTGGTGGCCGCCACGTCGGCCACCGCGAGCAGTCCGGCCGAGGCCACCTGAGGAAACGTCAGGAAGCCCGCGAAGAACCGCGGATGGTCCTCGACGCCCGAGGGCGTCGCACCCCGGGAGGTCTCGAGCCCCAGGCGCTGTCCGTCCGCCGCGGACTCCGGCACGGAGGGTCGGCAGTAGGCCACGGCCTGCAAGGATCGCGTCATGGAAAAACCGTAGAGGCGACCACTGACAATCGCTCTGACCAGCGAAAACGGGCTCGCGAACGGGGAGTTCGGCAGGCCGGGTACGATCGTGCCGCGCACCGTGGGATGACACCGGTGCGCGGCACGAGGTCCAGGCTACGGGAGTTACTGACCGACCCGGCCCGGTTGCAGGACCTGGGTGAACAGCACGGTGCCGTCGGACTCGCGCAGCCGGACCGTCAGTTCGCCGCTGTCGCCGTCGATGTCGACCTCGCCGAAGAACTGGTAGCCGCCGGCCGGCGAGACGTTCGCGGTCGTCGGCGCCTTGATGAACACCCGGTCCGGACCGAAGGTGTTGTCCAGCGTGTTCGCCGGGAACGCGCCCGCGTTGAGCGGGCCGGAGACGAACTCCCAGAACGGCTCGAAGTCGGTGAAGGCCGCCCGTGACGGCTGGTAGTGCTGGGCCGAGGTGTAGTGCACGTCGGCGGTCAGCCACACCGTGCCCGTGATACCGCGGTGCTTGATGAACCGCAGCAGCTCCGCGATCTGTAGCTCCCGCCCCAGCGGCGCACCCGGGTCACCCTGCGCGACGGCCTCGACGTTCGGCTTGCCGTCGCCGGTGTCCGGTACCACCAGGCCGAGCGGCATGTCCGAGGCGATCACCTTCCACACCGCCCGGGAGCGGGCGAGCTCGCGCTTGAGCCACCGCAGCTGCTCGGCGCCGAGGATGCCCTGCGCGTCGGTGGGCTGTTCGTCCGGCGAGTTGGCGTTGCGGTAGGTGCGCATGTCCAGCACGAACACGTCCAGCAGCGGGCCGTGGTTGACCACGCGGTAGACCCTGCCGTCGGGGCGGCGCAGCGTCGAGATGGGGAAGTACTCCGAGAACGCCTGCCGGGCGCGCGAGGCCAGGACGTCGACGTTCTTCTCGGTGTAGCGGGCGTCGGCCAGGATCTCGCCGGGGTACCAGTTGTTGGTCACCTCGTGGTCGTCCCACTGGATGATGGACGGGACCTGGGCGTTGAACCGCTTGAGGTTGTCGTCGAGCAGGTTGTAGCGGAAGTTGCCGCGGAACTCGGCCAGGGTCTCGGCGACCTTGGACTTCTCCTCGGTGGTGATGTTCCGCCAGGTGCTGCCGTCGGGCAGCGCGACCGAGGCCGAGATCGGGCCGTCGGCGTAGATGTTGTCACCGCTGCACAGGAAGAAATCCGGGTCCAGCGCGGCCATCGCGTTGTAGATCCGGTAGCCGCCGAAGTCCGGGTTGATGCCCCAGCCCTGACCGGCGAGGTCGCCCGACCACACGAACCGCACCCCGTCGCGCCGCCGCGCCGAGGCCGTACGGAAGGTGCCGGTGACCGGCTCACCCGTGCGGCGCGGGTCGTCCGGGTCGGCGAGCAGCACGCGGTAGTGGATCTGCTCGCCGGACGGCAGGCCGCGCAGCCGGGTCGTGCCGGTGAAGTCCGTGTCGGCGCCGAGCAGCGGGCCGTGCCATCTGCGCGGATTGCGGAACGACTCGGTCGCGGACGTCTCCACGACCATCCGGGCCGGACGGTCCGACCGCACCCACACCAGCCCCGAGTCGCAGGTCACGTCGCCCGTCTGGACGCCCCATCCCGCCCTGGGCCGCCCCGACAGGGCGAACGCCGGTGCCGAGCCGAGCGCCGCGGGCAGCGTGAGCGCCGCCGAAGCGGCGAGCGAGCCGCGCAGAACGCTGCGACGGCCCGGGAACGAACGGTGTGACATGGAGAAGCCTCCAGGGGCGGGATCCGGCCAGTGTGCAGTGCCACAACTACTGGTGCGCCGCAGCGCACACGGAAACCACAAGTGAACAACTGACCGCATCCGGGAGGGAACCGGCGCGTCCGGGGCGCGTCGTGCTCAGCGGCGGCGCGTGGCGGTCGCCTCGGCCATGAGCCGTACGCCCGCCCGGATCCGTGTCGGCGGCAGGTGCGCGTATCCCAGAACCAGCCGCACACCCGGCTGCCCGCCCTCCCCGGCACGCGCGGGTGCGTGGCCCCCGAACGCGTGGTTCGCGTGCGCGTACTCCGTCACCGGACGCACCGCCACACCGGCCGCGGCCACACGCGCGAGGAACCGCTCCTGAGGCCCGTACCGTTCCGGCAACGCGGCGATGACGTGCAGACCCGCGGCGATCCCGGTCACCTCCGCGCCAGGAAAGTGCTCCTCCAGCGCGGAGACGAGGGCGTCGCGACGCTCCCGGTACGCGCGCTGGCACCGCCGCAGCTGGCGGTCGTAGTCGCCGCGCTCCACGAACCTGGCGAACAGCGCCTGGTCGAGGGTGGGGTGCCCGAGGTCCATGGTCCGCTTGCGCTCGACGACGTCCTCGGCCAGTGCCTCCGGTACGAGCAGCCAGCCGAGCCGCAGCCCCGGAGCGAGGGACTTGCTGACCGACCCCGCGTAGGCGACGCGCTCCGGGTCGAGGCCCTGGAGCGCGCCGAAGGGCGCCCGGTCGTACCGGAAGTCGCCGTCGTAGTCGTCCTCCAGAACGAATCCGTCGACGGAGCGCGCCCAGTCGAGCAGCTCGGTACGGCGGCGGGCCGAATAGGCGATTCCGGTGGGGAACTGGTGGGCCGGCGTCGTGACGACGGAGCGTACGCCCGACTCCCGCAACGGACCCATGACGAGCCCCTCGTCGTCGAGCGGCAGCGGCACCGTGGCGACGCCCGCGGCCGCGTAGAGGGCGTCGTGTTGCGGGCTTCCGGGGTTCTCCACACCGACCTCGCGCAGGCCGCGCGCGTGCAGTACGAAACCGAGCAGCGTGGTCGCCTGTGCCACGCCGGAGACGACCACCAGGCGCTCGGGATCAGCGACCACCCCCCGACGGCGTGCCAGCAGCTCGGCGAGCGCCGTACGCAGCCGGGGCAGGCCGCGCGGGTCGGGATAGCCGAGCTCGTGGTGCGGCAGCCCGGCCAGCACCCCGCGCTGCGCGGCCGCCCACGCGGCGCGCGGGAACATCGACAGGTCCGGCGTACCGGGGACGAAGTCGGCCAGGGCGCCGGTGGCCCGCGGAGCGAGGTCACGTGCGCGTGGCCGGGCCGACCGTACGGCACCGCCCACCCAGGTCCCGGCACCCCGGCCGCTGCGCAGATAGCCCTCCGCCGTCAGCTGCTCGTACGCCTCGGTGATCAACCCGCGGGACACACCGAGGTCGGCCGCGAGGTCCCGGCTCGACGGCAGCCGCGTGTCCGGCGCCAGCCGCCCCGACCGCACCGCCTCACGCAGCGCCGCCTGCAACGAACGTCCACGCGTGCGTGCGGGCGCCGAAGCGGCCGGCAGAAGCAACTCCCAGGCGGCGGAGCCCACCTGCCGCTCCGGGCCGTCGGCCGGATTGGCCTTGGATGACGTCATGAAAGTGGACCTTAATGCGGACCGCACCGGTTCCTAGCGTCGCTCCCATGAACACGACCACCATGCGCGGAGCCCTCCTCGCCGCGCTCGCCTGCGTCCTCGTCGGAGGATCCTTCACCGCCAACAGCCTCCTCGGCGACTACCCGTACGCCGGCGGCCAGTTCGTGCGCTACGGCCTCGCCTGTCTCCTGCTCGTCCCCCTCGCCGGGCGGGGCGCCGCGGCCCGGCTGCGCGCGCTCACCGCGCGTCAGTGGGCTCGCCTCGTCGTCCTCGCCGCGGTCGGCATGGTCGGCTTCAACCTGGCCGTCATCGCCGCCGAGCGCACCGCCGAACCGGCCGTCCCCGGCGTCTTCGTCGGCTGCGCTCCGGTGGTGGTTGCCGTGGTCGTGCCCTTGCTGGACGGGCGGCGACGACCGCAACGGACGGTCCTGTACGGGGCGTCACTCGTCGCGGTCGGCGCGTTCACCGTGCAGGGCTGGGGTCGCACGGACGGCGTCGGCATCGCCTTCTCCGTGTGCGCGCTGATCGGCGAGGTCGGTTTCGCGGTCCTGGCCGTGCCCGTCCTGCGCCCGCTGGGCCCGCGGCTGCTGTCCGCCGTGGTGTGCGGGATCGCTGCCGTGGAGTCCGCGACGGCGGGCCTGCTCCTCGACGGCACCGCGTGGCTGCGCCGGCCCGACACCACCGAGACCCTGGCTCTCCTGTGGCAGGCCGTGATCGTGACCGTCGTCGGCTTCGTGTGCTGGTACATCGGGATGCAGCGGATCGGCGCCGAGCGCGCCACCCTCTTCTCCGGCCTCATCCCGGTCGCCGCCGCCTGCACCGCCCCGCTCGTCGGAACCGGCTCCTACGGCGCCGTCCAGGCCCTCGGCAGTGCCCTGGTCGGCGCCGGAGTCGCCCTGGGCTCCGGCGCGTTGACGCGCACCCCGCGCGGGCTCACCGCACGCGTGCGTACCCCGCGCGAGTCAGCGGCTGCCGTCGAGGATGACGCGCGCGACCAGGGCAGGGTCGTCGTTCATGGGGCAGTGGCCGCAACCGGGCAGCCGGACGAGGCGGGCCCGGGGGATGATCTGCTTGGCGCGCACACCCTGGCGGCGCACGAGCAGCCGGTCCCTGCTGCCCCAGGCCACGGTGACCGGGATCCCCGGGATGTCGTCGGTGAACTGGACGGCCCGACCGGCGCCGAGGGTCTGGTCGAAGCCCGTGGCCCGCGCAAGGGCCAGCGTCTCGGCGACCACGGCATCGGGTGACCGGCGGCCGGGGCGCGCGTAGATCGTGCTGGTCAGGAGCGTACGGCCGGCCGCCGACCGGGAAAGGTGCTCCACCAGGGGCAGCGGCAGCCGCCGCGCGATGCGCCGCATCGCGAGGAGCACACCGAAGGCGTAGCGGCGCTCGGCCTCGGACCAGAAGCCGGCCGGGGAGAGGGCGGTCACGGACCGCGCCAGCTTCTCGCGGCCGAGTTCCAGCGCGATCAGACCACCCAGAGAGTTGCCCACCACATGCGGCCGTTCGAGCTCCATCGCCTCGCAGAAGGCGCCGAACACGGCCGTCGTCGTGGCCAGGTCGTAGGCGAGGCCGTCGGGCAGGCCCGGGGACGTCCCGAAGCCGGGCAGGTCCACGGAGATGACGTCGCGCTCGGTCGCGAGGATGTCCACCACCGGGTCCCAGACCTGCCGGTGGTGCCCGATCCCGTGCAGTAGGAGCAGCGGTTCACCGCTTCCCACGCGCGCGTAGTCGACGCTCACACTCTGCGGGCCGTGCGGGGAGTCGACCTGGAAGGAGACGGTGGCGGACATGGGGTGCTCCTCGTCTGGGACACGCTGACGGAGTCTGGGACACGCCGACGGACGGCCGTAGACAGCTTGTCAGCAATTGCTACCGGCGGGTAGACCCTGGCGGCCGGTGATCCTCGGGGAGGTGTGACCCGCAACGTGCCATCCCCGCCTCATGGTTGAACGACCGCGCCCGTGGCGCCGATTTCGCCTGGACACCGCCGGACGCGTCGGATGGGATGGAACAGTGACCACCTACACCGAGACCGACGTCTTCGAAGAGCATCGCCCCGTCCTCCTGGGAGTCGCCTACCGCATGCTCGGCCGCGTGGCCGACGCGGAGGACGTGGTACAGGAGACCTGGCTGCGCTGGTCCAACGCCGACCGGTCCGAGGTGCGCGAACCGCGCGCCTACCTGGTGCGCGTCACGACGCGGCTCGCCATCGACCGCTTGCGCCAGGTCAAGGCGCGGGGCGAGACCTATGTCGGCCCCTGGCTGCCGGAGCCGTACGTCACCGACTTCGGGGACGCCGTCCCGGACACCGCCGAGCGGGCCGTCCTCGCCGACTCCGTCTCCCTCGCCGTCCTCGTCGTCCTGGAGTCGCTGTCGCCGCTGGAGCGGGCGGTGTTCGTCCTCAGGGAGGCCTTCGGCTACCCGTACACCGAGATCGCCGCCATGCTCGACCGCGGCGAGGCGGCCGTGCGCCAGCTCGCCGGACGGGCCCGCAAGCACGTCGACGAGCGGCGGCCTCGGTACGAGGTCGACCCCGTCCAGCGGCGCGATCTCACCGAACGGTTCCTGGCCGCGGCGGCGGAGGGCGACCTGGAGGGGCTCATGTCCCTGCTGGCCCCGGACGTCCGCCTCGTCGGCGACAGCGGCGGCAAGGCCAAGGCGCCGGTGCGGGTCCTGGAGACCGCCGACAAGGTGGGCCGCTTCCTCATCGGCGCCGCGCAGAAGGGCGCCGCCGACGTGTCCTTCCGGTTCCTGGAGGTCAACGGCGGCCCCGCGGTGCTGGTGCACTCCGGCGACAAGCCCGACAGCGTCTTCCAGCTGGACGTCCTGGACGGCCGGATCCAGGCGGTCTACATCATCCGCAACCCCGACAAGCTCACCTCGCTGGCAACGGCGTAGCTCCCGCCGCCGCGTCATGGGCGCGGCGGCCCGAGCCGGCCCGTGAACGTTCCCGGATTGGTATTGACCAAGGGTGAGGGCCGCCCTATGGTCGCTGATAAGTGCAACAACCTTTAATAAACAAGGGCGCTAAAACGCCGCTGGGCCACGGCGATTGCGGAGGACAGGGTGGGGACCACGCAGCTGGAATCGGTGCCGGAACCGAAGTACTGGCACCTGAGGACCGTGCTCAGTGAAGCACTGGACTCCGAATTCACCGTGGGCGAGATTCTGCCCAACGAACGCGACCTGGCCGCCCGCTTCGGCGTCGCCAGGGCCACGCTCCGCCAGGCCCTGGAACAGCTCGAACTGGAGGGCAGGCTCCAGCGCCGCCGCGGCGTCGGTACGACCGTCGCCCCGCCGCGCGTGGGTGTGTCCGTCGGCAGCGAGCAGCACGCCTGGCCGGGAGCGCCGGACGACGTCTGGCAGCCCGTGGACTGCACGCAGGCGGTGCCGCCCGCGTCCGTGGCCGCCGCCCTGGACAGCGGCCGGGACGAGCCCGTGCACACCGTGCGCCGCTCCCGCGTGACGCACGGCCAGCCCGTGGCCGCCGAGTTGCTCTACATCCCGGAGTCGTCGGTGCCCGACCTCTCCGCCATCGACGCCCCGTGCGGAGCGGCACGCGCGCGTGCCGTGCTGCGTGAGCTTCAGCGCATGGAACTGGAGGGCCAGGAGAGCGCCGTCGAGCTGGGCTCGGCCCGCGCGGACGACGCCAAGGAGCTGGACCGCCTCCCCGGGGCCCCCGTCCTCGTCGTCACCACCCGCTACATCGCCGAGGGCCGCACCGCCGCGCTCTCCGTCGCCACGTACCGCGCGGACACCTGCCGGCTGACCTTCGGTGACTCCGGCCGCGTGGAGATCCGCCAGGACCCGGAGCGCCAGGCGTCCTGACCGCCGTACCCGCACATGCCGCGCCCCGGAGCCACTCCGGGGCGCGTCGCGTTCACCGGCACGGACGGTGCGTCGTCAGCGCCGCCCCGTCACCGTCCCCTCCACCGCGAACAGCTGCTCCTCCACATGGTCGAGGGCGAGCCGCAGCGCGCCCGTCGCCACGGCCGCCTCGCCGAGGAGGGACAGGGCGACCTTCGGCGGGCGCAGACAGTAGCGGGCCAGTTCGCGCCGCAGCGGCTCCAGTACGCCGTCCAGGCCGGCGGCCCAGCCACCGACGACGACCAGCTCGGGGTCGAGGGCGAGGACGAGCGCGGCCACGTCGTGGACGAGGCGCTGGATGAAGCGGTCGACGGCCGCGAGGGCACGCTGGTCGCCCTTGCGGGCCTGGGCGAAGACCTCGGCGACCGCGCGCTCGTCGAGAGGGCGCAGTGGCTCGTCCGTGGTGGACAGCAGGGTCTCCGGTGTCGCCTCGCGGCCCAGGAGGTGCAGCGCGCCGATCTCGCCGGCCGCGCCGCCGAACCCCCGGTGCAGTTGTCCGCCGATCAGCGAACCGGCACCCGGGCTCAGCCCGGCCAGGACGAACACCACGTCGTCGGACTCGGTGGCGGATCCCTTCCAGTGCTCGGCGACGGCCGCCGCGTTGGCGTCGTTCTCCACCAGGACCGGGCACTTGAAGGAACGGCTCAGCCGCTCGCCCAGCCGTAGCCCCGTCCACTCGGGCAGCGCGGCGCCCAGCCGCACGGTCCCGTCGGCCTCGACGATGCCCGGCGTCGCGACGCCGACGGCCCGCAGCGAGCCGCGTGCCACACCCGCCCGGCGCAGCAGTTCGGCGACCGCCGTACGCACCCGCTCCAGCCGCTCGTCGGCCGGAGCCGTCTCGTCGACGTCCTTGTCGATGGCGCCCAGCACCCGGCCGTCCAGGTCGGCGAGGAGCGCGGCGACCCGATGCGCGCCGATGTCCACCCCCAGCAGATGACCCGCCTCGGCCCGGAACCGGAACCGCCGCGCGGGCCGGCCCTGCCGCCGCACGACACTCTCGTCGGCCGCCTTCTCGACGACGTACCCCGCCTCGATGAGCCCTTCGACGACGCCCTCGACGGTCGGCCGGGACAGTCCGGTCACCCGGGTGATCTCCGTCAGTGTGGCGGCGTCCGTGGCACGCAGCGCGTGCAGCACCACCGCGGAGTTGATCCTTCGCAGCAGCGAGGGGTCCCCGCCGGTCAGCTGCCCCAACGTCCGTCCTCCCAGCTCGTGCGCATGTTGGGCGGATGGTACTCGCCGCGGCGCACCCCGGCGAGAGGCGGGCACCCCGACGACCTACTGGTCGGTCCGGCCGGCCTGTCCCCGCCGGCTGTCACCCCGGCGTCACGAACCCCGACTCGTATGCCGTGATCACCGCCTGCGTGCGGTCCCGCGCCCCCAGCTTCGCCAGAACGGCGCTCACATGGGACTTCACCGTCTCGGTCCCGACCACCAGCCGGGCGGCGATCTCCGCGTTCGACAGGCCGCCTGCCATCAGCCGCAGCACTTCGGCCTCCCGGTCGGTCAGCCTGGCCCGGTCCAGGACCGCCCGCGCCGCCCTGTTCCCGCCGTCGTCGCCGTACTGAGCGGCGAGCTGCCGCACCGACGCCGGGAACAACAGCGACTCACCCTCGGCGACCAGTCGCACGGCGTGCACGATCTCGGCCGGCCGGGCCCGCTTCAGCAGAAAGCCGTCGGCGCCGGCCCGCAGCGCCTCGTACACGTACTCGTCGTTCTCGAAGGTCGTGACGACGACGATCTTCGGCGGTGCGTCGACCGTCCGCAGCACCGCGCGCGTGGCCTCGATCCCGTCCAGCAGCGGCATCCGTACGTCCATGGCCACGACGTCGGGCCGCAGTTGCCGTACCAGCGGAATCACCGCCGCCCCGTCGGCCGCCTCACCGACCACCTCGATGTCCGGCTGCGCCTCCAACACGGCCCGCAGACCCGCGCGTACGAGGGGTTCGTCGTCGACGAGGAGAACGGTGACCGGCATCCGGCCAGCCTAGATCAACTCAATGGCAGCTCGACATGCACCTGCCAGTCCCCTTGGTCGGGGCCGGTTCGCGCGTGTCCGCCCAGCAGTGCCGCGCGCTCGCGGATCCCGCGCAGACCGCTGCCTCTGCCGGGCCCGGGTATGTCATCGGCGAGCGGATTGCGGACCTCCAGGGTGAGCGTGCCGTCCGCGACGGCGACACGGACGCGTGCCGGGGCGCAGTCCGCGTGCCGCAGCACGTTGGTCAGCGACTCTTGCAGGATGCGATAGCCCTCCCGGGATACCGGCCCGGGCACCGTGTCCAACGGCCCGGTCATGTCGATGTCGACCTTGGTGCCGGAGGCCCGCGCGGACTCCAGCAGCCGGTCCGCGTCCGTGAGCGTCGGCCGGCTGCTGACCGGCCGGCCGGACTCTCGCAGGACGCCGAGGACCCGCTCCAGATCCTCCAGGGCGGCCCGCCCGGTCTCCTCAATGGCCTCCAGGGCACGGTCGGTGAAGGCGGGATCGCCGGCGGCGCGGGCGGCGCCCGCCTGGACGACGGCGACGGTCAGGGCGTGGCCGATGGAGTCGTGGAGTTCACGGGCGATACGGGTGCGTTCCAGGAGCTGCTCGGTGCGCTCCTCCAAGGCGGCGAGTCGCTCGGCGGGGGAGGGGCCCAGGAGGCGGTGGGCGAGGGCGGTGATGAGGTGACCCGAGCCGACCACGGTCAGCGCCAGGGCCCCCAGCGACAAGGGTGCGAGCAGGACGTGCCACCAGTGGTGGCCCTCCAGGGGGAGCAGCGCGCCCTCTTCGACGTCGCGACCGAAGGCGGACGACACCAAGTCCACCGAGGCGAGGAGCAGTTGGAAGGTGAACATCGAGGTCGCGCAGCCGAGCAGGAGCCGCACCTCCAGCCACACGACGAGCCGGGCCCGGTCGCCCCAGGAGGCGGACGGCGTGACGACGATGCCGGTGCTTCCACTGTCCTGCCGGTGACCGGTCAGCAGCAGCCTTGCCTGGAGCCCTTCCACGCTGCGCATCGCCGGCACGAGCCCGACGGGCGCGAGCAGCGCGGCCGCCAGCACCCAGGTCCACCACGCTTCCTTGATGAACAGCAGCATCGACGGCCACACGATGACGATGCACAAATGCAGCAATCGTGTGTACGTCACCACCCGACCGAACGGGCGCAGCAAACGGACCATTTCGTCATCGTGCCAGCCACCACTGACAACGGACCTCCCCCGCACGGGGGAGACGATCTCCTCGGGCGGGGGAGGCCCCCACCCGCCCCCGACGGCCAGGCTGCTGCCATGACAAGCATCGAAGTCCAAGCCCTCACCAAGGAGTACGGCACCGGACGAGCCGTGGACGACCTCACCTTCACCGTCCTCCCCGGCCGGGTCACCGGCTTCCTCGGCCCCAACGGCGCCGGAAAGTCCACCAGCATGCGGCTCGTGCTCGGCCTCGACCGGCCGACGTCCGGAACCGTCACGATCGGGGGCCGCGCCTACGAGAACCTGCGCGAACCCCTGCGCCATGTGGGCGCGTTGCTGGACGCCCAGGCCGCGCACGGCTCCCGCACCGCCCGTGACCACCTGCGCGTCCTCGCCGTGAGCAACCGCATCGCCGTCCGCCGGGTGGACGAGGTGCTGGAGGAGACCGGGCTCGCCTCGGTCGCGCGCCGCAGGGTGAAGACGTACTCCCTGGGCATGCGCCAGCGGCTCGGCATCGCGGCAGCCCTCCTCGGCGACCCCGAGGTGGTCATGCTCGACGAGCCGTCCAACGGCCTCGATCCCGAGGGCATCATCTGGATCCGCGCCTTGCTGCGCCGTCTCGCGGGGGAGGGGCGCACGGTCCTGGTGTCCAGCCATCTCATGAACGAGACCGCGTCCTTCGCCGACCACTTGGTGGTCCTCGGCCGGGGGCGCCTGCTGGCCGACACCCCGATGCGCGAGTTCATCCACGCACGCGTGGAGCCCCGCGTCCGCGTCCGCACCACGGATGCCACCGCGCTCAAGACGGCCCTCGACCGACACGGTCACGACGCCGTCGAGCACGAGGACGGGCACTGGACCGTGCGCCACGCGCGCGTGGACGACGTCGGCCGCATCGCCTCGCAGGCCGGTGTCCCCCTCCTCGAACTCGCTGCGGAGGAAGCCACGTTGGAGCAGGCCTACCTCGACCTGACAGCGACCGAGGCCGAGTTCACCGCACAGCCCCAGGAGGCCTGAACCATGGGATTCGCACCCGCGCTCCACTCGGAGTGGCTCAAGATCCGCACGCTCCGCTCGCTGCCGGGAGCGCTGCTCGCACTGTTCGCCGCGACCACGGCGTTCTCCGCGCTGGCGGGCACCGACGGCAGTTCCGACCCCGAGTCCGATCCGCTGTTCACCGCGCTGTCCGGTGTCCTGCCCGGGCAGATCGCGGCCATCTCGTTCGGCGCGATGGCCGTGTCGTCGGAGTACCACGGGGGTGCGCTCCGGCTGACGCTCGCCGCGGTGCCGCGGCGCGGACGGTGGTTCGCCGCCAAGGTGACGGCCATCGCCGTGCCGGCACTGCTCGTCGGCCTCGTCACCGCCGGTACGGCGTACGTCGTGGCACGGGCGGGGCTGGGTTCGGCGGCGGACGGGGTCACGACGGGCGAGCAGGTGCGCGGCGTCCTGGGCTGCGGGATCTACCTCATGCTCATGGCCCTGTTCGCGGCGGGCCTGACCGCCGTGCTCCGCAGCGGAGTGGCCACGCTCTCTCTCCTGATCCCGTTCATCCTCGTGGTGTCCTTCGTCATCGGCGACGCCGCGGGCACCGTGGCCGACTTCCTGCCCGACAAGGCCGGACAGATCGTCCTGCACGAGACGTACGACGGCACCCTCGGACCGTGGTCCGGCCTGGCGGTGACCGCGCTGTGGACGGCGGCCGCGCTGCTGGCGGGGGCGTGGAGCGTGCGGCGGCGGGACGCCTGACGACACGCCAATTGTCAGTGGGGCCGGGTTTACTGGAACGCATGAACATCGCACGGCACATCGCCCTCATCGACGAGTTGTGCTTCCGCCCGTTCGCGGCGGAGCACACCTCGTCGAACGGCGACAGGAGCGGCCCCGGGTACCACATCGTGGTGTTAGAGAGCAGTCACGGCGACTGTGGGACCCGTGCGGAGACCGTGGAGCAGTACGAGAAGTACCGCGACGCCCTGGACGATCAGTTCGCGGACCGCTGGAGAGAGACGGCCCCCTACAACCTCCAGACCGTCTCGCTGCGTACCGCGCTGGAGGAGATACCCGAGCCCTGGGCCTCGCTCAGCGCACGCGCCCGCGTGGCGTGCGTCTGGGAAGCGGAGGGGACGGGCCGTTGGGTCGCGGTCGTCGTCGCCGACCAGGACGAGGCCGACGACGTGCAGCTGCTCGGCGTGGTCACGGAGATCGACCCGGCGTGACCCTTCAGACCCCGGCGTGACCCTTCAGACCCCGGCGTGACCCTTCAGACCCCGGCGTGACCCTTCAGACCCCGGCGTGATCCGCCGGGCCCCGGCGCGATCCGTCAGCCCTGGGCTGCCGTCCGCAACCGCCCGAACTCCTCCGCCATCGACGCCGCCGTCCAGTGCGCGTTCAGCCCGCTCGGATTCGGCAGCACCCACACGCGCGTGTCCCCGATCGTCCGCTCCTGCGGGCCCACCTGAGCCTTGCGGTCGTCGAACGCGGCCCGGTACGCGGTGACGCCGACCACGGCCAGCCAACGCGGCCGCAGCCGCTCCACCTTCGTCGCCAGCAGCCGCCCGCCCTCGCGATACTCCTCCGCGCTCAGCTCGTCGGCCCGTGCGGTCGCCCGTGCCACGACGTTCGTGATGCCCAGGCCGTAGGACAGCAACTCCTGCTGTTCCGACGGTTTCATGAGTCTCGGTGTGAAGCCGGACAGGTGCAGGACCGGCCAGAATCGGTTGCCGGGGCGGGCGAAGTGATGGCCGGTCGCGGCCGTCATCAGACCGGGGTTGATGCCGCAGAACAGCACATGGAGGCCGTCCGCGATTACGTCCGGTACCAGACGGTCGCGGGCGGCCTCCAACTGCTCGGCGGTGAAGCGCGCCATGCCGAGCGGCGCGCTAGAGGATGGCCCCGGGCGTGTAACCGGCGGCCTCCGGGCGCTGCTTCACGATCTCCTCGATGCGGCCGACGACGACGCCGACCTGTTCGGCAGCGGCGCCGGTGAAGGACAGCTTGTCGGCCATCAGCGCGTCCAGCGCGGCGCGGTCGAGCGGGATGCGCGCGTCGGCGGCCAGCTTGTCGAGCAGCTCGTTGCGCTCGGCGCCCTGCTCGCGCATCGCCAGCGCGGAGGCGACGGCGTTCTCCTTGATCGCCTCGTGCGCGACCTCACGGCCGACGCCCGCGCGCACCGCGCCCATCAGCACCTTGGTGGTGGCGAGGAACGGCAGGTAACGGTCCAGCTCACGGGCCACGACCGCCGGGAACGCGCCGAACTCGTCCAGCACCGTCAGGAACGTCTCCAGCAGCCCGTCCAGCGCGAAGAACGCGTCCGGCAGCGCGACCCGGCGCACCACCGAGCAGGACACGTCGCCCTCGTTCCACTGGTCGCCCGCGAGCTCGCCCGTCATCGAGGCGTAGCCGCGCAGGATCACCATGAGGCCGTTGACGCGCTCGCAGGAGCGGGTGTTCATCTTGTGCGGCATCGCGGAGGAGCCGACCTGGCCCGGCTTGAAGCCCTCGGTCACCAGCTCGTGCCCGGCCATCAGCCGGATCGTCTTCGCCAGCGACGACGGCGCCGCCGCCAGCTGCACCAGCGCGGTGACGACCTCGTAGTCGAGGGAGCGCGGGTAGACCTGGCCGACGGAGGTGAACGCCTGTGAGAAGCCCAGATGGCCGGCGATCCGGTTCTCCAGGTCCGCCAGCTTCGACGCGTCCCCGCCGAGCAGGTCGAGCATGTCCTGCGCGGTGCCGACCGGGCCCTTGATGCCGCGCAGCGGGTAGCGGCCGAGGAGTTCCTCGACCCGGCCGTAGGCGACGAGCAGCTCGTCGGCGGCCGTCGCGAACCGCTTGCCCAGCGTCGTGGCCTGGGCGGCGACGTTGTGGGAGCGGCCGGCCATGACCAGCTCGCCGTACTCACCGGCCAGCTTTCCGAGGCGCGCCAGCACGGCCACCGTACGGTCGCGCATCAGCTCCAGCGAGAGGCGGATCTGGAGCTGCTCGACGTTCTCCGTGAGGTCCCGGGACGTCATGCCCTTGTGCACGTGCTCATGCCCGGCGAGGTCGTTGAACTCCTCGATGCGCGCCTTCACGTCGTGCCGCGTGACCTTCTCGCGCTCGGCGATGGAGGCCAGGTCGACGGTGTGCAGGACACGCTCGTAGTCGGCGAGCGCCTCGTCCGGCACCTCGATGCCGAGGTCCTTCTGGGCCCGCAGCACGGCGAGCCAGAGCTGCCGCTCCAGCTTCACCTTCTGCTCGGGGGACCAGAGCGTGGCGAGCTCGGTGGAGGCGTAACGTCCGGCGAGGACGTTCGGGATGCGGGGCTTGGCGGGCGCAGAAGTCACGTGTACGGAGTTTACCCGTCACCCGGCGGGCCCCGGTCGGCTGTCCAGCGCGGAGCGTCCCAGGTCAGAGCTGCTCCACATGCAGTCCGTCCGCCGGACTGCGAGACCGCTTGCAGGACGGACGGGCGGTCTCGACGGGATTTGGTCCCGTGGGCGCCGATCTCGGCGGGCGATCGGGTGAATTCCCTGGCTGTCATCGCGTCCTCGCTTCCTGGGACCTCCCTTTCTCGTTCATAGTCTGCACGTCGTGGCGATGGTGAACGTGCGGCATCACGGCTCCTGCGACGACCTCGCTAATCCCGGCAATCGACGACATCGCGTCCATGACCGACCGTCGGCTTTCCCCCTTCCGCCCGAGAGAGAGAAAACGAGAATGCGACAGGCCCTGACCAGGGGATTGATTGTGGCCGCCGCCACGACGAGCGCCCTTTCTCTGTACGGCACATGCGCGTCCTCGGCCCCACGCGTGCAGGGGACCGTGGTGAACTCCGCCGCTGCACTGTCAGGCCGTACGGATCCATGGGGCTCGGACGGGCTGGACGAGTTCGACGACAAACTCGCCAACATGCACGACAAATTCGGCAGGATGCACGAGAGAATCGGCGAGATGCAGGACAAATTCGGTGAGCTGAACGAAAAGTTCAGCCACATGGGTGCGTCGCAGCCGGCTTCTGACAACAGCACCCCCGGATATGGCAACTCCGGCTACGGAGCGGAAGAGCCGAGCAGCCAAGGTTATGGCACCGAGAAGCCGAGCGACCACGGCTATGGCGCGGAGAAGCCGAGCGAGCAGGGTTACGGCGCCGACAAGCCGAGCGATCACGGTTACGGCGCCGAGGAGCCGAAGGAGCACGGTTACGGCGCCGAGGAGCCGAAGGACCACGGTTACGGCGCGGAGAAGTCGAGTGGATACGGCCACGACGACAAGAAGTCGACCGGCTACGGGTACGGCTACGGCGACGACGAGCCGAAGGACCACGGCTACGGCGACGAGAAGCCGGGCGGTTACGGCTACGGCGAGGAGGAGCCGAGCGGCTACGGCGCCGAGGAGCCGGAGGAGGACGGCTACGGGTACGGCTATGGCGAGGACTCGCCCGGCGAGCCCACCCCGCCGCCCCACGAGCACAAGCCGACGCCTCCGGGGAAGGAGCACCCCCACATGCCCGAGACCGGCGTCGGGATCGAGAGCGTCGTCGGGGGCATCGCCGCAAGTGGGGCGCTGCTGATCGCCGGAACCGTCCTGTACCGGCGAAGCCGGGCCGCGTCGCGTCAGTAGGAAGCCGCAGGGTGCCGGGTGGACAGCCCGGCACCTTCGTGCTGTCCCCACCCCTGGCCGGGTCTACGCCGCCGGGCCCTCGTACGGCAGCAGCTCCGGCCGCTTGGCCGGCAGCCCGTCGCCGGAGGACCGACCGGTCAGCCGCCGCCCGATCCACGGCAGCAGGTACTGCCGGGCGAACCGGGCGTCCGCGACCCGCCGTGCGACCCACCCAGGCGGCAGCGTGGCCGGTATCGGCGTACGCCACTCGGTGTCCTCGGGGTCGTAGCCGAGCGTCTGCCACACCGCCTCCGCGACCCGGCGGTGCCCCTCGGCCGTCAGATGCAGCCGGTCCACGTCCCACAGGCGGGGGTCGCCGAGCGACGGCGCCCCGTACAGGTCGACGACGATCGCGCCGTGCCGCCCGGCCAGCTCGTCGACGCAGGCGAACAGCTCCTCCATACGTGGCCGGAACCGATCGAGGACCGGTCCCTGCCGTCCCGGGCTGCGCATCAGCACCAGCTGCCGGCACGACGGGGCCAGCTTCTCCACGGCCTCCTCCAGAAGGCCGCGCACCCGTCCCATGTCGCACTTGGGCCGCAGGGTGTCGTTGAGCCCGCCGACCAGAGTGATCACGTCGGCGCCCATCGCGGCCGCCACGTCGACCTGCTCCTCGACGATCTGCCCGATCAGCTTCCCGCGCACCGCGAGGTTGGCGTAGCGGAAGCCGGGTGTACGGGCGGCCATCCGCCCGGCGAGGAGGTCGGCCCAGCCCCGGTAGGAACCGTCCGGGAGCAGGTCCGACATGCCCTCGGTGAAGGAGTCGCCGACCGCGACCAGGCTGCTGTAAGTGGGATTCGTCTGCATGGCGACAGAAATGGTAGCCCGAGGACCATACCCATCAGTCGGTCGGCCCTCAGGCCCGCTGCCCGAACAGCTCCCGCAGCACGTCCTCCATGGTCACCAGCCCCGCCAGCCGGCCGTCGCCGCCCAGTGCGGCCGCCAGGTGTGTGCGGCTGCCGCGCATGGCCGTGAGGACGTCGTCGAGCGGGGTGCTCTCCCGGACGCGGGCGATGGGACGCATGTCCCGCACCTGGAAGGGCACGTCCCGTGCGGGGGCGTCCAGGGCGTCCTTCACATGCAGATAGCCGACGATCCGGCGGCCCTCGTCCACGACCGGGAAGCGGGAGAAGCCCGACTCGGCCGACAGCGCCTCCAGCTGCTCCGGCGTGACGCCCACGCGCGCGTAGACGACGCGCTCCAGCGGGAGGACCACGTCGCGCACCGGCCGGCGGCCCAGCTCCAGGGCGTCGTGCAGCCGCTCGCGTGCGCGCTCGTCGATGAGGCCGGCCTCGCCGGAGTCGCGCACCAGCCGGGCCAGCTCGGCGTCCGAGAAGGTCGCCGTGACCTCGTCCTTGGTCTCGACGCGCAGCAGTTTCAGCAGCGTGTTGGCGAAGGCGTTGATCGTGAAGATGACCGGCCGCAGCGCCCGGGACAGCGTGACCAGCGGCGGACCGAGCACCAGCGCGCTGCGCACCGGCTCGGCCAGCGCGATGTTCTTCGGCACCATCTCGCCGAGCAGCATGTGCAGATAGGTGGCCAGCGTCAGCGCGATCACGAAGGAGACCACGTGCCCGGCGCCCTCCGGCACGCCCACCGCGTGGAACACCGGCTCCAGCAGATGCTCGATCGCGGGCTCCGCGACGACACCGAGGACCAGCGTGCACAGCGTGATGCCGAGCTGCGCGGCCGCCATCAGCGCGGACACGTGCTGGAGACCCCACAGCACGCTCTTGGCGCGCCTGTCGCCCTGGTCGGCGTACGGCTCGATCTGTGAGCGCCGCACCGAGATCAGCGCGAACTCGGCGCCGACGAAGAAGGCGTTGACGACCAGCGTCAGGAAACCGATGAACAGCTGTACGGCGGTCATCGCCCGCCCTCCTTCTCGTTCCTCTCGTACTTCTCGTGCTTCTCGTGCTTGTCGTACTTGTCGTGCTTCTCGTTCTGCGTCGCGTCGTCGAACGGTGCGTGCAGCAGCACTCGGGCGGCCCGGCGGCCCGCGGCGTCCACCACGTCGAGCCGCCAGCCGGCCACCTCGACGCAGTCACCGACAGCGGGAATACGGCCCAGCTCCGTCGCGACGAGGCCGGCCAGCGTCTCGTACGGCCCCTCCGGTGCCCTCAGGCCCACGCGCGCGAGCTGGTCCACCCGCGCCGATCCGTCCGCCGAGTACAGCTCCCGGCCCTCCGCGTCACTGCCCGCGTGGGCGAGGTCGGGCGTCTCATGCGGGTCGTGCTCGTCCCGCACCTCGCCGACGACCTCCTCGACGATGTCCTCCAGCGTCGCCACGCCCGCCGTACCGCCGTACTCGTCTATGACCACGGCCATGGTGCGCTTGCCGGACAGCCGGTCGAGGAGCCGGTCGACGGTGAGCGTCTCGGGGACGAGCAGCGGCTCGCGCATCAGCTCGGCGACGGAGACCCGGGGCCGGCGTTCGGCGGGCACCGCCAGGATGTCCTTGATGTGCGCGGTGCCCACGACCGAGTCGAGGCTGCCGCGGTACACGGGGAACCGGGACAGCCCGGTCGCCCGCGTCACGTTCGCCACGTCCTCGCAGGTCGCCTGCGCCTCCAGGGCGATGACCTGGACGCGCGGGGTCATGACGTTCTCCGCGGTCAGGTCGGCCAGGTTCAGGGTCCGTACGAAGAGCTCGGCGGTGTCCGCCTCGAGGGCACCCTCGCGGGCCGAGTGCCGGGCGAGGGCGGCCAGCTCCTGGGGGCCGCGTGCGGCGGCCAGCTCCTCGGTGGGCTCCACGCCGAAGCGGCGCACGACGCGGTTCGCCGTGTTGTTGAGGTGCGTGATGAAGGGGCGGAAGATCGCGCTGAACCAGCGCTGCGCGTTGCCGACCGTCTTCGCCACGGCCAGGGGCGAGGAGATCGCCCAGTTCTTCGGCACCAGTTCGCCGACGACCATCAGCACGACCGTCGACAGCGCCGTACCGATGACGAGCGCGATCGAGCCGGACGCCGAGCTGGAGACGCCGAGCGACTCCAGCGGGCCCGCGATCAGTTTGGCGATGGACGGTTCGGAGAGCATGCCGACGACCAGGTTGGTGACCGTGATGCCGAGCTGCGCGCCGGAGAGCTGGAAGGTCAGGTTCCGTACGGCCTTCAGGGCGCCGGAAGCGCCCCGCTCGCCGCGCTCGACGGCCCGCTCCAGCTCGCTGCGCTCGACCGTGGTCAGCGAGAACTCGGCCGCGACGAAGGCACCGCAGGCGAGCGACAGCAGGATCGCCACCAGCAGGAGGATCACTTCGGTCATCGGGTCACCTCCGTCCCATGGTCGGACAGGGTGGGGAGGATCGCGCGATGTCGGGTACTGGGAGGCTCGTCCATGGGCGGACGCTCACACCTTTCATGGGAGGACCGAAGCGGTCCCCAATAGTAAAGGGTGGGCAAAGTGCCTCGTCCCGGCCGTCATGCCCGGCTCAGTCGGTCAGATGCTTCACCCACCGGCGCCACTTGTCTTCGGGCGCGTACCCGGCCGCGCGCCAGGCATGGTGCGCGGTCTCGTTGCGCTGGAGCACCATCGCGTCGCCACGGCGCCCGCCGAGTCGTACGAACCTCTCCTCGGCGGCGGAGAGCAGGGCCGAGCCGATACCCCGCCGCCGGCGCTCCGGATGCACCGCGAGCCGGTACAGATGGCAGCGCCAGCCGTCGAAACCCGCGATCACCGTGCCGACCAGTTCCCCCTCCAGCTCCGCAAGGATCAGCGCTTCGGGGTCGCGGGCGACCAACCGCTCCACGCCGTCCCGGTCGTCGCTGATGCTCGTGCCCTCGGCGGCCGTCTTCCAGAAGGCCAGCGCGGCGTCGAGGTCGTCGGCCGTAGCGGCCCGTATCCGCAGATCAGTCATGCCGTGATCACATCACGGGGGACCGGACGGCACCCGGAATTCCAGCATCCGGACGGCTACTTGCCGCGCAGCCGCGCCATCACCGGCGCGAACGCCTCCATGCTGGGTTCGAGGACGGTCAGATAGGTGAACCCGTACCGCTCGCGCTGCGCCAGTACCTGCGCGGCCATCTCCTCCACGGTGCCGATGAGACCGATGGGCAGCTCCAGGACCTGGTCCGGAGTGAGGTACGGGACCCGTTCCATCAGGGACTGTACGGCGGCCTCGCGGTCGTCGGTGTCGAGCACGAACTGGATCAGCAGGTTCAGCTCCGCCGGCTCCGGCTCCGGGTTCTCGCGGCCCGCAGCCGCAGCCAGCTCCCGGTACAGCGCGACCCGCTCCTCCAGCTCCCCGGCGAGCATGACCTCCAGCTGTCCCGTTGAGCTGCCCCGCACCGAGCGCGCGCCGGTGAAGGCCGCGATGTCGGCGTGCTCGGCGGTCAGGCGCAGCACGCGGTCGCCGTTGCCGCCGACGAGCAGCGGCACCCGGGGCTTCTGCACCTGCTGCGGCATGGGGGTCCCCCCGCTCGAGCGGATTCGGGAGTGAGGGAGGTCCTCGGAGGCGAGCAGCCGGTACAGCTCCTCGATCGTGTGCCGCAGATGGTCCACGCGCTCACCCGGGGGCAGCCATGGCAGACCCGCCGTGTCGTGCTCGGCCTTCACATAGCCGGTGCCGAGGCCGAGTTCGAGCCGTCCGCCCGTGAGGGCGTCGGTGGTCGCGACCTCGCGGGCGAGCAACGCCGGGTTCCAGAAACCGGCGTTGAGCACGAACGTGCCCAGCCTTGGACGCTGTGTCGCCTCGGCCGCCGCGACCAGGGCCGGGAACGGCGCGGGCATGCCGAGATGGTCGGGGACCAGGATCACGTCGTAGCCGAGTTCCTCGGCCCGCCGGCACTTGGCCCGCCACTCGTCGGCAGGGGCGGAGGTCATCAGGTTGACGCCGAAGCGGAACGGACGCGGGCTCACCGGTTGCGACACGAACTCTCCTCACTTTCAAGGGACTTGAGTACCTGTCGCGATTCCATCACTCGTGCGCGATGGCCGCCAGTACATTCATGCGCGATGCACGCAACGCGGGCAGCAGCGCCGCCACGACACCCACCACCGCCGAGCCGATCACCACCGCCACGATCGTGCCCCAGGGGATCGCCAGCGCCGTCATGCCCTGCAACGCCAGTACCTGCTGGGTGCACACACCCCACACCAGACCCAGCGCGAGTCCCAGGACCGCGCCGAACACGGCGATCACCACCGACTCCAGCCGGATCATCCGGCGCAGCTGCCGCCGGGCCAGCCCGATGGCCCTGAGCAGACCGATCTCCCGGGTGCGCTCGACGACCGACAGGGCCAGGGTGTTCACCACCCCGAGCACCGCGATGATGATCGCGAGGCCGAGCAGCGCGTAGACGAGGTAGAGCAGCACGGCGATCTGGTTGTGCACGAGTTCCTTGTAGTCGGCGATGTCCCGGACCTGCACCTGCGGATACGGGTCGAGCGTCTTCTCCAGGCCGGCCCGCAGGTCGTCCGCGCTCGTGCCGGAGGCGGCGTTGACGTACACGGCCGCGTCCTGCCCGCCCGGCGCGTACTTCTCCAGCGTGCCCAGGCCGAAGTAGATCCCGCCCTGGCTGCCGAACCCGTCGGCTGACTCCTGGTCGGTGAGGGCGCCCACCGCCAGCTCGGCCCGCCGGCCGCCCTGGAACTCGACGGGGACGGTGCTGCCGACGCTTGCGCCGTGGTCCTCGGCGAAGTCCTTGTCCATGGCGAGGCGCCCGTCCGCGAGCGCTGCCGCGCTGTCGCCCTGCGCGTAGGTGATGTTGGCGACCTCGTCGAGCTCGGGTTCGTAGGCCGCGGCGGTCGTCTTCACGCGCTCGCCGTCCGGGAGGTGCACGGCGATCGTCGTGAACTGCGAGCGCACCACCAGCCCCACGCCCTCGGTGTCGCGGATCCGGTCGGTGATCTCTCGGGGGAAGGGGACGAAGTTGCTGTTCTGTACGACGAAGTCGGCGCCCAGCGTCTTGTCGATCTGCTCGTCGAACGACTTGGTCATCGAGGCGCTGGCCACCGACATCCCGCCGACCAGCGCGAGCCCCACCATCAGGGCGGCGGCCGTCGCTCCGGTGCGGCGCGGATTGCGCAGGGCGTTGCGCTGGCTCATCCGGCCGACCGAGCCGAACAGCGCGGGGAAGGCCCCGCCGAGGACCCGGATCACGGGCCGTACGAGGAGCGGTCCCGCGATCACGGTCGCGACGAGGGTCAGGATGACGCCGAGGCCCAGCAGGGACGCCGACGTCGATGTCCTCGACGCCATGGCACAGCCCACGAGCGCAGCCGCACCGGCCGCCCCCACCACCGAGCCGACGACCGCGCGCAGCCGCAGCGGCCGTCCGATGTCGGCGATCTCGGCGTCCGACAGAGCCGCCATCGGCGAGACGCCCGCCGCACGCCGGGCCGGGAGGTACGCCGCGACGAAGGTGACGCCCAGGCCGACCACGTACGCGGTCACCGGCGTCCCCCAGCCGATGACCATCTCGGTCGCCCTGATGTTCATGCCCAACAGACCCATCAGCTCGATGAGTCCGACGGCCAGCCCGATGCCGGCCGCGAGGCCTGCCGTCGAGCCGACCAGGCCGAGCAGCAGCGCCTCGGTGAGGACCGAGCGCCGCACCTGACGCCGGTCCGCGCCGAGCGCCCGCAACAGGCCCAGCTCGCGGGTGCGCTGGGCGATCAGCATCGAGAAGGTGTTGACGATCAGGAAGACACCGACGAGTACGGCGATCCCGGCGAAGCCGAGCATCACATATTTGATGATGTCGAGGAATCCGCCGAGCTGTTCGACGTCCGACTCGGCCTGCTCGTCGGCGGTGCGCAGCTCGTACCTGCCGGTGTCGGCGCCCGCGTCGGGGCCGAGGGCATCGCCCACGCGCCGCTTGAGCTCCGCGTCGCTGACGCCCTCGGCAGCGTCGAGTGAGATGGAGGTGGCCGCCTTCGGGTCGCCCAGCAGCTTCGTCTGCGCCGCCTCGGTGTCGAAGAAGACAAGCGCGGCACCGGGGTTGGTGGTCGTGAAGGTGACGATGCCGACGACCTCGACCGGGAAGGAGCCCTCCTGCCCGATGACCGTGAGCCGGTCGCCGATCCGTACGTCCTTGCCGTCGGCGGTGTCCGCGTCGATCAGCACCTGCCCGTCGCCCTTCGGGGCGTGCCCGGAGGTGAGCTCCACGGGGCTGCGCTCGGTCGGGTTCCAGGCGGTGCCGATCGTCGGGGCGCCCGTGGTCGGGCCCACCGACTCCCGGTCCTCGTCGGCGACGGTGAGTCCCTGCACGTCCACTTCAGCGCGTGCCGCCGCGACCCCGTCGACCCGGGCCAGGCGGTCGGCGAGCGAGGCCGGCAGCATCAGTGTCTGTCCCGAGGGCACGGTCTCGTCGAGGGTCTCCTTCGGCGTGACGGTGACGTCGGCCGCGGTCGAGGCGAAGAGCCGGTCGAAGGTGCGGCTGACGGTGTCCGAGAAGATCAGACTGCCCGCGACGAACGCCACGGACAGGATCACCGCCAGCGCGGAGAGCAGCAACCGCCCTTTGTGGGCGAGGAAGCTGCGAAGCGTCGCCTTGAGCACGGGGTCAGCGCTCCTCGGATGCCGTGGGCCCGCCGTCGTCGAGCCGGTCGCGGACCGCGTCCTGGCCGCGGATCACATCGAATCGCTTCATACGCTCCAGTACGGCCTCCGCGGTCGGCCGCTCCATCTCGTCGACGATCCGCCCGTCGCCCAGGAACAGCACCAGGTCGGAGTGGGCGGCGGCGCCCGGGTCATGGGTGACCATGACGACGGTCTGCCCCAGCTGGTCGACGGCCTCCCGCAGGAACCCGAGCACCTCCAGCCCGGCCCGCGAGTCCAGATTGCCGGTGGGTTCGTCCGCGAAGATCAGCTCCGGCCTGGAGGCGAGCGCACGGGCGCAGGCGACGCGCTGCTGCTGCCCGCCGGACAGCTGGGACGGCCGGTGCCCCAGCCGGTCCCGCAGCCCCAGCGTGTCGATGACCTGGTCCAGCCACTTCTCGTCAGGCTTCTTGCCCGCGATGTCCATGGGCAGCGTGATGTTCTCGGCCGCGTTCAGGGTCGGGATGAGGTTGAACGACTGGAACATGAACCCGATCCGGTCCCGCCGCAGCCGGGTCAGCTCGCGCTCCTTCAGCCCGGTGATCTCGGTGCCGCCGAGCCATACCTGCCCCGCCGAGACGTTGTCGAGCCCCGCCAGACAATGCATCAGCGTGGACTTCCCGGAACCCGACGGCCCCATGACCGCCGTGAAGCGGCCACGCGCGATGTCCACGTCCACGGAGTCGAGGGCGAGCACCGTCGTCTCTCCCGAGCCGTACGCCTTGGTGAGGCCGCGGGCGCGGGCCGCGATCCCGTCTGCCGACGCGGGGTCCGGGGCGTACTGGGCAGCTGCTGTGGACAAGACCGCCTCCTCAGGGACGGAACGACTCACCGTCACCGCCGAGCGTAATGTGATCCACCACACACTCGGTATCCGCCCAAGGTCCCGGTCGGTCTCCACCCCAGGTCGGGCCCCTGATATCGATGTAAGGGGCACGCTCCGCCTCCGGGGTGACTCCTTGCCGCTGCTAGCACCCGAGCGCTAGCTTTGAGGTATGGCGAAGACCCAGCTGAACGTGAGAGTGGACGAGGGCACGGCCCGCGCGGCACGCGAACGTGCCCTGGCTCGCGGTATGAGCGTCAACCGCTACATCGAGGAGCTGGTCAGAAAGGACACCGGAGAGGTCGGGCACACTTTCGTGGACGCCGCCGCCGACTTCATGAAGCAGTACGAGTCCGTCTTCGCCGAGGAGTTCGGCGCGGAGCACGAAGGTCGTCGCTGATCCGTTGAGCAATCTGAACATCGACCTTGCCTGGCTGCTCATGCTCGCCGAGAAGAGGACCCCGGGGGACCCCCAGGTCACCGACTGGGGAGCCCTCGTCGCCGCCGTCGCCCGCCACCGGGCGGAGATATTCGACATCCCCGTCTACGACAGTCCGCAGGCCCGCGCCGCAGCCCTGCTCCAACTCCTCATCCACGTCCCGGCCCTGGAGCGCTCCAACGCGCTGTTCGCCTCCGCGGTGGCCTACGCCTACCTGGTCGCCAGCGGCCTCAAGGTCGTCACCTCACCCGAGCAGGTGCGCGACCTGGCACGCCTGGTCAAGAGCGGTGAGGCCTCGGTCGAGGACATCGCCCGCGAACTGCGCCAGTGGAGTCTGTGAAACGAAAGTCCGTGATCAGCCGGACCGCTCCTCCGTCGGCCGCCACGCCGTGCCCAGCACGCAGTACGACGAGGGGAGCACCGGCCCGTTCTCCGGCATCATCACCTGCCGGCACGGGCCCAGTTGGAACCCCGCCTCGCGCAGCGCCGCGACCGGATCGCGGGAGACATGGCAGCCGCCGCTCACCAGCGGCCACACCGTCCGGTCCAGCGCGCGCTGGGTGAGGAGCATCGCGCGTCCGCCGCCCCGGCCGTGCTCGAAGAACCGCACCGCACCGCCGGGCCGCAGCACCCGCCGCACCTCACCGAGCGCCCGCGGCACGTCCCGCACACTGCACAGCACCAGCGAGAGCACCACCGCGTCGAACGCCTCGCTCTTGACCGGCAGCGCCTCCGCCGCGCCCGGGACGACGTCCACCGGAACCTCGGCGCGCAGCGCGGACTCCACCGCCAACTTCCGTAGCAGGGGCTCCGGTTCGATGGCGACGACCTCCGAGACCGCACTCGGATAGTGGGCGAAGTTCAGACCGTTGCCGGCGCCGATCTCGATCACCCGGCCCGACAGCCCGGCCAGCAGCCGGTCACGGATGTCGCCCATGCCCATCCGCGTCTCCGCGTTGACGCTGATCCGGGCGTAGAAACGGGCGAACAGCGGGTGGTGCACGGAACCCCGTGACACCTTGCCGGAGCCGGCGGACCGTACGGCCATGGGGACCTCCCGGGTGGGACGGGGCTCACCCTGATTGTCCCCCGTACGGGGCCGACGCACCCCCCGCCGCCGCGGTGGCCGTCTTTCCTGGTCGTTCCGTCCCTTTCCGGTCAGGTCGGGGCAGGTCAGCCGATGAAGTCCCGGACCTGCTCGTACACGCCGTGATCATTGTTCATGTCGGTGTGCGAGACGCAGCCGACCTCGACGTTCGTGGCGCCGCTCAGGATCGCGGTGGTGTCAGGGGTGAGCGCGTCGTCGCAGTTCGACCAGTAGCTGGCGTACGACACGCCGCCCGGGGTCTCGTCCCCGGAGTTCAGGGCGGACAGGAACGAGCTGCCGGTGTTCATCTCCGCGCAGGAGGTGTACAGCCACGCACACCAGGAGGCGGTGGACGTGCCATGGTTCACGCCGGCCGTGGAGACGAAGTCGTCGACGTACGACGTCCCGCCCAGGTTCTTGAGGTAGTAGCGGGCGCTGAGCGTGCCCATGGAGTGGACGACCAGGTCGACCTTCGAGGCGCCGGTCCGGGCGAGCACGTTTCTGATCTCGGTCGCGAGCTGCTGGGCGGTGGTGGCGTTCGACCGGGCCCAGTCGTACGACCAGGCGTCCAGCTCGGCGGAGGTGTATCCGTCGGCCTCGAAGTAGCCGGCCCAGTCGTCCCAGCTGCTCGCCGAGCTGCTCAGGCCGTGCACGAAGACGACGGGGTCGTGGGCCGCGGCGTGCGCGGGTGTGGGGGAGAGGGTGAGTGACAGAAGGAGCGATGAGGCCAGGGCCGTGAGGGCCGTGGCCATGCGACGCGTGCGGCGCTGCATGATGCCTCCTGAAACGTGTGGGGTTGTCAGGAGTGTCGAGCCGGGTCTACGCGCGCCGCATCGGCGAAATCGCCGGTCTTTACGGTTCAATTAACCCGCCAGTAACGTCATGTGTGTGGTGACTCCGGTGAACCCCCCGCCTCTTGACCGCACTTCGCCACCGCAGCTCACGGAAGCGTGGCGACAACTGGCCGCCACGCTCCCCGAAGCCGTCCGCGTCCGGGTGCTCCGTGCGGTGTACGGCGACCCGCGCGCCGCCGTCGAGCTGGTCCCGCTCCTGACCGGCCGTCAGGCGACGGGCCTCGACCCGCTCCCGACGGAACCCGCCCGACTGGCCCCACTGCTGCTGCGCGAACGCCGGGCGGAGATCAGGGCGTTGCCGGACGACACGCGCCTGTTGCTGCTGCTCGCGGCGGCCGATCAGTATCCGGTCGCCACGGACGCCTTCCTGCGCGCCGTCATGGCCGCCCGCCTCGACACCCGCTCCCTGGACGCCGCAGAGGCGGCCGGGATCGCGCACGCGGGCGCGGGCGGGGTCGTGTTCCGCGACGCGTGGACCCGCATCGCGGCCTACGAGACCGGCTCCCCGGCCGACCGCCGCGACGTCCACCGCCTGCTGGCCCGTGTGCTGGGCGGCGCGGGGGAGACACCGTGGCGTTCCTGGCACCGGGGCGCGGGGGCGCCCGGGCCCAGCGCCCGGCTGGCGGCGGAACTCGGCGCCGCCGCGCACAAGGCGGCCACCGCGGGGCGGCTCCCCCTGGCCCGGCCCCTGGCGGAGCGCGCCGCCGTACTCTGCCCCGAGCCGCCCGAGCGGGCCCGCCTGGTCGCCCGCGCCGCCGCTTACGCCTGGCAGTCGGGCGACGGCGACCGAGCCCGCCGGCTGGCCGCCGCGGGCACCGACGACGCTCTGACGGGGGTGCTCGCCCTCCGGGCGGGGAACGCGTCGGAGGCGTTCGACGCGTTGCTGACGGGAGTGGTGCGGGTGGGGGTCGTTGCGCGGGGCGTGGCCTCGCGGACGGTGGACGCCGGCACCGAACACCTCCTCGGTACCGAACACCTCCTCGCCCGCGCCACCGAGGCCGCCATCTACACCGGAGACGTACGCCGCCTGCGTGAGGCCGCGCGGGTCGCCGACCGGCTCGGGGCCGTGCCGCCCGGCACGCTCGGCGGGCTGGTCGCCGCGTTCGACGGGCGCTACGAGGACGCGCGGGACCTGCTGAGGGCAGCGGCCGGGCAGTGCGGGCCGGGCGGTGATCCGACCGTCCTGGTCCACGCCGCAATCGCCGCCCTGCTCCTCGGCGACCACACCCGCGCCGCCACCGCGACCGTCCGTGCCGCTGCCTCCGCGCGGGCACGGGGCACCCCGGTGGCCGTGGCGCAGGCGATGGAGTTCCGGGCGTACGCCGACTTCTGGACGGGACGCCCGCGGGCCGGCGAGGCCGCCGCGGTGGACGGGCTCTGGCAGGCCCACGCCACCGGTCAGGACAACGGCGCCTGTCATCTTCAGGCCGCCCTCGCGATGTTCGCGGCGCTGACCGGTGACGCGGACCTCTGCCGTGAACGCGCCGCGACCGCACGGTCGTACGCCCTTGCCCACGGCCTTGGTCTGCCCGCGGCGCTCGCCCAGTGGGCGCTCGCCTTCCTCGACCTGGGCAGTGGCCGCTTCGCCGCCGCGGCGGCCCGGCTGCGTGCCCTCGCCGGATTCGGCCCCGGACACGGCCACCGGGCCATCCGCCACCTGGCCACCCCGCACTACGTCGAGGCGGCCGTCCGCACCGGTGACACCCGGGTCGCCCGCGTCGCGCACGCCGACTACGACCGTTGGGCGAGCACCGTGCGCAGTCCCGACGACCTCGCCCTCAGCGCCCGCTGCCATGCCCTGCTCGCCCCCGGCGCGGAAGCCGTGGACCACTACCGCACCGCCCTCGGCCTGCACTCCCACGGCACCCGTGACTTCGAACGCGCCCGCACGGAGCTGTTGTTCGGCAGTGCCCTGCGTCGGCTGCGCCGCCGTACGGAGGCACGCGACCGGCTGCACAGCGCCCTGGAGGCGTTCGAATCCTTCGGCGCCCCGCACTGCGCGGACCAGGCCCGGACCGAGCTCCGCGCCCTCGGTACCCCGGCGCGCAGCGGCTCCGACACCCCGACCGCCCATCGCCTCACGGCCCAGCAACTCCTGGTCGCCCGGATGGCCGCCGAGGGCGCCACCAACCGCGAGATCGCCGCCCGCCTGGCCCTCAGTCCCCGCACCATCGACCACCACCTGCGCGGCGTGTTCACCCGCCTCGGGATCCGCTCCCGCATCGAACTGGTACGGATCGTCGCCGAGACCGACGCCGTCGAGACCTAGGCCCTGTCGTTTGGATCACCCCGACCCGAGCGGGGCCTGGTGCGTGCATCTGCGGCGTTGTCGTCGGTTGCCAACGCTCCGCGTTGGCGCCCTCCTCCGCCTTGCAGCTGCACGCACCAGGCCCCGCTCGGGTCGGCTGAAAGGAGCCGCGCCTCACAGCCGGGCTGATCCAAACGACAGGGCCTAGGCGAAGTCGCGGGCGAACCCGGCAAGGCTCCGCGGGCAGGCCCAGATCTCACGCGTCATCCGACCTTCGAACCAGTTGTCCGGCTCGTCGTCTTCCGGCACGTCGTCGCACGGATACCTCGTCAGGGCGTTTCCCGCCCCCGGAACCCGTCCGCGTCCCACGTCCCGAACAACCGTGGCGCCAGCCAACCCGGCGCCCCGGCGCGGAAGTCGGCGGGCGCCAGCGCTCCCGCACCCGCCGGCACCGCGCCCAGCAGCGGCGCCGCCGCCACGTCCGGCAGGTCCGCGACATTGCAACGCGACGCCAGATCCGGTGCCTCGGGCCAGCTGCCGATCACGACGCCGAGCAAGTCCAGCCGTCGACGGCGCAGTTCGCGTGCCGTCAGCTCCGTCGTGTTCAGTGTGCCCAGGCCCGCCGACGCCACCACCAGGACCGGCGCCGCCATCAGCTCGGCCGCGTCGGCCAGGGTGCCGCCCGCGTCGTCGAAGCGGACCAGCAGCCCGCCCGCCCCCTCCACCAGCACCAGCTCGTGCTCGGTGGCCAGCTTGGCGGCGGCCTCGGCGATCTCGTGCGGCCGCACCGGGGCGAGACCGGCCCGTCGCGCGGCCGTCGCCGGGGCCAACGGCTCGGGGTAGCGGGCGACTTCCGCGGTCGTCACGGCGCCGGCGAGGCGTGCGACCTCCTGCGCGTCCCCGCGCTCGTCCGGCCGTACGCCCGTCTGCGCCGCCTTCAGGACCGCCACCGACCGGCCCGCCGTCACCGCCGCCGCCGCGACAGCGGCGGTCGTGACCGTCTTGCCGACCTCCGTGCCCGTGCCCGTGATCACCAGTACCGGCATGTCAGCCCTCTCGCGCAGCCGCGCACACCGCGCGGGCGATCCGTGCGACGTCCGCGTCGCCCGTGACGTACGGCGGCATCGTGTAGACGAGGTCGCGGAACGGGCGCAGCCACACGCCCTCGCGCACGGCCGCTGCCGTCGCCGCCCGCATGTCCACGGCGTGGTCCAACTGGACGACCCCGATCGCGCCCAGGACCCGTACGTCCTTCACGCCCGGAATGTCCAGAGCCGAGGCCAGTCCCTCCCGCAGCCCCGCCTCGATCCGCTTGACCTCGGCCACCCAGTCCTGGCCGAGCAGCAGCTCGATCGAGGCGCAGGCGACGGCGGCCGCCAGCGGATTGCCCATGAAGGTCGGGCCGTGCGCCAGCACCGGCACCTCGCCCCGCGAGATCCCCTCGGCCACGCGCGAGGTGCACAGCGTGGCCGCCATCGTCATGTATCCGCCGGTCAGCGCCTTGCCCACACACATCACATCCGGCGTCACCGCCGCATGCTCCGCCGCGAACAGCGCGCCCGTACGCCCGAACCCGGTCGCGATCTCGTCGAGGACGAGCAGCACGTCGTGCGCGTCGCACGCCTCGCGCAGCACCCGCAGATACGCGGGGGAGTGGAACCGCATGCCGCCCGCGCCCTGCACGACCGGTTCGACGATCACCGCCGCCAGTTCGTCGGCGTGCCGCTCGATCAGCGACCGCAGCCGGTCGGCGTACGCCTCGTCGTACTCCACCGGTGGCGGGTCAGCGAACACCTGGCGCTGGAGGACGCCGGTCCACAGCTCGTGCATCCCGCCCTCGGGGTCGCACACCGACATCGGCTGCCAGGTGTCGCCGTGGTAGCCGCCGCGCCAGGTCAGCAGCCGCTGCTTGCCGGGGCGGCCCAGCGAACGCCAGTACTGAAGGCACATCTTGACCGCGACCTCGACCGACACCGACCCGGAGTCCGCGAGGAACACATGCTCCAGACCATCGGGCGACATGTCGACAAGGAGCTTCGCCAGCCGTACGGCGGGCTCGTGCGTGAGCCCGCCGAACATGACGTGGCTCATGCGCGCCAGCTGCTCGTGCGCCGCCTCGTTGAGCACCGGGTGGTTGTAGCCGTGGATCGCCGACCACCAGGACGACATGCCGTCGACCAGCTCACCCGAGCCGTCCGCCAAGGTGAGACGCACCCCGCTCGCCGACTCCACGACAAGCGGTTCGACACGGCCCGGCATGGGGCTGTACGGATGCCAGACGTGCCGCCGGTCGAGCTCCAGCAGCTCGGGCACGGTCAGCTCGGGTCCGGTGCGCGGGTCAGGCATTGGGCGCGAGGTCCGTACCGGCGCCCCGGCGGCGTACGGCGACCAGGTCGGTGCGCGGCTCGGTGACGACCGGCGCCGCAGCCGCCGCGGCCGTACCGCACACACCGGCCCCCTCGTGAGATCCGCACCCGGCGCCGTCGTGCCCACCGCACCCGGCACCCTCCTGGGACCCGCAGCCCGCGCTCACGTGCGAGCCGCACCCGCTCCCGGCCGCCGCCCGGTGCTCCGGCAGCGTCACCTGGTCGGCGCCCTCCACCTCGAACCCGGCGTCCGCGATCATCTCCAGGTCGGCCTTGCCGGCCTGGCCCTCGGTGGTCAGGTAGTCGCCGAGGAAGATCGAGTTGGCCAGGTGCAGGGCGAGGGGCTGCATCGTCCGCAGGTGGACCTCGCGGCCACCCGCGATGCGGACCTCGACGTCCGGGCAGACGAAGCGGACCATCGCCAGGATGCGCAGGCAGCGCTGCGGGGTGAGGTTCCACTCCTTGGCCAGCGGGGTGCCCTCGACCGGGATCAGGAAGTTGACCGGCACCGAGTCCGGGTCCAGGTCGCGCAGCGAGTACACGACGTCGACCAGGTCCTCGTCGCTCTCGCCCATGCCCGCGATCAGGCCGGAGCAGGCGGACAGACCGGCCGCGTGTGCCTTGTTCACGGTGTCGACGCGGTCGGCGTAGGTGTGGGTGCTGGTGATCTCGCCGTAGGTGGCCTCGGAGGTGTTGAGGTTGTGGTTGTAGGCGTCGGCGCCGGCCTCGCGCAGCCGCTCCGCCTGGCCGTCGGAGAGCAGGCCGAGGCAGGCGCACACCTCGACGCCCTCGTTCTGCTCCTTGATCGCCTTGATGGTGCCCGCGACCCGGTCGACGTCACGGTCGGTCGGGCCGCGCCCGGACGCCACCAGACAGACCCGCTTGGCGCCACCCGCCAAACCGGCGGCCGCGGCCTGGGAGGCCTCGTCGGGCTTGAGCCAGGTGTACTTCAGGATGCCGGTGGTCGAGCCGAGGCGCTGGGAACAGTAGGAGCAGTCCTCGGGGCACAGCCCGGACTTCAGGTTGACGAGGTAGTTGAGTTTCACCCGTCGGCCGAACCAGTGCCGGCGCACCTTCCCGGCCGCGGCCACCACATCCAGCAGGTCGTCGTCGGAAGTGGCGAGGACGGCCAAGGCTTCCTCGCGGGTCGGCAGCTCGCGCCGAAGCCCCTTGTCCACCAGCGTGTTCAGCAGGTCCATGGGAGCTGATCCTTACGCACGGAGGGCCTCCGAGCCAAGGAGACTTCGGACAACCCTGTCACTTCGATGTGTGGGTATTGCCACACCGTGGGCCGTCGACCCTGCGACTAGTGTCTGTGCACTGCCTACAAAAGCCCGGAGGAGCCATGGCGTTCGGCTGGATCGACGAGCAGGCGGAGCTGCGCCGCCGCGCCGGACTCGTACGGACCCTGCGCCCGCGCCCCGCCGACTCGCCGCTCCTGGATCTCGCGAGCAACGACTACCTGGGTCTGGCCCGCCATCCCGAGGTCACCGAGGGCGCGGCGCGGGCGGCGCGGACGTGGGGCGGGGGTGCGACCGGTTCACGGCTCGTCACGGGCTCGACCGAGCTGCACGCCGAGCTGGAGCGCGAGCTGGCCGACTTCTGCGGCTTCGAGGCGGCCCTGGTCTTCTCGTCGGGCTACGCGGCCAACCTCGCCGCGGTCACCGCGCTGGCACCGCACGGCTCGCTGATCGTCTCGGACGCGGGCAACCACGCCTCGCTGATCGACGGCTGCCGGCTGGCCCGGGGCACGACACAGGTGGTCGCGCACTCCGAACCGGACGCCGTGCGCAAGGCGCTCCAGACGCACGACGGGCCTGCCGTCGTCGTGACCGACACCGTCTTCTCGGTCGACGGCGACGCGGCCCCGCTGGCCCGGTTCGCCGAGGCGTGCCGGGAACACGGTGCCGGGCTGGTCGTCGACGACGCCCACGGCCTCGGCGTGCTGGGCGACGGCGGCCGCGGCGCCCCGCACGCCGCGGGGCTCGCGGGCGCCGCCGATGTCGTCGTCACGGTCACGCTGTCCAAGTCGTTCGGCAGCCAGGGCGGCGCCGTCCTCGGCCCCGCCCGGGTCATCGACCACCTGGTCAACGCGGCCCGGACGTTCATCTTCGACACGGGCCTCGCCCCCGCGGCGGCGGGCGCTGCCCTGGCGGCACTGAGGCTGCTGCGCCGCGAGCCGGAGCGCGCGGCGCGGGCCCGCACGGTGGCGAGCGAACTGCACACCCGTCTGACGGCCGCGGGCCTGGAGGCCGTACGTCCGGACGCCGCGGTCGTCTCCGTGCGCGCGCCGTCCCCCGAAGAGGCCGTGCTCTGGGCGGCCGAGTGCCGTGCGGCGGGCCTCGCCGTGGGCTGCTTCCGTCCTCCCTCCGTTCCCGACGGCGTCTCGCGGCTGAGGCTGACCGCCCGCGCGGACCTCTCCGAGGGGCAGATCGCACGCGCTGTACGGGTGATCGGCGAGACACGACCATGAGTCGGCGTGACACGGCCCTGCCGTCGCAGCAGTCGGGACTGGTCAGAGTGGGATCGATCAGAAGGTAATCGATCAGAACCGGTCGGAGTTGATCGGTGCGGTCAGGACTGGAACGCGGTCGTGAAGCCCGTCCAGCTCTCGGGGGAGAAGAGCAGCGCGGGTCCGGCCGGGTCCTTGGAGTCGCGCACGGCGAGTAGTCCGGTCCATGGGCCGGAGTGCTGCCGCGCCGTCTCGACGCAGTTGTTCGCTCCCGTGCTGTAGCTGCTGCGCAGCCACCGCGCACCGAGCAGATCGGTAGAAGTCACGTTCCGAGGCGGTGCGGTCATGGTGCCTCCTTACACGCCGCCAGCCAGCGCGGCGATGTAATCCAACGATTCCTCGGGCGAAAGGGCGTGGATCCGAAGGGAGTTGAAGGCCTCCGTGTAGGCCTGGAGGTCTTCTTTCCGTTCGAGATAGAGGCTACTCGTCAAGTGGTCGAGAACAACCACATCCAGATCAGAAGTGCGCGAAAATGAGAAGATAACGAAAGGCCCGGTGATGCCGACATGCTCACCGGCCGCGAACGGCAGTACCTGCAACCGGACTTGGGGCAGACGCGCCGCCTCCACCAGCCGCCCCAACTGCCGCGCCATGACCTCCGGCCCGCCGATCTCCCGGCGCAGCACCGCCTCGTCGAGCACCGCGCTCAGTTCCATCGGCGGATCCGCGCGCAGCACGTCCTGCCTGGCCAGCCGGACCGCGACCAGCGCCTCCAGACGTTCGTCCGCGTCGTCGTCGAGGCCTCCCACCGCGGCCCGGGTCACCGCCCGCGCGTACTCGGGTGTCTGCAACAGCCCGGGCACCACGGAGGTCTCCAGCGTGCGCATCGCGCTCGCCTGGGACTCCAGGCTGATGAAGTCGCGGTACGTCGGCGGCAGCACCCCGCGGTACGCGTGCCACCAGTGATGACCGCCGCCACCCCCGTCGGAGCCCGCCAGCACCAGCAGCAACTCCCGTAGCCGGGCGTCCTGTACGCCGTAGACGTCGAGCAGTAACCGCACATCGGCCGGTTTCACCCCGCTGGCGCCGGTCTCGATCCGGCTCACCTTCGACTGGTGCCAGCCCACCAGCCGGGCCGCCTCACCACTGGTGAGCCCCGCCCCGGTGCGCAACGCACGCAGTTCCGCGCCCAGTTTTCGGCGGCGCACCGCGGGACCGTGCTGCATGGGCAACTCCTTACTCCAACCGAGCCGCCCAAATACGCTCTGCCGTCGCAGAGTTCACCGCTTCGAGCGACAGATATATGCACATCTTGGTGGATCGCCACTCCTGACGGGCGCGGTAATGGCAGTCTGGCGACGAAGCACCAGTCCGGGACCGTACTCGAACCCTCCGCTCCGTGTCGGACTGCGGTCCCGTGGGAAAGGGACGACGTCGCCATGGCAGACCATCTGGAAGCATCCGTCACTCTGCCGAGCGATCCCGCCTCGGTCTCCGCGGCCCGGGCCTACGTGCTCACCACTCTCGCCGAGTGGGGACTGCCACCGGACACGGAGGTGGCCGACACCATCCGCCTGATCGTCTCCGAACTCACCACCAACGCCGTACAGCACACCCTCGGTCAGTCACCCACCTTCACGGTGGACCTCGCGCTCGACCGTGACGAACACCTGCGCATCGGCGTCACCGACAGCCACCCCCGCTTCCCCAAGCGGCTGCCGGCCGCCGTCCAGCAGGACAACGGCCGCGGCATGGTCATCATCCGCTGGCTGACCGCTGAGTGCGGCGGCAAGCTCAGAGTGCGGCCGACGCGGGAGGGTGGGAAGACGGTTTCCATTGAACTGCCGTGGACTGTGCCTGTGCCTGCGGCGCCTGAGCCGTAGCGCGCCGGGGGGTGCCGCGAACGGCTGTCCGGCGTCTGCGGGTTCGTCGTGGTTGGTCGCGCCCACGCGGCGGAGCCGCATGTCGACACAGCCCCGCGCCGCTTGGGTCAGGACTGCTGGCCTCGGCTGAAAGTGCCCCGCAGTAGCGCTCGGAAGGCATCCGCCGCAGGCGCTGTCTCCTCGCTGCGGAAGGCGACCGAGATCGTACGGCGCAGCTGCCCGCCCTCCAGCGCCCGTACCCCCACCGGAGTCACCGACGTCCGCGCCACCATCTCCGGTACGACCGCGACCCCGAGCCCCGCGCTGGCCAGCGCGCAGACCAGTAGGTAGCCCGGCGTCGGGACGAGCACCGAAGGCGTGGCCCCCGCTCTGGTCAGGGCCGCCTCGACACCCCGGCGGGCCGGAGCGTCCGGGGCCATGCTGATCAGGGGTTGGCCCGCGAGTTCGGTCAAGGGCAGTCGCGTCGCGCCGCTGGTGAGGACGTGGCCCGGAGCGGACACCAGGACGAGTTCCTCGACGAGGATCGGCTCGATGGTGACCGAGGAGGGGACCGGGGGCGGGTCTCCCGGTTCGTAGGCGTGAGTCAGGGCCACATCGACTTCGCCCGCCGCCACCGCGGCTACACCCGAGGACGGTTCGTAGTCGGCGACCGTCAGCTCCACGTCCGGATGGGCCCGGCGAAAGGCGCTGAGAGCCGGGGGCAGCAGATGGATGCCCGCCGTCTGGAAGGTGCCGAGCCGGAGCGTGCCGCCGGTCAGGCCGGTCAGCCGGGCCAGTTCATGCCGGGCCCGCTCCAGCTCGTCGAGCACCCGCCGCGCCCGGACCACCAGCAGCTCGCCCGCACCCGTCAGCCGGGCCCCGCGGTGGTGCCGTACCAGAAGGGCGGTGCCCGCCTCGCGCTCCAGCTTGGCCAGCTGCTGCGAGAGCGCCGGCGTGGTGTAGCCGAGCCGCTCGGCGGCCCGGGTGATCGAACCCGCCTCGGCCACCGCCACCAGGGCGGCGAGGCGGGTCGGGTCGTACATGGCAGGTCCCTTCGAGCACAGGGCCGGGCGGGTCTCGTGAAGCCCGTGCCTAAAGCATTGCTTAAGCAGCACCCAGAATATTCGACATACCTGCTGAAGGCTCCCAGGCGGCAGGCTGACAGACATGGATGCTCAGCTCATCGCCTTCACCGGGGTCGCCGCCGGCCTGGTCGCCATGCCCGGGGCCGACTTCACCGCCGTCGTACGCAACGCCCTCGTCTCCCGCCGGGCCGGAATCGCCTGCGCGCTCGGGATCGGGGCCGGGCTGCTGGTGCATGTGACGCTGGCGGTGGTGGGGGTCGCCGCGGTGCTGGCGGCCATGCCGGCGCTGTTCCGCGCGCTCCAAGTGGTCGGCGGCGTCTATGTGTTGTATCTGGGTGTCCAAACGCTGCGGCAGCGGCGCGCCGAGGTCACGGAGGAGCGCGAGGACTCCACCGGCCGACCCCTGCGGCAGGGCTTCGTGACCAACGCCCTCAACCCGAAGGCGTCCCTCACCTTCCTCAGCGTGCTGCCCCAGTTCGTGCCCGCGGGCGCTCCGGCACTGCCCCGGACCCTGCTGCTCGCGCTGATCGTGCTCGCGATAGCCCTCGTGTGGTTCCAGGTGGTCGCCCTGCTCGTGGACCGGCTCGGCAGGTGGCTGCGCCGCCCGCGGGCCGCCCGGGCCGTCACGACCGTCACCGGCGCCGCGCTGACGGCCTTCGGCGGGGCACTGCTCGCCGGGCCGCTGTCGGCGCTCTGAGGGCCGTCTGATGCCCCGGGGGCGATGACAGCGCGTCAGATCGCCGTCACCGCCCCCGGGAAGGTCACTTGACCCGGCCGTACCACACGCTCCTGGTCCAGATCTTTTGCAGCTTCACCACGTCCCCGCTCTTCGGGGAGTGCCAGATCTTTCCCTTCCCGGCGTAGATGCCGACGTGGTAGACGTACGACCCCGAGTGGAAGAACACCAGGTCTCCGGCCTTGCGGTTCTTGGCGGAGATGTGGCGGGTCTTGTTGTACTGCTGGGCCGCCGTACGGGGCAGCTTCTTGCCCGCCTTCTTGAACGAGTACAGCGTCAGCCCGGAGCAGTCGAATCGGTTCGGCCCGACGGCGCCCCACTTGTACGGGGAGCCCTTCTTGGAGGCCGCGACCTGGAGTGCCTTCGTCGCCGGCGTGGCCGCTTCGGCCTCGGGGGCGAAGCCGGGTGCCACTATCGAGCCGCCCACTGCGGCGATGGTGAGGGCCGAGGCCGTTCCGGCCCGGACCATGAGCGACGGGACACGATTGAGCGCAGTCATGCGCAACCCTTCGTCAGCCGCCTGTGAAGGATGACCTGTCGGATTCGGGCTGGCGAAGTTGCCCGGCCGCGTTGCCGCGGCTTCACCCCAAGGGTTGCTCGGATCGAACGAACGTCCGCTCCGGCGACCCGTCTTGCTCGGGTCCTCCACTCCTGCCGATCCACTCCTGTCGACCGGTCGTCCGGGCGGCGGCAGGACTCGGCGTCCGCCCGGACCGCCCCGCCGCGGTGGCGGGGGCTTGTCGTCAGACAGGGATCTTGACGCACAGTTGAATGAAAATCCCAACGGAACCGGGGATTTGTGGCGTTACTCACCACTCACCCGTTCGGGTGGACACCCCTGTGTTCGAGGAGGTGTCCAGGTGCCCAACGAGCCCCGGACCAGGGACGGAACGTCGGATTCCGTCTCGCGGCCATGCCTGTTGTGCAACCTTGGCGGGCGCGCAAATGGAGACGCGGATACGCCGAAAGGGGGTACGTCGTTTGGTGCGTTTCAGCTCCGTTCCGGACGCCTCGTCAGTGGGTCGAGACGTCCGGAACCGGTCTGTACACGTCGTCAACTGTCGGAGCGCGGCGGCACCGTGACGCGAGCCGTGCGGCGCTCTCCGTCCAGCACGCGCAACGCACGCGCCAGCGTGGGGGCGTGCAGCTCCGTCTCGCCCCGCTGATGCATCAGCGCCAGCGCGTCCCGGAGCTCAGCGGCCCTGCTCACGAGCGCCTGGGCGGCGCGCAGTCCGCCGTAGGTGTCGCCGTGCCGGCCCGGGTTGATCCGGCCGAGCAGATCCACGACGTCGAGGTAACGGTCGATCAACTCGCCCTCCGCGCGGGTCAGCGCGGGCAGCGGCGGCATCTCGGGTGGAAGCACCGGCCGATCACCGCCCCGTGGGCGGCGCGAGGGTGGCCTTGCGGCTGGGGATGATCGCGTCCACCAGCCCGTACTCCAGCGCCTCCTGGGCGTTCAGGATCTTGTCCCGCTCGATGTCCTCGCTCACCTGTTGGCGGCTGTGTCCGGTGTGCAGGGCGAGCATCTCCTCCAGGCGGTTCCGAACGCGCGTCAGTTCGTCGGCCTGGATGGCCAGATCGCTGGCCTGGCCTTCGACCGGCTCGGGCAGCCCCGGCTGATGGATCACCACCCGGGCTCCCGGCAGCGCGAATCGCTTGCCCGGCGTGCCCGCGGCCAGCAGTACCGCGCCGGACGCGCCGGCCTGGCCCAGGCAGATCGTCTCCACGTCACAGGTGACGTACCGCATGGTGTCGTAGATCGCCGACATGGCGCTGAACGAGCCGCCCGGCGAATTGATGTACAGCGAGATGCCCCGGTCGGGGTCCCTGTGCTCCAGGTACATGAACTGGGCCATCACGTCGTTCGCCGAGATGTCGTCGATCTGTGTGCCGAGGAAGACGATCCGCTCCTCCAGCAGCTTCGAGTAGGGGTCCTGCGTCCTGGTGCCGGTACTCGTGCGCTCCGTGAACTCGGGCAGTACGTGGCGGGCGGTCGGTCGGGTCATGGCTCACGCTCCCTTGGCGGGGTGCCTGTAAAAAATGTACAGGACGTACATAACGTAATGTAGGGAGCATGGCCTACGAGATTCCGGTGACGCAAGCCAGGGCTGAGCTCGCCGATCTGATCAATCGCGTGGTGTACGGCGGTGAACGCGTCGTCGTGACGCGGCACGGAAAGCCCCTTGTCGCCCTTGTCTCCGCCGCTGACCTGGAGCGACTGGAAAAGCTCGGGGAGCCGGCGGAACTCGCCGAGGAGCAGGTGATCAGCGCTGTCTCCAGCGTCCGCGAGGTGGCGTCCGCTCCCCGCGAACGGCAGCGCTTCGGTATCGCCGCCGAGCATCGGGGGCCGAGCCCCTCTTAGCGCCCGCGGTTCGGGCCTCCGGAAAGCAGACAACCGTGCACCCCCGTCCGCTACAGCGGGGGTGCACGGTCGTATCGGTGTGCCGGTCGGTCAGCCGACGGCGGCCGGCTCCCTCTCGGTCGTCGCCCCGGTGTTCGTCGCGCGCGACTTCCTGAGGGCGTTGCCAAGCAGTACGGCGCCCAGGCCGAGCGCGGCCCACCAGGTCAGCGTCAGGGCCGGGCCCGTCGCCGCCGCGCCGTCGAAGAACGACGCCGAGCGCAGCAGGGTCGTGCCCGCGCCGGGTGGCAGCCACTGACCGATCGCGCCGACCGGCTCGGGCAGCATCTGCGGCGCCGAGGCCGCTCCGGAGAAGGGGTTGCCGACCAGCATGATGACCGCGGCCATGATCCCGACCCCGGCCGGCCCGACGAGGGCGGCGAGCCCGGCGACGGCCGCGCTCACGGCCAGGGTCGTCAGCGCGAACACCCCGGCCTCCGCCCACCAGTCGCCGACGAGAACGCCCAGCCAGCTGTGCGCGAGCGCGGCCGCGAGCACGCCGATCAGGGCGGCGGCGCCGACCAGGGCGCTCGCGGCACGAATCCCCCGCAGTCCGAGCAGTGTCACCGCCGCGCCGGCCGCCATGCCGGCCAGGGCGAGCGGCAGGACGCTCGCGGTGAGGGCGGCGCCGCGCGGGTCCGAGGCGGGCGCGGGCGCGACGTCGACCGTCCTGACCTCCGTGCCCTCGGCGGAGGCCTGCTGCGCCACCGACTGCTGGAGCAGTTGGGCGACGGCCGGGCTCGCGGCCGAGGCGGTCAGCAGCTTCGGGCCCTGCGGGGTGACGACGACCGCGCCGTATACGGTCCGGTCCTCGACGGCCTCCCGGGCGGTGGCCTCGTCGGCGTAGCGGTGGATCTCGAACGCGCCCTCGTGCTGGGCGAGTTGCCGCTCCACCTGGGCCGTGGCGGCGGTCGGCCCGGCCACTGCGAGGGGCAGGTCGCGGGGAGCGGTACGGGCGGCGGGCCAGGCGAAGGCCCACAGGGCGAGCGCGGCGAGGAGGGGGACGAGGACGACGACCGCGATCAGGTGCCGGTGTGTGGCGCTCCTGGGCGGTGTAGCGGAGGGGGTGGTCATGAGGGCTCCCTCGGGGAGTGGGACGTAAAAAGAAGGATCGTTCGTTTTGCTTGTGCCTCCACAGTCCTGCCGCCTGCCGTTACTTGTCAAGAAGGAATGTTCGTTTTACGTTTTGGTCATGGCACGCGTATCCCAGGAGCACCTCGACGCCCGCCGCCGTCAGATCCTCGACGGTGCCGCCCGGCTCTTCGCCCGCAACGGCTTCCACGCCACGTCCATGCAGGACGTGCTCAAAGAGGTCGACCTCTCGGCCGGAGCGGTGTACCGCTACTTCAGCGGTAAGGACGAGCTGATCGCCGCGATCGTCAAGGAGGTGCTCGGCGAGATCCGCGCGGCCTTCGAGGACGTGACCCGCCAGAGCCCGCCGCCACCGCCGGACATCCTGGTCGGCCTTGTCCTGGGACGGACCCTGCGCGTCTGGTCGTCCCTGAACGGCGACGGAGAACCGCTGTTCCCGCGCCTGATGATCCAGGTCTGGGCGGAGACCATGCGCAACGAGGAGCTGGCGGCCGTTCTGACGGACGTGTTCACGGAACTGCGCGAGAGATGGATGCTGGCCGTCGAGGCGTACCAGGAGGCCGGGATGATGCGGTCGGACGTCCCGGCGGAACACGCGGCACGCACCATGATCGCCGCGGTGCAGGGGTTCATCACCCAGCAGGCCCTGTTCGGGGCGGCACCGGTGGAGGTCCTCCAGGACGGGCTGCGAGCGCTGATGAGCATGTCGGCGGCGCGGCCGGGCGCCTGAAGGATCACAGCTCGGTTAACTTGCTTGAAATGCGACGCAACTAGCCTTCCCATCCACGCCACCAGGCAGTTTGCCCCGTGGCCGCGGCAACCGGACCCCGCACGGTCCGGAGCGAGGACTGTGAGGTGGGACGTGCAACTGACCCCGCACGAGCAAGAGAGGCTGCTCATCCACGTGGCGGCCGACGTGGCCGAGAAGCGCCGCGCCCGTGGGCTGAGGCTGAACCACCCCGAGGCGGTCGCCCTCATCACGTCGCACATCCTCGAGGGCGCCCGGGACGGCCGTACGGTCGCCGAGCTCATGTCCTCCGGACGCAAGCTGCTCACCAGGGACGACGTCATGGAGGGCATCCCCGAGATGATCCACGACGTCCAGGTCGAGGCGACATTCCCGGACGGCACCAAGCTCGTCACCGTCCACGACCCGATCGTCTGACGGGGGCTGCCGTGATTCCCGGAGAGATCCTCTTCGCCGCAGACCCGATCGTCTACAACGAAGGCCGTGACGTCACCCGGCTGACCGTCCTCAACGCCGCCGACCGGCCCGTCCAGGTCGGCTCCCACTACCACTTCGCCGAGGCCAACCCCGGCCTGGAATTCGACCGTGCGGCGGCCCGCGGCAAGCGGCTCAACGTCGCCGCCGGCACCGCCGTCCGCTTCGAGCCCGGGATCCCCGTCGACGTCGAACTCGTCCCGCTGACCGGCGCCCGTGTGGTGCCCGGACTGCGCGGCGAGACCGGAGGTGCCCTCGATGCCTGAGATCTCCCGCGCCGCGTACGCCGACCTGTTCGGGCCGACCACCGGTGACCGTATCCGGCTCGCCGACACCGATCTGCTGGTCGAGATCGAGGAGGACCGTTCCGGCGGTCCCGGACTCGCCGGGGACGAGGCCGTGTTCGGCGGCGGCAAGGTGATCCGCGAGTCCATGGGGCAGTCCCGGGCCACGCGCGCCGACGGCACCCCGGACACGGTGATCACCGGCGTCGTGATCATCGATCACTGGGGCATCGTCAAGGCCGACGTCGGCATCCGCGACGGCCGGATCACCGGCATCGGCAAGGCCGGCAACCCCGACACCATGGACGGGGTCCACCCCGACCTCGTCATCGGCCCCGAGACCGAGATCATCGCCGGCAACGGGCGGATTCTCACGGCCGGCGCCGTAGACGCACACGTCCACTTCATCTGCCCGCAGATCGCCGACGAGGCGCTGTCCTGCGGCGTCACCACGCTCGTCGGGGGCGGCACCGGACCGGCCGAGGGCTCCAAGGCGACCACCGTCACGCCCGGTCCGTGGCATCTGGCCCGGATGCTGGAGGCGATGGAGCAGTACCCGCTCAACATCGGCTTCCTCGGCAAGGGCAACACCGTCTCCCACGAGGCGATGCTGTCCCAGATCAGAGGGGGCGCGCTGGGGCTGAAGCTGCACGAGGACTGGGGTTCTACGCCCGCCGTCATCGACGCCTCGCTGACCGTCGCCGACCGGACCGGCATCCAGGTCGCCATCCACACGGACACCCTGAACGAGGCGGGCTTCGTCGGCGACACGCTGGCGGCCATCGCCGGACGCGGCATCCACGCGTACCACACCGAGGGCGCGGGCGGCGGGCACGCGCCGGACATCATGACCGTCGTCTCCGAGTCGCACGTGCTGCCCAGCTCGACGAACCCGACGCGGCCGTTCACCGTCAACACCGCCGAGGAACACCTCGACATGCTGATGGTGTGCCACCACCTCAACGCGGCGGTACCCGAGGACCTCGCTTTCGCCGAGTCGCGGATCCGGCCGTCGACGATCGGCGCGGAGGACGTCCTGCACGACCTGGGCGCGATCTCGATCATCTCGTCGGACGCGCAGGCCATGGGCCGGGTGGGCGAGGTCGTCATGCGGACCTGGCAGACCGCCCATGTGATGAAGCGGCGCCGCGGCGCGCTCCCCGGCGACGGGCGGGCCGACAACCAGCGGGTGCGGCGGTACGTGGCCAAGTACACGATCAACCCCGCGCTCGCCCAGGGCCTGGCCCACGAGATCGGCTCCGTGGAGACCGGCAAGCTCGCCGACCTGGTGCTGTGGGAGCCGGCGTTCTTCGGCGTCAAGCCCCACCTCGTCATCAAGGGCGGGCAGATCGCGTACGCGCAGATGGGCGACGCCAACGCCTCGATCCCGACGCCGCAGCCGATCCTCCCGCGGCCGATGTACGGGGCGATCGGGCGGGCGCCCGCCGCCAACTCGTTCAACTTCGTGGCGCCGCTCGCCATCGAGGACGGGCTGCCGGAACGGCTCCAGCTCGGGAAGCGGTTCGTGGCCATCGAATCGACGCGTGGGGTCACCAAGGCCGACATGCGTCAGAACGACGCGCGGCCCGAGGTGCGGGTCGACCCCGACAGCTTCGCGGTGCACATCGACGGGGAGCTGGTGGAGGCCACTCCCGCCGCCGAACTGCCCATGGCGCAGCGGTACTTCCTGTTCTGAGGGTGGTTGAGATGACTCCGACGGCTGGGTTCTGATGTCACGGACAGCACTTCTGGTCCTCGCCGACGGCCGCTTTCCCGCCGGGGGGCACGCGCACTCCGGCGGGGCGGAGGAGGCCGTCAAGGCGGGGCGGATCACCGGCGCCGCGAGCCTGGAGGACTTCTGCCGGGGGCGGTTGCACACGGCCGGGCTGGTCGCGGCCTCGCTCGCCGCGGCGGCCGCGGTCGGGGTGGACGCGGTGGCGCTGGACGCGGCGGCCGATGCCCGGACCCCGTCTCCCGCCCTGCGGGCGGCCGCGCGGAAGCTGGGACGGCAGTTGATGCGGGCCGCTCGGGCGACCTGGCCGTCCGGTGAGCTGGACGACCTGGCTCGACGGTTTCCGAAGGGGGCCCATCAGCCGGTGGTGCTCGGAGTCGCTGCTCGGGCCGCGGGGTTGGGGGCCGTCGAGGCGGCTTACTGTGCGGCTTACGAGAGTGTGAGTGGGCCGGCGAGTGCGACGGTGCGGTTGCTGAGTCTTGATCCGTTCGACGCCACGGCGGTGCTGGCGCGGTTGGCGCCGGCGGTGGACCTGGTAGTGGACCGGGCGGTGGAGGCGGGGCGGCGGGTCGTCGGGGGTGGGGTGGAGGAGTTGCCTGCGGTTTCCGCTCCGCTGCTGGAGATCGGGGCGGAGGTGCATGCGGCTTGGGGGGTTCGGCTGTTCGCGTCGTAGCCGGTCTCTCTCGCCCCCGCCGCCCCTACCCGTCCCGTCCCCCGTCCCGTCCCTGAGGGCTGCGCCCCCAGACCCCCGCTGTCGGCCCTTCGGGCCTCGTCCTCAAACGCCGGACGGGCTGAAGACGGCCGGCCGAAGATGATTGGAGCTGCTTCTATGCATCTCGACCACGCTCACACCCACGACGGTCCCGCCGCCGTCAGCGCCGACGCGCACCGTCCCGACGGGACGCGCCGTGCCCTGCGTATCGGCCTCGGCGGGCCCGTCGGGTCCGGCAAGACCGCCACCGTCGCCGCGCTCTGCCGTGCCCTGCGCGACGAGTTGTCCCTCGCCGTCGTCACGAACGACATCTACACGCGCGAGGACGCCGAGTTCCTGCTGCGGGAGGCCGTGTTGCCGCCCGAGCGGATCACGGCCGTGGAGACGGGGGCCTGCCCGCACACCGCGATCCGGGACGACATCTCCGCGAACCTCGAAGCCGTCGAGGACCTGGAGGACGAGGTCGGTCCCCTCGACCTCGTCCTCGTCGAGTCCGGCGGGGACAATCTCACCGCCACCTTCTCCAAGGGGCTCGTCGACGCGCAGATCTTCGTGATCGATGTCGCCGGAGGGGACGACATTCCGCGCAAGGGCGGGCCTGGGGTCACCACGGCCGACCTGCTCGTCGTCAACAAGACCGACCTCGCGCCGTACGTCGGTTCCGACCTGGCGCGGATGGCGGCCGACGCCAAGGCGCAGCGGGCCGAACTGCCGGTCGTCTTCCAGTCGCTCAGGACCGAGCCGGGAGTCCGGGACGTCGCCGACTGGGTGCGGGCCCGGCTCGCGGCATGGACGGCATGACCGTGACCGGTGGGGTACGGGCCGTCGCGCGGATCGTCGCCCGGGACGACGGACGGGGCGGCACCTCGCTGCCGGTACTCGACGGCGACGGACCACTGGCGCTCCGGCGGACCCGGGGGAGCGGCGCCGAGGCCCGGGTCGTGCTCGTCGGCGCGATGAGCGGCCCCCTCGGCGGCGACCACTTCACCGTGGAGGCCGACGTGCAGCCCGGCGCCCGACTGCGCGTCGGCTCGGCGGCGGCGACGATCGCCCTGCCGGGCCAGAGCAAGAGCGAGGCCCATTACGACGTACGCCTGTCGGTGGCCGACGGCGCCGAACTCCACTGGCTCCCCGAACAGTTGATCTCCGCCCGGGGCAGCGACCTGTACGTGACGACCCGCGTCGACGTCGGTGCCGGCGGGCGGCTCGTGCTGCGCGAGGAGCAGGTGCTCGGACGGGTGGGCGAGGAGCCGGGGCGGCTGACCAGCCGCCTCCGCGTGCGGGTAGCGGATCGTGACGTCCTCGATCAGGAGCTCGCCTGCGGCCCCGGTGCACCGGGCGGCTGGGACGGGCCCGCGGGGTTCGGCGGCTACCGGGCCGTCGGCCAACTCATCCTCGTCCGGCCCGAGTTCGCCGAAACCCCGGTGACGGCCCGGGTGCTGGGCGACCACGCCGCAGTGATGCCCCTTGCCGGACCCGCCGCACTGGTGAGCGCGGTCGCACCGGACGCACTGCGGCTACGCCGACTGCTCGACGAGGCGCTGGAGTCCCTCGCCCCCCTCGATTCCGTCAACTGATCGGCATCCGCGGGAACCTGCGTTCCTTCTCCACCTGGGCCGCGGCCTCCTCGGCCTTGGCGACGGCCGCGTACTGGTCGACGTATTCCTGCTCGGACAGGGACAGGATGGCGTACATGATCTCGTCGGTGACGGCGCGCAGGATCGCCTTCTCGTTCTCCATGCCCGCGTAGCGGGAGAAGTCGAGGGGCTTGCCGAAGCGGATGGTGACCGGGTGGACGTTGGGGATGACCTTGCCGGGCGGCTGGGCCTCGAAGGTGCCGATCATCGCGCAGGGGATGACCGGGACCTGGGCCTTGAGGGCCATCACCGCGACGCCGACCTTGCCCTTGTAGAGGCGGCCGTCGTGCGAGCGGGTGCCCTCCGGGTAGATGCCGAGGAGCTCGTCCTTGCTCAGGACACCGAGGCCCTCACGGATCGCGGCCTGGCCGGCCTCCTTGCCCGTTCGGTCGACGGGGATCTGGCCGGCGCTGCGGAAGAAGGCCGCGGTGAGGCGGCCCTTGATGCCGGGGCCGGTGAAGTACTCCTTCTTCGCGAGGAAGGTGATGCGCCGCTTGAGCATCGCCGGCATCAGGAAGTGGTCGGAGAACGACAGGTGGTTGCCGGCGACGATGGCCGCGCCCGTCGCCGGTACGTGCTCAAGGCCTTCTATTCGGGGCCGGAAGACCAGTCTCAGCAGAGGTCCCAACAACACGTATTTCAGTACGTAGTAGAACAAGGGGGTCGCTCCTCACTCCGGCGGATTCAACTCCAACCGCCGCGTCCTGGCAGGTCAACCAGCGTGCCGTGGGGCTGCCAGTGTAGGCGCAGGCGGGACAGGCCGGAACCGGGTCGGGTCGGACGGGTGCCGCCACGGCGATTTCCTGACTGGTGGTCAGGGAACGGGTGGGCGGGGCGGTTTGCGGGTGGGGAGGGGCCGCCGGACCAGCCTGGTGTCCGGGATCGGTGCGCGGCAACCCGGTGGTGCGGTTTGGCGTGATCGTGATTGCCCGGTGGCAGGGGGGCCGCCCTTGCGGGGAGTCTTCGCGTCTGCTCGTTCGTCACGGCTCGTCACAGCCCGTCATAGCCGCACGATGATCAGGGCCGTGTCGTCCGTCGCGCCTCCCGGAGGCAGCAGCTCCAGCAGGACGGCGTCGGCGAGGGTCTCGGGATCGGACGTGCGATGGCGGACCAGGGAGTCGGCGAGGCGGCCCAGTCCCGTGTCGATGTCCTCGCGGCGGCGTTCGATCAGGCCGTCGGTGTAGAGGGCGAGCGTGGCGCCGTTGGTGTACGCGGTGACGGCCTGCGGTCTCGGGATCGGGTCCGGGCGTGCGTCCAGCGGAGTGTCGGTGGCCCGGTCGAGGAACTCCACGCCGCCGTCGGGGTGGACGAGGACGGGAGGCGGGTGACCCGCGCTGCTGTAGGCGATCGTGCGGGCGTCGAAGTCGATGAACGTCGTGACCGCCGTGGCCGATTCGGCGCCGTCGACGACATGGGCGTACCGCCCCAGTACGTCGAGCGCCTGCGCCGGGCCGTCCGCGACGCGGGAGGTGGCGCTGAGCGCGCTGCGCAGCTGGCCCATCACGCCGGCCGCCGCCAGGCCGTGTCCGACCACGTCGCCCACGGAGACGCCGATGCGGTTGCCGCCCACCAGGTCGATCAGGTCGTACCAGTCGCCGCACACGTTCAGCGCGCCGACCGCGGGCCGATAGCGTACGGCGGCCCGGTGGTTGTGCACCTGCCGGCGGGCGGGCAGCATCGCCTCCTGGAGGGCGAGGGCCACTTCGCGCTCGCGGGCGTGCGCCTGGCGCAGCCGGTCGTTGAGCTCCTGGAGCTCGCGTGCACGGGTGTACAGCTCGGCCTCCAGCACCCGCGCCCGGCTGTCACCGCCCGCGCCGCCGCGCAGGCGGATGAGCTCGGTGACCTCCTCGACCCGGTGCAGGACGAACGCCACCCGTCCGTCGGGGGCGAGGACCGGCGCGTTGATCGGGCTCCAGTAGCGCTCCTCCCAGTGGCCGGGGCGCGCGGGATCCTCCACGTCGTAGCGCTGGAGTGCCATCGTGTCGCGCTCGCCGGTGGCCACCACGCGCAGCATCGACGCCCGTACGTCGCGCATTCCGGTGGCGGCGGGGTCGTTGGGGTTGTCGGGGAAGACGTCGAAGATGTACCGGCCCACCAGCTCGGCGCGGGTTCGGCCGGACAGGCGCTGGAAGTCCTCGTTGGCATCGGCATAGACCAGCTCCGGGGTGAGCAGCGCCACCATTCCGGGCAGGCCCTGGAACACGGCCTCGTAGTCGATCGCCTTCTCGTCCATGGCTCCCGCTCCCGCCTCACCACCGGGATCCGACCAGCTTCCCGCGCTGTACGACGTATGTACCGATGTACTACATATCCGCCGATCCGGCAGGTCAGGGCGACGGATCCGTCAGTGACTGCTCGGCCCAGATGATCTTCCCCTCGGGGACGAAACGCGTGCCCCAACGCTGGGTGACCTGGGAGACCAGCAGCAGCCCGCGCCCGCCCTCGTCGGTGGTGCGCGGATGCCGCAGGTGCGGGGCGGTGGCGCCGCCGTCGAAGACCTCGCAGATCAGCGCACGCTCCCTGATCAGCCGCAGCCGGATGGGGCCGGCGGCGTACCGGATCGCGTTGGTGACCAGCTCGCTGACGACCAGCTCCGTCGTGAAGGCCAGCCCCTCCAGACCCCACTCCGCCAGCATCCGGGCGGCCGACTTCCGGGCGTCGGCGACCGCGGCCGGGTCGGAGGGAAGATCCCAGTCGGCGACCTGCTCGGTGCCGAGGAGCCGGGTGCGGGCCATCAGCAGGGCCACGTCGTCGTGCGGGCGGGCCGGGGTCAGGGCGTCGACCACCGCCCGGCAGCGCAGGTCGAGCGAGGCCGCCTGCCGCTCCAGCGCCTGCCGCAGCCGGTCCCGGTCTGCGTCCACGGCCCAGTCGTCCCCGTGCGCCAGCAGACCGTCGGTGTGCAGGGCGAGCGTGCTGCCCGCCGTCAGGGCCAGCTCGACCGACTCGTACGGGGGACCGCCCACGCCGAGCGACGCGCCCTGCGGCAGATCGACGAAGGTGACGCCACCGTCGGGCAGCACGACGGCCGGCGCCGGATGGCCCGCGGCCGACATGGTGCACTGCCCGTCGACCGGGTCGTAGACGACGTACACGCACCCGGACCCCACGGACTGGGCGACCGCGGCCTCCTCCGCGGCCGTCTGCGCGCCCTCCTCCCGGGCCGACCGCGCGACCAGGTCGTCGAGATGGGCCAGCACCTCCTCGGGCGGCAGGTCCAGCAGCGCGAGAGTCCGTACGGCCGTCCGCAGCCGCCCCATCGCCGCGGCGGCGTCGATGCCGTGCCCGGGCACCTCGCCCACCACCAGGGCGACGCGGGCGCCGGACAGCGGGATGACGTCGTACCAGTCACCGCCGAGACCGGTCAGCTCGTCGGCCGGCCGGTAGCAGGCGGACACCTCCAGCGCGTCCTGCTCGGGCAGCCGGTGCGGCAGCAGGCTGCGCTGGAGGACCAGGGCGGCGTCGCGTTCGCGGGTGTAGCGCCGGGCGTTGTCGACACAGACAGCGGCCCGTGAGACGAGGTCCTCGGCGAGATTCAGGTCGTCCTCCTCGAACGGCTCCTGGCGGTGGCGCCGGAAGAAAGTGGTGACACCGAGGGTGACGCCCCGCGCGCGGACCGGCACGATCATCACGCTGTGCAGACCCAGTTCGAGGAAGATGGCGGCCCGGCCGCCGCGCGCGTGCTCGGCCCAGGCCTCGCCGAGCGGGTCCAGGCGCTCCTTGCGCCAGGACTGTGCCGTCCTGAGGCAGCGGATCGGCGGTGACCCCGCGGGATACGTGACCACGTCGCCGATGTCGAGGACGGCCTCCGGCACGCTCCGGGTCACCGAACGCTGCCCCGCGCGGCGCAGCGGCACCCAGGCCGTGTCGCTCAGCGGCCCGGCCGCAGGCTCCCCACCCCGCAGCACCGACTCCAGCAGATCCACGGTGACCAGGTCGGCGAGTCCCGGTACGGCCACGTCCGCCAGCTCCTGGGCGGTGCGCGTGATGTCGAGCGTACGGCCGATGTGCTCGCCGGCCCGGTCGAGCAGGGCCAGCCGCTGCCGGGCGCGATGGCGGTCGGTGATGTCCTCCACCGTGTAGTACACGCCGGTCGGGTGGCCGTCGCCGTCGTCGATCCGGGTGAACGACAGCATGTGGGCGGTCTCGCGCAGCGGGGCGGAGCGTGCGTGGCCCACGTGCTCGTAGCCGACGATCGGTTCGCCCGTCGCCAGCACCTGGCGCATCTGCGCCTCGATGGACTCGGCGTCCAGACCGGGCTGGACGTCCGCAAGGCGCAGTCCGAGCCGGTTGGCCGGAGGGCCGCCGCCGTACTGGGCGAGGGCCGCGTTCGACCACACGTAGCGCAGGTCCGTGTCGACGATCGCTATGCCGATGGGGGAGCGGGTGACCATCTGCTCCAGCGTGGCGCGGCTCATGTCCCAGCCCGGCGCGTCCGCGAGCTCCGACAGCAGCACGAGCCAGCGCGCCGGGCCCTGGGTGTCGAGGGCCGAGGTGATCCGCACCATGAGCCGGACCAGGGGGCCGTCCCGGTGCAGGGCGGTCAGCAGGCCGGCCCAGCCGCCGTCCCTGCGGCACCGGTCGATCAGCTCCGGCACCCGGCCCGCGTCCTCGGCACTCAGCAACTCGGCGACGCTCTTCCCGACCGTCTCCGGTGCCGCGTAGGCCAGCAGCCGCTCTGCGCTTCTGGTCCACGCCGTCACCAGACCCTGCGCGTCGAGCAGCAGCGGCGCGGCATCCGCCACGTCGAACCCCTGCCCGGCAACGCCCCGCTCCTCGTGTGTGCCCACGGCCGACCTCTCTGTCGCTGAGAGCGGTCTACCACCTCTTGTCCCCATCTTCACCCTTCCGGTCACCGCTGCCTCTTTGCGGGGGCCGGGAGTGGGGGGAGGAAAGGGGGTGACGCCAGGCAGGGAAAGGGAAGGGGCGGTGGAGGGGTGAGGGCCGGCAGCCCGGCCCTCACCCTTCGAGAGCCGGGCTGCCGTCCCAGGCCGCTACGCCAGTACCTTCTCCAGCGCCCCCAGCGCCCCCGTCAGCTCCTCCGCCGTGATCGTCAGGGGCGGTGCCAGGCGGATCGTGGAACCGTGGGTGTCCTTGACCAGGACGCCCTCGCGCATCAGGCGCTCGCCGATCTCACGGCCCGTGCCGACCGCCGGGTCGATGTCGACGCCCGCCCACAGGCCCCGCGCGCGGAAACCGACGACGCCCCGCCCGAGCAGGGCCGACAGGCCGCCCCGCAGGACCACACCCAGTTCGGCGGCGCGGCGCTGGAACTCGCCCGTCTCCAGGAGCTCGACCACGGCCGTGCCGACCGCGGCGGCAAGCGGGTTGCCGCCGAACGTCGAGCCGTGTTCGCCCGGCCGCAGCACCCCGAGCACGTCACGGCGGGCGACCACCGCGGACACCGGCACGATGCCGCCGCCCAGTGCCTTGCCGAGCAGCAGCATGTCCGGGACGACCGAATCGTGCTCGACGGCGAGCGTGCGACCCGTGCGGCCGAGGCCCGACTGGATCTCGTCCGCGATGAACAGGCAGCCCTTGCGGCGGGTCAGTTCACGGACGCCGGCCAGGTAGCCCTCGTCGGGGATCAGGACCCCCGCCTCGCCCTGGATCGGCTCCAGCAGCACCGCCGCCGTCGTCTCGTCGACCGCCGCCTCCAGCGCCGGCAGGTCGTTGTACGGCACGACCCGGAAGCCCGGCGTGAACGGGCCGAAGCCCTGCCGCGCGGTCTCGTCCGTGGAGAACGACACGATCGTGGTCGTACGGCCGTGGAAGTTGTCCGCCGCGACCACGATCGTCGCCCGGTCGGCCGGGACGCCCTTCACGTCGTACGCCCACTTGCGGGCCACCTTGATGCCGCTCTCCACGGCCTCGGCGCCCGTGTTCATCGGCAGCACCATGTCCAGGCCGGTCAGCAGCGCGAGCCGTTCGGCGAATTCCGCGAGCCTGTCGTTGTGGAACGCCCGGGACGTGAGGGTCAGGCGGTCGAGCTGGGCGTGCGCCGCCTCGATCAGGGCCGGATGACGGTGGCCGAAGTTCAGCGCCGAATAGCCGGCCAGCATGTCGAGGTAGCGGCGGCCCTCGACGTCCTCCACCCAGGTGCCTTCGGCGCGGGCGACGACCACCGGCAGCGGATGGTAGTTGTGCGCCAGGACCGGCTCCTCGGCGCGGATCAGATCGGCGGACGAACGGGTCTGCGCGGGCGCGGTCATGAGCGGATCTCCTGGGTGCAGCACTTGATGCCACCGCCGGCCTTGCGGAACTCCGACAGGTCGACGGGGACGGGGACATAGCCGCGCTCGTCCAGCCGGGCCGCGAGGGCCTCGGCCTGCGGCGCGATGAAGACGTGGCGGCCGTCGGACACGGAGTTCAGGCCGAAGGCGGTCGCGTCGTCGCGGGTGGCGAGCACCGCGTCCGGGTACAGCCGCGCGAGCACCTCACGGCTGCCCGGCGAGAACGCCTCCGGGTAATAGACGATGTTGTCGTCGTCGAGCACGAACAGCGCCGTGTCCAGGTGGTAGAAGTACGGATCCACCAGCGTCAGGCTGATCACCGGGTGGCCGAAGAACTCCTGCACCTCGCGGTGCGCCTCGCGGGTGGTGCGGAAACCGGTGCCGGCGAGCAGGTACCGGCCCGTCCACACCAGATCGCCCTCGCCCTCGCACACGGACTCGGGCCGGTACACGTCGAAGCCCGCCGTCTTGAACCACGTCTCGTAGTGCGTGGACTCCGGGCGCCGCTCGGGTGCATGGAACAGGGAACCGAAGACACGGCCGCCGACGACGACCGCCGAGTTCGCCGCGAACACCATGTCGGGGAGACCGGCGACCGGCTCCAGCGTGTCGACCGAGTGGCCGTGGGAACGGTAGGCGCGGATCAGCGCCTGCCACTGCTCCTGGGCCAGATCGACGTCCACCCGGACGTCGGGCTGCATCCAGGGGTTGATCGCGTACTGCACGGCGAAATGTCTGGGTTCACAGACGAGGAAGCGCCGCCGGCGCGGCACACGTGTTTCGGACACAGAGGGGTTCCTCCGCTTCCTACGGTGTCGATGAGGATTGACACCAAGGTAAGAAAGCGGGCCGACGAGCGACAAGAAACAAGAATTGCGTGTCCACGCAGGAATGCTGCGTCTTAGGCCGGTTCAGCGCACGTCTGCTGCGTCGCTCCGGACCGCGCTCGGGACGGGCTGGCTGGCGCCCGCCTCCGGACTCTCCGGGATGAGATGGGACAGCACCATCACGCTGATCGTCTTGCGGATGAACGGCTCGACCCGGATGCGCTCCAGCACCTCCTCGAAGTGCTCCACGTCCCGCGCCCGCACATGCAGCAGCGCGTCCGCGCCCCCCGTCACCGTCATCGCCGCGGTGATCTCCGGATGGTTGCGGACCACCTCCGCGAGCCGCCTGGGCGGTGCCGCCCCCTCGCAGTACACCTCGACGTACGCCTCCGTACGCCAGCCCAGCGCCGACGGCTTGACCGTGGCCGTGAACCCGGTGATCACGCCCGTGTCGCGCAGCCGGTCCACACGCCGCTTCACCGCCGTCGCGGACAGCCCCACGCTCGTGCCGATCTCGGCGAAGCTCGTCCTGGCGTTCGCCATCAGGGCGGTGATGATCTTCCGGTCGAGTTCGTCGAAGGACGCCGCGCCGCTGTTCATGAGGGCACTGTAAGCGGCCCGACACCCAGCGCGAACGCGGACCGGGAGCACATGTCCAAGCGTGCGAATTGCTCCTACACTCCGGGTTCATGCTGCGCGCCCTGGCTGTCGACGACGAACGCCCCTCGCTGGAGGAACTGCTCTACCTCCTGAACGCCGACCCCCGCGTCGGCAGCGCGGAGGGGGCCGGCGACGCGACCGAGGCACTGCGCCGCATCAACCGCGCCCTGGAGTCGGGGCCCGGCGGGCCCGAGGCGATCGACGTCGTCTTCCTCGACATCAACATGCCCGGCCTCGACGGACTGGACCTGGCCCGGCTGCTCACCGGCTTCGCGACACCGCCGCTGGTCGTGTTCGTCACCGCCCACGAGGACTTCGCCGTCCAGGCCTTCGACCTCAAGGCCGTCGACTACGTCCTCAAACCCGTCCGCAAGGAACGGCTCGCCGAGGCGGTCCGCCGCGCCGTCGAACTGCGCGCCGCCTCCCGGCGGGATGCCGCCCAACGTGACACCACGCCCCGCATACCCGTGAGCGAGCCCGACCCCGACCACATACCCGTGGAGCTCGGCGGCGTGACCCGCTTCGTCGCCGTGGACGACATCACCCATGTCGAGGCCCAGGGCGACTACGCCCGGCTGCACACCGACAAGGGCAGCCACCTCGTCCGCATCCCCCTGTCCACCCTGGAGGAGCGCTGGCGCTCGCGCGGATTCGTCCGCATCCACCGCCGCCATCTCGTCGCCCTGCGCCACATCGGCGAGCTCCGCCTGGACGCGGGCTCGGTCAGCGTCATGGTCGGCCCCGAGGAACTCCAGGTCAGCCGGCGCCACGCCCGCGAACTGCGGGACCTGCTCATGCGGAGGTCATGACGATGCCCCAGAACCCCGCCGACCGCCGCGTCGTCGTCACCGGCCCGCCCCGGCAGGCCCGCCGCGTCTCCGGCTACTACCGCCCGCGCACCGAGATCGACGAACAGACCACCCTCGGCCACACCTACGTCCGCTCCCTCATGCGCACCCAACTGCGCACCGCCCTCGCCGTGTTCGCCGTGCTCGGCCTCCTCGTCGGCCCGCTCCCCCTGCTCTTCGCGGCGATGCCGGACGCCCAGCACCTGGTCTGGGCGATCCTCGGCTTCGGCCTCTACGCCCCGCTGGTCCTGCTGGCCCGCTGGTTCGTGCGCCGCGCCGAGCGCAACGAACGGGACTTCGTACGGCTCGTCGAAGACCGCTGAGCCCAAGAGACCGACTGAGCCCGAAAGAACCGATGCGGTCGTGAACTCCAGCTACGCCGTCCCCGCCGTCGCCCTCGTCGTCCTCGCGACCGTCCTCGTCGGCGCCTTCGGCCTGCGCATCTCCCGCACCACCTCCGACTTCTACGTCGCCTCCCGCACCGTCGGCCCCCGCCTCAACGCCGCCGCGATCAGCGGCGAGTACCTTTCCGCCGCCTCCTTCCTCGGTATCGCCGGCCTGGTCCTCGTCCAGGGTCCGGACATGCTCTGGTACCCCGTCGGCTATACCGCCGGCTATCTGGTCCTGCTGCTGTTCGTCGCGGCCCCGCTGCGCCGCTCCGGCGCCTACACGCTCCCCGACTTCGCCGAGGCCCGCCTCTCCTCCCAGGCCGTACGACGGCTCGCGGGCGCCTTCGTCGTCGGCACCGGCTGGCTGTATCTGCTGCCCCAACTCCAGGGCGCCGGGCTGACGTTGACCGTGCTGACGAACGCACCCGACTGGCTCGGCGGGGTGATCGTCGCCGTCGTCGTGGTCGCCATCGTCGCCGCCGGCGGCATGCGCAGCATCACCTTCGTCCAGGCCTTCCAGTACTGGCTCAAACTCACCGCCCTGCTCGTCCCCGCCCTCTTCCTGATCCTCGCCTGGCAGGGCGACGGCGCCCCCCGCCACGCCTTCGACGAACCGGCGACGTTCCGTGAACAGAGCGCCGTCCGCGTCGACGACACCCTCGACCTCGAACTCGACCGTCCCCTGACCGTCACCGTCACCGGCACCGTCGACGGCCGCACACACGAGGACGACAAGATCCGGCTCCCCGCCGGCACCCACCACGTCGAGGCCGGCACCCGCCTCACCTTCGACCAGGGCGCCTCCGTCCCCGAACCCGACCGCGGCAGCGGCGGCAGCCTCTCGCCCTCGCAGGCCGAGAACCGCGGTGAACGCCCGCTGTACGCCACGTACGGACTGATCCTCGCCACCTTCCTCGGCACCATGGGCCTGCCGCACGTCGTCGTCCGCTTCTACACCAGCCCGCACGGCGTCGCCGCCCGCCGCACCACCGTCGCCGTCCTCGGCCTGATCGGCGCCTTCTACCTCCTGCCCCCGGTCTACGGCGCCCTGGGCCGCCTCTACGCCCCCGAACTCACCCTCTCCGGCGACGCGGACGCCGCCGTCCTGCTGCTGCCCGAGCGGATGATCGGCGGCCTCGGCGGCGACCTCCTCGGCGCGCTGGTCGCGGGCGGCGCCTTCGCCGCGTTCCTGTCGACGGCCTCGGGCCTGACCATGGCCGTCGCGGGCGTGCTCACCCAGGACGTCCTGCCGTCCCGGGGCGTACGGCACTTCCGGCTCGGCACGGTCCTCGCCATGGCCGTCCCGCTCGCCGCGAGCGCCCTGGTCGGCGGACTCCCCGTCGCCGACGCGGTGGGCCTCGCCTTCGCCGTGTCGGCGTCGTCCTTCTGCCCGCTGCTCGTGCTCGGCATCTGGTGGCGGCGGCTGACCCCGCCCGGCGCGGCCGCCGGAATGCTGGTCGGCGGCGGCTCGGCGCTGCTCGCCGTGGCGGCGACCATGGCGGGTTTCCCGGGCTCCGGAGCCCTGCACGCGCTGCTGGCCTGGCCCGCGCTCTGGTCGGTGCCACTGGGCTTCCTCACCATGATCCTGGTGTCGCTGGCCACCCCGGGGCGGGTCCCGGCGGGGACGGCGGCGATCCTGGCACGGTTCCATCTGCCGGAGGAGCTGCGGGCGGAGGTGAAGGCATGAGCGACCTCATCGCCGGACGGCGCGAGGCGGTGACGACATGAGCGGATTCATCGCGGGTCTGTGCGTGGCGATCCTCCCGCTGCTCGCCGCCGGCTTCTGGCTGGGCCGGCGCACCGCCCGCCCGCAGAACCTCGGCGGCCTCGGCACCCCCGTCGAGCACGCCACCTTCGAGACCCTGCACACGGCTTCGCTCGCCGCACCCCCGCTCAGGGCCGGACTCACCGAGGAGACCGCCCGCAAGTCGGCCCGCAGACTCCGCTCCCTGCTCGGCACGGACGCGCTGTGCCTCACCGACCAGAAGGACGTCCTGGTCTGGGACGGCGTCGGCGGACATCACCGTACGGAGATCATGGAACTCCTCGCCGGCCCCCTGGAGTCGGGCCGCGGCGAGGCCTTCCCGCTCACCTGCGGCGCCCCCGACTGCCCGGTGCGCTGGGCCGTGGTCGCCCCGCTCACCGTCGACGACCGCGTCCACGGCGCCCTCGTCGCCTGCGCGCCCCGCGAGAGTGCGGTCCTCGTGCGGGCGGCCGGCGAGGTGGCCCGCTGGGTCTCCGTCCAGCTGGAACTGGCCGACCTCGACCAGTCCCGCACCCGTCTGATCGAGGCCGAGATCAAGGCACTGCGCGCCCAGATCTCCCCCCATTTCATTTTCAACTCCCTCGCGGTGATCGCGAGCTTCGTCCGCACCGACCCCGAGCGCGCCCGCGAACTGCTCCTGGAGTTCGCCGACTTCACCCGCTACTCCTTCCGCAGGCACGGCGACTTCACCACCCTCGCCGAGGAACTCCACGCCATCGACCACTACTTGGCGCTCGTGCGGGCACGCTTCGGCGACCGCCTGTCCGTCACCCTCCAGATCGCTCCGGAGGTACTGCCGGTCGCCCTGCCCTTCCTGTGCCTCCAGCCGCTCGTCGAGAACGCCGTCAAACACGGCCTGGAGGGCAAGAAGGCGCCGGCCGGCAAGAGCCACATCAGCATCACCGCCCAGGACGCCGGCGCCGAGGCCCTCGTCGTCATCGAGGACGACGGCGCCGGCATGGACCCGGCCCTGCTGCGCCGCATCCTCGCCGGCGAGGTCAGCCCGTCGGGCGGCATCGGGCTGTCCAACGTCGACGACCGTCTCCGACAGGTGTACGGCGACGCCTACGGCCTCGTCATCGAGACCGCCCCGGGAGCGGGCATGAAGATCACCGCCCGGCTGCCGAAGTACCAGCCGGGCGTGCACTCCGCGGGGCGGCTCCCCCGGGAGTGAGGCTCAGGTGCTCCGGCTGACGACCAGCCCCAGTGTGATCAGCCCCAGCACCACCCACCCGAACCACAGCCAGCCATTGCTCCCGAGCGCCACCGTGTAGGCCGTCACCACGACGAGACCGCCGACGGTGACCACCCCCATCGCCTTGGTAGAACTGTCCGTAGAACCGCCAGAACCGCTAGAACCGGGCATCGCGACACCCTCCTCATGGTTCGTCCCCCTCCATGGTGCCCCCGTTCTGCTTCCTGACGGTGCACACGACGAAATGAGTCCCGTTCTTCCAGGACCCCTCGCTCGTCCACGAGCCCGCGGTGTACACGGAAGGGTCGAACCCGTAGTCGCGCGGCGGCACCTCCCGGGCACACGCCGTGTCCGACTCGGTACGCGCCTCGGTCAGCGTGACGTCGGTGCCCAGTCGGGTGAACCCGAGCACCTGCTCGTCGTGCGGATCCGCGCAGGCCACCAGGCGGGCGCCCCGGCGCGAGCGCACGTCCAGACAGTCCCGCCGCTGCATGGTCGCCGTGTCGGCGAACGCCGCCCCCGCCTTCCGGTGCTCACCCAGCGGCCCGAACACCGGCCCGTGCGCGCCCAGCACCAGACAGGCGGTGCGCCGTCCGGCCGCCTCGAACCCCGCCTCGGACGGTACGACGGCGAAGCTGCGCACATCCGCGAGCCGCTCGCGGAGCGCCTCCGTCCGTGCCTCGCATGCCGTCGGCCCCTCCCGGCGCGCCTCGGCGGCGGACGCGGCGGCGACGAGCGCCATCACCTGCCCGTCGGGGGCCTGCTCCCGGCAGCTGGGATCCACCCGCAACCGGGGCGTGCCCTGGAAGGCGCTCGCGCCCGGCCAGTCGGCCACCACGCAGTCACCGCCCTTGAGCGGATCCCCGAGCCCGACGGCGTCGCCGTACGGCCGCTCCGTCCCGCCGGGGGCCGACTCCCGGTACACGGCGTACCAGGCGCCCGCCCCCGCCAGTGCCAGCCCGAGGAGACCGGCGAGCACCGCGTGGAGGATGCGGGGACGGGTTCGGCGCGGCCCTCCGGGACCGGGCCCGCCGCCGAAGGCCCACGGACCACCAGATGAGTCGGGTGATTCAGGAAATTCGGGTAACTCGGATGACTCGGGCGTCCTGGGCGTCCCTGGCGGGGGACCGAAGCCCACCGACCCCCTGGGCTGCCCGAACCCCGAGCCCGGACTGCGCCGCCCCTCGGGATGCCCCGGCACGGGCGCAGGCGGCGCCCCGCCCCAGTGCGGCTGCGAGCCGAGGTCCGTCTGGGTGCGCGCGTACGCGTCGACCTCCGGCGTGACGATCCGCGACAGCGCCGCCTCCGCCTCCGCCGCGGACATCCGCCGTGCCGGATCCTTCTCCAGCAGGGCTCGTACGACGGGCCCCAGCGCCCCGGCCCGCGCGGCCGGCCGGGGCTCCTCCATGACCACCGCGGTCACCTGGGCGAGATGCGACTCGCGGTCGAAGGGTCCCCGCCCCTCGACCGCGTGGTACAGCGTGCAGCCCAGCGAGAACAGATCCGTGGCCGGCGTGGGCGCCCCGCCCGTGACCCGTTCCGGCGCCAGATAGCCCGCCGTACCCACGAGCACCGACGCCAGCGTGTACCGCGTCTCCCCGGCGTCCGGCTGCACCGAGATGCCGTAGTCGGCGAGCAGCACACGCCCGTACGGCGCCCCGGAGCGGTCCGGCGCGAGGAGGATGTTCGCCGGTTTCACGTCCCGGTGCATGACGCCCCGCTCGTGTCCGGCGGTCAGCGCGTCGAGCACGGCGAGCCCGATGCGGGCGCACTCCGCGGGCGCCGGCGGGCCGTGCCGGTCGATGAGATCACGCAGGTTGACGGCGCCGGCCACGTACTCCATGACGATCCACGGCAGCCCGTCGTGCTCCAGCACGTCATGCACGGTCACCACGTGCGGATGCCCGCGCAGCCCCGCCGCGTGCCGGGCCTCCGCCCGGGCGCGGGCCACCCTGGCATCGCGCTCGTCGGCCTCGGCCGGGTCCCGGAACACGATCTCCTTCAGCGCGACCTCGCAGGCGAGTCTCCGGTCGTGGGCGAGCCAGACATGGCCCATGCCGCCGCTGCCGAGCCGGTTGAGCAGCAGATAACGGCCGGCGACGACCCGGCCCGCTCCCGACGTCGATGATCCTGAAGGCATCCGGTGACTCCCGGGTTCTACGGCTGCGCTGCGTGGTTGCTAGGCGGTCGTGCTCGCGGGGGGTTCGACGGCGGAGGGAGCGCCGGTCGCCGGGTCGGTGGTGGCGGGCGCGCCGGTCTCGGACGGGGGTGCGCCGGTGGTGACCGGGGCGCTGGTCGGGGGTGGCGGCGAGGGCGGTGAGCTGGGCGTGGTGGGCTTGGCCGTCGGAGGGGGTGCGGAGGACGTTCCCGTGGACGGGGGGCCGCTCGTAGGGCCCGGGCCGGACGGCGTGGAGCTTCCGGGCCGGGAGCTCCCGGGAGACGAGGGCGGCGGAGTCGATGCGGACGGCGAAGGCGGCGACGACGAAGACGGCGATGACTTGGGCGGCGTCGGCGTCGGCGTCGGGGTAGGGGTAGGGGCCGGGGGAGTGGGAGTGGGAGTGGGAGTGGGAGTGG